>QHSU01000115.1 GCA_003220535.1 Candidatus Rokuibacteriota bacterium
CACGTGGCCACCATGCCGTTCAGCGTGCTCCAGCAGCTGATCAAGCACCCGCTCACCGACATCGGGCTCAAGAAGTTCCTGGAGGACTGGCAGAAGAGCGGCGGCAAGCTGTAGTGCCTCGGAGGGGGGCTTTGCCCCCCTTCCGACCGTCGTCGCGCGCCTGCGGCGCGCTCCTCCGTGCCTCCCCCCAGAGCAAGGGTTGCGCCGGCGAAGCCGGCGCTCGAACGCGGCAAAGCAGCAAGCTGTAGAGGTTCGCGCTATAGTTCCCCGTAACATGCGACGGTCGAGCTCGCCTGGGAGGTACGGAGGCTGAAACGGCGCAAGGCGAAAGCCGAGGCGAAGCCTCCGTCTCCCCGTGCCCGTGCGTCAGGGAACGGCAAGTCTCCGCAGACCTACCGCCACGAAGAGGAGAAGCTTCTCCTCCGGCCCGACGTAGGCTTCCAGGCGCAGTTCAAAGCGAAAAAACTGCCAAAGAAGTATCGCTACGACCCGAGCCTCGACCCCGCCCTATCCTGGGACGTCAACGCGGACCGTGAGCGCGGCGAGTCCCTCATCGCGCAGATTGAGCGGGCCAAAGATCTGACGGAAGCCAAGGTTGCCGCCGCCGAGCTGAAGCGGATGTCCCGCCCGTTCCTGAACTGGACGGGCAAGGCCGAGCGCGCGGCGTTCGATGTTCCAACGCTGCCCCTCTTCGTCCACGAACGGCTCTCAACACAGGCCATCCTTCAGTCGATCAAATCGCACAAGCGCGACCGGCAGCAGAGCCTGTCCCTCTTCGCCGATGAAGAGCTCGACGTGGCCGATCGTCTGCTGAAAGCCTACGAGCACCCGACGCCCTGGGTGAACCGTCTCATTCTGGGCGACAGTCTTGTGGTCATGAACAGCCTCCTTCAATACGAGGGCCTCGGCGGCCAAGTCCAGATGATCTATATGGATCCGCCGTACGGTGTTGAGTTCGGTTCGAACTTCCAGCCATTCATTCGCGCCCGTTCGGTTAAGCACGGTGATGATTACGAGTTGAGTCGTGAACCAGAAACTGTTCAGGCCTATCGCGATACTTGGCAATTAGGCGCGCATTCGTATCTGTCGTATTTGCGGGACCGCAGCTTGCTTTGTCGGGAGCTCCTTGGGCGAACCGGCAGCATGTTTGTCCAGATAAACGATGAAAATCTTCATCACGTCCGCGAGGTTCTAGACGAGGTCTTCGGGCAGGAGAATTTCATCGCCATTATTCCATTTCGGAAGAAAACGATGCCTCTCGGTGCCCGATTCGTCGAAAGTATTTGTGACTATCTGTTGTGGTACGCGAAGGACGTCGACCGTGTTTTCTTTCAGAGACTGTACAAAGAGGTCGACGTCGAAGGCGACACGCATTGGAATTATGTCGAATTGGCCGACGGGACACGGCGAAAGATGTCTAGGGACGAAATCAACAATCACGAATTGCTTCCAGCCGGTGCCGTCCCATTTCAACTGATGTCTTTGTATCCAGTAGGGGTTAACCGGACTGGACTGTTCCCTGTAACGTTCCGAGATAAGCGCTATGAGCCGCCTGAGGGCAACAGCTGGTTCACGAATTCTCAGGGAATGCAGCGGCTGATCAATGCAAATCGTATCGAACCATATGAAGACGGAGAAACTCTCCGATACGTCCTGAAGCTTTCGGACAATCCCGTATCCCAACTTACGAATATGTGGTCGGATACGTCAGCCCCAAGCGACAAGATCTATGCAGTTCAAACAAGTAATCGGGTCATTGAGCGCTGCATTCTTATGACGACTCGCCCTGGAGATCTAGTCTTCGATCCGACCTGTGGATCTGGAACGTCGGCCTATGTTTCGGAACAATGGGGGCGCCGATGGATCACAACTGATACGAGTCGTGTGCCATTGGCATTAGCTCGACAGCGCCTTCTTACCGCCACATTTCCATATTTTGAGCTGCTTTCGCCACCCCGGGGTCCGCTGGGCGGTTTTGTGTACGGCCACAAGAGCGATGCACGGGGCCGACAGAATGGCGGCATCGTTCGAGTTGTGACGCGTGGTGTCGTCGCCAATGATGAACAGCCTGATGAGATTCTTGTCGTAAATCGTCCAGAGGAGGTGGAAGGTACCACGCGCGTGACAGGGCCTTTCGTCGTCGAAGCTACGATTCCCACCACGATCGAAGTGCAGCCCCGCGGGGTGTCCGACCGCGAGGGTCAATATGTTGCCGACCCGATCGAAAGAATGATCGAGGTCCTGCGCCGTTCGCCTGTATTGCGGCTGCCTAAGGGGCAGACCGTCGGTGTGAAGAACGTCCGGCGCCCGGCCAAGGCCATCTCGCTACACGCCGAAGCAGAGATCGACGGCACTGGAGGCAAGCCGGTTTCCTTCATCTTCGGTCCCGAGCATGGACCCGTCACCGAGCAGATGGTTTTCGCTGCCGCGAGGGAAGCGAATCTCAAGAACTACGCCAGGCTCTTTGTCATCGGTTTCGCCATCCAGCCTGGCGCAAGCAAGCTCATTCAGAGTTGTGAAGACGCGGTCGGCATTCCCGCGACCTACGTTCAGGCGACGATGGACCTGCTGATGGGCGATTTGCTGAAGACAACGCGAGCGAGCCAGATTTTCGCGGTCACAGGAGAGCCTGACGTCCGTCTTCTTCGCCTCAAAAAGAAGAACGCCGATGGGCCGTTGTATCAGGTCGAGCTGCGTGGACTCGACACGTTCGATCCCGTAACTATGCAGACCGAGCATCGCAAGGGTGATGATGTTCCTGCGTGGTTGCTCGACACCGATTACGACGACCTCGTGTTTCACGTCTCCCAGGCGTTCTTTCCGCGGACGAGCGCGTGGGATGCTCTTAAGCGCGCGCTGCGTGCGACTTACGACGATGCGGTCTGGGAGCACCTCGCGGGAACGACAAGCGAACCGTTCACGGCGGGCGAATTCAAGAAGATCGCCGTCAAGGTGATCGACGATCGCGGCAATGAGTTGATGGTCGTGCTGCCCGTCGACCAGGCGGAGACCGAGCGCTGAGCGGATGACCCAGTTCAACGAGGTCATTCAGCCGATCATCTGCGACCCCTATGCGGAGCCGACCGCGCACTGGGTGATCGAAAAGGGGCAGCCGCCCGTGAAGGCGCAGGGGCGCCGGGAAGCCTGCTACTTCTATCGGCCTCCCGGACGGTCGACCGGCGCCGGCGCTGCGGATGATGTCGGGACCAGAGTGCGCCTCGATCTCGTCAACGACATCCGCGCTCGGGTAGCGGCGTGGCGCAGCTCAGGATATCTCGGGGTAACCGGGGTTACTGCGGAGTTGCTCGGCTACTGGCAGCGGGACGGTCGTGAGCGCCGGCTGTTCTTCTGCCAGCGAGAAGCGGTTCAAACCGTCATCTTCCTCATTGAAGCGCGGCCGGATTTTCGCCAGGGACTCACCATTCCAGACGACGAACCCGGCGCGTTCGTCCGCTATGCCGCCAAGATGGCGACGGGCAGCGGCAAGACCACGGTCATGGCCGCGCTCGCGGCGTGGAGCATCCTCAACAAGATCGCGGATCGCAGCGACAAACGGTTCTCCGACGTTGTGCTCATCCTCTGTCCCAATGTCACGATTCGCGACCGGCTCCAGGAGCTCGACCCACATCGGGGCGAGGCGAGCCTCTACCGGACGCGCGACCTCGTCCCACCGCATTTGATGAGCGATGTCCGCAAGGGACATGTGCTGATCCGCAACTGGCACGTGCTCGCGCCACAGGATCTGAACCAGGTCGGCGGTGTCGGCGCCCGGGTCGTTCAGCGCGGTGTCGAATCGGATAGTGCTCTGGTCAAACGCGTTCTCGGCAAGGACGTCGCTAGCAAGGGCAACGTCCTGATCCTCAACGACGAGGCGCACCACGCGTACCGCATCCGCCACGCCGACGCGATCGAGTCCGAAGACGAGGACGAGCTCGCTGAGATCGATCGCCGCGAGGCGACGGTCTGGATCGAAGGGCTCGACCGCATCCATCGTGTCCGCGGTGTGAACGTGTGCGTGGATCTCTCTGCGACGCCGTTCTACCTCAACCGTAGCGGCGCGGAGCCGGGGCGCCCCTTCCCGTGGATCGTGTCCGACTTCGGTCTGATCGACGCCATCGAGAGTGGACTCGTGAAGATTCCGCAACTCCCGGTCCAGGACACGACTGGCGCGGAGATTCCTGCGTATTTCAACGTGTGGAAATGGATCGTCGAGAAGAAGCTGACGGCCGGCGAGAAAGGCGGCAAGCGTGGGCAGGTGAAGCCCGAAGCGGTGCTCAAGTGGGCGCAGCAGCCGATCGCCCAGCTTGCTGGCCTATGGTCCGAAACTTTTCAACAGTGGGCCAGCGACACGGTCGCTGGCCGTCGTCCGCCCCTGCCACCCGTCTTCATCGTGGTGTGTCGCGACACGCGGCTGGCGAGGGTCGTCTATGAATGGATCACCGGCACCGGGGACGGGGCCGCGCCACCGCTCGAAGAATGGCGCCACCGAGGAGGCAAGGAGTACACGGTCCGGATCGATTCCCGGGTTGTCGAAGATCTGTCGCAGGGTGTGGCGAAGACCGACGAAAGCCGGCGGCTCAGGTTCGTCCTTGAAACCGTCGGGAAGCTGGAGTGGCCTGGCGGCAATCCACCCGACGAATACGCGGAGCTGGTCGACCGGCTCAATCGCAAGGCCGATGAGGTCGGTGGCGTCAAAATCGAGGCGGCCGTGCCCCCTGGACGGGACGTCCGCTGCATCGTCTCTGTCGCCATGCTGACCGAGGGCTGGGACGCGACGACGGTCACGCACATTGTCGGCTTGCGTCCGTTCGAGTCGCAGCTCTTGTGCGAGCAGGTCGTGGGGCGCGCCCTGCGGCGGTCTCAATACCACGACCTCACGGCCGAGGAGGTCGCCAAGGTCTACGGCGTGCCCTTCGAGCTGATCCCGCTGAAGGCGACGCCCGGCATGGCCACGCCGCCGCCGAAGGTCTGGCATGTGCACGCGCTGTCACCCGAGCGCGATGCCTTCGAGATCCGCTTCCCGCGTGTCGAAGGTTACACGCATCGGATCACATCGGAAATTTGCGTCGCGTGGGACCGCGTGCCCGTAATCCCCCTCGACCCGACGCAGATTCCGGACGAAGTGAAGGTGAAGGGCTTGTCGACGGAGCAGGGCGGTCGCCTTTCGCTCCTGGGCCCTGGCGTAACGGATGACATCACCCTCGGTGCATGGCGGCGGACGAAGCGTCTGCAAGAGCTCGAGTTCGAGTTGGCTCGCGCGCTCACCACTCGCTATACCGCCGACCCGACGTGCGAGCTCCCGGCGCAGGCGCTGTTCCCGCAGATGCTCCGGGTCGTCCGGCGATTCATGAAGGACAAGGTCGATCCCGGCGGTCGAACGGACCGGCGCGACGTGTTTCTGGAGCCGTACTTTTCCTGGGCCGTCGAGGCGCTCGTCGCCGCTGTTACGCCCGGTGATGGCGACAGCGCCGAAGTCCCTCGCTACGAGGCTCATCGTGGCAACGGCAGCACCCGCGACGTGGATTTCTGGACCTCTAAGCCCGTGCGGGAAGCGTCGCGCTGTGACCTCAACTACGTGGTGTCGGATACCGAGAGATGGGAGCAGACGGCGGCCTTTTATCTCGACACGGACCCGCACGTCGTCGCCTTCGTCAAGAACTTCAACCTCGGCTTCGCGGTCCCGTACACCCACAACGGGGTGAGCCGGGAATACGTACCGGATTTTCTCGTGCGCGTCAGCCGCCAAGGCCGCGAGGTCGGCACGCTAATTCTCGAGACCAAGGGCTTCGATCCGCTCACTCAGATCAAGGTCGCGGCCGCCCACAGATGGGTCGCGGCGGTGAACGCCGACGGCCGTCACGGACGCTGGGCCTATCGTCTCGTCACGCTGCCGACGAATACGCCGAAGGCTCTTCGCTCTGCAGCGGAGGAGCTGGCGAATCCGATAGAGGCCGACTGGCGGAAGGCGCTCGACAGCTTTGCGCGTGACCTGCGGGCGGTGTATGGTCCACGCCTCGATCGCGTCGTCCTCTATGGCTCACGGGCCCGGGGTGACGCCCAGTCGACGTCCGATGTCGATACGCTCGTCATCCTCGATCACTGTCAAGACGTGCAACAAGAGCTCGAACGAATCAATCCGCTCGCCGGCCGGATTCTCTTAAATTATGGCGTCGTAATTTCCGCGCTGCCGGTCGGGCGTGAAGACTTCGAGAGAGGCAGCCAGCCGCTCCTGGTGAATGCCCGTCGTGAAGGCCGCATCGTCTGATGACGCCCGAAGTGGAAGTACTGCTCGGAAAGGCGCGCCGAAGTCTCGCCAACGCCCGGCGTAGTACCGATGGCGGCGATCACGATTTCGCCACCAGTCGCGCCTACTACGCAATGTTCTATGCGGCGGAGGCACTGCTGATTGTTGAGGGGTTGACGTTCTCTAAGCACTCTGCGGTTATCTCCGAGTTCACTCGACTGTTCGTCAGGCCTGGCAAACTACCAGAAAATCTCGCGATCGACTTTCGCGAGGCGTTCGAGCAGCGCGGAGTAGGAGACTACGGCTTCGTCGAGAACTTGCCGCCTGAAACGGCGGCGCGCGTGATCGCGAATGCCGCGACGTTCGTCGATGCAGTCGAACGCCTTCTTCGAGAGGAGCCGTAAACGTGTCCGCCCCTGCCGGGGGCGTCGACGTGCGGCTCGGCCGCCGCCTCGTCCTCGACGAGATCTTCGACCTCTCGCTCTACCGCGCGCTGCGCGACGTCGCGCCGGCGCGCATGCAGCCCATCTTCGATGCCCTCATCCCGATCGAGACGCGCCACGTCGCCTTCTGGCAGAGATTCTTCGGGCTGGAGTCGCTCGCGACGCTCGACGCCGGCCGCCGGCTGAAGCTCGCCCTCCTCGTCGCCGTGTGCCGGCTCTTTGGCGCGCCCGCCATCCATGTGGTGCTCGAGGCGATCGAGGTCCACGGTGTCCGCAAGTATCTCGAGGTGTGGAAGCGCTACGCCGACGGCCCGCTGGGCGCCGCCGTGCGCGAGGTGCTCGAGG
>QHSU01000057.1:0-107264 GCA_003220535.1 Candidatus Rokuibacteriota bacterium
GCATTCCGGTGATCGCGCTCACCGCGCATGCCATGTCCGGCGACCGCGAGAAAGCCATTGCAGCGGGCTGCGACGACTTCGACACCAAGCCCGTCGACCTCGCCCGGCTGATCGAGAAGATCGAGGCGCTGCTCGGGCGGGCCGCCGGCGCATGAGCATCGACCCCGCTGCGCAGCTTCGTCACGAGCTGCGCACGCCGCTGAACCACATCATCGGCTACACCGAGCTGCTCCTCGAAGAGCTGGAGGACGGCGACAAACCCGACTTGACCGCCGGGTTCGCCGCGCTCCGCGCCGACGCTCGCCAGCTCCTTGGACTGCTGAACGAGGTGCTGGCGCGTGGACAAACGGGACCACCCGACCTCGCGGCGGCGCGCGGCTCGCTGGGCGCGCCCCTCGAGCGCATTCGCTCGGCGGGCGAGGCACTGCACCGGCGGGCGTCGGAGGCAGGCGCCGGCTCGCTGATTCCCGACCTGAACCGCATCCGGACGGCCACTGAACGCCTCGACGCGCTGCTGCGCCCGGGTGGTGGGCCGGTTCAAGAGAGCGCGCGGCAGGCGGTGAGCGCTGAATCCGGCAGCGCTCAGCAGGCGCAGCACCGCGGCGTGATCCTGGTCGTCGACGACAATGAGGACAACCGCGACATGCTCTCCCGCCGCCTCCGACGCCAGGGCTACGAGGTGCTGACCGCGGCCGGCGGGCGCGCCGCGCTCGACGTGCTCGCCGCGGCGCCGGTCGACCTCGTGCTCCTCGACGTCATGATGCCGGACCTCGACGGCTACGCCGTGCTCCAGCGGCTCAAGGCCAACCACTCGCTCCGCGACATCCCGGTGCTCATGATCTCGGCGCTGGACGAGCTGGACAGCGTGGTGCGATGCATCCAGCTGGGCGCGGACGACTATCTCGGGAAGCCGTTCGACCCGGTGCTCCTACAGGCCAGGATCGGAGCGTGCCTCGAGAAAAAGCGTCTGCACGATCAGGAGGCGCGCCATCGCCGCGAGCTTGCGGAGTGGAATCAGACGCTGGAGCAGCGCGTCGCCGAGCAGGTCGCTCAGCTCGAGCGGCTGGGTCGGCTCAAGCGCTTTTTCTCCCCGCAGCTCGCGGAGCTCATCGTCGTCGGTGGAGCCGACGATCCCCTCAAGACCCATCGGCGCGAGGTGACCGTCGTCTTCGTCGACCTGCGCGGCTTCACCGCCTTCGCCGAAACGGCGGAGCCCGAAGAGGTCATGGGCGTGCTCCGCGAGTACCACGCGGAGATGGGCCGCCTCATCCTGGAGCACGAGGGCACGCTGGAGCGCTTCACCGGCGACGGGATGATGATCTTCTTCAACGACCCGGTCGAGATCCCGAACCCGGCCGAGCGCGCGATCCGCATGGCGATCGCCATGCGGGACCTCCTGGCGGGCCTCGCCGCGCGCTGGCGCAAGCGCGGCTGGGATCTGGCGCTCGGCGTGGGCATCGCCCAGGGCTACGCGACCATCGGCGCCATCGGCTTCGAGGGCCGCCTGGACTACGGCGCGATCGGGACAGTTACAAACCTCGCGGCGCGGCTATGCGGCGAGGCCGGAGGCGGGCAGATCCTGGTCTCGGCCCGGGTCGCGGCGGCCGTAGAGAACATGATCGAAGCCGAGGACGTGGGCCCGCTCACTCTAAAAGGGCTCGCACGACCGGTGCCGATCTGGAGCGTCCGTGGGTTACGATAGGCTTGCTCCGATGAACATGTCCATTCGCCAGATCCATCCCGTGTTCGTGGGCGAGGTGTCCGGCGTCGACATCACCAGACCGCTCTCGCCCGACGAGGTGGCGGCGATCGAAGCCGGGATGGACCGCGACGCCGTCCTCGTGTTCCGCGACCAGAGGATCACCGACGAGCAGCAGATGGCGTTCAGTCGCAACTTCGGTGCCCTGGAGGACGCGCGGGGCGGCAACATCACCAAGCCTGAGGACAAGCGTCTCCAGGTCGGCATGAACGACGTCTCCAATCTCGGCCGGGATAGCAGGCCACTGGATCGCGACTCCCGGGTGCGTTTGTTCAACCTCGGGAACATGCTCTGGCACTCGGACAGCTCGTTCCGGGCGGTCCCCGCCAAGTATTCGCTGCTCTCGGCGCGCGTGGTGAATCCGGTGGGCGGCAACACCGAGTTCGCCGACATGCGCGCGGCCTACGATTCCCTCGACGCGCCGACGAAGGCGCAGATCGAGGACCTCGTGTGCGAGCACTCGCTAATGTACTCGCGCGGCTCGCTCGGCATGCTCGACTACTCGGAGGAGGAGCGGGCGATGTTCCGGCCGGTGCGCCAGCGGCTCGTGCGCACGCATCCGGTGACCGGCCGCAAATCGCTCTATCTTTCGTCCCACGCCGGGGGTATCGTCGGCCTTCCGATGGCGGAGGCGCGCATCCTGCTACGGGAGCTGAACGAGCACGCCACGCAACCGAAGTTTGTCTACGTCCACACGTGGCGCCCATGGGATCTCGTCATGTGGGACAACCGGCAGATGATGCACCGCGTGCGCCGCTACGACGAGAGCCAGCCGCGCGACATGCGACGCACCACGGTCGCGGGCGACACACCCACCGCGGCCCAGGTCCAGACTGGGTAGGGTGTCGAGGGAGTCAGCGATGAAGACCGTGACCTACGTGATGACTGCGTGCCTGGTGTTGACCGCCGGCCCCGCGTCGGCCGAGTGGTTCGCCGACGTCTACGCCGGCCAGGGCTTCACCGAGAAGAGTGACGTGACCGTGCACAGCTCGGCCGGGCTCGGCATCTCCCGGGACGTCGAGTTCGATCGGTCGCTGGCTTACGGCGGGCGCTTCGGTCGCTACTTCGACGGCGTGCCGTTTCTCGGCTTTGGCGTGGACCTCTTCAGCTTCTCGCCTCGGATCGGGCCGCAACGTGTCCGCGTCGACGGCTGTGTTCCTTCGGGTAGTTGCAACGGCGGCCAGGGCGGCACCAACCAGCTCGACGTGGACGCGTACGCGCTCTCGCTCGACCTCATCCTACGAGTGCCGCTCCTGAAGACGGAGAAGGCGCCGTGGGGCTCGATCCAGCCGTACATCACGGGAGGCGTGCCGGTGTTCAGGACCAGCGTCACGCCACGGACCACGGCGCAGTTCCGTAACCACGACGGCGACACCGACTACTCGGTCGGCTACAAGGTCGGAGGCGGCATCGCGTTCAATGTCGCCCCGAACCTCATGCTCTTCGCGGAGTACCGCCTCACCCACGTTCAGGCGGCGGTGGAGCTACGCGACGCCGCCACCCTCCACCACGCCCCGCTCCGCTTGGACCTCGATACCCACTCCGCGCTCTTCGGCCTGTCCGCGCGCTGGTAGGGGGCTCCGCAGACCGACCGTCGCGCAGATCCAGCTGATACAGGGCGCACAGCCGTCAAACGGCGCCGGAGTCGGCGAGCGGCGCGGCGTCGAGGCCTTCGAGGTGGGCGACGCAGTTGAGCAGACGAACGCGCCACGGCGCCGGCCAGTCGACGATCGTCAGCGAGGTGTTTTCCCAGCGCTCGGGCACCACGTCGCCGTCGGCGAGGACGAGATGCCGGGCGGCGAGGGAGCGACACACGAGGCCGTGCGTCACGACCGCCAGGCAACCGCCGGTGGCCGCCGCCAGCTCCTGCACCCGGGTCCACGCCTGATCGACGCGCGCGTGAAACATCGGCCACGTCTCGCCGTTCGGAGGCGCGTAGTCCGGCGCGAACATGTCGAAGCCGAGCTCCGCGTAGGGGGTGCCGCGGAGATCGCCGAAGTTGCGCTCCTGCAGGAGCGGTTCGAAGGAGAGGGGAACGCCGGTCGCGCGCTGCAGGTGCTCGGCCGTGGTGACAGCGCGGGCGAAATCGCTCGACACGATCCGTTTGACGCGCTCGTGAGCGAGGCGGCGCGCCAAGCGCTCCGCCTGTACCACGCCGCGGGGTGATAGCGGGATGTCGGGACGCTGGACGATCCGGAGTGCGTTGCCCTCGGTCTCGCCGTGGCGGATAAGGAAGACCCGGCCCACTGGAAGAGTGTACGGCTTCTCCTTTAGCGCTCTCTCACGACCGGGTTGCGCAGCACGCCGATCTCCGGCACCTCCACCTCGACCACGTCGCCGTCCTTCATGTTCTCGGTCGCGCCGTCGGTGCCCATCCACAGCACGTCGCCCGGGTGGAGCGTCAGGTACTGACTCATGCGGCTGATGAACTGGCGCACGCCGAAGATCGCGTCCTTGACGGCGTAGGTGAACATCTCCTTGCCGTTGAGCCGGATCGTGACGCGGAGGTCGTCGGGATTCAGGCCGGTGACGATCCACGGGCCCATCGGCTTGAAGGTGTCGGTGTTCTTCCCCCGCCAGAACGTCCGGTCGCCGCGCTGCCAGGTGCGCTCGCTGACGTCGTTGCCGATCGTGTAGCCGAAGACGTAGTCGAGCGCCTCGACCTCCGAGACGCGCTTGCATCGCTTGCCGATCACCGCCACCAGCTCACCCTCGTACTGGACCAGCTCCGTCGCGTCTTTGGGGATGACGATCGGCTCGTCCGTCGCGACCAGCGCGTTGTTGGCGCGGTAGCCGACGTCGGCGTTCGGCGGGAACTCCGGCTTCACGCCGCGGCGGTGCGCCATCTCGGTCACGTGCTCCCGGTAGTTGACGCCGGCGGCATAGAAGGTAGGGGGAGTCACCGGCACGAGCAGCTTGACGCGGCTCAGCGGAACGGTCGTCGATGTCTTCGAGTGACTCTCGAACGGGTTTCCCGTGACTTCGGTCACCGTGGTCCCGTCGATGACCCCGTAACCGATGTTGCGTCCGGATTGGAACCGGCACCATTTCATGGCCGATGCTCCTTGAGGAACGCGCCCACTTCGCGGTTGAAGACGTCGGGGCGTTCGAAGTAGGTCGAGTGGCCGGCGGCGTCCACGCGCTCGAAGCGCGAGCCCGGGACGTGCTCGTGGACCTTCTTGGACAGCTCGGGCCAGATGAGTCCGTCCTCGTCACTGGTCAGGAACATCGTCGGCACACGCGTGGCGGCGAACTGCTCCACGGGCGTCGTCAGACGGCTGAGCTGCTCGCTGAAATCGGCGGGCCGCGGCGCATTGAGGCCGGCGAGCTCCGCGTAGAGGAAGGTTCGGACCGGCTGCGTCTTACGGAAAGTCGCGCCCAGCGCGCCGTGCCACAGCACTGCCGGCCGGGGTGGGCTCGCGGCGGCGAGCTTCTGGCGCAGCGCGGCGATCTTGGGATTCGTGAGGTTACCGACCGTGTTCGCCATGACGATCGCCCAGAATCGCTCGGGCGCGCGCACGGCGGCGCCCACCGCCGCCCAGCCGCCCATCGACTGCGCGACAAGAGCGGCCCGCACGATCCCCAGGTGATCGAGCAATGCGATAGCGTCGGTTGCGAGCGCAGTCGGACCGGGCCCGCCGGACACGTCCGGCGACTGCCCGAAGCCACGCTGGTCCACCGTGACGCATCGGTACTCTTCGGCGAACACCGGCACCTGCTGCCACCAGCTCAGATGATTGCCGCCGGCGCCGTGCAGGAACAGCAGCGTGGGCGCGTTGCCGCCCGTGTCCTCGTAGTAGAGGTGAAAACCGTCCTTCACCATGAAGGCCATCGCGCCATCTCCTTCAGCTGTCGACGTTTGATCCCGTTTGATCCCGAACCGCCAGCCATCGCGGCCCAAGCCTAGCACCGAACCGGCTTCCCGCCGCGACTTGACCGCTTCCGGGCCCCGGGCTAGGCTACAGCGTTTCGTCGCCTGGATTCGACCGATCCTCCGAGTGGAGGCCCTGACATGAGACGTCCCCGATTCCAAGCTCGCAGCGTGTGTTGTCCGCTGGCCGTCGCCTTGATGCTGATCGTCGCGGCATCGACGGCGATACCCTTCTCGTCACCGGCCGCGGTCGCGGCCAAGGGCAAGATCGTCCTCGCCTGGCATGCCGGCTTCGCGTCCCGCTGGCTGGATCCCCAGGAGCACGACGGCACCGCCACCCCGGACAACTTCTTCACCGCACTCCACGATGCCCTCATCAAGAATCAGGGCACTCAGCTCTACGATCATCCCGCCCTGGCCGAGAAGTTCTCGGTCGCCGCGGACTCGAAGAGCGCCACGTTCACGCTGCGGAAGGGGATCAAGTTCCACAACGGCGAGCCGGTCACCCCGCAAGACGTCAAGTTCAGCTACGAGAACTACCGGGGCGCCAAGGCCGACGTTTTCAAGCAGAAGACCGAGCGCGTCGAGATCGTGGACGATCGCACGATCCGTTTCGTCTTCAAGGAGCCGTTCCTCGACTTCGCCATCCTTTTCGGAACCGCCAACGTCGCCGGCCCCGGCTGGGTGGTGCCCGAGAAATACTACAAGCAGGTGGGCGCGGACGGCTTCAAGCAGAAGCCGATCGGAGCGGGGCCCTACAAGCTCGTCCGCCACGAGCCGGGTGTGAAGGTCGAGATGGAGGCCTTCGACGGCTACTACCGTCCCGTCCACGTGAAGGAGCTCGTCATGGTCTCGGTGCCGGAGCCGGCCACCCGTGTCGCCATGCTCGAGCGCGGCGAGGCCGATATCATCTATAACGTGCCGGGCGAGCTCATCAACAAGGTTGGCAAGCTTCCCGGGGTCGTGCTGGCGCCGGTGCTGTCCGGCTCGTTCTTCATCGAGTTTCCCGGATTCCAGGATCCGAAGAACCCGTTCCGCGACAAGCGCGTGCGCGAGGCGGTGAGCCTGGCTGTCGACCGGCGGGCCATGAACCAGGCGGAGACGGGCGGGATGGGCAAGCCGACGGGCAACTGGATCAACAACGACGTCCTGTACGGGATCGAGTGGCCCGAGTTCCCACGCAACGTGGAGAGGGCCAAGCAGCTCCTGCGCGAGGCGGGCTACCCGAACGGGTTCGACGTGGACTGGGTCACGCCGCTCCCCGCGTTCTACTCGCGGGGCGAGCGCCTCATCTCGCAGCTGCGTGAGGTCGGTATCCGCGGCCGGCTCCAGACCATGGAGCGCGGCATCTTCTTCCAGCGGCTCCAGGGCGGCCTCAAGGAGTTTCCTGGGACCCAGATCATCCTGAACGGCGTCCGGATCGCGGGAAGCTGGTCGTTCTGGTACGAAGGCTACTTCAAGTGCGGCGGCTTCAACTCGCGCGACCGCATCTGCGTGAAGGACCTCGACGCGAAGTTCGACCAGTACGAGCGGTCGATCAATCCGGCAGAGCGAAAGAGGCTCGCCGAGGAAATCCAGCGCGGCATTCTGGAAAACTACTACCTCGTGCCGGTGTTCCGCCACGCGTTCGTCAACGCGATCGGCCCTCGGGTCGTGGCGCAGAAATGGCAGGACGTCTTCCCGACGATCACCACGGGCTATGCCTATCCCTGGGAGGACCTGAAGGTGAAGGACCAGTAGCCGGACATGCCGCAGTTCATCATCCGGCGCGTCATCTACAGCCTCGTCACGCTCTTCATTCTGAGCGCGACGATCTTCCTCGTCGTCCGGTTCACGGGGGACCCGGTGGCGCTCATGGCGGAAGCCAGCGCGCGCCCCGAAGATCTCGACCGGATCCGTCAGCAGTGGGGACTGGACCGCTCGTGGCCCGTGCAGTACGTGACCTTCATGCAGAACGCTTTCAAGGGGGAGCTCGGCAAGTCCTTCAACTATCGGCTCCCGGTCAGCGAGCTCTACTTCCAGCGGCTGCCCAACTCGCTGACCCTGGGTCTGGCCGCCACGCTCATCTCCCTGGTCATCGGCGTTCCGGCCGGCATCATCTCGGCGGTGAAGGTGAACAGCTGGTGGGACAACGTCGCGAAGGGCGTGGCCCTGCTCGGCCTCTCGATTCCCGGGTTCTGGCTGGGGCTCGTGCTGATCCTGGTGTTCTCCGTCTGGCTTCGATGGCTGCCGACCTCCGGAGCCGGTGACTGGCGCCACGTCGTCATGCCCGCCTTGGCGCTCGGGTGGTACTTCGCCGCGTCGATGCTCAGACTGACCCGCTCGAGCATGCTGGAGGTGCTGGGCAGCGAGTACATCAAGCTCGCCCGGCTCAAGGGGCTGCCGGACGTCGTGGTCATCGCCATGCACGCGTTCAAGAACGCGCTCATCCCGGTCTTCACGCTGGCCGGCGTCAACATGGTCGTGATGGTCAACGCCGCCGTCATCATCGAGGTGATCTTCGCGTGGCCCGGTATCGGCCGCCTGCTCTACGAGGGCATCTTTCAGCGCGATTTCCCGCTGGTGCAGGGCGTCGTGATCATGGCCGGCTTCATGATCGTGGGGATCAACCTGGTCGTGGACATCCTCTACGCCTTCATCGACCCGAGAATCCGGCTCACGAGATGAGCCGAGAATCCGGCTCACGAGATGAGCTGGGAAACCAGCTCACGAGGTAGGTGACGATGGCGACCATCCCGGCGGACACGCGGCTCGCCTCAGAACGGGCGGCCGCCGGCAGGCTCAGATCGGTGATCAAGGCGGCTCGGGAAGCGCCGCGGGCCGCCATCGTCATTCTCGGCGGCCTCATGCTCGTCGCGATCTGCGCCGACCTCATCGCGCCGCATGACCCGACGCTTCCGGTGAAGGGCGCGGGCGTGTTCGACCCGCCGTTCTGGATGGAGGGGGGCCGCGCGACGACGCTGCTCGGCACCGACTTCCAGGGCCGGGACATCCTGAGCCGCCTGATCTACGGCGCGCGCGTGTCGCTGATCGTGGGGCTGATGGGGACGCTGGTGGCGGGCGGCATCGGGACCGCGATGGGGATCCTCTCCGGGTACGTGGGCGGCTGGGTGGACCAGATCATCATGCGCGTGACCGATGCCTGGCTCGCCTTGCCCGCCATCGTCTTCGCGATCTTCCTGGCCGCCATGGTCGGGCCCAGCATGTGGAACATCATCGTCATCCTGGGTGCGGTGTACTGGACGCGGTACGCGCGCGTCATCCGTGGCGAGGTGTTGACCCTCCGGGAGCGGGAATTCGTGAAGCTGGCCGAGATCGCCGGCGCCAGCAAGCTGCGCGTGATCAAGCGGCACATCCTGCCGAATGTCATGAACACGGCCACCGTGCTGGCCAGTCTCACGGTCGGCGTCGTCATCATCGCGGAAGCGTCGCTGAGCTTTCTCGGAGTCGGCGTGCCGCCGCCGCAGCCCGCGTGGGGCCTCATGCTCTCGGAGGCGCGTTCTACGTTGATGGCGGGCCAGTGGTGGCTCACGGTGTTCCCGGGACTCTGCATCCTCCTGATCGTTCTCGCGACCCAGCTCTTCGGCGACTGGTTGCGGGTCCGGCTCGATCCTCAGACCAGAAATCTGTAGGACATGATGGGCCCCCTCCTCGAAGTTTCCGACCTCCAGACCCACTTCTTCACCTTCGGCGGGACACGCGTCATCAAGGCGGTGGATCGCGTGAGCTTCACGCTCCACGAAGGCGAGACCCTGGGGCTCGTCGGCGAGTCGGGGAGCGGCAAGACGACGACCTGCCTCTCGATCGTCGGGCTGCTGCCGAGGGCCGCTCGCATCGTGGGCGGGAGCGTCGTCTTCGAGGGCGAGGATCTGACCCGCAAGAGCCAGCGCGAATTGCGCCGGATCCGTGGCCGCCGGATCGCCGTCATCCTCCAGGATCCCATGGCGTCCCTGAACCCGCTCTTCACGATCTTCCGGCAGGTGGCGGAGCCCGCGTTCTTCCACCAGCAGCTGCGGGGCCGCACGCTGCGGGAACGCGTGCAGCATCTCCTCCGCGCCGTGCGGATCCCGTCGCCCGAGTGGAGGATGCGCGAGTATCCCCACCAGATGAGCGGCGGCATGCGCCAGCGCATCGTCGGCGCGATCGCCCTCGCCGGTGGGCCGAGGGTCGTCATCGCCGACGAGCCCACGACGAATCTCGACGTCACGATCCAGGCGCAATATCTCGATCTCCTCAAGGACATCCAGCGGGAGACGGGCGTGGCCTTGATCTTCGTCACGCACAACCTGGGCATC
The DNA here is from genome assembly GCA_003220535.1 of Candidatus Rokuibacteriota bacterium. Classification (GTDB taxonomy): domain Bacteria; phylum Methylomirabilota; class Methylomirabilia; order Rokubacteriales; family CSP1-6; genus AR31. Next base: position 9,926 of record QHSU01000057.1, read on the forward strand.
GTCGCGAAGATGTGTGACCGGGTCGCCGTGATGTATGCGGGCAAGCTCGTCGAGCAGGCGTCGGTGCGTGAGCTCTTCGACGACCCCAAGCACCCGTACACGCGAGCCCTGCTCGGCGCGGTGCCGAAGCTCGGCAACAAGGAGCCCTTGTATTCGATCGCGGGCCAGCCGCCCAACCTGGCGAGCCTGCCGCCGGGATGCGCCTTCCATCCGCGCTGCCCCGAGGCCGTGCCGCGCTGCATGCTCGAGGAGCCGGGAGACTTCCATCTCGCGGACGGAAGCGTCGCCAGGTGCTGGCTCCTGGAAGGCGAGGAAAGGGCAGAGGCGCACGATGGTCGAACCCGTTCTTGACGTCCGGGGGCTGAAAAAGCACTTCCCCGCGCGGCGAGGGCTGCTCGGGCGCGGTCGGACGTGGGTGAAGGCCGTGGACGGAGTGGACTTCTCGATTCTTCCAGGCGAGACGCTCGGCCTCATCGGCGAGTCCGGGTGCGGGAAGACGACCACCTCCAAGTTGATCCTGCTGCAGGAGATGCCGACCGCCGGGACGATCGCTTTCGAGGGGCGGGACATTGCGGGCCTCGACGGCAGAGAACGGATGGCTTACCGGCGGGCCGTGCAGGTGGTGTTCCAGGATCCTTTCAGCTCGCTCAGCCCGCGCATGCGCGTGCAGGACATCATCGCCGAGCCGCTGGAGATCCACACCGACCTCGCTCGCGGGGCGATTCGTGAGCGCGTCGACGAGGTGCTCGCGCTGGTCGGTCTCCAGCCGGACGTGGCCCCGCTGTTCCCGCACGAGTTCAGCGGCGGCCAGCGCCAGCGGATCGCCATCGCCAGGGCGCTTGCCACCAACACGCGCCTCATCGTGCTGGACGAGCCGGTCTCCGCGCTCGACGTGTCGGTGCGAGCCCAGATCATCAACCAGCTGGAGCACCTGCAGCGGACCCTCGGAGTGAGCTATCTCTTCATCGGCCACGACCTCGCCACCGTGGCCCACATCAGCCACCGGATCGCGGTGATGTACCTGGGCAAGATCGTCGAGTCGGCGGACAGCGACATCCTGTGCAGGCGCCCAATGCATCCGTACACCCAGGCCCTGTTCGCCGCCGCGCTTCCGTCCCATCCCGACGACCCGCAACAGGAACGGGTCGTCGCCGGGGAGGTGCCGAGCGCCCTCGACCTGCCGTCCGGGTGTCGTTTCCATCCGCGCTGTCCGTCGGCGATGCCGATCTGTTCCGAGGTCGAGCCGATGTTGAAGCTTCGCGACGGCGGCGGCGAGGTCGCCTGCCACCTTTATTGAGCGAGGATGGGCTCCGGGATCTCTGGCGTCGCTCCTTTCAGCGTCGCTGCTGCCGCGCGCGCTCGCCTGCTTCTCGCTCTCGCTGCTCGCGTTCTCGTTCCCGCGCGGCCCGCTCGCGCTCCCAGCGGGCGGCGAGCCGCGCTTCCGCTTCCTTCGCCGCGGCCTCCAGTCGCGCCATCTTCTCGAGCACCCCTGACTGCCGTATCCGGGTTGACATCGTCTCGGCAACCCCGGTCGCCATCGTCAAGGACGAGTTGATGTGCTCGGTGTTCCGCTGCAGCAGGCTGCTGGCTTCTTGCAGCTTCTTGCGTTCTGGCCCATCGCGCCACTCACCAGTGACGCGGTCGACGTACTGTTCCTGCATCCGGTACAGCTCGGCCAATGCTCGGCTGTCAGTGCTCGCCTTCTCGGCCATCTCCGCGAAGCTCTTGCCCGCGGCAACACTCTCCCGCTCGCTCGAGTCTGCCCAGGCCGAGCTCGGGCCCAGCGACAGCAAAAGGAAGGACATGGTGGCGCGGAGACGTCGCCGGCGGGTCTTCATTTGACGTCACTGATCCTCTTCTGTATCGCATCGAGCCGGGCCGCAAGCTCCTTGAGCTGATTTTCGAGACTGTCCGATAGCTGGCGAATGGTGTCGGCAAGCTTGGCTGAATTCGCGCTCACTTGCTGGCTGGCCGCCGAAAGCTTCCGTATGGCATTCGTGTTCTCGACGTTCATCTCCTGGTTCAGCCGCCCTAGCTCCGCGGTCTGAAGCATGAATTTGCGCGCCGCCGCCAGATCCTCGGCCAGGGAGTCCAAGGCTTTCTGCATGTCCTCTCTGGCCGTCGCGATCGACGTCTGCGTCTCCCGTCTGGTCGCCACCACCGAATCGGAGAGCTTGCGGACCTCGGTGTCGAGCGCGGCGAGCGTGGTCCGGAGCGTCTCTTGCTGTTGAAGGAAGCTGTAGGTGACGCTTTCCGGCGCCTTAGGCACGTCCGCTCTGTGCACGAAGCTGATCACCGGCGGCATGGACACGCGGTCGGTCGGGCTGCCGGAAGGGGACGCGAGGTACCGTGCCCAGGCCTCCGCTGGGCTGTCGCCGGGCAGGACGACCAGATGGCCATCCCCGGGGTCGAGAAAGGCCAGCGCTCCCACGCTACCCGATTGCCGGATGGTGTCCTGGATAGCCGCGGAGTGCGGTGCCAGAGTTCGATCCTGATTTTTGATCGCTACCGCCTGCTCCTTCGGCACGAGCGAGTGGTTCGCACAACCGGCCACCACCACCGCGAGACTCAGAACCACCAGCAGCCGACGCATGATCAAGTCCTCCGACCCAGGCTTCGCCGGCGCCGCCGCGCCGCCGCGCATCCTCATCGGACTCTATCACCTGGGAGTGCTGTGTTCTCTGTCGCGAAACAGTTGTAGCATCCCAGAATCATGCCCGCGGAGCCGACGCTCGAAGTCCCATTCTCCACCCCCGATGGTCCTGCAGATCCGGCCGTAGGTCGCCTCCGCCGAACCCTTCCCGACGCATGGAGAATGATCCGGCCGTACTGGTTCTCGGAGGATCGCTGGCCGGCCCGGGGTCTCATGCTCATGGTCGTGGGCCTCACGCTCGGGATGGTCTATCTCAGTGTCCTCCTGAATCAGTGGAACAACGCCTTCTTCAGCGCCCTCCAGGAAAAGAACACCACGATGTTTCGCCAGCAGCTGGTCCAGGTCTCCTGGCTCGTGGGTGTGTTCATCGTGCTCGCGGTCTATCAGCTCTATCTCAATCAAATGCTCGAGATCCGCTGGCGCCGCTGGCTCACCGAGAGATACCTCGGCGCCTGGCTGGCCGACCGCGCCTACTATCGTATGCAGCTCGTGGCGCGCGAAACCGACAACCCCGACCAGCGCATTGCCGAAGACATTCAGCTCCTCATCTCACACACCCTCGCGCTCTTCATCGGAGGCCTGCGCGCGGTCGTCACCCTGGCGGCGTTCGTGGCGATCCTCTGGGGCCTCTCCGGCACGCTCCTCGTCTCGGTCGGCGGGCTCTCTCTCGTCCTGCCCGGCTACATGGTATGGGTGTCTCTCCTGTACGCCCTCGGCGGCACCTGGCTAACCGACTGGATCGGCCGCCCCCTCATACGACTGAACTTCGATCGGCAGCGGTATGAAGCCGACTTCCGGTTCAGCCTGGTCCGCTTCCGCGAGAACACCGAGGGGGTGGCCCTCTACCGCGGCGAGGCGGACGAGTTCCGGGGGTTCCGCGAGCTGTTCGAAGCAGTGGTGCGCAACTGGTGGGGGATCATGCGCCGACAGAAGCGGCTGACCTCCTTCACCGCCGGCTACTCGCAAGGGGCGTGGATCGTCCCGTCCGTCGTTGCGGCGCCGCGCTACTTCCGTGGCGAGCTCGGCCTCGGAGGGCTCATGCAGACCGTCGGGGCCTTCAACCAGGTCCAGGATGCCCTTAGCTTCTTCGTCGTGTCCTACAAGGAGATCGCGGCCTGGTGCTCCGTGGTCGAGCGGCTGGCCGGCTTCGAGCGCACGCTCGAGCGCGTGCGCATCGATACGGCGATCGGCGGGGGCGTCCGCCACTCCGATGGGGACGACACAAAACTGACCGTGAAGGATGTGGATCTCCATCTGCCCGACGGCAAGCCGCTCATGGCCAATGTGAATCTCACGCTCCTGCGGGGAGACAGCGTCCTCCTGGGTGGCGCCTCGGGTACCGGGAAGAGCACGCTCTTCCGTGCCATCGCCGGAATCTGGCCGTTCGGGCGCGGCGAGATCCGCGCGTCGCGGAAGGCCCGGGTCCTCTTTCTTCCCCAGCGACCGTATCTGCCGATCGGCACTCTCCGCAGCGTGGTGGGCTATCCGATGCCGGCCGATGGGGTGGACGACGCGACGCTGCGCGAGGCCCTTGAGGCGGTGGGGCTGGCCGACCTGGCCGGGCGGCTGGACGAGGCCGGCCACTGGGCGCTCCAGCTCTCCCCCGGCGAGCAGCAGCGCATCGCCTTCGCGCGGGCCCTGGTTCAGAAGCCGGACTGGCTCTTTCTCGATGAGGCGACCTCGGCGGTGGACGAGGCCACGGAGGCTCGCCTCTATCGGCTGGTGCGCGAGCGGCTCGCGGGGACGACCGTGTTCAGCGTGGGTCATCGGGCGACGCTGCGCCCGTTCCACGCCCGCCAGTTCGAGGTGCGGCCCGCCACGAGCGGGCCGGCCTCCATCGTCGAAGTGACGGCCGCGCCCGAATCGGGTCCTCGATGAGCGGGGTCGATGGCAGCGAGATCCATGGATCCGGTCCCGCGCCAGGGACTTGAAAGCCTCACGGACTTCCTCCGGAGGCGAGAGTCCCCATCCCGGAGATCGAGCGAACCTGGCGGACGCTCGTGAGGCGCCGCGGCCACTTCATTCCTGACGCCCGCTCAGATCGAGACGCTCGGGCTCTAGCCGAGCTGACGCGACCCGCGACCTTGATCCATCCGTGCACCGTTGCTATAAGAGGAGGGCATGTCATCCCGGCTGTGGAGCTATATCCGGCGTCCTCGACTCCACTTGTACTTCGACCCGGCATCGACCTATCACCTGCGTGACGTTGTCGGTGCGGGCGGGGCGCCAGGATACTTCTGCCATGTCATGGTCCGTAATACCGGCCGCGCCACGGCGCGGAACTGATGCCGGACGAACCCGTCGTGCCGTTCGGGCTCGCCGGGGCGTACCTGCACGCTGGGCAGCCCGAGAGCGCGGCCGACGAGTACCGGGAGGCGATCCGGCTGAGGCCCGACTACTCGGCGGCGCATCGGGGGCTGGGCCGGGCGCTCGAGCGCGCGGGGCTGATCGCGGAGGTCCGGGCGGCATATCAGCAAGGGCTCGAGGTCGACCGGGAAGGAGATCGAAGTGAGCGCCACTGAACTCCACGACCTCTCGATTGCCGAGTTGTCCGGCCTGATCATGGTGCGGAAGCTCTCGCCCGTCGAGCTGGTCGAGGCGCTGATTCAGCGCGTCGAGCAATACGACGCCCAGACTCGCGCATTCATCACCCGCACGTTCGACCTTGCCCGGCGGCAGGCGAGGGCGGCCGAGGCCGAGATCGCGGCAGGCAAGTACCGGGGCGCGTTGCACGGGATCCCCTTCGCGCTCAAGGACATCTACGACACGAAGGGCTTCCTGACGTCCGGCCACTCGCGCGTCTTCATCGACCGGATTCCCGGCGAGGACGCCGCGACGACGAGCAAGCTCTACGACGCCGGCGCCGTGCTGCTCGGCAAGCTGGCCACGCACGAGATGGCGCACGCCGGTCCGTCGTTCGATCTGCCCTGGCCTCCTGCGCGGAACCCGTGGAGCCTCGCGCACTTCACGGGTGGCTCGTCGTCGGGATCGGGTGCCGCGGTGGCGGCCGGCATGGTTCCGCTGGCGCTTGGCTCGGACACCGGTGGTTCGATCCGCGGCCCGGCGTCGCTCTGCGGCGTCGTCGGTCTCATGCCGACGTTCGGCCTGGTGAGCCGCGCGGGCGTGATCACCAATTCCTACACGTTCGATCACTGCGGGCCGCTGGCCCGCACTGTCGACGACTGTGCACTGGCGCTGGAGGCCCTGGCCGGCTACGACCCGAAGGATGCGGGGAGCCTGAGCCGGCCGATTCCACGGTATCGTCGGGCGCTCGGCCAGGATCTGAGGGGGCTCAGGATCGGCGTGCTGCGGCACCACTGGGAGGAAGACATCCCGGCCTCCGAGGACGTCCGCACGGCGATGGACGCCGCGCTCGACGTGCTGCGCCGGCTGGGCGCCGAGCTCGAGGAATGCCGCGTGCGGCCACTGGCGAGCTACTTCGACGTCAAGATCATCATCGCCGAGAGCGAGATCTTCAGCGTCCACCAGAAGAACCTGATCGCCCGGCCCAAGGACTTCGGCGCCGACTTTCGCTCACGCGTGCTGCCGTCCGTGCTCTTTACCGCCAGCGACTACGTCCAGGCCACGCGCGAGCATCGCCGGATGATGGTGGAGATGGAGCCTCTCTACACGAGGTTCGACGCTTTCGTCACGGCTGGCATGGGTGAAGCCCCGAAGCTGGCCGACTACCGCAGCGTCTCGTTCTGGCAGAAGCCGAGCCTGCTCACGGCCTGGAACGTCACGGGGCAGCCCGTGCTGGCGCTTCCCAACGGCTTCGGGAGGAGCGGACTACCGCTCGGCATACAGATCGTCAGCCGGCCATTCGGCGAGACCACGATCTTGAGGATCGGCCACGCCTACGAACGCGCCACGGAGTGGCACACGCGGCGTCCCCCGCTCGTGCAGGGCGCGACGGCGCCCGACGTCACCCCTCCGCCCGTGCTGTCGCAGCCGGCCGATCTGGTTGACGCCGAGACGCGCGATCTGTGCGTGAAGGCCGCCCGGCGAGCGGGTCTCCAGCTGGACGAGCTGATGCTGGCTCAGCTCCTGGAGGGCGCGCCGTACGCGCTGGGCATGGCGCAGCGCTTGCGACGCGACCACGACCTGCACCACGAGCCGGCCAACGTCTTTAGTTTTCCGCCGTCTCGTGCCCCCTTGGTTTGATCAGGTCGCCCTTGGATCCAGGGCGTCGCGCAACCGGTCGCCGACCAGGTTGATCGCGAGCACGGTGAGGAGGATCGCGAGCCCGGGGAGCGTGGGGAGCCACCAGGCGACGGTCACGAAGTCGCGCCCAAGGGAGATCATCTGGCCCCACGTCGGGTACGCCCGCCCCGAGCCCACGCCGAGGAACGACAGCGCCGCTTCCGCCAGGATCGCCTGCGCGACCTGCAGGGTGGACATCACCACGATCGACGACACCGTGTTAGGCAGGACGTGCCGGAAGATGATGCGCAGCCGGCCCACGCCGATCGCGCGCGCCGCCTCGATGAACTCCTTCTCGCGCAGCGCCATCACCTCCGCCCGCACGACGCGCGTGTAGCGCTCCCAGCCCGTGAGCCCGAGCACCACGATGATGGTGACGAGGCTCGGCCCCAGCGCGGCCACGAAGGCGAGCGCCAGCAGGATCTGCGGGAACGACAGCGTGACGTCGACGACGGTGCCGATGGCGGTGTCCACCTTGCCGCCGACGAATCCGCTGACCAGTCCCGCGGTGACGCCGACCAGGAGGCTCACGATGACCGCCGACACGCCGACGAGCAGCGAGATCCGCGCACCGTGGACGATCCGGCTCAGCACGTCGCGCCCGACCTGGTCAGTGCCGAGTGGATACGCGGCATTGCCGCCGGTCTGCCACACCGGAGGGGTGAAGCGGCGGAGGAGGGACTGCTTGGCCGGATCGTGAGGGGCCACCCACGGCGCGGCCAGGGCGGCGCTCATCACGACGAGCAGGATCAGCGTGCCCGCGAGGGCGGCCGGGTTGAACGCGAACCGCCGCCACGCTCGGGAGCCGCCGGTGGCGCCCGCCGACACCTCGTAGGCGACCGCTTGCTGCGGCAGGGTGAGGGCCATCAGCGGAGCCTGATCGTGGGGTTCAGGTACACGTAGAGCACGTCCACCAGAAAGTTGACCGACACGATGATGATCGCGAGCAGGAACACGCCCGCCTGCACGATCGGGAAGTCGAGCTGCACGATCGCCCTGACGAGCAGCCGCCCCACGCCCGGGACGGCGAAGACCGTTTCCGTCAGCACCGCGCCGCCGAGGAGGAGGCCGAACTGCAAGCCGATGACGGTGACGATCGGCAGCGCCGCGTTGCGCAGCGCGTGGCGGCAGATCACCAGCCACTCGGAAAGGCCCTTGGCCCGCGCCGTCCGCACGTAGTCGAGGTTGATGACCTCGAGCATGCTCGAACGAATGATCCGCATGAAGAGCGGCGTCGTGAACGCCCCGAGCGTGACCGACGGCAGCACCACCGACGACCACGAGTCCCAGCCCGACACGGGCAGGAGCCGCCACTGCACCGCGAAGAGCAGCATGAGCATGATGCCGATCCAGAACACGGGCATCGATTGACCGAGGAAGACGACCACCGTCGCCGCATGATCGGTGACCGTGTTGCGGCGCACCGCGCTGTAGATGCCGACGGGCAGCGCGACCGCGAGCGCCAGCGTGACGGCCAGACACGTCAACGCCAGCGTCGTCGGCATGCGCTCGATCACGAGGCCGAACGCCGGCTCGCGGTAGAAGAACGACTTGCCGAACTCACCGCGCGCCGCGTTGGTGACGAAGCGAACGAACTGCGTCGGAAGCGGATCCGAGAGTCCGAGGGCCTCTCGGAGCTTGGCGCGGTCCGCCTCGGGGGCTTCTGGCATGATCAGGGCCACGGGGTCGCCGCTCGCGTGGAGGATCGAGAACGTGACGATGGAGACGCCGATGCAGACGACGACGAAACGGAGGAGGCGCCGGATCAGGAACGCCGACACGACGCCTCCCCCTTCAGCTCATCAGTTCTTCGGCTTGGCCGCAAAGAGCCAGAGCCACTCGTCGGGGCGCGCCTCGTAGGCGACCTTCTTCGAGATGCCGAGCGTGTCGTTCTGTGTGTACAGGAAGACCGAGGGCGCCTCTTCGCGGATCATGCTCTGGATCCGCGCGTAGATCTGCTTGCGCTTGGGCTGGTCGACGCTCGAGCGGGCCTCGTCGATGAGCTTGTCGAGGCCTTCGACGCGCGCGTAGTGCTTCCCGATCCAGCCGCCTGGCTCGGTGTGATAGAGCGGGTGCAGCACGGCGTCGGCATCGAAGACCGAATAGTTCCCCCAGTTGCCGTACTGGCCGTTGGTGGCCTTGCCTTCGGCCTGGAAGAACTTGTTCCACGCCGGGCCCGGGTCCCACATCTTCACCGTCGTGCGGAGCCCGACCTCGGTGAGCATCTGCCCGAGGGCCTCGAAGTGCGGGCGCCAGTCCACCGAGGAGCTGTGCAGCGTGATGTCGACGCCGTTCGGATAGCCGGCCTGCGCCAGCAGCTCCTTTGCTTTCTTCGGATCGTATGGGTACGGCGGCACGGAGGAATCGTGCCCGAACGCGGCCGGCTGGACGACCGTGGCCACCTGCCGCCCCAGCCCCGCCATCATCTTCTGGATCATCGCCTGCTTGTCGATGGCGTAGTTCGCGGCCTGGCGGGCGGCCTTCTTGTCGAACGGCGCGCTCCGCATGTCGAGGGAGATGTAGTGCACGCGCAGGATCGGCGTCGTGCTGATCCCCGTCTGGGGATGGTTCTTGATGTCGGGCATGAGGTCCGCGTTGACGTTACGGATGATGTCGACGCCCCCCGTCTTGAGCTCGGCCACCGCGGTCGCCACCTCGGGGATCGCCCGGAAGACGACGTACTTGAACGCTGGCTTCCCGCGCCAGTGTCCGTCGAAGGCCTCGAGCCTGATGTGCTGATCGCGCTTCCACTCCACGAGCTTCCACGGGCCGGTGCCGATCGCCGCCGTGCTGCCGAACGCCTCTTCGCCCACCTTCTCGATGTGCTTCTTCGGCACGATAGGGAAGAACACGACGCGCTCGAGCAGGAGCGGGAACGGCTTGTCGGTGATGAGATGGATCGTGTCCGCGTTGACGATCTTCACTTCCTTGATCGCCCGAACGTTGCCGTACTGCGGCGACTTCTTCTGCTCCTTGCCCGGCTCCAGCACCCGATCGAACGAGAACTTCACGTCCTCGGCCGTCATGGTCGAGCCGTCGTGGAACTTGACGCCCTTGCGGAGCTTGAACTCCCACGTGGTGTCGTTGAGCGCCTTCCACGAAAGGGCCAGCGAGGGCTCGAACTCGAGCTTCGCGGTACGGTGCAGGAGCGAGTCGAACATGTTGATGTTGACGAGGATGCCGACGCGCTCGAAGTGCATGTGGGGGTCGAGGGTCGGCGCGTGCGACGGGAGCGCGACGGTGAGCGTGTCCTTGCCCTGTGCGGCGGCGCCGATCGGCACTGCGACGAGCGCCGCGAGAGTCAGGACCAGAAGGCCGGGGAGCCAACGCTTCATGGAGTGTCCTCCTTGGACATCGCGACGGGACGGGAACGGCCCTGGCGAGCCGTGCGGTGACGATACACCATGCCGGAGGGGAGTGAAAGCCCATGGCTCGCGGTATCGGAGTCGTCCCGCCGTCCAAGCTCGGGCGACCCGCCGTGGGACGAGCGTATGGGCGCGATGCTAGAATCCGCCCTGCGGTCGGGGCAAGCCGCGCCCGACCAGCGAGGGAGGCAGCGTGAACATCCGACCGAATCGCGTCAAAGAGAAGCTCGCCGCCGGCCAGGTCGCGACCATCCTGTCCGGCGCTAACGACCCGGACCTGATCGACCAGCTCGGCACGCTCGACGTGGACGGCATCTGGCTGGAGGGCGAGCACGGCGGCGTCGACTACGCCGACCTCGGCAACCTGACGCGGGCCTGCGACCTTTGGGGAAAGACCTCCGTCGTCCGCGTGATGGACAATGACTACGCCACGATCTACCGTACCCTCGATCGCGGCGCCCAGGGCATCTGCGTGCCCCACGTCAACACCCGCGCCGAGGCCGAATCGGTTGTCGCGGCCGGAAAGTTCGCGCCGCTCGGCAAGCGCGGCATGTACACAAGCCGCCAGGGCTTCGGCGTGGGCGACTATCTGAAGACCGCCAACGACCAGAGCCTGCTGATCGTCTTGATCGAGGACATCGCCGCGGTCAGGAGCCTCGACGAGGTCGTCAAGGTCGACCACATCGACTGCTTCTTCGTGGCGCCGAGCGACCTGGCGACCTCGATGGGCCAGATCGGTAACCCGGGACACCCGGAGGTCCAGCAGACCATCGACGGGGCGATCAAGAAGATCATCCAGTCCGGCCGCGTGGCCGGCACGCTCGTCAACGTCACCAACGTCGAGCGCTACACACGGCTGGGCGTGCGCCTCGTGATGACCAGCTTCTTTCCCTGGATCCAGGCCGGTGCGAAGGATCTGATCGACCGCGCCGCGGGCGGCGCCCGGAGCTGACGCGCATGGCCACGGTAGAGACCGCGCTCGGCCCGGTGGCTACGACCGAGCTCGGCCCGACGCTGATGCACGAGCACATCGTCACGCGCTCGCCCGGGGTGCAGGAGAACTGGCCCCACCTCTGGGACCGCGAGGCCATCCTCGCGATCGGCGAGCGGAAGATGGCCGACCTCCACGGCCGGGGCATCCGCGCGCTCGTCGACCTGACCACCGTCGATCTGGGCCGCGACATCGACTTGATCGTCGGCGTGGCCCGCCGGTCGCGCGTTCACGTGATCGTCGCCACCGGGGTCTGGTGGATGCCGCAGCGATACTTCAGCGCCCACGGCGTCGATGCAGTGGCCGAGCTGTTTATCCGCGACATCACCCGAGGGATCGGCACGAGCGGCGTCAAGGCCGCCATCATCAAGTGCGCCACCGACACCGCCGGCGTGACCCCGGTGATCGAGAACATCCTGAGAGCCTCCGCGCGGGCCCAGAAGGCGACCAGGGTGCCGATCTCGACGCATACCTGGGCCGCGGGCAGGTCCGGCGAGGCGCAGCAGGCGATCTTCGCGCAGGAGGGCGTCGATCTGAGCCGGGTCATCATCGGCCACAGCGGCGACAGCGCCGACCTGGGCTATCTGCGCGGGCTGATGGAGCGGGGGAGCACGATCGGGATGGACCGCTTCGGCCTCGAGCACTTCTTGCCGACGGCGAAGCGGGTCGAGGTGCTGGCCCGGCTCTGCGCCGAAGGCTATGCCGGCAAGATGGTCCTCTCGCACGACGCCAACTGCTGGACCGACATGGTCTCCGAGGACGACAAGCGCCGGATCCGCCCGCTCTGGCACTACAATCACATCTCCGACGACATCCTCCCCGCGCTTCGCAACGCGGGCGTCACCGAAGATCAGATCGAGCAGATGCTCGTGCGTAACCCGCGCGCCATCTTCGAGGCGCCGAAGAAAGCAAACGCGTGATGCCGGTCATCCCGGGCAGCAAGCTCATGTTTTGCGCCCAGAATGGGCTTGCTGTCGCGATGCTCCTTGTCCTCGCCACGGCGGCCGGCTGCGTTCCCCGTCCCGCTGCCACCAGGGCGCCCGAGCGTGCGTCGCCCGAGGTCGTTGCGTCCATGGCTGCCTCGACCGAGGGCCAGCCCGCCGACCGCCAGGTGACGCTTCCGTCGGGCGCCACGCTCAAGGTTGCCGCCGACTGGACGGTGACCGCGGTCAAGGACGGGCTCACCCTCGAAGATCCCGAGAGGCAATTGAAGGTCGAGCTGGTGGAGGTCGCGGCGAGCGTCGGGATGAACGACGCCATCGCCGCGGCCTGGCTGCGCCGCCGCCCGGACTTCGACCGGCAGGAGCTCGCCTCTTCCGACTCACCCGGCCGCGAAGGCTGGGACCTGTTCCACTGGTCCCGGTACAAGACCTCTCCGGCGGAAGCGCGCAGGGTCTCGGCGTTCGCCGCACGGAAGGGTGCGCTCGCGGTCGTCGTTCTGATCGACGGCCCTCTCGCGGCGGCCCAGCGGCGCAGCTCGCAGATCGCGCTCGTCCAGGACAGCCTGCGTCCCGCCGGTTACGTCCGCGAGACCTACATCGGCCGAACGCCGAGGCCCCTGAACGCGGCGCGCGTGGCCTCCCTGAAGGCGTTCATCGATCAGATGCGCGAGGCGGCCGACGTGCCGGGCGTCTCCGTCGTGCTCTTCGACAAGGACGCCGTGCTCATCGAGCAGGGCTTCGGCGTTCGCGAGCGCGGCTGGCCCGAGCCCGTCACCGCCGACAGTCTCTACATCATCGCCTCGAACACCAAGTCGCTCACGACGCTCTTGCTCGCCAGGCTCGTCGACGAGGGCCGTTTCGCCTGGGACACGCCGGTGACGCAGATCTACCCCGCGTTCCGGATCGGCGATCCCGACGTCACCAGGCGCATCCTCCTGAAGCACCTCGTCTGCGCGTGCACGGGCCTGCCCCGACAGGATTTCGAGTGGCTCTTCACCTTCGAGCGCTCATCGCCGCAGGGGCAGCTCGACGTGCTGGCGACGATGAAGCCCACGACGGAATTCGGCGCGCTGTACCAGTACAGCAATCCGCTCGCCTCGGCCGCCGGCTACATCGGCGCCCGCTCGCTCAAGCCCGACGGCGAACTCGGACAGGCCTACGATGACATCATGCGCGACAAGGTGTTCCGTCCGCTCGGGATGGATCGGACCACGTTCTCCTTCGACGAAGCGCTGCGCACCGACCACGCATCACCACACTCCTGGGACATGTCGCTGAGGAACGTGCCCATCGACATGGGGCTGAACCACTCCATCATTCCCGTTCGCCCCGCCGGCGGGGCATGGTCGAGCGTGCGGGACTACGCCCGCTATGTCCGCCTCGAGCTCGCCCGCGGCCGGCTCCCGGACGGTGCGCCGTTCGTGACCGAGAAGAACCTTCTCGCGCGGCGCGTCCCGCAGGTGCGGGTCGGTGAGGAGTCCTGGTACGGCATGGGGCTCTCGCTCGAGGACGTCAAGGGCATTCGCGTCGTCAGCCACGGCGGCTCGATGTTCGGCTACAAGAGCAACTTCTTCGTCGTCCCGGACGCCGGAGTCGGCGGTGTCGTTCTCACGAACGCGGATTCCGGATGGAACGTGACCCGGGCGGTCATGCGCCGAACGCTGGAGCTGATCTACGACGGCAAGGCCGAAGCCGAGGAGGATCTGCTGTCGGCGGTCCGTGAGTCCCGGGCGTTCCTGATGGGCGCGCAGAGGGACTGGAAAGTCCCTCCCGAAGCCTCCGAGGTGAAGCGCCTCGTGGGCTCGTTCCGGAACGCGGCGCTCGGCGAGATCGTCGTCCGCGCCGGCCAGGACGACCTCGTGTTCCAGTTCGGCGGCTGGAAGAGCCGCATGGCCACCAGGCTGAACCCGGACGGGACCACGTCCTTCGTCTCGATCGATCCGGGAGTCCGTGGCTTCGAGTTCCACGCGGCCGCCGCCAGCGGGGCCTACAGGCGGCTGACCGTCCGTGACCCGCAGCACACCTACGAGTACGAGTCGTCGGATCGATGACCGACCTCCCGATCTCGCTCACCTGCGCCGACTATGCGCGCGTGATGCCTCTCGCGACCGGCGCCGTGAAGCCGGAGGGGATCGCGCTCACGATGATCCTGGGCAGCCGCGGCTCGTGGCCGGCGCGCGCCGAGATGCTCCGTCGCGCCGTGCAGGATGCCGGGGTGCAGGGCGGCGAGTGGTCGATGGCGCAGTACCTCTACCGCATCGACAAGGGCGATCGCCGCTACGTCGGTCTCCCCGTGTTTCCGCTGCGCAACTTCACGGCGCGCGACCTGTACGTCCGCCGGGGTGGCCCGATACGCCAGCTCAAGGACCTGGCCGGCCAACGCATCGGGATGTACAGCTACACTGCGAGCGGCTCCATCTGGTACCGCCACTTCCTGCGCTTCATCGGTCTGGACCCGGCTGCCATCCGGTGGTGGATCGGCGACATCGACACGCCCTGGTCCGCGCCGATGGACCAGACGCTGCCATCGGGCGTGAACGCGCCAGCGAAGGGCAGATCGTTGTCGGACATGCTGGTCGCCGGCGAGCTGGAGGCGATCTACAGCCCGCCGCGCCCCGAGGCCTACCATCCCAGGACGGGTCCGATCGTGCGCCTGTTCCCGGACTTCCGCTGGATCGAGCAAGAGTACTTTCTCAAGACCGGCGTGTTCCCGCCCCAGCATCTGATCGTCATCCGGCGCGAGGCCTGGGAGGCGAACCGGTGGATCGCCCGGAGCCTCACCGACGCGTTCAAAGCCGCCAACGATTGCTTCACCGCGGCGCAGAAGGGGTTTCCGTACGCCACACCGTGGCTCGAAGCTGAGCTCGAGGACACGGTGGCCGTGATGGGTGAGGACTTCCATCCCTACGGACTCGAACGGAACCGAGCGCAGATCGAGGCGTTCGCCGGCGAGGCCTTCCGGCTGGGTCTGACGAGCCGTCAGGTCACGACCGAGGAGTATTTCGCCGACTACCTGCAAGGAGGTTGAATCGATGCCGGTCATCCTGGGCACGGGCGCCTATCGCTACGAGGTCGTCGACCAGTGGGCCAAGCTGCCGCCGGGGCGGGAGTTCAACGCCGATGTCGCCGCGGTCGGGGTCGACAAGCAGGACCGGGTGTATGCGTTCAACCGCGGCCAGCACCCGATGGTCGTGTTCGACCGCGACGGCAATTTTCTGCGTTCATGGGGCGAAGGGGTGTTCCGGCGTGCGCATGGCGTCCACATGGCTGCCGACGACACGCTCTGGCTGACCGATGACGGCGACCACACTGTCAGGCACTGCACGCTCGACGGCAAGGTGCTGCTGACACTCGGCATCCCCGGCACGCCGAAGCCCTACATGAGCGGCGAGCCGTTCCACCGCTGCACGCACACGGCGCTGTCGCCGCAGGGCGATCTCTACGTCTCCGACGGCTACGGCAACTCGCGCGTCCACAAGTTCGCCCCGAACGGCACGCTGCTCCGCTCGTGGGGCGAGCCCGGCACCGATCCGGGCCAGTTCAACATTCCGCACAACATCTGCTGCGACGCCGACGGCTGGGTCTACGTCGCCGACCGTGAGAACCATCGCGTCCAGGTCTTCGACGGCCATGGCAAGTTCGAGGCGCAGTGGAACAACATGCATCGCCCCTCGGGCCTGTTCATGGAGCGCGGGCCTCACGGGCGCTTCTACGTCGGCGAGATCGGCGGCGGCATGGGCGTGAACTACGACATGCCCAACATCGGGCCGCGAGTCAGCATCTATAGCCACACGGGCGAGATGCTGGCGCGGCTGGGCCATCGCCCGGCCGGGCTCGAGCCGGGCCAGTTCATCTCGCCGCACGGGCTGGCCGTCGACTCGCGCGGCGACGTCTACGTCGGCGAGGTATCGTTCACCAACTGGGGCAATCGCTACAAGGGCCAGCCCCACCCGCCGGGCCTGCGCAGCCTGCAGAAGCTCGTCAAGGTTCGCTGACTCCTGGCGACGACGACCGTCCCGAAGCTGACGCCCTCGTCCGTCTAGCGTGCCACACTGTCGACATTCGGTCACGGCTTGCAGGTTGGGCCAGCCGCCGATTCGATCGTAAGTCGGCACCATGCCGAATCTTTCTGGCCCCAGCGGCGGGAATCGATCCCCGGGTACCATTATTGCTGGAATCGACCGTGGAAGTCAGATAACGGCCCCAGAGGATCCTCTGGAGGGGAGTGAATTAAATGAAACTAGAGACCAAAGCCGCCATGCGCTTGGGTGCTTGGCTCGCCGGGCTCCTGATCCTCGCCGTCCCCGTGGTTGCCCACGCGCAATCATGGTCCGGCATCATCGCCCGGTCGCGTGCGACGGACTGGAGCGGGGCCGGCGCGGCGATCCAGACTCGGAACACAGTCTGTCAGACGATCGCTCCATACTCCGGCTCGGCGGCGACCATCAACAACGCCATTGCCGCATGTCCAGCGGGCCAGGTCGTGCAGCTCGGGGCCGGGACTTTCAATCTCTCGACGGGCGTAGAACTGGGCAAAAGCAACGTTACCCTCCGCGGCGCTGGGGCCAGCTCCACCCTCCTCGCAATCAGCGGCCTGACCGGGAGGAGCTGCCATATCGGTGCCGGGCGCGTACTCAACATGTGCTCGGACGGCGGGGGCAATATCGGCGTCGACAGCGCCGAGCACACCGCGAACTGGACAGCGGGCTACGCCCAAGGGACAACGGTCGTGACGCTCAGCAGCGTCACGGGCCTCCAGGTCGGCAGCACGCTGTGGCTTGATCAATTGGATGATCCGGCCGATGGCTGGCCCCTGCTTGGCGACCTCTACATCTGTGACGTCGGTTCTCCGAACTGTGGCAACAACGGCACTGGTGAATCCTATGCGCGAGGATCACGAGGCCTGACGGAAGGCCAGATCGTCACGGCAATCAACGGGAACCAGGTCACGATCTCGCCTGGGGTCAGAATGCCGAGTATCCGGGCATCGCAGAGTCCTGGGGCTTGGTGGGGAAACGCCGCCACCATTATGCAAAATACCGGGTTGGAACATCTGACCGTCGATTTCACGAATGCCGGGGGGGCGGCCGGGGCCTTCATCATCAACTGCACGCATTGCTGGGTGAAAGGCGTCCGGTTCATCAAGAACAATGAAGTTGGAAGCAACGTCCACCACCTTTTCACCGTGAACGCGATGAATGTGTCGATCGTGGACAACTACTTCTACGGTCCCAACACGACTCAGCTGGTCTCGATCTATCAGAACGCCATTCACGTGACAAGCAACTCGCTCATCCAGAACAACATCTATCACACGGCTTCGTCTTCTATCGTGCTGAACTCGACCCACTGGGGCAACGTCGTCTCGTACAACTATTTCGATAACGACGTCCAGCCGGGCATCATCCTGCACGGCGTAGGCGGCATGAATCTGCACGAGGGGAACAACGCCAACAATTTCTCGGGCGACACCATCCACGGCCCGCACTTCTTCGATACGCTCTTCCGCAACCATCACGACGGCCGCGCGCACAACCCGAGCGAGACGGAAACAGAGGCCGCGGTGACGCTGTATTCCAACAACCGATTCTTCAATATCATCGGCAACGTCTTCGGCGCGCCAAACTGGAGCCGCTACCAAAGCAATCTCGGGCAAGACCAGGCGGCGATCTATGTCCTCGGGTGGCGGGGCACGGGCAGCGGCACTCCTGTACCCGACGACGTCAACGTGCTCCGGACCATCATGCGGTGGGGCAATTGGGACAACGTGAACAACGGGGCGCGGTTCGTTGCGAGCGAGGTACCGAGCCTGATCGGGAATTTCGCGAATCCCGTGCCGGGGAGCCAAGCGCTCCCGGCGTCGTTCTATCTCTCGGCGCGACCGGGGTGGTTCCAGACGCCCTGGGCTACGCCGCCGTGGCCGCCGATCGGCCCGGACGTGACGGGCGGCAATGTGGCGAACTCTGCGACCGGGGGCCATGCGTACAAGATACCGGCGCGGCTTTGCTTCGAGAATACGGGTGTGGATCCCGCCTATCCTTCGAGCAGCCCTCGAATCCGGCAGTTCAGCGCCGGCACGTGCTATGGGCAGGCCACGCAGCAGGCTATACCTGCGGCTCCAGGAGCCCCATCCCTTCAATAAGCGCTCCTCTGGCTGACCGCTGACGGCGACCACGCCGCCAGGCACTGCACGCTCTCGACGGCAAGGCGCTGCTGACGGCCTTGCCGTCGACTCGCGTGGCGCCGTCGTGCGCGAGAACCTCGCTCGCGGAGCCGACCGCGCCATCCTTCCCCCACGACGATTGCGCACGGCGTGGACGTCGGCGTTATGCTCAGGCATGCTGACGGCAGGACGGCGAGCCGCAGGCTCAACCTTGTTCACCACTGAGTCGTGATCGACGGAGGGGTACCCATGGCATTGCGGATCAACAGCGAGGCACCGAACTTCACCGCCGAGACCACCCAGGGCCGCATCACGTTCCACGACTGGATCGGCAACGGGTGGGCCATCCTCTTCTCGCACCCGAAGGACTTCACGCCGGTGTGCACGACCGAGCTCGGCTACATGGCGGGCCTGAAGCCGGAGTTCGACAAGCGCAACTGCAAGATCATCGGCCTCAGCGTCGACCCGGTCGGCGATCACCAGCGCTGGTCCAAGGACATCGAGGACACGTCAGGTCACGCCGTGACCTATCCGATGATCGGCGATCCGGAGCTGAAGGTGGCGATGGCCTACGACATGCTGCCGGAGAGTGCCGGCACGACCTCTCAGGGCCGGACCCCCGCCGACAACGCGAC
This sequence comes from Candidatus Rokuibacteriota bacterium, assembly GCA_003220535.1. Lineage (GTDB taxonomy): Bacteria > Methylomirabilota > Methylomirabilia > Rokubacteriales > CSP1-6 > AR31. Next base: position 28,877 of record QHSU01000057.1, read on the forward strand.
GGTGCGCTCGGTGTTCGTCATCGGGCCGGACAAGAAGGTCAAGGCGATGCTCACGTATCCGATGTCGACGGGCCGCAACTTCGACGAGGTGCTGCGGCTGCTGGACTCCTGCCAGCTCACGACTAAGCACAAGGTGGCCACCCCGGTCAACTGGAAGCAGGGTCAGGACGTCATCATCGTCACGTCGGTCTCCGACGATGAGGCGAAGAAGACGTACCCGTCGGGCTTCAAGACGGTGAAGCCCTACCTGCGCACCGTCGCCCAGCCGAAGTAGCCGCGACGCATGCTTGCGCCGGTGGCCGCAGCGCCCGGGCCACCGGCGCACTCGTTCGGCTCAATCCACACCCGCGAGGTGAAGTTCGTAGGCGCGGTGGCAGCTGACGAAGTGGCCGCGAGAGATCTCTTGCCACGCCGGCGCCTGGGTCCGGCACACCTCGATCGCGTGCGGGCAACGCGGATGGAAATAGCATCCGGGTGGGGGAGAGGCCGGGTTCGCCACCTCCCCTTGCAGCACGATGCGCCGCGAGCGTGTGCGTGGATCGGGCTCGGGAACGGCAGACAGCAGCGCCGCCGTGTAGGGGTGCTTGGGGGCGTTGAAGATCTCGTCGGTCTCGGCCAGTTCCACGATACGGCCGACGTACATCACCGCCACGCGATTGCTGATGTATCGCACGACACTGAGGTCGTGCGCGACGAAGAGATACGTCAGCCGAAAGTCAGCCTGCAGGTCGAACAGGAGATTCAGGATCTGGGCCTGCACCGAGACATCCAGGGCCGAGACCGGCTCGTCCGCGACCACCAATCGGGGATGCAGAGCCAGTGCCCTCGCGATGCCGATGCGCTGACGCTCGCCGCCGCTGAAGGCATGGGGGAACCGCCGCATGTACTCGGGGCGGAGCCCGACCCGGCGCAAGAGGTCCGCCACGCGGTCTTCGCGCTCCCGTCGGCTCTTCATGCCGTGGACGAGCAGCGGCTCGCCGACGAGGTCGAGTAGCGTCATGCGAGGGTTGAGCGAGGTGAACGGGTCCTGGAAGATCATCTGCATTTCGCGACGCAGCGCGCGCAGCTCCGCCCGGCGTAGCCGGCCCATCTCGACCACCGAGCCTCCCGACACCCGCATGAAGATCTCTCCCGCGGTCGGCTCGATGGCTCTCAGAATGCAGCGGGCGGTCGTGGTCTTCCCGCAGCCACTCTCCCCGACGAGGCCCAACGTCTCGCCCTCGTCGATGTGGAAGCCGACGCCGTCGACCGCGCGGACATAGCCCACCGTCCGCTTCAAGAAGCCTTTCCGAATGGGGAAAAGCTTCTGCAGCCCCGCGACCCGTAGCAGGGGCTCTCGCAGCGTGCTCACTCGTAGAGGAAGCAGCTCACGGCGTGCTGATCTCCGACCGGCCGCAGACTCGGCGCCAGTCGATCACACGTCCCCGCCATGAAGTCCGCGCAGCGCGGATGAAAGGGGCACCCGGTCGGCCGGTCATAAGGGTGCGGCACGGATCCCGCGATCGGGGTCAGTCGTTCTCGCGACCGTGACCGGATGCGGGGGATGGACCGCAGAAGGGCCCGGGTGTACGGGTGCCGGGGCGCATGGAAGATCGCGTCGACCGGCGCCTGCTCGACCATGCGGCCCAGGTACATCACCGCCACGTCGGTGGCCATCTCGGCGACCACGCCGAGGTCATGGGTGATGAGCATGATGGCCATCCCGTCTTCCTGCTGGAGCTGGCGCATCAGCTCGAGGATCTGCGTTTGGGTGGTGACGTCGAGCGCGGTGGTGGGCTCGTCCGCGATCAAGAGCGTCGGCTGGCAGGAGAGCGCCATCGCGATCATGGCCCGCTGACGCAGCCCCCCGCTCAGTTGATTGGAGAGCTGATCGACCCGCTGTTCCGGCGATGACACGCCCACTCGCCGCAGAATCTCGATGGTCTTGTCGCGCGCTTGTCGCCGACTGACCGGCTGGTGGAGGCGAATCGCCTCGATGATCTGGTTGCCGACGGTGTGGACCGGACTGAACGAGGACATCGGCTCCTGGAAGATGAGGGCGATCTCCGCTCCGCGGATCGTCCGCATTTCCGGGCCGTTCGGCGCGAGCTTCGCCAGGTCGACCACCTGACCGCCCCCCGTCCCGCCGTCGGCCGCCGGCCGACGAAACTGGATCTCTCCTTCGACGATCCGGCCGGGCCGATCGACGATTCTCAGGATCGACCTGGCCGTGACGCTCTTACCGCAGCCGCTTTCGCCGACGATCCCCAGTGTTGCCTCCGGGTACAGGTCGAAGCTGACCCCATCGACCGCCCTCACCAACCCCTCGTCCTGCGGAAAATACGTCTTCAAATTCCGCACCGACAGCAACACCTCCCGCGGTGGGGACATCTCCGGTTCACGCACGCCGTCAACCATCAAGTAGTCCGCGTTCGCGCCTACCGGCCATAGGGGTCGGCGGCGTCCCGCAGTCCATCGCCCAGGAAGTTGAACGCCATGACGGCGATGATCACGGGCGCGGCCGGGAGCATGAGCCAGGGGGAGATGGCGACCGTCTGGACATTCTGGGCCTGCTGCAACAGAACGCCCCAGCTGATCGCTGGCGGGCGCAAGCCCAGGCCGAGGAAGCTGAGCGCTGTCTCGCTGATGATCATCGCGGGCAGGGCCAAGGTGGTCGCCGCGATGATATGGCTCATGAACGAGGGCACCATGTGGACGAAGATGGTGCGCATCTGGCTGCACCCGACCAGGCGGGCGGACACGACGAAATCTTCTTCGCGCATGGCGAGAAACCGGCCGCGCACGACGCGCGCCAGCTCGGTCCACCCCAGCAGCGAGATGATGATGGTGATGGCGAAATAGACCTGCAAGATGGACCACTCGCGGGGGAGGGCCGCGGCGAGGCCCATCCACAACGGAATCGTCGGGATCGAGCGCAGAATCTCGATCGTCCGCTGGATCAGCGTATCGATGATCCCGCCGTAGAATCCCGAGAGCCCGCCCAGGACGACGCCCAGGATGAGGCTCACCGTGACCCCGAACAGCCCGATCGTGAGCGAGATGCGCGTGCCGTACATGAGCCGCGACCAGAGATCGCGTCCTTGCACGTCCGTGCCGAGCAAGAAGATCGTCTTGGTGGCGTCGAGGTCCCCATCAACGCCGATCAGATGGCGCGTCGTCGGGATCACGCCGAGGAATCGATACTCGAAGCCCTGGGCGAAGAAGCGAAGCGGGATTTTCTGGCTGGGGTCGGGTCGATAGACACGCTTGAAGGTCTCGGGGTCGCGGACGCCCTTGACGCCGTGGACGTACGGGCGGAACTGCCCGCCGTCGAACCAGTAGACGCGCTGCGGCGGCATCAGCCCGCGCTGCGCCTCGGAGGCATGGGGGTCAGCATAGGCGAGAAAGTCCGCGCCGAGCACGGCCAGATAGAAGCCGGCCACGACGACTGCGCTGGCCACGGCCACGCGATGCTTGCGGAAGCGCCACCACGTCAGCTGCCACTGCGAGGCCACGAAGACCCGTTGCTCCTGCGCGACGGCCATCAGGTCTCCTCGAGGCGGATGCGGGGGTCGATCCACACGAGAAGAATGTCCGAGACGAGGGTGCCGATCACGGTCATCACGCCCAGCAGCAGGACGATCGTCCCCGCCAGGAACATGTCCTGCGCAATGAGGGCCTTGAGCAGCAGGGGCCCCACGGTCGGCAATCCGAGGACGAGGGAGACGATGATGCTGCCCGATACGATATAGGGCAGGGTGTAGCCGATCGTGCTCGCGAACGGGTTGAGGGCGACCCGCACCGGATACTTCGTGATCACCCTGAGCTCGGGCAGGCCCTTGGAGCGCGCCGTTACCACGTAGGGCTTGCGCAGCTCATCGAGCAGGTTCGCCCGCATGATTCGGATCTGCTGCGCCGTCCCCGCCAGGCCCAGGATCAACGCCGGGATCGGCAGGTGCTTGAGCAGGTCCCACGATCGCGCCCAGCTCCAGGGGGCGTCGTTGAACTCCGGGGAGAACAGCCCGCCGATGTGGGCGTTGAACAGCACGAAGCCCAGATAGAGCAGCACGAGCGCCAGGAGAAAGTTTGGGACGGCGAGGCCGATGAACCCCACGAACGTCGCCAGGTAGTCGCCCATCGAGTACTGTCGGACCGCGGAGTAGATGCCGATCGGCAGCGCCAGCACCCACGTGAGGATCAGCGCGGCCACCGACACCACCACCGTCAGCCACAGACGCTCGCCGATCACCTCGGTGACGGGACGCCGCCACTCCATGGACATGCCGAAATTGCCCTGGGCGATCAGTCGCATCCACTTCAGATACTGCACGTAGATGGGCTGGCCGAGGCCGTACTGGATCCGGAGGTTCTGCGCCTCCTCGTCGGTGACGACGCTGCCCATGGACGCCATCTGGGCGATGTACGAGGTGACGTAGTCGCCGGGCGGCAGCTGGATGATGACGAACGACAGGACGGAGATCGCCCAGACGGTGAAAATCGCCAGGACGGCGCGGCGGCCGATGTACGCCAGCATGGGACGAAGCCCGGGTCACCGCTCGAGGCGCGGTGACCCGGGCGCGTTGGCCGTCTACTTCTTGTAGAAGAACGTCGCCGGCCGCGAGATTCCCGGGGTCTTGCCGTCCGGGCTGTTGTACTGGCGCGACGGAATGTTGCCCATGTTGGTCTTGACGACGCGCACGCCCATGGAGGCCGGCCCCATGCCGATCACGCCGATGATGTAGACCTCCTCGGCGGCGATCTTCCAGACCTCCTTGCCGAGCTGGATCCGCTCCTTCTCGGGCACGCCGAAAGCCTTCTTCCATTTCTCCATCAGCTCGCGCATCCGCGGCTCCGGCTCCTTGCCCTGTGTGCCGGCGGAGTGGAACCACTTGACGTAGAGCGGCCCGGACGTGGCGACGGCAGCGAGCTCGAAGGGAAACACGTGGAGCGGGAAGGTGAAAAGGTGCTCGCTGCCGTCGTTGTTCCACGCGCCGAGCTGCTGCTCGTTGGCGGCGGTCCGCTTGAGGGCCAGGCTGCGCTCGACCTCCTGCACGACGAGGTCGAGACCGATCTTCTTCCACTGCTCGCGGATCATCTCGGCGATCTGCGTGAACTGGACGAACTGGCCGCCGAGCGTCATGATCTCGATGCGCAGCCGGCCCTTGCCGTCCGAGCGCAGGCGGTAGCCCTGCGCGTCCTTCTTGCTGAGCCCGATCTTGTCGAGCATCTCGTTGGCCTTCTTGACGTCGAGCGTGGCCCACATCTTCCGGTACTGCGGACCCGGGTTGTACTTGTTGTTGTCCGCGGGCACCACGGAGCTGGGCGTGCCCGTTCCCAGCCAGAACGTCTCGTTGATCTGGTCGCGGTCGATGCCGAGCGCCAGCGCGCGCCGAAAATCGGCCGTGTTGAACCACTTCGCGATCTCCGGGTCGGCGTCGTAGTTCAGGTTGAACTTGATGATCATGTCGCCGCCGTAGTCGCCGGGGTCGAGGTAGACCTTGTAGCCACCCTTGACCTGGTTCTCGATGAACACCGGCAACTTGCCGAGGTCGATGTGCCTCTGCTGGAAATCGTACTCGCCCGCGATCGCGCGCAGGTTGACGACTTCGAGATTCTCGGCCAGCGTCAGCACCACCCGGTCGATGTAGGGGAGCTGGTTGCCCTCCGTGTCCACGAAGACGCTATAGGGGTTGCGTTCGAGCGTCCACGTCGCCGTGTTGATCGCCGTCGCCGTCTTCCACGGCGAGAGCACCGGCAGGTCCGGGTTGAGCGCCCAGTCGTTCTTGGCCAGGAACATGCGCACCCAGCTGTCGAACTTCGCCTCCTTCACCTTCCGGTCCAGCTCGGCCTCTCCCACGTACTTCGGGTGGAACTGCTTGAGGTAATGGGCGGGCGCGAAGCCGCCCATGCCCCGGTACGCGCTCCACTGGCCGCCGAGGTCGGTGGAGCCGGCCAGGACGTCGGGCAGCATGAAATAGGGCTCGGGGAACTTGAACCTCACCGTGTGGGTGTCGACTTTCTCGATGACGCCCTGCTTGCCGTTGATGGCCATGGCCGCCGAGGGGGTGGGGATCAGGTCCTTGTTCCGGTAGATGTCCTCGAACCAGAACACGAAGTCGTCGGCGGTGAACGGCTTGCCGTCGCTCCACTTCATGCCGCGGCGCAGGTGCAGGAGCCACGCGCGCCCGCCGTCCTGCATCTCGAGGCCCCTGGCGAGGTTCGGCATGACCTTGTCGCCCGTGTAGTCCCAGAACATCAAATGATCCGGGCCCGAGCAGCACCGGTAGCCGTTCCAGAAATCGGCCGGCCCGGTGAAGCCGCCGCGCCAGGCGCCGCCATACTTGCCGATCTCGTGCAGCGGCTTGATCACCAGTGGGTCCTGGCCGACGCGCTCGGCCACAGGCGGCAGCTTGCCCGCCTTGACCAGCGCCGCCAGCTGCGGCGCTTCCTTCAGGCTCCTGGGGAACTTCGCGGGGTCGGTCACGACCTCCGGGCCTTCCAGCTTGCCGATCAAGCTGCTCTTGCCGCTCTGCGCGAGCGCCCCTGCGGCGACGACCGCGCCGAGGGCCCCCACCACGAGAACGGCCGTGAGTCGCGATCGGAGCGTGCGTATCCACGGCGTGCGCCCAGGTTCCGTCATGAAGCCTCCCTTTTTCGCGCTTGTTGAGACCAACGGGCTCGTGCCCTCAGCGGGCGCCTGATTATCGTGACATTCGAGTGGCAAGTCCAGGGTGGAACTGGTGGGCTCGTACTTGGCTGGAATCCCACCGTCTCGTAAGATACGCTCGCGCTGCCACAGAGGAGTCGGCGACTTCGGGATCACACATATGCAGCAACGACCTAGCCGGGAGGAAAGCGATGCCAATCTTCACACGTCCTGATGCCGAGATCTACTACGAAGTCCACGGATCGGGTTACCCGCTGCTGCTCTTCGCGCCCGGGGGCCTGCGCTCTGAGCTCGAGTTCTGGCGCTCGAGCCCGAGCAATCCCTCCGCGCCGCCGCCGTGGATGAATCCCATGGTCGATCTCGCCGGCCGGTTCTCGGTGATCGGCATGGATCAGCGCAATGCCGGCAAGTCGCGCGGCACGGTGACGTCGACACACGGCTGGCACACGTATGCGAGCGATCACCTGGCGTTGATGGACCACCTCGGTCATCGGCGCTTCCACGTCATGGGCGGCTGCATCGGCGGCACCTTCTGCCTGACGCTCTGCGAGATGGCGCCCGAGCGGGTGACCGCCGCCGTGCTGCAGAACCCGATTGGCCTGCACGAGAACCGCGATACCTGGGACGAGGCGGTCACGGGCTTCGCCAAGACCATGCTGGCTCGCGATTCCACGCTGACCGAGGGCGTCATCAAGAAATTCGGCCACAACATGTTCGGCGGCGACTTCGTCTTCTCGGTGAGCCGCGAGTTCGTGCGTAGCTGCCGCACGCCGCTCCTGCTCCAGCCCGGCACCGACAAGCCGCATCCGGCCGAGACCAGCGCCGAGATCGCCCGCCTGGCCCCGAATCTCGAGATCCAGAAGGACTGGCGTGGCCCCACGCATCTGGCCGAGTCGATCCGGAAGGTCACCGACTTCCTGACCCGCAACGCGCCGTCGTCGTGAACGACGCGCTGACCGCTCAGACCGTAGAGCTGCTGCAGCAGCTGATTCGCAACCAGTGCGTGAACGACGGCACCGTCGCCTCCGGCCAGGAGGTGCGCACCAGCGACGTGCTGCACGCCTACCTGGAAGGCAGCGGTCTCGACATCGAAGTCTACGAGCCCGACGGGGCGCCGGGTCGCACGAGCCTCGTCGCCCGCATCGAGGGCAGCGATCCGGCCGCGCCCACGCTGTGCCTGATGGGCCACACCGACGTCGTGCCCGTGACCCGAGCGAACTGGACGCGCGATCCGTTCGGGGGGGAGCTCGTGAAGGGCGAAGTGTGGGGGCGTGGCGCGATCGACATGCTGAACCTCACCGCCTCCCAGGCCGTCGCCCTCAAGACGCTGGCGCGGCGTGGGTGGCGGCCGCGAGGCACTCTGGTCTATCTGGCGTGCGCCGACGAAGAGGCCGGCGGCGCGCTGGGCGCCGGTCACGTGTGCAAGCGACACTGGGGCGCGCTCCGGGCTGACTACCTGTTGACCGAGAACGGCGGAACCGTCAGCGCGCGCGGCGACGAGCTGAACGTCACCGTGCACGTCGGCGAGAAGGGCGTGGCCTGGCGGCGCCTGCGCGTCAAGGGCACGCCCGGCCACGGGTCCATGCCGTATGGCGCGGACAACGCGCTCGTCAAGGCCGCTCACGTGGTCACGCGTCTGGCGGACTATCGGCCGGCGCCGTACGTCGGTGATCTGTGGAGCGCGTTCGTCGGCTCGCTCGATTTCGACCCGGCGGTGAAGGCCGCGCTCGTCGACCCCTCACGCGTCGACGAGGCTATCGCCAAGCTTCCCCAGGGCATGGCCAGGTTCGCGTGGTCCGCCACGCACACGACCTTCTCGCCGAACATGTGCCGCGCCGGCGTGAAGACCAACGTGATCCCCGACGTCGTCGACATCGAGGTGGACATCCGCACCATTCCCGGAGACAGCGAGGACGAGGTGCGCCGGCATCTCGACAAGGCCCTCGGCGATCTGTCCGAGGAGGTCATCGTCGAGAAGCTCTTCTCCAAGCAGGCGTCGGTGTCACCCACGGGGACGCCGCTCTGGGACGTGCTGGGGCGAGTGGTCGACGCGCACTACCCGGGCGCCAAGCTGCTACCACGCCTGCTCGTCGGGTTCACCGACGCGCCGTACTTCCGCGAGCACGGCGCGGTCGCCTATGGCTTCGGCCTGTTCTCGCGGGCGTTGACCGCCGAGGCGATGACCGGGCGCTTCCACGGCAACGACGAGCGGATCGACGTGGAATCGCTGGCGCTCACCACCCAGGCCTGGCTCGACACCTGCGAGCTGTTCCTTGGATAGGCGCCGCGCGCGATGGCCCCGCGCCGGATGGTAGCTTATGCTACGGCGGGCGACGAGAGTCGATCCGACATCCCCAACGAAGAGGAGATCTCTGCATGACCGAGCCCGTTCCGACCGCGGTCACCCGACGCGGCTTCCTGAAAACGAGCGCGCTCGCTGCGGCAGCACCCCTTCTGGCCGGAGCGCCGCTCGCCTCGGCTCAGAGCCCGGTGCGCGCTGCGACCAAGGTGCTGGACTTCCAAACCCTCGCCGACGTCGCCAAGGCCGAGCAGGAAGGCGAGGTCGTCTACTACGGCCACGACGGCGAGGCCGGGATCGGCGTCCTGCTCGACTCGTTCAAAAAAGATTTCCCGAAGATCAAGACCAGTTACGTGCGGCTGCAGACCGGGGCGCTCTACGCGAAGATCACCGCGGAGCGGTCGGCCGGGCGCTTCGGGGTCGACGTGCTGCAGCTCTCCGACATCTCGCCGGCCATCGACTTCCAGAAGAAGGGCGGGTGGGAGGTGCACGTCTCACCGGAGCTCGCCGCATACAAGGCCGAGCACCAGTCGGGCCCCGCCGGTCACTACACCTGGGGCGGCGTCAGCTTCGCGGGCATCTCCTACAACCGCGCCAAGGTGAAGCCGGAGCAGGCGCCGAAGACGTGGAAGGACATCCTCAACCCGGCCTTCAAGGACGGCATCAGCGCCAAGCTCGCCACCTCCGGCATGCAGCACGCTCAGTGGTACACGCTGCGTAAGCTCTACGGCAACGACTTCTGGCAGGAGTTCGCCAAGCAGCGCCCCAAGGGGTTCGACGCCCGCGCCCAGCTCTTCGACCGGCTGTCCAAGGGCGACGACCGCATGTGCGTGCTCGCCGAGTACGCCGGCTACACGCTCTTCCAGGAGAAGGGCGCGGACATCGAGTTCGTGGCGCCGGCCGACGGATTACCGGCGACGGCCTTCTTCATCGGCGTCGTCAATCGCGCTCCCCATCCCGAGGCGGCCAAGCTCTTCGTGGACTGGGCGCTGTCCAAGCGCGGCCAGGCAGTCTACCAGAACCAGAAGATCCTCCTCTACGGTTCGCTGCGGACCGACGCCGGGCCGATGCCGACAGGCAAGCGGCTGGCGGACTTCAAGCTCCTCTTCCCCACGGACTGGAACGATTACGTGGCGAGCCACCCCGTGTTCGTGAAGGAGTGGAACTCGATCATGGGGTTGTGAGCCTCCGCGCTGTGAGGCATGTCGCGCGGGCCCAGTCCTGGTGGCCGGGCCCGCGCCTCGTGAGCTTGCTCGTCGGTGGGGGCGCCGCCGTCCTCGTTCTCTATCCGATAGCCTATCTCGTCCAGGCCTCGCTGAGTGTGGGCGATCCGCAGGCTCGCCCGCCCGAGGCCTACGGGCTCGCCAACTACGCGGACCTTGGCCGCTACGCCCACATCTTCGGCAACACGCTGCTCGTCGCCGCGATGGCGACGGTGCTGGCCGTCGTCTTCGGGTTCACTATGGGGTGGATCCTCTCGCGCGCGAACGTCCCCGGTCGTGCGGTGTTCGAGCAGCTCATGGCCCTGCCGTACTACGTGACGCCGCTGATGGGCGCGCTCGCCTGGGCGCTCATCGGCTCGCCGACGAGCGGGTTCGTCAACCAGATCTGGCGCGCGCTCGGGGGAGACGGCCACCTCATCGACGTCAACACGCCGTGGGGGATCGCCTGGGTGATGGCCCTCTTCGAGGGCGCGGTCGCCTTCGTGATGATCGGGGCGGTGATGAAGTCGATGGACCCCGCGCTAGAGGAAGCCTCCCAGGTCCTCGGCGCCAGGCGTGTGCGGACGATGCTGCGCATCACGCTGCCGCTCGTCCTGCCCGGCGTGCTCGGAGCGGCCATCTTCGTCTTCGCCGAGATGCTGGGCTCGTTCTCGGCCGCGCTGGTCCTCGGCCTGCCCAACCGCTTCTACGTCGTGACCACCGCCATGTACCAGCTCGTGTCGCAATATCCGCCGCGCTTCCCGACGGCGGCGGCCATGGGCGTGTCGCTGTTCGCCGTGATGTTCGCGATGGTGTGGGTCTACCGTCGCATCGTGAGCGAGGGCAGCTACGCCACCATCACCGGCAAGGCGTTCCGGCCTCGCGTCATGGACGTCGGGCGACTGCGCTGGCCGTTCCTCGGCATGTGCCTGGGATATCTGGGCGTCGCGGTGATCTTGCCCGTGCTGACGATCGTGTACGCGTCGTTTCAGCGCCTGACCACCGCGTTTCCCCGGCGCGACAACTTCACGCTCGCCAACTACGCGACCGCGTTGTCGCTCGACGCCGTGCGCTCGGCGCTCTGGAATAGCCTGCTCCTCGGCCTGGCCACCGCGAGCCTCGGCGTCGTCCTGATGGGATTCCTCTCCTGGCTGATCTACCGCTCGCGCCTGCCCGGCGCCGGTCTGATCGAATATCTCTTGATGTTTCCCCAGGCGGTCCCGCGCCTCGTCTTCGCCTTCGGGATGCTGTGGGCGTGGCTGGTCTTCCCGATTCCGATCTACGGCACGCTGTGGCTCCTGCTGATCGCGTACCTCACGGTGTTCCTGCCGCTCGGGCTCCGGACGATCTCGGGCGTCATCTTACAAATCGACCGCTCGCTCGAGGAGTCCGCCCAGATGTGCGGGGCGACGTGGGGCTATCGCCTGCGCACGGTCACCATGCCGCTGCTCAAGCCCGGCCTGGTCGCGGCGTGGCTCCTGCTCTTCATCGCCAGCGTCCGCGAGCTCGGCGCGTCGATCTTGCTGATGGGGCCGAAGTCCAAGGTCATCACCCCGGCCATCGTCGAGTCGTGGTTCTCGACCAGCTCGGAGCTCACGGCGGCTCTGGCGCTCTTGCAGACGCTGGCGGTGGCCGCGGCCCTGGCGATCATGTTCGCGGTGGCCCGCCGCGCCGTTCAGGCCGGAGGCGAGTGAGCGTGAGCCGGGCGTCGATCGAGGTGCGCGACCTGGTCGTCCGCTACGGCGCGGTCGTCGCCGTGCGGGGCGTGACGTTCAGCGTCGGCGCCGGCGAGCACCTCACGCTGCTCGGGCCCTCGGGGTGCGGCAAGACGACCACGCTCCGCGCGATCGCCGGGCTGGAGCGGCCGACGTCGGGCGAGATCCGGATCGGCGGCCACCTGGTCTTCTCGTCATCGCCCAACGTGAACGTTCCCGCCGAGCGCCGCGGGCTGTCCATGGTCTTTCAGTCGTACGCCATCTGGCCCCACATGAGCGTGTTCGACAACGTGGCCTACGGTCTCCGCGTCCGGAAGCAGCCCGAGGCCGAGGTGACGACCCGCGTGCGCGAGGCCCTCGACCTGGTCCAGCTGGGCCAGCTGGGCGCCCGCAGCGCGTCCAAGCTTTCGGGGGGCCAGCAGCAGCGCGTGGCGCTGGCCCGCGCCTTCGTCTTCTCGCCCTCGGTGCTCCTGTTCGACGAGCCCCTGTCGAACCTCGACGCCAAGCTGCGTGCCGAGATGCGGGTGGAGCTGAAGGAGCTCCAGCGCCGCCTCGACATCACCTCGGTGTACGTCACCCACGACCTCGAGGAGGCGCTCGCCATCTCCGACCGGATCGTGGTGATGCGCGACGGCGCCATCGAGCAGGTGGGCACGCCGGCCGAGATCTACGATCGGCCGCGCAACACGTTCGTCGCCGACTTCGTGGGATCGGCGAACCTGATCCGCGGCCGTCGCCGTCCCGACCTCGAGCGCGATGGGCTCGTGGTGCTGGAGACGCCCGGCGGGGCGCTGGTCCACGGCACGGCGCTCGGCCGTCGGGCCGGGGCCGAGGCCCTCATGGCCGTCCGCACCGTCCGTCTCCGCCTCGAGCGCGCGCGCCCCGAGACGTCCGTCAACGCGTGGCCCGCGCGGATCCGAGCACGTGTGTTCCAGGGCGATTTCACGCAGTATCACGTCGAGTGGGACGGCCGGCAGCTCATCGTGCGCTCCGCCGCGTCGGACCCGATGGCCGAGGGCGACGAGGTGTTCGTCAGCGCCGACCCTCGTCATTGCGTGCTGCTCGAGGAATGAGACCGATCTCACAGGAGCGTGACATGAACTTCGGGATCCACATCGGCCACATGGGCGGCCCGCTCGACGAGATGCGCAAGCTGTGGAAGTTCGCCGACGCAAAAGGCTTCGACTGGTTCTCCGTCTCCGATCACTTCCAGGAGTCGCCGCCGCGCGGCGGCGACATGGACTGCTTCGAGTCGATCGCGACGCTGACCGCAGCCGCGATGGACACCGAGCGCGTCCGCCTCGGCAGCGGCGTCTACTGCGTCGCGTACCGCAACCCCGGCCTTCTCGCCAAGTCGCTCACCACGATCGACCATCTGTCGAACGGGCGCGTCGACTGCGGGCTCGGCGCCGGCTGGCACGACGTCGAGGCGAAGGCCTTCGGCTACGCGTTCCCGTCGATCGGCCCCCGCGAGGACATGCTCGAGGAATACGCTCAGATCCTGCGCCTGCTCCTCGACCCCGAGCAGCGGCGCGCGAACTTCGAGGGCAAGCACTTCCGCCTCGCCAACGCCCCCAACAATCCCAAGCCGCTCCAGCCCCGCATTCCCATCTGGATCGGCGGGCGCGGCGAGAAGCGCACGCTCCGCGCGGCCGCGAAGTACGCCGACGGCTGGAACGGCGCCTACATCGGTCCGGACGACTGGAAGCAGAAGAGCCAGGTGCTCGACCGGTGGTGCGAGACGGAAGGGCGCGACCCGAAGTCGATCATGCGCACGGTGAACCTCGGCTTCTACCTCGGGGCCGACGCCCGGGGCGCCGCGCGCGCCGACGAGGTCTTCCGCAGTCACTTCGGCACCGGCGCCCGCGCCGACCGTACGGGCTATCTCAGAGGGACCGTGAAGGACGCGCACGCGATGGTGGACCGGTTCCGCGCGCTCGGCTGCACCCGGCTCAGCATCGCGTTCCGCAACGGGCCCTACGACTGGGAGGCGCTGGAGGCCTTCGCCGCCGAGATCGTGCGCAAGGGCTGATCGCCAGGCGTCGAGTTCGACGCTCGCCTCAGCGCAAGCCGCGGGCGACGAGCAGCGTCTCGCCGGTGATCCAGCCGGTGCCCCCGGAGGCCAGGAAGACCACGACCGGCGCGCTGTCGCGCGGCTGCCCGATCCGCCCGAGCGGGGTTTGCGCCTCGAGCTGCTTGAGGAGGTCACTCTCGATGACGCGCGGCCCCGTCTCGAGCGGGTCGGCGAAGGGCAGTGCGACCAGGGCGGTGAGCGCCGTCGCCAGCGCCGCCGCCGGCGCCATCTGGATCTCGGGGTGGCGGCGGACGAGAACGGTGGCGGTGGCGAAGCTCGCCGCCATGACGATCGCCAGCAGGTCGCCAGCGATCGCGCCCCGGCTGTAAGAATCGGACACCATGACGACCGCGCCCGCGAGCGCGACACCCATCGCGCCGATCGCCTCGAGGTCGCACCGGCCCCATGGTTCACCAGAAGGACTGCGATCAACCTGTTGGGACGAATGAATGAGCTGATCGACTGAGACGGTCTGTTCGGTGGGCGCCACCGGGGGGGGAAATCGAGCAATATCGGAAATCCTGGTCGAACTATGTCCTTGACACTGATACTCGAGGGCACCCACACTCCTCCCGGTCGGCGGCCATGATGACTCATGGAATCAGTGTTCAACGGAGGAACGTTACATGTCTGACACGCGATGGGGCTTCGTGTTCCTGCTCGTGGCAGCGCTCTCCATCTTCGCTGGCCCGGCGTGGGCCCAGTCTGCCCAGCAGCAGTACGTGGTTATCTATGTGGAGTTCAAGCCCTCGGATACCAAGGCCGGGAGCCGAGTGCTCGCCGATCTGGCCTCGCACGGCCTGAACAGTGCCGGCTTCATCCGCTTCGATGTGCTGCAACAGGTCGATCGATCCAACTTCTTCGCCCTCTTCGAGATCTGGAGCAGTGCGCAGACGTACGCGGCGTACAAGAGCTCGTCGGCCACCCAGGCCATCCTCGCCCAGCTAGCACCTCTGCTAGAGGCGCCGCTCGATGAACGGGACGGCAATTTGCTCGAGGGGAGCGTGACTCCCCGCAGTGGCCACGCCGAGGCTCGTCAGATCTTCGTGATCACGCACCTCGATATCATCCCCACGTTCGTCGACCAGGCTCGCCCGGTGCTCAACGAATTCGTGAGTGACAGCACCGGCGATCCCGGGGTCCAGACGTTCGCGATGCTGAGCTGGACGCCGACCACGAACCACTTTCAGCTCATCGAGGTCTTCGCGAACCAGCAGGCGTTCGATGCCCACGTGAGCGCTCAGCACTCGGTGGACTTTCGGAGCGATCTCCAAGCGACCATCGGCGCGCCCTACGATGAACGGCTCTATCAGTTCGTCAACCGGTGACGCCACGGGTTTCACCAACGGCTGACGTTGCAGGTCGCGGGTAGCGACACCTAGTCTCCACCATGTTCGATGGCCGGCGAGTGCGGCGGCGCGCTCGCCGACCGGCATCGAGAGGCCGCATCCCGAGCCTGGATCATGGTGCCCATGGCGGCGTCCATGAGAAGGATGCTGCGCTCGAAGGCCCGCGCGAACGCGGACGTCACTGCGAGTGTACTCATGCGCTCATTCTAGCGCTGGCGCACCGAAACCCGCAGTCGGGCCCTTGGCCAGTTGATCGGGAAGCGACTCGCGATTCCTAGGGAAACCGGAGGGCCGGGCAACCTCGGGACCTGCTTGTCACAACTCTCCAGGGAGCCACGACGCGCGGGCAGAAAGAGGCCGCCCCTCTCAGTCAGGAAGGGCGGCCTCTTTCTGCTTAGGTACTCGCGCGAAGGGTACGCGCTCGGAGACCTAGAGTGCCCGCGCCTGCCGGTAGCGAACCAAGGCGGCCGTGGCGAGCCCGCTACCAAGCAGCAGGAGACTCGAGGGCTCCGGGACGGATGGGACGCCGCCGCCAAGGCCCGAGAGGGGGGCGATGTCGTCGAGAGCGCCCGCCAAGAACTGAACGTTTGTGAAATTGCTGCCGGCGCCGATCAGGCCGGTGGCGTCATAATCGAGGAACAGCAAATTCCCGTTATTGGATGCGACGAAAAGATGCCCCTTCCCATCCGCGGCTCCCTGGTCGAAAGTATTGCCTGCCGCGGTGAAGGAGGACAGGATGTTGCCGGCAGCGTCGAGCTGCTGGACGGTACCTGCGCTGTTCACGATCACATCGTTCGTGAACGGATCGAACGTCAGGCCGTGCGCGAACAGGCCGGTTTTCAGCCTGGTGAGGGTCGCTGTGTGGAGAGTGTCGTCGAAGACGACCGTCCCAAATTCTCCGGAGCCGCCATCCGGAGCCGTCCCGTAGTACCAGGTGTTGTTGTTGGTATTTAGGATGACGCCGCGGACGTCGGCGCTACAGCCGGCGCAGGGGATAGTCGTGTAGAGGACACCGTTCAGCGACAGGCCTCCCCCGGACAGGGTGACGGCAGATATGCAATTGTTGCCGCAACCACCGTTATTTAGATTGTAGACGAGAGCGTTCGGGGCGCTGGACGTCAACGCCAAGTGAAAGGATCCGCCGCCGGGGGCGACCGTCTTCACTATGGTGCCGCCCGGCGTCACCTCGGTTAGGTTATTCCCCTGACCGGCCACGAGAAGGTTCCCATCCGGAGCAAACAGCAAGCCATCGGCTCCGCTCGTGCTTGCTATGCCGTGATTGTTCGAGAGGAGGAATGATGTTCCGTTTGAAGTCGACGCTATGGACATTGACGCCACCCGCAAAGGTCGTATAGAAGAGCGTTCCGGTGACTACGTCTGCGTTCGCCGTAGCCGGGTACCAGCTGCACATCAGAGCTGCCGAACACAGCGCGTACAGTAAACCCCGTCTCATTTTCATCCAGGCTCTCCCCTTGGGGTGGACTTCCCGCCAGATCGCCACGCCACCAGCGGCCCAACTCTCCTAAAAGTCTCGCGGCTACGTTACTGAACCCAGGGCTATTGCGCATTTTCCGTGCCGAGACCCGAAGTAGCAGAAATCTGGGCACTTATAATCTGGTGGGTATGTGGCGGAGTCGATTTTCGTAAACTGCGCCGACACCCCCGACGTGTAGTAGCTAGAGCACGTCGCTCCCACTCGAACTTGAGGGTGTTGACCGCAACTCCCGTGCGGGGAGGTTTGAGGCGTCGAATTCGCTTACACGATTTCGGGTAAGACCTGGCCCCATCCAGGTAGTCGCCACTCTCCTATGTCTCGAGGCTACCTCTCCTGTGGAAAGCGCGGGGGCGGAATCAGCAGCGTCAGCTTCTCGATCAGCTCCAGCGGGCTTAAGGTGTTTTGCGAACTGCGGCGTCAGGACGGTCAAGGTCAAAAACCTTCCGTCAGGAGTCTCACCAAGTGGCTGGAATTCGATAATCCGGGTCGGTCCCGTACGGCTGACCGAAAATAAATGATTGTGGGATGGAGCTGAGAGCGTCGGTGACATAACCTCCAAAACCCGGAAGCCCTCTAGAGGAGACGTCGCCGTGCCACGCGGATTCCGTGTTCCGCCGAGAAGTCGATTCGCAGGACCGCGCCTTCCGGATGCCCACCTCCCCACTCGACCATCGGGGCTCCCGCATAGTAGGCGGCCACGGTGCCCTGGCTGACGTCGGTCTGGACGTGGTGGTGACCGAGGGCGACATAGTCCCAGCCGGTGTCCCGGACCTCGTCGGCGAAGATCGGCGACGAGCGCTCCGGCCGTTGACGCTCCCCGTAGAAAAAGCCGTGCGCCATGGCGAGACACCAGCGGCGATCGTCGCGCCCCGGAATGTGGGCGAGCGGCTGGAACGCGGGCTCGTGCTCTTCCATCGCACGCCCCCACACGACCACGTCGAGCTCAGGGAAATCGATGGTCTCGCCGTTCAGCCGGCGGATCACGTGGACATGGCTCGCGCCGGCCGTGAAGTCGTGTCGATCGTAGATGGCGTTCGCGCACAGCGCGTCGTGGTTCCTGGGAATGATGACGACCGGCTGGCGAAGGCGATCGAGCTCGGCCCGAACGAAGGCGACGGTTTCGTCCGGCACGCGGTTGTGATCGAAGAGATCGCCGGCGATCAACAGCAGATCGACCCGGTCGGTCAGGGCGCGATCGACGATGCGCCGGAAGACGCGCCGGCCGTGCTCGCGATGCGCGGCTTGCCGCTCTGGATGTCCGCCGCCGTCGCTGTCGAGATGTACGTCGGCGGTGTGAAGCACTCGCAGGGGTCGTCGTGACGGAGGCATGACCAGCAGCATGCCACATCGCGGCGGCGCGTAGGCATCGCGGATTGACAGGGCTCGGCGCCGTCGCATAATGCCGCCCATGGCTACCCCAACCACCACACCCGAGCAGTGGCTCCAGACGTTCGAGGCCGCGGTGCGCGCCCGCGACTTCACCGCGGGCCGCGCGCTGTTTGCCGACGACGCGGTGGCCTTCGGCACGTGGGCACGCGCCGTGGCCGGCCTCGACAACATCATCCGGGAGCAGTGGCACAACGTCTGGCCGCGCATCCGCGACTTCCGTTTCGAGGCGGATGCTCGCGTCCGTACCTCTGGCGACAGCGCATGGATCGCCGGGGGCTGGCTGACCGAAGTCACCGGCCCCGATGGCCGGCCGTTCACCCGGCCGGGCCGGGGCACGTTCGTGCTCGAGCGGCGAGGGGGGAAGTGGCTCGCGGTGCACAGCCACTTCTCGCTGCTGCCGTCGCAGTCCGAGACAGCGCACGGGCGGCTTTCCAGCGACGCCGCGCGCCCGTGAGTACCGTCCGGGTGCGCCCGGCGCGCTCCGACGAGGCCGCGATCCTGGCCGAGATGGCCAACGATCTCAACGACCACGTCGGGGTCCACGGGCGGCCGTTCACACCGGAGCGCGTGCGGGCCGCCGGTTTCGGTCCCGGGGCTGCCTTCACCCCACTGGTCGCCGAGCTCGACGGTGCCGTGGTGGGCTACGTCTTCTTCAGCCCGGGCTACAACACGGACGTGGCGGCCCGGGCGATGTGGCTCCACGACATCTTCGTCGCGCCGGCGGCGCGTGGACGCGGCGTGGGTCACTCGCTGATGGCCGCCGCCGCGGCGGAGGCGGTGCGCATCGGTTGCGTCTCGCTGGAGTGGGGCGTGCACGCGGCCAACGCGGGGGCGCTCGAGTTCTACCGCCGCCTGGGCGCCGTCGGTGCGGAGGTGCGAATCATGGGTGTCACCGGCGAGCGGCTGCGTGCGCTGGCCAAGGCTTGCGACGGCGGACGAGAGTAGGCTCTCCTGGCCGTGATCGTCCATCTGGTCGACGGAACGTACGAGCTGTTCCGCTCCTTCTTCTCGCCGGCGGCGGCCTTCGACCGCAGCGCTCCGGAAGAGCTGCGGGCGGTGCGCGGCGTCGTCGGGTCGATGCTGGGGATGCTCGAAGGCGGCGCCACGCATCTGGGTGTGGCCACGGACCACGTCATCGAGTCGTTTCGCAACGGGCTCTGGCCGGGCTACAAGACGGGCGAGGGCGTGGACCCGCTGCTGCTCGCGCAATTTCAACCGCTGGAAGAGGCGTTGAGCGCGCTCGGCGTGGTCGTCTGGCCCATGGTCGAGTTCGAGGCCGACGATGCGCTCGCCGCGGCCGCGGCCATGGCCGCCGCCGATGCGCGCGTCGACCAGGTCGTCATCTGCACGCCCGACAAAGATCTGGCGCAGTGCGTGCGGGCCGACCGGATCGTCCAGCTCGATCGCCGTACGCGCGAGCTGCGCAACGAGTCGGGGGTGCGTCAGAAGTTCGGGGTCTCGCCCGCGTCGATTCCGGATTGGCTGGCGCTCGTGGGTGACAGCGCCGACGGTTACCCCGGTTTGCCGGGCTGGGGCGCGGCGTCGGCGACGGCGGTCCTCGCTCGCTATCAGCACCTCGAGCACATTCCGAAGCTGGCCACGGAGTGGGAGGTGTCCGTGCGTGGAGCGCAGCGCCTGGCCACGACGCTCACGGCGCAACGCGAGCGCGCGCTGCTCTTCCGCGAGCTGGCCACGTTGCGTGGGGATGCTCCCATCGGCGTCGACGTGGACGGGCTGCGGTGGAGGGGACCGCGCGCCGACTTCGCGACCTGGTCAGAGCGACTCGGTACGCCGGCGCTTCAGGAGCGCGCCTCGAAGCTGGCAGCAACGCGCGCCGTCGCGACGCGCTGAGCGAATGGCGCCATACACCGAAGGACGTCTATTCGACCCGCCAGACCTCGACGCCGTAGGTCAGGTTCCTGCCGGCCTGGGCCGACGTGATCGTCGCAAACCTGGTCGCGTCGTCGGTGATGGCGACAACGTGGTAGGCCTTCGATCCCGACGCGACGACCTGCGATGTCTTCCGCGACACGTCGAAGAGGCGCATGCCGTACCGGTCCCCGGTGGACGCGAGCAATCGACCGTCACCGGCGAAGCGCAGCGAGCCTGCCGGTGGTCCGCCGGCCTCGGCATCGGCGTCGACGAGCAGCTCGGCGCCCGTCGCCAGATTCCACACGTAGACCGTGCCCTCGATGGTGACGGCCGCGGCGCGCGAGGCATCGGGCGAGAGGGCCACCACGACCGCCCACACCTCGGGTGGCTCGAGCCCGCGAGGCGGCCGGTCCGGGCGGCGCGAGCGGCTGACCGAGAAACGGCGGATCGGCGTCGCGGGGGTCGCCGTGTCCCACACCGCGACTTCTCCCTCGTGTCCTGCCGTCAAGAGCCTCGTCCCGTTCGTGGCCAGGTCGAAGGCCGTCAGGGCCTCGCGATGGGGATTCGACACGCGCACCGTCTCCGACCGCGTCGCGACGTCGAGCAGCAGCACCTCGCGCTCGCACATGACCGCCAGCCGCTCTCCCGAGCCATCGAAGCGCAGCGCGAGGCAGCGGCCCATCGGCACGGCGGCCACCTCCGCCCACACGATCGCCCCGGCGCGCTCGTCCGGTCGCCATAGCCGCAGGGCTCCCTCGCCGTGCCGGCCGAGCGAGGCGAGCAGGCCGCCGTCAGGCGAGAACGCGAGGTCGGTGATGGCCTGGCGGTATTTCGCGAGGGTGTTCTCGGCCGCACCCGCCGGAGCCCAGATGCGGATCGACCCGTTCCGCTCGCCAGTCGCCACGCGGCTGGCGTCCCGTGTCAGCGCGATCGAGTCCACGAACCCACCGGCGGTGTTCACCTCGCCGATCTCCGCGATCCTGGTGGCCACCACCGGCGCGACCGGCGCCTCCTGGCGGCAGCCGATCGCGAGCGCGGCGGCGCCGATCACGATCGGCAGGAGGCGGGCCGACGGGGCCTTGCGCATGCCAGAAATTCTACGACAGCGGTCCGACGCCAGACGAAGATGATTCTCAAGCTCGAGGCCCCGGGCCCCGACCGGGTCGAGCTGCGGCGCTTCGTCGCGCGCGTGCTGGACGCGTTGTAGCGCCGACGTCGATCGGCTTCATCCCGGCGATGTGTCTCCACATTTCTCCCGCAGAAATCCGATGGCGATGCCGTACTGCCCCAGATAGTACGTCGGCCAGATCAGATAGACAGCCAGCGGAACGGGCGTTCTGAAACGCCCGGCGGCGATCAACGAATCGGAAATCATGAACAGCATCGCGCCGATCCAGACGAACGGCCTGGAAAATCCAGCCAGGATCGTCGACACGGTCATCACGGTGATCGCGCCGCTGTAGATCAGCACCGGCACGGCCTGGGCGCCCAGTCCTGACGACAGCCAGCTCGACAGCAACACGCTATAGACCAGCACCAGCACCGTCAGGACGACCTGACCGCCGCTGGGGCGCAATGGTCGTGGCCAGGCTCGCGTAAAGAGCAGAATGTATGCGAGGTGCGCGAACAGAAATGCCCGCAAGGCGTGAATGAAGTACCGGCGCGGGCCGAGCGCGAGCAAGATGTCGCCGAGACACGAGAGCGCCAGCGCCGCCGCCAAGATCAGGTGGTCGCGGCCGCGGAGCCACCCGGCGCCGTCCGGTCTGCGTTCGGCGCTGCCCAGGACTCGAAAGGTCAGCACCGCCAGCGGAGCCATGCTCAGCGCCTTGAGCGCAATGCGGCCCGGAAACGGCTGCACGCCTCGCGTCGCCAGGTACGCCGTGCTGCTCATGATCGAAAGCAACAACAGCCATCGGTCTGCCTGACCGAAGTCGCGGAGGCGGCCGAAAGTCAGAGCGTCCATGGAATGATGCCAACGAGTGTCGTCAGACGAACGTCAGCGGCTCGACGTGCGCCTCGCCGCGCGCGAACCGCGCGAGGTCGAGCGCGGTGGCGTCCATCGTGACGGCGCGGCCGTGCACGAGCATCTCGGCCATGAGCTGCCCGGCGATCGGGCCGTGCATGAAGCCGTGGCCGCTGAAGCCGGCGATGACGTGCAGTCCCGCGACGCCGGGGACGGCGCTGACGATCCCGGTCTGGTCCGGGGTCATTTCATAGAGGCCGGCCCACGCGCGCATGAGCTCGGCGTCGGCCAGCGCCGGCGCGCGGTGAATCGCGCGCTCGATTGCCCCGGGCTCGAGGCTCCGATCGATCTCGGTGCTGAAGCTGTCGGGCTCGTTCGGGCGCCCGTGACCGAGCAGCAGCCCGAGGCCCTCTCGGCGCAGGGAGAAGTTTCGGTGCGGATCGATGACGAACGGGGTGGCCGCGGGGATTCGCTCCGCGGGAAAGGGTGCGGTCATGAACTTGTGACGCCGGTGCGGACGGACGGGGATGTCGACGTTGGCGAGCTTGCCCACGACCCCCGACCAGGCTCCCGTCGCGATGACGACGGCCGACGCCTCGAAGGTCCCGGCCGCGGTGGTGACGCCGCGCACCCGGTCGCCGTCGCGGAGGAACCCATGAACCTCGTGCTGCTGCTTGATCACCACGCCGAGATCGCGCGCGCGGGCGGCGATCGCGGTCGCGCAGAGGTACGGGTCGGCGTAGCCGTCGCGCGGCGTGTACGTTGCGCCGAGGAGATCGTCGGTGTTGAGATAGGGGCAGAGCGCGCGTATCGCCGCCGGTTCGAGCAGCTCGGCGGCGACCCCGAGGCTCCGCTGGAGCGCGACGCTGCGCCGCGCGGTGGCCAGCTCGTCTTCCGTCGCGATCAGGATGAGGTACCCGTGCTGGCGGAAGTGGGGATCGACGCCGAACTCGTCACGAAAACGCTCGTAGGTGACGATGCTGTGCGTCGTCAGCTCGATGCCGAGACGGTTCGCGTACTGATGGCGGATGCCGCCGCTGGCGAGGGCCGTCGAGCCGGAGCACACGGTGTCGCGCTCGAGGACGGTCACGCGCCCCGCGCCGAGCCGCGCCAGGTGGTACGCCGTGCTGACGCCCATGATGCCGGCGCCGACGATCACGATCTCTGCGGTTTCCGTCATCTCATCCCCCAGGAATCGCCTCGAGCCTCAGCGAGAGCCCAGACGACCCGAGCGCCTCGACGGCGCGTCCTCCAGTTCGATCCCGAACACCGCCGAAAGCCGATCGTCGGCGATGCGCTTGCCCGCCGCCTGGCGCGCGCGCGACACCGCGCCGGCGGTGGCCGAGCTGAGCAGCTCCGTCTGGTCCACCTGGCGTAGGACGAAGAACAGCTCCGGCCTGGCGTCGAGACGGATGCCCACTCCGTAGAGGACCGCGGCGAGGTGCTTGCACACGCCGGCCCGGTCCGGGCACGAGCAGTCGAGCGTCATCTCGCGCGGCTGCGGGAACAGCCCGTCTTTCGCGTGGGTCAGCACGGCCAGCACGTCGTCGGACAGCTCGCCGCGCAGCAGGCCGACGAGCGAGCCGATCCGGCCGGTGCAACGATCGATCACGCGACGCCAGCGCGACTTCGCCAGGGGAGCGATGCCGATCGTCACGCGATACAGCTCGCCGCCGGCCACGTAGGCCTCGACCCGGCCCCCCGCGATCGCCAGGTCCAGCACCGCGCCGTTCCGGAGGTAGGCGCGCCCGCGCGGCAGGCGATTGGCTAGGTCGGCGTAACGCTCGAGATTGTCGGCCCACGCCTGGCCCCAGAACGTCGTGGTGAGCCGCCGCTTGCGGTGCGCGATCACGACCGGCTCGGCCGGGCGCTTGCTCTTCTTCAGCAGCTTCGCCAGCGCCCGGGCGCCGTTCGCCCTCTTTTCCGCCACGGAAACGTAGGGCGGGTAGTAGTCCCATCCGCCGCCGCCGTACCACGCCATCACGCTTCCTTATCTCATGCCTCGGCCGTGGCGCGTCGGAGGTCTAGCGCGACCATGGTCATCAGCTCCGCGTCGCTCATCTCGGTCAGCAGCGTCTCGCCGCCACCCTGGAGCACTCCGCGCACCATTGCCTGCTTGTCCTGGATGAGCCGGTCGATGCGTTCCTCGACGGTGCCACGGCATACGAGCTTGTGCACGAGGACATTCTTGTGCTGGCCGATGCGGTAGGCGCGGTCGGTCGCCTGGTCCTCGACCGCGGGGTTCCACCAGCGGTCGAAGTGCACCACGTGCGAGGCCGCGGTGAGGTTCAGGCCGCTTCCACCCGCCTTCACGGACAGCACGAAGAACGGCACCGTCGCGTCCTCCTGGAAGCGTTTTACGAGCCCGCCGCGAGCCCGGACCGGTGTGCTGCCGTGGAGCACGAGCCCGGGCCGGCCGAACAGACCCGTCAGGAACGTGGCCAGTGGCTCGGTGGCCTCGCGGAATTGCGTGAACACCAGCACCTTTTCCTGCTTCGCCGCCACCGCTTCGACGATCTCGCGTAGCCGCGCGAGCTTGCCGCTCCCGGCCTCGTCCCAGATCCCTTCGCCCAGCCAGTGCGCCGGGTGATTACAAATCTGCTTGAAGCGCATGAGATAGGCCAGCACCAGGCCGCGCCGCTCGATGCCCTGCGTGAGGCCTGTGATGGCGCGCTCGAGTTCGTCGACCGTCTTCTGATAGAGCGCGGCCTGCGGGCCGGAGAGCAGGCAGAACGCCTTCACCTCGGTCTTGTCGGGAAGGTCGGCCACGACGGAGCGGTCGGTCTTGAGCCGGCGCAGGAGATAGGGCTGGATCAGGCGGCGCAGTGGCGCGTAGCTCTCGTCCGGGCGGTCGGCCAGCCGCTTGGCGAACGCCGAGAACTCGCGCGCCGAGCCCAGCAGGCCCGGGTCGAGGAAGTCGTAGATCGACCAGAGATCGCCCAGACGGTTCTCGACGGGCGTGCCGGTGAGCGCGATCCGGGCGCGCGCCTTCAGCGCCTTGACCGCCTGCGTCTGCCGCGCCCCGGGATTCTTGATCGCCTGCGCTTCGTCGAGAATCGCGAGCGACCACTCACGCGCCCGCAGCGCCTCGACGCGCGCCAGCGTCCCGTAGGTGGTGATGACGAGATCGGTGGAGCCGAGATCGGCGCCGGCCAGCTCGGCCAGCTCGCGCGTGGGCATTGCGGAGGGATGGGCCACGAGCGTCGTCAGCGACGGCGCGAAGCGCTCGATCTCGGCCTGCCAGTTGGCGAGGAGCGACGCCGGCGCCACGAGCAGATGCGGAGGCTCGCCAGCCCGCGCGCGCCGCTTGTGCAGGAGCAAGAGGCCGAGCACCTGGATGGTCTTGCCGAGCCCCATGTCGTCCGCCAGGCAGACGCCGAGCCGCAGCGACGAGGCGAAGGCGAGCCACGACACGCCCGCCTTCTGATAGGGCCTCAGCGTGCCGCGAAAGTCGGCGCCCGGGTCGGCCGCCGCGAGCCCCGCCGGCCCGCGCAGCCCCTCGAGCGTGTGCGCGAGCCAGGCGCCGGCCTCGACGCGTGACCAGCCCTCGCCCGCCGCGAGCGCGGCGGCGACATCCTCCGTGCGCGCGGCGCCGGCGAGCAGTCTCATGCCCTCGAGGAACGAGAGCCCGCCTTCCTCGGCCTCACGCCGCACACGCTCCCAGTGGGCCAGCACCTCGCGCAGCCGCTCGCGGTCCAGCTCGACCCATTGCCCGCGCAGCCGCACCAGCCCGCTCGACGACGCCAGGAGCTGGCGCACCTCGGCGGCCGTCAGCTTCTCGTCACCCAGCGCGACCGCGACCGAGAAGTCGAGCAGCGCGTCCATGCCGACCGCGCTAGGCTTTTTCTCGCCCACGCGTACGGCAACCTCGGGCCGCGGCGGGCGCCGCGGGCGCCACCAGTCGGGGACGCGCACGACCAGCCCGGCCGCCTCGAAGGCCGGGATCGCGCGCAGGAAGCGATGCGCCTCGGCGGGCGTCCAGGCCATCGCCTGGTAGATTTCGCCGGAATCGATCAGCTCGGCCAGCCACTCGCTCTGCTCCGCCGCACGCTGGAGTGGCACGAGCAGATGGAGCAGCGCCTGCCGGTCGCCGCGTGCGGAGGATTCCTCGAGCGCGCGCGCGAGCGGACGATGCTGCACCTTGCCGCCGGCGCCCGCGCGCGCCGCGTAGGTGGCGAGGAAGGCGAACGGGTGCTCCTCGTCGCCGCGATTCTCGGCCAGGTGCAGGCACACCTTGCCGACGACGTGCCACGAGGGATGATGCGCGCGCAGCCAGTCCCCGACCGAACCGCGGTGCGTGCGGATCTCGTCGGCTAACGCGCGGTTGAGTTCGGCCCAGCGCGCGGCGACCCAGTCGGCGTCCACGTACTCGCCGCCGTCCATGGGCGGGACGGCGCTGGCCAACCGCACGCGCTCGTCCGCGGGGCAGTTGACCTCGACCCGCTCGTGCCGCTCCTCGAGATCGGGCAGGGCGCAGAGCCGTGTCACGAATGCGCGGCCGAGGTCGCGCAGGAACGCGAGCGGTGGGGCAAGCGGCGTGTCGAGCTCGGTCGCACCGAGGTCGAGCAGCGCGTGCCCGGGCCCACGCCCGAAGGCGCGAGCGACGCGGGCACGGGCCGCGACGGACAGACCGTCGCTCGCTTCGTCGTCGTCGGGTGTCGTGTCCGCGAGCAGCGCGCCCGACGGCAGGATGGCAACGCGCATCGGTGGCAATCTAAGCGCCGGGCTCGATCGGCGCAACGACGACCGTTGGCGGGTTCGCCGTCTCCAGCCGGCCGTCGATGACAGCCTTCATGGCACGTACGGTGCCACAAAAAGATCGAATCCAGCGACGCAGGCTTTCTCGGACGTCGACGCAAGGCTCCGCGGTATCATCCGGTCGCCATGTCTCTGAGCGCCCCGACTATACGCGCCGATGAGAAGAGTTGCCGCCGCCGACCTCCTGTGCAGGTGGGAAGCGATGGTGGTGGCAAGCGATGAAAGGAGTCGCGCCATGTGGATGAAGCAAGCACTGTGGCTGGGCGTGGCGGCGGTCGCGATCGCCGTGATCTGGACCGGCTCGGTGGTCAAGCTGAGCGCCCAACAAGCGGGCGGAACGGTGCAGATCGACGGCGACGATATCGGCGGAGTCGTCACGGGGCCGAACGGGCCCGAGGCCGGCGTGTGGGTGATTGCGGAAACCACCGACCTTCCCACCAGGTTCGCCCGGATCGTGGTCACGGATGACCGGGGCCGGTACGTGGTGCCCGATCTGCCGAAGGCCAAATACAAAGTGTGGGTGCGGGGCTACGGCCTCGTCGATTCACCGAAGGTCGACGGCGAGCCCGGCAAGCAGTTGAGTCTCCGGGCGGCGCCAGCGCCGGATGCGGCCGCGGCGGCGCAATATTATCCGGCGATCTACTGGTACTCGATGCTCAAGATCCCGGACGCGAGCGAATTCGGCGGCAAGAGCAACATCCCTGCGAACATCACCCAGAGCGACTGGCTGACCGTCGTGAAGAACAGATCCTGCGTCGGCTGCCATCAGCTGGGCCAGCTCGCGACCCGTACGATTCCCGCGGCGCTCGGCCAGTTCGAATCATCGGAGAAGGCGTGGATCCGCCGCGTGCAGTCGGGACAGGCCGCGCCGCTGATGCTCACTCCGTTGACCGGAGTCCTGGGCGGCGTACCGTTCAAGTACTTCGGCGATTGGACCGACCGCATCGCCAGGGGTGAGCTGCCGCACAGCAAGCCGGCGCGGCCGCAAGGCGTCGAGCGCAACATCGTCGTCACCACCTGGGAGTGGGGGGACCCGAAGAAATATCTCCACGACCTGATCGCCTCGGATCGGCGCTATCCGACGGTCAACGCCGGGGGCCCGCTCTACGGCTCGCCCGAATACGCCACGGACGACTACCCGATCCTCGATCCCAAGACGCACACCGTCACGAGCTTCAGAGGTTCCGTGCGCGATGCCGACACGCCGGAGGCGCTCGGACCCGGACACGCGGCGATCGAGAAACCGATGGCGCCGTCGCCCTACTGGGGCGAGGAGAAGATCTGGGACACCAAGGCCAACAACCACAACGGCATGTTCGACAGGAAGGGCAGGGTCTGGTTCGCGGCGGCGGTGCGCGGCCCCAACAACCCGGACTTCTGCAAGAAGGGCTCGGATCATACCTCGGCCAAGCTGTTTCCGCTGGAGCGGACGAACCGCGCGCTCACGTTCCTCGATCCGAAGACGAAGAAGTACACGTTCGTCGACACCTGCTTCCAGACGCATCACCTGCAGTTCGGCTACGACGCCAACGACACCTTGTGGACCAGCGGCGGCGGTCCGGTGGTCGGCTGGGTCAACACCAAGATGTTCGACGAGACGGGCGATGCCGCCAAGTCGCAAGGCTGGACGGCGTTCGTCCTCGACACCAACGGCAACGGCAAGCGCGACGACTACGTGGAGCCCGACCAGCCGCTCGATCCGACCAAGGACAAGCGCATCGGCGGAGGCTTCTATGCCGTCATGCCGAGTCCGGTCGACGGCTCGATCTGGGGTTCTGTCGGGGTCTTCGGCGGCACCGCGGCGGTGGTACGGCTCGTCCCGGGGCCGAACCCGCCGGCGACCGCGCTTGCGGAAATCTACAACGTGCCGAAGCCCTATTTCGGCATCCGCGGCGCCGACATCGACAAGCAGGGTGTCGTGTGGGCGTCAATGGGGAGCGGCCATATCGGTAGCTTCGACCGCCGCAAGTGCAAGGGGCCTCTCAATGGACCGAAGGCCACCGGCGATCACTGCCCGGAGGGCTGGACCTTCTACCAGTATCCTGGGCCCGGCTTCCAGGGCATCGGGGAGAACAGTGCCGAGTCGAGCTACTACACCTGGGTCGACCAGCACAACACGTTCGGGCTCGGCGAAGACGTGCCGCTGTCGACCGGCAACCTCAACGACGGCCTGATCGCGCTCAAGGACGGCAAGATGATCGTGCTGCGCGTCCCGTATCCGCTGGGCTTCTACGCCAAGGGGTTCGATGGGCGCATCGATGACCCCAACGCCGGCTGGAAGGGTCGCGGGTTGTGGACGACCAGCGGAGACAGGGCGCCGTGGCTCATGGAAGGCGGCAAGGGAAAGAAGCCCATCGCCGTGCACTTCCAGCTGCGCCCCGATCCGCTCGCGCATTGAGAGACCGTGGCGTGAACCAGTGAGACGCGGACCGAGGGAGGGTAGGACACCACTCGTCTCCTCCAGGCAGTTATGAGGCGACCGCTGACTCAAGGTCCGGGTCGTCTGTTCTATGGCTGGTGGATCGTGATCATCGGCTGCATCCAGGATGCCGTGAAGGGGGGGACGTTCAACACCGGGTTCACCCTGTACTTTCTGCCCATTCTCAACGAGCTGCACCTCAGCCGGGCTGCGACGTCTCTGCCCTTCTCCCTCGCCAGAGTCGAGGCCGCTCTGGGAGGCCCGATCGTGGGGTACCTCATCGATCGGTTCGATGTCCGGGTAATGCTGGTTGTCGGGACGATGTTAGCTGGGCTGGGATTTGTGCTGCTGTCCTTCACTCCCAGCTATGTCCTCTTTGTCCTCGTGTTCATGGGTCCCCTGACCGTAGGTTTTCAAGGCTTCAACCACGCCACGATGGCCTCGGTCAACCACTGGTTTCGGAGACAGCGCGGGCTCGCGATGTCCATCGTCCAGACCGGCCAGGCGATTGGCGGCGTGGTGATCTTTCCCCTGGTGGCCCTCGCCGTCTTGAAGCTGGGCTGGCGACCTGCCGCGTTCCTTTCCGGTCTCGTCGTGCTCATGCTGCTCCCCCTGGTGCTGCTCATCCGTGACTCGCCGGAGAGCATGGGGTTGTTGCCTGACGGCGAGCGTCCCACCGCGCACGATCCGTCAGCAGGTGCGGTCAGGCCCGAGCATCGGCCCGATGACATGCGAGAATTTACTGCCAGGGAAGCGTTACGGACGCGGGCCTTCTGGTTGCTCGCCGCCTTCCATGGCCTCCGCAATATTCCTTATAGCGGAGTATCCGTCCACCTGGTGCCCCTGCTGGTTTGGAAGGGGCTGGACGAGCCGATGGCGGCGTTTTTCGTGGGGCTGACGGCCTTCAGCACCGTCATCGTCCGGCCGCTGATGGGATGGCTCGGTGACTGGCGGTCGAAACAGAAGATCGGTGCCGTGGGCGTGCTCCTGGGCGCCCTCGGCCTCCTCGTGCTGACGTACAGTGACGGCGCGCTCTCGCACATGGTCTTGTTCGCCGTCTTGTTCGCGTGCGGCGAGGGGATCAACTCGGTGACGTGGGCGTTGGTCGGCGACTTGTTTGGTCGCAGGCACTTCGCCACGATCCGCGGCTGGATCGGGATGCTGCAAAGCATTGCTTCGATACCCGGCGCGGTGTTCACCGGCTGGATCTATGACCAGACGCAGAGCTACACGTATGCGCTGATCCCGTTCACCATCTCCTACAGTGTGGCGGCACTGGCCTTGTGGCGGCTTCCTCACCCCAAACGACTCGCACAACTCGAGGTCCGGCCGCGTCAAGCGCTTTCATGAGCAGGCAAGGCGCCCGCCGTAGCGGCCCGCGCTAACGATGCCGCGCACCCGCCCGCCATCACCCGGCGACTTTTCGCCGATTCGAAGATGATCGACTTCCTGACCTTTGCCGGGGTCGATCCGACCAGTCGAGGCCAGTGAGAATAGATCAGGCCTTCGCCGGCGGCCGCGCGGTCACGTGACCGCAGCGACCGCAGGTCCGGTGGGCTTCGGACCCGTAGAACTCCTCGTAGGCGCGCGACACCGGATCCTCGCGATAGTCGGCGACCTGCTTGACGCTCTCGTGGAGCTGAGCACCGCACTTGACGCAATACCACGTGAAGCGGTCGCGCTCGTCCGGCCGCCGCTTGCGCTCCAGGACGAGAACGAACGAATCGGGTGAGAACCGCGGCGAGTGTGGGGTGCCCGCCGGGCAATACACGATCTGGCCCTCGCGGACGACGGCGACCTTCTCGTCGCCTTCCGGCGTCCGGTAGTGGAGGTTCATATCGCCCTTGATCATGTACATGACCTCGTCGCTCGGGTCACTGTGGAACTCGCTGCGGAACTCGCGGCCTCGCGCGACGAAGGCGACGCTGTCGGGCGCCTGCCAGAGGACCGTATTGGGCCGGCCGGCGGCCCGAATGCTGCTCATGACCTGACCCAGATCGACCGCCTTCATCTCGTCCATTGCGCTTGTCCTTTCGAGCCCAACTGTTACGGCTGTCCCTTCAATTTCACGTCCTCCAGCGGCGCCGAGTACGCGAAGCTGCGGACCAGGTTGATGCCCGGCTCCTCCACGCGCGGGCCGACGCCCCAGATGAACGCCAGCTCGTAGATCGGGATGTGCGTCACCCGGTCGTGGAGGATCTGCTGGATCTGGTGGAGCAGCGCCTCGCGCTTCTTCACGTCGAGCTCGCGGACCTGACGCTGGAAGAGATCCTCGACCTCGGGGATGACGCCGGCCGTGTAGGCGCCACCCTTGCTGACGTACGCCTCGAGCCGCGTGGACGCGTTGCTGCCCGCGCCGCTGATGCCCACGATCACGTTCTTGAGCTTGCGGTCGCGCCAGGCCGTGGTCAGCGCCGCGCGCTCCATGGTCCGGACCTTCGTCCGGATCCCGACGGCCTGGAGGTACCCGGTCAGGGCCTCGCCCATCGCGACATATGGAGGCCACGGGTAGAGATCGCCGGCGTCGAAGCCGTTCCGATAGCCCGCGTCGGCGAGGAGCCGCCTGGCCTTCGGGGGGTCGAAGGGATCCGGCTCGAAGAACTTCGAGAACTCCAGGGCACCCGGGATCAAGGAACCGGTGGGCTTCGAGAAGCCGAGCGTCTCGGCCTGGTTGAGCGCCTGCCGATCGATGGCGTAGCTCGCGGCCTGGCGCACGCGCCGGTCGTGCCAGGGCGACTTCGGATCCCACTGATCGGGGAGATCGAGCCAGAAGACCGCGGGAGATTCCTTGCGCGAGACGAGCTTGAATCCGGGAGTGCGCTGGATGTCCTCGGCCACGGGACCCGTCAAGAGATAGGCGATGTCCACCTCGCCGTTCTTGAGCGCGGCGGCGCGCGTCGTCTCCTCCGTCAGGCTCCGGTAAACGAGCCGCTTGACGTTGGGGACCTTCCGCCAGTATCCCTCGAACGCTTCCATCACCAGCTCGATCCCGGGAGTGAAGCTCACGAACCTGTACGGCCCGGCGCCGATCGGCGCCTTCTTGAAGCCGTCCTCACCCACCTTCTCGACGTACGCCCTGGGCACGATCCAGCCGGCGCCGGTGGCCGTCGTGCCGTAGAACGCCATGAAGTCCGGCCACGGCTCCTTCAGGTGGAAGCGCACGCGGCCCGGGTCCACGGCCTGGACCTCGCGAACGCGCTCCTTCAGGATCTTCGCGCCCGCGCCCTTGTACCGCTCGAAGGAGAACTTCACGTCAGCGGCCGTGACCGGTTCCCCGTTGTGGAACTTCGCTCCCTTGCGGACGACGAACTCGTACGTGAGCCCGTCCTTCGACTGCGTGAACGACTCCGCGAGGCTCGGCGTGTAGAGGCCGGAGGGCATTGGCTTCACCAGCGCGTCATGGAGGGCGTAGATCACCATGAACGGCGTGGAGATTCCCTCGGTCTCGCCGGGGTCGAGCCAGCGGGAGGCCAGCGTGATGTGGACTCCCCAGGTCATGGTGCCTACAGGCGCGGCCGCGCGCCCCGGGGGCTGGGCAGTCACCGGGCTGGCGGCACCGAAACCCAGGACGAGCGCGACGGAGACGATGACGGCGCGCGACGTGCATGGCCTCATGGGTTCCTCCCAGTGGCGGGTGTCGAGGAAGCTCAGGTCTGGAGATCACCCACGGCCGCAGCGAGGGCCTCGAGCTCGGCGCGCCAGGAGGCAGGCGCGACAACAGGACGCACGACGAACTTGGAGAAGCCGACGGCGATGAAGTGCTCGATGAGCTCTCGCAACGCAGGGAGCCCCACCGGCGTGAGCTCGAGCGCTCGGGGCCGCCGGGCGGCCATCACGCGCGCCGTGGCGGGGTCGATGGGCGCTCCGGCGTAGCCGATGCTCATGCCGAAGTGCTCGCCGCTGATCGAGCGCCCGGCTTGGGCCGCCGCTTTTTCGATCACGACCCGTCCCGCGGCCGCTTCTTCAGGCGTGCACAGTGAAGGGAGCCACCCGTCGGACAAGCGACCGCAACGCTCGAGAGCGGCGGGCACCGTGCCGCCGAGCCACACTTCGAGCGGCTGCTGCACCGGCAGGGGCGAGAGCTTGACGTCATGGAAGCTGCCGGCGATGCCCTCGTGGCTCACCGTCTCGCCCGCCCACAGGCGCCGCAACAGCGGCAACGCCTCGTCGATAACTGCGCCGCGGCGCTTGGGATCGACGCCGATGGCATCGCGCTCCGGCGCGTAGGTGAGCCCGGGCACAAGCGTCACGAGCAGCCGTCCTCTGGACAGCACGTCCAGGCTCGCGAGCTGCTTGGCGAGCCGGAGCACGTGGCGTCCTGGCAACAGCATCGTGGTCCCGAGCTTCAACCGCGGATTGTTCGCGGCCGCCCAGGCGAGGCCCACGACGGGATCGAGCACGGGCGCGGTCAGCACCTCCGAGAGCCACAGGGAGTCGAACCCCAGGTCGTCGAGACCCCGGACGAGCTCGGCCAGCGCGTCAGGTGTCGACGAAGTGTTGCCGGCTCCTACGCCGATGCGGATCTTCATCGCTGGTCACGCTCCCTCCGCCACGTCATCACGACTGTTGCCACGATACGGCAACCGCGGCCGGGGCTCAACTTTCTACCAGAGGCGCTGGCTCGCCAGACGCGCGCCCTCCGAGAGCATGCGAAACTTCTCCCACATGATGCTCGGGTGCACCCGCGCGGTCGCGAGCCCTTGCGCGAAGCCGCAGTCGACGCCGGCGATGACGTTCTCGCGCCCGACGAGCCTCGCGTAGCGCATGATCAGTTCGGCGACCAGCGCGGGATGCTCGACGCAATTCGTCGTGTGGGCAATGACGCCCGGGATGAGGATCTTGCCGCTCGGGAACTTGATGGTCTCCCAGATGTGATACTCGTGCTCGTGGCGCGGGTTCGCCGCTTCGAGCGAGCGGGCGCCCGCCCTGATCTGGAGTATGACCGGGGCGATCTCCCGCAGCGGCGCGTCCGTCGTGTGGAGATCGTCGCGCACCTCGAAGCCCGTGAGGCGATCCGTGATGTACTGGGCGAAGCCGGATTTCGAGTACTTGCCGTCGCTCGGGACGGTCGATTCCGCACTCAGTCTGCATCCTCACGGCCTGGGCGGGCCAGGATGGCGCGCTCATCGTCGCTGAACGCGGAGCCGTCCTCTTTGCGCCGAAGAATCTCGACCATCTCCGGGGCTCCCGACGTGGGTCGTGAGGATGCGGCTCCGGCTGCGCTTCACTGATAGGTCACGCCCGGCAGCGGGTGGGCCACCGCCTCCTCGAGAGTCTTGGCCCGGCGCCATTGCTCCGCCGGCCGGCTCTTGCCATCCGGGCCGATCTGATCCATCGACGCATACAGCTCGATATTGAACCCGTCGGGATCCTTGAACTCGACTCCGGGATTACCTCCCGGGCCCCGCCGTCCTTCATAGACGATCGGCACGCCCCTGGCGTGGAGAAAGTCGCGAATCTTGAACAGCTCGGAGACGGTGCCGACCTCCAGGGCGCAGTGGTGAAAGCCGGGCTGCCCCTCTCGGGGCACTTCGTGGTGCGGCTCGGCCGGCACCAGGGCGACGGTGTGATGATCCGACGCGTTGCGGAGAAAGACCATGCCACGCTCGTTGCGGTCGGACACGTGGAACCCCATGATCTCCGTCCAGAACTTCGTGGTCCGCTCGATGTCGGTCACCGTAAACACGACGTGACCCAATTTCTTCACCTTGACCGGCGTCCCTACCGGAGACTGCGTCGCGGGGCCGTCCTGACGATCGCTCGGCATATTTCATTCCTCCTCTCGCCGTATTGTAGGCTTCTTGGTACCAACGCAGTTTGATCCGGGAGGTTCTCACAGAGTCGGCTAGCCAGCCACCGCCCACATGTCCATCGTCACTCCGCACCCGGGAATGGGCATCGCCGGCACCTGCAAGACCGAGGTGGCCGGCATGGCGTCACCATGCCGCGCGGCGATCGACTGCCAGGACGCGTCGAACTCGCGCAGGTCCGAGTAGAAAAGCTGTTGGCGTGTTACGGCGTCCAGTCCAAGACCGGCCGCGCGGCAGAGCGCCTCGGCCTGGGCCAGGATCCACTCGGTCTGGGCGCGGCTCGACGAGCCCGCGTAAGGGAAGCCGGAATCCACGCGGGCCGCCGGGATCGCCCCCGCACCGTCGGCGGCGCAGAGGCCGGAGAGGAAGACGAGGTCGCCCGCGCGTACGACGGGGCTGGCGTGGCCGAGCGGCACGGGGCATGTGGTCGGTATGACTTCCTTGCGGACTTTGCCGCCGGTCCGCACAGCGATCACGTTTATCTCGATGAGCCCGCCCACGACGCCGAAGTCGCTCGCGGCCAGCACCGTGCGCGCGGGAGGGTTCTCGGGGAACGCCGCGCGCCAGGCGTCCTCGAAGCGCGGCAGGTCCGCGATGTCGGCCAGCCAGACCTGCGCCTTGACGACGTCCTTCATCGACGACCCGCCCGCCGCCAACGCGCGGGCGAGATTTTGCAAGATGAACTCGGTCTGGCGCCGGATCGGCGAGCCTTCCCAGAAGATTGGGTTCGCCTGGGCCTCGGGTGGGATGCCGGTGCGGAAGTCGGTCGCCATCTGGCCCGCGAGGAACAGGTGGTCACCCACGCGCACGACCGGCGAGTAGCCGGCTCCGGAGAGCGGCTGGGGGATCTCGTCGGAGGTGATCCCTTCCTTGGCGGGGGCGAGCGTAGGGTCGAAGGCGACCATGTCCACCTGCACGGTGGCGTCCCTCGCGAGTAGCGCGGGTTGGGCCACCGTGGTGCTGGCCGGACGTGGAGGCTTGATGAAGTCGCGGCGGATCTCGTGGTACGGGTCCACATGCTGGCGCGCGGTGACGAACTGGTTCAACCACACTCCGTGAGCGACGCTCGTGCCCGCCGCCTTGAAGGCCGCGTCGATCGTGGTGAGGATGTAGCGCGCTTCGCGAATGCCTCGGGCTTCGCCGGCCAGCGGTAGGTTCGGGTTGCCGCGAACCTCGGGAGCAAGGCCGCCGCCGACGGGGCCGCCCATCGTGCCCGAGGCGAACACCCAGGGGCCTGCCTTCACGGCGTTCGGGATGCGCAGCGGTGTCGCGGACGAGGTCGGCAGCCAGATGCTCTTCTTCGGCATGATCTCTCCTTAACTCGGACTATTCATGAACGATCGGATGCATCAGGCGGCCCCATGGGCCTCGAGGTAGCTCGACAGGGCCCGCGCGGTGACGAAGAGGAAGGCCCTGTCCGACAGGTAGCCCAGGATACCGAAGACGGCGAGGACCACGAAGATCCGGTTGGTCTGCACGAGCAGGCTCGACTGCTGCAAGAGAAAACCGAGCCCGGAGTCGGCGGCCAGAATCTCGGCGGGAATGATCGACAGGTACGAGGAGGCGAGCGCCACGCGCATGCCCGTCACCACGGAGGGCACGGCCGAGGGAAGTACGATCAGCGTGAAGATCTGCAGCCGCGTGGCCCCCAGGCACTCCGCCGCCCGCAGGCGGTCCCACGGGGTGGCCATCACGCCGTGGATCGCGTTGATCAGCACGATGAAGAACGTGCCCCAGAAGATCAGGAAGTACTTCGAGGTCTCTCCGATCCCGAACCAGATCACCGCGATGGGGATCATGGCCGTGGGTGACAGGAACCGGAAGAACTCGATGACGGGATCGAGCAGGTCGTGCACCCAGCGGATGCGCCCCATGAGGACTCCCAGCACGATTCCGAGCGCGCTGCCCAGCACGAACCCCACCGCCACCCGCGCGAGGCTGGCGGACACGTGGCGTGGGATCTCGGCGGTAGTCAGCATCGGGATCGCCGTCTGGAGGACCACGCCCGGAGGCGGGATCAGGTGCGGGCTCACGAACCATGTAGAGGCGATCTGCCAGATCCCTATGAGGACACCGAAGGACAGGCAAAACATCGCCACCGACCGCACCCGGTCCGTCATCCGCTTTGCGCCTCCGGCAGGAGCAGCGCCTCGACTCGGGCGAAGGTCTCTCCGAAGCGGGGGTTGCCCGGGTCCCGGGGGCGCGGCAACGGGATCGGCAAGACGGCCTTGAGCCCTGCGTTCGGGCCGCGGGTCATCACGCCGACGCGATCGGCCAGCACCAGCGCCTCGCTCACGTCGTGGGTCACGAATACGACCGTCTTGCCGGTGGCCGCCCAGATCCGCAAGAGCTCGGTGTGCATGAGGCGTCGCGTGATGGCGTCCAGGGCCGCGAAGGGCTCGTCCATCAGAAGGATGGCGGGATCGATGGCCAGCGCGCGGGCGATCTGGATGCGCTGCTTCATCCCGCCCGAGAGCTGGCGCGGAAACTTCTGGCGATCGTCCCACAGCCCGACCAGCTTCAGAAAGCGCTCGACCACCGGCGCCCGTCGGGCGCGGTCCAGGCCCTGAATGCGGAGGCCGAAGCCCACGTTCTCCTCCGCGGTGAGCCAGGGGAAGAGCGCGGCGTCGGCGTTCTGGAAGAAGACCACCCGGTCGCGCCCGGCGCGGGTGATGGGGACGCCGTCGAGGAGCAGCGCGCCCGCGGAGGCCGTCTCGAATCCGGCCAGGATGTTCAGGAGCGTCGTCTTGCCGCAGCCGCTCGCTCCGAGCAGACAGAAGAACTCACCGTCGCCGATCTCGAGGTCGATCCCGGCCAGCACCCGCACGGCCGCGCCGCCTCGGCGCAGCACAAAGCTCTTCTCGAGGCGGCGGATCGCCAGCACCGGGCCCGTCCCGTCCTACCAGCGGAACTCCGGCGACACACGCTCGGGCAGCGCCTTCTGGAGCGGGCGCGGATCGAAGAGCGACTTCGGGCTGAAGTCGCGCTTGGCGATGCCGGCCTCCTTCATCCAGCGGGCGAGCTTCGCGAAGTCGTCCCAGACCACTTTGTCGAAGCCGACCACGCGCTCGTTGTACGAGTAGTCGGCCTCCACCGGCGCGGTGTCCTGGACGCTGAACTGCTCCTTGGCGAACTGGATCACTTCGTCCTTGTGCTCGGCGGCGTAGCGTCGGCCCTTGTCGATCGCCGCCATCATCTTCTCGGCGACGCCCGGGTGCTCTTTGAGGTACCACTTCCACGTCCCGATCACCAGGTAGCCGTTCATGTAGCCCTTGGCGGTGGTGAGCTTGTGAACACGGCTGCCCGAGACCTTCAGGGCCTGGGCGCCGTACGGCTCCCAGATGAAGAAGGCGTCGATGTCCCCGCGGTCCAGCGCGGAGGGCATGATGTGGGTCTCCATGTTCTTGATCGTGACGTCCTTCTCGGTGAGGCCGTGGGCCTTGAGGTACTCGCTCACGAACCAGGAGCCGGTCGAGCCCACACGAGTGGCGATCGTCTTGCCCTTGAGATCCTTGCCCGTCTTGATCTCGCTCTTGGCGATGCCGACGTAGCCCTCGGCGTCGCGCTCGACCACCGCGAAGAGCGTGAAGGCCTCGTCCATGTTCTGCCAGAAGTTGACGGCGGGCAGCTCGCCGCCCGTGTTGAAGTCGCCGAAGCCGCGCTTGCCCTCCTTGCCCACCTGGAAGGTCTGCATGGCGGTCGTCCCCGACGAGAACCACTTGACGGTGACGTCGAGGCCCTGTTCCTTGAAGTAACCCTTCTTGATCGCCATCCAGATGGAGTCCGCCTTGGCGATCGGCTGTGAGAAGAGGAGCACCTTGCCGTCCTCGTGTCCGGCGCGGGCCCGCGTGCCGGTCCCCAGCACGGTCACCAGCGCCATGCACGCGATCCAGCCGCTCCACCATCGGGTAGTCATCGGGTCATCCTCCTCGGGCGTGCCAAAGACTCGCCAAGCGCATCGCCGGACAGCGGGCCTCACGATAGGCCAGGAGCGGGCCTGGTGACAAGGGCCCCGCCGGCGCTCGGGGACTGCTACAGGGCGACCGAGAGTCCCGCGTCCACCGTCAGCACCTGGCCCGTGATGTAGGACGCCGCGTCGGACGCCAGGAAGATGGCCGCGCCCACGAGCTCGTCGGGCCGGCCGAAGCGCTGCAGCGGGATGCGTCGCGCCAGCTCGGCGATGCGCGGCTGGGCGAAGAAGAGGGCGTTTCCGTCGGTCAGGAAGAACCCGGGCGCGATCGCGTTGGCGGATATTCCCTTGTCGCCGAGCTCGACCGCGAGCGCGCGCATCAGCGCCTCGAGCCCGCCCTTCGACGCGACGTAGGCCGGATCGCCCTGGAACGACTGCGGCCCTACCATCGAGCTGATGAACACGAGCCGCCCCTGACCTCGGGCTGCCATGTGCCGGACGACCACGCGGGAGAGCGCGTACTGCGCGACCAGATTGGTCTCGATCAGGCGGCGAAAATCCTCGGCCGCGATATCGTGCAAAGGCCGGCGATCGCGCACGGCCGCGTTGTTGACGAGGCAATCGAGGTGGCCGTACCGCGCCACGAGGTCGTCGATGGCCGACTCCGCCGCGCACAGATCGGTGATGTCGAAGGAGGCGGCGAAAGCGTTTGGAATGCCCTTCGCGACCTCACGGGCCCGCGCCGCGTCGCGGCCATTGATCCCGACCACGGCGCCGGCCGCCGCCATGCCGCGCGCGATCTCGAGTCCCAGCCCCCGCGTCGCGCCGGTGACCAGCGCGATACGCCCGGATAGCGAGAAGCGCTCGAGTCCCGACGTCGTCGCCACGGGTGTCATTGACAGGCGTCTTCTCGATTCCAGACAATAGGCCAATTCTTCGAAGAGTGAAAGTCGTGAAGCAAGGAGGCCCGATGGTGGCCACGAGCGCGCGCAAGGACTTCCCGGTGTTCGACTGTGACAGCCACGTCGTCGAGCCGCCCGCGATCTGGGACGAGTACGTCCCGGCCAAGAGTCGCGCGTGGATCAAGACACAGTTCTGGTTCCACACCGACAGCGACCTCCTGTACATCAACGGGCGGGTGGTCCCCGCCGCGCGCGAGCGCTCGAACGCCGCCGAGGTGGGCTGGGCGCGCTGGGACAAGAAGGAGGTGGGCAAGCTCACCCCCGGCACCGCGGCTTGGCGGGAAAAGTTCGGACGCCTGCTCGGCTGCCGCGACCCGCACGCAAGGCTCAACGACATGGACGCCCTGGGCACCGATCAGGTGATGCTGTTCCCCACGTGGTTCGTGCGGCTGGCGCTGGTGCGCAGCGCCGAGGCGGCGGCGGTGCTGGCCCAGGCCTACAACGACTGGGTGCTCGACTATTGCGCCGCCGACCGGCGGCGGCTATTTCCCTGCGCCGTGTTGCCCTTGCAGAGCATCGAGGCGTCGATCGCGGAGCTGAAGCGCGTCGCCACGCTGGGCTTCAAGGCGGCGGCCGTTCGCCCCTGCTTCTGGAACGGCCGCTATCCCACGCTGACCGAGTTCGATCCTCTGTGGCGCGAATTCGAGGCCACGGGCGTGGTTCTCGCGATGCACACCTTTCCGTCGCGCGAGGCGCTGACACCCGAATGGGGCCAGCGCATGTCCCAGGCGCGCGGCCATTCGGGGCAGGGGCTGCTGTTCACCGACGAGTCTGTCGTCTACTCACCCGGTCAGTTCGTCTCGAACATCACCGCGGCCATGGACCCAGCCATCGACGCCTCCGAGACGCTGGGCTTCTTGATGGAGGCGATGACCTGGGTGACGGTGGTGGTGCAGACCGGCTGGCTTGAGAAGTTCCCGAAGCTCAAGGCGGCGGTGCTGGAATCCAATGCCTCGTGGCTGCCGCTGATCCTGGCGCGGAGCTCGAACTTCTCGAACCTGTTCGCATTTCAGCGTGACAATCGGCTCATCCGCGATCCCGTCGAGGTGTTCAACGAGCGCTGCTTCATCGGCTTCGAGTCGGACGAGACGCTGGTCTATCGCCTCTGGGACGTGTTCCAGGACGTCGCGATCTGGTCCTCGGACTATCCGCACCACGACGCCGAGGACGCCTGGGACGGCCTGCACCACCTGGCCGAGTTCAAGGTGCCGGCCAAGGTCCAGCGCCAGCTGATGGGCGAGAACGCGCGCCGGCTCTACGGCATCGAGCCGGTGATGGCGGTCGAGGAGCGGATCGAGAAGTACGATCCCGCGATCCTGCCCTGGTGAGCGGATGCGGATCGGGGTGAACCTCCTCAACTTCGGGCCGGGCGTGAGCCCGGACGCGCTCGCGGGCTGGACGCAGCTTGCGGAGACGCTCGGGTATCACTTCGTGATGATCTCCGACCACGTCGCGATGACGCCGGACGTCGTGGCGCGCTATCCCGCGCCGTTCTACGATCCGTTTGTCACGCTCGCGTGGCTGGCCCGCGTCACGACACGCGTGGAGCTCGGGACGACGGTCGTGATCCTGCCGTATCGCCATCCGCTCCACACCGCGCGGCTCGGCGCGAACATCGACCGGCTGTCCGGCGGGCGCTTCATCTTCGGCGTCGGCGTCGGCTGGGCGAAGCAGGAGTTCGCGACGCTCGGCGTGCCGTTCGAGCGGCGCGGCGCCATGTCGAACGACTACCTGGCCGCCATCAAGACCGCGTGGACCAGCGACCCGGCGTCGTACACGGGACCGTTCGTCTCGTTCCGCGACGTGCAGACCGGGCCGCGCCCGGTCCGGTCGCCGCATCCGCCGATCTGGGTCGGCGGCGCGAGCGACGCCGCGATGCGACGCACCGTGCGTCTGGGCGACGCGTGGCACCCGATCCGCGTGCGTATTCCCTGGCTCCGTGACACGGGGCTGCCGAAGCTGCGCGAGATCGCCGACAAAGAGGGCCGGCCGCTTCCGGCGCTCTGCCCGCGAATCCGACTGCGCGTCACCGACACGAAGCTTGCCGACGATCAGCGGATCGCCGGCGAGGGGAGCCTCGATCAGGTCCGGGCCGACCTCGAGGCGCTCGCCAGGCTGGGCGCGAGCTACGTGCTGTTCGACACGTACACGGACGACGCGGAGGCCACGCGCCACCACGAGACCGCCTGGCGCATGCTCGCCCTGGTCGCCGAGCGGGTGCTGGACCTCGGGAAGGAAACGCTGCGGTGAGGTGGGAGCGCACGGTGACGGTGATCGGCTGCCACGTGGGCGGTGAGGACAATCACGTGATCGTGGGCGGCGTGCTGCCGCCGCCGGGTACCACGATGTTCGAGAAGAAGCGCTACCTCGAGACACACGGGGACGAGCTGCGGCGATGGCTTCTGTTCGAGCCGCGGGGGAAGCCCACGCTCTGCATGAATCTCGTGACGCCGCCCACCCGGCCCGACTGCGACGCGGGCATGATCATCATGGAAGCCACCGACTATCCGCCGATGTCCGGGTCGAACACCATCTGTACCGTCACCGTCCTGCTCGAGACGGGCATGCTGCCGATGCGCGAGCCGGTGACGACTCTCACGCTGGACACGCCCGCGGGCCCGGTGCCGGTCGAGGCGCGCTGCCGCGGTGGCAAGGTGGAGCGGGTCCAGTTCACGAACGTCCCGTGCTTCGTCACGCATCTCGACGCCATGCTCGACGTGGAGGGCGTGGGCCGGATTCCGGTCGACGTGGCCTACGGCGGCGCCTTCTTCGCCATCGTCGATGCGCCCTCACTCGGCTTCGCGGTCGAGCCAAAGGAGGCGCGGGATCTGGTCGCCGTCGGCAACCGGATCGCGGCCGCGGCCGCGCAGCAACTGCCCGTGCGCCACCCGGAGAATCCGGACATCCACACCGTGACCTTCGCCGAGTTCGCCATGCCCTTCGCGGGCCCGGGGACGGTGAGCCGGAATGCCGTGATCGTCGCGCCCGGCCGCATCGACCGCAGCCCGTGCGGCACGGGCACGTCGGCTCGACTGGCGGTGCTGCACGCGCGCGGGCAGCTGGTAGCGGGTCAGGGGTTCATCCACGAGTCGATCATCGGCTCGAGGTTCGAGGCCGGGATCGTGAGCGAGGCCACGGTGGGCGGACGCCAGGGCATCGTCCCCACCATCGCCGGCCAGGCGTGGATCACCGGCGTGTTCCAGCACGGCGTCGATCCGTCCGATCCGTTCCGCGGCGGCTACACGCTGCCAGACTTGTGGTTCGCGTGAGCGGCGGACGCGACCTCGACAAGAATTTAGAGTCGCACCTCGGCCGGCGGGGATTTTTCGGATCGCTCGCCTCGGGCCTGGGGGCCCCAGCCCCCGGGCGGCCCTGCGGCTCGCACGGCAGCCCCGCGACGGCCTGCGGCGCGTACCACCACCAGGACACGAAGGAGCAGTCATGAGCCACCCGACCTTGGAGTTGTCGCACACAGCGATGAGCGAGGAAGAGGCGCTTCGCTTTCTCGACGGCCACCGCATCCGCCAGGGGAGCCGCACGATGGACCCCAAGGCCCAGATCGTGGGTGAGTTCGTCAAGTCGATCCGCGTGCCGGGCTATTTCCCACCGTTGCCCGAGCTACGCGCCCAGCTCCGCACCATGGTGACGCTGATGGACGAGCCGGCGCCTGCGTTGTCGCGCATCGAGGACATCCGCATCCCGGGCCCGGCTGGCGAGATTCCGGCACGGGTCTACGCCGCGCGCGCCGAGGGCGCGCCACTGCCGGCCGTGGCGTACTTCCATGGTGGTGGCTGGGTGCAGGGGGACCTCGAGACTCATCACGGACTCTGCGCGCGCCTGGCCAGGCACGCGGGCGCGCTCGTCGTCGCCGTCGACTACCGGCTGGCGCCCGAGCACAAGTTCCCCGCGGCGGTCGAGGATTGCGTGGCGGCGTATCGCTGGCTCCGGGCCCGCGGCCGCGACATTGGCGCTGACCCCGCCCGCGTGGCCGTGGCCGGTGACTCGGCCGGCGGAAACCTCTCGGCCGTCGTCTCGCAGCTCGCGGCTTCCGGCGACACGCCGTTGCCCACGTGCCAGGTCCTCATCTACCCCGCCGTCGACTTCTCCCTCGAGACGGACTC
Organism: Candidatus Rokuibacteriota bacterium; assembly: GCA_003220535.1. Lineage (GTDB taxonomy): Bacteria > Methylomirabilota > Methylomirabilia > Rokubacteriales > CSP1-6 > AR31. The sequence continues at coordinate 72,861 of QHSU01000057.1, forward strand.
GCACCGCGACCTGGCGGACGGCCACGTGATCCCGCGCGATCGCATCCTCTGGTACATGGAGCAGTATCTGAGGAACGAGGCGGACAAGACCGACCTGCGGGCCTCTCCACTGCGTGCGCCGAGCCTCGCCGGCCAGCCGCCGACGATGATCGTCACCGGCGGCTTCGATCCGTTGCGCGACGAGGGCCGGGCGTACGGCGATCGACTGCGCCAGGCCGGCGTGGACGTCGTGTACCGCGAGTACCCGGGCCAGATCCACGCGTTCGTCTCGCTGACCAAGGCCATCCCGCAGGGCATGGCGTGCACGCTGGAGATCGCGGAGTACTTGCGCCGGCTTCTGATAGGCTGAGCGACCAGCCTGAGCGACGGAAAGGATCGACTGCGATGTCGACCGGCATCGAGTTCACGACGTTCTCGCTCATCGGCCGGTGCGAGCGCACCGGTATGTTCGGGATCGCCATCGCGACCAGCGAGATGGCCGTCGGCTCGCGGTGCATCCATGTCGCCCCGGGCGTGGGCGCCGTCGTCACGCAGGCCAGCACCAATCCGCGCCTCGGTCATCTCGGTCTGAATCTCCTGCGCGCCGGATACTCGGCGCCGCGCGTCCTGGAGGAGATCGCGGCCAGCGACCAGTTCGTCGAGCGGCGGCAGCTCGGGTGTCTGGACGTGAGCGGTCTCACCGCCGCCCGCACGGGCTCCGAGAACAAGCCGTGGGCGGGCCATCGCGTCGAGCGGAACGTGGTCGTCGCGGCCAACGCCGTCGTGAGCAAGGAGGTCGCCGAGGCGATGCTCGGCGCGTTCCAGCGGGGTGCGGACCTCGCGCTCTGGGAGCGGCTTCTCAGATCTCTCGAGGCGGGAAAGGCGGCCGGCGGTCAGCCCAACGGCGAAGTGTCCAGCGGGCTCTTCGTCGTCGACCGTGAGCCGTTCGCCATGGTCGACCTGCGCGTCGATCTGCATCCCGAGCCCGTCGCCGAGCTTCGCCGGCTGGCCGACGCGTACTTTCCGCTTATTCCGTACTACAACTTGCGCCCGGGCGATCCGAGTGTGCCGTCGGCCGCGGAGTGGCTCGCCGCGCAGCCGCGACGCAACGCCGGCTAGATGCCCGGGCCTCGAAGCTTCATCAACCCTCCAGCGCGACCTGTTCGGCGTACGCGGCCCGGTAGCCATCGTAGGAGCGCGCATAGGCCGCACGGGCCGTCTCGTCGAGGTCGGCCGCCGGCGCAGGCTCGAGCTCGAAGTGGCCGAACGTATCGAGACCGCGGACCAGCATGGCCGGCGTCTTGTGCTTCACGCCGAGGTGTTGCACGTGCGTCGGGATGTAGCTGATCGCCAGGCCGATCCGACGTCCGAGCGATCGATTCGGCTTCGAGCGGTGGAGACACAGCGTGTGGTGCAGCGAGAACTCACCCGCGCGCAGGGGTGCCAGAACCGCCGGCGTGTCGTCCACGTCCGTGGTGACTGCCTGACCCGCACGATTCACGCTGCTGGCGACGACGCCCGCGCGATGGGGCAACTGCCCGCGAGCGTGACTGCCAGGCAAGAACTCCATGCAGCCATTCTCCGCCGTCGCATCGGTGAGCGCGAGCCACGCGGTGACGTGCTCGTATGGACGCAGTCCGAAATACGTGGCGTCCTGATGCCAGGCGGCGATCGCCGCACTCTCGGGCTCCTTGATGAACCACGTCGAGGTGTACACGAGGATATTGGGGCCGATGAGATCCTCGATGGCGTCCAGGATCGCGGGGTGTCGAGCGAGCGTGTGCACCCAGGTCAAGAGAACGTGCGTACGGGACCGGTAGCGCGGATCCGTGCCATCGGACGTGAGCGGTCCGCCGACGGCCTTTTCGAACGCCTCGAGTTTTCCGCGATAGTATGCCGCCTGCTCACCTGTGAGCGCGGCGATGGGCGACAAGAATCCGTCTCGCGCGTAGCTCTCCGTCTGGACTGATGAAAGCTTCGTCGGCATGGTCATCCACCTATCTCACTGTCGGGAGGCATGGGTTAGATTCTGCCTCACTGCTCGGGGTCCGGCAATCACTGCCGGCGGCCTTGTCTTGTCGGAGCGCCGGGGCAGCTCCTCAGGCGAGCATGGCCAAGGTCTGTTCTAGGGTGCGAACGCGCGCATACATCTTCATGGACTTGTCGAGGCTGTAGGCGTGAGCCGCAGCGTCTCCACCCCAGCAACATTCGCGGACGACCACGGTGTCGAGGTCCATGCTGAAGGCCTCGCGGACACTGGTCTCGACGCCGCGATTGGTCGCGCCGCCGCCGATCACCAGCGCGGTGCGGTGGAGCGCTCGCAGCAGCTCGGCCACTCCGGTGCCATAAAATGCGCTGGGACGGCGCTTGAGATACACGTAGTCCTGGGGTCGTGGGGCGATCTCCTCCGGGAAGCCGGCCTCGGGTGTGCCCTCGACGCAGTTGGTGAGCGACGGCACTCCTGTCTCGACGCTGAGGTCGGTGGGCAGCAGCACGACGTCGGCGCCGTCCCCGCGGCTGACGGGCGTCGTGTAGATGATGGGCATGGCAAGCGCGCGGCACGCGCCGATCAAGGCGACCCAGGCGTCGAGGACCGGCCGCATCGCCGCGCGCCGCGCGGGATCGGCGGGGGTCAGGGCACGGCGGCAGGCATCGTAGACGATCAGGGCGGCGCGCGAAGCGTCGATGCGGTCGGGCGCGGGTGTGGTATTCATGGCCCGGATTCTAATCCGGTACGATGCGAGGTGATCTGATGACAGAGACGAACTCCGGCCGCGCACACCTCATCGCCGGTGGCTTTCCGCCTGGATCCTCCGCCGGGCACGACCACGACTATGCGCGCCTGCGACTGCTCGGGCTCCTGGCGGAGCAGGGCGTTCCGACGTCGGTCGCCAATGACTTCGCCGACGTCGAGAAGTGGCTGCCGGTGAGCCGGTTGCTCATCACCTACGTGGCCGGCCCATACCCCGACGCTGCGCAGTGCCGCGTCATCGAGCGCTGGCTGGAAGCGGGCGGCCACTGGCTCGGCTTGCACGGCACCAGCGGTGGCCGCGCCGAGCGGGTGGAGGGCGCGCGGCAGCGCCGCACCGTGAAGACCGAGCACCACGCGCTGCTCGGGAGCTACTTCCTGACCCATCCCCCGATCTGCAAGATCCGCGTCGACCTGGCGGCCGGCAACACGAGCCTGACGCGAGGGCTCACCGCGTCCTTCGTCGTCGAGGACGAGCCGTACTTCATCGAGCTCCAGGACCCGGGTTCGACCCGAATCTTGCTCACGGCGGACTACGGCCCGGGCGCCACGTCGCCCGCCATCGGCACCCTCTATCCTTCGGACACGTCGTTGCTGCCCGACGGCAAGACCCGCGTGCTCGGCTACACCCGTGAGGTGGGCAAAGGCGGCGTCACGTACTTTGCCCTCGGCCACTGCCACAACCCGGCGATTCGCGCATCGCGGGTCGTCGATCCCACGGACACGACGCCGCTCACCTTTCGCGGCTCGTGGGAAACCGACGCGTTCGTCACGCTGTTGCGCAACGCCATCGCCTGGGGCGTGGGAGCCTGACGCCGGCTTACTTCATCCGCTCCTGGATCTTGGCGATGGCGGCGCGGGCGCACTCCTCGTCGAACTGGCCGCCCGGCGCTCCGCTCACGCCGATCGCGCCGATCGCCTTTCCGCCGGCCATGATCGTTACCCCGCCGACCGCATACGTCACGTTGGGCAGCGGCGTCTGCGGCACCGTGGTGGCGGGATTCTTGGCCATCCGGTCGGCGACGGCCTTCGTGCTGTCTTCCTTGCGCGCGAGCGTCAGCGAGGCGGCCGAGTACGCCTTGTAGAAGGCGTTGTCGAGCGTGTGGATCGGTGCGCCGTTTCCCCGCAGCAGGGCCTGGCGAACGCCGTCGAGATCGACGACGACCGCCGTCACCGTGTAACCCTTCTGAGCACAGGCTGCGACCGATTCCCCCACCAGCTCGTTTGCAAGCGGCGCTGACAATTTCTGCGTGGTGACCAACCCCTGGGCCCAAGCGCCCGTCGCGGCGCCAACGAGGGTGAACGCAAACGCTGCACCTGCCGCCAACGATCGTGACATTCGTGCCTCCCTGTCGAGTTTTCGGCCAGACATCTCGAGGGCGCAAGGACGCGCCGCACCCGCGCGGATCATACTCCAGGGCGGGGCGCCATGGGCCGTGCGTGGCCCGGGGTTGTTTCACCGCGCTTGAAGACGGCGGGAATCTCGGCTAAAGAGGCAGTATCCGTTGTCAACGTTTCGCGATCATCAGACTGCCGCAGAGGGAAGGGGCACGCCATGCTGATTGTCGACGCGCAGATCCACATCTGGAAGAACAACAAGCCGACGAATCCGAACCACCGTCAGGTCGCCGACTTCACGGTAGACGACGTGCTGAAGGAGATGGACGAGGGCGGCGTCGACGCGGCCGTGATTCATCCGCCCGGGTGGGATCCCAATTCCAACGCGCTCGCGGTCGAAGCCGCGCGCCAGCATCCCAACCGTCTGGCGATCCTCGGCAACTTCCCCCTCGACAAGCCGGAAAGCCGCTCGTTGATCGACGGCCTGAAGAGTCGGCCGGGGATGCGCGGACTCCGCTTCGCGTTGCTGCAGCCGCATCAGAAGACGTGGCTGACCGACGGGACCATCGACTGGCTCTGGCCCGCGGCCGAGCGCGCGGGACTGCCGGTCGCGCTTCTCGGACCAGGTCTCCTGCAGGTCATCGGCCAGATCGCGGAGCGTCATCCGGGGCTCAAGCTGATCATCGATCATTTCGGGCGCCCCGACGCCGCGTGGTCGAACCTGCCGGATCTTGTAGCGGCGGCGAAGCATCGTAACGTGGCGCTGAAGGCGACCGGGGCGCCGAGCTACTCGAGCGAGCCGTATCCGTATCGCGACATCCACGGGCATATCAAGAAGCTCTACGACGCCTTCGGCCCCGAGCGAATGTTCTGGGGGACCGACATCACGCGGATGCCGTGCTCGTGGAGGCAGTGTGTCACGATGTTCACCGACGACATACCGTGGCTGTCGGCGAAGGACAAAGAGCTGATCATGGGGCGCGCGCTCTGCAACTGGATCGACTGGAAGCTGCCGGGATAGCGACGATGGCTGACGACCCTCTGCAAGCCGAGGTCGAGCGACTCAAGGCGGAGAACGCGGCGCTGAAGGCCCGGGCGACGCGCGGCGTGTCGATCAAGGTTAGTGAGAAGGGCGGAGTCTCCGTTTACGGGCTCGGCCGCTTCCCCGTGACCCTGTACAAGGAGCAGTGGACGAAGCTGCTCGACATGGCCGACGAAATCCGGGCCTTCATCAAGGAGCACGACGCCCAGCTGAAGACCAAGGAGCCGCGCTGACCGCGTGAACCCAGGCCGCCCGTCGTGCTGCTGCGATGGACGATCGTGACGCGATCGTATACGGGCATTGCGAGCCGGCATTCGAGCGGGTCCGCGACTCGCTCGCCGAAATTCTCGCCTCCGGTTCCGAGGTGGGCGCTGCCCTTGCCGTCTACATCGACAGGCACGCCGTCGTCGACCTGTGGGCAGGCCACACCGACGCCGCGCGGACCCGACCGTGGGAGCGAGACACGATCGTCAACCTCTACTCCATCGGCAAGGCTGTCACCGCCGTTTGCGCGTTTCGGCTCGTCGAGGCCGGCCTGCTCGATCTCGACGCGCCCGTCGCTCGCTACTGGCCCGAGTTCGCACAGGCGGGCAAGGCGCGGGTCCCGGTGCGCTATCTCCTGACGCATCAGGCGGCGCTGCCGGCCATCGCCCGCGCGCTGCCATCGGGGGCGTGGAGTTCCTGGGACATCATGACCGAGGCGCTCGCCGCCCAGGCACCGTGGTGGGAGCCGGGCGCCGGCCACGGGTATCACGTCAACTCACAGGGATTCCTGATCGGCGAGATCGTGCGACGCATCACCGGGAAGACGCTCGGCACCTATCTGCACGAGAGCATCGCCGGTCCCGCCGGCGTCGATTTCTTCATCGGCTTCGGTCCCGAGCTAGATGGACGCTGCGCCGATTTGCTGCCGCAACAGGCGAGTCCCGAAAGCGAGGAGCTTCGGCGTCAGCTCAGCGTGAATCCCGAGGGTCTGGACGGCTTGCCTCTGATGCGTGTCAACGCCTATCGCAACCCGCCCGAGGTTTCGGGAACTGGGGTGGTGAACACGCGCCAGTGGCGCGCGGCGGAGGTGCCGTCGACGAACGGGCACGGCAATGCGCGCGCGGTGGCGCGCCTCTACTCGGCGCTCGCCGGTGACGGCGAGCTGGACGGCGTCCATGTGCTCGCTCCGGAGACCGTCGCGCGTGCAACCGAGCAACAGGTTTATGGTGACGACATCGTGCTGCAACGCCCTACACGCTTCGGGCTCGGGTTCCAGCTCGCGATGACCGAGCGCCCGCTCGGTCCCAATCCGCGTGCGTTCGGGCACTTTGGCGCCGGCGGATCGCTCGGGTTCGCCGATCCCGACGCGCGCGTCGGCTTCGGCTACGCCATGAATCAGGGGCGCGGCGGCTGGCAGCACAAGCACGTTCGTCATCTCATCGATCTGGTCTACGCGGCGCTCTAACGAACAGGAGGCGCGATGAGCGGGACACCGACCTTCGGACGCTATGCCGAGATTCCGATTGACCAGATGACGCCCGGGCAGCGAGACGGATACCGCTTCCTGGTTGACGGCCCGCGCGGTCGGCTTCCCGGCCCCTACAAGGTTTGGGTGCACAATCCGAAGCTGGTGCACGCGGCCGCCCCGCTCGGACAGCATTTCACGCCGGGCCAGTCATCGCTGACGGAGCGCGAGCGAGAGATCGCCGTGATCGTCATGACCAGCAAATGGCATTCGGCCTACCCCACCGCTGCGCACGAAAAGCGCGGCAAAGAGGTCGGCCTGTCCGCTCCCGCGGTGGAAGCGATGATCGCGGGCCTTCCGGCCTCGTTCGCGGACCCGCGGGAGCAGGTGGTCTACGAGGTGGCGATGGCGCTGGCCGGCGGTCAGCTGGTCTCTCAGGGCCTGTATGACCACGCGGTCAAGGCGCTCGGGCATGAGAGCATCACCGACATGATCGTCCTGATGGGTTACTACACGGCTGTGTCGCTCACGATGAACTTCTATGCCGTGCCGGCCGGAAGCCCCGGCCTGGCCCGCTGAGGACCGTCATCATGGCTCTACTCAAGATCACATCGCTGCATCCCTCGCTCGGCGCCGAGGTCGCCGGCGTCGACCTCAGCAAGCCGGTCGACGCGCCGACCCGGCAGGCGCTGTCACACGCGCTCGCCGACCATCTGGCGCTCGTCTTTCGCGATCAGGCGTTGACGCCGTCCCAGTATCTCGCCGCCGCTTCGGTGTTCGGCCCGCCGATGGAGCAGCACTACTCACAGCACAACATGCCGGACTTTCCCCTGATCGGGTTGGTCTGGCACCGGAATGGTCAGCAACCGGCCGAGCAGTGGCACACCGACCACACCAACCGCGAGCGCCCGCCGGCCGCCACCATCTTGTATGGAGTGGAGATTCCATCGGCCGGTGGCGGGACCAGCGTCGCGAACATGCGCGCGGCCTACGCCGCACTCTCCGAAGACGAACGCCGGCGCCTCGAATCGCTGAAGACGTTCAACAGCCTGGACAGCGGTCGCACCGACACTCGCCAGGAAGACAAGGACAAGTACGGCAAGCCGATCGAGCATCCGATGGTGCGCACCCATCCGGTGCATGGGTCGAGGGCGGTGTATTTCCACATCTCCAAGGCTCGCATCGACGGCATGACACCGGAGGCCAGTCGCGCATACATGGCCGATCTCCTCGACCGGATGATTCGGCCGGAGATCGTCTACCACCATGCCTGGCGCAAAGGTGACGTCCTGATCATCGACGACCGCGCGACGATGCACCGGGCGCACGGCGACTACGATCGAAGGCAGAGTCGGGTCCTGTGGCGGATCATCGTCGAAGGTGATCGTCCGCGGCTGGATTAGTCGAAGATCCGGCCGGTCCTCGTGGTCGCGACGCCGCTCCGCGCCTAGCGGGGCCCGAGGTCGCGCTCGGCGTCGGCGAGCAGGCGCTCGAAGGATGAGGGCAGCTCGATCGGGCGGCCGACAACGCCGGGGCTGTAGCCCTGCATCCAGTAGCTGTTGGTCGGGTGGCCGCCACCGGCCACGACGATCACGAAGTTGTCGGGGCTGGCGGTGATCGGCCACGGGTCCAGGGCGAGGCTCTCGCGCGTCACCTTGCTCGCATCGATCTCGATCCACGCCGGACATCCCGCGCGACGGAGCTCTGCGACCGGGATCCTCGAATGCTCCCAGAGGAACTCACGGATCGATGCCTTGGTCCACCCGAGCCCGGCCATCGTCTGCGCCACCACTCCCGGGATCATCAGGATGCCCGGCGTTCCCCGCTCGTAGCCGGCGAGCCCGGGCATGTTGGGCACGCGCATGAAATCGGCCATACGGTGCATGCCCTGGAGCGCGTCTTCCTCGGGCGTCTCCTTCTTGGCGCCGCGCCGCCGGATGTTGGTGACCCCATTCGCGAAGGCGAACGAGATCGAGCTTGTGCCCGGCTCGAAGCCGTGACGCTCGGCGCCGTGCGGCGTCCAGCCGGAGGGTAGATTCGCCTCGTCCTCGGCGAAGACCACGTTCGTGTAGCGCATGCCACCGTAGTTCGCCATGGTGCCGATGCCGGGCAGGGCGCCGCCGAGGTTCTGCTGCAACAGGCGCAGCGCTCGGCCGATGCTCGCGCCCGCCGGCCGCTGCGGATCCGGGCCAAGGCAGCCGAAGCCGGCATTCAGCCGGATCTGGGCGCCGATCGGCCCGTTGACGATCACCACCGGAAAGGCGCTGCCCGACGCGGCCTGCAGCTGCTCGCTCCCGGACTCGGCGTCGAGGAAGGCGCTCACGGCAGCCACGAGCACCGGCACGTACTCGGGCCGCCCGCCCGCCATCGCCAGCGCGATGGCGCATGACTCGACCGTGGTCACGCCGCCCCGCGGCGGAAAAGTGCCGAGCCCGCGTCCGCGCGGCTGCGCGGCGCCGCCCAGGATCCAGTCCACTCGTTCCCGCGTCGGGGGCCAGAGCGGCAGGCCATCACCCCAGCGGTTGGCGAGCATCAGATGATTCGCGCGGGCGAAGGCGTCCTCGACACTCGTGCCCTGCACGTGGACCATCGGCGCCCCGCTCACGCCATCGCCGGCAAAGGCCGAGCGCCACCGCGTCAGGCCGTCGTAGAACTCACGCTTGCGCACCTCCATTGGAGAGATGTCGCTGCCCGGCAGGAACATCTCGATGGGAAAGGTGACCATCGCCGCGTCCGGCGCCAACCCGACTCCAGCGACGGCGTTCGTCATGACCCCCACGAAATCCTCGCGGGTCAGCGTGACCGTCGGGATTCCCCGTGCTTCGAGCCTAGCGGCCGCCCGGCCGCATGCAGTGGCGCAGGACCCTCAGGCAGCGTTGCCGATGATGACGGCGTCGACCCCGCTCTCCTTGACGAGCGCCGCCGTCTCCTCCGAGCCGATCACGGCGTTGCCCTGGGGGAAAGCGTCGATCGGCAGCACCTCGATGCCCGGGAAGTCCACCTCGAGCAGGGCCTTCAGACGGGGGAGCATGCGGTAGGCCTGCCACTGCTCGTTGCTGACGAAGCCGACGCGCTTGCCCTCGAGGGTGGCGATGCGCGGCGCGTGCGGCTGCTTCACTTCGATGGCGCCGGACGGGTCGTGGAACTCGAGGTTCACCATGAGATGCCCTCCTGGAAACGTCATCTTACCCGCGCTGGCCGCGCGACGCGTCAGATCATCCATCGGCGACGCCCTTCGCGGGCCGGGTCGAGGCGGCCGTCGATTGGACGCGAGCCGGGCGCTGATGGGGCAAGCCGAGCGCCACGAGAATGCCCAGGGCATTGCCGCCGGCGGCGATCAGGATCGCGGATCCGTAGCCCTGAGTCAGGTCGAACAGGTAGCCGGCGGTGATTGGCAGGATGATGGCGGCGGCGCACCATGCGAGGTAGATCCGGCTGGCAATCCGGCCGTACAGCGCACGTCTCCAGTACACGGCCACCGCGGCCGCGGTGACGCCGGAGATCACCCCGTAGCCCATCCCCACGAGCGCCAGTGCCAGGACCGATACGCCGGGGCCGGGCCACAGCGTCAGCGCCACGTTGCCGGCGAGTGCGACGGCGTGCGCGCCGGCCGCGACCGCAGGAATGGTCAGCCAGTCGACCATCCACCCGCCTCCCAAGCGTGCGACGGCGATCGTGCCGGCGATGAAGGTCGTGCCGTAGACGGCGAGCGAGGTCGCGCCACCATAGGCCGCGATGATGCCGGCGGCCTGACTGAGCACCATCAGCCCAGCGGACGCCGCCAGGAAGAAGACGATCCACAGTCGCCAGAACACGGGCCGGCGTCGTTCTCCCTCGTCAGGCGCGATGCTCGCGGCGGCCGCCGCCAGCGTGACGCCGGATTGCGCGATCAGCCACGCGCTGATCGAGCCGGTGACGGCCAGGACCGTGGCGAGGCCCCCGAGCGTGGCGCGCACGCCGAACTCGCCGATGGACCACCCGAAGAGGGGCGCGGCGATCATCGCGCCGGCCGGATACAGCCCGACGATGTAGCCGTTCACCAGACCGTGGCGCCTCGTCACGGCGAGGTTCACCGTTTGCTGCGCGAGGATGTAAGCAGCGCCACCACCGGCGCCGAACAACACTCCGTACCCCACGGCCAGCTGGGCGAGACCGCCCGCCGTCGCGGCAACCGCGATGCCCAGCGCGCTCGCGGCCGCACAGGCCAGCACCAGTGCCGTGGTCGACGCGAGGCCGAAGAAGTGAGGCGCCAGAAGCATGCCGGCGCCGAATCCGCCGGATGCAAGGGCGAAGACGAGCGCGAGATCGGCCCGGCTCAGCCCGAGCAGCGCTTCCAGCGGCTTCAAGAACACGCTGAACGCGTAGAGCGACCCGAGCGGGGCATTGAGCACGGTGGCGGCCGCGACGGCGCGCCACGCGCTCGGCCTGACGTCAGGCTCGTTCACGATCGATCAGACGTCGCCGTGTCGCCGCTGCTCTCGGCCAGGACCCTCTCCACGCTTCAAAAACTACGGCAGGAGCGCTGCGACGCGGATTCGCGCTCGGGGCGCGGCCAGCGGCGTGACGATGGCGTTGCGACGGAGCATACGGACCGAGTCGTACTTCCAGTCGCCGAGCCCCGATGGGGCGCGCACCGGCTCCCGGTAGACCTCCAGCACTTCGTCGATCAGGTTGACCACCCAGTAGTCGGCGATCCCCGCTCGCGCGTAGAGGCCGCCCTTGCGCAGCCGGTCGAGGGCGAGCGACGTGTCGGCGACCTCGACGACCAGCACGGGCCGAGAGGGATGGGCCGCGAGGTAGTCTCGCAGTCGGCCCGGCACGACGACGACATCGGGCTCGGGCTCCGATTGCTCGTCGAGCGCGATCGGCTTTTCTTCGCGTATGTGGTACGCGCTGCCGAACGCCTTGTCGAGTGCGGCGCGCACGAGGCCGACCACCGTGGCGTGGCGCTCTGCTTGGGGCTCTCGGGCGACGAGCAAGCCGTCGAGCAGCTCGACCCGATCTTCAGGGCCGAAGATGCCGGCTTCGACGAGCCGATCATACCGGGATCGTAGCATCCGCCAGAGAGGAAGCGGTGGCGCCTTCATGACTGTCGCCACGATACGGCAACCGCGACCAGTGCTCAACGGCTCCGTTCCCGTACGAATCGTGTATCGATCTGACGACGTTGACGCGCCCGGAGTCCCGCCGATACGATGCGCGCAATGACGAGTTACGAGCCCAGGACCCGACGCTTCAGCCGAGCCGAGTACGAGCGGCTCATCGATCTGGGCGTATTCCAGCCGGGCGAGGCCATCGAGCTCATCGGTGGCGAGCTCATGGTCGCCGAGCCACAAGGCGCCGCCCATTACACGGCAATCCTGAAAACCGCGAGGGCGCTCGAGGCGGCATTCGGACCGGGGTGGGTAGTGCGTACGCAGGGGCCCATCGGGCTCGACGAGGATTCCGAGCCCGAGCCTGACATCGCGGTCGTCCCCGGGAGTCCGGACGACTATGGCCGCGCCCATCCCTCGCATGCGGCCCTCACCGTCGAAGTGGCCGAGTCGAGCCTTGGCCTCGATCGGCAGCGCAAGGGCAGCCTCTACGCCCGGGCCGGCCTGCCGGACTACTGGGTGCTCAACCTGGTCGACCGCGTCCTCGAGGTGTACCGAGAGCCTGTCTCAGACTCTGCATCGCTGTTCGGCTGGCGTTACGCTCGCAGCGAGGTGTTCGACGCCTCTGCGCGGGTCACCCCGCTGGCCACGCCGGGATCGAGCATCCCCGTCTCGCAGCTCCTGCCCTGATTGCGATGAAGCAAGCGGAGCGGCCGGGCCTGCATCGCTGGACCCGCCACGAGTACGAGCGGTTGATCGACCACGGCTTCCTCGACGAGGACGACCCGATCGAGCTGCTCGATGGGCTGTTGCTCGTCAAGGAGCCGCAGCACAGCCGGCATCGGACGGCGGCCCTGCTCGTGGCGAAGACCGTGGAGTCCTTTCCCGCCCGCTCACCGCTTCGTCACTCGCTGACGTGCCTCCCGCAGCTCGGGTCGGTCGCTGTCCGCGTTCTTGGTGAGCCGCGCGAGCTTCGCAAAATAGTCGTTCGCCTTCTTCGTGTCGCCCACCGCCTCGGCGGCCTTGGCGGCGCCATAGAAGCCCCGCCCAGCAGCGAGCCGCCGCAGTGGCCGAGCGCCGGGCTAGAGCTTGATCCCCAGCAACTTCGCCGCGGTCTCACCGAGCATCGCTCTGCGCTCCGCGGCGGTGAAGCCCGGCGCTTTGAGTATGTGGTCGACCGACTCCGCCTGCCACGGGATCGGATGGTCGGTGCCGATGACGAGCTGGCTGACGCCGACTTCCGCGGCCAGGTGCCGCAACGCTTCCGAGGTGAAGACCAGCGTGTCGTAATACATCTGCCGCAGATACTCGGTCGGCTTCTTCTTCAGCTTGACGCCGGTGTCCATGTCCGGCGCGACGCGGAGGCTGTTGTCGGAGCGCGGCGCGTAGGACGGCAGGTAGCCACCGCCGTGGGCCGAGCATATTTTGAGTCTGGGGAAGCGGTCGAGCGTCCCCTCGAAGATCAGGTGCGAGAGCGCGATGGTGGTGTCGAGCGGGTTGCCGATGGTGTTCGCCAGCCAGCCGTTGCCCTTGAATCTCCTGGCAAGGTCCGGGGTGCTCTGCGGATGGATGAAGATGAGAACCCCGAGCTCCTCGGCCTTGGCCCAGAACGGGTGAAACTTCGGGTCGGAAAACTCTTCGCCGGCGACGCTCGCGCCGACGGCGGCGCCGCGCAGGCCGAGCTTCTTCACGCCTTCCACGAGCTGCTGCACGGCCAGATCCGGATACTGGAGCGCGACCGATGCGAAGGCGACGAAGCGGTCCGGGTACGTCCCGCAGAAATTGGCGAGCCGTTCGTTCTGGATCCTGACCACCTGGGTCACGAGGTCGCGCTCGGCCCGGTACCATTGCGGGTTGATGCTGAGCGCTTCCATGTCGATGCCCTGCGCATCCATCTCGCGTATCCGCCTCGGCCCCACCTCGTCGATCCCGGGCCCTCGATGGTCGTCCACCTTCAGCCCCAGCAGGGCGTACGCCTCCGGTATCACGCAATGCGCGTGCACGTCGATCGTCTTCACGCGGCGTCCGGCCACCACCACCTGGCGCCGCCGGTTGGCCGCCACCCCTTCGAGGCGTCGCCGGGCCGGCTTCGCTCGCGCCTTCCCGCGCGCGGCCGACCGCGCCTGGGCTCGCGCCCGGGCCTGCGCGGCGTCGAGCAGATCGCACCCGGTAAAGGCGATGCCGGCCATCGCGCCGGCCGTGGTCGTGTTGAACGCTTCGTGAGTAGTCGTAGTCATCGTGTCTCCCTCGTCATGGATGCTAGACCCCTTCGTTCGGCGATGTCACCGACGACGCGAACCCGGACGCGCAGCGAGTTGCCAGGCAGGTAGGCGAGGGGCAGGTCTTCGACCTCGACGACCTGGAGCGTCGCGCTGTCGGCGCCGCCGGCGACCGCGCGCTGCTCGGCGATACGGCGAGCCTCGACGATGGCCGCGTCACGCGTCAGGTTCTGGAAGATCTGGTCCACCTCGCCGCTGACCTGTGCGATGGCGGCGCCGACGGCGTTGGCCACCGCCTGGTGGCGCACGTGCACGACCTCGGAGACGCCGGGGAGCCGCTCAGGCACCAGGAAGCAGCCGCCGCCCACCGCGATCAGCGGCTCCTCCCGGGCGTCGGTCTTCATACGGTCCACGCCTTCCTCGATCGTCACGTGTATCCGCGCCAGCACCGTCCTGACCAGATCGGCCGGGAGGTCGGCCACGCGCCGGCGGTCGCCGAGCTCGATCAGGCCGGCGGCAACGGCCACGTCGGTCGCGGTCAGCGTCTCGCCCCCGAACACGCGGCTCTCGTCCACCAGCCGGTAGCCGACGCTGCGCGGCCCCACGCGAAGCGGATCGTCGCCCACCAGCGAGCCGCCGCCGAGGCCGAGCGAGAGAAGATCCGGCATGCGGAACAGCGTGCGCACGCCGCCCACGTCGACCACGTTGTTGGCCTCGCGCGGGAAGCCGCGGCGCAGGCTGCCGATGTCGGTGGTGGTGCCGCCGACGTCGATGACGATCGCGTCGCTCAGGCCCGAGAGGAACGCCGCGCCCCGCATGCTGTTGGTGGGGCCGGAGGCGAAGCTGTAGACGGGGAACGCCTGGGCTGTCGCGGCCAGCATCACGGTGCCGTCGTTCTGGGTGAGATAGAGCGGCGCGGCGAGCCCGCTGGCCTCTAGCGCCTCGGTGAATGCGTTGGTCGTCTGCCGCGCCAGGCCCACGAGCGCCGCGTTGAGCAGCGTCGCGTTCTCGCGCTCGAGCAGGCCGATGCGGCCGAGCTCGTGGGACAGCGTCACCGCGGCGTCAGGACATTCCTGGCGCAAAATGGCCGCCGCTCGAGTCTCGCACTCGGCGTTGAGGGGCGAGAACACCGAGGCGATCGCCACCGAGGCGATCCCCGCCGCCCGGATCCGCCGGGCCGCATCGCGCATGCCGGTCTTGTCGAACGGCACGATCGGCCGGCCGTCGTATTCGTGCCCACCCTCGAGCATGACGACCTCGCCGCGCACGAGCGCCGCGAGATCCTCGGGCCAGTCGACGAAGGGCGGAAGCGAGGCGCTCGCCGGCAGGCCGATCCGGACGGCCGCCACGCGGGTGAGGTCACGCCGCTGGACCACGGCGTTGGTGAAATGCGTGGTCCCGATCATGACGGCGTCGATCGGGCCGGCCGGCGCCACCGCGGCCAGCAACTCGCGCAGCGCCGTCGTGATCCCGGTTGTCACGTCGGCCGTCGTGGGCGTCTTGACGGCGTGGACGACAGTGTCGCCGTCGAGCAGGACCGCGTCGGTGTTGGTGCCCCCGACGTCGATGCCGATGCGCCTCACGAGAACTTCCGCCTCACGGCAACACGCGCCTCACGCGAATACCGACTTGAACTCCAGGTCGTAGCCGAACGCCCGGGGCCCGACGTGCTCCAGGCCCTTGGGCGTGAGCAGTATCGTCGGCGCCGGCAACACCACCACGCTGACGCGCTGGCCGTAGCGGAGCGTCTCGGTGCCGATCGCCTCGCCGGAGACGGTATCCATGACGCAGATCAGGTCGGGCGTCATGACACGCGGCGCGCCGTCGAGCCAGCCCACCGCGAACTCGTTCTGGAAGGCGAGCTCGAAGCGTTGCCCCCGGCAGTCGCCGAGGCCGTCGATGCGCGCGGTCCCCCGCAGGAAGCCTTCGGTGGCGCGCCGGGCCACGTCGGCGATCTTGCCGGTGAAGAGGAGTTGGCCGCGCTCCGCCTCGATGATCGCCTCGATCGGATCACGATGCGCGCGCCGGGCGGCCTGGACCGTCTGCCCCAGCCGGATCGCCTTGCTCGTGGAGTAGAGAATCCCGCACTCCCTGACCTCCTTGCCCGTGCGCGGCGCCTTGCAGGTAGCGGCGATCGAGCCGACCGCGACGCAGGCCGTCCGCGACAGGCGCTCCATCCACTTCCACGACGCCGCCCGCGCCACGACTACGGCGTTGTCCCGCACGTCGACCAGCATGAGCGGGTACATGCAGAGGTCGTGGATGGCGAACGACGTCATTTGGGCCTCGGGGAAGGCGCGACCCATGCAGTCGGCGTCTACCACCGGGCGGTCGAGGAGCGCGGCAGCCATGAAGGGCTGGATGGCGTTACCGCCGCCGATCTCGAGCGACATGATCGCGCGGAAGCGACGGCCGAGGTATTCCTCCATCATGGTGACCGCGCTGGCGATCGTGCGCGGGTCGGTCAGGCGTTCCTGGCCGACGAGCGGCGCGCCCATGTTGGAGACGACGGCGACGAGGTCGTCGTCGGCCAGATCCAGCGGATCGATCAGCGAGACGACGGCGCCCTGACGGTAGAGGGCGCGCATGTTGAGCAGCGCCAGGTACGGACTGCCGCCGCCGCCGGTGCCGAGGATCCAGGCGCCGATCGCGAGCGACTCGATCTCCTCGGCGGACACGGGCCGGAGCGGGGCCATCGCGCGCGTATGTTACCCGGATCGTGCCGTCTCGCACACGTCGGTGCCGCGTTTGGTCACCCCTCGGGTGTCGCTGGTTCCGTTCATTCGTGTCCGGACTGACTCGTTGCCTCGTAAGTGCCCGTGCCGCCGACCCGATCGCTTCTCTCTTCGCCCTGGCGCGGTCCCTCGGGCCTGGCCCGCTCCCTGCAACCGTACAGGCCCGGATCATGGCTGGAGAACAGCAACTCCTCGACCGCGTTGCCCGCGTCGCCCTGGCGCCAGCCGTGCCGCAGCCCGGCGAATCGCTGCCCGGCTCGACGCCGGCGTTGTCGGCCGGGCCACTCTGCGGGACTGACGCGCCGGCCGACAAGCCCTGGGCTCAGCTCCGACCGACGCTTCGGGCCTCGCTCTTCGAGGGCGCCACCGCCGAGGTCTTCGCCGCCTGCGCCGGAGGAGGAGTGCTGACGGCGTGGGCACTGCATCTCGGCGCCAGCCCCCTTGTGATCGGACTGCTCGGAGCGCTTCCCGTCGCTTGCAACGTGCTCAACCTGCCGGCGGCCTGGTTCACGTACGTCGTCGGCCGCAAGCGGTTGGCCGTTGCCGCCGTCGGGGCCTCGCGGCTCGTGTACTTGCCGCTTGTCGTGTTTCCCTTTCTGTCCCTGGCCGACACGACCCGTCTGCAGCTCTTCATCGCCCTCGTCGCGCTCGCCGCCGTCCTCGCCGTTATCGGCAACAACGCATGGATCGCGTGGATGAGCGATGTCGTGCCCGCTCCGGTGCGGGGCCGCTTCTTTGGTCAGCGAACGATGTTCCTGACTCTGGCCGGGGCCACTTCCTCGCTGGGTGCGGGTCTGGTGCTCGACGCGCTGAGCCCACGCGGGTGGAAGGGCGAAACCCTCGCGGGTCTGGCCGCGGTCGCCTGTCTCGCGGGGCTGGCGAGTATCTGGCTGCTCCGACGTCAGCACGAGCCGGCACCGGCCGACACACGCGACGAGCACGGAGGCTTGGCGGCCCTCGCTGCCTGCCTGAGCGACCGGGCCGTGCGACCGTTCCTCTGGTACCAGCTCGCGTGGCACGCCGCCGTCGGCTCAGTCGCCGGCTTCATCTCTTTCCACATGCTGGTAAATCTCCGGATGGGATTCGCGTTGGTTGCCGCTCACGGCGTGGCGGTGGCCGTTCTGCGGATCGTCGCGGCGCCCCTGTGGGGCCGAGCTGTCGACCGGCTCGGGGCTCGCCCCGTCCTCATACTGTGTTCGTTCGGTGTGGCCGTGGTTCCGGCGATCTGGATGCTGCCCACGGCCGACCGGCTGTGGCCGATCGCGCTGGAAGCGCTACTCTCCGGTGTACTCTGGGGCGGTCACGGCATCGCCTCCGTCGATCTGTCGGTCGGGCTGGCGCCGCGCGGCGGCCGGCCCTTTTACCTGGCTGCCTTCGCCACCGCCGGCGGGCTTGGCTTCGCCGCCGCCTCCATCCTGGCCGGTCTGGTGGCCTCATTTCTGCCGGCTCAGTTTCTGCTGTTCGGGTTCAGCTGGACGGCGATCCACGTCTTGCTGCTGATCTCCGCGCTGTCCCGCGCGGCCGCTGCGCTGCTGGCGGTGCGCATCCAGGAGCGCGACGCACGCGGGGTCCCCGAGCTGCTCCGCACGTTGGCTGGCGATCTGCCGAAGACGATGACGGTCAAGCGGTTGCCGGTCCCGAAGCCGTGGGCGGTCTTCCCGCCGACGGTCCGCCATGCGACGGCGCGGGGCCGCCGCCGAGCGCCGGCGTCCGCCCCCGCGCCGTAAGCGTCGCGATCCCTCGCTCAGAACGCCAGGCGCCATGCGGCGTACACGGCCGCTGCGGCAGCGGCCACGAGTAGCCACTGCACCGACGCGGGCGGCATCCAGCGGACCGTGAGCGCCCCGAGCAATCCGACCGCACCGCCGGCAAGCAGACCGAACACGTGAGCGAGAAGGTCTGCATTCGGCCCGGTGCCCAGCAGCGCGAGGAGGACCAGGCTCGCGGCGACGGCGACCCACCACTTTGCCGATCTCGAGCCGACACGGCGCGGCGTGACGATTCGCAACGCGGCCAGGATGCCGATCGCTCCGAAGACAACCGTCGACGCGCCGACGGACACGTGACCGACGCGGTGGACGGCGGCGGTGAGCGCGTTCCCTCCCGCGCCGGCGACGAGCAGCAGCCACAGGCCAACGCCCGGCCCGAGTTGCTGGCACACCGCGGTCACCAGCAGCGCGCCGGCGAGGGCGTTGCCGAGCAGGTGCGGCACGTCAGCGTGCAGCGTCAGCGCGGTCACGGCTCGCCACCATTCGCCGGCCACCATGCGCGTGGCGTCCGCGCTGCCACGCTCGAACCACACGCTGTGCTGCTCGCGCGCGCCGGTGATCGCGAAGAGCCCCATCAGCAGCAGCGCGACGTAGACGCCGACCAATGTGACGGGACGCGCCGGAGCCGCGGCGTCGCCGCGGTCGGTGCCCTCCCCGGCGTTCTCGCGATCGTAGGCGTCGAGGCTCTCCAGGGCCGCTGCGGCATCGGGGGCTCGAACGATGAGAGCCCAGCCGTCCAGTCGCCGTCGAATCCAGTGCGGAATGTCCGCGGCGGCGAGAACGACCGCCCACTCGTCGGCGCGTTTCCGGTTCGGCGCGACGCGCACCGCCCTCCCGGGACCGCCGATGCTCCGCGTCATGTCATCCGTTGGTGGCGCTCCTCGTCGAGCTCGACGTCAGCAATCGTGTCTACGTCAAAGCTGGATCTTCTGCGCGCCGTCGAGCTTCGCGAGCTGGCGGTCGAACGAACGTGCGCGGGTGTCGCCGGTAGTCAGGCGCCGCAGGCCTCGGCGATGACCCGGGCGACGAGCAGATTCGCCAGCAGCACGGGTACGCCCGTCAGCCCGCGCAGCTCGTCGCGCGTCTTGCGGCGAAAGCCCATGCAGTCCATCACCACGAGCCCGGCCCCGCCGGCGCGCATCGCGTCGGCGGCGCGGCGCAGCGCGGCCGGGTCCTCCTCTTCATATGGGGACAGCGGCGCCACGATGGGGTCGAAGCCGTCGCGCCGCCACCGCGCCTCGGTCTGCGGCACGTGCGGCACCGACGGCGTGAGGACGCCGAGCCGGCCCGGCCACGAGAGCCCGCGCAGCGTGCCGAGCAGCACCGGGTGAGGCTGAATCAGCGGCCGGGTAGCGTGCAGGCGCGGGAAGGCGCCGGTGCACAGCAGCGCCGTCAGCGTCGCGCCCCCGCGCTCCAGCGCGGCGATGCGCTGCTCGACGAGGCCGACGATCTTCTCCTCACCGACGAAGACGGCCGAACCATCTTGCAGTCGCGTGACCAGAATCTCGTCGTGGCCGGTCGGTGCCAGCGCCTCGATCTCCGAACGTTTCAGGCCGTCCAGCGCGCCGGCTTCGCGAACCTCGACGCCGGGGCCGATCAGCGCCGCCATCTCGGGGACGACGTCCGAGCGTGGCGACTGGCCGATCGTGACGAGCCCGACCACCGAACGTAGCGCATTCGTCATGGCGTTCCTTACAGGGGTCGGCTACTTCGTGGCGAAGCAGTAAAAGAGGCCGTTGCCCCCAGTACTCTTCAGATCGTTCTGACTGCAGCCGCCGTCCGGTCCGCGCGAGGGATGCGACGAGTTCCAGGACTTCGACGCATCGTCGTCGCGAAGGCCCTGCCGGTCATGATGGCCGACCATCGCCGCCCCCTGGCCGCTCTTCGTCCAGTTGCCGCAGGTACGATCCTCGCCGGCCGCGAACGCGGTGCCGTCCGGCTGGGAGCCGGTCAGGATGTCGTGCATGTTCGGCGTGTCGCCGCGCCCGTTGACCATCTCGCCCTTCTCGGTCAGGGCCGTCTGCTTGCTGATGTCGTTCTTGCCGTGCAACTCGGCCGGATCCTTCGCGATGACGATGCCCTTCGCGTTCTGCCAGGGACCGCGGCCGATACGGTCGCGCGCGTTGACCGCGCCGGTTCCCTGCGTGCTCAGATACGCGTGCCAGGTCTTGGTGCCCGCGCCCGCGGCGCCAGCGAGCAACTGGCACCGCTGGTCCGCCCCGGAGAGTCCGCCGAGGTCCCCGCCCTTTCCGGGGCCGGTGCTGGTGATGAAGAAGCTCATCTCGGTCTGTTGCGCTTGCCCTCCGGTGCTCCCGCCGAGCGACAACACCGCGACTGACGCAAGAATCGACAATCCCATTCTGTTGTTCATTTCGGCCTCCTATGAGGTTGCCGCGGCCGCCCGCCGCGCCTCGCGCAGCCCGGCGAGGATGGCGTCGCGGTCGAGGCTCATCTCCATGAGCAAAACTTGAGCCTCGTAGACGTCGACCGGCACCTGGTCCCGAACTTCAGGCTCGAACACGTGGAACACGGGGAGCCCCAACGGGACTCCGGCCAACGGGCCTGCGTAGGAGGGATCGCCGGCGACGACGGTCTGGGCGAGCGTCTGCGTGCTCTCGGCATCGGGAGTCCCGAGCAGGACCACGACGCCGCTCCCGTGCTCGTCCGCGACCCGCTTCACCGCCGCCTGATCCTCCAGGCCCATGGCGCCAGCCGCCGTTCAGACATAGCAGGCGGTCAGCGTCAACACGACCTCGGCGCCCGCCCGGCTGGCGCACTCCGCCACCGCCGGGCCCGGAACGCCGTCGCGCTCACCGAGTGCGATGACCTTCTTGCCTCGAAGCTCCATGCCGTCGCTCCTCTCTTTGATGGGGGGCCTCGACGGGCCCCCCAAGCCCCCCACGCTCGGAGGTGCCCCGGCGTAGCCGGGGCACCCCTCGAAATCTCTTCGCGGCCGTGGGGGCCTCGACGGGCCGGGCTGTCAGACCCGGCCGGCGCGCGCGCCGTTGCGCTCCAGGACGAGCGAGAGCCCGTCCGGGAGCTGCGTCATTCGACCAAGGAACAGGCTGCCCTTTCCCGCGAACATCGTGCGCGTGAGGACCCCGTCGGTGAGCCCGCGACGCGCGTGGCCGAGGTACGGGATCGCGGAGGCGATATGCCCCTGCGTGGGCGAGAACCCCGGCATGCCCCGCGTGCGGACGAAGTCGTCGATGCCATCACGGGCGATCAGCTTCTCGACGACGGCGAGGCTCGCCAGCGTCCGATAGTTGTTGAGCGGGACGTTGCCGCTTCCCGCCGGCTCCGTCGCCTCGGGGTTGTGCAGCTCGAGTGAGAATCGATCCACGTCGAGCAGCGTCAACCCGACCCGTCCGAGGGGCTCGCTGTAGAGCGCCTTCATGATCGCGAGCGGCGCCGACCCGGAGGCGACCTCGTGGCGACCGATCGCGTCCAGCCGTAGCACGGGCGAGACGCCGTCGTCGCGCGCGACGTGAACGGCGAAGCCGGCGAGGACGTCTTCCACGATCGGCAGCGCATGCTTCACGTGGCCCTGGAACTTCATCCCGAGCTTCGCGAGCGAGCCGCCTGCCACGACCACCACGTCGTCGTACAGGGCAGAGCGGACGAGCGCGCCGGCGACCATCAGCGCATGCATCGGCCCGGAGCAGAACGCCTTGACGTCGCTGCCCGTCGCGCGCGCGCACCCCGCCCACTCGGCCACCGCCTTGGCGACGTTGCCGCCGCCCCGCTGGTAGCGATCGCCCACGGCCTCTTCGCCACAGTTGATGACGTACCGTACGTCGGTGGCGGCGATCGCGTCGGGCCGCGCGAGCAGGTGGCGCAGGGCGAGCGCCGCCGTCGCCTTGCACGCGAGGTTCTCCAGCAGGACCTGGCCGGTGAGCGTGTCGTCCTCCTCGTGGCCGGGCAGCATAGCGCCGAGGAGCCGGCCGTCGACGCCGACGAGCGGCAGCGCCCGGTGGCGCGCGATGCGCTCGTCGAGCACGGCGGTGGCGATCCCGGCCGGCACCGCCGGGCGACCCGACTCGCGTCCGACTACCGGGTGCGTGTCGAGCGCGCTTCGCGCGCGGTCGGCGACCTCGCCGGCCAGCGCGAGCAGATCGAAGCCGTCGCACGTGGCGAGCAGACCGAGGAACTCGTCCTCGGGCATGATCTCGCCGTCCGGGCCGAACCGCCCCGCGTCAGCGACCGGATGGCGATGCCACGGCTTGGGTCGCGCCGCCAGATCGTCCACGCCCAGGTTGCCGATGAAGACCTGGTTCGGAGCGTAGGCGCGCGCGGCGGCCCAGTCGCGCAAGTGCGGTCGCAAGTACTCGATCGGCTGCTCCACCTCGCGCAGCACGCGGAGCGGCTTCGAGCCGAGGCGCACGAGGCTGGGGACGTGCGCGAGCACGAGGGAGACCGCGCGAATGACGGGCATGCCGTTCGGCGTTACGCGAGACACTCTTGGCCAGCCCTCAACGCACGGTAGCGTGCGGGGGTCAACCCGTACGCCGATTTGAACGCGCGGGTGAAATGCGCCTGATCGGCGAATCCCGAGTCGTACGCCACCTCGACCAGTGGGCGCTTCTGGTGAATCCGTTCCCGTGCGTAGTCGAGACGGCGCATGAGCAGATAACGATAAGGGCTCGTGCCGAACATGATCCTGAACTGGCGAGCAAGATCATAGCGCGTCAATCCCGTGAGCGACTCCAGCTCCATTGAATGTACGACACGGGTTCTCTCCGTGTCGAGAAACTGTCGAGCGCGCTCGATGACGGGGACGTCGACGCGTCGCGACAATCTCGGTCGCCCCGCATCGTGCTCGCCGGCCATCAATCCTCTCGCCAGGTCGACAATGAGGCTATCCACCGCCAGCGATTCCAATGGGGCCCGAAAGGCTCGCTCGACGGCTTGCGACAACCGCGGGTTCGTCGACACGGGTTCGCGCAGGAACGGCAACGGGTCGGGCCGCCCGCGGAGGACCGTAGAGCCTCGGCCAGATGAGACGATTCCACGTAGACGATGCGATACCCGAAGCCCTCGTCGGTGCCCGCGCGCCCGTCGTGGGCCTCATCCGGATAAAGCACGACGACCTGCCCGGGCGTGCTGGCCCGTACCGCCCCCCGGTAGTCGAATACCTGAACTCCCCAGTCGGTCAGGCCGATTGCGTAGGTGTCGTGACGGTGCTTCTGGTAGGCCTCGCCGGCGAATCCGGCACGAAAAAGCTCTACGCCACCTGCTGGCCTCGTGCTGGCAATCCAGCCCCCGACCGTCCCCCGGCACGATCGTTCAAGACCCTCGCCGCCTGATCTGGCTTCCTTGAGACCCATGCGCGTGGAGGTAGAGTACGACTACTGAGCAAGTCGTTGCTTTTCTTCTCTTCGCCGTCGTGGCCGCGGTCACGCCGGGTCCCAGCAACATCATGCTGACGGCAGCCGGCGCGAATGCCGGCGTTCTGAAGGGACTTCCGTGCCTTCTGGGGGTTACGACAGGCATGGGGTTCATGATGTTTCTGGTGCCGTTGGGGCTCGGCAGTCTCGTCCTCAAGAATCCTCTCGTGCTGAAGACACTCAATTGGGGCGGCGCAGCCTTTCTACTCTGGCTAGCGTGGAAGATCGCAACCTCCAGCGGCCTTGAATCGATGCCGGAAGGGAGGCCCGTCGGTTATCTAGGTGCCGCGGTCTTTCAGTGGGTCAACCCGAAATCGTGGCTCGTGAGCGCGAGCGCCGCGGGAACGTTTCTCAGTGCCGGGGCAGGAAGCCCCGTCGTGCAGTCCGCCTACCTCGGCGGGCTCTTCGTCCTCGCGGCATTCCCGAGCTGCCTCTTGTGGCTGGCGTTCGGAGCCACGGTCCAGCGCGCCCTCCATAGCAGGCGAAGACTGAGAACATTCAACATCCTGATGGGGGCGCTCCTTGCCCTATCGATTGCTCTCATCGTCTCGTAGGGAGCCCCGGCGATCGAGAACGGCAGCTCAGCGGTCCGCCTCGCGAGCCACCACGCGGCTCTGGCCAGCGGCGGTGCTCTCCGTGGGCGGCGGCAGCGGAATCACGCCGCCGGGCTCGCCGGCCAGGATCCAGTCGATCAGCAGGCGATAGCGCTCCGTCGGCACGGCGCCCACGAGCGACAGCTTCTCGTCGAGGATCACCGTCGGGAGCCCGGACACGCCGAACCACGCCGCGCCCTCGGCGCAGTCGTGCAGCACGGCCTCGTAGGCCTCACCCGCGTAGTCGGTCTCGAAACGCTCGAGGTCCAGCGCGGTCTCGCGGGCGAGGCCTCGCAGCACGTCGGGGCGGCCGATGTCGAGGTTGTCGCGAAAGTGCGCGGTGAAGAGCCGCTCGTGAAAGCGCTGGAACGCGCTCTCGCCCTGACGCTCGGCGCACTTCGCGGCGATCAGCGCGGGGATGCTCGACGACGGCAGCGGCGTGTCGATCGCCGGCGGCACGAAGCACGCGCGGGGCTCCTCGGCGCCGACGCGCTGCCGACCTTCGCGCGTCTTCTCAGTCGCGCGCCGGTCCCGCTGCTCGCCGGGTATGAGCGGGAAGGTCCGCCAGTGGACGCGCACACGGTCGCCGTAGACCTGCTCGATCTCCCGGAGCCGCACCGCGGCGTTGTAGCACCAGGGTCAGAGGTAGTCGGAGAAGACGTCGAGCCGGATCGGCGCCGTCATTCGCGGGTGAACACCGTCGGTCGCGCGACCTCGGTCCGGAGCGCCTGCAGCGCCTGCTCGACGATGCGCCGGCGCAACGCCTTCTCGTCGTCAGGGGAGAGGTCCGCGCTGCCGAGCGGGTGGATGATGCCGGCGGCGGGCACGATGCGATTGGCGCCGACCATCACGGCCACCGGCGTCATGGTCGAGACCTGTACGGTCGGCAGCCCTGCGCGCTCGAGCTCCCGGGCGATCGCTGCGCCGCAGCGAGTGCTCGTCCCTCACGTGGACGTGAGGATGACGGCGTCGACCCCGGCGGCGCGCAGCTTCTCGGCGATTTCCGCGCCCATGCGCGCGCTGTGGGCGAGGGTCGTCGCGACGCTGACGGTGGAATAGACCGTCTCGTGGAGCTTGCCGATGGCGCCGCTCTGCTCGAGGTCGCGCGCGACATCGACCGGCACCAGGCGATGCGGGTCCTGCTTCACCCAGGTCGTGTCGTACCCGCGATGCGGGTTGTCGTACTGCGCGGCGTCGAGGCCCGCCTTGCCCTCGATGCTGTAAGCACCGTAGCGCGTCGCGTTCAGCGCTTCGATGCCGTCGGGGTTGCCCCGCGGCACCAGGCCGCCGTCGGTGACGAGCGCGATGGTGGCGCCCTCGAGCGTCTTGACGAGACGCGGCGCCGCGACGGGTGGGAAGGCCGGCCGCGGGACTTCGCTCGCGAACGGCCGGGCCGCCAGCTTGTCGAGCAGCATGGCGATGGCGCGGTCGGCGGCGCTGACGCCGGCGACAACGTTGCGCGTCACGCCACGCGCGAAGTAGCCCTCCGCGGCCGGGGCGCCGATCGCCTCGCGGCGCGCGAGCTTCAGCCCGAGCGCGACAAGACGCTTCACCTCATTCAGCATGCGTGTGGCTTCGGCGCCCGTCGGCACGATGTAGACCTGACGGCGATAGAGCTCGACCCCGGGGTTCTCCGCGTGCATGCCGGTCACGGCCGGAATCTTCAGCTCCGCCTGCACGGCGGCGCAGAGCGCCCCGCACGCGACACCGTAGCGGCCGGCCAGGAACGCGGGCCCCGCGACGACGAGGTCGGGCCGGGCCGCGGCCACCAGGGCGACCATCTCGGCCACCGCGCGCTCCGCCTGCTCGGCGGCGTAGTTATCCCCGCAGATCACCGTCGCCACGACGGTGCCCGCGTCGCCGAGCGCTTGCTGAGCGGCGCGCGCGGCGCCGACGGCGCCGTCGATCACCTGTGGTTCCACGCCGGCCTTCTCCTCGCCCCCGAGCTGGCCGAAGAACTGGTTGAGGTAGCAGACCACGCGCAGGGTCTCGGTCGTCATCACCGCACCTCCGCCATCACCCGGGTTGCCCCGACCTGCTCGATCGCGCCGCACAGCGTACCGTACGTGGCGCGCGTCTCGCCCAGGAGCCTCGGCGCCAGATCGTCGGCGCCGACGACCCGATCCATCGCGGGAAGCGTGAGCGGCTCCTGGCTGCTGCCCACGTTCACCAGCGCGTCGACCCCCGGGAAGTCGAAGAGCAGCATGCCCTCGGCGCTGCCGTCGGTCGACATGTCCTCGACCACCGCCGTCGTCTTCACGCCGAGCGCCTCGCACTGCGCGGCGGCCTGGGCCATGTCCACGTGCGGCGCACCCCCGCCGATCTTGGTGAAGACCGCCCCGTCGGCGCCGAGCGTGTGCGCGACAAGGCCGGCGGCGAGGAACGCCGAGCGCACGCGCTCGGGCTCGGTCGCCTGGGCGACCGTGACCACCACGCCCGCGAACCACAGGGTGCGGCCGTGCTGCGCGTAGAGCGCGCGGATCATCGGATGGTTCTGGGTGGCCCAGGTGGTGACGCTGCGGCCCATGAAGCCGCGGAGCACGGCGCCGTCGAGGACCTCGTTCGGGTGCACGATCGTCGGCAGCATGCGCCGCACGGGATCGCCGTAGAGGATGCCCTCGTCGAGGCCGGTCGGACGCTGGTGCGAGTGGATCTGGAAGACGTACGCCACGCGCGGCAGGTGAACGAGCTCCGGGGGGACGCGCGGCGAGGGCGGCAACGCGAACACCTCGACGCGGTCGGGCTCGGCCTCGCGCGCCGTCCGCGCGAGGCACACCGCCGTCTTCAGCGCGCCGAGCCGGACGGCGGCCAGATAGTCCGAGCGCTCGGTGCCCGGCGCCGGCCACGCCGAGATCACGAGGTTGTGGGTGGCGCCAAAGGCCGAAAGCGCCGCGTTCGGCCCGGCCATGTCGATCACGGCGAGCGTGCCGACGCTGTCCGTCTGCTGATCGGTCGCCACCACCGCCACGCCGCCGAGCGCCAGCGTCCGTCCGTGGCCGGCCTTTGCCACGCCGCCCAGCACGCCGGGAAAATCCTCGCCCCCGTCGAGCTTCGCGCGGGGCGCAACGACGTCGAACACGCGCCCGATACGGCAGCGCTCGCCCGGGTGCACGAGGTCGAGCCGGATGCCGGTGAGCCGGGAGTCGGCGGACAGGAGCGCGCGCAGCGCCTCGAGATCGACCTCGAGCCGCCTGCCCACGAGACGCGTGGCGGAGCCGGCCGCCAGCTCGTCGACGTCGGACCAGCGCAGCTCGAGTCGCATGTCGGCAGTAGTGTACCCGTCAGACGAGAGGGCCGGCCATCCCAATCCCCGCGGTGCCGGCCTTGACAAGCCGGGGCCGCGGCGCTACTTCTGTGCCCCTTGGGGGAATTCGGCTTGCTAAGGAAGCGCCAGGTGACCGAGTGAGTATGCGCGGAGCCTCCTGGATCGCCGGTGGCATCGCGCTCGCGGCCGTGCTGTCGATCGTGGCGATCGTGGCGTGGTCGATGCAGAACCGGTCGGATCCCATGCCCTCGGCCCCGCTTACCGGGGGCCCGGCGCTCGGCGAGTTGACCGGCTACGTCGGGCGGGTAGACCTGAAGGCGGGGACGGTCGAGGTCGCTGGGAACCTGGTCGGCCTGCGCCCGGTCACGATGGCCGTGACCGCCGGCACGTCGATCATGGTCCACGACAAGCGGGCCGGCCTCGGTAACCTCACGAAGGACCTGCCGGTGCGCGTGTTCTACGAGGTCCGCAACGATGTGAAGTACGCGACCTCGATCAAAGTCATCGCGGACGACGCTCAGGCTAAGGTGCCGAGCCCGGCCGCGGCCGACACCGGGCCCCCGGTCGAGGCGCAGTCTCCGACGGTGACCAAGCCGCCGGCTCCGCCCGCCGTCGCGTCTACTCCGGCGGCGCGGCCGGTTCCGCCCATGACGGATCGGGTGTCGGCCAGCCTCAAGACCGGCGCATCCCCGGCGCCAACACCGTCACGCGCGCCAGCACCCACGGCCGAAGCGGCGTCGTCGCCTTCATCGCCGGCCTCGGCCGTTCGCCAGGCCGACACGGACGTCGGCGACGGCAGCGCAGCGGTCGACTGGCTCCTGAAAGAATCGCACCGGCGCTGAGTCGGGCGACTCGAACTATCCGATCGGGTTGCGCAGCTCGGGAACCACCCAGAGCGGCGTCCGTCCGGCCTCCACGCGCTGGATGTTGTCGAAGCCGTTGCGGTACGCCTTCGTCCAGTTGTCCCACGTCGGCCCGGCGCTGTGCGGCGTGAGGGTGACGTTCGGGAGCGAGAAGAGCGGATGGTTCTGCGCCGGCGGCTCCTGCACCATCACGTCGAGTCCGGCGGCGGCGATCGTGCCCGACGTGAGCGCCTGATGTAGCGCGTCCTCGTCGACGACCGGGCCGCGGCAGGTGTTGATGAGGACCGCGCTGCGCTTCATCATTGAGAGCTCGCGCGTGGACATCATCTTGCGGGTGACGTCGTTCAGCGGCACGTGCAGGGTCACGACGTCGGAGGTTCGGAGGAGCTCGGTGAAGAGGGCGAAGCGGACGCCGAGGGTGTCCTCCTGGTCCTCGCTGAGCCGGAGGATGTCGAAGTAGCGAACGTCCATGTCGAAGCCCTGGACGCGGCGCGCGACCTTCTTGCCGATGTTGCCGAGCCCGACGATGCCGAGCCGCTTGCCTTCTACCTCGTAGGTGCGGGTGGCGGCGAAGTCGCCGGTGCGCCACTTGCCAGCGACGACGTTGTTATGGTGCATCACGAGCTTCTTGAGCACGGCGAGCATGAGCATGACGGCGTGCTCGGCGACGGCGACGGAGTTGGCGCCGCCATTGTTGGCGACGGGCACGCCGGCCTTGCGCGCGGCCTCGATGTCGACGCGATCGTAGCCCGCGCTGGTCAGCTGCACGAGCTTCAGCTTGGGCGCGGCGCGGAAGAACTCGTTGCCGATGCCGTTGCGCGGCGAGCCCAGGTAGTACTCGGCGTCGACGGCCGCGTCGTAGAACTCGGGCTTGGTTGGATCGACGACGACCAGTTCCATGCCGGGTGGTAGCAAATCGCGCGCGATTTCCATGATAGGGGCGGGCTGGGGGGGCGTGAGGATCTTGGTCACGATCTCCTCCTGAGGATTGGATGCTGCGCCAGCGCAGCTCGAGTCGCTTGGTCGGAGGTAGTATAGCCCGCGACACGAAGCGATGAGGACTCACGGCAGCGCCTCACGATCGACGCGGCGGGCCTCGCGATCCCAGGCGGCCGTGACGCCCTCGCTGCCGTCGCGGCTCCGATGGGCGCGCATCGTGGTGGCCGCCGCCCTCGCCGCTGGTTTGCTCCTGGCACCTCGGCTCTTCCTGGCGACGCGCGCCTACCCGAGGGTGCCCGTGCTAGACGGCTGGCCGCTGCTCCCCGTCCCCCTCGACGTGGTCGTTCTCGCGGCGCTGCTCGCCGCGCTGTGCGGCGTCGCGCTGACGCCGCGCCCGCGATGGTGGGCGGCGGCGGCCACGGTCCTCGCCCTGATCGTGGCCGCCGACGACCAGTCGCGCTGGCAGCCCTGGTTCTACCAGTACGTCGCGATGCTCGCCGCGCTCGCGGTCGTGCGCGATACCGACGACACGCTTGCTGCCTGGCGTGCGGTGCTCGTCGGGCTCTACCTTTGGAGCGGCATCCAGAAACTCAATGCCACCTTCATGACGCACCTCTTCCCCTGGCTGGTGGAGCCCCTCGCCAGCGTGCTGCCGGCCGGGCTCCAGCGAATATTGTTAGCCGGCTGGATGGTGGTCCCGGTGATGGAGATCGCGGTGGCCCTGGGCCTGCTCGTGCCGCGCCTTCGAAACGCCGCGGTGGTGGGCGCGATCGCGACCCACGTCGTCGTCCTCGGCTTGCTCGGGCCGCTCGCTCACGGGACCAACGCCGTCGTCTGGCCGTGGAACGCGGCGATGGCCGCGCTGGCGGCGCTCCTCTTCTGGAACGGCGGCCACGCTCCCGCATCCCACATTCTCGTCCCGCGCCGTCTCGGCGCCCACGCCGTCGCGCTGGTCTTCTTCGGAATCCTGCCGGCGCTGAGCTTCGCCGGACGCTGGGACGCCTACCTCTCTGGCGCGCTCTACTCCGGAAATCTTAAAGTGGCGGCGCTTTCCATCACCGATGCCGTGGCCGCGCGGCTTCCCGACCCCGCTCGCCGTCACGTCGCCAGGAACCGGATGGGCGCCAACGTGCTGGACGTCTGGGAGTGGTCGATGGACGAGCTGGCGGTGCCCTCGTATCCCGAGGACCGCGTCTTCCGCGCGGTGGCCCGCGACGTGTGTCGTCTCGCCGACGACCCAGCCGATGTCGTGCTCGTGGTCTTCGGTCAGCCGGGTATGCTCACCGGCCAGCGCGAGATCACCCGCAGCGACTGCGCCGCCCTCGGCCGGCCGGGAGCGACGGGTTGAGGTAAGCTGTGCCGCGAGGAGGAAGCCATGCTGATCGTCGATTCCCAGATCCACCTCTGGCAGAACGGCAAGATGAGCGCGCACCATCGCCAGATCCCGACCTATTCGGTCGATGATGCGCTGGCCGAGATGGCTTCGGCCGGGGTCGATTGCGCGGTGATCCATCCGCCCAGCTCGCTCGGCGAGGCGGTCAACGTTCTCGCCGTCGAGGCGGTGCGCCGGCACCCCGACAAATTCTGCATCCTCGGGCACTTCGACCTCGAAAGCCCGGATCGCGAAAAGATTGTTGCTCATTGGCGCGAGCGGCCGGGCATGCTCGGGTTTCGGTTCACCTTCAACCAGCCGCGTCAGAAGGCCTGGTGGACCGATGGCTCGCTCGACTGGTTCTGGAAGGCGAGCGAGAGGGCGGGACTGCCCGTCGGGCTCCTCGCCGGCGGCAACATGGCGGCGCTGGCGAAGATCGCCGAGCGGCATCCCCGTCTGAAGCTGCACATCGATCACCTCGGGCGCAGCGGCGGCGGCAGCGGGGTAACCGACGCCGCGGCCTTCGCCGATCTTCCGGACATGCTTGCGCTTGCCAAATACCCCAATCTCGGGGTCAAGATGTCGGGCGCCCCGAGCTATTCGAGCCAGCCCTATCCGTACAAGAACATCCACGGCTATTTGCGCCAGATCTTCGAGGCGTTCGGGCCCGAGCGCTCGTTCTGGGGCACCGACATCACTCGCATGCCGTGCTCGTATCGGCAATGCGTGACGATGTTCACCGAGGAGTTGCCGTGGCTGAAGGGCCGCGACCTCGAGCGGGTGATGGGCGGGGCCGTCGTCGACTGGCTCGGCTGGAAGCGCCCCGCCGCTGCCTGATCGCGCAATGGAGGTCGCGGGGTCGAGAAGAGGCCTTTATGTCGCCTGCTCTCCTGGAGATAATCGGCCAGCGCCGGGACACGCGACCCCGCAAAAACGCTCGGCGGTGCAGTCTCTCGAAACGGGTGGAGGTGTGATATGGCACGCGACGGCTATCTGATCCTCGACAGCGACCTTCACATGATGGAGCCGGACGATCTATGGGCCCGCTACCTCGAAGGCCCACATCGAGCGAGCCCGCCGCGGTTCTTCGGCGGGCAGCAGCAAAAGCTGAGCGCGAGCTCCGAGGACAAAGGCAACGCCGATACCATCATGGGGATGGAGGTGCAGGGGCTGGCGATTCCCGCGCATGGGAAGGCGACTGCCGCCACTACGTCCAGCCGCGAGCTACGGCGCCGGAGCCGTGCGCGTCACCCGCACTTCCAGGTCGCGCGCGGCCGCGGGTTCGACCCGGACTCGACGCTGACCGCGATGGATATCGAGGGCGTCGACGTCGCCGTCATGTACGGCACGCGGGGGCGACAGGTCTTGATGCACGACGACCTCGCGCCGGACTACGCGGCGGCCCTGGCGCGCGCCTACAACAACTGGGTGCACGACTATTGCCAGAGCCAGCCGGAGCGGCTGAAGTTCGCCGCCCAGGTCGCGATGCACAGCATCCCGGCGGCGATCGAAGAGGCGCGCCGATGCGTCAGGGAGCTCGGCGCCGTCGCCATCATCGGCACCCCGAACCCGGTCAATGGCCAGCATTTGCACGACGAGGCGTGCGAGCCGCTGTGGAGCGCGCTGGAAGAGCTCGACGTGCCGATCGGATTCCATCCGACCGGCAACACTTCGCTCAAGGACGATGCGGGGCGGCGCTTCGTCGGCCACGCCAACTTCCACCCGATCGCCCATGCCATTCGCAATCCGGTCGAGCTGATGGGGGCCATCGCCAGCATGACCACCGGCGGCATCCTCGAGCGACATCCGGGGCTTCGCTGCGCCTTCCTCGAAGGCACTGCCGGCTGGCTCCACTGGTGGCTGTGGCGGCTCGATGACCAGTGGGAGAAGTTCGGCCCGGGCTGCGAGCATCAGCTGTCGATGCTGCCGAGCGAATACTTCACGCGCCAGTGCTACATCGCGCTCGATGTGGACGAGGAGCCGGCGGTCGACGTCGTCGACAAGATGGGCGCCGACTTCTTCGTGGTCTCGACCGACTACCCGCATTCCGACGGCGCGTTTCCCGAGGCGATGACGCAGTTTCTCGAGCTGCCGTTCCGCGACGAGGTCCGCCGCAAGATCCTCTGGGACAACTGCGCGCGCCTCTACAACATCGAAACGCCGGCGGCCGCCTTGACGAAGGACGCCAGCCGCGTCCCTGCAGGCCTCGACTAGGACTTCAAGCATGATCACACAGTTTGGCAGTCTGTTCGCGGGCCACGTCGATCTGGACGACGAGGGGCTGGACGGCACGCCGGCGAACGACCGCTGGCTCTCCGACGACGAACTGGCGACGGTGTTTCCGAAGAGCGAGGCCATCGCGAAGCTGATGGACCGGACCGGCTATGACACCTTCTGGCTGGCCGAGCACCACTTCCAGCGCGAAGGGTACGAGTGCATCCCGAACATCCTGTTGCTGGCCCTGCACCTCTGTCACATCACGAAGAAGATCAAGATAGGCTGCGGCTTCAACATCGCGCCGATGTGGCACCCGCTCCGGGTGGCCGAGGACTACGCCACCGTCGACCGGCTGACCGGGGGCCGGGTCATCTTCGGCGTCGGCCGCGGCTACCACACGCGCGAGGTCGAGACTTTCGGCGCGCCGCTGCTCGACCAGGACGCCAATCGCGAGCTGTTCGAGGAGCAGGTCGAGATCATTTTCAAATCGTTCAATCAACGCGCCTTTTCGCACCAGGGCAAGTACTACACGCTCCCGCCCCAGGTACCTTACCGGGGCTACGAGCTCCGGGAGATCACGCTGGTGCCGCGCCCGAAGACGCTGCCCGTCGAGTGCTGGCAGCCGGTGGTCAGCGCCAGCCCGCGGGCGCTGGACTTCATGGCCAAGCACGGCATCAACGGCATCATCGGCGGGGGCGCGGCGCAGGGTGGAGCCGCGGAGAAGGTCGTGCACGCGTTCCGTGAGGCGCGCGCTCGTGCCGGACGCGAGACCGAGCTGGGCGGCGATCTCTGCATCGGGTTTTCATTCCACATCGCCGACAGCGTCGAGCAGGGCATCAAGGAGGCGACGCCGTTCTTCGAGGAGAACATCAAGATGTTCGCCCCGCTCGGCTTCGTGCCGGGTCTGACGCCAGAGCAGATCGACGCGGTCGCCGACCCCAAGCGGGCGCGTCAGGCCAGGTTGCCAACCTTGCGCAGCGCGATCAAGGCCGGCACGTGGCTAGTCGGCCCACCGGAGCTGATCACCGAACAGTTGATGGAGATCCAACACAAGTACCCAGGCCTGGAGGTCGTCAACGTCGGCCAGCCGGTCGGCACGCCCCAGGCGGTGATTCTGGAACAGCTCGAGCGCTTCGCGGCGCAGGTCATGCCCGCCTTCAAGTGACATGGGGGGCCACGAAATGGCCCCCCATACCCCCCAACGCTCGGAAGCGCCCCGGCGGAGCCGGGCCGCTCCTCGATTTGGCGTTGGCGTCCCCGGGGCCGCGAAATGGCCCCCATACCCCCCAACGCTCGGAAGCGCCCCGGCGGAGCCGGGCCGCTCCTCGATTTGGCGTTGGCGTCCCCGGGGCCGCGAAATGGCCCCCATACCCCCCAACGCTCGGAAGCGCCCC
>QHSU01000057.1:107396-334474 GCA_003220535.1 Candidatus Rokuibacteriota bacterium
CCCCCCAACGCTCGGAAGCGCCCCGGCGGAGCCGGGCCGCTCCTCGATTTCGCGTTGGCGTCCCCGGGGCCACGAAATGGCCCCCCATACCCCCAACGCTCGGAAGCGCCCGGGCGGAGCCGGGCCGCTCCTCGATTTCGCGTTGGCGTCCCCGGGGCCACGAAATGGCCCCCCATACCCCCCAACGCTCGGAAGCGCCCCGGCGGAGCCGGGCCGCTCCTCGATTTCGCGTTGGCGTCCCCGGGGCCACGAAATGGCCCTTCATACCCCCAGCGTTCGTCGCGCCCCGGCGAAGCCGTGGCGCTCCTCGGGATTATGCCGGCAGTCTGAACCCCTGCCGCGCCAGCAGCTTCCAGGCGCCGTCCTGCTTTTGCCATACCTGAAGGGCGCCGATCTTGGTGGTCGTCTGCTTGCCCTCGAGCTCGGATTCGGCCAGGTAGATGTGGCGCGCGATAGCGGCATTGCCGACCACGGCCACCTTGAGCTCCGGAAAGGCCAGCGACTTGACGGTCTGCTTGCGGGTCATCACCCCGTTGATGAACTGCTCCTTGGTCTCGACCCGCCCGTCGGAATGGCCGTAGCTGATCTGAGCGGATGCGACCTGGTCCAACTTGACCTTGTCGGATTCGAACAGGGCCTTTCGCAGGATCTCGACACTCTCTTTGACCGCCGCCTCGTCGTTGGCTTGAGCGCTGGCGAAGCCGCTAAGCAGAAGGCCGGAAGCGCCGAGAGCAAACGAGCCTGCAACCACCAAGTCACGACGCGATACGTCCATGGGTCCCTCCTCGGCAGGTTGGATCAAGGTCCAGTGTCGCCGAAGCGTACCCCTGTCCGGCCATCCTGTCGAAGCAATTGTGCGGCGCTGCAGATCGCCCAGGATCACCTACAATTCCTGGCGGACGGTGACGCCGCACTCACGAGGCGGGAACCGATCGTATAGTACCGGCTGCCGTGCGCACGTTTCTCGTCGTCTGGTCCGGCCAGCTCGTATCTCAGATCGGCACCGCGATGTCGACGTTCGCGCTGCTCATCTGGATCTACGAGCGGACAGGCCGCGCGACGACGGTCGCGCTGCTCGGATTCTCCTGGTTCGTTCCGGTGATTGCGCTCGCGCCGCTGGCCGGCGTGTGGATCGATCGACACGACCGTCGCCGCATCATGCTGCTCGCGGATACGGGCGCGGCGGTCATGACGATCGGCGTGCTGGTCCTGTACGCCGGCGGACACCTCGAGGTCTGGCACCTCTACGTCGCCGAGGCGATCTCCGGCATCTGCTGGGCTTTTCAGGGTCCCGCCTACACCGCCGCCACGACGATGCTGCTGCCGAGCCGCCACTACGCGCGCGCGGCCGGTCTGCGCTCGGTCGCGACGTTCGGCGCCGACGCCGTGGCGCCGTTCCTCGCCGGCGTGGTCGTCGTCGCGCTCGGGATCGCCGGTGTGCTCGTGATCGATCTCCTGACATTCCTCGTGGCCGTCGCGACGCTCGTCACGGTGCGGATTCCGCGACCACCGGAGGTCCCCGAGGCCCACGACGCGACGCCCTCGGGCTTCCGCGAGGAACTGCGCGTCGGCTTCCAGTACATCCGCGTGCGACGCGGCCTGCTGGCGCTCCTGGGGATCTACACGGGCATCAACCTCTTCGCCGCGCTGACGTACTACGCGATCCTGCCGCCGATGATCCTCGCGCGGACCGCACGCGGCACGCTCGCCCTCGCGAGTGTGCAGAGCGCGCTCGGTGCCGGTGCAGTCGCCGGTGGCGTCCTGATGGGCGTCTGGGGCGGTCCGCAGCGCCGAATCCACGGCGTCCTCGCGGGCGCCGCAACCTCGTTCCTCGCGGGCGACCTGCTCTTCGCAATCGGCCGGACGCTGCCCGTGTGGCTCGTCGCGGCCTTCGTGGGCGCCTTTTTCGTGCCCGTCATCATGGCGAGCGATCTCGCGATCTGGCAGTCGAAGGTGCCGCCGTCCCTGCAGGGGCGCGTCTTCTCGATCCGGAGCTCGGTCCGCATGAGCACGATGCCGCTTGGCTATCTCCTGGGCGGCGTGCTTGCGGACGGCTGGTTCGAGCCAGCGATGATGGCGGGTGGATCGCTCACGGCAGCGTTCGGCTGGCTCGTCGGCCTCGGGCCCGGTGCCGGGATGGGCGTCATGTTCCTGTTCACTGCGGTCGCGGGCACGGCCATGAGCCTTGCCGGCTACCTGTTCCGTGCGGTGCGGAACGTCGAATCGGACGGCGTTCTCGTCTCCGGGGAACGCCTTGGCCGGGCCCCTTGACAACGGCGCGCCGGTGCCGGAGAAGAGAAGCCAGCGCGCACTCGATCACGTGAGAGGAGACCGACGATGGACACCGGCAGCGGAAAGATCCCCTGTGGCCCGATCTGCTTCGCCCTGCAATATCGCGACATCGACGGGGGCGCACCCCACGGCCCGGGCGCGGGAGAGGGAGGCGGGAACCATGCCGACCAGGGCGTGTGCCTTCAGATACTCGGCACCGTGGACGGCGCCGAGCGAGAGTTGCTCCGGTTCGAGTGCCTCGACAATCACCCCCACTATCACTACGACCCGGCGAACACGAACGTCCGAATCATGCTCGACCCCACGGTCACCGGCAATCCGCTCCGGTGGACGATGACCCAGCTGCGCCGGAAGCTACCGGCGATGCTGGGGCACGCCGGGTACGAGCAGATCGCGCTGCAGATCGATCCCTCGCAGCTGATGCCCACGCTGGACGAGGTGGAGGCCAAGGCGTGCGAGATGGCGATCCAGAAGCGCCGCACGGTGCGCCACAACCGGGGGACGGACGTGATCGAGGCGGGCAACATCCGGTTCGGCCTGGAGATGCGTGTCGCCGGTCAGGGGGACGGCGGCATGGCCATTCACGTCCTCGGCGACATCGCCGGCCAGGAGGTCGAGCTTCTCGCCTTCGACTGCTTCCGCATCTACCCGCACTACCACTACGGGCCCAGGTACAAGAACGAGCGAATCTACTGGGACAAGACGCTGGTGCCGGATCCCTTCAAGTGGGCGCTCGATCAGTTCAAGAGCGGGAAGCTTCCGGCCATGCTGACGCGCGCCGGGTATCCGACGGTGGCGGCCGCTCTCGACGAAGGGCTCATTGCCGAAAAACTCCCGGAGGTCGAGGCGAGGGCGCAGGCCATGCTCGCCTAGGCAGAAGCGGGCTCAAGCGAGTTGCTTCCTGAAGAAGGTGATCGTCCGCTCCCAGGCTAGCTTAGCCGACGCCTCGTGGTAACGCGGCGTTGAGTTGTTGTGAAAGCCGTGCTGGGTGCCGGGATACATGTGCATCTCGTACTGGGCGCCGCTCGCCTTCAGGGCGCCTCGAAGGCCGGCCACATCGCGTTGACGCGCTCGTCGTTCTCGGCGTACTGGATCAGCAGCGGCGCCCTGATGGCCGGCACTCCCGCCGTCTCGGCCGCCGCGCCGTAGAACGGAACGGCTGCTTTCAGATCTGCGCCGAGCGTGACCGCCAGGAAGTTGGTCGTACTGCCGCCCCAGCAAAAACCTACGACCCCGAGCTTCCCGGCGGACAGCGCATGTGCCTTCAGGAAGCGCGCGCTGTTGACCATGTCGGTGCGCAGCTTGCCCTGGTCGAGGCCGGCCTGGAGAGTGCGGCCGTCGTCGTCGTTGCCCGGGTAGCCGCCGACGGGCGACAACCCGTCGGGCGCGAAGGCGACGAATCCCTCGGTCGCGGCCCGGCGCGCCACGTCCTCGATGTACGGATTGAGTCCGCGGTTCTCGTGAATCACCAGGACAGCGGGGAACGGCCCCTGCGCGTTCGGCTGCACCAGATACCCACGCATGGTGCCCGAGGTGCCGCCAGGCGACGGGTAGGTCACGTACCGAGCCTTGATCCGCTGGTCGGTGAAGGAGATCGTTTGGGCCAGTGCATAGCGGGGCAACAGTGCCTGCGCCATGGCCAGCGCCGACGCGCCGCCGATCGTCAGTGCGCCGGCCCGCTGCAGGAACTCGCGCCGGTCGATTCGGCCGTGGCAGTACTCGTCGTAGAGATCGAACACGCGCGCGTCAATCTCGCTCTGCGTCAGTGCCGGCGCGACCTCCGATGCGAGAGTCGACCGATCCGCATTCCGCTGTTCAGCCATGGCTGACCGCCTCCGCTCGAGTCGGCATTCTAGCTCACGGTCACGCCTCGGACCAGCGAGTCTCTTGCGGGCGGCCCGTGCGGCTAAGATAAATTCTCGCGCGCGCGCGGCGCTCGCAGCCGAACAGATACTTCTCGCTACTCGATGCAGCTCAGGCTTCCGAAGCCGTAGTGGTCGTCGTAGCGCCAGGGCGGCGGCAGCGGGCCAGCCGTCGCGAGCGCGCCATCGGCGCCGCCGTGGAGCCCGATGGTCGAGCCGCGGCGAACGGTCTTCGTGGGCAGGCCGATCACGCGCGCCACGGCGAGCGCCTCGGGCACGGCCAGCGTGACGTTCTTGAAGAAGCTCGTGCTCACGATGGCGTCGGCCTCGGGCAGGGGCTCGAGCATGGTGGGCGCCCCATCCGTCGCGTCGTCCTCGCTGGTGAGGAAGACGGTCTTGATGCCGAGCCGCTCGCAGGCCTGGATGCTGCGAACCACTTCAATGAACTCGTTGCCTCCCGCGTCCCACGTCACGACCGCGCCCTGCGCCCCGAGCTGTTGGGCGAGCTTGGCCGTCTGGTTGGCCATGAGCTGCTTCTCGGTCTGCGTGGTCCACTCCGTGCGGAGTGAAATCACGCCGAGGAAGTTCCAGTCGCGGCCGTGGCGGCGATAGAGATCTGACAAGAGCGGGTTGTTCGCCACGGTCCACGACATCGCGAAGGCGGTGCGATAGGGCCCGGTGAGCGCGCCGTCCAGGATCTCGTTCGGATGCAGGTACCAGGGCGGCGTCAGCTGCGTCAGGCCGTAAGTCGCGGTGCAGAACGCGGTGGGCGAGCCCGACATGGCCTGCGGCGAGTGCACGCACCAGATGTAGATGACCCTGGGAAGCGACGGATCGACCGGCGTCAGCTCGAAGATCTCGCGCTCCGGCGGCGTGAGGGAGCGCACCGCCTCGCCGAGCTGATCCGAGACCGTGAGCGCGGCTTTGTGCACGGCGTAGTTCTTGACCTCTTCGCTCAGCGTCGCGTCGGGCTCGACCACCAGACAGAGGTTGACGAGCTTCTGGTAGGGGTACATCTCGCCGTAGTGCCCGGACATGTCCAGGTAGGTCTCGACGTAGTCGCCGCCGGCGTCGTGCCAGTTGACGCTCGACACCTCGACCACGCCCATGCCGGCGAGGCGATGCGTGCGCCCTTCGCCCACTGTGGCGATGTCGCGGCCACAGATGCCCGGGTAGCAGACGCCTGGGCCCTCCACCTTGATGCGTGGCTCGATCACGTCGCGCACCGGCCAGATCCGCACGGACTC
Source organism: Candidatus Rokuibacteriota bacterium (assembly GCA_003220535.1). GTDB lineage: Bacteria > Methylomirabilota > Methylomirabilia > Rokubacteriales > CSP1-6 > AR31. The sequence continues at coordinate 112,798 of QHSU01000057.1, forward strand.
GCCGGGCCGCGCGATCTCGAGCTCGGCCGTGGCGATTCGCGGGTCCTGCCGCACCGCGGCCAGAACGGCTTCGCGGTCGACCGTGAGCCGGCCCGCGTCGTACCGCGTCGTTCGGCCGAAGACGATGTCCGTTACCGGGAAGGTGCCCATCTCAAGACGCATGCGCGGCCTCCTCTCTCTATAGCCGCGCCTCGGCCGGCGGGGCCCCAGCCCCGCGACGGCCTGCGGCGCGCACCTCAGGTCTTGCCGGGCGTCATCGGATCGAAGAGCGTCGGTCCGGGCACGGCGATGGTCAACGTCTGGAGCGCGGTGGTCACAATGCGCATGCCGAAGGCGTAGTCCTTCTCCGGGCTCAGCGTGGGGTCGCCGCACACGTGCTCGATGCGCGCGCCGCGGATCACCCGGTTCGCTCCCGTCGTGAGCGCGAAGTTGTAGATGGCCGAGATCATCCCCACCGGAATTCCGACCCGCTCGATCTCCTTGGCGATCGTTGCGCCGCAACGATTGCACGTCCCTCAGGTGGCGACGAGCAGCGCGCCCTCGACACCTCCGGCCTTGAGGTCCGCGGCGATGCTGCGCCCGTGCCCGGCCGACACCGCCACCGGCGTGCTCACGCCGGGCAGCGCGTAGATGTGCTCGTGAACATGCCCGACCTTGCCCTGGCGCTCGAGGTCGCGCAGGAACGAGAGCGGCAGGATGTAGTTCGGATTGCTGTTGACGAGATGATTGAAGTAGCCCGCGTGGTAGGCCTCCCAGTCCGCGGGCGAGAGCGACTCGAGCTCCGCCACCGTGTGCCGGTGATAGCGCACGGCGTTCGCGGACACCTGCCTGTCGGGATTGCCCTTCCGCACCAGGCCGCCGGTCGTGACCATAGCGATGCGGGCGCGCGAGAGGTCGGCGATGGGCGGTGCAGGGGGGACGCGCTCGGGCGCGGCATACGGCACTTCCGACCGATAGGGCCGCCCGTGGAGCTTGTCGAGCAGCATGTCGAGCGCGCGCTGATAGCCCGGGCGCCCGCGATCGTGGACGCGGCGGATGCCTCGGGGCATGTAGCCTTCGACCTCGGCCGACCCCAGGGGCTCTCTTCGGCCCAGGCGCCGCACCAGGGGCGCTAGCGCGTCGAGCGCGGCTTGCATGGACGTCGTCGACGCGCCCGTGGGCACGATGTAGATCTCGCGCCGGGCGCTCGATGCGCCGGGATTTTCGGGGTGCATCGCCGTAATCGCGGGGACGCCCTGGGCCTGCGCGACTTTGCAGGCGAGGGCGCAGGCCAGGCCATAACGCCCCGAGCCGAACGCCGGGCCCGCAATGAGGACATCGGGTTTGAGCCGGTCGAGCTCGGCGGCGATCACGCGCGCGGCTTCGTCCGCACGCTCGTTGACGAAGTTGTCGCCGCCGATCAGGGTGGCCTCGACGCGCGCGCCGTCGCCCAGCGTCTTCTCGAGGACGCGGCCCGGGCCCACGGCGTCGGCCTTCACGGTCACGCCGACATCCGCCTGGTCCTCGCCGCCGATACCACCGAAGAACTGGTTCACGTAGTGCACGACGCGAAGTGGAACGCTCATGGCCATTCCTCCTGCGAACCTCTGGCTGTCGGAGCGAATTCTAGCGGCAAGATGGTCCTGGATCCACCTCTCCGCTCGCGATTTTGCATTCCTTCGACAGGGGCGTGCATTGACACCTCGGGCGCTGGGAGTACGACGCTAGCGCCGCGAGGCCTTGAGGCGGCGGAGCTCGTCCGGCACTGAAGCGCCGCTGTCGTCTCATTGAGGGCCCCTGCGATGCGCCTGAGCGGCATTGCCCCCGGGTTGCGCTCCACGCGGCCATGGGAATCGGCGCCGGCATTCTCGGCCTCGGTGCGGCAACGGCGACCGGCGGGCACGCCGCCGCGGCAGCCGGCACCACGACGATTGCGCTGGTCGCGATAAGCGGCGGCTTTGCGGCGGGCACCTTCGCGACCATCGACAATTCCGAGCTCGCCAAGATCTACACGATCGCGGCCAACCATATCGATACCGCGTTGATCGAGTCCGACCGTCAACTGCGCAGGGACGTGTCAACCCAGGCTTCGAAGGACGCTGCCTGCAGTCGTGCCCTGGGAAGCCTCAAGGATGCACTTCGATGCCGGAACCTCTGGTCGCCGGCGGCTGCGCAGAGCCGGCACGGGATTTCGGCGCGCTACTGCCACGCTCGATTGTCGACGGTGTTCTCGTAGGTCGCGCCGGGCACGGTCATGTTCCACTTCACCGTCCAGGTGTAGGTGTCGTCGAAGCGCTCGCGGGTGTAGGGTTGCGGGGCGGCGTGCAGCAGGCGCCAGGTCTGCAGCTCGTTCGGCTCGAGCAAGCCGCCCGTCTCGCGCGTCAGGTAATGGACGAACGGCGTCGGGTCCTTTTCGAGCAGCGCGACCGCCCTCGCCTGCGCGCGGAACATCTTGGCGAGCGTCGACCCTTCGAGGTCGTCGCCCGCGGCCTCGCTGCGCGTCGAGTGCGACTCGATCAGGATGCGTAGCCCCCACTTCTGCGCCACGCTGATCCATGGCTCGACCAGGCTCGCGGCCGCGACCTTGCCGTCGCGCACCGCCTCGAGACGCTTGAGCATCGATCCCAGATTGGTCCTCTTGACGTGCTCGGGCGTGAGGAAGCCTTCCAGCATCTTCAGCGTGGTGAATTCCGAGCCGTTGTTCGGCGTCACCGCGATCGGCTTGTCCTTCAGCATCTCGGGCTCGTAAATCTCGGAGTCGCGGGAGACGACGATAGCGAACTTCGACATGGAGGCGCCCAGCGCCACGATCTTGCGCCCGCGCAGCCCCTGGGCGTTGGCCTCGACGGCGCGCTTCATGATGCCCATTCGCACATGCGGTAACAGTCGATGCCACCCTCGTTGTAGACGGAGTCGAGCGGGCGCTCGAAGACGGAATCGAACTTGACGGTATGCGTGCTCGTGACCTGGGCCATCCCCGGCGTGGTCACGAACTCGAGGTCGAGCCCCTCGTCCCGGAAGAACCCCTTGTCGCGGGCGACCAGCACGGGCAGGTCGTGGACCGCGTTCATGATCGCGACCTGAGGTTTGGTCCTGGTCTCGGGAGTCACGGCGCCTCCTATGGGCCGCCGATTATCCGCCTTCTGGATTTCAAAGGCAATCCAGGCTCAGAGCCTTCGGAGGTCGACGATCGAGATGTCCAGCCTCCCCCCAGGAAGAGACGATCCAGCTCGTCGAGCCGCCCAACCCGTCCTAGTCCAAGGGCGCCTCGGGGTTTTGCTCGCGGGTATCTTAGCGGCCTGATCGGGTCAGTAGACGATCGAGGTGATTGGCGAAGCGCTGCCGGTCGCTCTGGCTGAACGGTGCCGGGCCGCCGAGGATATCGCCGGTGGACCGCAGCTCTTGCATGAGATTGCGCATGACCAGGCGCTCACGGACATTGTCCTCCGAGTACAGCTCTCCTCGCGGGTCGAGCGCGTGAGCTCCGCGCCCGATCACCTCGGCGGCCAGAGGTATGTCGGCGGTGATCACCAGGTCGCCGGGCTCGATCTGCTCCACGATCTGATGGTCGGCGACGTTGAAGCCCTTGGCCACGCGGACGCTCCTGATGAAGGGGGATGGGGGCACGCGAAGCAGCGTGTTGGCGACCAGCGTCGTCATGATCTGCGCGCGCTCGGCGGCCCGGAACAGGATCTCCTTGATGACCAGGGGGCACGCATCGGCGTCGACCCAGATCTGCACTCACCCGCCGCCTTGTCGAGGATGGTACCTTCCTGGATCAGAAGGACGCGCAGAGGAGGATCCCATGGCCAGCGCAAAGCTCCCGACTCCCAATGAGCTCAAGACCGTCGGCCGGCAACTCGGGATGAGCCTTTCCGACGCCGACGTCGCGTTCTTTCTAGAGACCATGGGCGGCACCGTGGCAGCCTATCACGCGATCGAGGCGATGGCCGACCCGATGCCACCCGTGAAGTACCCACGTACGCCCGGCTACCGGCCGGAAGGCGCGGAGAACAAGTACAACGCCTGGTACTACAAGAGCGAGGTGCAGGGCGCGCCCGCGGGCAAGCTGAAGGGCAAGCGTATCGCGCTGAAGGACAACGTTTGCCTGGCCGGCGTGCCCATGATGAACGGCGCCTCCACGCTGGAGGGCTACGTGCCCGACGTCGACGCCACCATCGTGACGCGCATGCTCGATGCGGGCGGGACGATCCTGGGTAAGGTGCACTGCGAGTACTTCTGCTTTTCGGGCGGCAGTCACACGAGCGCGGCCGGGCCCGTGCAGAACCCGCGCCGGCCGGGCTACTCGGCGGGCGGGTCGTCCTCTGGCAGCGCGGCGGTCGTCGCGGCGGGCGAGGTCGACATGGCCATCGGTGGCGACCAGGGTGGCTCGATCCGCATCCCGTCCGCCTACTGCGGCGTGTACGGCCTGAAGCCGACGCATGGTCTCGTGCCCTACACCGGCGTTTTCCCCATCGAGCTGACGCTCGATCACACCGGCCCCATGACCGCGACGGTGTCCGACAACGCGCTGCTGCTCGAGGTGCTGGCCGGGCCCGACGGGCTCGACCCGCGCCAGGTGAACGTCAAGACCGCGGCCTACACGAGCGCGCTGACGGGAGAAGCGCGGGGCATGAAGATCGCGGTCGTGAAGGAAGGCTTTGGCCACCCGAACTCCGAGGCGGACGTGGACGCCCTGGTCCGCAAGGCCGCCGCGACGTTCAAGCAACTCGGCGCGCAGGTGGACGAGGTCTCGATCCCGCTCCACCTGGCCGGGCCAGTTATCTGGACGCCGATCGCCGTCGAGGGCGCGACCTGGCAGATGCTGAACGGCAACGGCTTCGGCTTCAACTGGAAGGGCCTCTACGTCACGAGCCTCATCGATGCGCACTCGGCCTGGCGGCAGCGGGCCGACGAGTTCTCCGACACGCTCAAGACGACGATCCTCTTCGGGCAGTACGCGCTGAACAAGTACCGCGGCCACTACTATGCGAAGTCGCAGAACCTCGCCCGTACGCTCCGCGCCGCGTACGACGCGGTGCTGAAGGACTACGACCTGCTGCTGATGCCGACGTTGCCGCTCAAGGCCACGCCGATCCCGAAGCCCGACGCGCCGCGCATGGAGATCATCCAGCGGGCGTTCGAGATGCTCCCGAACACCGCGCCATTCGACGTCACCGGTCATCCGTCGATGAGCGTGCCCTGCGGGCTCAGCGACGGGCTGCCGGCCGGGCTGATGCTGACGGCGAAGCACTTCGACGAGGTGTCGATCTACCGGGCGGCGTCGGCGTTCGAGAAGGTGGGGGACTGGAAGGGGATTCGGCCGTAGGCGGCGCTGCGTCCTGCCTCACTCGGCGCCGAGTCGGTCAGCTCAGCCCTCGCCCGCGACTCCGACCAACGTCTCGTCGAGGACCGGCGCCAGGTCGGTGACGATCGCCTCGAGCGAGAACACAACGTCGACCTGTCCGGCCAGCGATGGCTGGGCGGCGATGGCGACGTCCCTGAGGTGCCGGTGCTCCCTGACCGCGACCGTGGACCAGTCGTCGACGAGTGCCTGCGCGCTGGCGCGATCGGTGTCGCGGGCGAGCAGGCGGGCCAGGCGCTCGGAGAACACGAGGCCCTGCAGCGACTCCAGGTTGGCCTTCATCCGCTCGGCATTCACCACGAGACCACCGGCGATCCGCTCGAGGGCATCGAGCGCGCTGCCGGCGGCGTCCACCAGCTCGGGGATGGTCACCAGCTCGGCCTGCCAGCCACCGAGCGCGCGCTCGTGCTCGCCAAGCGCGCCGGAGAAGAGCGTCGCCATCAGACCAGGCGCGCGAGCGGCGGCGGCCAGCGCCTGAAGACAGGCGACGGGGTTGCGCTTGTGGGGCATGGCGCTCGAGCCGCCCACGCCCTTCGCCGGTAGCGACTCCAGCATCTCGCCGACCTCGGCCTGTGAGAGCAGGGCGACGTCGCGCGCGATCTTGCCCACCGTCGCCGTGACGATCGCCAGCTCGGCCATCAGGCGTAGCAGCTAGTCGCGGTGATCGTGCCAGGCGCGCGCCTCGCCCAGGTGCAGGCGCATTGCCAGGCCGTGGCGTACGCCGGTGCGCTTGCTGCCCAGCGCGTCGAGCGTGCCGACGGCGCCGCCGAGCTGAACGCAGAGCGCCCGTTCACGTGCCTCGGCGAGGCGTAGCCGGCAGCGATGGAGCGCCGCCGCCCAGCGCGCGATCTTCAGGCCGGCCGTGATCGGCGTGGCGGGTTGCATGAGCGTCCGGCCGAGCATCACGACGGCGGCGTGGCGCCGCGCGTGACCGACCAGACGGCGCACCGCCGTGGCGAGGACGCGGTCGGCGTCGGCGAGGCAGCGCTTCAGGCACAGGATCAGCGCGGTATCGAGCACGTCCTGGCTCGTCGAGCCGTAATGCACGAAGGCCGCAGCGCGCGTGTCCGCGCGAGCGACGTGCTCGGTGAGCGCCTTGACCAGGGGAACCGCCAGCGAGCCCGAGCGCTTGCCCTCGCTGGCCAGAGCCTCGGGTGACAGGCTCAGATCCGTACAGGCCTTCGCGATTACCCGCGCTGCTTCCTGGGGAATGACGCCGGCGTCGGCTTCGGCGCCGGCGAGCGCGCGCTCGAAGTCGAGCATCGCCCGCACGAACGCCTCAGCCGACAATGCTTGGGTGAATGTGTCGCGCGCGAAGCTCCGGCCGACGAGATTCACGGCGATCGACGCCCGCGCGCTAGTACTCGATGAAGACCGCTTCGCCGGCTCCGCGCAACCGAACGTCCCAGCGATACATCTTCGGATCGCCGGGATCACGAGTCGCGATCAGCGTGCGGAGCCGGTCAGGATCGCCGATGGCGCGGGCCAGGGGATCGTCCTTGATCGCGTCGAGCGGGGCGAGGAACACGCGGGTCTGCAGGGCCTTCAGGAGCCCGCGCGCGAAGATCGTGACGCTGATCTGGGGCGCGTACGTCTCGCCGCCTGGGCCCCTGAACGAACCGGGCATGACCGTCTCGATCGCATAACGGCCGTCGGTGTCCGTCGAGACGCGGCCGTAGCCGTACGGCCTGGCTCCATCGCCCCCCGAGGGGAATTTGCCGGCTGCGTCTGCCTGCCAGGTCTCGAAGAGGGCATCGAAGATGGGGGCGCCGGCGCCGTCGAACACGCGTCCAGTCAGCGTGACGCGATCGCCGCGACCGGGGAACAGCACCGTGCCGCCATCACTCCAGAGCAGCTCGCGTGCGAAGAACGGCCCGACGGTCTGGGAGGGCGTGGGCTTCGCCATGGTCACACCCCCAACGGAGTGGCGCGCGGACCGCGTAGCACGATGTCGAACCGGTACCCGAGCGCGACGCCCTCGACGCCGTGCTCGAGGTCGAGATCGGCGATCAGGAGCTTGCGCCCGGCCTCGGGCACGCTGTTGAAGATCGGATCGATGGCCAGCAGCGGATCGCCGGGGAAGAACATCTGCGTGATGAGCCGCTGCGCGTAGGCGTTGCCGAAGAGGGAGAGGTGAATGTGGGCCGGTCGCCACCCGAAGGCGTGGTTCTGCCAGGGGTAAGCGCCGGGCTTGACGGTCACGATCCGGTAGCGACCCTCGGCGTCTGTGAGCAGCTGCCCTTTGCCGAGAAAGTTCAGATCGAGGGGCGCGTCGTGGTCATCCACTGGATGCGGATACTTCCCCGAAGCATTGGCCTGCCACACCTCGATGAGCGACCGTCGCACCGGCCGGCTGTCCTCGTCGAGCACGCGGCCGACGAGCACCATCTTCTCGCCGAGGGGCGCGCTCTTCCCCCAGGTCGTGAGATCGGCCTCGCTGTCCTTCACGAAATGCCTCGGGAACGCCGGCCCCCCCGCCTCGAGCGGATTCGGCGCGACTCGAACCAGCGGCTGCGCCGGCGCCCGGAGCCGGGTGCTCTTATAGTCCGGGTACAAATACGGCGGGTGGACGTCAGCGGCGAGCGTCTCGACCATCGGCTTCTCCCCCTTGAAGGGATTCGGGCGACCGAAGTCGATCGAGTCTACTCCTTCTTGGCGAGAGCCGGCACGGACGCATTTCCTTGATGACCTGAGGGCCCGCGTCGCCGTCGACCCAGATCTGTACTTGCGTCAGCGCAGCGGGACGACCGCGCGCCCGTCGATCTCGCGCGCGAGGTCGCGGTAGACCGCCTCACCTTCGGGACGATCGATGGCGTAGACGACGCGGTGGATCCGGCGCAGCGACGCGAGCAGGGCCGCGCCGGAGAGCGCCGGCGGCGCGTAGACCCGGCCGAACGGCTTGTAGAGAAGGTGCAGCGCCGGCGCCGGGCCGCCGGGGCGCAACGGTGGCTGACGATACGGGATGGCGACCTCGTAGAAGCCGACGCGCCGGAAGGTGGCGAGCACGGCGTCGCCACACTCGATGTACCAGCCGCTGGCTCCGAAGCGGTCGCGCACCATCTGGGTCTCGATTCGGGCGAGCAGCAACGGGAGGCGGCCCGTGCCCCGCAGCGGCGGCGCCAGCACGATATAGCCGCCGAAGCCGGTATCAGCCAGCGTGAAGAACGAGGCGAGCCCGGCCACCGGCGCCTCGGGCGTGGGGCGGAGCGCCCAGAGATGGTAGGCGTGATCGTCTCTGCGCCGGCTCGCGCCTGCCGGCTCGCTACCGAGTGCGGCAGCCTCCATCGCCGAGGCGCCGTCGCGAAAGTGCGCCTCGTAGATGGCGCGGACCGCCGGCAAATCCGCGTCGCCAGCGGTGATCTCGCGGATGACAAGCGGCCGCGCCCGGTCGTAGCCGGCGTAGTGGTCGAGCGGGAGCAGGGCCACCTGCGCGCGCCCGTCGAGATGTCGGGCCATGCCGGTGAACTCGGCCGAGTGCTGCGGCTGCTCGATACGCATGGCCCAGCGCATATACTCGTGCACGACGTGCTTGACGATGTCCGCGGCGACCGCGTCGCCGGTCTCGCTCGCCGGTTTCCAGGCCAGCAACATCGACGCGACCGGCCGCTGCTGGGCCGAGAGAGCGGGTTGCACGTAGGGAAAGTCGAGCTTTGAGTAGCCCCACCTGCTCCAGACCAGCAAGCGCGTAAAGGGATCCATGCTGTCGGGAGCGAACGAGCCGTGGAAGGGATCGTTCATCTCGGCCACCACTGCCCGGAGACCCGGGGCGCCGGCGGCGCGCGCGTCTTCGGCCAGTGCGGTCTCGACGTCATCGAGCAGGCGGCGCCCGAGGCCGCGCTCGCGTTGGCCGGGCGCGACGACGAGAAACTCGATCACGCCGGTGTTCGGGCCGGCCAGATAGTCGGCGATCGTGCCGCCGACCAGCCGGCCGCCGTCGAGCAGTACGCGGATGTGGTAGTTGTTCGCTCCGTACCAGCCAGCCGCCTTGAGCTCGAGATAGCGCTGGATGTTGACCAGCGACTCCCGCTCGTCGGCGTCCGCGAAGGCGGGAATGAAAAGGTCCGTGTAGAACGCTCGGAGAAGGTCGCGGTCCGCGGGTGACGTGCCGAGGTCGCGGATGTCAGACGACGCTCGCGCCATGCGGCAGGCCCTTTCCCAGGTGGTCGAGACACTCGAAGTAGGTGCTGATCGTCTCGGGCAGGTGACACGACGAGAAGAGCGTCGCGTAGTAGGTCCCGTCGGTCGCCCGCAGGCTGGCCGGGTCGTCCTCGATGCGCACGCGCGTCGCGATCGCGCGGAAGCGGTCGGCGAGTAGCCGCCGCAGTGTGTGCTTGATCTGCTCGCCGGGATCGGGCATGAGCGGTCGAAAGCCGCAGCCGGAATCGTCGATGGCCGACATGTACACGAAGGACACGCCGGGTGGCGTATCGGGGCGCCGGATCACCGCCTCGATTGCGTCCAATGCCTCGTTCGCGAGGCGCTCCTTCAGGAACGCGTAGGTCGACGAATCGGCGATGTTGCCGTGCACGAAGAATGGCAGGAGGGCACGCCACGGCTCGCCCGGGGACATCAGAAGGTTGCCGGGGCCCGCTTCGAGCACGAACATGACCCACAGGTACGCGGAGTAGTAGCTGCGCCCGGCGCCGGCCGCCACGTCGAGCCGACGAAACTCCAGAACCAGTCGATCCGTATCGGCGTCGAGGAGCTCGGCCTGCGCGCGGCAGAGGCGTGCGCGGTTGCCGAACCCCGGCCGCCGTACGACGACCACGGCATCGAGTTCCACGGCCAGCGGCGAGACCTCCGGCGATGCTGCCGGCGCCAGGGCCCGTGCCACACGGCGGCGGGCCCGCTGCAGCCTCAAGCGCAGGGCGCGCCCCTCGTCGTAGAGGATCACGGAAGTGTTTTCATCACCGTAGCCGAGCTGGAACCCGATGGCGTCTTTGCCTTCGTGGTTCCAGGACGAGCAGGTGCAGATGGGGATGCTCGGCCCCCACACGATCCAGCAGGCGAACTGGAAAGCCCGCAGGTGGCGCAGCGGCTCGTCGGAGATCGGATCATGGATCGAGGTCACGTCCGCGTAAGCGTGGACGATGGCGCGCCAGTTGTCGTCGAAGTGGCCGAGCTGACCGGTGAGGAGATACAGGGGGGCCACGTAGGCCGAGGTCACGTGAACCTCCGAGAGGAAGTGATCGTCGGCTCGCCCCACGCTTGCCAGCGTCTTGAAATAGTGATCGACGCCCGGGAAGACGACGCTGGACGTCAGGGGAAGGCAGTCGGGAATCTCGGTACGGAATCGGGGATCGGCCGGACTCGTGTGCAGCATGAGCCGTCGCTCGTTGAGCATCGCCTCGAGGTGCTCGCGCCAGCGACGCTCGGCGGACGCAGCCCCTCCACGATCCTTGCCACCCGTGAGCAGCTCGGCCTCCACGCGCAGACGTGCGACGTCGAAGGTGCGCAGGCGACAGCCTCGACGACGCCAGGCAGCCCACCAGAAACAGTACAACGCGTCGTCGATGGAACGCGTGACCGGAAATCGCTGACCCGCGTAGAGGCAGAGCTCGAGCAGCCGCCACGTTGGGAAGACCCGAGGGCGGAGCCAGGCCAGAAAGGCGAAGACGACGGCGGCTGCGGGAAGGATCCTGGAGATCGTCTGCCACGTGGCGGCGCCGAGCTGGGTGAGCAGAAGGCTGAGCGCGGCCCCCAGGACGGTGAACACGGCGACATAGTCACGAGAGGCACTGATGCGAGTCCAAAGGTCGGCCATGCGCGGTTCCGCGCGAGTGTACCGTGGCCCACTGCGCCTGTCATCCCGCGCCATTCCGGAGGGCTTTGAGTTCGGGCATCGCGACACGTATCCTCGACGCATGGGCAACACCTGGGGACGCCTCTTTCGCGTGACGACGTGGGGCGAGTCGCACGGTGGCGCCACCGGCGCCATCGTCGACGGCTGCCCCCCACGGCTGCCCCTGTCCGAAGCCGACATCCAGCCGGACCTCGACCGCCGCGCACCGGGACAGAGCGCGCTCGTGTCGCAGCGCAAGGAATCCGACACGGTGCAGATCCTGTCCGGCGTCTTCGAGGGGCAGACGCTCGGCACGCCGATCAGCCTCCTCATTCCGAACGAGGACATGCGACCCGGCGACTACCGCGAGGTCCGCGAGAAGTACCGGCCGAGCCACGCCGACTACACGTACGACGCGAAGTACGGGGTCCGCGACTGGCGCGGCGGCGGCCGGACGAGCGCGCGCGAAACCGCCGGTCGCGTGGGCGCCGCCGCCATCGCGCGCAAGCTCCTCGCCGTGCGCTTCAACGTGACGGTCGTGGCCTGGGTCTCGAAGGTCGGCCGGCTCGTCGCGGAGAGCGACCACGAGAAGGTGAGCCGCGAGCAGGTCGACGCGACGCCGATCCGCTGCCCCGACCTCGCGGTCGCCGAGCGCATGATCGCGGCCGTGGAGGCCGCGCGTAAGGACGGCAACTCGCTAGGTGGCGTCGTCACCTGCGCCGTGCGCGGCTGCCCGGCGGGCTGGGGCGAGCCGGTGTTCGACCGGCTCGAGGCCGATCTGGCGAAGGCCGTGTTGAGCCTGCCCGCGAGCAAGGGCTTCGAGATCGGCTCGGGGTTCGCGGGGACCGACCTCACCGGCGCCGAGCACAACGACGAGTTCTACATGGAGGGCGACCGCATCCGGACCCGTACCAACCGCTCGGGGGGCGTGCAGGGCGGCATCACCAACGGCGAGACGATCTACTTCCGCGTGGCATTCAAGCCGACGGCCACGATCATGCGCGAGCAGCACACGGTCAGCATCTATCGCGAGGAGACGACCATCCAGGGGCGTGGCCGCCACGACCCGTGCGTGCTCCCGCGCGCCGTGCCAATGGTGGAGGCGATGACCGCGCTCGTGCTCGCGGACCACGCCCTGCTCCACCAGGCGGTGACGTAGAGCTCAGCGGATCGGACGGTCGGCGGTCGTCGACGGCCTACATTGGAGACGTTGATCAGCAGCCGAAGGTGGACTAGAGTGACGCTCAACGCAGCCGCGAGTGGCTCACCCGCCGGGCCCTGGGAGGAGAGGACATGAGCGCCAACGGGCATCACACAGCCGCAGAGATCCGGTCTCGCCTTGACCATCCGGTCATCGACGGTGACGGCCACTGGGTCGAATTCGACCCCGTCTTCAGCGAGCGGTTGCGAAAGGTTGGCGGTGACAAGGCGGCCGAGGGGTTCCTGGCCGCGATGAAGACCACGACCGACGCCCTGAGCATGACGGTCGCCGAGCGGAGGCGCCGGCGCGTTGCCCAGCCGGGCTTCTGGACTCGTCAGGCGTCAAATACGCTCGATCGGGCAACCGCGATGATGCCACGCCTGCTCTACGAGCGCCTTGACGAGATCGGATCGGATTTCGCGATCATTTATCCGACCGCCGGCCTGCGCGTGCCGCGAATCGGCGACGACGCCACCCGGCGCGCGGTCGTTCGCGCCCACAACATCGTCACCGCGGACTACTTCCGCGACCTGGGCGACCGGATGTCTCCGGCCGCGATCATTCCGATGCACACGCCGGAAGAGGCGATCGCGGAGCTCGAATTCGTCACGAAGCAGCTCGGGTCGAAGGTGGGAATGTTCGGCAGCGGCATGTCGCGGCGCGTAGCCGCGGTCGGGGGGACCGATCAAGATACGGCGCGCCTCGCGGTCTGGTACGACGTGCTTGCGCTCGATAGCGACTACGACTACGACCCGGTCTGGGCGAAGTGCCGGGAGGTCGGCATCGCCCCGACCTTCCACAGCGCGGGCAGCAATCAGGGTCTGCGGAATTCGCCATCGAACTTCGTCTACAACCATATCGGGCATTTCGCGGCCGCCGGCCACGCAGTCTCCAAGGCGATCTTCCTGGGTGGCGTGACCCGGCGCTTCCCTGAGCTGCGGTTCGCCTTCCTCGAAGGCGGCGTGGGCTGGGCCTGCCAGCTCTTCGGCGACCTGTGCGAACACTGGGAGCGCCGCAATCGCAAGGCGCTGGAGCGCATGGATCCGCGTACGCTCGACCGCGCCTTGCTGATGAGCCTGGCCGAGAAGTATGGCGACCCGGACGTGGCGGCGGCGCTCAGGGCGCGGGATGGCTGGCCAGACCATGACGTGAGCCTGACGGGCGGCGTGGCCGATCTCGACGATTTCTCGGCCTGCCAGATCACCCGCAAGGAAGACTGGGTCGACCTGTTCGCCAAGCCGTTCTACTTCGGCTGCGAGGCCGACGACCGGGCCAATGCGTGGGCCTTCGGTCGGGGCAATCCGTTCGGCTCGAAGCTGAACGCGATCTACAGCTCGGACATCGGACACTTCGACGTCATCGACATGCGCCATCCGCTGCGGGAGGCCCATGAGCTGGTCGATGAGGGCCTGATCAGCAAGGACAACTTCCGCGACTTCACCTTCGCCAACGCGGTTCACCTCTGGGGAACGCAGAATCCGAAGTTCTTCGAGGGGACGGCGGTGGCCAAGGCCGCTGCGGCGGAGCTGGCGCGCGCGCCGGTGCAGGTGGCGACGAAGTAAGGGCCGGCCAGACCCGGGAGATCACGTCGTCGCTATAAGAGCTAGAGCAAGGCGATGGTGTCGGCGGTGAGTCGGCACATGCCGACCCTTGCCATCCTGAGGTCGTAGGTCGCGCCGAAGCGGGCGATCACCGCCTGGACGGGGCCACGACGATCGTCTGGATGGGGCCACGCCCCCAGCCGTCGGTGACGATGCCGGATCACCACCCCGCGACGTACGGCAGCTTCCCTGCCGTCGCCTCGATCGTCGCGCCCGCCTCGAGCAGCACCGCGGTCGAATCCCATGTGCCCCCAACGAGCTGATTGCGCGGCCCGTCGGGCACGGTCGCCTTGATGACGCGGTCACCGAAGCGCACTTCTTGCTTCTCGACGTCGACAGTCACCGGCGCCTGCGGCGAGCGGCCGATGGCCGTCTGAAGCCACTCGAGATCCTCCTGCGACGCGCGCAGGCACGGGATGCCGAGCATCACGCAGTTGCCGAAGAAGATCTCGCCGAAGGATCCGCCGACGATGGCCGCGATGCCCCAGCGCATGAGGGCCTGCGGGGCGTGCTCGCGCGAGGAGCCGCAGCCGAAGTTCTGGCCGACGACCAGCACCGAGGCGCCCTGGTAGACCTTCTGGTTGAAGGGGTGCTCGGGGTTCTGCTTCTTTGCGTCCTCGAAGGCGTGCTCGCCCATGGTTTCGAAGGTCACTTCCTTGAGAAAGCGCGCGGGGATGATGCGGTCGGTGTCGATGTCGTTGCCGGGCAGGGGGATGCCCCGGCCCGCGATCTGGCGCCGCTTGAAATCAGTCATCGAAGGACCTCCCTCACGTCGGCGACCGCGCCGGTGATGGCGGCGGCCGCGACCATGGCCGGGCTCATGAGCAGGGTGCGTCCCGTCGGGCTGCCCTGGCGGCCGATGAAGTTGCGGTTGCTGGACGAGGCACTCATCTCGCGGCCCACGAGCTGGTCGGGGTTCATGCCGAGGCACATCGAGCAGCCCGCCTTGCGCCACTGAAAACCCGCGGCCTGGAAGATCTCGTGCAGGCCCTCGGCCTCGGCGGCCTTGGCCACCTGCTGGGAGCCCGGCACGATGAGGGCACGCACGCTCTTGGCCACCTTACCCTTCTTCGCGACCGCCGCGGCGGCACGAAGATCAGACAGGCGCCCGTTGGTGCACGAGCCCACGAAGGCCACGTCGATCTTCGCGCCCTTGATCGGCTGACCGGCTTCGAAGCCCATGTGAGCGAGCGCCTCACGGAAGGTGGACCGATCGGCCTCGGGTGCGGAGTCGGGCGCTGGGATCCGCTGGCTGACGCCCACCGACATGCCCGGATTGATGCCCCATGTCACCACCGGCTCGATGGCCGCGCCGTCGAGCCGCGCGACGTCGTCGATCGCAGCGCCGGGCTCGGTCGCCATCGATTTCCACCAGGCGACCGCCGTGTCGAAGGCGGCGCCCGCGGGCGCGTACTGCCGGCCGCGCAGATACTCGATCGTCGTCGCGTCGGGATTGACGTAACCGCAGCGCGCGCCGCCCTCGATGGACATGTTGCAAACAGTCAGGCGCTCCTCCATCGTCATGCGCTCGATGACGGGCCCGGCGTACTCGTAGGCGTAGCCCACGCCGCCCTTCACGCCGAGCTGGTTGATGATCGTCAGGATCACGTCCTTGGCGTAGACGCCGTTGGCGAGCGCGCCCTCAACCCACACCTGCCGCAGCTTGGGCTTGGCCATCGCGAGGCACTGCGTCGCCAGGACGTCACGCACCTGTGTCGTGCCGATGCCGAAGGCGATGGCGCCGACGGCGCCGTGGGTCGAGGTATGACTGTCGCCGCAGGCGATGGTCATCCCCGGCTGGCTCAGGCCGAGCTCGGGCCCGATCACGTGGACGATGCCCTGCTTGCCGGTCGACATGTCGAAGAGCGGTAGGTTGAACTCCTTCATGTTCCGGATCATGTGGACCGCCATCTCCTCCGCCAGCGGGTCGGCGTAGGGGCGAGTCTGGTCGGTCGTCGGGATGATGTGGTCGAGCGTGCCGAACGTGCGCTCGGGCATGCGCACCTTGAGCTTCGAGTCCTTCAGCATCTGGAAGGCCTGCGGCGTCGTCACCTCGTGGATCAGATGCAGGCCGATCAGGAGCTGGGTCTGGCCGGACGGCAGCGTCCGGACCGTGTGCGCCTCCCATACCTTGTCGAGCAGCGTGCGTGCCATGCGACTCCTCCTTGAAATACGGGCTCGTCCGGCTTCGGGCGCCGCCACCGCGCGCGTATCGTGCCCCACCGCGACTGTGTAGTCCAGTGAAACGTTCCTGCACTGAATGGTAAGATCTGCTTCATGATCAACGCCGCCCTCTTTCCCGCCCTCGAGACCCTGCTCGCGGTGGCGCGCACGGGCTCGGTTGGGGCGGCGGCGCGCCAGCGTCACATCACCTCGTCGGCCGTGAGCCAGCAGATCCGCCGCGTCGAGACACACTTCGGCATCAAGCTCTTCGAGCGCGCCGGGCGCGGCGTTCGCCTCACGGCCACCGGCGAGGCGGCGCTACCCGTCGTGCGCGAGCTGTGGAGCGGGGCAGAGTCCGCCTTCGGTCAGCTCGCCGAGCTGGCCGGCCGTCCCGCCGTCACGCTCCGCGTGGCGGCCAGCGACTACCTCGGCAAGGGACTGCTGGCGCCGGTGCTCCGCGACTTGCTCGACGAAGAGCCGCCCGTGCGTTTCGAGATCATCACCACTCACTCAGGGGCGGGCGTGCGTCTGGTCGCCGGCGGTGACGTCGACCTCGCTGTGGTCACGGGGCAGGAAACTCCACGCGGCCTCGAGGACCGGCACCTCTTCGACCAGCCCTTCGTGTGGGTCGGTCCGCGACGCGCGCGTCGCGACCGGGCGTCGCTGACCGCGCGGCTGCGCCACGAGCCCGTCCTGCGCCTGGCCGCCGAGAGCCGTGGCCGCGCGCTGCTCGACCAGTACCTCGCCGAGGCGCGCATCCGCCCGGTGTCGACCATCGACGTGCCGAGCGTGTCGCTGCTGCTCTCGTACGTCTCGGGCGGGCTCGGCATCGGCCTGGTCCCCGCCCTCGCGCTCGCCGAAGCGCCTCTCGACCGAGTCGTCAGCGCGCCCGCGCAGGTGCCGGTGCTACCGGTCACTCTGGTCTGGCGCCCCGCCGCCCGCCGCCAGCCCGCGCTCGCCAGGCTCGCGGCCCTCCTCGCCACTGCCGGCGCGCGCGCGGGCGCGAGGCTCGGCCGCGCGCGGCGCTCCGCGCGCCGGGCGGCGCCCGTCGTCACTTCGCCTTGAGCTTCACGTCCTCGTAAGGCGCCGAATAGGCGTGGCCAGGAATCAGACCGAGGCCGGATTCCTGCACGCGCGACCCTTGACCGTTGATGAACGCCAGCTCCCAGACCGGGATGTGCATCACCTTCTCGTGCATGAGCTGCTGGATCTTGAAGAGAAGCGCCTCGCGCTTCTTGCGGTCCAGCTCGGCCGCCTGATCCTTGAAGAGCGAGTCGATGTCCGAGTAGCTGCCGTAGACGTATTGGCCTCCGGCGACGACGAAGGTCTCCAGGCGCGTGGCCGCGTTGCCGAAGGCGCCGCTGGCGGTGTAGGCGAGGTTCTTGTACTTCTTTTCCCCGTAGCTACTCCAGTGCGCCACGCGCTCGATCGGCTTCAGCCTGGTGCGGATCCCCACCTGCTGCAGGTAGTTCGCGATCGCCTCCTGAACGTTGGCGTAGGCGACGTCCAGGTAGTAGTCGCCCGCGTCGAAGCCGCTCGGGAAGCCCGCCTCGGCGAGGAGCTTCTTGGCCTGCGCCGGATCGAACGCGTAGGCCGAAGGCTGCCAGTAGAAGTCGAAGGTGCTCGGGATGATGCTGTACGTCAGCTTCGAGTGGCCGAGCGTGATCGCCTGGTTGATGGCGTTGCGATCGATCGCGAGATTGGCGGCCAGGCGCACCCGCCGGTCGTGCCAGGGAGACTTCGGATCCCACTGGTCCAACATGCTCACCCACTGCGGAGCCTGGATCACCGTCGCCTTCAGCGTGAGCCCTTGTGTCCGCTGCATCTCTTCCGCCAGCTCGCCCCGGATCGAGTACACGATGTCGACCTCGCCGCGCTTCAACGCGGCGAGCCGGGTCGTCTCGTCGGAGATGACCTTGAAGACGAGCCGCTTCACGCTCGGCGTCTTGCGCCAGTACCCGTCGAACGCCTCCATGACCAGCTCGATGCCGGGCGTGAACGAGACGAACTTGTACGGCCCGGCCCCGATAGGCGCCTTCTTGTAGCCCTCGTCGCCGACCTGCTCGACGTACTTCTTCGGCACGATCCAGCCGGCGCCGCTGGCCGCCGTGTAGAACGTCATGAAATCAGGCCAGGGGTTCTTCAGCCGGAACCGTATCTGGAGTGGGCCGGGTGTCTCGATCGCCGCGACGCGCTCCTTGAGGGTCTTGGTGGCCGCACCCCTGTACCGCTCGAACGAGAACTTCACGTCATCGGACGTCAACGGGTCGCCGTTGTGAAACTTCACGCCTTTGCGCAGCGTGAAGTCGTACACGCGGCCGTCGGGCGAGACCTGCCACGACTCCGCCAGGCTGGGCGCGGTGGGGTTCCCGGGCATCGCCTTCGCCAGCGCGTCGTGGATCGCGTACATCACCATGAACGGCGTGATGAGCCCCTGGGTCTCGGCGGGATCGAACCACGTCGGCGCGAGTGAGATGTGCACGCCCCACGTCACCTGGCCCTCGGGGGCGGCCGCGGCTGGTGTGGCGACGGCAAGCAGAACGAACAGGGCACAGGCCGTACGTCGCAGATGACGCATCGTTCCTCCTCTTGGGGTAGAGCTTCAGATCCGCGCGGCGCGGTAGGACGATCCTGAGCCAGCGCCGTGGCCGCGTCAAGCTCCCCCGGCGGGCACGACGCGTGGTAGGATCACCTCGCTTTTACCCGGATCGATCCAGGAGATCGAGCATGCAATTCGGCCTGCTCTACGAAGCGCAGCGACCGTTCAAGGGCACCAGCGTCGATTGGAACACGCTCTACAAAGAGACGCTGGAACAGTGCGTGGTGGCCGAGAAGGTCGGCTTCGACAACCTCTGGTTCGTGGAGCATCACTTCCTCACGGGGTTCTCGGGCTCGCCGTGTCCGGAAGTTTTGCTCGGGGCGTTGAGCCAGCTGACCAAGCGGATCCGGATCGGCTTCGGCGTGTGCATCTTGCCATCTCACCATCCCGTCCGGGTCGCCGAACGGGCCGCCATGATCGACCAGCTGACCGACGGCCGTCTCGAGCTCGGAACCGGGCGCTCCAACGCCTACGAACAGCTCGGTCAAGGGATCGACCCCAGGAACACGCGGGCGATGTGGGAAGAATCGATCACCATGCTCCCGCGCATCTGGCAGTCGGACGAGTTTTCCTGGGAAGGGAACTTCTGGAAGGTGCCGGCGCGCCGGGTGCTGCCGAAGCCGTACCAGAAGCCGCATCCGCGTCTGTACCTGGCGTGCACGCAAACCGAGAGCTTCGACGTGGCGGCGGAAAAGGGCATCGGCGTGCTGTCGTCCGCCACGTATGCCACGACCCTCCTGGCCGAGCACGTCGCGCGCTATCGGGCGCGGGTCAAGCAGGCGACGCCGGTGGGCGCCGTCGTCAACGACTTCTGGGGCAACAACGTGCACTCCTTCTGCGGAGAGAACAACCAGGAGGCGCGGGCGCTGGCGGCCCTGTCGCTCAAGACATTCTTCGGCCCCGACAAGCCGTACATCCGCGATCGCGTCAACGCGTACGAGCAGCTGCTGGAGTCGTGGGGCGGGGTGCCCGACCACTTGAAGGCCGATTTCGGGCGGTGGCTGCGGCAGTCCGACGAAGCGCACAAGGAGCAGGCCGCGCAGGTCGGCATCTCGCTCGACAGCGGGCCGGGCGCGGCGCGAGCGGCCTTCGGCCAGATGGACCCCGACACGCTGTGTGACCGGGGCATCATCATCGCCGGCGACCCGGACAGCTGCATCAAAGGCGTGCGCCTGTACGAAGAGGCCGGTGTGGATCAGGTCATGCTGATCACGCAGACGGAGACCATCCCGCACGAGCGCGCGCTGCAATCGATCGAGATGTTCGGCAAGCACGTGATTCCGGCGTGCCGCGCGCGCGCCAGCGCCCGGCCCATCGCCGCAGGAGTATAAAGGAGGGTGTCATGACGCCAACGGGGACCCAGACGATGACCGGGGTCGAGGCCGACGTGCTGCGCGCCGACGATCGCCGCTTCGAGGCGATGCGCAAGGGCGACTGGGCCGCGCTCGACGCCGCGCTGGCCGACGACCTGACGTACGTGCACTCCACCGCGCGGCTCGAGTCGAAGGCCGAGCACGTCGCGAACTTGCGCGCCGGCAAGCCTCACTACCGCGGCATCGCCCCAAAGGATCGGAGCGTGCGTGTTCACGGCGGTGTCGGCATCGTCAACGGCGTGTCGGAGATGCACGTCGAACGCGACGGCAAGGAGCAGCACTTCACCGTCCGCTACCTGGCGGTCTACGCAAAGGCCGGCGACCAGTGGCGCATGATCGCCTGGCAGTCTACTCGCCAGGGCGATTAGAAAGGGAGGACACGTCATGGCCTACAACCGGATCTCGGCGGACTGCCACCTCGACCTGATCTGGCTGCCCCCCGACCTGTTCGTGTCGGAGGCGCCCAGGGAGATGAAGGACCGCATGCCCTACGTCGCCGACGGGCCGGACGGGCGGCGGTGGGTCGCGAACAACGGGGCGACCTTCGGCCTGGCGGGCGGTGTCGGCGCGTCGGGCACGCAGCACGTCCCGGGCAAGCAGCTCCGGGTCGACAAGATGGCGGCCACCGGCCTCTACGAGGACGGCAAGAAGGGGATTCGGCGACCGGGCGACCCGCACCTGCGCGTCAAGGAGATGGACCGCGACGGCGTCGACGCCGAGGTGATCTACGGCATCCTCGCGGCGGCGGCCAAGCTGAACGACCGTGAGGCGTCCAACGAGATGCTGCGCATCTACAACACCTGGCTGAACGAGTTCTGCAGCCACTATCCCGACCGTCACATCGGCCTCGCGTGCCTGCCCTACGGCGACATCGAGGCCGCGGTCGCCGAAGTGCATCGGGTCGCCAAGCTGGGCTTCAAGGGCATCGAGCTCTCGTGCTCGTGGGATATGGAGCCGATGTGGCATCCGATGTGGGAGCCGCTCTGGCAGGCGATCAACGACGTGGGGATCCCGCTGCACTTCCACACCTTCCCGTCGGTGTCGCCGAAGCTGCGCGAGCAGTACACCGGGCTCACGCAGCGGGCGCTGATGTACAGCAGCCTGTGCCTGTTCCAGATGACCCTCGGGAACATCTTGACCGCGTTGATGGGGAAGGCGGTGTTCGAGCGCTTTCCGAATGTCCGCATCGCGTTCGGCGAGAGCGGCATCGGCTGGATTCCCTACGTGCTCGACCGCATGGATTTCGAGTACGAGGACCAGTACAAGGACCTGCCGCTCAAGATGAAGCCGAGCGAGTACTGGCGCCGGCAGTGCAAGGCGACGTTCCAGTACGACCGCGTGGGGACCAAGCTGATCGACGAGATGGGCGTCGAGACGCTGATGTGGGGCTCCGACTACCCGCACCCCGACGGCGTGTGGCCGGAGTCGGAGAAATACATCAAGGATCAGTTTTCGCATCTGCCCGCCGACGTCACCCGGAAGATGACCTGCGAGAACGCCGGCAGGTTCTACGGCCTGATTCGCTGACGAGAGCCTGATTCGCTAGGGCTCGTGCACGGTCGCCAGTGCCGAGGGGAGGGCCGCCAGGACCTCCCTCAGGCACTGGCGAACCCGGGCGATGTTCTCTTCCGCCTTCTCGGGAATGCCGCCGCGCGACACGTGGGCGATGAACTCCTCGCGGGAGGTCATCATCAGCAGCGACGCGTTGATCTCCAGCTGAAGCGCGTGGACGCGCCGCGTCCGGGGGTGGCCGAACGTCGCCACGATGTTGCCGCCGGCGTAGCCGCTGACGTTCTCGTGCACCTCGAAGCCGTGGCGCGTGAATATCGCGGCCACGGTCGCCACGAGCTCTCGGGCGCACGTCGTCTCGTGGCGCGTGCCGATGATCACCTGATGGTCTTTCATTCGGCGCGGGCTGCCGGTGTGGCCATCGAGGAGCATCGCGTACCCGTAGGCGTCGTGGAGCTGGGTGAGCAGCCCCTCCAGGGCCGAGTAGTAGGGATCGTAGAGCGTCTGTAACCGCGCTTCGAGGTCGGCGAGCGCGAGCGGGCGGGAAAAGATGCGCACATCGCGCATGGTGTGAGTGCGCACCACCCCGCGGCGAGAGTGCACCTCGCCGTCCTGGTGCTCGTAGTCGTCGCGGCGGCGATTGACGTCGACGAACATGCGCGAAAACGGCGTGGCCAGAACGGTGGCGCCGTGCTCGTGCAGGTCGCCGTAGAGATCGCCCACGAAGGTGTCGGCGAATCCGTAGGCGAAGGTCTCGAACCAGGGCTCGCAGTAGTCGTCGGGGGTGATGTCGGGCAACGGCTGCGTGCCGTAGTGGGGCACGCTCACCAGGACCGGCGTGCGCCTGTCCGGCACGGGCTGTCTGACGATCGGAAACGCGCCCTCCATCAGATGCCTTTTCAAAATCAGATGACGAGCGACTTGCTTCCGTCGACCACGAGGGCGGCGCCGTTGACGTACGGGGCCCCCTCGGAGACGAGGAAGCACACCGCGTCGGCGATGTCGTCGATCGAACCCAGACGCCCCGACGGGATCGTCTTGACGAACTCGCCCAGGATCGCATCCGGCGACGTGCCCTGGGCCGCGGCGTTCGCCTTCAGGAGTCGATCGGCGCGAGCGGTCTGAATGCGGCCGGGCGCCACGCTGTTCACTCGGATGTTCAGCGGGCCGAGCTCCATCGAGAGTTCCTTGCTGAACATCCGCAACGCGGCGTTACAGGCGCTGCCCGGCGTATGCAGGGGAACGGCTTGCTGGGTGGTGCCCGTGATGTTGACGATGGTGCCTCCGCCACGCCGCCGCATGTGGGGGATGACGGCCTTCGCGCAGCGAATGTAGCCCAGGAGCTTGCCGTTGATCGCGTCGACGAAAGCGTCGTCCGGCACGTCGACGAAGGCGCCGAAGGCCGAGGCGCCGGCGTTGTTGACCAGGATGTCGACCCCGCCCAGTCGCTTGGCCGCCTGCTCGACGAAGCCCTGACACCCGGCGAGGCTTCGCAGGTCGGCCGGGATCGGTACGATCTCCATCCCGGTGCCTCGCGCGATCTCGGCCGCGGTCTCTTTCAGCTTCGCCTCGGTGCGAGCGCAGATGGCGACGGACACGCCCTCTTCGGCCAGCTTCCGCGCGATCGCCATGCCGATGCCTTCACTGGCGCCCGTCACCAGCGCCATCTTGCCCTTCAGCCCCAGATCCATCGCGGCGTCTCCTTGCTCTCTCGGTAGCCTTCTCGTCCGAGCTGCCTTCGCGTCCCGGCCGCGTTCGTATCTCAGCCGGTGAAGATGGCCTCTGGAATGAGGGCGGACACGACGTAGTTCGGCACGTCGACCACGTTGCTGATGCGCAGGTCGGCCGCCACGCTGCAGAGGACGTACGCCTGCTCGCGGCTCCATCCCCGCTCTTGCAAGAGATCGATCATGTTGAGCAGCGCATTCCGGCAGGCGAGCGTCAGGTTCTCTCCCTCGTTCACGCCGTCGTCTCGGATCGGCATGCCCATGGCGGCGACGAACCCCCGCGGCGCCGCCCATTCCGGCGGCGCGAAGTACCCGGCGTGCGAGAAGCGGGGCCCGCGAAGCGCTCGCGCCGCGCCGGTGCCCTTCAGGACGCGGAAGCGCACGGCGGCGGTGGCGCCCATCTCGACGGCGGTGACGCAGACCTCGCCGTCGCCCTGGGCGAAGTGGCCGTCGCCGGTGGAGAAGAGCGCGCCCTCGACCGCGACGGGGAGAAGTAGCTTCGATCCCTTGGTGAGCTGCTTCACGTCGAAGTTGCCGCCGTTCTCGCGTGGCGGCAGCGTTCTCAAGCCCTCGGTCGCCACGGGGCCGCGGCTGGGAATGGCGCCGGTCGCGTCGGGCGGAAAGACGAAGCCGCCGCGCGACAGCAGATCGTTCTCGCGCGCCGTCCACGCGCGCACCTGCGCCGCCGAGGGCGCGACCCCAGACACGCCCATGAACGGCGCGCCGGGAATGCGCACGCCCGGGAGCTTGGGCGACGTTGCCCAGCCGTCGCGGATCTGCCAGTGGACCAGGAACGGCGTGGTGAAGACGTCGCGAAGGAAGCCGAGCCCGGGGACGATCGCCGTGAACGCGTGCGGCTGGGGGACGATGTCGACGAACTCCACCTCGAGGACATCGCCGGGCCGGGCGCCCTTGACGAAGACCGGCCCGGTGAGGGGATGGATGGCGCCGGCCTCCATGTTGGCGATGTCCGCCTCGCTGGTCCCGGGGCCGAGCTGGCCGTCGACGCCGTCGCGCGTCGCGAGAACCACTTCTTCGCCCTCGTCGACGCTGACGAGGGGCGAAACGTCCGGATG
Organism: Candidatus Rokuibacteriota bacterium; assembly: GCA_003220535.1. Lineage (GTDB taxonomy): Bacteria > Methylomirabilota > Methylomirabilia > Rokubacteriales > CSP1-6 > AR31. The sequence goes on from QHSU01000057.1 coordinate 137,173, forward strand.
GAACCGGTTGTGTCCGGTCGTCGGCTGATCCTTCAATCGCTTGCCCCGGTCGATCTCCACGCTCTTCATCGGTGCCCCCTGTACACTCCCCTGGGACAATTGCTCGCCCTCAGAACGGAGACATCATGACCGACAAGCCCTATCACGTCTACGTCATCGACCCCTGGCGGAGCGAGCCGACTACGTCTCGGTCCACACGCTATTGAACGCCGAGACGCGCCACCTGATCGGTGAAGCGTTCTCATCAACACCTCGCGGGGCCCGTGGTCGACGAGCGCGCGCTGGCCCGCGCGCTCCAGGACAAGCGTCTGGCCGGCGCCGCGGTGGACGTGTGGGAGCGGGAGCCGGTCGCCACCGACAATCCACTCTTGAAGGTGGACAACGTCGTCGCCTCGTCCCGCGCCGGCCGCTGACTGGGGGGCCCCGAAATGCCCCCCCCCATACCCCCCAACGCCCGTGGCGCCCCTCGGTCTCTCACCGCCGGTCATTTGTGCTACGCTGCGCGCGCTCGCCGGGCGACCGGCCACACCAGAAAGGGAGGTACGACGGTGCGACCGAACAAGATCAAGCAGATGTGGCGCGACGGGAAGTTCGTCACGCTGGGCTGGCTCTCGGTGTCTCACGGGTTCACCGCGGAGGTGATGGCGCGCCAGGGCTTCGATGCCCTCTGCGTCGACATGCAGCACGGGCTGACCGACATGAACGACGTCTGGCCGATGCTGCAAGCGATCTCGCAGACGGAGACGGTGCCGGTCGTGCGCGTGCCCTGGAACGATCCGGCGACCATCATGAAGGTGCTCGACTTCGGCGCCTACGCCATCATCGTGCCGCTCGTCAACACCGCCGAGGACGCCGCGAAAGCGGTGGCCGCGTGCCGCTATCCGCCGGTCGGCATGCGCTCGTCGGGGCCGGTGCGGGCCGTGCACTACGGTGGCGCCGACTACGTGGCCAACGCGAACGGCGAGATCGTCATCATGGCCATGATCGAGACCAAGGAAGGGCTCGCCAACCTGGACAAGATCTGCGCCACCCCCGGGCTCGATGCCGTCTACATCGGCCCCGCCGATCTGTCGTTCGCGCTCGGCATGGCTCCGCGCGGCGACAACCCGGACCCGGTGCACATCGCCACGTGCGACAAGATTCGCGACGCGGCGCACAAGCACGGCATCAAGGCGGTCATGCACTGTGCGAGTGCCGCGTTCGCGGCCGGGGCGGTGAAGCGCGGCTTCGACATGATCATGCTCACGTCGGACCTGGCGTCGATGATCGCCGGGGCCCGCCGTCAGCTCGACGATCTGAAGGCCGCGACGGCGTGAGTCGGGCGCGGCGCGGTCGACGCGAGGAGTCTCTATGACCACCGTCCCGCTTCGTCCGACCACGCTCGAGATCGATCTCGATGCGGCCGCCGACAACCTCCGTGCGGTGCGCCGGCTCGTCGGCCCTGAGCGCAAGCTGTTCGCCGTCATCAAAGCCGATGGCTATGGGTTCGGCGCGGCCGAGATGGGGGCTGTGTTCGCCAAAAACGGGGCCGACTATCTGGCCGTCGCCGATCTGGGCGAGGGGATCCGGCTACGCCAGCGCGGCATCACTGCGCCTATCCTCGTCTATCCGAACTCGCTGCCCACGGCCGCCGCGGACACGCTCGCTCACGGCCTCGTCCCGACTCTCGTCGATCTCGATGCCGCCAGAGCGTACTCGCAAGCGGCGGCCGGTCCCTGCGAGTTCTTCGTCAAGATCGACGTTGGGCTCGAGCGCCTCGGCGTTCCGGCCGAGCAGGCGGTCAAGACGATCCTCGCGATGCTGGAGTTGCGCCACCTTCGGCTCGGTGGCATCTGTGCGCACCCTCACGCCGAGGTCGGCGTCGATCCCGCCTACGCCGACTGGCAGCTCGGCCGGTTCACGGGCGTCGTCGACGAGCTGGAGGCCCGGGGCGTACGCGTGCCCGTGCGGCTCCTGGCCGCGACGCCGTTCGTCCTGCGGTTCCCGCACACGTATCTCAATGCCGTCGATCCCGGTCGAATGCTCTATGGCATCACGTTTCCCGGCGAGACCCCGCCCGTTCCTCTCCGGCCGACGTTCCGTGCCCTCGCCACGCGCGTCATCGCGCTCAAAGAGCTAGCGCCGCGCGAGCGGTTCGCCGAGCTGGCCCCGTTCCCGGTGACGGCGCCGATGCGGCTCGGTGTCGTGCCTATCGGCTCGGCCGACGGAATGCGCTGGCTCCACGCCGGGCGCGTGCTCGTGCGCGGCCGTGCGGCTCCCATCATCGGCTCGGCGTCGCTCGAGCACACGCGGATCGACCTGACCGGCGTGCCCGACGCCCGTGTGGGCGACGAGGCCGTGATCATCGGCCGCCAGGGCGATCTCGAGATCTCGCCGGCCGAGGTCGGCGCGCGACATGGCCTCGGCCTCCATCACGTGGCGACGTCGGTCGGGCCGCGCGTCGCTCGCGTGTACTTCCAAGGCCCGCCGCGAGGGTGACGATGCGCTACCGCCTGTTCGGCCAGACCGGATTGAAGGTGTCCGTGGTGGGTTTCGGCTGCTGGCCGATGGCCGGCGACCGCTACGGCGCGATCGAGGACGACGAGGCCGTCAAGGCCATCCACCGCGCCCTGGATCGCGGCGTGAACTGCGTGGACACGGCACCCGCCTACGGCGCCGGCCACTCGGAAGAAGTCGTGGCGCGCGCCCTCGAGAAGCGCCGGAGCGACGTGATTCTCGTCACCAAGTGTGGAGTGAAGGCCCCACCGCCCGGTCAGCTCGGGCCGCTGCGTGACTCGAGCCGGTTGAATATCCTCAACGAAGTGGACGCGAGCCTGAACCGCCTGCGCACCGATTGGGTGGACGTGCTCCTCGTCCACTGGCCGGACGCCGGCACGCCGTTCGAGGAGACGATGCGCGGGCTCGAGGAGGTGGTGACCTCTGGGCGCGCCCGGTTCGTCGGCGTCTCGAACTTCACGGGCGCGATGATCGCCGAGTGCATGCGCACCCGCCGCGTCGACGTCTCACAAGTGGGTTATCACATGTTCGACCGACGCCAGGAACAGGAGACGTTCCCGTCCTGCCTCACCCACGCTATCGGCGTGATGGGCTACGGCTCGCTCGGCCACGGGCTCCTCACCGGCGCCTTCACCGCCTCGACGAGCTTCGGGGATCCGGGGCGCGACTGGCGCGGCAACGGAGTGGCCTTCGGCCAGCCCATCTTCCGCGGCGACAATTTCAAGACGAACATCGGCGTGGTCGAGCGGCTTCGCCGGGAGGTCGCCGAGCCGCGTGGCGTTCCCCTGAGCCAGATCGCGCTCGCCTGGGTGCTCGGGCATCCCGCGATCAGCACCGCGCTGGTCGGTGCTCGCACCCCCGCGGAGGTCGACGCCAACGACGCCGGCGCCGGGCTCGAGCTCTCATCGAGCGAACGCGCGAAGATCGATGTCATTCTTGCGGGCGCGGCCGGGCGCGTGCGGGAGTTCACCCCGCTGCGACCAGCCATGGAGCCGTGGGGCGAGGAAATTCCCGCTGGACGCGGAGGGGCCTGAGCCGAGACCGATGCGGATCGGGGTTCTCGGTGCTCAACAAGTGGGGTATCGAAGACGTGCAGGCACTCGTCGGTCTCGCGAGCAGGGCTCGACGCTATCGAGTATCACGTCGCGAGGCGAGGAGCACGAGAACCAGCGCGACGAGCGCCGGTAATGCCTGCGTGAACAGGATCGACCTCTTCGCCGTCAGTCCACCGAAGACGCCGGCGACGACGACGCAGCCGAGAAAAAAGGTCTTGAGCTCCTGCCGATCCGCCCACAACGCCCACAGAAGCCCCGCCGCCAGGAAGCCGTTGTAGAGCCCCTGATTCGCCGCGAGCGCGGCCGAGCTCGCGGACACCTCGGGCGTCATGCCGAAGATCCGCCGACCGACCGGATGATCCCAGAAGAACATCTCGAGGATCAGGAATGCGATGTGACTCAGCGCGACGAGCGCCGTCAGACTGTTCGCGACGACGTTCACTGCGCGAGCGCCCCACCGTCGATGACGAGCTCGCTGCCGGTCATGTACGCCGAGTCGTCCGATGCCAGATAGAGCACCACGGTCACGATCTCGGCCACGGTTCCCATCCGCCCCAGCGGCACGCGCTCGAGCCGTCGTCGCAGGACCTCCGGGTCCGGCATCGCGCTGTGGAGCATCTCGGTGTCGACCGGCCCCGGATGCACGGAGTTGCAGCGGATCTTGTCCTTGGCGTGCTGGCTCGCCGTCACCTTCGTGAAGATCCGGATGGCGCCCTTGCTGGCGGCGTAGGCGGGCTCCTGGTGTAGCGACTGCCCGATGCCCGCGACCGAGGAGATATTCACGATCGAGCCGCCGCCCGCCCGTCGCATGGCCGGAATCGCGTACTTCGTGCCCAGGAACACGCCCTTGGCGTTCACGGCCATCACTCGGTCCCACTCGGCGGCCGTGCGGTCCTCGATCGCGACCCGCGGGATGACGATCGCGGCGTTGTTGATCAGGATGTCGAGCTTGCCGTAGCGGCCCGTCGCGATCTGGACAGCGCTCTGCCAATCGGCCTCGCTGGTGACGTCCAGGTGCACGTACACGGTCTCGCCACCGTGAGCGCGGATGGTGGCCTCGACCTTCTGGCCATCGGCATCGCGGACGTCGCCGAAGACGACCTTCGCGCCTTCGCGGACGAACGTCTCGGCTTCCGCCGCTCCCTGGCCACGCGCTCCGCCGCTGATCAGCGCGACCTTCCCGTCCAGCTTTCCCATCGTCGTCTCCCCCTTCGCGCCGTGGCGCCGTCGGTCTCAGCGCGTGGGCGCCGGGTGCGTGGCGACCCAGTGCCTGGCGATGTCGATGCGCCGTGTGAACCACACGCCCTTGTGGCGCCCGATGTAGTCCAGGGCGCGCTCGAGGCCGGCGGCGCGCGACGGATGCCCGATGAGCCGCAGGTGCAAGCCGAGCGACATCATCTTGGGCTGCGTCCGGCCTTCGCGGTAGAGCACGTCGAAGCCGTCCTTCACGAACGTGAAGTAGTCGTCGGCCGTGAAGAAGCCGCCGCTGCCGAACTTCGAGTCGTTGGCCGTGAGGCTGTACGGCACGATCAGGTGGGGGCGGTCGTTGACGCGCACCCAGTACGGCAGCTCGTCGTTATAGGCGTCGGAGTCGTAGAGGAAGCCGCCTTCCTCGACGAGGAGGCGCCGCGTGTTCACGCTGGGCCCGTAGCGGCAGTACCACCCCATCGGCCGTTCGCCGACGGTCTTCTTCATCGACTCGACGGCCATCCGGATGTGCTGGCGCTCCTCCTCTTCGGGAAGCTCGTAGTGCTTGATCCACCGCCAGCCGTGCGAGCAGACGTCGAACCCGGCCTCGCGGATGGCGGCGGCGACCGCCGGGTTGCGCTCCAGCGCCAGCGCGCACCCGAACACGGTCAGCGGCAGCCCGCGCTCCTTGAAAAGCCGCAACACGCGCCAGAAGCCCACGCGGCTGCCGTACTCGAACAACCCCTCGGCCGCGAGGTCGCGGCCTTTCACGCCGTAGTTGGTGGAACCGGATTCGGTCAGCGTGGCTTCCGAGAAGCCGTCGTCGTGGACGTTGTACTCGGAGCCTTCTTCGTAGTTCACGACGAAGTTCACGGCGATCCGTGCCTCGCCCGGCCAGCGCGGGTGGGGCGGATGGCCGCCGTAGCCGACGAGGTCCCGCGGATAGGGGGTGGACATTGGGGAGATTCTAGAACATCTTCACCTCGAGGAGGATGTGGCGATGGTCCCGGCCCTGATTCTCTCGTCCGATTCTCATGTCTTCGAGCCGCCGGACCTGTGGACGACCCGCATCGACGCAAGATTCCGCGATCGCGCACCCCGGATGCAGCGGATCGACGGCGCCGACCAGCTCGTAGTCGAGGCGGATCAGGTCATCTCGGGTATCGGGCTAATCTCGAACGCCGGCGCGCGGTTCGAGGCTCCCGAGACCATCTCCGCTCAGGGGCGTTTCGAGGACGTGCATCGGGGAGGGTACGACCCGGACCAACACCTGAGCGACATGGAGCTCGATGGGGTGGCTGGCGAGGTGCTGTACCCATCGCAGGGCCTCTTCTACTTCCGGGTGACGGACACCCAGCTGATGTCCGCGATCTTTCGCGCCTACAACGACTGGCTCGCCGACTTCTGTCGCACGGACCGGACCCGGCTCAAGGGCATCGCGATGATCAACCTGGACGATGTCCAGGACGGCATCCGCGAGCTGGAGCGGGCCGCCCGCCTCGGCCTCGCCGGAGCGATGATCACCGAGTATCCGCTCGAGCACCGGCGCTACGACCAGCCCGAGTACGAGCCGTTCTGGGCCGCGGCCGCGGCGCTCGGGATGCCGCTCAGCCTGCACACGGCCACGCGACGGCAAGGCAAGATCCGCGGCGCCGGCGAGAAGACGCTGCGCGACGCGAGCAGCCGAGCGACGAAGGCGTTCTACCCCGCGCTCTCCATGTGCGACATGATCTTCTCCGGCGTCTTCGAGCGGCATCCCGGCCTCACGGTGGCCATCGTGGAATTCGAGCTGGCGTGGGCGCCCCACGTGCTCTCCACCATGGACTACACGTATCGTGAGCGCCACGGCGAGGCGATCTACCGATTCAGGGACGGCATGCGTCCGAGCGACTTCTTCCGTCGCAACGTCGTGCTCAGCTTCCAGGAAGACGCCATCGGCATCCGCCTGCGGGACGCGATCGGTGTGGACAACATGATGTGGGGCTCGGACTACCCCCACAGCGAGTCCACGTTCCCCCGGTCGCGAAAAATTCTGGCGGACATTTTGGCCGGGGTCCCGGAAGACGAGCAGGCGAAAATCGCCGGCGGCAACACGGCGCGTGTGTACCGCTTCGACGTGGCCTCGTTGACAACCCGGTGATGGCCGTGCGAGAGAACGCCCATGCTAGAAGAGCCGACCTCTCTCCGAATCGACGATCCGGGAATCCGCACCCTGTTCACGGAGGCCGCGCGTTTCCAGTCGTGGCTCGACGTGGAAGCGGCGTTGGCCCAGGCGCAGGCCGAGCTGGGCATCATCCCGCATGGCGCCGCCCGCGAGATCACCCGGAAGGCACACCTGAAGTACCTGGACCTCGCGACCGTGCGGGCCGGACTGGCGAAGACCGGCCATCCGCTGGTGCCGCTGGTCTGGGAGCTCGATCGCGCCTGCGAGGGGGAGGCTGGCGGCTACGTCCACTGGGGCGCGACGACCCAGAACATCACGCAGACCGGCCAGCTTCTGCAGGTGCGTCGCGCCCACGACATCTTCCTGCGCCAGCTCGCGACGATCCTGACCACGCTCGCCGACCTCGCCGAGCGAACCAAGGACGCGCTGCTGCCGGGCCGCACGCACGGCCAGCACGCGGTGCCCGCGACGTTCGGCTTCAAGGTCGCCGTGTGGATCGACGAGCTCTGCCGTCACGTGGAGCGTCTGCGCGCCTGCGAAGGGCGCGTGTTCGTGGCGATGCTGGGAGGCGGCGCCGGAACGCTCGCCTCCCTGGGCGAGCTCGGGCTCGCCACCCAGGAAAAGATGGCGGCTCGTCTCGGGATGCGTCCGATGACCGTGCCCGCGCGCACCATCGGGGACCACCAGGCCGAGTACGTCCTGCTGCTGGGCATGCTCGCCGCCACCGGCGGCAAGATCGGGCGCGAGATCTACACCCTGATGAAACAGGAGTTCGGCGAGGTCGAAGAGCCAGTGCCGCCCGGCACGGTGGGCAGCAGCACCATGCCGCAGAAGCGCAATCCGAAGCTCTCGCAGGACATCATCGCCGCCGCCGCCCAGATCCGCGCGCTCGTGCCGCTAGCCCTGGACGCCATGCAGACCGAGCACGAAGCCGATCGGACCACCAGCATCATGATGAGCCGGGCGCTGGTGCAGGCGTGCGAGCTCACCGGCGACATGCTGCAGCGGATGGTCGCGCTGTTCGGCGGGCTCCAGGTGTTTCCGGCGCGCATGCGGGAGAACCTCGACCTGTCGGGCGGCCTGATCATGGCCGAGGCGCTCATGCTCGAGCTCGGCAAGCAGATCGGACGGCAGCGGGCGCACGACGCGGTCTACGACGCGGCGCAGGCCTCGGTTACCCAGGCGCGTCCGTTCCGCGAGACGCTGGCCGAAGACCCGCACGTGAGCGCCGGGCTCACCGCCCCCCAGATCGAGGCGTTGCTCGATCCCGCGCGGTACACGGGGCTCTGCCGCCAGTTCGCCGAGCGCGGTGCCGCGACCGCGCGCGAGATCGCCGCCACCATCGACCGCCCGATGCTCTAGAGGCAGATTCGAGGAGCGCTGCGGGTTCCCCGAAGCGCTCCGAGCCGCTGTGGGGGGGGCCCGCCAGGTGACCCCCTATGAACGGTCTCCGAGAAGTCCGCGATCCTCGTCACAGGCGGTCATGTGAGGCCCTTCGGGCCCCCCAGCTCCAACTAGTGCTTCAGACCCAGGACGATCTGGGCGTTGTGGTGGAGGATCTTGTCGACGTCCTCGGCCGGCAGGCTCGACTCGCGCAGGTAATGAAAATTCTGACGGTACGTCTCGAACGCGAGCAGCACCGGGTAGTCGCTCCCCGCCACGAGGTGGTCGGCGCCGAACGCTTTCCAGGCACAGAGCAGCGCCGCCTGTGAGCCGTGGCCGACGATGTCGTAGTAGAAGCGGCGGGCGGTCACGCTGGGGCGCTCCGGTAGATTCGGGTGCTGGCGCGGAGCTTGATTGTCGAGTCGCTGGAGCAGCATCGGGATGATGCCGCCCAGGTGCGGGACGACGTATTTGATGTTCGGGTAGCGCTCCGGCACTCGCCGAGCGATCAGGTGCAGGACGATGGCGGCGTCCTCGAGCGAGGCGCCGACGGACACCGTGAAGCCGTAGTCGTTGATCATCGGCGAGCAGATGCCGTTCTGGATCGGGTGGTAGTTCAGCATGGCACCGCGCCGGTTCATCTCCGCGTAGAGCGGCTCGAACTCGGCTTCCGCGGTGGAGCGGTCGAAGCAGGAGCACGTCATCGACACGCCGAGCATGCCGAGCTGATCCAGCCCCCGCTCCATCTCGCGCAGAGAGGCGTCGATGTGGGGCAGCGGCAGCGACACGACGGCGTTGAAGCGGCCGGGGTACTTCCTGGCGAGATCGGCGTAGCTGTCGTTCATGAGCCGCGCCGCTGCGACGGCGTCGGCCTGCTTTTCGGCGTACGGCGGGCTTGCGGCCGGCGAGAGCACCTGCAGCTGCACCTCGGCCTCTTCCATCTGCTGCAGACGCGTCGGGATCCCAGTAGAGTCGTCCTGCCGCATCGGCCGCGCCGTGATCGGCCGCGCGGCCTCCGGCAGGCTGCGCCCGCCGATACGCAGGAGGAGGTCGTTGTACTCCTTCGGGAAGTAGTGGGCGTGGATGTCGACGATCATCGGAAGCTCCTCCGCTTAGACTGCGGTGTAGCCGCCATCGATGAGCAGATCGCTGCCCGTCATGAAGGCCGAGGCGTCGCTCGCGAGATAGACGGCGGCGCGCGCGATCTCCTCCGGCAGGCCGAGGCGTCCGAGCAGGTGCTTGGGCCCCATCATCTTGCGCGCCTCGTCCATGTCCTTCCAGCGCCGGAGCATGCGCCGCGTCTCGATCGCGCCCGGCGAGATGGTGTTGGCACGGATGCCTTGCGCAGCGTGGTCGGCAGCGAGCACCTTGGCCAGCTGGATGAGGGCGCCCTTGGTCGCGCAGTACGCCGGCCGCCCGGGCGAGGCGACATGGCCGAGCTGCGACGCGATCAGGATCACGCTGCCGCCACCGCGCGCGATCATCGCCGGGATCGCCGCCTTGACCATGAAGAAGGCGCCCGTGAGGTTGATCCGGATCACGCGGTCCCAGGCCGCTTCGTCCATCTCCAGCACCGTGGCGGTCCGGTCGCTGTCGGCGGCGCCGTAGAGCAGGACGTCGAGGCCGCCGAAGCGCTCGACGGCGGCGGCGACGGCGGCTCGGCAGCTGGCGCTGTCGGTGACGTCGAGGTGCACCGGCAGCGCCTGGGCACCGCCTTTCTCGATCTCCGCCGCGGTGGCCCTGGCGCCCGGCGCCTCGATGTCGGCGCACGCGACGCGGGCGCCGGCAGCCGCGAAGGCGAGCGCGGTCGCGCGCCCGATCCCGTTCGCGGCGCCGACGACCATGGCGGTCTTCTTCTCGAGCGTGAACGCCGAGTCGATCATCGCGAGCTCCTGTCGCGTCCCTATGGTGTCGGCCGCTCGAAGTGGGGAAGACCCGTATGGGCCGTGAGGCCGCCGTCGACGACGATGGCCGCGCCGGTGATGAAGGACGCGTCGTCGGAGGCCAGGAAGAGCACGGTGCTCGCGATCTCGCCGGCCTCGCCGACCCTGCCGATCGGATGCACGGCCGCGTGCTGGCGTCGCAGCTCCTCGGCGCGTTCCCGGCCGAGGATCTGGATGCCCCGCGTGTCGATGGCCCCGGGGCAGACGCAGTTGATGCGGATGTTGTGGCGGGCGTTCTCCAGCGCGGCGGAGCGGGTCAGGTTGATGACTCCGGCCTTCGCGGCGTTATACGACGAGAGCCCGTAGTCGCCGCCCGTGCCGGAGATCGACGCCGTGTTGACGATGACCCCCTTGCCCTGGGCGCGCATGATCGGCAGGCAGTGCTTCATGCCGAGAAACACGCTGGTGAGGGTCACGGCGATCACGCGGTTCCAGCTCTCGAGGGGAATCTCGTCGAGCGGCGCCGGCTCGGCGAGCCCCGCGTTGTTCACCATCACGTCGAGACGGCCGAAGCTCTCGAGGGCCAGTTGCAGGGTGCGCTGCACCGCCCCGGGATCGGACGCGTCCATCTTGATGGCGGCTGCGCGGCCGCCTGTGGTCTTGATGCTGGACGCGACCGTCTCCGCGCGCGTGCCGCTCAGATCGGCGATCATCACCGCGGCGCCTTCCCGGGCGAAGCGCCTCGCGGTGGCGGCGCCGATCCCGGAGCCTCCCGCGGTGACGATCGCGACCTGGCCGGCGAATCGCCCGGGCATGGCGGGCGCCTCAGGCCGAGAAGATCCGCTCGCTGACGATGTAGCGCTTGTTGTAGGTGTAGGGCCGCACCTCCGGCTTCCAGCGCCCGACGTCCGAGGTGTCGTTCCAGAGCTTCGACATCGGCAGGTCGGTGCGCTCGACCTCGTAGGCGCAGAGGTAGCGCGGCTCCGCTGGGTCCGCCGTGCGGTAGCGCACGGCGTTGACGGATCCGGGCAGCTTGAGCAGGAGCGGCAGGTGCTCGTTGTCGTAGAGCTCGTTGAAGAGCGCCTCGCGATGGGGCTCCACGTCCATCATGACCCAGAAGACGTACGGTGTCTTCCCGGTGAGCGCCGCGCTTCCGCCCACCCACTCGTAGAGTGTCCGATGGCGGTTCATCGTGTGCGGCCGGATTTTGCCCGGCCACTGTCCAGCCTCGCCGGCCGCCTTCCACGCCGCGCTGTCGACGACACCCGCGCCATCCATCTCGTACACGGCGAGATAGCGCGGCTCGGTCGGCGAGGGTTGCCGGTAACGGCTGGCCCGGCGCACCCCGGGCACTGCGCGGAGATTGGGGACGTGCTCTCGGTCATACACATTGTTGAAGGTCGCCTCGTGGTCGTGGGCCACGTCCATCCGGACCAGATACAGCGCGTGAGTGCTCATGTCATTCCTCCGGGGTTGATGGTCTTCAGCTGCTTTTCGACGTCTTCATCTCGAGTTCCGTCTTCTCCAGCTAGAACGGCATATCCATCTCGCGGAACATCGTCACCGCGCTGATCAGGTGGTCGCGCGCTTGGTCGCGCTGGCCCATGCGCTGATTGAGCGCGGCAAGCCTGGCGTGGCACTGCGCGACGAGCGGCCGCATACCGAGCTCGTGAGCCAGCACTATGGCCTGAACATAAACCCCGGCCGCGGCCGAAGAATCCGGTGGCTGGCCGGCGGCGGCGACCTCCGCGAGCAGGCAGAGGGCCGACGCTTCGCTTCCGCGCTTCTTGTACTTACGCGCGGTATCGACCGCCCGCACAGCGAGCTCGTCGGCTTCTCGCACCGGGCTCGCACGAAGCCCGCCCATCAGGGCACGGTCATCGCGGAAGTCGGCCGGGTCCACCGCTAGCTCGCCCAGGGCAAGACGAGCGGCTTGATCTCGCGGAACGCCCGCATGTTCTGGATCGCGTCGTTGATCTGGTCCAGGGGATAGCGGGTGGTCAGCATCGCCTCGAAGTCGTAGCGCGCGCTCGTGCGGCGCACGAACTCGAGTGCTTTCCAGAACTGGCCGATGTCGGCCGACTGCACCCCGAGGATCGTGGCCTGCTTGCGCACGAAGAGCGCGGCTTGCACGGGCGTGAGCGGGCCGCCGAGCTGGCCGACGACGGCGTACCGGCCGCCCGGTCGCAGGAAGTCGAGGCCCTCGGCGAAGGCGTAGGGCGCGCCCGACAGCTCGAAGACCACGTCGACGCCGAGACCGCCGGTTAGCTCTCTCACACGCGCCAGGCGCGCCTCCGCGGTGGGTAGCTCTTCGACCGACACGACGGCCGAGGCGCCCCAGTGCCGCGCGAGGGCCAGCCGGCGCTCGGGCGCGCCGACCACGATGAGCTCGCTCACGCCGGCATGGTTCGCCACGGCGGTCGCGAACAGCCCGAGCGGGCCCGCGCCCTGGACCACGACACGCTGGTGCGGCTCGATGCGACCGACCCGGTCGAACGCATGGACGACCGTCCGCAGCGCACAGCTGGCCGCCGAGGCGACGCCGTCGGGGACGCCGTCCGGAATGCGCACGCGGCCGGACGGCGGGAACACGTAGCAGTACTGCGCGAAGCCGCCGACCAGGTACGGGAACCGCTCGCAGTTGGTGCGCATGTACTGCTTCTTCCGCCGGCACAACGTCGGCGTGTTTTGCACGCGGCACTCGTGGCACTGGCCGCAGTACACGTGCGTCCAGAGGAGTCGATCGCCTTCCTTGAGCGGCTGGCCGATCGAGTCCTCGCGCGGCCCCGGGCCGAAGGCGACGACCGTGCCCATCATCTCGTGGCCCAGCACGATCGGCAGCGAGGCCGGCGCCAAAGTCTGGGTCATCCCGTCCCACTGGTGGACGTCCGAGCCGCAGATCGAGGCGACGTCCACGCGGACGAGGAGAGCGCCGGGCTCGAGCTCGTCTTCACGCGGGACCGGAAGGTCGCGGATCTCGATCGGCTTGCCGTACTCGGCCACGACGGCGGCACGGGCGGTCTTGGGCAAGAGGCTCATGGCTCGCACCTCCTCGGTCCAGAGTCGCGCTGCGAGGGCGAGTATATCGATCTTCGCGAAGGGCGACCTGGTTGATAGGATGGCAACAGGGAGCGACCATCCATGAGCGAGTGCAAGCACGGGTTGAAACACGGCTGCGCGTACTGTCACGCCACCACGCCGGCCGCGGTGCGCCAGACGCCGCCGAAGAAGAAAACGAGGGGCTCGGCCCTGTCCGAGAAGATGAACGACCGGATGACGGCCCTGAAGCGGCGCCTTCGGGAGATTCGCGGGGAGTAAGCCCGGGTTCGGCAGGACTCGGTCCCCCAGACTGGTTGGCGGGCCCGCGCGGCTGATGCATAGTTAAGGGATGGCCGTGACGTCGCATCCGCGAGCCGTCAGAGTCCCGTCCCGTCGAGCGCGCGTGCGTCGCGCGCGTCCGGTCGGGTTCGCAACCGTCCGATCGCTCTTCCGACTCGTCCGGCGAGCCTTCGTCGTGTTGTTGGCCATGCCGCTGGCGCTGCGCATTGTCGTGGCTGTGTTCGTCATCCTGGCGGTGTGGTCGGCGGTGAACTGGGCGTATCAGGTGCTCCGCAAGCCGACCGAGCTGTTCTTTCCAGTGAGCGGCGCCCTGTCGAAGACGCCGCCCGAGACGTGGCGGCAGTACGGGCCGCTCTTTCGCGGACATTCCACCGCCGTCATGACACCCGACCTGCTGGCCGCGCTGGCCCAGGTCGAAGGCTCGGGCAACCCGGTGGCCCGAACGTACTGGCGATGGCGTCTGACCTGGAATCCCTTCGAGGTGTACCAGCCGGCGTCGAGCGCCGTCGGCATGTACCAGATCACCGACCCGACGTTCCGAGAGGCCAAGCGCTACTGCATCCACGACCACGTGGTGGTCGAGGACGGCCCCTGGCACGACTGGCGCTCATGCTGGTTCAACGGCCTCTACACTCGCGTCGTGCCCAGCCACGCGGTCGAGCTGACCGCCGCGCTCCTCGATCGCAGTGTGACGACCACGATGGGGCGCCAGCGAATCGCCGCCGCGACCCTGCAGCAGAAACAGGATCTGGCCGCTGTCATCCACTTGTGCGGCGCCGGCCCGGGCGACGCCTACGCGCGACGCGGCTTCCGGCTGACCGCCGGCCAGAAGTGCGGCGATCACGACGTCCGCGGCTACCTCGCGCACGTCAACGCGATGCGGCGGCAGTTCGTCCGGCTGGCGACCGCCGAGTAGACGCGCCCCGGCTCACTCGATGTGTTTCGCCGGCGGGTAGTCTCGCGAGTAGACCGGCGCTGCCAGGAACGCCGCCGGGTCGTACGTCCAGAACTGGCTCACGTCGCGATACGTGTGGAGACCGTCCTCCATCTGACGATCACACGACGCGATCGGCCCGGAGCGGATCGTCAGCACGCCGACCCGCACGGGCTCCTGCGCCGATGCGGGCGCGGCGACGCATGCGCAGAGGGCGACGACGAGAGCCAGGCGACGCGAGCGGGTCATGGTCACTCCTTGGTTTGGAGGGGCTTCGCCGGCGGCGATTGTACTGCATCGGAGCGATCGGCGTGCGGTGGCCGCGACGGCACGGCTCACGAGCTTGGCACGCGTGATACGCTCCGACTACGCGTGTGACGTCGCACCGATGGTCCTCGCCCGTGTCCCTGAATCCAGCGTGGGAGGCTCGACGATGGTGACGTTCCGGATCAACGGCGCGAGCCGAGAAGTCGACGTCGACGCCGACGTGCCACTCCTGTGGGTGCTGCGCGACGAGCTCGGCCTGACGGGGACGAAGTACGGATGCGGTGTCGCCCAGTGCGGAGCGTGCACCGTCCACATCGACGGGCACGCCAGCCGCTCGTGCGTGACGCCGGCGGCGGCGCTCCCGGGCCGCGAGGTCGTCACCATCGAGGGCATCTCGGGCAAGGTCGCCCAGGCGGTCCAGGCCGCCTGGCGCAAGCTCGACGTCGCCCAGTGCGGGTATTGCCAGTCCGGGCAGATCATGTCGGCGGTCTCGCTGCTCACGGAGATCCGGCGTCCGTCCGACGCCGACATCGACGACGCCATGACCGGCAACGTCTGCCGCTGCGCCACCTACGTCCGCATCCGCGCTGCCATCCACGAGGCGGCCGCGACGCTGGGAGGCTGATCATGCTGACCCGCCGCCGGTTCGTCCAGTCGACCGCGGTCGCGGGCGCGGCGTTGCTGGTCGGGTTCCGCCTCGACGGGCGCCGGGCGCTCGCGGCGGACGACGTCTTCGCGCCGAACGCGTTCGTGCGAATCGCGTCGGACAACACGGTCACGATCATCGGGAAGCACCTCGAGATGGGGCAGGGCAGCTACACGGGGCTCGCGGTCATTCTTGCCGAAGAGCTCGACGCCGACTGGTCGCAGATCCGCGTCGAGGCCGCGCCGGCGGACGTCACGCGCTACAACAATACGAAGTGGGGGCCGATTCAGGGGACCGGCGGCAGCACGAGCCTGGCCGAGTCGTGGGAGCAGCTCCGCCGCGCAGGCGCGACGGCACGCGCCATGCTCGTCGAGGCCGCCGCCCAGGAGTGGGGCGTACCCGCGTCCGAGATCACCGTGGATGGAGGCGTCGTCTCGCACGTCGCGTCGAATCGACGCGCGACGTTCGGCGAGCTCGCCTCGAAGGCAGCAGCGCTGACACCGCCCGCCCAGGTGACCTTGAAGGACCCCAAGGACTTCAAGCTCGTGGGCAAGCGCGTGCCGCGGCTCGATGGAAGCGCGAAGACGGACGGCTCGGCGAAGTTCACCATGGACTTCGCCGAGCCCGGCATGCTGACGGCGCTGATCGCGCGGCCGCCGAGATTCGGCGCCACCGTGAAGTGGGTCGACACGATCGGCGCGCGGCGCGTCAAGGGCGTGACGCGCGTCGTGCAGGTGCCCGCCGGCGTCGCCGTCGTCGCGACGAGCTTCTGGGCGGCGCGCAAGGGTCGCGAGGCGCTGCGCGTGGCGTGGGACGAGAGCCGTGCCGAGACCCGCGGCAGCGACGAGCTCTTCGCGGCCTATCGGGTGCTGGCCGGACGCCCCGGGACGTCCGCACGACGCGAGGGCGACGCCGCCGGCGCGCTTCGCGGCGCGACCCGGGTTCTCGAGGCGTTCTACGAGTTCCCCTATCTGGCGCACGCTCCCATGGAGCCGCTCGACGCCGTGGTGCGGCTCGGCGCCGACGGCTGCGACCTCTGGGCCGGTTCTCAGATTCCGACGGTCGACCAGCAAGTCGTCGCGACCATCGTGGGTCTGCCGCCCGCGAAGGTGCGCGTCCACACGATGCTGGCGGGCGGCAGCTTCGGCCGCCGGGCCACGCCCAACGGTGACGTCGCCGGCGAGGCGGCGGCCGTGGCGAAGGCCGTCGGCGGCGACAAGCCCGTCAAGGTCGTCTGGACGCGCGAGGACGACATCCAGGGCGGCCGCTATCGGCCCCTCTACGTGCACCGTCTGCGCGCGGGGCTCGATGCCCAGGGCAACATCGTCGGCTGGGAGCACCGCATCGTCGGCCAGTCGATCCTCCAGGGGACACCGTTCGAGGCTATGGTGAAGAACGGCGTCGATGCCACATCCGTCGAGGGCGCGTCCACGCTTCCGTACGCGATTCCCAACATCACGGTGGAGCTTCACACGACCAGTGTCGGCGTGCCCGTCCTCTGGTGGCGCTCCGTCGGCAGCACCCACACCGCGTTCTCGACGGAGACATTCCTGGACGAGCTCGCGCAGGCGGCCGGTCGTGATCCCCTCGAGGTGCGGCGCACGCTCCTGGCGAAGCATCCGCGCCACCGCGCGACGCTGGACCTCGCGGCCGAGAAGGCAGGCTGGGGCGAGCCGCTGCCGCCGGGGCGCGCGCGCGGCATCGCCGTGCACGAGTCGTTCGAGAGCGTCGTCGCGCAGGTCGCCGAGGTGTCCCGCCGCCCCGACGGCTTGCCGAAGGTCGAGCGCGTGGTCTGCGCCGTCGACTGCGGCACCGCGATCAACCCGGACGTCGTACGGGCCCAGATGGAAGGTGGCATCGGCTTCGGCCTGGCCGGCGCCTTGTGGAGCGAGATCACGCTCGTGCGCGGCCGGGTGCAGCAGCGGAACTTCGACGGCTATCGCCCGCTGCGCATCAACGACATGCCGGCGGTCGAGGTGCACATCGTGCCCTCGGGCGCAGCGCCGACGGGCGTGGGCGAGCCCGGCGTCCCGCCGATCGCTCCGGCGGTGGCCAACGCGCTCTATCAGCTCACGGGCCAGCGGGTGCGGCGCTTGCCGTTCGCGCGCCTGGCACCGGCGGGCACCCGAACGGCATGAAGCTGCGCCCGCTCGGAATCCTGGCGCTCGGCGTGGCGGCGCTGGCGCCGGCGGCCCTCATCGCGTCGACCGGGCGAGCCCAGACTGCGGCGCCGCCGCGCGCTCCGATGAGCCGCGAGCTTCGACCGCCGAGCGCCTTCGCGGGCATCCGCGACCCGGCCGCGCGCTCGGCGGCGCTTTTCACCGAAGCCGGCAAAGTGCTCCAGCACGCGCGCTGCCTCAACTGTCATCCCGATGGCGATCGCCCGTCGCAGGGCATCGGCTATTCGCATCAGCCGCCCGTCCAGCGCGGCGCCGACGGCTTCGGCATCACCGCGATGCGCTGCACCACGTGTCACCAGGCCACGAACTTCGACCCGGGCCGCGTTCCCGGCCACCCCAAGTGGCATCTCGCGCCCGCCTCGATGGCATGGCAGCGCCGCTCACTCGCCGAGATCTGTGCGCAGGTGAAGGACCCCGACCGTAACGGCGGCCACCCTCTGGATGAGATCGTCGAGCACATGGCGCGCGACACGCTCGTAGGCTGGGCCTGGAACCCCGGCGCGGATCGCGAGCCCGCGCCGGGGACGCAGGCGGCATTCGGCGCGCTGATCAAGGCCTGGGCGGACTCCGGCGCCTCCTGCCCAGGCCGCTAGCAGCCTGCTGAAAAGGGCCCATCTGCTTCGTTGGCGCCCTCGGCGGCACGCTCGACGTACAGCAAGTACGCCTCGCGTGCCGCCGTCGGGCGCCGCCTCGCACCTGGACCTTTTTTGAGCGGCCTGCAGCGCTCGGGGGGTCGGCGCGAGGACGCGTCGTGACTGACGATCAGGTTTGCATCGCGGCCGCGTAGGCGTCGAGGCGCGGGAGCACGGCGTCGCGGGGCTCGGACGGCACACTGAAGATCGCGCGCTCGACGCCGGCCGCCGCGAGCGCCTCGAGGGCTTGCTTCTTGGGCGGCGCGAAGAAGATGGACACCGGCGCCGATTTCGGATCGCGACCCGCCTTCTTCAACCGCTCGCGCAGCTCGGGGATGCGCTCCACGGGGTTCGTCTTCGGACGCATGATCGGCATCCAGCCGTCGCCGAACTCCACGACGCGGTCGAACGTCGTCGCGCCGTCGCCGCCGATGAGAATCGGTGGATGCGGTCGCTGCAGCGGCTTGGGATCCGCCCAGATCCTGTCGAAGTTCACGAACTGCCCGTGAAATTCTGCCTCGCGCTTGGTCCAGATCTCTTTCATCGCCAGCACGCGCTCGCGGAGGAGTCGCCAGCGGCTCTTCCACGCGGTGCCGTGGTTTTCCATCTCTTCGGCGTTCCAGCCGCCGCCGATGCCGAAGAGGACGCGGCCGCCCGACAGGCGGTCGAGCGTGGCGACCTCTTTGGCGGTGGTGATCGGATCGCGCTCGATCACGAGGCAGATGCCGGTGCCGAGCTTGAGGCGTCTGGTCGCCGCGGCCGCGGCCATCAGCGCGACGAAAGGATCGTAGGACGACCAGTAGTCGCGCGGGAGCTCGGCGCCGCCGGGCCAGGGGCTTCGCCGGCTGGCGGGGATGTGCGTGTGCTCGGGGAACCACACCGACTCGAAGCCGCGCTCCTCGAGCGACCGCGCCAGCTCGTCGGGAGCCATCGCATACTCGGTCGGGAACATCACGACGCCGTAGTGCATGAAGACCTCCTTGGGTGATGTAGCATACGCCGAGTGACATCTCGTCGGTCAATAGCCTCGCCTCGGCACGTCGTCGTCTGCGGCGCCGGCGTCATGGGCGCTTCGGTGGCTTACTTCCTCGCCCGCCGCGGCATCGCCGTGACCGTGGTGGAGCGTTCGGGCGTGGCCTGCGCGGCGTCGGGCAAATCCGGCGGATTCCTGGCCCTCGACTGGTGTGACGGCACGCCGCTCGGCCCCCTGGCGCGCGCGAGCTTCGCGCTCCACGCCGAGCTGGCCAAGCAGCTCGAGGTCGACTACGGCTACCGCCGCATGGATACCTTCATGCTGGCCGCGCGCGAGCGGGGGACGCTCGCCGGCGGTCATCGCGTCGCGGCTCCGCGCTGGCTCGACGGTGCCGGTGTCGTCACGTCGGCGCTCGGCACCAACGAGACCACGGCCCAGGTCACGCCGGCCCGGTTCACCGCTGCACTGCTCGACGGCGCACGGGCTCGCGGCGCCAGGCTGCGTATCGGTATCGTCGAGGGCGTGGTGCAGCGCGACGGCGCGGCCGTCGGCGTCACGGTCGAGGGCGAGACGCTCGAGGGCGACGCCGTCGTCCTCGCCATGGGGCCGTGGACGAGTCGCGCGGTGGGACGGCTGGCGCTGCCCAGCGTCTACGGCCTCAAGGGGTACAGCGTGACCCTCGCGGGCGCCGACGTGCCCGCCCACGCGCTCTTCGTCGACTACCGCACGGCCGACGGCCGTGCGCTCGAGCCCGAGATCTTTCCGCGCCCCGACGGCGAGGTCTACGTGTGCGGGATGGCCGACCCGGCGCCGCTGCCGGATTCGCCGGACGCGGTGGAGGTGAGCGAGGTCTCGTGCGAGACGCTGGCGCGCGCGGCCGGGCGGGTGTCCACCGTGCTGGCCGGAGCGCGCGTCGTTCGTCGGCAGGCGTGCTACCGTCCCGTCACCGACGACGGCCTGCCGCTGATCGGCCGCGTCCCCGGCGTCGGGAACGCGTACGTGGCGACCGGCCACGGCCCGTGGGGCATCCTCAACGCGCCCGCCACGGGCCTCGCCTTGGCCGAGCTGATCAGCGATGGCGCCTCCGCGTCGGCGGACCTTCGATCGTTCGATCCCGCGCGGCTGCCCGCCGCTCCGGTCGGATGATGGCGTCGACACGGCAGCGAGAGCAGGGGTACCTCGTCATCGGCGACATCTCCGGGTACACCTCGTTCCTGGCGCGCACCGAGCTCGAGCACGCCCACGGCATCGTGGCGGGGGGTGGGCTGGGAGAGCCACTGCGACCACGGCGCCTACACGCTCGTCCACCGCGCCGTGGACTGGCGCCCGTTCGATTACCTCACGCTCGAGACCACGCCCATCACACGCGGTCTGGCGGCGCTGCCGCGCAGTCTCAGCACGTTCGAGTTCACCGAGGATGGCCCGAGCCGGTGCGTGGTCGCCATGCGTGTCCGGGCCAAGGAGCGCGGCCTGCTGAGCCACGTCACGATCCCGCTGGCGGTGTGGATCATCCGACGCCAGTTCCGGGCCCACTATGCCGCGCTCGCCGCGTTCTCGACGCCGACGCCCGGGCGTGGCACGCGACGCCGTGATCATCGACCCGCGCGGTCAGCCGAGCTTCACGCCGTATTTCTCGAGGGTGTCCTTGCGCAACTCGAGGCCGAGACCCGGCGTCTCGGGCACCGTCATGAAGCCGTCGACGATCTTCGGGCGCTCGTGAAAGAGCTCGAACCACAGGGGATCGCGGGTCGGGTCGGCGAACGATTCCAGGATGAAGCCGGTCGGGCTGGCGGCGACGGCGTGGACGTGGATCTGCGGATCGTGATGCGCCGCGAGCGGCACCTGGTAGAGCTCGGTCATGACCGCCGCCTTGCGCCAGGTCGTGAGGCCGCCTGCCCAGGTGGAGTCGATGATCAAATAGTCGACGAGACCCTCGGCCACCATCGTACGCAGGCCGAAAGGCGTGTACTCCGTCTCGCCGGCCGCGATGGGGACATCGACCTCGTCCTTCAGGCGGCGTAGCGCGTGCCGCTCGTCGTACCAGGGCATCGGGTCCTCGAGCCAGAAGATGTTGTGAGACTCGCAAAGCCTGGTCGCGCGGACGGCCGTCGGCAGGTCCCATCCCTGGTTCGCATCGATCATGATGGCCACGTCGTCGCCGACCGCCTTGCGGATCAGACCGACGCGCTCGGCGTCGGCCTCGGGCGCCAGGCCCGCGACCTTGACCTTGATCGTGCGATAGCCTTGCTCGAGGTAGAGCGCCGCCTCGCGCCGTAGATCGTCCGGGCGCTCGCCGTCGCGATAGTAGAAGCCGGTGACGTACGCGGGCACGCGGGAGCGGAGCGCTCCGCCGAGGAGCGCCACGACGGGTCGTCCCATGGCCTTGCCCATGAGGTCCCACAGCGCGATGTCGATGGCGCTGATGGCCGTCACGAGCTGCCGGCGTTGCTGCGCCAGCGTCGGGATCCCGCGCACGCTCGTGTAGGTGAGGGCGAAGAGATCCTGCCAGATCCGCTCGACGCCGAAGGGGTCCTGACCGACGACGAGAGGGGTGATGCGCTCGAGGATCTGGCCGACGGCGCGCATGCCTTCCGGACCCCCTTGAGAGAGGAAAGGGCCGTGAGCCTCGCCGATGCCCACGAGGCCGGCGTCGGTCGTGAGCCGCACGACGAGCTCGCTCACCCGGCTGATCGTGGAGGTGGACGTGCGAACCGGCTGCGGCAGCGGTGCGGACAGGAAGTACGTAGCGAGCGCTGTGATCTTCATCTCTCGCCTCCGCGGCGATGATATCGAATAACAGGCTCGCTGGTGATCCCTCTTGAGCGTATGCATTATTTGTGCATAATCGTCTGCATATGAGAACTACGTTGAACCTCGACGACGAGCTGATCCGGGAAGCGGGGCGGCTGACCGGGCTCCACGCGAAGACCGACGTGATTCACGAGGGCCTGCGCGCGCTGATCACTCGAGAAAGTGCTCGCCGCCTCGCGGCCCTCGGCGGAAAGCTCCCGACGGCCAAGGCCCCACCCCGCCGCCGTCAGAGGCGGCCGCGCTGATGCTCGTCGACACGTCCGTCTGGATCGACCACTTCCGTCGCCCCCAGTCTGCTCTCGTCGCTGCCCTCGAACGCGGTGACGCGGAATGCCACGACTTCGTCCTCGGGGAGCTGGCGTGTGGCGTGCTGCCTCGCCGCGACGAGGTCCTGACGCTCATGCGGACGCTTCCGCGCATCTCCCCGGTAGCCTATGACGAAGCAATGGCGCTCGTCGCAGAACGCCGCCTCTGGGGCCACGGGCTGGGGTGGGTGGACGTCAATCTTCTCGCAGCAACCCTCGTGGCCGGTGCGCGCCTCTGGACGCAGGATCGTAGACTACAAAAGGTCGCTCACGGTCTCGGTGTCGCCTGGGAGGGGCCATGAAATCGTTCTTCGTTCGCTCGGTGATCGTCGTGCTCGTCCTGCTCCCCTTCACCCTCCCGGCCGCCGCCGCGGCAGCTCCGGAAGGGACGCTGACCTGGGGCGTCCACACGACCCTGGCCGCGCGCTGGCTCGACCCGAGCGACACCGAGGCGTTCATCACGCCGTTCATGGTGCTCTACGCGATCCACGACGCGCTGGTGAAGCCGATGCCGGCCGGGGACAACACGCCGAGCCTGGCCGAATCGTGGACGGTGACGAAGGACGGGCTCACCTACGAGTTCGTCCTGCGCAAGGGCGTGAAGTTCCACAACGGTGACCCCGTGACCGCGGACGACGTCAAGTTCTCGTTCGACCGCTACCACGGCGCGGCGGCGAAGCTCCTCAAAGAGCGTGTGCGCGAAGTGCAGATCGTCGATCCGGGCCGCGTGCGCTTCCACCTGAAGGAGCCGTGGCCGGACTTCATGACGTTCTACGGCACGTCCGCCACCGGAGCCGCATGGATCGTCCCGAAAAAATACGTCGACAAAGTCGGCGAGGACGCCTTCAAGAAGGCGCCGGTGGGCGCCGGGCCCTATCGCTTCGTGAGCTTCAACCCGGGCATCGAGCTGGTCATGGAGGCCTTCGAGGGCTACTGGCGCAAGGTTCCCGGCGTGAAGCGGCTCGTCTTCAAGAGCATGCCCGACGAGACCACGCGCGCGGCCGCACTCAAGGCGGGCGACGTCGACATCGTGTATCTGTTGAGCGGTCCGGTGGCCACGGACGTCAAGCGGACGCCGTCCCTACGCCTGGCGGCCGCCATGCCGCCCGGCGTCGTTTTCCTCGACCTGCCCGAGCAGTGGGATCCGAAATCTCCGTGGCACGACCGGCGCGTTCGCCTGGCGGCCAGCCACGCTCTCGACCGCAATGCGCTCAACCAGGCCGAGACCCTCGGGCTCTCGCGCCCGACCGGCGGCCTCGTGCCACGGGTCCTGGAGTTCGCGCGGGCCTACGACCCGCCCCCGTACGATCCGGCGCGCGCCAAGCAGCTCCTGGCCGAGGCCGGCTACCCGGCGGGCTTCGATGCCGGCGACCTCACGCCGTTTCCGCCGTTTTTCTCGCTGGCCGAGGCGCTGGGTAACTACCTCCAAGCCGTGGGCATCAGGACCCGCGTGCGCACGATGGAGCGCGCCGCCTTCCTCACCGCGTGGCGCGAGCACAAGATCAAGGGCGTGATCATGGGGCTCGGCGCGCCCGCCGGCAACGCGGCGACGCGGATCGAAGTCTACGTCACCAAGAGCGGCATCTACTCCTCGGGTGTCGTGCCGGAGATCGAAGACCTCTACCAGCGCCAGGGTCGCGAGCTGGACCGCAAGAAGCGCGAGGCCACGCTGCACCAGATCCAGCAGATCATGCACGACCGGGTGCTGCACGTGCCGGTCTACGAGCTGGCGTTTCTCTGGGGCATCGGGCCTCGGGTCGAGGAGGCGTGCGTCGACCACATCAAGGGGTTTTCGTACTCCGCGCCCTACGAGGACTTGAAGCTCAAGGCCGGACGATAGGCGCGCCGACCCCGCGATCCGTCAGCTCTTCACGTCGACTCGATAGGGGATCGGATCGGCGATGCCGTTGGCCCTGAAGCCCTTGAGGCGCAGGAGGCACGAGTCGCACGCGCCGCAGGCGACGCCGGCGGGGGACGGATCGTAGCAAGAGATCGTCAGGCCGTAGTCCACGCCGAGGTCGAGGCCGCGTCGGATGATCTCGGCCTTGGTGAGGCGAATCAGGGGCGTGTGGATCGTCAGGGGACGGACGCCCTCGACGGCCGCCCTGGTGGCCAGGTCGGCCATGCGCTGGTACGCCGCGATGTACTCCGGGCGGCAATCGGGATATCCGCTGTAGTCCATCGCGTTCACGCCCAGGAAGATGTCGTGCGAGCCGAGAACCTCGGCCCAGGCGAGCGCGAAGGACAGGAAAATCGTGTTGCGCGCGGGGACGTAGGTGACCGGTATATTCCCGCCGATCTCGTCTACCGCGCGGTGCTTGGGTACCGGCATGTCGGTCGTGAGCGCCGACCCGCCGAACGCGCGGAGATCGATGGTGACGACGACGTGCTCACGCACGCCGAGCCGCTGGCCGACGAGACGCGCCCGGTCGATCTCGATCCGATGACGCTGTCCGTACTCGAACGTCTGCGCGTAGACCTCGAACCCGTCGGCGAGCGCGATCGCGGCGGTCGTCGTCGAATCGACGCCACCGCTCAGGAGCACGACGGCTCTGGGCTTGTCCATCCCCCAGAGTTTATCGCTTCGGCGTCCGGCGCTAGCCGCCCGCCTCACACGCCCCGAGTCTCGCCGAATAGAATCGTCGCTCGCGCGCGTTGTCGGTGAGCTCGAGCGCTCGCCGGTACTCGGCGGCCGCCTCAGCCCGGCGCCCGAGGCGGCGGAGGAAATCGGCGCGGGCGGCGGGCAGGAGGTGGTAGCTCTGGAGCGCCGAGAGGTCGATGCCGTCGAGCGCGGCCAGGCCAGCTGCAGGACCCTGCGCCAGACCGACGGCCACCGCGCGGTTCAGCTCGACCACCGGCGAGGGCGCGACCTCGGCGAGCGCCCGGTAGTGGGCGACGATCTGCGCCCAATCCGTCGCCTCCCAGGAGACCGCGCGCGCGTGACAGGCGGCGATGGTCGCCTGGCGTTGATACGGGCCCGCGCCCGCCAAGGGCCCGGCGCGGTCGAGACACGCCAGACCGCGGGCGATCCGTGCCTGATCCCATCGGGACCGATCTTGATCCGCGAGCAGGACGAGATTGCCGTCGGCATCGGTCCGCGTCGCAGCCCGCGAAGCCTGAAGGTCCATCAGGGCCAGGAGCCCGAGCACTTCGGGCTCGTCGGGCATCAGCTCGGCCAGGAGCCGCCCGAGGCGTACGGCCTCCTCGCAGAGGTCGTGGCGTACCAGCGCGTCCCCGGTGTGCGCGGCGTAGCCCTCGTTGAAGATCAGGTAGACCACCGCAAGCACGGCCGGCAGGCGCTCGGACAGCTCGGCGCCCTCCGGCACCTCGTAGGGAAAGGCGCGGTCGCGGATCGTCCGCTTCGCGCGCACGAGCCGCTGGGCGATCGTGGGCTCGGGCACCAGAAAGGCCCGCGCGATTTCGGGTGTCGAGAGACCGCCCACCAGCCGGAGCGTGAGGGCCACCCGGCTGTCGGCCGGTAGACCCGGATGGCAGCAGGTGAAGATCAGCCGAAGCCGGTCGTCGGGAATCGCCTCGGGTTCGGTCACGTCAGGGCCCTCGTCCGGAGCGCCGAGCGTGGCCTCGTAGGCGAGCGCCTCGACGCGCGCTCCCGCGCGCCGGGCGCGCCGGAGGCGGTCGAAGGCGCGTCGCCGTGCCGTCGTGAGGAGCCAGGCACCCGGGCGATCCGGCGTGCCGTTCACGGGCCAGTGCTCGAGCGCCTGCTCGAACGCCTCCTGGACGATCTCCTCCGCCGCGTCGATGTCGCGCACGATCCGGAGCACGGACGCGACGACGCGCGCGTACTCCTGGCGAAATGCCTCTACCACGCGCTCGTTGACGTCGGCGTCCGGCCTCTGCCCGGGGTCGGTCGAGCCCACGGGCAGAGATGTTACTCGATGCGCCGGCCGTCCTCCGCCGACACCCGGCGGGCGCGCACACGTTAAAGCGCCGGGCGACTCACATCGGCCAGATCGGCCACACCTCGACGGAGCCACCCTCGCGAAGTGGGATCTTCTTCGCCCACTCGACGGCTTCCTTCTTTGTGTCGCACTCGATCAGGTAGAACCCGCCCAGGACCTCTTTCGTCTCGGTGAAGGGCCCGTCCGTGACCTGCCGCTGCCCGGCCTTGAGGCGGACGCGGCTGGCCTCCTCATCGGGACGAAGGCGCTCCCCGTGGACCATTTTGCGGGCGGCCTGTAACTCCTCGCCGAAGCGCTGGTGGCCCTGCATGAGGGCTTCCATTTCGGCCTTCTGCGGGGGCGGTGCCGCCTTGTCAGAGTTGATGAGCAGGATGTAGCGCATACGTTCCTCCTTCATTGTGAGAATCCAGGCCGGGTCGGTAACGCCACGCACCCAGTACGACGCCAATCACCGGGGTGAATCGACATCGTATGCCGTCTCGGCTCGACGACGTTGACGAGCTTGCGACGACCCGCTACCGTACGCCCATGGCCGCGGCCACCGAGCCCTCTCTGAAGACCCGGCGCTGGCGGCGCGTGGAGTACGATCGGCTCGTCGATCTGGGGATCTTCGTGGGAGAGCGTCTCGAGCTGCTCGACGGGCTGCTCGTCGTCAAGGCGCCTCAGGGCAGCCCCCACGCCGCGATCGTCGGGCACGTCGGCCAGGTGCTTCGCTCGATCTTCGGCGAAGGATGGCATACACGCCTGCAGGCTCCCCTCGCGCTCGACGAGGAGTCGGAACCGGAACCCGATGGGGCCGTCGTCGCCGGCGGGCATCGGGACTATCTGAGCGCACACCCAGCGACCGCTGCCCTCGTGGTCGAAGTCGCCGATTCGAGCCTGCGACTGGAGCGCCGGCTGAAGGCCGGTCTCTATGCGCGGGCGAGGCTTCAGGAGTACTGGATCGTCAACCTCGTCGATGGTGGACTCGAGGTGCATCGCGAGCCGCAGCCCCAGGCGGATTCCGCGTACGGCTGGGCCTATCGATCGGTCGAGATACTTCGTCCGCCCGCGACGGTGACGCCGCTCGCCGCTCCAGGCGTGCTGATTGCCGTCGCCGACTTGCTCCCGTGAGCAGAACGTCCCACGCATGAGCGCCGGCGCCGTCGATCGCATCCGCATCACCACCGTCGTCGACAACTATATCGACAACCTGCGGCAGGACACCGCGGTGGCACGCCGGTACAGCGCGTTCGTGGCTGGGAAGATGCCGGACCTCCGCGCTGAGCATGGCCTGGCGCATCTGGTTGAGATCACCCGGCGCGGCGACCGCTTCACCCTGGCCTTCGACTTCGGCCTCACGGCAGAAACGCTGAACCACAATTTCCGCGAGCTGGCTCTCGATCCGGCGGCGATCGACGCGCTCGGCGTCTCGCACGGGCACCGCGACCACTGGGGCGGGCTGACCGGCTTCCTGCACGCGTGGCGGCGTCGCCTCCGGCGCGATCTGCCCTTCTATGGCGGCGTCGATCACTTCCGCGCGCGCTGGCAGCAGCGCGGCGAGCGCCGGGTCTACAGCGGCCGACTTTCTCGCGATGAGATCGAGCGCTACGAGGTTCCGGTTACGCTCGTGACCAAGCCGATGCCTCTCGCCGAGGGCGTGTGGCTCTCGGGCGAGATGCACGCCGCCGAGGACTGGGAGACGATTCCGAGCAATCTCCGCGTCGAGGAGGACGGGGGGCTGATCCAGGACACGTTCATCGGCGAGCAGACGCTGGTGGCCAACGTGCGGGACCGCGGCCTCGTCGTGGTCACGTCGTGCTCTCATCGCGGCATCGTCGGCATCTGCCGGAACGCCGTGCGCATCACGGGCGTCCCCCGGGTGCACGCCGTCATCGGCGGGTTCCACCTGAGCGGCCTCGAGGAGGCGCGCGTCACCCGGGTGGTCGACGCCTTTCGCGACCTCGACGTCGAGCACCTGGTGCCCCAGCATTGCACGGGTATCGAGGCCATCTGCGCCGTCGCCCAGCGGCTGCCCGGGCGATTCACTCCGAGCTCGGTGGGCACGACCTTCGAGTTCGCCGCGCCCGACTAGAGTCCATTCAAACGACCATCACTTCACAGGAGGGATCGACGATGAGCGGACCGGAACAGCTGTTCAGCGCGAATCTGGCGAAGGACGCGGTGTACACGACCGGCTTGCGCAGCTTCATGGAATATCGCGACCTCGGCATCGAGAAGGCAACGCACGGCCAATTCCGCGCGCACGTGATCCGGATCAAGAAGGAGTCGGCCGGCCACCACGAGCTGCACACCACGGGCCTGCACCAGCACAAGTGCGACTTCCAGATGTTCTACGTGCTCAACGGGTGGATCAAATTCGTCTACGAGGGCCACGGCGAGCACACGTTCGGCAAGGGCGACTGCATCCTGCAGCCGCCGGGGATCGTGCACAACGAGCTCGACTGCTCCGACGACCTCGAGGTCCTGGAAGTCTACTCGCCGGCCGTGCACGAGACCGTGGTGGTCGGCCGGATTCCAGAGGCCGCCGCCGCGGCCCGCTGACATGCCGAAGGTCTGGCGCGTCTACAGCGGCGCTGATGGCAAGTCTCACATCGCCGAGGTGCCGCTGGCGATGAAGCCCTTCGCCGACACCGAGGGCGCACACGGCGAAGGCACGCCGATGCAGTCGGCGACCGGCATCGCCTTTCGAGTGGCGCCACCGGGCTACGTGCTCAACTGGCACTGCGCGCCGCGACGGCAGTACTCGATCTCGCTATCGGGCACCGCAGAGATCGAGGTCGGCGACGGCACGGTGGCGCGAGTCGGGCCCGGCGACGTCGTCCTGGCCGAAGACCTGACTGGGCAGGGACACATCACCCGCGTCGTCGGGGATCAACCCCGGCTCTACGCGCTCGTGCCCCTGGCGGATCGCTAGACCCCCAGAGGGCGACAGTCGACGAGATCCTTTCGGCGCTCCACGAGCGGATCGTCGTCGGCTCGCTCGCGTAGCGAGGCGCCCGGGTCAGTTGCCGCCGGAGATCTTCGCGGCCTCGCCCGAGAGCTTCACGATGTGCAGTCCCGTGTTGGCGCGGTCGGCGAGGTAGACGAACCCGCGCTCGTCGGCCTCGACGTTGTTGGTCTGGATCGCCACCTTGCAGGTCCGCGTCCCGTTCGTCACGCAGCGCTCGGCCGTCCGCTCGGTTGTCGCCGGGATGTAGAACGCCGCATCCCGCGGCGCGTAGGGATTGCGGATGTCCATGGCCCGCACGCCGCCGTTGAAGTAGGCGATGAACACGAGCTTCTTGTAGAAGATCGGCGCGAACGACTCGCTGCTCGAGTGGGGACCGAAGCGGCCGCCCCGGCGGCAGAAGTTGCCCGAGGACTCGGGCACCTGGAAAGTGGCCACCGAGAACGGCCGGGTCTCGGTCGTGATGTCGACCATGAACGTGGCGTGCCGGAACTCGCGACACTCGTTCGCGATCGCCTCCGAGACGAGAACGACGAAGTCGCGCACGTTGCCCTTGGTGTTGGGCGCCCAGTCGCCGATCGTCATGCCCAAGACCGGGAACGCGGTGTGACCGCCCCAGTTGGGCGCCATGTAGAGCCGGCTGATCTCGGGCGCATTGAGGTTCGCCGCGGTCGGCTCCTTCGGCCCGTCGAGCAGCTTCTGCCGGTCGACGATCTGCAGGGCCCCGTCGGCGCTGGTCCCGTACGCGAAATACACGCGGTTGCCGACCACGGTGGGCCCGTGGACGCCTTGGGCGATGGTGACCGGCCCGGTGGAGCCGGGCTCCTGGCCGGCCAGCCCGAAGTCACGGACGAACACGGGCTTCGCGGGGTCGCTGAGGTCGTAGATCTTCGTCATGCGGCCGGTGCGCCAGCCCGACGGGCCGACCTGCAGCGGATCGGCCTTGGCGAGGTCGCCCGAGATCAGGTACGCGATGCCGGTGTCACATTCCCACCAGTTCTTGTGCGTCGAGGTGAGCCCGGAGACCACCGTGCTCGCCTTGCGCGGCTTCGTCGGATCGGTCACCTCCCAGACCTCGTGGCCCGAGTTGGGGACCGCGTTGCCGAGCGTCCGCAGCAGATACGTTTTGCCTTGCCGGTCGCAGACGCGCGCCATCTGCGCCCCGCCCTGCTCGGAGCCGCCGGGCGCCCCGGGGATGTGAACCAGATAGCGCGGCCGCGCCGGGTCGGTGACGTCGACGACCGACGTGCCGTTGTCCTCATCGGTCCCGGTGAGCGGGTTGCGCGCCTGCCCGCCGTGATGGCCGACGTAGGCGATGAAGCGCCCGCCTTGCTTGTGGATCGTCGGCTGGTAGGCGGAGCGGCCCTGCAGATCGTCGTGGCCGACCAGCTGCATGTCGCGGGCTTCGGCGCCGTGACCACGCGTCGGCGTTTGAGAGGACGCGGGCCCGGCCGCCAGCGACATGAGGACGAGCCCGAGAAGGATCAGCGAGCGGCGTCGCAGCAGGGAAGCCATGGGGGTCTCCTTTCGGCGTTTGTGGACATCGCGGCCCTCGCTTGGGCGCCCGCGCCCCGGGGATGATACCGCGCAAGGCCGAGGTGCTGACGCCCTTCGAGACCGGGAGCGTGTCGAGTACGACCGGCTCGTCGATCGCGGCGTGTTTGAAGGCGAGCCCCTCGAGCTCCTCGGCGGCCAGCTCGTCGTCGCCGAGACCAAGGGGGCCTATCACAGCTCGGCGGTCAGCTCTGCCGAATATGCGTTGCGGGCAGCGCTTCCCAAGGGATGGATCGTGCCTTCGCGGCGGCGCCATCACCCCCGCGGCTCAAATCACGCCCTCTTCGCGGAGCGTCGCGATCTCCGCCTGCGAGTAGCCCAGGCTCGCGAGCACCGCGTCCGTGTGCTGACCCAGGCGCGGCGGCGGAGTTTCGATGCTTGGGCCGCCGTCGGCGAACTTGAATGCGGCCATCGGCACGGTGACCGGGCCCTCGATCCCGTCGATCTGCTGATGCTGGTGGAGCACGCCGCGCGTCGAGAGCTGGGGATCGGTCAGCGACTCGGAAAGCCGTCGCACGCGGCCGGCGGGAACGTGGCGCGCCTGGAGGTACTGCTCCCACTCGTCGGCCGGGCGTTGCTCGATGACCTTCTGGAGCTCTTCGGTCTGCTTGTCGTACAGCTGCTCGCGCTCGTCGTGGCTCGACTGCGCGGCGATGTCAGGCCGGCCGACGGCGTGGAACAGCCGCTCGTGCTGGCCGCGGTTGCCGGCGGCGATCATCAAGGGCGCGTCCTTGGCCTGGTAGAGCTGGCTGCTGGCGCGATCCATCCGGTTGCCCTTGGGCTTGGGCTCGGTGCCGGTGCGCAGGTACGACGTGATGTGTGAGCCCATCAGCATGAGCGATACGTCAAGCATGGAGCTGTCGATGTACTGGCCTCGCCCCGTGCGCTCACGCTGGAAGAGCGCCGCCGAGATCGCGAACGCGCACATGGTGCCCGTGGCGTAGTCGATCACCGGCGCGCCGGTCTTGATCGGGTTCACCTCGGGCGTGCCGGTCATGGCCATCATGCCGGACGTGGCCTGGATGAGCTGGTCGTACGCGGTCTGCGGCCCGCGCGGGCCTTCTTGCCCGAACGCCGTCATCGAGCAGTAGATCAGGCGCGGGTTGAGCGGGCGCAGATCATTCCAGCCCAGGCCCAGGGCGGGGAAGGCGCCGGAGCGCCAGTTCTCGACCAGGACGTCGGCGTCCTTCACGAGCCTTTTCAGGATGTCGCGCCCCTTCTCATGCTTGAGGTTCAGCGTGATCGCGCGCTTGTTCGAGGCCTGGGTGAGGTAGCCGGTGCCCATCTGCTGATGGTTCAGGGCGCGGTCACCGCCAGAATCGCGGCTCTGGTCGTAGTCCTTCGGGTGCTCGACCTTGATGACATCGGCACCCAGCAGCCCGAGCTGGTACGCGGCGAACGGCCCGGCCAGCACGTGCGTGATGTCGATGATCTTGATCCCCTCGTATGGCCTCATGGGTCCTCCAAGCCGGTCGCGGTTCGCCGGCACGCCGCGCTATTCTACAGCCCGGGAGGGTCCATATGATCGGTACCTCGAAGTCGGTGACGCGCGCGATCGAGACCCGAGGGCGCTGAGATCGGGCTCTTCCTCGCGAGAAACCCGTACGTGGTGCTGGGCGCGTCGCTGCTGCTGACGCTCGTCGCGGCGTCGTACGTCGCCGGGTGGCTCCGACTGGGAGGGGAATCCGGCGTCCCGGCGTTCGTCGTCGTTTTCCTCGTCGGGCTGGCCATCAGCGGTGCGCTCTTCGGCGTGACGCGGGCCGAGCTGCGCGCACGCGCGAGGGCCGAGCGCGTCGCCGCCCACCTTCGGGAGTCCGAGATGGCGCTGCGGGAACGCGAGGCCACCTTCCGGCTTCTGTTCGCCGACAATCCGCTCCCCATGTGGGTGTACGACGTGGAGACGCTCGCCTTCCTCGAAGTCAACGCCGCCGCCGTCGCGAAGTACGGTTACTCGCGGGAGGAGTTCCTCCGGATGCGGATCAGCGACATCCGGCCCCCGGAGGACCTGGACCGACTTCGAGCCAGCGTCGCGACGATGTCGGCGGTGACCGCTCAGGTGCGACGCGCCCCCGGTCTCTGGCGCCATCTCTTGAAGGACGGTCGGTTGATCGACGTCAACATCGTCTCGCACGCGATGACCTTCGCCGGCCGACAGGCGGCGCTGGTCGTCGCGATCGACACCACCGAGCTCGTGCGGAGCGAGGCGGCGCTCGCGACGTACGCCGAACGGCTCGACATCCTGCACGAGATCGATCGCCTGATCATCGCCGGCGAAGCGCCCGTGGTCATCGCGGAAACGGTGCTGCGTCGGCTGCGGGAGCTGCTGGGCGTCCCGCGCGCCATCGTGAACCTGTTCGATCTGGAAACCGGTCAGGTCGAATGGCTCGCCGCCGTCGGACGGCGCCGCTTCTACCGGGGTGCCCCGGTCCGGTATTCGCTCGCGCTGGCCGGAGACATCGAGGCCCTGCGGCGCGGCGAGCCGCAGGTGATGGATACGAGCACGCTGCCACCCGGCCCGGAGGCCGCGGGCCTGCTCGCCTCGGGTGTCCAGAAGTACATGGTGGTGCCCATGATCGCCGACGGTGAGCTCATCGGCTCGGTCAGCTTCGGTGGCCCCACGGGCCAGTTTCCCCCGGAGCAGGTCAGCATCGCGCAAGAGGCGGCGACGCAGCTCGCGATCGCGATCGTGCAGACGCGCCTGCGCGAGCGCGTGCAGCGCCACGCCGACGAGCTGGAGCAGCGCGTGCACGAGCGCACGCTGGCGCTGCGCGACGCCAACCAGCAGCTCCAGCACGAGAACGCTGAGCGGCGCCACGCGGAGGCCGAGGCGGAGCGCGCCAACCAGGCCAAGAGCGATTTCCTGTCGCGGATGAGTCACGAGCTCCGCACTCCGCTGAACGGGATCCTGGGCTTCGCGCAGCTCCTGGAGCTGGAAGAGCTCGGGCCGGACCAGTCCGAGAGCGTCGAGCACATTCTCAAGGCCGGCCGGCACCTCCTCAGCTTGATCAACGAGGTGCTCGACATCAGCCGGATCGAAGCCGGGCGGCTGCAGCTCTCGCTCGAGCCGGTCCAGGTGGGCGAGACCGTGCGCGCGGCCCTCGATCTCGTGTGTCCGCTGGCGGCCCAGCACGACATCGAGCTGCGGGCGAATGGCGCCGATGTCTCCCAGCACATCCTGGCCGACCGACAGCGGCTGCAGCAGGTTCTCCTGAACCTCTTGTCGAACGCGGTGAAGTACAATCACGCGGGCGGCACCGTGACGGTGTCGTGCGAGGATGGCGCCGGCGAGCGGCTACGGATCGTCGTGACCGACACCGGCCGCGGGATCTCGCCGGAGATGTTCCGCCGGCTCTTCACCCCGTTCGACCGGCTCGGCGCCGAAGCGACTGGCGTCGAGGGCACCGGTCTCGGACTGGCGCTGTCCAAGCACCTGGTCGAGGCGATGGGCGGCACGCTGGCGGTGGTGAGCGAGCTCGGAGCCGGCTCGGCGTTCACGGTCGAATTTCCGCTGGCGGGGGCGCCGGCCGCGGTGCTCGACGCGCCGGGCGCCCCGCCGACCGGCCGAGACGAGCCGACGGCCGCGCCGAGGCTCGTGCTCTATATCGAAGACAATCTCTCCAATCTTCGTCTCATCGAGCAAGTGCTGAGCCGCCGACCTCACACCACGCTCCTGTCGGCGATGCAGGGGCAGGTCGGGTTGGACCTGGCGCGTGAGCATCGCCCCGACATGATCCTGCTCGATCTCCACCTTCCGGATCTGCCGGGGGACGAGGTGCTTCGCCGCCTCCTCGACGAGCCGCGCACGCGTCAGATCCCCGTCGTGATCCTCAGCGCCGACGCGACGCCGGGACAGTCCGAGCGGCTGCTGGCGGCCGGGGCCCGGGCGTATCTGACGAAGCCACTCGACGTGCGCCAGTTCCTTGCGCTCGTCGACGAGCATATGTCAAAGGCGCAGGACGACTAGACCTTCAGCACCTCGGCGCCCGGCGCCGCCTCCAGCTCACAGGCGTTGACCGTCATCGACAGCATGCTGTAGTAGCCGATCGCGCCCGTGAGCTGGATGAGCCCGTCGTTGCCGAACCGCCCGATGAGCGCCTTCACGGTCGCGTCGTCGACCCGATGCTTGCGAAGAAGCTGCCGCGTGAAGTCCACGATCTGAGCGTCTTCGGCCGGCAGCCCGCGGCTCGTGTTCTCGCGGATGGCCGTGATGGTCGACTCCGGCACGCCGAGCTTTCTGGCCCCGCCGGTCTGCGCGCCCCAGACGTAGATCGCCTCGAACTCTCGCGCGACCGTCATGGCGGCGAGCACCCGCACGCGCATGTCGAGCGAGCCCTCGAACCGGACGAAGGCGCCGAGATGCGCGAGGCGGCCGGCCAGCTCCGGGCAGTGCAGGAACATCGTGAACGGCCCCTGGAGGGCGCCCCGGCTCGCGACGATCGAGTCGACGATCGCCTGGTCCTTGGGAGTGACCTGGTCCTTGCTGGTGATCGGTGTCAGCCTTGCCATGGGTTCCCCCTTCGTCTGGTTTGCCCGCACACATACCGCCGGAGCCTTCGCCTGTCAACGACCGACGTTGCTCGGCGACTCGGAGCCGGAGTACATTCACGGATCACCGGGGGCCGAGCGTTCCGAGGCGCCCGAGCACGTACCAATTTAGAGTCGCGCCTCGGCCGGCGGGGCCCCAGCCCCGCGACGGCCCGCGGCGCGTAACCCAGGAGGCGACCGTGATGCTCAGGACCACTCGCCCCTTCTGGCTCGTCGTCGCCGGGCTGGCCGCTCTCGCGGGCGTCAGTGACGCGACGACCCACGACTTCTACGCGGGCAGGACCGTCCGCATCGTCGTGAGTGCGGCGCCCGGCGGCGGCTTTGACACCTATTCTCGGACGATCGCGCGGCACATGGGCAAGCACATCCCGGGTCGCCCCGTGCTCATCGTCGAGAACATGCCCGGCGCGGGAGGCCTGATCGCGGCCAACCATGTCTACAAGGTGGCGAAACCCGATGGTTTGACGATCGGGAACTTCTCCGGCGGACTCGTCTCACAGCAGCTCGTGAAGAGCCCGGGCGTGGAATTCGACGCGCGCAAGTTCGAATGGCTCGGGGTTCCGGTGAAAGACCACGTCGTCTGCGCCGTGACCAGGGCAAGCGGTATCTCCAGCGTGGAGACGTGGATGGCGGCCAGGACGCCCGTCAAGCTGGGCGCGACCGGCGCGGGCACCAATACCTATGACTCACCCAAGGTCCTCAAGACGACGCTGGCGCTGCCGATCCAGGTCGTCGCAGGGTACAAGGGAACGGCCGAGATTCGCCTGGCGGTCGACTCCGGGGAGCTCGCCGGCGGTTGTTGGGCCTGGGAGTCGATCAAGGTGACGTGGGGCAAGGCGCTGGAGACCGGCGATCTCCGAATCGTCTTGCAAGCCAGCCCAAAGGCCCATGCGGATCTTCCGAGTATTCCAGTCGCGATCACGCTCGCCAAGACCGACGAGGCGCGCCAGCTGATCGAGGCGGGAATTCACGATCCGAGCGCGATCACCCGGCTCTACGCCGCGCCGCCCGGCACTCCCAAAGCGCGCGTCCAGCTCCTGCGCCGAGCCTTCGCGGCGACCATGCAGGACGCGGAGTTTCGGGCGGAGGCCGAGAGGGTCAAGCTGGACGTCGATCCGATCCCGGGCGAGGAGGTCGAGCGGATCGTGGCCAGGACGTTCGCGCGGGAGCCCGCGCTGGTCGCCAAGCTGAAGGAGGCGCTGGCGGCAAAGTAGCGGCGCTCGCCGTGCTCCCGCCGCCCGGCGCGAATCCGGCGTTGCGGAGCAGCGTGTAGACGCGCTCCGGCGTGAGGACCGGACTCGGAATGTCGAGCCGCCCCTCGAAGGCGTCGGCCACCGCATTGGCGATCGCCGCCGTCGGCGGCCCGGTGGCGCCCTCGCCGACGCCGCGGACGCCGAGCGGGTTGTGGTCGGTCGCGAAGTGGAGATGCTCCATCGCGAGCGGCGGCATGTCGTTCGCGCGCGGTATGGGATAGTCCATGAGCGTGCTCGTCAAGAGCTGACCGTCGTCGCCGTACACGACGTGCTCGCCGAGGACGACCCCCAGGCCCTGGGCGAAGCCGCCGATCATCTGCCCGTCGACGATCACCGGATGGAGCTGTCGGCCGCAGTCGTGGACGATGACGTAGCGGACGATGGTGAGGCGGCCCGTCTCCGCGTCGACCTCCACCACTGCCGCGTGGACGCCGCTCGACCACGTCACCGTCGGTGGCGCGTAGAACTTCGTGGCCCAGAGTCCCGGACCTCCGAGCTCGACGAGGCTCCTGTCGCGTAGCGCCACCCGCGCGACCTGGCTCAGGGGAATCGCGTGTGAGGGCGCGCCGACCACGAACGCGCGGCCCTCCTCGATCCGCACGTCGGCCGTGGCGCACTCGAGCAGACCGGCGGCGACTCGACACGCCTGGACCTTCACGGCGGCCGCGGCCTGGGCGACCGCGTTCCCGGTGTTGACGGCGACGCGGCTGGCGCCGGTTCCGTACCCGTACGGCACCAGCGAGGTGTCGCCGCCGCGCACGCGGATGTCGTGGAAGGCCGCGCCGAGGTACTCGGCACACACCTGGGCGAACACGGTCTCGTGTCCCTGGCCCGAGCCCGAGACGCCGATGAGGACCTCGACGTGCCCGCGCTCGTCGACCTTCACGGTGGCCCATTCGCCGGGACGAACGCTGCCGCCCGCCTCGAGGTAGCCTGCGATGCCGAGCCCGACGCGTCGGCCCGCCGCGCGCAGCTCGGTCTGGCGCTTTCGCCAGCCGGCGTAGTCGAGCAGGTCGAGCGCGCGCCTGAGCTCGAGGGGATAGTCGCCGCCGTCGTAGCTCACCGGCACGCCGTCGCGGTACACGAGGCCCGGGCGATAGGGCATCTCTTTCGGCGCGATGAGATTCTTCGCCCGAACCTCCGCCGGATCGAGGCCGAGCTCGGCCGCGAGACGGTCGAGCAGCCGCTCGATCACGAGGATCGCCTCGGGGCGTCCCGCACCGCGATACGGCGCGCTCGGCGCCTTGTTGGTCACCACCGAGAAGCCCTCCGCGCGGAACGTGGGGACTTTGTACTGGGAGGGCAGGTGATTGATCGTGTTCGTCGGCTCGTGCACGGAGAAGGCGTGATAGGCGCCGACGTCCTTCACGAGGCGTACGTCGAGGCCGAGGATGCGCCCGTCGCGCGTCGCCGCGAGCCGGGCGTGGTGCGACTGCTGGCGCGCCTGGTGGGTGCTCGACATGAACTCCGTGCGCGTCTGGATCCACTTCACGGGCCGGCCGAGACGGTAGGCGAGCAGAGGGACGAGAATGTCCTCCGGGTAGATGCCTTCCTTCGGCCCGAACCCGCCACCGGTGTCGGGCGCGATGACGCGCACGCTCTCGGCGGGCAGCCCGAGCCGCGCGGCGATCGCGGCGCGCAGGTTGTACGGCCCCTGATGAGGCGCCCAGACGGTCAAGTTCCGCGTGGCGGGATCGAACTGAGCGCAGAGACCGCGCGTCTCGATCGCCATCGACGACACGCGGCCGTGCGCGGGATGATCCTCGACGACCACGTCGGCCTCGGCGAACGCCCGGTCGACGTCGCCGATGACCTTGCTGACCTGGCCGACGACGTTGCTCGCGCCCTCGTGAACGGCCGGCGACGCCCCGGTCATCGCGACTTCGGCGTCGACCACGGCGGGCCGCGCCTCGTACTCGATCCGAACCGTCTCGGCGGCGTCGGCCGCCTGGTAGGGATCGCGGCCGACGACGGCGGCGATCGGCTCGCCGACGTAGCGGACTTCACCACGGGCGAGCGGCCACTGCGGGCGGGGCGTGTCCAGGCGGACGTAGGGGTTCGTCCGATCCGCGCGCGCCGCCGGCAGCGGCTCGGCCAGCTCGGGGAGGTCGTCGGCGAGAAAGACCGCGACACCAGGAAGCTCCCGCGCCGCCCTCGCATCGACGGCGATGATCCGCGCCCGCGCGTGCGTCGAGCGGACGACGGCGAGGTGAACGAGGCCGGGCGGCGCGATGTCGTCGATGAAGCGTCCGCGACCTGTGAGGAGCCGCTCGTCTTCCTTGCGTCGGGGCGACTGGCCGATCACGGGGCGACGCCCTCGAACCTCTCAGGGCGCGCGGCCGGCGCCGGTTCGCTTGCGGTACGCCGCGATCTGTCGTTCCAGATCACCGAGCTCCTCGCACGGGAGCAGGCAGATTCGACGCAGCGCGGCGAGATGCTCCTCCGCGCGCGCAAGATCGCCGACCATCAGGTACGCCTCACCGGCGTACTCGTGAGCCCCACGATGGCGGGGATTGAGCTCGAGCGCGCGCTTGTAGTGCTCGAACGCGGCATCGAGCTGCCCGAGATTCCGGTAGGAAAACCCGAGGTAGTTCTGGAGGTCGGCGTTGTCGGGGTCGCGCAGCGCCGCCTGGTTGAAGCGGCGAGCGGCTTCGCGCCAGTCCTTGCCATCGAGCGCCTGCTTGCCGGCCGCATAGTCCGGGTCGCTCGCGACCGCGCCCGGTTGGGTCTCCGACGGCTCGGAGAACGACGGCAGCGGCACGCCGACGGCGGCGGCCACTGCCAACCCCGCGGCCCACCGGCACCAGCGTCGTCGGGTTCGCGTGCCTGCGAATGCGAGTCGAGAGGCGCCACTCATACGGCCTCCGGTCGTCGAGACTTCGACACCGGATCTTACACCGTGTCGGCGCAGCCGGTGGCGCCGTCTCACCGGCGCCACAAGGCGCCCCAGGTTCATGTTCGGGAACCTCCTGGCCAGACCGCCCGTTTATTGGCCGGTTTCGGCGTGGGGAAGGTGAACTGGACTCGCCTCCCCTGTCATCGCTTCCGGGCCAACGAGGTGTGGTTGCTTCTCGGGGTCATCACGCACAAACTTGGCAACCGGCGGCGTCGCGGCGTCGCCTCGTCCTGCCCGTCGCTTCGTCTGAACGTCACGTGAACCGACAAGGGAGGGGGTGTCTCTTAGATCGATCGCCGCGGACAGAGAAGCCCTTGGACGCAGGAAGTTTCCATCAACCCGTAAGGGAGGACGCCATGCGCTTGGACAAGCTTATCGAGGCCGTGCTGGTCGCCGCTCTTGTCGTTTTCTCGGCTAGCTACGCCCAGGCAGAGGAATTCTTTGCACGCTTGAACGGCTTCCAGGAGCTCGGAGGGCTGAACGCTGAAACCGGGGCGATCCGGTCTGAGGGCAGTGGCACGCTACATCTCAGCCTCGATAAGAACGCTGGCTCGGCGACCTTCACCCTGACCTTTTCAGACGTGGGCACCACGCCACCGAAGACCGGCACAGTGACGCAGGCGCATATCCATTTCGGTAAGGTGCATTCGGCCGGCGGCGTCATGGTGTTCTTTTGCACGAACGTGAGTAACGGCCCTACGGGGACGCAGGCATGCCCGATGAATGCCGGGACCGTGACGGGCGTCTTCTCGAGCGCGAGTGTCGTAGCCATTGCAGGACAGAACGTCAACGCCGGCGACTTCGACGCGCTCGTCGACGCACTAGACTCGAATACCGCCTATGCCAATATCCACACGACAGCGCTCCCGGCGGGTGAGATCCGCGGACAGGTCCGCAGGGTTCACCGGCACGATCAAGACGACAAGCGTCACGACAAGTGATTCGACGATCGGGAACGCGGCGCCGGCCGGGTCTCGCGAGAGGCCCGGTCGGCTCGTCCGTCACACCGGCCCGTTCGGGGCCACCAGGATCTTTCCGCTGCGCTCGGCGCGCTGCGCGTGCGCCACGGCCTCCTTGATCTCCTCGATGGGATAGACCGTCTCGACGGGCGCCGAGAGGATGCCCTTCGCGATCTGCTGGCCGAGGTCGGCGTAGATCGCTCGGATCTGCTCGAGCGATCGTGTGCCCAGGGCTCGGCCGAGGATGAAGCCGACGAGCGTCTGTCCGCCGGAGATCAACGCGTTACGGGACATCACCGGATCCTCGCCCGTCATCGAGCCGTAGTTACAGACGACACCGCCCTCGGCGACACACGCCGAGAGCCGTGCGGTCGCCCGTCCGGACACGGCGTCGAGACCCAGGCGGATCGGCGCGCCACGCGTGTGCGTCTTGACGGCTTCGGCGAGATCGGGGCCGTCGACCACGCAGGCGTCGGCGCCGAGCGCCTTCAGCTCGCCGAACAGCGAGTCGCGTCTGACCACGTTCACCGTCTTCGCGCCGCGCGGTCGGGCCAGGCGGATGACGAGGCGGCCGACCGCCGAGTTGGCGACGTTCTGGATCACCCAGTCGCCCGGCTTCAAGGGGACGACGTCGCTGAGCAGCAGGAACGCCGTCGCGGGATTGATGCGCAGCATCGCGGCCTGTTGAATGTCGATGCCGGCCGACACCGCGACGACGTCGTCACCTTTGACGCGCCGTTGCTGGGCCCAGTTTTCGCGCTGCAGGTTGATCACCAGATCGCCCGGCTTCACGTGCGTCACGCCGGCGCCGACCGCCGTGACGCGGCCGACGCACTCAGCCCCCGGCGTCGCCGGCAGCGGCGGCTTCAGGCGATAGCTGCCCCGGCAGAACGAGACATCGGCGGGATTGATCGGGAACGCGAGGACGTCGAACACGACCTCGCCCGCGTCCGGCGTGCCGACGTCCGGCACGTCGGCGCAGCGCAGGCCCTCTTCCGGCGGGCCATACCGTTCGAGCAGTACCTGTTTCATTGGATTCTTCTCCTTCAGCCGCGTGTCAGCGGACCCGCGCGCTCACGTCTTCTCGAAGTCGATCCGCTCGTACACGGGCAGTCCCTGGAGATGACGTCGCAGGCAGTCGAGCCCCATCTCGACGGCGCCCAGCCGCACCCACTCGCGCCCGCCGAGGATGCGGCTGCGCCGCGAGTCGGTGGCCTCCGCGGTCGCGATCGCCAGGCAAATGGTACCCCCGAAGTCGATCCGGTCGGGGCCGTCGTCGAGCTCGATCAGCACCGCCAGGGCGTGCGTGGCGCCGGTTCGGCGGCGCGCGGCGTTCGCCACCGCCTCCGCCGTCTCGCGAGTCAACTCGCCCGCCGGCGGGGCGCCGTCGAGGCCGACACCCGCGAAGATCTCGGCGAGGTCGCGGGCCACGACGCCCCGGCGGAAGACCTTTTCCGCACCCGGCAGATGGGCGAAGCGCGCGGCGATCTGTCCGCTCGTGAACGTCTCGACGATCGCCAGCGACGCCTGCCGGGCCGTGAGCTCCGTCAGGATGACCCCCTCCAGCGTCTGTTCGTCCTCGCCCAGGATGAAGTTGCCGAGCCGCTTGCGCACTTCGCGCTCGACCGGCGCCAGCTTCGCCCGGATATCGTCCATGTCGGTGCCGCGCACGGTCAGCTTGGTCTCGAGCTGCGGATAGTGAGCGCGGAAGCCGAGCTTCACGGTGCCGTCGGGCACGAGCTCTTCGACGCCCGTGAGCAGCGCATCGACGTGCGATTCGCCGAGCCCGTAGGAATGGAAGCGCTTGAGAAGGATGGCCGTCTGCATGCCGCTCTTCGCGAGGAGCCGCGGAACGATCTGCTCCTCGAGCATACGGCGCAGCTCGCGCGGTACCCCCGGGGTGAAGAAAAAGCGCGCCCGGCCGATGTCGAGCGCGAAGCCACAGGCGGTGCCGATCGGATTGTCGATCACCTCGGCGGTCGTGGGCAGCATCGCCTGCTTCTTGTTGTTCGGAGGCATGACGCGGCTGCGGCGGCGGAAGAACTCTTCCATCCGGGTGAGCCATTCCTCGTTGAGCGCGAGCTCGACCCCCGCGGCCCGGGCCGCGATCTCCTGGGACAGGTCGTCGATCGTGGGACCGAGACCACCGTTGACGATGACCGCGTCGGCGCGCTGCCCGGCCAGCTTGAACGCGAGCAACAGATTCTCGCGGTCGTCGCCGACCGTCGTCTCCCACTGGACCGAGAGACCGGCGTCCTCCAGCTTCTGCGAGATGTAGCTGAAGTTGGTGTTGACGATCTTTCCGGTGAGGACCTCGTCGCCTGTGCAGATCACTTCGATGCGCATGTGGAATGTCGTCCTAGTGGAGAACCTTCAGCAGTGCGTCGACCACCGCCTTGGGCTCCTCGCGCGGCATGAAATGACCGACGCCGGGTACGAGGCGCCGTTCGGTTCCTGCCGGAAATCGTGAGAGCTCGCCCTCGGAGCGGCCGGGGGGTCCCACCGTGTCCTCCGCCCCGTGAAGGACTACGGTGGGAACGGTGATCGGCGGCCGCGGGGCGAGGCGCCGCTCGATCGCGTCCAGGCGCCCATCGCCCGGAGCGTTGCCGTGACGGTGGCGATAGGAGTGGATCACCACCGCCACGAAGTCGGGGTTGTCGAAGGAGGCGGCCGTGCGGTCGAACGTCGCCTGATCGAATTGCCAGCTCGGCGACCATTCCTCCCACAGGAGCCGGCAGATCTCGCGGCGGTTCTTCTCGAGCCCCAGCCGCCCACGCTCGGTGTTGAAGTACCACTGATACCAGTACGACCGCTCGGCCACGGCCGAGGCCGGCGGCGGCGGCGTGACCGTGTTCTGGACGTTGTAGCCGCCGATGGTGACGAGGGCGCGGACCCGCTCGGGGGCGAGGATCGCGGCGATGCACGCGGCCCGGCCTCCCCAGTCGTACCCGGCCAGGCCGGCCGCGCGCAGGCCGAGTGCCTGCATGAACTCGAGCAGGTCCTGGCCGATGGCGGCCTGCTGAGCCATCCGCGGCTCCTCCGGATTCAGGAAGCGCGTCGGGCCGTAGCCGCGCAGATAGGGGACCAGCACCCGATAGCCAGCCGCGGCGAGCGGAGGTGCCACGTCGTCCCAGGCGCGCGCGTCGTCCGGGAACCCGTGGAGGAGAACGATGGGAACGCCGCCGGCGTCGCCGTGAGCTTCGTAGCCGATCTCCAGCGTCGGGGTCCGCACCCTGACGATTTCGGACATCGCCGGCTCCTAGCCCATCAGCAGGGCGCCCGGGATCTGGCACCCCATCGTCTGGATCTGCTCGCGACTGACGCCCTCGGCCGCAAGGCCCGTCACGAACATCTGCAGGCCGTCCGCCGGAGTCGGATTGCCGTCGTCCACCGCGCGACCGAAGACATCGGGTGCCGCGTGCGTGTGGAAGTCGATCAGCCCGCGGATCGGGCTGACCGGCGGCGGAGGGTGCGAGTAGCCACGGACGCCCGGGGCGGCGGCCGCCGCCTCGCGTGGGACGCCGGTGCCCACGTGCCGGCCGTGCGCGGACGGCGGCGTCCGATCTCGGCCGCGACGGGCGGCCTGCGCGACCTCCCGATCGGCGAGCGTCGAGCGCGGCGGGGAGAGCCATCCGGCTGCGTGGCAACAGCCGCACACGAGAGGGCGCGGCGCGGCTTGCGCGTTCGGACCGGGTCGATCAGTCATCGGGGCACGATCATACGTCAACGGCGTCACCACATCACGATGCCGCTGTCGATGTTGATCGACTGGCCCGTCCTTTCAGCCGGCCTGCTTTTCGTCCTCGGGAAGGACGCGAGGTTCCGGCGCCCGTAACAATCGCGACTTTCCCGTCCAGAATGTCCATGCTCTTCCTTTCCTCGCATCGATTCCGGCGCGGCTACGTTACTGGGTTCGCGGACGTCGGGCAACCGTCCTCGGTGTCCAGGTCCGGCGGCGCCCGCCCGGCGGGCGCCGCCGGACCTGGACCTTTTTAAGGCTGACTTGACGAGGAGAAGCGGAGGTCGCAGGCTCTGGCTCGGGTTCGCATCGCTGACTCAGACGACTCAGGGAGGGATGACGACATGGCTGGACGGGTCGAGGGGAAGGTCGCGCTGATCACCGGCGGGGGGAGCGGCATCGGCCGGGCCTGCGCGCTGCGGTTCGCGAAGGAGGGGGCGAACGTCTGCGTCGCCGATCTCGATCTGAA
This sequence comes from Candidatus Rokuibacteriota bacterium, assembly GCA_003220535.1. Classification (GTDB taxonomy): domain Bacteria; phylum Methylomirabilota; class Methylomirabilia; order Rokubacteriales; family CSP1-6; genus AR31. The sequence continues at coordinate 181,714 of QHSU01000057.1, forward strand.
GGCGGCGACGGAGACCGCGCGGCAGGTCGACGCGGCCGGACGGAAGTCGCTGGCCGTTCAGGTCGACACCACCGACGAGGCCGCCAACGACACGATGGTCAGGCGCTGCGTCGAAGCGCTCGGCGCGGTGGACGTCCTCGTCGCCGCGGCGGGCATCGGTGCTGCCCGTGTGCCGGGAACGGGATCGTACCAGCCGTACACCGTGCTGAGCATTCCGATGGACCAGTTCCGGCGGGTCATCGACGTCAATCTCTACGGTGTGCTGTTCTCGAATCGTGCGGTGACGCGCTGGATGACGGAGCACCGAAGAGGCGGGAGCATCATCAACCTCGCGTCCATCATGTCGAGGATGCCGTCGACGAGCGCTCCCTACAGCGTAAGCAAGGCGGGGGTCTGGATGCTGACGAAGTGCCTGGCGCAGGAGCTCGCCGGCCACGGGATTCGGGTCAACGCGATCGGCCCCGGCTTCATCGAGACGCCCATGACGGCGGCGCTCCGCGAGGACGCCGCGCGCTCGCGCTGGGCGATGGGTCTCACACCGATGGCGCGGTACGGCAAGCCGGAGGAGATCGCGGCGACCGCGCTGTTTCTCGCGTCGGACGACGCGTCCTATTTCACCGGCGAGCTACTCCACCCGTCGGGCGGCGTGTTCGTCGGCTGAGCGCCCGTCAGCTCGCGGCGGCGAGCGCGCCGCCGTCGACCACGATCTGGGTGCCGCTGATCCACGCGGAGTCGTCCGACGCCAGAAACAGCGCACAGCGCGCGATGTCCTCGGGCTCGCCGACGCGCCCGAGCGGGATCTGCCGACCCTCGGCCACCTCCCGCTCGACGCGCTCGATGATGTCGGCGGTCAGTCGCGTGCGGATCGTGCCGGGGCAGATCGCGTTCACGCGGATGTGATCCCGCCCGTAGGATGCGGCCATCGCGCGCGTGAGGGCGAGCACCGCGCCCTTAGAGGCGGCGTAGGCATGGCTGGCCCGCGCCGCCGAGCCGCGGAACGCGCTCACCGACGCGGTGTTGATGATCGAGCCGCCTCCCGCCCGACGCAGGGCCGGGACCGCGGCGCGGCTCACGAGATACATCGCGCGGACGTTCACGTCCAGGGCCAGGTCCCATTTGTCGAGCTCGATCGTCTCGACCGTCCCGCCGACGGTCATCGTGCCGACGCCCGCGTTGTTGAAGAGCACGTCGATCCGACCGGCGTCGCTGACCGCGGCCGCGACCACCGCGGCGCAATCCTCCGGCCGCGCGAGGTCGGCGGTCACTGTGACCGCCTCGCCGCCGGCGCGACGCACCTCGGCGGCGGTCCGCGCGAGCTCGTCGGCGCGGGCGTCCGCCAGGGTGAGCCGCGCGCCGGCCCGGGCGAAGAGCAGGGCCGTCGCTCGCCCGATGCCCGCCGCCGCGCCCGTGATGATGGCAACCTTGCCGTCCAGGGGTGGCATCATCACCCCCACAGCCGCTTCGTGGCCAGGTCGGCGCCCTCGCGGAGCGCGCGGAGCTTCGTCCACACGATGCTCTCCTCGACGAGCATCGAGCCGGCGAACGTGCCGAAGCCGCAATCGACGCTGGCCAGGACGCGCGTGCGGTCGCCCACTGCCGCCACGGCCGCGGCGATGCGATCGGCGACGACCTCCGGATGCTCGACGACGTTGGTCGTGGAGTCGATCACCCCCGGGAGAAACAGCATCCCGTCGGGCAGGGGATGCTGGCGGAACGCCTTCAGCTCGTGCTGGTGCCGCGGGCTCGCGAGCGGCAGCGACAGCGCGCCGACCCGCGCGCGATAGATGATCGGCAGGAGCGGTTCCAGCGGGACGTCGTGGGTGTGCGGGCCGTCGTAGTTGCCCCAACAGAGATGCAGGCGCACGCGGTCGGGCGGGATGGCCGCGATCGCCTCGTTGATGGCGTCAATGTGGAGGGCCACGGCCTCGAGGAACCGGTCGAGGGGCTCGTCCTGGAAGAAGCGCACGCGCTCCATCGCGAGGTCCGGGCAGTCGAGCTGGAGCACGAACCCGCGCGACGCGATCAGCTCGTACTCTTTGCGCATCTCGCGGGCAAGGGCGCGGATGTAGCGCTCGTGCGAGCCGTAGAACGCGTCGAGCATGATGGTGGCGATGACGCCGGGCGAGGCCGCCGTCATGAATGGCTCGGCGAACCCCTTGCTCGCGGCGCCGGCGCAGCGCTGGAACAGCTCGCAGTCGGCCGTGGCCTCGCCGAGGTCGGTGTATGCCACCTCGGCCACCGCTTGCGGCGCGTCATTGATCCGCGCAGCACCGGTGCGCAGGCGGGCCAGGCGCGACATGTAATCGGGGTGCTCGGCGATGTCGCGTGACATGCGCCGCTTGCTGGCGCCGCCGAAGCCGCGCATCCGCCTGGCCGGGTAGGTCGAGAAGCCCACGCGCGGCTGCTCGCCGTCGTTGCCGACGTCGACGCCCGCCTCGAGCTGCTTACCCACCACGTGGCGCACGGCCGCCTCGGCCTCGCGGGCGAGGACGGCGGCGTCGACGGCCTCGCCGCGGTCCTGACGCACGAGCAGGTCGCGAAGGGCTGGCGGGCGGGGAAGACTGCCGACGTGCGTCGTCAGGATCCAGTGCTCGCTGCGTTTCATGGTGCCTCCTGCCTGGCGCGGTAGTAGTCGTCGAGGAAACGGCGTGTGCTCGCTGCGGTCGTCTTGGCCCACTCCCGCGCCGAGAGGCGAGCCGTCGTCGGCATGGGAAGCTCGACGCTGAGCGGCAGCCCGGGCGGCAGGGCATCGAGGATGTCCCGGAGCGGCAGCCTGCCTTCGCCCGGCAGGCGGCGCTGGTTGGGACTCATGCGCCCGAGCTTCGTCAGATCGGGCTCGCCGGGACCGAGCACGCCGTCCGAGATCTGCGCGTAGGGAAACAATCGAGGGTCCAGGCCCCGGAGCAGCGCGGCGCTGCCGCCGCTGCGGACGAAATTGAGGGGGTCGAGGCAGACGACCGCGTTCTTCCGGCCGAGCTCGGAGAGGAGCCGTAGCGTCTGCGACAAGGTCGCGAGTGGGCGGATCACCGCGAACTCCACGGCGGCCACCACGCCGAACCGGCCCGCGACGTCGCAGAAGCGGCCGAGATGGTCGCGCAGGCGCTCCCACTCCGGATCGTCACCGGCCACCAGCGCGTAGCGGGCGCCCAGCTCGGCGCCCAGCTCCAGCGCGGCCGCGAACGTGTCGAAGTCGGTCGTCGGCTGCAGGTAGAAGCTCAAGATGTCGAGCACGCTCAACCCCGTGCCCGCCAGTGCCCGCTTGAGCTCGCGGATCAGCGCGGCGTCACCCACCACCGGATGGAACGCAAACAGCGGCGAGCGAGCGAGGCGAAGCCCGACGGCGTCGTACCCGGCCGCGGCGGCGGCCTCGACGTACTCGAGCGGTGGCGTGTCGGGAAGCGTCGGCGGCGAGAGGGCGACCAGGTTGGCGCTCACAGGGACAGGATCATACACGGTCCCGAAGGCCGGGCCGTAGTGTACCCTTTGGGCGCCGGGCCGCCGATCGGGCCCGAGCGAAAGTCACTCAGCTGAGGTGCGCGCCGCAGGCCGTCGCGGGGCTGGGACCCCGCCGGTCGAGGCGCGACTCAAATCCGAGGAGGCCCGAATGTTCTTCGAGCTCAGGCAATACCACGTTCGCCCCGGTCAGCGCGACAAGTGGGTCAAGTGCATGGAGGAGGAGATCATCCCGTTCCAGGTCAAGATGGGCATGGTGATCCTCGGCAGCTTCGTCGGCGAGGAAGACGAGAACGTCTACGTCTGGATCCGCCGGTTCGAGAGCGAGCAAGAGCGCAAGCGTCTCTACGACCTCGTCTATCAGAGCGACTACTGGAAGAACGAGATCTCCCCGAAGGTTCCGACCTTGATCGACCGCGAGCAGATCAAGGTCACGCGCCTGGTGGCGACGCCGCACTCGGTCATCCAGTAGCGTGGGGTTCTCGGCCGACACGCTCCGCGATCGCGTGGCGATCGTGACCGGAGCCAGCCAGGGGATCGGCCGCGCGATCGCCGTCGAGCTGGCCAGGGTCGGCGCCCACGTGGTGGCCTGCAGTCGCCGCCCCGAGGCGCTGGAGCCTGTCGCCGACGCGGTGCGCGCCGAGGGGCGGCGTGCGCTGGCCGTCGTCTGCGACGTGGGGGATGCGCGTCAGGTGGACCGCGCGGTCACGCAGACCGTGGACGCATTCGGGCGCATCGATCTCCTGGTCAACAACGCGGGCTATCGGATTCGCTCACCCCTGGAGGACCTTCCCCGAGCCGAGTGGGACGCGATGGTGGCGACCAACCTCACCGGCGTCTTTCTCTTCTCGCAAGCGGTCGGACGCGTGATGATCCGGCAGCATGCCGGCAAGATCATCAACGTGACGTCGGTGGCCGGACGCACCGGCTCCCGCGGCATGGCGGCCTACGCCGCCGCCAAGGCGGGCGCCGCCGTGCTGACACAGAGCCTCGGCGCCGAGTGGGCGAAGCACGGAATCACCGTCAACGCGGTGGCGCCCGGGCCGGTGGAGACGGAAGGCGTGCTCGAGGTGTGGAAGACCCCCGCGATGGCCGCTCAGGCCGCCCGCGATGTGCCGCTCCAGCGTCTGGGCCGCCCCGAAGAGATCGCGTGGGCGGTCATCTTCGTCGCGTCGGACCAGGCGAACTTCATGACGGGGGAAACGCTCTACGTGAGTGGTGGTCCGCGAGTGGCCAACCGCGAGGGCAACCAATGAAAGTCTCGTTCGGTGTCAGCCTGAGTCCGGGAACACCGCTGCTTGCCGAGAAGGACACGCGCCCGTTCATCGACCTCGCGAAGATGGCCGACGACTACGGCGCCGAGGCCGTCGGCACGCACGACACCGCTTTCATCGGAGGCGACGCCTACGTGAGGGCCACGCTGATCGCGCTCGGCTCGTTGCGCGCTCGCGTCGGCCTTCGTCCCACGAACCCGCTCACCCGCGAGCCGCAGGTCATGGCGTCCTTCCTGGCGTCGGTCGACAGCCTCACCGGCGGCCGGGCCTTCATGGACATGGCCAGCGGCGACAGCGCGGTCCTCAACATCGGCTACGAGGTCGCCACGCGCGCCCGGATCGAGGACTACGTGAAGTGCGTGCGCGATCTGCTGGCCACGGGCGAGGCGACGTATCAAGGCCGGCCGCAACGGGTGCGCTGGGCGTCGACCGTGACACGCCAGCGCATCCCGATCTCGATCTGCGCCGAGGGCCCCAGGATGCTGCACCTGGGCGGGCGGATCGGCGACGGCGTCACCGCCGGTACGGGACTCCTGCCCGACGTCATCCAGGACACGATCGCGCGCGTCCACGCGGGCGCCCGCGAGGCGGGGCGCAATCCCTCCGACGTCGACATCTGGTTCACGACCCGGACGTCGCTGGACGAGGACCGGGACAAGGCGATCCAGGGGGTCAAGGCGTCGGTGTCATCGATCCTGAACCACTCCATGCGCTTCGGGCTCGACGGCAAGCACGTCCCCGACGAGCTGAGAGCGCGGATCCAGGAATATGTCGACGGGTACGAGCTCTACGACCACGTGCTCCACGAGGGCCGCAATCCCAAGCGGATGGAGCAGCTCGGTCTGACGAACTACGCGCTGGAGCGCTTCGCGCTCGCGGGCAATGCGAGCGACTGGATCAAGCGGATCGAGCAGATCGCCGAGGCCGGCGCCCGCAAGATCTGGGTGAGTCTCCGGGCGACCGACATGGAGACCCAGCAGCACTACATGCGGATCCTCGGCGGAGAGATCATGGCGCGGTTCGTCTAGCAGTCAGCGCCGCTCGGCCGCGGCCGGAGTCGCGACGTCCCGGGCGCGGAGCAGATAGAGACAGACGACGAGGCTGAGCGCCATCACGGTCAGGAGCGCAAGCTCGACGATGGTCTCGCGGAACGCGTCGGGCCGGGCCTGAGCCGTCGTTCGCGCCTCGGCCGTGAGCACGAGAATGCGCCGTACGGCCGCGATCAGCGCGACGAGCAGGAACGGTGGCACGGTCAGCACGTGCTCGCGGAACGACACGTGCACCGTATAGAGCAGCTCGACGATCGGCAGGACCAGCAAGAGCTGGTCGAGCAAGCCGATGATGCTCCCCGTGAGCCCGCCGCCCGCGACGCTCGGCGCCACGGTCACGGCCGTGGTGCCGAGCAGCACGAGCGCGCTCAGCGCCAGGAGCGCGGCCAGGCCCACGTACACGAGGTCTTCGGTATAGGCGAAGATCCGCGCGATCTGCTCGCGCCACCGGGCGACGACCGGCGCCTCCTCCGACTTCCCCGCCGCCCGTCACGCCACGCTCATCGAAGCGATCCAAAGACTCCCACGCCGGAGGCGACGGGCGCGCGCGGTAGGGGGGTTGACCGGACCCGTTCCAGCATCGCGGCGACGGCCGTAGCGCACCCGGATGGAGCCCAGCCGCCGCGGAGCAGCGAACGCGTGCCGCGTGATCGGGTCGACCCCCGCGCGCGCCCGTCGCCTCCGGAAACTAGGTATTGGCCGAGTTCGCGCCCGGCTCGTTCGGCGCGGCGGCGTCGCGCGGTCGCTCGCCCAGAGGCCGGCTCGCGTCCGCGTCGATGGCCGCCGTCCAGATCGAGGTGTCCTCTTCGGTCATGCTCCCGTAGGGCGCCAGGCGCGCGTCCTCGTAGCCCCAGAGCTCGAGGTCCACCAGGTACTGGGCGCGCGAGGTCAGCGTGCCGCGGCAGATCCGCCGAGTAGGCGCGTTCTTCATCTCCTGCTCCAGGAGGTACAGGCATCGGCGCATTACCGCCTCCGGAATGCGCCGGCGCTCGGACGGATAGATGAAGCCGAAGAGCGTGAGATGCGCGAACAGGACGCGCCAGTGCCTTCCGAAGCGTCGAGTCAGTCGCGTCCAGTCCAGCGTGTCGGCGCAGGCGTGCAGCAGGTGCGCGACGTCCGCGCCATCGTAGCGCTCGCGTTCCATCACGAACGCTTTCGACCAGATCATCTCCTCAACGGGACAGAGCGACACCGGCACGTCCAGCACCAGGGAGGGCACCGCGTAGTTGAACCAGTCGTCGTCCACGGAGCAGACGCCGTTCCCGGCATTGAAGATGAGGTCGACGTGGTCTCCGCGCTTGCGGATCTTAGCCAGCCAATGCGGGAAGGTGAGCTCCGTCTCGCAGCCCAGGCGCCGGCCGAGGTGATCGAGGGCCTTCTGCACGTCCGCGGGGCGCAGGAAGAGATCGAGGTCCTTCACCAGCCGCCCGATGCCCAGGTAGCGCTCGATCGCGTAGCCGCCGCCGACGAGAACCTCGATGCCGGCCGCACCGAGCTCGCGGAGCACCCGACGATAGAACCGGTCCGTCATCGTCGATTCCCCGCCGTCGCGCGTCGCGCGCGGGGCGGGATCCATGGGTACGGTCGCCTGACTCATTGCGTTGGCTCTCGGCTGGCGGTGACGGGTGGCGGCGCGGGCGCGGTCGATTGGGCCGGGATCTCGACGACCCGAAAGGGGGACCGATCGGGGTACAGGCGCTGCAGAAGGGGAAGAGCCACGTTGTACACGGGCACGCCGCCCGCGGTCTTGCCCTCGGGTTGGCCGCGATGGGCGTGGCCGTGGAACACGACGCTCGCGGCATAGCGGTTGAGCGGCTCCTCGAGCCGGCTCGAGCCGAGGAACGGATAGATCTCGCGGGGCTCTCCGTCGACGGTGTCGAGGACGGGAGCGTAGTGGAGTAGGACCACCCGGCCGAGCGTCCGCAGCCGGGCCAGCGCCGACTCGAGCTTCAGCGCCTCGTCGACGGCGGCGCGCACGAACGTCTTGATCGGCTCCTCGCCCCACGCCTGGAGCGCGCGCTCACCGAAGCCTCCGGCAAAGCCCTTCACCCCCGCGAAGCCGACCCCGGACAGCTCCACGGCGGTACCGTCGAGGATCGTGACCTCGGCGTGGGCGAGGATCTCCACGACGTCGGCGGCCGCGTCCGACTCGAAGTCGTGATTCCCCAGCACGGCGATCTTCGGCATCTTCACCGCTTGAAGCTCCTTGGCCAGGACGCGCGCCTCGTCGGCGAGGCCGCGATCGGTGAGGTCTCCGCACAACACGAGCACGTCGGCGCTCTCGCCGATCCGGGAAAACAGGGTCTGGAAGGCTCCCAGCGATCCCTTCGTGCAATGCAGGTCGCCGACCGCCGCGACCCTCACGGAGCCGGTCATGGCCTCACCCACGCACCGTGTGTTCCAGCGAGTCCAGCAGCTGAGCGAGCAGCGCGGGGTCCAGCGGCTTGACGAGGTGGTGGTCGAAGCCTGCTTCCCGCGAGCGTGCTCTATCGGATTCGTTGCTCCAGCCGGTGACGGCGATCAGACACGCCGACCTGCCCCAGGGCTCTCGTCGTAGCCGTCTGGCGACCTCGTGGCCGTCCGCCTTCGGCAGGCCGATGTCGAGCAGCACCACGGCGGGACGGAACTCATCCGCCACGGCAAGGGCCTCGAGGCCGTCGTAGGCGGTACGGATCTCGCTGCCCGTGCTGCTGCGAAGCAGCATCGCCAGGCTGTCCGCCGCGTCGTGGTTGTCGTCCACGACCAGAATGCGGAGCGAGGACGCGCCGATGTGGGCGGGCTCCTCGTCGGCGGTACGCAGAGCGTGCACGGACTCGACGACGACCGGAAGGCGGATGACGAAGGTACTCCCCGTGCCCAGGCCGTCACTCTCGGCCGTGACTGTTCCCCCGTGCATCTCTACCAGCCGCTTCACCAGCGTGAGGCCGATACCCAGGCCCCCCGTTTGCGACTGCCCGCCCTGGGTGAACATATCGAAGATGCCCGTCAACATCTGGGGTGGGATGCCGATGCCGGTGTCCCGCACCGTCACGATGGCTTCGTTTCCTCGTCGCTCCCCGATCAGCCAGATGCGGCCGCCCCGCGCGGTGTACTTGGCGGCGTTGTTCAGGAGATTCGACACCGCCTGGGCCAGCCGCGTCAGGTCGGCGTCGAGGCAGATCGGGTCCTCAGGAATGGCGACGACGAATTCCTGGCCGCCGCCCTGGAGCAGCGCGCTGCTGGTCTCGACCGCTGACCGCAGCACCGTCGCGAGCTCCACGCGTTCCTTGCGGAGCTCGAGCCGGTTGCTGGTGATCCGCGCGACGTCCACCAGGTCGTCGATGAGCCGCGACATCTGCCGCACCTGGCGGTCGATCGCGTGCAGCGCCCACTGCGACTGTGGCCCGAGTGCCTGCTCGAGATGCAGGATCTGAACGGCGTTGCGAATCGGGGCCAGCGGATTCCGCAGCTCGTGCGCCAGGATCGCCAGGAATTCGTTCTTCGAGCGGTCAGCCTTCTTCAAGACGTCCTCGGCATGCTTGCGGGCGGTGATGTCCACGAGCACGTTCACCGCGCCGAGCACCTTGCCGGACTCGTCGCGGATCGGGTTGGCATGAGCCAGCACGGTGCGGCGCTGGCCGTCCGGACGCTCGATGACGATCTCGTGACCGTTGTATTCCTTCCCGGTCTTCAGGGCCAGCGCCATCCAGCATTGGTCGTGCGCCAGCGCCGTTCCGTCCGTCGCGAAGAGCCTGAACGAGCCGCAGAAGCGGTCCGCGGGGTCGTTCAGCTGCGGCGCGCGCCCCCAGAGCTCGAGCGCGTGGTGGTTGAAGAACGTGATGAGCCCGTCCGGGTCGCAGGTGTAGGCGCCCGCCGGGAGCGTCTCGAGGAGGCGGTGAAGCTCCGAATGGCCTCGCGAGAAGGCTGTTTCGGCCCGCTGTCCGCCATTGGTCGGTGCATCGCTCTGCATGGCGATATTGCTTGTGGAGCAACACGCGTGCCAGCCCGCGCCCGCGCGTCGGCCCTGAGCCCATGGAAGACGCTGATGGCTCCTCTTCGGTAAAAACTACGCTGCGGCGGTAACAATGTTCCGGGCAACTCGCTGGTCGCTCTGGTAGATCGGCGCGCTCCTCGCTGTCGTGCGCGCCGTTGTCGTCGAGCGTCGTTGTCGACGGGCGTTCGGTCTCGTGCTGCTGGTGGTCGCGTTCTTCAGCGGCTGGCGTGCAATCGTGAAGCCGGCGAACCTGATAATCGCCGGGCTCGTCCCGAGGGCGCAAGGCTCGTCGGACGTCTACAGCTTCTGGTGGGCGGGGTCTCCGATCGGCTCGATCTCGTCGATGTACGGCTCGGGATCGGCGTCGAAGATCCGTTTGCACTCCTCGGAGCAGAAATGTACGGTCACGCCCTCGTACTCGGACTGTGCTTCGGCCGACTCCAGAGCGATGACCATCATACAAACCGGATCGAGACCCATGGTGTGACCCCCTCTCGTCTCGTCGTCGTGGATGAGCGCGTCGCGATCTTGGCGCAAGGGCCATGCCATGGTACGGCCGCCAAGAATGGCCGATTTTCAGCCGAGAAATCGACCGCGGTGGGTAAAATTTTCATCACAACCGTGTAACATCGGCCCGGCAGCAGGCCTCAGTGCCTGGCGAGGAAGTCTTCGAGTTGGGTCGGCTCGATGGGCTTCGTGAGGTGGGTGTCGAATCCGGAGGCCAGGGCCCTCCGCTGATCTTCGGCCTGGCCGTAGCCCGTGAGCGCGACCAGGCACGTGCCTCGGGCCTGAGGAGTCTGGCGAGCCATCCGCGCCAGAGCGTAGCCGTCGACGCCGGGCAAGCCGATGTCGATCAATGCGACATCCGGCTGGAAGGTCCGGAGCTTTTCGAGGCCGCTCAGCGCGTCCTCCGACGTCTCGACCTCGTGTCCCGCGTGCGTCAGGAGCAGGCGCAAGCCCTCGCGGGCATCGGCATTGTCCTCGACGATGAGCACACGCCGTCGCAGATTGCTGGTCGGGCTCGCCGCGGGCGGGGTCGCGTCATCCGGGCGGCGTGGCTCGACCACCGCTGGGAGACGGACCGTGAACTCGCTGCCGTGCCCCGGGCCCGCGCTCGCGACCGACACCGAGCCGCCGTGGAGCTCGACGAGCTGCTTCACCAGCGCCAGACCCAGGCCGAGGCCGCCGCGCGAGCGGTCGAGCGCCTGCGGCTCCTGCACGAACAGGTCGAAGACCCGCTCCCGGAGCTCGGCCCGGATCCCCTCACCGGTGTCCCGTACGCGCAGGACGGCGTCGGTGTGCACCTGTCCGGTGATGAGGCGTACTTCTCCGCCGGGCGCCGTGTACTTGAGCGCGTTGTCGAGCAGGTTGTTGATCACCTGCTCGAGCCGCGCCGGATCGCCGTCGACACGGATGGGGTCGCCTTCGACCACCACGTGATGCTCGCGGGTACGGCCGGCTTCGGCGAGCGTGTGGACGCATCGCTCCGCGAGCTCGCGCAGGTCGAGGATCTGGGGCCGGAGCTCGATCTTTCCGGAGGTCACCCGTGCGACGTCCAGGAGGTCGTCGACCAGGCGGGTGAGGCGAGCGGTCTGGCGTTGGAGGATGTCGGTCACATGATGCAGCTCGTCGGTCGTGACGAGCCGGTTCAGCACGCCCAGCGCGGTGGTGATCGTTCCCAGCGGGTTGCGCAACTCGTGGCTCAGTATGGCCAGGAACTCGTCCTTGGCCCGCGTCAGTGTCTCGGCTTCTTCGCGCCGCGCCTCGCGCTGCGCTTCGAGCTCCTTGCGCTCGGTGATGTCGACGGACACGCTGAGCACCGCCGGCTCGCCCTCGTACGTGATGACCTCCGAGTTCGTGAGGAGATAGCGCTCCTCGCCGGTCTTCGTGCGGAAGGTCACCTCGAAGTCGCGCGCCTGACCCTCGGCGATCAGCTGACGCAGCAGCTCTTCCCGCTGATCGGGCGCCACCCAGAAGCCCATCTCGGGCTTGGTTTGTCCGAGCATCTCCTCGCGGGTGTAGCCGCTGTGGCGCACCGCGGCCTCGTTGACGTCCAGGTGACGATGCGTGCGCATGCTGACGATGGTCATCGGCAGCGGGTTGGCGCGGAACAGCTGGGCGAAGCGCCGCTCGCTCTCGCGAAGCGCCGCCTCTGCGCGAACCCGGTCGGTGATCTCGACGAGGGCGGTGAGAATGCAGGGACGTCCGTCGATGTCGATGACGTCGGCGTTGGTGATGGCCACGATCTCCTGACCGCCCTTCGTCCTGAAGCGCGCCTCGACGTCGCGGATCGGGTGCCCGGCCCGCAGCGCGGCCACGCCCTGATCGCGCTGGGAGAGATCGACCCAGACGCCCAGCTCCGGCACCGACCGCCCGATGACCTCGTCGCGGGTGTAGCCGGTGACGCGAAGGAACGCGTCGTTCACTTCGACGACCCGGCCGTCGTCGAGGTCGGTGATGGTGAGGACGGTCGGGCTCAGCTCGAAGACCGCTCGGAGCTTCGCCGCCCACCCGGGGTCCTTCATTTTCAGGAGTCTGACGCTACCAGAGCGCTCCGCGCAAGCGAGTTCACCAGGCGGTGGTTGCGCCTGGCTTGAGGATCCACACGGCGTCGGGATCGAGGTGGCGCCGGCTCACTTCCTCGGCGATCCGCCGCGGCGGCTCGTCGTAGGGCTCCCGAGCGAGCGCGAAGGTTCCCCAGTGGATTCCTACGAACTTGGCCGCGCGCAGGTCGACCCACGCCTGGAGCGCTTCCTCCGGCGAGATGTGGACCGGGTGGGCGAGCGCGCGAGGCGTGTAGGAGCCGATGGGCAGCGCGGCCAGATCGAAGGGCCCCAGGGCCTCGCCGGTCTCCTTGAAGTGCCGGTAGTAACCGGTGTCCCCGGCGAAGTAGAAGCGCTTGGAGCCGAGCACCGCCCAGGACGCCCACAAGCGCCGCCCCTGGTCGATGAGGGTGCGACCAGAGCCGTGTTGTGCAGGCGTGCACACGACGGTCAGGCCCGCGACGGTCACCGACTCGCCCCAGTTCAACTCGACGACGTTCGTGATGCCACGATCCTCTAGCCAGGCCTTGAGGCCCAGGGGCACCACGAAGCGTGGATTGAACGTCCGGGCCAGACGCCGGACGGTTGCCTCATCGAGATGATCGTAGTGGTCGTGCGAGATCAGGACGAAATCGATTCGCGGCAGATCGCTGAAGGGAATACCGGGCGGCGTATATCGGCCGACACCGACCAGCCCGCCGAATGGTCCCGTCCGATTGGCCCAGGTGGGGTCGGTCAGGAAATTGACGCCATCGAGCTGGACCAGCAGGGTCGAGTGACCGACCCACGTCACCGTCGGGTTGCTCGTGTTGGCTCGCAAGGCGTTGGCGTCGACCGCGGCGAGCGGAAGAGCCGCGACGCGGCGCTCGCCAACGAGCCAGGTTCCGCCCAGGACCACGGAGTGAATTCGCGTCCAGAGCGAAGCCCGGTGGTACTCCGGGTCGAGGTTCCGGAAGACGCTCCCGGCGCGCGGTGCCGGTGAGAGACCCGCGACGACCGGCGGGGTCGCGAGGGACGCCGGAATAGACTGGGGCGACGCTTCGCCAGCACTGACGACCAGAGCCAGGACGAGCAGGAGAACCGCGCGCTGTCCCGTACGAGCGAACACCGGTTCCTAGCGTACACGTCCTTCGAGCAGCTCGCCAGCGGCAGACCGCAGCCCGGCCGGCCGCGCGCCGGACGGGTGGCGTCGGGGGCCGGCCCACGCGACCGGCTCCGTCACCCACTCGCCCGAATCGCAGCTCTGCGAGCTGCGGGCGGGACGAGGGGGTCCCACTCCGACGATCGCGTGGGCCGCCGCGGATCTACATTTGTTCGCGGAGGGGCAGCGCCAGCAGCTCGAGGACTCGACTCGGCAACCCGCGGCGGCTCCACTTCTTGTACGTCACTGGCCGCGAGTTGGCGAGGTCCTGCTCGAAGATCTTCTCGAGTCGTTGAGCCGTCTTGACGTCGTACACGGCGACGTTGAGCTCCTCGTTCAGGGCGAACGAGCGATGATCCAGGTTGGTGCTCCCGATGGTCGCCCAGACGCCATCGATGACCATCGTCTTCGCGTGCAGGAGCGCCGGTCGGTACTCGTAGATCCGGATGCCGCTCTTGAGGAGACGACCGAACTCCGACCGGCTCGCCTGTCGCACCAGATTGTGGTCGATAGCCCCGGGGATGATCAGGACGACCTGCACGCCCTGCGCCGAGGCTCCGACGAGCGTGCTGATCATCTTCTCGTCGGGCACGAAGTAGGGATTCGTGATGTGGATGGTACGCTTGGCCGAAGCCAGTGCCAGGAGGAACATCGTGTACATCGCGGTGCTGCCGCCGGCCGGCGAGCTCCGCACGACTTGCGCGTCGACCGAGCCCTTGGAGTCGAGACGGCGACGCGGGAAGTACTCCGGGCCGCCGAGCGCCACGCCCGTCGCCTCGAGCCAGTTTTCGGCGAAGGCGCCTTGCAGTTGCTCCACCACCGGGCCTTCGAGGCGGACGTCGGTGTCGCGCCAGTGCCCTTCCTGGCGCCCGTTGCCGCTCCATTTTCCGCTGATGCCGGATCCGCCGGTCACGCCCACCACGCCGTCCACGACGAGGATGCGCCGATGGTTTCGATAGTTAAAGCGGTCGATCGCGAACGGGCTCAACGGCCGGTAGGTCTCCACGCGGCAGCCGGCGCTGGTCATCGCGTCCCGATGCTCGGGCGGCATGGCGAGCGCGCCGACGGCGTCGAGGAGCACGTTGACCTTCACGCCGGCGCGACAGCGCTCGGCGAGCGCGTCGACGATGTCTCTTGCCGGCTGGCCGTCCTCGAAGACGTACTGGGCGTAGTTGATCGTCGTCCGGGCCTTGCGGATCGCGGCCAGCTTTGCGGGAAAGATCTCCTCGCCGTTCAGGAGGATCTCCACCCGGTTGCCGCCGACCACGCTGCTGCCGGTGTAGGCGCCGAGCGTCGCCGCGAACTCGGGTCGTTTCACATCGAGCGCCGGAAGCTCGAGATGGGGCGGGACGCCGGCACAACCGGCGATGACGGTGAGCAACACGGCGAGGCCCACCCGTGGCGGTCGTAGCCTCGCATCCGCGAAGAAAAGGAGCATGACGGTTTCCCTCTCGTCTGGTCTCGACTGACGATTGCAGCGAGCAAGCGGGATACCATCGCTAACAGAGCGCGCATGCTGCCGCGACCGCCGAGGGCCCGCGTAGGATCTACCCGGCGACCGCGTAAGATCTACCGTTCACGTGCCTCGTCCGCGGGGTAATCCCTCGAATCCGTCGACACCCCAGCCACTTAGCAACGCCCTCCGCCGATGGCAAGGTCATTGCTGGTCTCACGGTGTGGGGAGCAGTGTGAACGAGTTCGATATCTCTCTATAACGTGAGACCGAGGAGGGCAGAAACGATGCGTGACTACTCCATGACCGCGGCCGCGTTCCTGGCCGCCGTGCTCTGCGCGGCGCCGCTGGGCGCCAGTGCCGCCGACAAGACGGATCAGCCTCAAGGGAAGATGGATCAGGCTCAGGAGAAGGTGAAGGAGACCGCGCAAGGCGTGAAGGGCGCGGTCAGCGACAGCTGGATCACGTCGAAGACCAAGATCGCGCTCTTCGCAGACGACAGAGTCAAGGGCCGCGAGGTGAGCGTCGAGACGGTCAAAGGCGAAGTCTACCTGCGCGGCAAGGTCGACTCGGAAGAGGCGAAGACCGCCGCCGCGGAGGTCGCCAAGGGGAGCGAGGGTGTCAAGAACGTGAAGAACGATCTCCAGGTCGTGCCGCCGACCGCCCGCAAGGCCGTCACGGCCGATGACAAGCAGATCACCAAGGCCGTGGAGTCCCGCCTGCACAAGGACCCACAGCTGAAGAAGATCGATGTGCGCACCGACAACGGCGTGGTGATGCTGAGCGGCGAGGTGCCGAACATCTCGGTGGCCGCGAAGGCGTCAGAGATGGCCCATCGGGTCGATGGTGTCAAGTCGGTCAAGAACGAGCTGAGAGTGGCTCAGGCGAAGGCTAACTAGACTTCGCGCACGTCTCACGCACGACGAGAGCGAGCGGGTCCTGAAAGTCTCGAGCGGCCCGCCCGCTCTCGCTGTGTCACCGCCTACCGCCGAGCGGCGTCGCCCATTTCGGAGTCGTACCGCTCGAAGCGCTTCTTGATCTCTCGCTCAGCCTGCTCGCGCTCCCAACCGTATCGCTCCTGCAGCGTGCCGGCGAGCTTGTCCATCGTGCCATCGATGCGGTCCAGGTCGTCGTCGGTGAGCTTGCCCCACCACTGCTTGACCTGACCGCGCATCTGCTTCCACTTGCCAGAGAGGATGTCCTGATTCATAGATTGTGTCCCTCCTTTCAAATGTCCGTACGTCGGACACCTCGCCGAGCCAGCAAGACACGTGCCTTCCATGTGCGGCCACGACGACGGGACGTCGAAGCGGACGCCGGCAGGACTTACCTGGTAAATCCGTCTTGGCGGATGCCGCGTGACGCGCAGTGCGCCGTCGTGATTGCCCGGCGCGCTTGGCATCGCGGCTGCACGCGTCTCCCAGTGAGGTACGATCCATGACACACCATTGCGAGGGAAACGAACATGCTGTCGACGATCCTGATCGTCGTACTGGTGCTGATCCTGATCGGCGCCTTGCCGACGTGGCCCTATAGCTCCGGCTGGGGCTTCTACCCGAGCGGAGGTCTCGGCCTGATCTTGCTCATCGTCCTCATCCTGGTCTTGACCGGACGCGTGTAATGCACCGCGCGCCGCCGCCCGTCGCCGGCCGAGGCGCGACGATGAAAGGGGGCTCTCGTGTCCAAAGAGCTCCGCCGGCGAGCGCGCCAGCACATCGAGCGCGGCGCCGTCACCGACGGATACCGCGCGGACCGTGAGACCGTGCTGCGCATCCTGAACGAAGCGCTGGCCACCGAGATCGTGTGCGTCCTGCGCTACAAGCGGCACTACTACATGGCGGCCGGGATCCACGCGGGCGCCGTCGCCGAGGAGTTTCTCGAGCACGCCACGGAGGAGCAGAGCCACGCGGACAGGATCGCCGAGCGCATCACCCAGCTCGGGGGCGGCCCGGACCCTGACCCGGCGGACCTTGCCAATCGCAGCCACTCGGAGTACGTAGAGGGCGAGGGACTGCTCGAGATGATCCGGGAGAACCTGGTGGCCGAGCGCATCGTCATCGAGTCGTACTCCGAGATGATCCGATATCTCGGCGAGGACGATCCGACGACGCGGCGCATGCTGGAGGAGATCCTGGCCAACGAGGAGGACCACGCCGACGATCTGCGGACCCTCCTCGAGACGCTCGGTAAGGATGAGCGAGAGAGGCCCGAGCGGGAGGGCTGAGTCCGCTGCGAGTCGCCTCGTCGCCCTCGAGCGACCACCGTGGAGCCCGTGGGCGCACGAGTACGCACGCACGCCCGATCGTTTCATCTGGGGCACGCAGGCCTCCCCCCTGGCCCGGGAGGCGGCGGACCGCCTGAGGGGCCGCGCCCACGTGCTCGACCTGGGTTGTGGCGAGGGCCGCGACAGCGTCTTCTTCGCCGAACAGGGGCACGACGTGGTCGGCGTCGAGCTCTCGCTCGATGGGCTCAAGAAAGCCACGCGGCTGGCGGGTGACCACCGAGTGCGCGTGCCCTGGGTCTGCGCGGCGATGCCGGACCTGCCCGTGCGGGGCCCGTTCGATCTCGTCTACTCCTGCGGGTCGATCCACTACGTGGCCCGGCGCGATCGAGAGCGGCTGTTCCGTCGGCTCCGTGAGCTCACGGCGCCCGGCGGATACCATGCGCACATCGTGTTCACGGAGCGACGGATCTATCGCGAGAAGGACGAAATCGTCCACTACTTCGCGCGGCGCGAGCTGCGTGAGGCCTATCGCGACTGGATCATCCTGCGGCACGCGGAAGGGCTCATCCCCTGCGCCCAGGACGGCGTGCGCCACCTTCACAGCGTGGAGACCATCCTGGTCCGCCAGCGATCATGACCGGTCGCGCCCGAGTCCTCGCGGCCGTTGCCGCCGTCCTCACGCTCACGGTGGCGAGCTCCGCGGCCGTCACACCGCCGGCCAGCGGCCCCGTCCTGGAGGCGTGGAGGCTCCTCAGCACCTTTCATGAAGATCGAGCCCGGCTCGATCGGGCGCGCGACCTGCTCGAGGGCGAGGTGGCGCAGACACCGACGCTGGAGGCGCTCCTCCTCCTGTCCTGGGTACATCTCACGTGGGCCGACTACCGGGCGACTACGACCGAGGCGAAGCTGGCGAGCTACGAGCGCGGTCGGGACGTCGCCAAGCGCGCCATCGAGCTGGCGCCGCGCAGCCCCGACGCGCACCTCTGGTATGCCGCGAACCTTGGACGGTGGGCCATCGCGAAGGGGAAGCTCCGCGCCGCCTTTCTCCTTTCCACCCTGAGGCAAGAAATCCAGACGATTCTCGAGCTCGATCCCGACCATGTCCCCGGCCTGGCGCTGGCCGGCTCGTTCTATCTCGAGACGCCCGGGATGTTCGGCGGCGATGTCCCGCGCGCCGAGGGGTATCTCCGGAAGGCGCTCACGCTCGATCCACACTTCACGCGCGCCCGCATCGAGCTGGCCCGCTGTCTCATCGAGCAAAGCCGCTACGACGAGGCGCGAGAGCAGCTCAAGCAGGTGATCGACGAGCGGCGACCGAGCTACAAGGCCGACTGGGTCGCGCGCCATCGGCCCACCGCCGAGCGGTTGCTGGCCGAGATTCGCACCAGGTGACCCCGGCCCCCGGCGGGCCTGCCCGTGTCCGCTGTCTCCGATCGTCGTGCAGTCAAGCACACCCATGAGAGGGAAGACCTGCATCGTCACCGGGGCGAGCTCCGGGATCGGCAAGGAGACGGCGCTCGCGCTCGCCCGGGCCGGCGCCACGGTCGCCGTCGTGTGTCGGACGCACGAGACGGGAGAGCGTGCCGTCACCGAGATCAGGCAGCGAAGCCAGAGCTCGGACGTGGCGCTCTTCGTCGCCGATCTCGCGTCGCAGCGCGCGGTCCGCATGCTCGCGGCCGAGCTCGCCACGGCACTGCCTCGCGTCGACGTGCTCGTCAACAACGCAGGGCTGATCATGGGCGACCGCGCCCTGACCGAGGACGGGCTCGAGACCACGTTCGCGGTGAACCACATCGCCTCCTTCCTGCTCACGCGCCTGCTCGAGCCGAAGCTCACCGCAAGCGCGCCGGCGCGGGTCGTCAACGTCGCGTCGAAGGCGCACCAGTCCGGGACGCTCCGGTTCGACGACCTCATGGGGACCAGGGCGTACGACGGCTGGAAGGCTTACGCCCAGTCGAAGCTCGCCAACGTCGTGTTCACTTACGAGCTCGCCCGTCGGCTCGCCGGTACCGGCGTGACGGCGAACTGCCTGCACCCCGGCGTGATCGCGACCAACTTCGGGAACGCCGGCCCGCCCCTGATCCGGGTCGGCATCCGCCTGGCCGGCCCGTTCTTGAAAGCCCCGGCCCAGGGGGCCGCGACTTCGATCTATCTCGCCTCGTCGCCCGAGGTCGAGGGGGTGAGCGGTAAGTACTTCGTGGACAAGCGCGAGACCCGGTCGAGCGATGAATCGTATGACCTCGCGGTCGCGGCGCGACTCTGGAGGATCAGCGAGGAGTTGACGGCTGCGGCCGTCTCCTGATATTGGCCATTCCCGAATGGCCACCGACGACCGGATCGACGTGCTCGTGATCGGCGCCGGCGCCGCCGGAGCCGCCGTCGCGTGGAGGCTCGCGGGCGCGGGCATCGGCGTGGTGTGCCTAGAGCAGGGCGACTGGGTCGATCCGCGGGCCTATCCGCACTGGCGGACCGACTGGGAGCTGCATCGGAACACCGACTGGAGCGCCGAGCCCAACGTGCGGCGGCTTCCCCAGGACTATCCCGTCAACGACACAGCCTCGTCGATCTCGCCGCTGATGTACAACGCCGTGGGCGGGAGCACGATCCACTGGAGCGCGCACTTCCCGCGTTTTCGCCCGTCGGACTTTCGAGTGCGCAGCCTCGACGGCGTGGCCGACGACTGGCCCATCGACTACGCGACGCTCGAGCCGTTCTTCGACCTGAACGACCGCATGATGGGCGTGGCCGGGATCACGGGCGATCCCGCCTATCCCGCGAAGTCGCCACGCCAGACTCCGCCGATCCCGCTCGACACGCTCGGCGGCACCATCGCGCGGGGCTTCGACCGTCTCGGCTGGCACTGGTGGCCTTCGGACAGCGCCATCCTCACGCGCGAGTACGACGGCCGCCGGGCCTGCAACAACTGCGGCCCGTGCGATCTGGGGTGCCCGATCGGGGCCAAGGCGAGCACCGACGTCACCTACTGGCCCAAGGCGCTCGCAGCGGGCGCGCGGCTCGTCACGCGCGCACGCGTGCGCGAGATCACGCTCGGACCCGATGGGCTCGCCGACGGCGCGGTCTACCACGACCGCGACGGGCGGGTGCGCGAGCAGAAGGCCCGCGCGATCGTGCTGGCGGCCAACGGCATCGGCACGCCACGACTCTTGCTGAACTCGCGCTCGGCGCGGTTTCCCGACGGGCTGGCCAATCGCAGCGGCCTCGTGGGTCGGAACCTCATGTTCCATCCGTATGCGATGGTGCGCGGCGCCTTCGATCGGCCCCTCGGCGGTCACCGCGGCCCGATCGGCTGCAGCATCATCAGCCAGGAGTTCTACGAGACCGATCTCTCGCGCGGCTTCGTGCGCGGCTACTCGTTCCAGGTGGCCCGGGGGCTGTCGCCGATCGCCTCGGCGATGGGTGGCTCGGTCGGTGACCGCGTGCCGTGGGGCCGAGCGCACCGGCGAGCCTACGACGAGCGCTTCGACCGCACGATCACCGTCGCGATCATCGGCGAGGATCTGCCCGAGCCGGGCAACCGCGTGGATCTCGATCCGACGCTCGTCGACGGCCACGGCATTCCGGCGCCGCGCGTGTCGTACACGCTCAGCGAGAACAGCCGGCGGATGCTCGATCACGGCATCGCGCGCGCTCGCGAGGCGCTGGAGGCGGCCGGCGCCCGCGCGGTCGCCTTCAACCCGCTTCTGCGGGCCGGAGGCTGGCACCTCATGGGGACGGCGCGCATGGGGCGGGATCCGGCCACGTCGGCGATCGACGCCGAGGGACGATGCCACGACGTGCCGAATCTCTACATCGTCGACGGCAGCACCATCGTGACCTGCGCCGGGGTGAACCCGACCTCGACGATCCAGGCCGTGGCTCTCTACATCGCCGACGGGATGATCCGGAGGCGGTCGTGACGCCGGGAGCGCTCGACGCGCGCCGAGATGTGCTGGCCCTGGTGCTCGACACCCTCGTGCCGGCGAGCGGGGACTTCCCGGGGGCGGGCGCCGTGGCGCTCGACCACGTCCTCGGCGTCGCCGCCGCATCCGCCGAGCTCGAGTCGCTCCTGTCACGAGGGCTCGAGGCGATCGACGAGGCCGCGCGAATCGGCGGCGTCGGTGGCTTCGCTCGGCTCGGGCCGGAGGACCGCGAGAACGCTCTGCGGCGCGTCGAGCAGTCGCACGCCGAGCTCTTCGAGGTACTCGTGCGTCACACGTACAACGGGTACTACGGGCACCCGACGGTCGTCGCGCGACTCGGGCTCGATCCCTCGCCGCTGCACCCGCGCGGTCACCGGACCGAGACCGCGGATGGGCCCGATCTCGCTCGCGTCACCGCACGAGGTCCGATCTACCGGAGGACATAGTGGAGGTCGCGCACGATTGGCGCCCTGCCGGCGAGATGTCGCCGCCTGGCGACATTGACGGCCGCCGACGTGGTGGCTAGAGTCGCGCGAGAGGCCATGCCTGGAACCGGGCTCCCGATCAAGCGGTGGCGGCGGGTCGAGTACGAGCAGCTCGTGGAGAAGGGCGTCTTCACGCCCGGCGATCGTGTCGAGCTGATCGACGGCCTGCTGGTGGTGGCCGAGCCACAGAGCTCGCCCCACTACGCCGCGCTCAGGCTCGTCGAGCGGGCGCTCGCGCGCGCGTTCGGCGAGGGCTGGGACGTGCGCGCCCAGGCGCCGATCGCGCTCGACGATACGTCGGAGCCCGAGCCCGACGTGGCAGTCGTCCGTGGCACGCTCCGCGACTACGTCGCGGCACATCCCGCCGATCCCGTGCTCGTGGTGGAAGTCGCACTCACGAGCCTCGACTTCGACCGCGAGCACAAAGCGAGCCTCTACGCGCGCGCCGGTCGTCCCGAGTACTGGATCGTCAACCTGGTCGATCGCGTGCTCGAGGTGCGTCGCGATCCCGCGCCCGCACCCTCGGCGCCCTATGGATGGGACTACAACACCATGGAGGCGTTCGGCGCCACCGACCTGGTGCGTGCGCTCGCCGCTCCGGCCGCTCCGATCGCGGTTGCCGAGCTCCTGCCGTAGCGCCGGCGTGCAAATCGGATGACCGAATCAAACGGCGTGTGTTCGATGGGCCCTGCCCCGTATGATGGGCGCTGTTGGCGAGGGGAGTAGGCGAGGGGGAGTAGGCGAGGGGGTGTCCATGAGCCGACCGACCGGACGGATCCACGAGCTGGAGCACCACGCGGCGGACTGGGCGACGACCCGGCCAGTGGTCTCGGGTGCCCAGGGTGTTGTCGCGGCGGGCCATCCGCTGGTGTCGATGGCCGGCATGCGCATGCTGCTCTCCGGAGGCAACGCGTTCGACGCGGCGGTGGCGGCGGGCTTCGCCGCCGCCGTGGTCGAGCCGACCGCGTCCTACACACTGTGCGGCGAGTGCGTGGCGCTCATCCACGACGCTCGAAAGCGCGAGAGCTTCGCGGTGAGCGGTCAGGGAACGGCGCCGGCTCTCGCGACGACCGCGCTCTTCCGCGGGCGCGGGCTCGATCGCATCCCGACGGGGCCGGGCGCCGAGGCTCATCTGTCGTTCACGGTACCGGGTGCGGTCGACGCGTACTTGACCGTGCTCGAGACGCACGGCACGAAGACCGTGACCGAGGTGCTGGCGCCCGCCGTGCACTACGCCGAGCGTGGCTTCCCGATGTACGAGTACATGCACCGCTTGCTCGCGATCCCTGAGACCCGGAGCCAGTTCGACATCTATCCACCCGGCGGCACCACCGTCTTCTATCCGGATGGTCGCGTGCCGGAGATCGGCGACGTGTTCGTGCAACCCGCCCTCGGCGGCACGCTCCGCCGGCTCATTGAGGCCGACACCCGGGCCGGTGGCCATCGGACCGATGGCATCGCCGGCGCGAGGGAGCGCTTCTACCGTGGCGACATCGCGGCAACCATCGGCGCCTTCTCGGAGCGCGTCGGTGGCCTCCTGCGCGCTTCCGATCTGGCGGGGTACCGGGCCCGGCTCGAGCCGCCGCTGCGGACGACGTTCGCCGGGCGAGCGATCCTCGGCCAGTCCGCGTGGACCCAGGGGCCGGTGCTCATGCAGGCCCTCGGCATGCTCGCGATGTTCGATCTGCGCGCGCTCGGCCACAACTCCGCGCGGTACGTCCACGTCGTGACAGAGGCGCTCAAGCTCGCATTCGCCGACCGGGAACGGCACTACGGCGACCGCGAGGACGCGCTCGCGTCGATCGGAGAGCTGCTCGCTCCCGCGTATCTCCGGGAGCGGGCGACGCTCATCCGCATGGACCGCGCGACGCCCGAAGCGCCACCGCCGGGTGATCCGCGACGCCGCGACGGCGCGCCGCGGGGCGTCGGGGCGACCGCGGGCGGTCGGGCGTCCGGGTCCGCCGCGGCCGGCGCGGCCGCCGACGGGACCACACACATCGCCGCGATCGACCGTGAGGGCAACATGATCTGCCTGACGCCGAGCGGGGGTGTGTTCAGGAAGTCGGCGTTCGCGCCCGAGCTCGGCTGCACGCTGAGCACGCGGAGCGAGATGTTCGTGCTCGAGGACGGCCATCCCAACGCGCTCACCCCGGGCAAGCGGCCGCGCACCACGCTCGTGAGCTATCTGATCTGCGAGGGCGACGTGCCCACCATGACGGTCGGCTGTCCCGGGGGCGACGATCAGACCCAGGCCGACCTGCAGCTCGTCCTCAATCTGCTGGCTTTCGGGATGAATCCCCAGCAGGCGGTGGAAGCCCCGCGCTTCTCGACCCAGACCCTCGTCAACTCGTTCTATCCGCGGGTCTACCGTCCCGGCCAGCTCAATGTCGAGCCCGGCATTCCCGAGAAGACGCGCGCCGAGCTCCGCGCGCTCGGCCACACGGTGAGCGAGATCGGCGCGTGCGGCATCGGCGCGGTGGTCACCCGTCGCGACCCGGAGACCGGCGCCCTCTCGGCCGGCGCCGACCCGCGTCGCCCGACCTACGCCCTCGCCTGGTAGTCGCTTCGGGCGCGCCGCGTCGCGCGGCAACGTTAAGAATTGGCTATTTCCACACGCGCCGGGCGACCTGGGCGACCAGGCGAAGCTTCGCCTCCTGCTCGTCGGGGGTGAGCGGATTGCCGGATTCCACCGACGCAAAGCCACACTGTGGGCTCACGGCGAGCCGCTCCAGGGGAAGGTACGCCGCCGCCTCGCGAATGCGGGCCTCGACCCCCGCCGCGTCCTCGAGCCGTCCGTGCTTGGTGGTGAGAAGCCCGAGCACGACGGTCTGCTGTGGCCGAACCTGGCGCAGCGGGCTGAAGTCTCCGGCGCGCGGCGTGTCGTACTCCAGCAGCAGCACGTCGACGTCGAGACCCGGGAACGTATCGGCGGCGATCGCCCCGTAGCCGCCGCGAGCGTTCCAGGCTCCGGCGGCGTTACCGCGACAGATATGGACCGCGCGGGTGATGCCGGTGATCCCATCGAAGACGGAGCTGTCCAGTCCCACGTCGAAGCGCAGATCGGCAACGGCGCCGCGCCGCTCCTGGGCCTCCATCAACGCCCGGAACTCCGGGTCGCAGGCGCGGCCGTAGTTGGGAGCGTCGAGCTGCACGTAGTCGCAGCCCATCGCCGCCACGTCACGCACGACCTGTCGCGTGTAGTCGCGCATCGCGGTCAGGAACGCCTCGACGCTGGGATAGGCGTCTCGAGAACGCGTGTCGTGCCAGTGGGTGCGGTAGTAGCTGGGCGCCGGCAGGCAGTATTTCGTTCGGCGGCGAGCGTGCGCTTTGAGAAACGGATATTCAGCCTGCGCCACGTCGCGCTGCACCTGCACCCGCGCGGTGACGAAGGGCCACGCCCGGTCACGGTCATCTCTGACCTGATTCTGCGACGGATCGCCGGTGCGCCAGCGGTAGCCCGACCCCCCGGGAAGAGCCGTGAAGCCCGTGAGGGCCGAACGCAGCGGGGTGCTCCAGCCGGCGCGCCGCATTTCCCCGTCGCTGACCACGTCGAGCCCGAGCGTCTCCTGGAGCGCGATGGCCTCGAGTACCGCACGGTCCTCGATCCGGCCGAGGTCGGCGTCGGCGATCCTCCCCTCGCGCGCCGCGCGGCGCGCCTCCAGGAGATCGGCCGGCCGCAAGAGACTCCCCACGATATCCGCACGTGCGACGCCCGCTCGTGTGTTCTCCGTCATGTCGCGGTCCTCCTCGGTTTGTAGCCGCGCCTCGGCCGGGGGCCTTTCTATAATTTGCCTCGGGCCTGGGGCCCCAGCCCCCGGGCGGCCCTGCGGCTCGCACGACGGCCCGGCGACGGCCTGCAGCGCGTACCACTCGGGCCCAGCACCGGAGCCCAGAGTATTTTAGAATCGGCTCATCGGACGGGATAGGCTCGAGTCGTCGAGGATCGATGGGAACCCGGGGGAGGGCACGATGAGCAGCGCAGCGAGACCGCCGTTTCGCGCCGACCATGTGGGCAGCCTGCTTCGCCCGACCGAGTTGCACGAGGCGCGGGCGCGCGCCGCGCGAGGCGAGATCGACCGCGCCGCGCTGCGCGCCGTGGAGGACAAGGCGATCCGCGGCGCCGTCGCGCTCCAGGAATCGGTCGGCCTGCAGGGCGTGACCGACGGCGAGTTCCGGCGTGACTGGTGGCACATCGACTTCCTGCGGGGTTTCGACGGCGTGGAGACGTCCACCCAGAGCTTCGGAGTGAAGTTCGAGGGCGCCGACGAGCAGCCGCCGCTCATGACGGTGACCGGGAAGATCCGGCGTTCCAGGCCGAGCATGCTCGACCATTTCACGTTTCTCAAGTCGGCCACGACCCGCACCGCGAAGTTCTGCCTGCCGTCTCCGGTCATGCTGCACGCGCGCGGCGATCGACCGACGCTCAAGGCCACCTATCCGGACCTCGACGAGTTCTGGTCGGACCTGACCGCCGCCTACCGGGAAGAGATCCGCGCCCTGTGTCAAGCCGGGTGCACGTACTTGCAGGTCGACGACACCACGGTCGCGATGATGTGCGACCCCAAGGTGCGGGAGCAGGTGCGCAAGCTGGGCGACGACCCGGATCGGTTGCCGGGCATCTACGCGGAGGCGGTCAACGCCGTCCTGCGCGACGTCCCGCCGGACGTCACGGTCGCCATCCACACGTGCCGGGGCAATTTCAAGAGCACGTGGATGGCGAGCGGCGGCTACGACCCGATCGCCGAGACCGTGTTCACGCGGTTGAACGTGAGCGCGTTCTTCCTCGAGTACGACACGGACCGCGCGGGAGGCTTCGAGCCGCTGCGGTTCGTGCCGAAGGGGAAGAAAGTGGTGCTCGGGCTGATCAGCTCCAAGGTGCCCGAGCTCGAGCGGAAGGACGTTCTCAAGCGCCGCATCGAGGCCGCGGCGAAGCACGTGCCGCTGGAGAACCTCTGCCTGAGCCCGCAGTGCGGGTTCTCGAGCACGCATCACGGCAACAAGATCACCGTCGATGACCAGCGTCGCAAGCTCGGGCTGGCGCTCGAGGTCGCGCGCGACGTGTGGGGAGCGACGTAGCGCGTGGTGCTCCTCAACCCGCCGAGCCAGGCCCTGGGGCGGTCCAACGCCATCCTGTCGACCACCTCTGTGCCTTACCTGGTGGACACCTTCCCCGGACCGCTCTCGATCAAGTGGATGGCCGCGGGGTAGGAGCCTTGTGGAGGAACCTCACGGCCACGCGGGCATGACCTCCCGGGCGAAGCGCTCCATCGAGCGCATCACCCGTGCGTGCTCGAGATCGCCGAACCAGAAGCTGCAGTTGAAGTGTGTGATGCCGACCAGCTCCTCGATGCGCTTGATCTGGCGGATGCAGATGTCCGGCGTCCCGATGACCAGGAAGCGGTCCAGCAGATCGTCGGTGTCGGGCTCATTCGGCGCCGGCACCGGGATGGCGCGGCCGCGTTCCACGCGCTCGTACTGGTTGCGCAGGGAGAGCGTCACGCGCATGTTCCAGCGCGCCTCCTCGGCCGCCGCCCGCGCGTCCGCCTGGCTCTCCGCGACGTAGACCGCCCGCTGAACGCCGACGCGGAGCGGGTGCGGGGGCTTGAACTCTGCGACCAGGCGATCCAAGAGCCGACGGAATTCGGCCATCCGTTCGATGGGCACGCCGAAGCCGCCGGTGAGCACGTTGAAGCCTCGACGCACCGCCGCCTCAATCGACTCGGGGCTCTGGGCCGTGATCCAGATCGGCGGGCGCGGTTGCTGGAGCGGCTGCGGGAAGACCGATGTCTCCGGGATCTTGAAGAGCTTGCCGTCGTAGCTGAAGGGCTGGCCGCCGAAGGCCTTCAACAGAATGTCGATCGACTCCTCCCAGCGCGCGCGGCCACTCTCGAGCTCGAGGCCGAAGCGCTCGAACTCGTAGGGCTGGTAGCCGCGCCCGAGCCCGACGTCGAGACGCCCGCCGGACAAGAGGTCCAGCGTCGCGATCTCCTCGGCGATCACGAGCGGATGGTGGAGCGGGACCACGATGACGGCCGTGCCCACCCTGAGCCGGGTCGTCTTCGCCGCGATGTAGGTCGCCAGCTGGGCCGGGCGCGAGAGATAGCCGTAGGTCGAGAAATGGTGCTCGGCGAGCCAGACGTTGCCGAACCCGAGCGTCTCGGCCGCCAGGGCGATCTCGACCCCGCGCGCGTAGATCTCCTGCGAGGAACGCGCTGACGGCGATTGCATCAGCAGGAACGTTCCGAAGTTCATCGTCATCCTTTTTTGTACCAGGGGTGTGGCCGCCCGGGTACCTTGACGCGCAGCGTGTAGACCGAGGTGCGGGCCGTGAAGAACAACGTCCGGAGATCGGGGCCGCCGAAGGCGAGGTTCGCGGGCACCTCCGGCGTGCGAATGATCCCGAGCCGGATGCCGTCGGGTGCGAAGACCCAGGTGCCGCCCGGACCCGTGCAAAAGACCCGGCCCTCGACGTCCACCTTCATACCGTCGGGGACACCGTCGGTCTCGTCGGAGGACATGTCGGCGAAGATACGGCGCCGCACGAGCTTGCCGCCGGCGTCGAGCTCGAGCGCGTGGATGTACTGCGTCCAGCGCGTGTTGGCCACGTAGAGCGTGCGCTCGTCCGGCGAGAAGGCGAGCCCGTTCGGATACTCGCAGTCGGCCACCAGCGTGGTCGCGCCGTCCGGCCCGATGCGATAGACGCCCGCGGACGACAGCTCGCGCTCGGCGAGCGGGACGCGCAAGCCCGGGTCGGTGAAATAGATGCTCCCGTCGGACTTGCAGACGACGTCGTTGGGCCGGTTCAGGCGCTTGCCCTCGAAGCGGTCCATCAGGACCTCGCTCTGGCCGCCAGTCCAGCGAGTGACGCGACGGTTGCCGCCCTCGCAGATGACCAGCCGGCCTTGCAGGTCGAACGTCGTCCCGTTGCCCTCGCCGGTGTTCGCCCGCACGAGCTCGGGCGCCTTGCCCGGCGTCAGCCGGTGCAGGGTGCTCCGTCGGATGTCGACGAAATAGTAGAAGCCGTCGGGGTGCCACAGCGGGCCCTCGGTGAACACGAACCCGGTGGCCAGCCGTTGTGCGTCGTTCGTCTCGAGGATCCCGGAGAGCGCGTCGGCCATGGTCACGTTCCTCGCTTCGTCGTCCGAAGCTCGACGCCCGCGCGCTCTTCCTGGAGGCGGAAGAACGTCATCGAGTCCTTGTCGCCCCAGCCACGCCGCAGCGCCTCTTCCAGCTGCTGCTCGGCGAGCGCCGCGATCATCATCGGCACGTGGTACTCCCGGCCGAGCTCGGTCGCGAGCCCGACGTCCTTGCGCAGGAGCTTGAGCGCGAAGTTCACATTGTCGAAGGTACCCGGGAACACGGTGTTGGGGATCATGTCCTTGAGCACGCGGCCCTGGCCGAACGAGCTCTTGGAGAGCGCGTCGAGCAGCACCTCGGGCGCCACGCCGGCCTTGACCCCGAGCGTCATGCCCTCGGCGATGGCCATGCGCGCGCACGCCGACACCATGTTGTGCACGAGCTTCGCGACGGTGCCGCAGCCGATCCCGCCGACCCAGGTGACCTTGTCGCCGATCGCGTCCAGCACGGGCTTCACACGGCGATAGAGCGCCTCGTCGCCGCCGACCAGCACCGCCAGCTTGCCCGAGCGCGCCCCGGGAACACCGCCGCTCACCGGCGCATCGAGCACGTCGATGCCGCGCTCGGCGCACACGCCGTGGATCTTGCGGATGAGCGTCGCCGAGTTGGTGGAAAGATCGACGTAGACGGTGCCGCGCGCCGCGCCTTCGACGATGCCGCCGGCGCCGAGCGCCACCGCCTCGACCTCGCGGGGACCGGGCAAGGAGGTGAAGACGACCTCGCTCGCGTGCGTGACTGCCTTGGGAGTATCCGCCCACGTGGCGCCCTGGGCGAGGTGCGGCTTGGCGAGCTCGTGCCGGAGGTCCGTCACCACCATGGTGTGACCGGCTTTCAAGACGTTGAGGGCCATCGGCCCGCCCATGTTGCCCAGCCCGATGAAGCCGATACGCATGCGCGTCTCCTCCTCGCCTCGGCCGTCTCTCCCCGTCCGGCGAGATGATCGGCTCAGGACGATGTGTTAAGGTACACCAACGCCGGCCGGCTTGTCGGCGGGCCGGGCGAGCGCGTTGACTATGCTCCGATGAGCATAGTATGGTCCGAGACGCAGCAGAGCCGGCTCGGCGCCTCCTGGGTGGCCGAGTCTTCGCGGAGACCTCGCGTGCGACGATTCGAGCTCATTCTTCCCGAGAGCGTGGACGACTGTGTGCGGGCCCTCGCCCAGCGCGGGCCTGAGGCGAAGCTGCTGGCGGGAGGCACGGACCTCCTGCCACAGCTCAAGAACGGCCTGCTCAAGCCCGCCCGTGTGATCGATCTGTCCGGCGTGGCGCGGCTGCGCGCCATCGAGCCGGCGGATGGGCAGGGGTTGCGAATCGGATCCGCGGTGACGGCCCGGACGCTCGAGCTCGACCGAGCCGTCCGCGCGCGCTATCTGTCCCTCGCCGAGAGCGGCGCCCTCGTGGGCTCGGTGCAGGTGCGCAACCTGGCCACGCTCGGTGGCAACCTCTGCAACGCGGCGCCGTCGGCGGACATGGCCCCGCCGCTCCTGGCCCTCGACGCCGAGGCGGTGATCACCGGCCCCAAGGGCGAGCGCCGCGTGCCGATCGCGACGTTCTTCACCGGGGTCCGGCGCACGGTGCTGGCCCCGGACGAGTTGCTCGTGGAGCTGGTGGTGCCGGCCCCGGGGCCGCGAAGCGGCGGCAACTATCTGCGGCACACGCCGCGCCGCGAGCTCGACATCGCCGTCGTGGGCGTGGCCTCGCAGCTCACGCTGGCAAACGGTGTCTGCACCAAGGCCCGGATCGCGCTGGCCGCCGTGGCCCCGGTCCCGGTGCGCGCGACGACGGCCGAGCAGGCGCTCGAGGGGCAGCCGGTGACGCCCGAACGGATCGCGCGCGCGGCCGACCTCGCGGTGGAGGTCGCGCGGCCGATCAGCGATCAACGCGGCTCGGCCGAGTTCCGCCGTCATCTCGTTCGTGTCCTGACCCGTCGCACACTGATCACGGCGCTCGCCCGCGCGAGCGCGTGAGGCATCGGCAGCCTCTGAAAGTGGCAGCCTAAAGAAAGGATCGAGACGTGGCGAAGCTAGTTCTGAACTGCACGGTGAACGGCGAGCCGGCCGAGGTACTGGTCCAGCCCTGGGACACCCTGCTGGACGCGCTGCGGGAGCGTATGGGCCTGACGGGGCCGAAAGAAGGCTGCGGGACCGGCGACTGCGGCGCCTGCACGGTGCACCTCGATGGCCAGCCGATCGCGAGTTGCCTCGTGCTCGCCATGCAGGCTCGCGGTCACGTCGTGCTGACGATCGAAGGGCTCGGGCGCCCCGGCGCGCTGCACCCGCTGCAGGAGGCGTTCGTGCGCCACGGCGTCCCCCAGTGTGGCTTCTGCATCCCCGGAGTGCTGATGGCCGCCGCCGCGCTCTTGACGGAGAACCCGCGTCCGACCGAGGAAGAGATCCGCTACGGTATCGCCGGCAATCTCTGCCGCTGCACCGGGTATACGAAGATGCTGGCCGCGATCACCGAGACCGCCGGCGCCGCGGCCGGCCGGAGGAGCTGATTTCATGGCCACCGTGATGAAGACCACGCGCGACGTGAAGGGCATCGGCCTCTCCATTCCGCGTCCAGACGGGCCGGAGAAGGTCACCGGCCAGGTCCAGTACGTCGCCGACCTCAGCCCGCGCGGCCTGCTGCATGCCAAGCTCCTCCGCAGCCCCCACGCCCACGCGCGCATCCTCCGCATCGACGTGAGCCGCGCGCGCGCGCTGCCGGGCGTGCGCGCGGTGCTGACGGCCGCAGACATCCCCGAGCTGAAGAAGAAAGCGCCGACCCGCGCGCACGCGGTGCTGGCGATCGACCGCGTGGTCTTCGCGGGCCAGCCGGTCGCCGCCGTGGCCGCCGACGAGCCGGCGATCGCCGAGGAGGCGCTCGATCTCATCGAGGTGCAGTACGAGGTCCTGCCGGTCTCCGCCGATCCGCTCGAGGCGATGAAGCCCGGCGCGCCGCCGGTCGCCGACTCGGGGACCGAGGCGGACACGAGCGAAGCGCAGGCCCACGGCAGCGTGGCGGGAATCACGACCGAGGCCAAGCCCGCGAAGGCGGTCAACATCTCCCAGCAGGCGCGCCTTCAGCGCGGCGACGTCGCGAAGGGCTTCGCCGAGTCGGACGTCGTGATCGAGAAGACCTACCGCGTGCCGATGGTTCACCAGGGCTACCTCGAGCCTCACGCGGTGCTGGCTCAGTGGGACACGGCCGGAAACCTGACGCTCTGGGCGAGCACCCAGGGCTCGTTCAACACGCGCACCGAGGTGGCCGACGTCCTGGAGCTTCCGGAGAACCGCATCAAAGTGATTCCGATGGAGTGCGGCGGCGGCTTCGGCGGCAAGATCCGCGCGCTCTGCGAGCCGATCACGGCGATCCTGGCGCGCGCCGCCGGCCGGCCGGTGCGCTACGTCATGACCCGGCGCGAGGAGCTGGAGGCCGGCATGCCGGCGCCGCAGGTCATCATCCGTCTGAAGACCGGCGTGAAGCGGGACGGCACCCTCATGGCGCTGGAGGGCGAGGCGA
This sequence comes from Candidatus Rokuibacteriota bacterium, assembly GCA_003220535.1. Classification (GTDB taxonomy): domain Bacteria; phylum Methylomirabilota; class Methylomirabilia; order Rokubacteriales; family CSP1-6; genus AR31. The sequence continues at coordinate 213,869 of QHSU01000057.1, forward strand.
TTCTCGAGTCCGGCGCGTTCTCCGGCGCGGTGCTGGCGGTGAGCGGCGTCTTCCTCGCGAGCCTCTATCTGTGGCCGAGCTTCGATGTCAAGGGATTCGAGGTCCTCACGCACAAGCCGAGCATCGCCGCCTACCGCGCGCCGGTCGCGCCGCAGACGATCTTCGCGATCGACTCCCAGATGGAGCAGCTCGCGAAGGCGATCGGCGCCGACCCGGTCGAGTTCCGGCTGCGCCATCTGCAGCGCGAAGGCGACAAGATGGCGAACAACCAGCCCTGGCTGAGCAACGGTGGCGCAGAGGTGCTGACCCGAATCGCCGAGCATCCGCTCTGGAAGAAGCGCGCCGAGTGGAAGGCGAGCAGCACGAACGGCCGGCTACGCGGAACCGGCCTCTCGCTCGGGGGCTGGCTCGGCGGCCTCCAGCCGACCGGCGCCACGGTGCGGCTCAATCCCGACGGAACCTTGCAGGTGCTGACGGGCCAGGTGGACATCGCCGGGACCAACATCGCGCTGGCGCAGATCGCCGCCACCGCCTACGGCGTCGACATCGACAAGGTGAAGATCACGACCGGCGACACCGACGTGGCGCCGGTGACCGGCCTCAGCGCCGGCAGCAAGACGGTCTACACCGTCGGCGTTGCGGTGATGCAGGCCGCTCAGAACGCGCGAACGCAGACGCTCGAGATCGCCGCCAAGGAGCTCGAGGCCTCGGTGCACGACCTCGAGATCGACGACGGGAAGGTCGTGGTGCGCGGCGTGCCGAACAAGGGCGTCACGCTCGCCCAGATCGGGAAGAAAGGCAACCTGTACATGTCCAAGGTCGAGCCGGTGCTCGGCACCAGTCATCCCGCCTTCTCGGTGCAGGCGCCCGCGTTCTGCGCCCAGCTGGCGAGGATCGAGGTCGATCCCGAGACCGGCGAGGTCACCGTGCACGACTTCGTGGTCGTCCAGGACGTCGGCAAGGCCATCAACCCGTTGGCGATCGAGGGCCAGATGCAGGGCGGGGCCGTCCAGAGCCTCGGGATGGCGCTGACCGAGGCGCTCCTGTACGACGACCAGGGGCGGCTGACGAACCCGAGCCTGCTCGACTACCGGAAGCTCACCTCGGCCGACCTGCCGAACATCGAGACGATCATCGTCGAGAAGCCGGCGCCGCACGGCCCCTTCGGGGCGCGGGGCGTCGGCGAGCCGCCGATCGTGCCGGCGCCAGCCGCCATCGCCAACGCCATCGAGGACGCGACCGGTGTGCGGCTCACCGAGCTGCCGCTCTCGCCCGAGCGGATCGCTCTGGCGGTCGCGTCCGCGACCTGAACTGCTTCTGAGCGCGAGAGTTTTTGGGAGAAGAGCATGAAGACATCGAAGACCGTGCTGCTACGCGGAGTCGATCACCTCGTGTTCAACACGGACGATATGGCCGCCACGATCGAGTTCTACTGTGATGTGCTGGGCATGCGGCTGGTGCACGTTGCCCGCACCCCGCGCGTGGTCGATCAGTTCGGCGCTGGTGAACCGCCGGTGCCGTATCTGCGGCACTACTTCTTCGACATGGGGAACGACAGCACCATCGCCTTCTTCGAATATCCGAAAGGCACGGCGAAGGGCGATCGTGACGCGCTGGGGACGATGCAGCACTGCGCTCTGCATGTCTCCCGGGCCGACTTCGAAGCGGCCATGCACCGCCTGAAGGCGCACGGCATCCCGTATGTCGGGCCGGTCGATCGGGTCATCCGGCACTCGATCTACTTCTACGACAATAACGGCGTTCGGCTGGAGTTCACGACCTTCCCCAGCGCCGAGGATTTCCGCACGGTCGACAGCCTCTTTCAGACAAGAACCGAGGCCCGGAGCGAGCTGGCCAGCCTGTACGACGATCCCACCGAGCTGGAGCGGATCCTCGGCAACATGCCGCTCCGCGACTGACGCGGTCATCCGCCCAAGACGGGAGGTCGGCTCATGAAGGTCACGGCCGTCACGCCGTTCGTCGTCGATCCGGGCTACGGGAAGAACTGGCTCTTTGTGAAGGTCGAGACCTCCGACGGCCTGCACGGCTGGGGCGAGTGCTACACGCAGGCGGATCGCGACCAGTCGATCGTCGCCCACGTGCGGCAGCTCGCGCGCTATCTCGTGGGCCGCGACGCCGGCCACATCCGCCACTTCACGCACTGGGCCTACCATGATTTCGCGGCCAAGCGCGGCGCCATGGATTTCTGGAGCGCCGTCAGCGGGATCGAGCAGGCGCTCTGGGACCTGGCCGGCAAGCGGCTCGGCGTGCCCGTCGTGAGCCTGCTCGGCGGACCCTGTCGCGAGCGGATCCGCGTGTACGCGAACGGCTGGTACTCGGGCGCCAAGACTCCGGACGCCTACGCGGCCAAGGCAAAGGAGACGGTGGCGCGGGGTTTCACCGCGCTCAAGTTCGATCCGTTCCCCGGCCCGTGGCGCACCCACATCTCGCGCGACGCCGAGCAGCAGGTGGTGGAGACCGTCCGCGCCGTGCGCGACGCGGTAGGTCCCAAGGTGGATCTGCTGATCGAGGTCCATCGCCGGCTGGCGCCCATGCACGCCGTGCGCGTGGCGCGCTTGCTCGAGCCCTTCGATCCCTTCTGGTACGAAGAGCCGGTGTCGGCCCGCGACGTGAATGCCCTGGCCGAGTGCCGGCATGAGATCCGCATGCCGATCGTCACCGGCGAAGAGCTCTACACGCGCTTCGAGTTCCGCGAGGTGTTCGAGCGTCGCGCCGCCGACATCATCAACCCCGATGTGTGCAGCGTGGGCGGCATCCAGGAGCTCCGCGAGATCGCCGCGATGGCCGAGGCCTACCACGTCGTGGTCTCGCCGCACAACTACAACAGCACCACCGTCGGTCTCGCCGCGACGCTCCACGTGTCGGCGGCCATCCCGAATTTCCTGATCACCGAGTACTTCGTGAACTTCGAGGAGCGGGCGGCGGAGGTCGCGGTGAATCCCTTCCGCGTCGAGCGCGCGGCTACCTGACGGTGCCCACGGCGCCGGGGCTCGGCGTGGAGCTCCGGGAGGATTCGCTGGCGCGCCACGCGTACCGCGAGTTTCCGCCGCGCAGCATCCGCACGCCCGGCGAGGAGGGCCCATAGCCGCCTCGGATAGCCGAACGCCGGGCGCGCTTCCCTCGCACGCGCGCGTCGTCGTGATCGGCGGCGGCATCGCCGGCTGCAGCGTCGCCTACCACCTCACGAAGCTCGGCTGGCGCGACGTGCTCCTGCTCGAGCGGCGCGACATCTCGTGTGGCACGACCTGGCACGCCGCCGGCCTCGTGGGCCAGCTGCGCGCGACGCAGAACCTCACGCGGCTCGCCAAGTACGGCGCCGATCTCTACGAGCGGCTCGAGGCGGAGACGGGCCAGGCCACCGGCTTCCGTCGGCCCGGCAGCCTGAGCCTCGCGCGGACCGGGGAGCGCATGCACGAGCTCAAGCGCCTGGCGTCGATGGCGCGGTGCTTCGACGTCGACGTGGAGGTCGTCACGCCGACCGAGGCGGGGCGTCGCTGGCCGCTCATGCGCGCCGACGACCTCGTGGGCGCCTTGTGGCTGCCTCGCGACGGACGCACCAACCCCATCGACACGACCCTCGCGCTGGCCAGGGGCGCACGGCAGGGTGGAGCGACCATCCTCGAGAACACCGTCGTCACGGGGATTCGCACGGAGAACGGAGGCGTCGCGGGAGTCATGACCCCGGGCGGGGACGTGAGGTGCGAGGTCGTGGTGAACTGCGCCGGGATGTGGGCGCGCGAGGTCGGGCGGATGGCGGGTGTCACGGTCCCGCTCCACGCCTCCGAGCACTTCTACATCGTCACCGAGCCGATGCCCGGCGTGACCTCGGATCTCCCCGTGCTCCGTGACACCGACGGCTACATCTACGTGCGCGAAGAGGTCGGCGGCTTTCTCGTGGGCGGCTTCGAGCCGGTGGCGAAGCCGTGGGGCATGGACGGCATCCCCGCCGACTTCGCCTTTTCGCTGCTCCCCGAGGACTGGGAGCACTTTCAAGTCCTCATGGAGCAGGCGCTGATCCGCATCCCCGCGCTCGAGGACGCGCCGGTGCGCCGCCACGTGAACGGCCCCGAGAGCTTCACACCCGACGGCCGGTACCTCCTGGGCGAAGCGCCGGAGTGTCGCAACTTCTTCGTCGCGGCGGGTTTCAACTCGATCGGCATCGCGTCGGGCGCGGGCGCGGGTCGCGCCGTGGCCGAATGGGTCGTCGGCGGCGAGCCGCCGATGGATCTCTGGGACGTCGACATCCGTCGCGTGGCGGCCTTCCAGGCGAACGCGCGCTACCTGCGCGACCGCACGGTCGAGATGGTGGGCGCGCTCTACGCGATGCACTGGCCGCACCTTCAGCCCGCGACGGCACGCGACGTGCGCAAGAGCGTGCTGCACGAGCGGCTCGCCGCCCGTGGCGCCTGCTTCGGCGTGGTGATGGGCTGGGAGCGCGCCAACTGGTACGCGACGCCGGGCATCGACGCGGCCTACCGGTACAGCTACGGGCGGCAGAACTGGTTCCCCTGCGCGGCGGCCGAGCACCGCGCCGTGCGCGCGGCGGTCGGGCTCTTCGACCAGTCGTCGTTCTGCAAGCTCCGCCTGGAGGGGCCCGACGCCCTCGCCGCGCTCGAGCGCCTCTGCGCGAACGACGTCGACGTTGCGCCGGGCCGCCTCGTCTATACGCAGATGCTCAACGCGGGCGGCGGCATCGAGGCCGATCTGACCGTGACGCGGCTCGCCACCGACGCCTTCCTGGTCGTCACCGGGGCGGTGGCCGCCACGCACAACGCTCACTGGATCCGCCGTCACCTCGGCGACGCGCGGGCTGTGCTCACCGACGTCACCTCGAGCCAGGCGGTCCTGGGCGTGATGGGGCCGCGATCGCGCGCGCTCCTCGCCCGGCTGACCGACGCCGACCTCTCGAACGCGGCGTTTCCATTTCTCTCGTCGCGAGAGATCTGGCTGGCCTCGGCCCCGGTGCGGGCCGCGCGCGTCACCTACGTGGGCGAGCTCGGCTGGGAGCTGTACGTCCCCACGGAGTTCGCGGCAAGCGTGTACGACGCCCTCGTGACGGCCGGAGAAGACCTCGGTCTGCGCCACGCCGGCTACCACGCCATGGACTCGCTGCGCCTCGAGAAGGCGTACCGTGCCTGGGGCCACGACCTCGGCAGCGAGGACTCGCCGCTCCAGGCCGGCTTGGCGTTCGCGGTGCGCCTGGACAAGCGCGTCCCCTTCGTCGGGCGCGAGGCGCTGCTGGCTCAGCGTGAGAAGCCGCTCTCGCGGCGGCTCGTAGTCTTCGTTCTCGACGAACCCGAGCCGCTCCTCTATCACGACGAGCCGATCTGGCGTGACGGCGCGCTCGTCGGGCGCATCGCGTCGGGTGCGTTCGGCCACACGCTCGAGCGTGCCGTCGGGCTCGGCTGGGTGGCGTATCCGGACGGTGTCACCGACGCCTTCGTGGCGAGCGGTCGCTGGGAGATCGAGATCGCCTGCGAGCGGGTGGTGGCCCGCGCACAGCTCGCCCCGCCCTACGACCCGAAGTCGCTCCGCGTTCGCGCCTGAGCGCCTGCTGGCTCAGGGAGGAGCGGCCAGGCGAGCTGGCGCCAGTATCCCTCGGGCACGGGGTGACCGGCGATCCCATACGCCTCGGGCCAGCGCCCGGAGGGCAGGTACGCCGTGCCGAAGAGTCGGTCGATCCACGGCAGGTGCACGGCGAAGTTCTTGTCGACCGCCTCGGGGTGCGCCGCGTGGTGCCAGTGGTGGAAGCGCGGCGTGACCAGCACCCAGTCGAGCATGCTCAGATTGAGCCGCACGTTGGCGTGGATGAAGACGGCGAGGAACGAGACGAAGACGAGATACGCGTACACCGCCGGCGGGGCGAAGCCCAGGACGTAGAGCGGCACGAACGAGAGACCCCGCGTGACGACGATGTCGATCAGATGCAGGCGCGACCCGGCCAGCCAGTCGAGGGCCTGCGACGAGTGGTGGATCGCGTGGAGGCGCCAGAGCCACGGCACGCGGTGGAAGGCGCGGTGCACCCAGTACTGCGTGAAGTCGGCGACGAGCAATATCTCCACGAGCTGGACCAGCAGCGGCTGCGCCGCGACCGCGTCCTGGAGCCACGGCTGGGTCGCCCACCGGAAAAAAAGTGCGGCCGGCAGCATCGTGAGCACGACCGTCACCTGCACCATCAGATGACTCATGGCGAAGTGCATCAGGTCGGTCGTCCATCCCCGTCGGAAGATCGCCTGTTCGGGGAGACGCGGGATGACGCGCTCGAGGGGGACGAAGAGGAGCGCCAGGACGAACAGGTTCAGCAGGAACCAGTCCAGCCCCACCGCCGTCGTTCCGCCCACGGACCCGACCTCGGCGGCCGAGCCGCCGAGCAACGTGCCTGCGGTGGCGAGGGCGATCCCGGTGAAGCCGAGGACCTTGCGGCGCCGCAGGACGACGCTCAGCGCGCCGAGGCCGAAGCCAAGGACGAGCATCACGTAGATCAGGAAGCGGACCAGGTCCATCGGATAGAGTGCCCGTGCCGCCGGCGTCGTCAGCCAGTTCGGAAAGAGCAGACACAGGACGCCGCCGTAACCGAGCGCCCCGCAGGTGGCCGAGAGGACGCCGCTGATCCAGCCCGAGCCGAAGCGGTGGCCCGTCTCCGGACCGAGGCCGGCGGTCATGCGAAGGTGAAGGCGCGGGCCGGATTCTCCATGAGGAGCCGCGCGAGCCCCGCGTCGTCCACGCCCTTGGCGCGCAGGCGCGGCACCACGTTCACCAGCAGGTGGTGATAGCCGTACCCGCCGTACTTCACGAGCGAGCTCTTGTAGGCGATGTCGTGCGACATCAGCACCTGGTCGCGGTGGCCGGCTTCGATGAGGGCGAGCACGTGAGCCATGCGCCCACCGTCGTTGGGCATGTCGAAGGTCGGGTTGTAGGGATAGTAGGAGTTCTCCATCCCGAAGAGGTCGTACTCGAGCCAGATCCCGGTGTGGGCGAGGTCGATCACGGCCCGCACGTCGGCGATCGTGCGACAGAGGTGGCACATGATCGTGCGGCGCAAATCGCCGCCCTCCTTCCGGACGAACTCCGCCAGCTCCATGGGCATGCTCGGGTGGCGCCCGGGGTGGATCATGAGCGGGGCTCCGGTCTCCCGCTGGGCGACGACTGCCGCGCGCAGCACCTTCTTCTCGTTGTCGGATCTCGCGTCATCGGTCCAGGGATGGGTCGTGCCGATCTCGCCGATGAGGCCCGCGCGAATGCCGGTATCGCCCACGCCCGAGGTGACGTCGGCGATCATCTCGCGCGCCAGCTCGTCGACCGTGCGGCGATCCATGTCGGCCGGGTGCGAGGCGGCCACGTAGTAGCCCGAGCCCATGACCACGTTGAGCCCGGTGGCGCGGGCGATGCGCGCGAGCGCCCGGGGATCGCGGCCGAGCGTCTTCGGCGTCGGATCGACGACGGTGCCGCCCCCCGCTCGCTTGAACAACAGGATCTCGTCCTGGGCTACCCGCTCGTCGAGGAGCCGGAGGTTGTCGAGGTTGGCGTTGAAGTTCTGGCGAACCCATCCGAGGTTCGCCAGGCTCACCGGCTCCCACGCGCGCCCCTTGTCGCTCGCCCCCGCCGGCTCCGCGAACATCACTTTGAAGTCGATCAGGAGATGCTCGTGCGGGAGCGTGACGCCGATCGCCTCCGGCGCGACGGCGCCGAGCACGGTCTGGATCTGTCCGTGGAACGGTCGGGGCATGCGGGCCTCTCAGTTCATCGACCATAGCACGCTAGTGCTCAAGTCTTGCTCATCAGCTGACCAGTGTCCCCCGCGGGCCTGCGTCGCAACTCCTCGTTTCGGCGACGATCTGAAGTGGCACGCCTCTTTCAGTGCTCTTGCGGTCGAACCAGGCGCGAGTGGCCACCGGCGCGCGTGGACTACGCGAGCGGGCGGCCCATCCTCGAGGACATCATCCGGCCCTGAGCGGTCGAGCTACCGGAACGCGGGCGCGATCTCCGCGATGAACCGATCGAGGTCACGACGAAGCTCATCCAGCGGCCGGAACATGCTCGGGATGAACAGCGTGTCCACGCGGGCAGACTGGAGCTGATGGAGCTGATCGCGGATCTGATCCGGCGTGCCGGCCAGGCAGGTGTCGCGGGCGTCGGCCGCGTGCCGGCCCATGCGCTTGGCGATCGTGTCGGCGAGGCGCTCGATCTCGTCCTTCTTGTCGGTGATGAGCAATGACATGTTGGCCGAGCGCTTGAGAGCCTTCGGATCGCGACCGGCTTCGGCGCAGTGGTCGTCGAGGATCTTGCCCTTCCGCGCCAGCACGCGAGGACCACCCCAGCAGTTCCAGTGGTCGGCGTGCTTGGCTACGATCCGCAGGGTCACGCGCTCGCCCCCGCCGCCGATCATCAGCTCGGGCTGAGGCGACTGGACGGGCTTGGGGTCGAGGGGGGCGTCGGAGAGCTGATAATAGCGTCCCTTGAACGTCGTGCGGCGCTCGGTCCACAGCGACCGGATCACCTGACAGGCCTCGTCCAGGCGCTCGAGCCGTTCGCGCATGGTGTAAAAGGGGATGCCGTAGGCCTCGTGCTCGTTCTGCTGCCATCCCGCGCCGAGGCCCAACAGGAGGCGGCCGCCGGAGATGATGTCGACCTGCGCGGCCATCTTGGCGACCACGGCCGGATGGCGATACGTGTTGCCCAGCACGATGGTGCCGACGCGGATCCGCGGCACCAGGGCCGCCAGCGCGCTGAGGGTGCTCCATGACTCGAGCATGGCGCCCTCGCGCTCCTTCGTGTTCGGCATGAAGTGGTCGGTCACGCAGGCGATGTCCCACCTGGTCGACTCGAGGTGTCGCCAGAGGTCCAGCACACCCGACCAGGTCTGGGCGCCCATGCTCGTGAACAGGCCGAAACGCATGACACTCTCCTCTCTCGTTGCCACCATACTAACGCGACGGCACGCTGTTTCGTGATGCTACCTTGAGCTCGGGAGGTCCCATGGCCATCATTCGCATCCACACGGGTTCCGACGGCAAGTCGCATTTCGCGGACGTCGTGCCGCGCTTCGAGCCGCGCGGCGACCAATCGGAGAGTGCCGAGCTGATTCCCGGCAGCGGCATCGTCATCCGCCGCTTCGATCCGAAGCGATCCAATCCCTGGCACCACGCGCCCGGACGCGCGGCCGTGTTCACGCTCTCCGGTGCGGTGGACATCGAGATCGGTGACGGCACGGTGCGGCGCCTGGGTCCCGGCGACATCTTGATCGCCGAAGACCTGACCGGCCAGGGCCACGTGACCCGCGAGGTCGGCCCCGAGCCCCGCATCTCGATCTTCGTCCCCCTCCCCTGAGCCCGCCCCCGATCTCCCGTAAGACTCAGCCGAGCTGAGAGCCGGGGGCGCGTCGAATCGGGGGCGACGCGCGTGATGCCTGAGGCGAGGCGCGGGTGCGGTGGGGGTCGAACGGACCCGTTCCCGTCAAGGGGCGGCGGGTGTCGCGAGCCCGGATGGAGCCCAGCCGCCGCGGGGAAGCGCACGCGTGCGGCGTGGTCCGCTCGACCCCCACCGCATCCGCGCCTCGCCGCGGGCCGCCACGCAGGCTAGATGACGCCTTCAGCCGCCCAGCGAGCGAGGTCGTCGCGAGAGTAACCGAGGAGGTCGATGAAGACGTTCTCGTTGTGCGCACCGGGCAGGGGAGCCAGCCAGCGGACACGGCCCGGCGTCTCCGAGAGCTTGAGGGGCGTGCCGGTCGTCTTCACGGGCCCGTAGATGGGATCGTCGACCTCGACGAACATCTCGCGGGCCTGCACCTGTGGATCGACGACCATCTCCGCCACGTTGTTGACGGGCGCCGCAGGGACCCCGGCCGTGGCCAGCGTGCGCACCACCTCGGCCCTGGCGCGCGCGCTCGTCCAGGCCTGAATGATGCCGGCGATCTGATCTCGCCGATCACGTCGGGCTGCCGCTGTCGAGAATCCGGGATCTCGCGTGAGATCGCTCCGGCCGATGATCTCGCAGAAGCGGCGCCACACCGCGTCGCTCGCGCCCGCGGCGATTGCCACGTGGCCGTCCGTTGTCGGATAGACGCCCGAGCTCGATCCGCCGAACGAGACGTTGCCCGCGCGCGTGAGGACCTCACCGCCGACGGTGTAGCGCTCGCCGAGGTTGTCGAGCGCGACCACCAAGCTGTCGAGCAGCGCCAGATCGATGCGCTGCCCCTTGCCGGTGCGATGGCGGTAGTGCAGGGCGGACACGACACTGAAGGCACAGAGCATCCCGGCGTAGTAGTCCGAGATCGACTGACCCGATCGGGTGGGCGGCTGCTCCGGAAAGCCGGTGATGCTCATGTACCCGCTTATCGCCTGCGCCAGGATGTCGTAGCCGCGCTGGGTGGCGTACGGCCCGTGCTGGCCGAAGGCGGTGATCGAGGCATAGACGATGTCGGGTTTCACCCGTCGCAAGTCCTCGTACCCGAGTCCCAAGCGCTCCAGCGTGCCGACGCTGAAGTTCTCGGTCACCACATCCGCGTGCCGGACCAGCTCCTTGAAGAGCTCCACGCCCCTGGGCGTCTTCAGCTCGAGCGTGATGGCGAGCTTGTTCCGCTCCCGGTACTGCGCGGCCGGCACGCGCTCCTCGACGCCGTTGCGCGTGCGTCTCACGCCCAGCGACACGCGCTCGCGTCCGCGCTCCCGTGACTCGACTTTGATCACCCGGGCGCCCAGGTCCGCGAGCAGCATGGTGCAGAAGGGCATGGCGATGACCTGCCCGAGATCCAGCACCGTGACGTCGCTGAGCGCCTGATCCATGGTCTAGAGTCGCGCCTCGGCCGGGGGCGATCTCCGTCTCGCCCGGCGATAGTGCGCCGGGCCCCCCGTCCGGTCAAGTCGCCGCCGGCGCGGTCACCGCGGGTCCAGCAGGATGATCCCTTCAGACCGCCCTGGTGATAGCATTGAGTCCTGCACTGCGCGCCATTTCCGGGGAGCCGATGGACCTGACGCCGAAGCGCTACGCGGACACGATCGTGCTGTCTCCAGTGGGTCGCCTCGACCACGCGACCTCGGAAGGCTTCAAGGTCGCGCTGGCTCCCTACATGGCGCGCTGCGCCCGGGACCTGGATCGGGTCATCCTCGACTTCGTCGGTGTCGAGTACATCAGCAGCATCGGGCTGCGCGTGCTCATGCTGGCCGCCAAGCAGGCCAAGACGCAGGGAGGCTCGATCGGGGTGGCGGCCCTTCAGCCCGTCGTCAAGGAGATCTTCGACATCAGTCGCTTCACGATGGTTCTCGACGTCTTCGCGTCAGTCCGCGAGGGGCTGGCCAGGCTCTCGCCGCCGGCGCTGGCGGCGTTCGATGGCGCCTGACGGGCGCCTGGCAGTCAAGTTCTGGGGCACGCGGGGCTCGATCCCCGTCGCCATGACCTCGACGGAGGTCCGGCGCAAGCTGATCGCGAGCCTGGTGCGCGCCTCCGGACGTACGCTGGACACGCCCGAGAAGGCGACGGTCTTTCTCGAGCGCGAGCTCGACTTCGCGGTCTCCCACACGTTCGGCGGCGACTCCTCGTGCGTCGAGATCGTCACGGGCGGCAAGGACTACGTGTTGTGCGACCTGGGCACGGGTGCCCGAGTCTTCGGCAACGACGTGCTCGCGACGCGCGGGGCCTCGGGACACACCTTCCACGTCTTCATGTCCCACCTGCACTGGGACCACATCATGGGCTTCCCCTTCTTCATGCCGGTCTACGCGCCCGGCAACCACATCCGGATCTACGGCTGCCACGCCGGGCTGGAGACGGCCTTCCGGGGCCAGCACGCCGCGCCGTTCTTCCCGGTCGATTTCGCGCGACTCAGCGCCACGATCGAGTTCGTGCGGCTCGAGCCCGGCCGCGACTACGAGATCGCGGGCTTGCGCGTGCGCCCCAAGCTCCAGCGCCACGGCGGCGACTCGTACGGCTATCGATTTCACATGCGCGACCGGGTCGTCGTCTACTCGACGGACGCCGAGCACAAGCAGGACGATCTGACGGAGATCCAGGGCTTCGTGGAGTTCTTTCGCGACGCCGACCTGGTGATCTTCGACTCGCAGTACTCACTGGCCGAGGCCACCTCGGTCAAGGAGGATTGGGGACACTCGAGCAACGTCGTCGGCCTGGAGCTCTGTCAGATGGCGCGCGCCAGGCGTCTGTGCCTGTACCACCACGAGCCCGTCTCCAACGACGAGCGAATCGCCGCGCTCCTCGCGGAGACTCAGCGACTCGAGGAGATCACCCGCGGCGACCGCCGGGTGGAGATCCTGGCCGCCTACGACGGTATGGAGCTCACGCTCTGAGCCGTCCGTCCTGAGCCGGATGCCTCGGCCGGATCGACGGTGGCTCCGTGTCCTGCGCGGCCGTCGTGGCCGCCCCCTCGGGTTCCTGTTGCTGGCTCTCTTCCTGCTGCTCGGGCTCCTTCCCGACGTTGTCGGGCTCAGCCCGGTACGGCTGGCTGGATTCGACGCCTACCAGCGCTGGGCGCCGCGAGTCCGCCGGTCGGCGCCGGCTCTCGTCGTGGCGATCGACGAAGAGAGTCTCCGGGTCCACGGGCAGTGGCCGTGGCCGCGGACCTGGCTCGCCCGACTCGTCGCGCGTCTGGCCGAGGCGCGACCCGCCGCCATCGGCATCGACGTGGTGATGCCCGAGCCGGACCGACTTTCGCCGGGCCGCCTGCCGGCGCTCGTGCCCGGGATGGGCGACGACCTGACGCGGCGGCTGTCCGGCCTGCCGAGCAACGACGCGGTCCTGGCTCAGGCGCTCGACGGCCAACCGGTCGTGCTCGGTGTCGCAGGCGTCGAGAGGGACGTGGCCCGATCGGGGACGGTTCTCCGCCGGGCGCCGATCCGTGTCATCGGCGGCGACCCGAGGCGTTTCGTGCCGAGCTTCGAAGGAGCTCTGCGCAGCGTCGACGAGATCGACCGCGTCGCGAGGGGCCGCGGCCTGCTGAACATGCAGCCCGAGCGCGGCGTGGTCCGCCGCATGCCGCTCGTCGCCGGCGTGGGCGACGCGCTGCTCCCGGCGTTCGGCGTCGAGATGCTGCGCGTGGCCACCGGGACCGCGATCCTCACGGTGCGCGCCGGTACCTCGGGTGTCGAGGCCGTCGGCATCGGCGATCTCCTCGTCCCCACGGAAGCCGACGGAAGCGTGTGGGTCCACTTCGGCCGCCACGATCCGTCGCGGTTCGTCTCGGCGGCCGACGTCCTCGCCGGGACCGCCGATCTCCGCGCGTTCGAGCGCAAGCTCGTCCTGATCGGCGTCACTGCGCTCGGCCTGTCGGACTACCAGGCGACGCCCGTGGCCGACCGGATGTCCGGAGTCGAGATCCACGCCCAGCTGCTCGAAGGGATCTTCGACACCGATCTACTGACTCGACCTCGTGCCGTGGTATGGACCGAGGCCGGCGTGCTGCTCGTCGGCGGTCTCTTGCTCGTCCTGCTCGTGCCGCGCCTGCCGGCACGGACGTCGGTGGGTTTGCTCGTGCTCGTCGTCGGAGCCGTGGGGGTCGCGGGGTTTCTGGCGTATCGCACGCGGGGGATCTTGTTCGACGCCGCGTTGCCGTCGGTCGCGCTCGGCGTGCTGTTCACGGCGATGCTGGCCGTCACGCTGGCCGAGGCCGAGAGCCAGCGGCGGACGCTGCGCGAGCAGGCGGCGCGGCTGGCCGGAGAGCTGGAGGCGGCGCGCCGCATCCAGATGAGTAGCCTGCCGCACCCCACGACCGCGTTCCCGGGCGACACGCGGCTCGACCTCTACGCGTTCCTCGAGCCAGCCCGCGAGGTCGGTGGCGACCTGTACGACTTCTTCGCTTTGGACCAGGACCGGATCTTCTTTCTCATCGGCGACGTGTCGGGGAAGGGGCTGCCGAGCAGCCTCTTCATGGCGGTGAGCAAGGCGCTCTGCAAGAGCACGGCGCTGCGCCAGTCCGGCCGGGTCGAGGCCGTGATGCGGGAGGCCGACACCGAGATCGCGCGTGAGAACACCGAGGGGTTCTTCGTCACCGCGCTGGCGGCGATCCTCGACACGCGCACCGGGCTCCTCGAATACTGCAACGCCGGGCACGAGCCACCGTATCTCCTGCCCGGGGGCGGGCGTCCGCTGCTCCAGCTCACCGACGGCGGGGGTCCGCCGCTCTGCGCGGTGGACTGTTTTCCGTATGTCGCCAGCTCGCGGCGTCTGGAGCCTGGCGACACGATCTGCCTGGTCACGGACGGCGTGACGGAAGCGGCGAGCCCGACCGAGCTCTTCGGTCGCAAGCGTCTCGAAGCGCTGCTCGGGCAGTTCGGGCGTTCGGCGAGCGCGGCGGAAGTCGGGGAAGCCGTTCGGCGGGAGGTCGGCCGATTCACCGACGGGGTGGAAGCGTCCGACGACCTGGCCATACTCGTGCTGCGCTGGAAGGGCCCGCCCTCAGCTACCGGACACTGATCTCCACGCGCCGATTGCGCGGCTCGGACACCTCGTCGGCAGTCGGCACCAGCGGCTCGCGCTCGCCGCGCCCGGCCACCGAGATCCGGACCTTCGGGATCGCGAGCTTCAGGAGATCGTCGCGCACCTTTTCGGCGCGCTTGAGCGATAGCGCGTCGTTGTATGCCACGGCGCCGACGCGATCCGTGTGTCCGATGACGACGATCTCCGGCGCCGGCCGCCGGGCGATCTCGGCGAAGATCTGACCGACGACCCGCTTGGAGTCCGGCGTGAGCTCGTCCGTGTCAGCGAGGAAATAGAGGAAGAAGGACACCGGCCGGGTCGGCTGCGCCGCCAGCGCCGGGCCGAACGCCTGCCGCACCTCCGCCTCCGAGGTCGCCCGGCCTTCCACGCGACCGGGGCTCGTCACGCTGGCCGCGGCGTAGGGCTGATCGAGCACGCGCTGCTCGCCGCCGCTCGACACGATCAGCGCCCCGATCTTTCCGTCCTGTCCCGGGAGAAGCACGTAGAGATCGTTCCGGCTGGCACAACCGGCCAGCAGGAGCAACGCGAGCGGAGCCAGCCCGACGAGGCTCCGCGCCGAGGCGGACCGGACGTCAGTCTTTCGCCGGGCCGGTACGAACAAGAAATTCGGTCCCGCGCACGCCGAGAATCGCCGCCGGAGTCTTCACCTTCATCGCCTCGGGTGACTGCTTGGCCAGCTTTCCGGACACGACGGCCAACGTGCCCTGCTTCAGCGAGCTGTCGAAGTTCCCCTGGTGCGTCGTCGAATTGAAGACGAAGCGGTCGATCGAGAGCACGCTGTCCGGCCCGACCGAGACCAAGCTGTTGTCGCGGAAGGTGATCCCCACCGAGCCGTCCGCGCCCGTGATCACCACGTCTCCCTGCTGAACGGCCTGGCCCACCGCTGCGGGAAGTCGCTGCCCGGCGCGCTCGATCTGCGCCGCGCCGTTGGAGACCTTGACGTGCCCGGCGTCCTCGGCGGCGGCCGCCGCGACGCCAAACGTCAGAGCAATCGGCAGGATCAGAGCTATGAACCCGGATCTCATCGTTTTCCTCCTCATATGCACATCGCGATCATCTACACATCGCAATCATCGGGCTGATTCCGGAATGCGCGCCCGCCCGATACAAATCCCGATGTATATATAGTAGCCGAGTCGGACTCGACATCCTGCCGAGATCGGAGGCCGAGCACGAACGACCACGAAGATACCGGAAACCACAACGGAGTCTTCCCGGCCCGGCGGGACACGCTACCCGCAGTGGCGCAATTCATCGCCGACATGTGTGCGGTGAGCGGCGTGCCGCGCAAGGCCTGTCTCAGGCTCACGCTGCTCGTAGAGGAGCTCTTCACCAACACTGTCGTCCACGGCCACGGGGCCGACTCCGAGGCGCCCGTCTATCTCGCCTTCGAGATCCGGCCCGGCTGGATCGCGCTTACGTACGAGGACACGGCGCGCCCTCACGATCCATTCGCCAGAGTGCGTGTTCCCGACGAGACCGCCGGTGTGGACGAGCGCTCCCTCGGCGGGCTGGGAGTCTTGCTGGTGACCGCCATGGCCGAGCGGGTTCAGTACGCCCACGTCGGAGGTCGTAACCGCATCTCGCTGCTGATGCCGACGCCAGCAGACCCCTGAGGAGCCTTCCATGCCCACGTCACTCGTGACATACGCCGCCGACGGCCGCGTCGGCATCGTCTCGCTGAACCGGCCCGACAAGCTCAACGCCATCAGCGCCGACCTCAAGCACGCCCTCGTCGAGCGCTTCCACGAGGCCGACCGCGACTCGGCCACCAGTGTGGTGGTGCTCCGCGCCGAGGGCCGGAGCTTCTGCGCCGGTTACGACATCGCGCCCAACCCGGCACGGACGGAGCGGCGGGGGAACGCGCTGGCGTGGCACGAGTCGCTCACCGATGACGTCGCGCTGGAGATGACGCCCTGGGACATGAAAAAGCCGGTGATCGCCTCCGTGCAGGGACACTGCCTGGGCGGGGGCTGCGAGCTGGTGATGATGTGCGATCTCACGGTCGCCGCCGACGATGCTCTCTTCGGCGAGCCTGAGATCCGCTTCTCGAACGTCGGCCCCGCGCTCGTCATGCCCTTCGTCATCGGGCTCAAGCGCGCCCGCGAGCTCCTGTATCTCGGCGATCCCATCGACGCGCAGACGGCGCTGCAGTACGGGATGGTGAACCGCGTCGTGCCGCGGGCCGAACTCCAGGCCGCGACCTTGAAGTTCGCGCGCCGGATGGCCCTGATTTCGCCGGAGGCCCTCGCGGGGACGAAGCTGGCGATTAACCGTGGCGCCGAGGCCGTCGGATTCCGCAACGCCATCCGCGCGGGGCTCGACATCCTGGCGCCGCTCTACGCGGCCCGCACCGAGGTCGGGGTGAAGTTCGACGAGATCCGGGAGAAGGACGGGCTCGGCGCCGCACTGCGCTGGCGGGCGGCGCAGTTCGCCGAGTAGCGCGGCGGAGGGCGCACGGGGCGGGGGACCGGGTGGCCCGCGAGGGGCTCCGTCACCCACTCGCCCGAATCGCAGCTCTTCGAGCTGCGGACGGGACGAGGGGGTCCCACTTCGCCCCTCGCGGGCCCCCCGGTCCCCCGCCCCGTGCGCCCTCCGGGCGCCGCTCAGCTACCCGCTAGCGGCCCTTGAAGGCGGGCTTGCGCTTTTCGACGAACGCGCGTGCCGACTCCTGGAAGTCTTCGCTCAGGTGGAGCCCCAGTCCCTGCGTGTAGTAGCGGGACTGGCGCTGCATCTCGTTGACGAACCACCGCATGACCCGCACGTTGGCCCGGACGGCGAGCGGCGGGTTCTCGAGAATCTCCGCGGCGAGGGCCTCGGCGGTGGAGATCATCTCGGAAGACGGGACGACGCGGTTCACCATGCCGTGCCGGAGCGCTTCTTCGGCCGTGAACATCCGGCCGGTCAGGGCGACCTCGTTGGCGAACCGGCTGCCCGTCCAGAACCAGGTGGCCACCCAGTGCTGGCCGCCGCCGAGGCCGCGCTGCACCTCGCGGATCTGAAACTTCGTCCCCTCGGCCGCCACGACCAGATCACACGATTGGGACAGCGAATAGCCCAGGCCGAGCGCGTAGCCGTGCACCGCGGCGATCACCGGCTTCCAGTTGACGGTGTCGCCGAGCCCGTTTTCTCGCGATCGCCGTCCAGCCGGCCCGCCGAGCCGCTTGAGCTCCTCGCGCGTGCGGAGCTGCCGCTGCTGCACGTCGGCCCCGGAGCAAAAGGCGCGGCCGGCCCCGCTGAGAATCGCGACCTTGAGCTCGGGGTCGGCGTCGAACGCGAAGAGTGCGTCGTTGACGTCTTCGACCAGCTGGTCGTTGGCCGCGTTGAGCTTCTCCGGGCGGTTCAGGATGATATGGCACACCGCGCCCTTCGTCTCGTACCGCACCGTTCCGAATTTCGGCGTGCCGTTGTCCCGTGTGGTCATCGGAAGCTCCCTGACTGCTTCTTCACGCTCGTCTCGGCCAGCGGGGCAGCCCGGCGACGGCCCGCGGCTCGCACTGCCGCCGTCGCGAGCTCATTTGAACGCCGGCATCACTTGCTGCGTGAGGATCTGCAAGGTCCGCGTCTCCTGCCCCTTCGGCAAGAGCCCACCCGGGTTCAACTCGGCCGCGACGCCGTTCAGACTGAGCTCTTCCCGGAGCTGCGTGAAACGGCCGACCAGGCCCGGGCCGGTGCCGAAGGCGACCTTGGTGCTCAGGATCTCGGGGTACGTGAGGGTCGACAGGGTCTTGGCTTGAGCCACGCGTCGCTCGGCCGGGCCGGTCCCGGCACGCCCGATCGGCGCGCGAGTCAGATCAGCCTGACGCTGGAAGTAGTACATGATGGTTTCCTCCGGCTCTTCCACGGCGGCCTTCTCGGTGGGAGCGGCGTACACCGGGATCCGGAGGCACACGTCGCCGTCGCCGGCGTGGCCCGCTTCGCGCCACGCTTCGCGATAGCGTCGCACGTGTCCGGCCAGCTCGGGGATGTTCATGCCCCGAAGCCCGACGAAAATCGGCAGGCCCATCCGGCCGACGTGCGGAAAGGTCTCCGGGGTCGTCGCGGCCATCCGGACCGGCGGATGCGGCTGTTGATACGGGCGCGGGGTGACCGTGGTGTCGGCGAAGCGGTAGAACTTGCCTTCATAGCTGAAGGGCTCGCCCTTCCAGGCCGTCAGGATGATCTCCAGGGCTTCGAAGAACCGCGCCTGGCTCTCTTGGTAGGGAACGCCGAGCGCGTCGTAGGCGCGCGGGCCTCCGCTTCGGCCCACGCCGAAATCGAACCGTCCCTGGCTCAGGTGATCGAGCGTCGCGACCTCGCCGGCGACGCGGAGCGGGTGGTTCAACGGAAGGAGCTGTACCGCCGTGCCGACGCGCAGGCGCCGGGTCCGCGCCACGATCCAGCTCGCGACCAGAAGGGGCGCCGACAGCACCGAGCGGGTGGGGTTGACGAGCATTTCCGCCAGCCACACGACGTCGAGCCCCCAGCTCTCCGCTGCGTCGACGAGCTCGAACAGCTCGCGGAATGCGTCGCCCTGGCTACTCCCACGCCGTATCTGCTCGGTGAAAATTCCGAAGTCCATGAGGTCTCCCTTCCTGGCGCCCGCGGCCGTGACGACCCTCGCTCCCATCGCGCGGTCGGCCAGGGGCTTTCCGCCGTGACAGGGCCACCAGGTGACTCCTGCCCGGCCCACCGGGAGCGATACTGCTCCGGCGCCGACCGTGCCGTCAAGGAGCCCGTGAGCACGAGCACTCATCGTTCTCGGGCCTCCGGCGAATTTCTGGAAATTGTTTGGGTTCTTCGGGGGAATTTCCTGACGACTTATAGGGGAGATTTCCTGACGACTTATAGGGGAGACCCCGAATTGAGCGCCACCGGCGCGTACTCTACCGTAGCAGTGCTGTGAGGCAAACGGGGGCGATGAGTCCGTCGCAGGGCCGGTATCGCCCGGGGGGCTCGGCGATGATGACGACAGTGAGGTGGGCGGGTGCCGCGGCAGTCGCAGCGGCGGCGCTGGTGCTCGGGCCTGGGCGTCCTCTGGCCGCCCACCAGCCCGAGACTCTCGCGAACAGCATCACGTTGGAGTAGGCGGTCGGGCTGGTCCGCTCGGCGGACCCAGACCGCGAGGAACGACGTGCACCGCTCTGCGTGGTTCGGCCCCCGACCGGGAGGCGCGAAACCAAAAGGGGCGAAGCCCATCCGATGAACGACGCGACGATGCTCCAGCCGATATCTCGGACGTACGACACGGCCATGATCCACGACGCTGCCGTGTGTGCGTCGCCGGCGTGGCACGCCCTGTGGACGCGGAGCCACTGCGAGCAGCTGGTCCACGACCAGCTGACAGCCAAGGGATTCGACCTGTTCCTGCCGATGATCGACCGGTGGTCACGGCGCGGCGGGCTTCGGCACCTCATCCGTATCCCGATGTTCCCGGGTTACGTCTTCCTCAACGGTGTGGTGGACAAGGCGAGCTACGTCGAAGTCGTGAAAGCGCGCGGGCTGGTGCGAGTGCTCGGCGAGCGCTGGAACCGACTCGCGACCGTCCCTGACGGGGAGCTCGAGGTGATCCGGCGGATCGTCGGTGCCCGAGTACCTGCCCTGCCGTACGCCTATTTGCGCGAGGGCCAGCGGGTGCGGATCACCCGCGGGCCGCTGGAAGACGTGGAAGGCATTCTCGTTCGCACCAAACCGAATCGGGGCCTGCTCGTGGTGTCGATCGACCTCCTGCAGCGCAGCGTGGCCGCGCACGTGGACTGCACCTGGGTCGTCGCGGCGTAGGCCCCAGGGAGGAGAAGCATGACGAGCATGAGGGCGCTGCCCGGATGGGCTGGCACCGCGGGGTTCGTTCTGTCGCTGATCCTCACCGGACTCGCGGCGGCGCAGGAACAGCCGAGGGCACCCTCCGGGGCCCTGGGGTCCGGGGCCGTGGCGATGGACGGCGCGTACAAGATCGGGCCCGACGACGTCCTCGACATCGCCGTGTGGAACAACGCGACCGTCAGCCGCGCCGTGCCGGTCCGCCCGGACGGTAAGATCTCGCTTCCGCTGCTCAATGACGTGCCGGTGGCCGGCCTCACCCCGATGCAGCTGCGGGACGTCCTGACCAAAAAGCTCGCCGAGTTCATGCCGTCGCCTGAAGTCTCCGTCATCGTACGAGAGGTCCGGAGCTTCAACATCTCCGTCGTCGGCGAGATCAGGAACCCGGGCCGCTACGAGCTCAAGGGCCGGACCACTGTGCTGGACGCTCTCGCCAGGGCCGGCCCGTTCAACGACTTCGCCTCGCGCGGGCGAATCTTCGTCCTCAGGCCCAACGGAGTGGCCGTGAAGCGAATTCCCTTCAACTACGGCAAGGTTATCGCGGCGGACGCGGAGCACGAGAACTTCGTCCTCCAGCCCGGCGACATCGTCGTGGTGCCTTAGGAATGCTGCATCCGGTCGGTAAGGGCACGGTGCTCGAGCTGGGGCTCGAGATGTGGGGCCGCCGGCAGTGGCTCGCGCTCGGGGTCTTTGCGCTGACGCTCGCCGGCGCGGTCGGCATCGCGACGTTCCTGCCGAACATCTATCGGTCGACGGCCACCGTGCTCGTGCAGCGCCACCAGGTACCCGAGGCCTTCGTCAGATCTTCCGTCACCGGCGAGCTCGAGACCAGGCTCCAGACCATCAACCAGGAGATCCTGAGCCGCGCGAAGCTGGAGGGTCTGATCACTCGTCTCGCCCTATATCCGGATTTGAGGAAGCGGGCGCCGGTGGAGGCGGTCGTCGAGCAAATGCGACGCGACATCCAGCTCGAGCTCAAAGGGGTTGAACAGCCGGTGGCCGGCCGGAGTGCCACCGTCTCGTTCAACCTCAGCTACCGCGGGCGCGATCCGGAGACCGTCGCGAAGGTCACCAATACGCTCGCGTTCTTGTACGTCGAGGAGAATTCGAAGGTCCGGGAGCAGCAGGCGTCCCAAACCGCGCAGTTCCTGGGAATCCAGCTCGCGGAAGCGAAGAAGCGGGTAGACGCGCAGGAAGCGCAGGTTCGCGACTTCAGGGCGCGCCATACCGGTGAGCTTCCCCAGCAGATGGGAGTGAACCTCGCCACGCTGGAGCGACTCCAGGCCCAGCTCCACTTGAACAGCGCGAACCAGCTGCGGGCGCGGGATCAGCGGATGAGGCAGCTGGCCGCGCCGGAGGGGGGCGACGCCGTGGGAGCCTTCGACACCCCGACCACCAAGCTGGCGAAGCTGAAACGACAGCTGCTGGACCTCCGTACGCGCTTCAGCGACAAGTATCCGGACGTCGTGCGCGTGAAGGGAGAGATCGCCGCTCTCGAACGCGAGATCGCCGCATCGAAACCGGACGGGAACCCGGCCACCGACGCGGTCGCGCTCAACGAGCCGGACGCGGAGATCAAGGCGCTCAAGGCCGAGGAGCAGCGTCTCCGGCGCGACATCAGCGCCTATCAGCGACGTGTCGAGAACTCCCCTCAGCGCGAGCAGGAGTTCCAGGAGATGGCGCGGGGCTTCGAGACGGCGAAGGAGACCTACACCTCGCTCTTGAAGCGGTACGAGGACGCCCAGCTCGCGGAGAGTATGGAGCACAGCCGGCAGGGCGAGCAGTTCCGGATCCTGGATTCCGCCATTCCAGCCAAGCAGCCGCTGGCGCCGAACCGGATCCGGCTCATCCTCGTCGGCGTGCTGTTCTCCCTCGGGGCGGCGGCGGCAGCGGCGGTGCTGGCCGAGCGGCTCGACACCTCCTTCCATACGTTCGACGACCTCCGGTTGTTCGCCAAGGTGCCAGTGCTGGCGAGCATCCCGAACGTGGCGAGCGCCGCCGAGACGGCCCGGCTGGCCCGTCGGCGCTGGCTGGCGACGGCCTCGATCATGCTCGGGCTGGCGCTCGTCGTGCTGGCGGCCTATCAGGTTGCGCACGGAAACGAGCAGCTGGTCCGGATCCTGTCCCGGGGCGCCTGACCGGAGGAGGGTTTGAGCCGATGTACCTGACCTTTTACGGCTTCAAAGAAAGGCCGTTCAACGCGACGCCCGATCCGAGGTTTCTCTACCTCACGCCGGGACACCGCGAGGCCTTCGCCCAGCTCGTGTACAGCGTGCGAGGGAACCGCGGGTTCCTCGTGTTGACCGGCGAGGTCGGAACCGGCAAGACGACCCTCCTCCACGCGTTCCGCCAGCGACTCGACGGCACGGCCGCGGTTGCGCACGTCTTCAACTCGACGCTGCCGTTCGACGAGCTGCTCGAGTTCGTGCTCGAGGAGCTGGGCGTGCCCACCCCCGCGAGCTCACCGGCGCAGCGACTGCTCGCCCTGCGGCGCTTCATGCTCGACCGTCGGCGCGCCGGCCAGAACACCGTGCTCATTCTCGACGAAGCGCAGAACCTCGAGACGGCGACGCTCGAAAAGATCCGCTTGCTCTCCAACCTCGAGACGCCGACGGAGAAGCTCCTGCAGATCCTGCTGGTTGGCCAGCCGGAGCTGTGGACGAAGCTCGAGCGCCCGGAGCTTCGCCAGCTCCTGGAGCGGATCGAGCTCCGGTGCAGCCTTTCCCCGTTATCGCGCGATCAGATCCGCGACTATGTCAAGATCCGGCTCCGTGTTGCGGGCAGCCGCGACCTCGAGCTCTTCAGCGACCGGGCGCAAGACCGGATTGCGGCCTACTCGCGGGGAATCCCGCGCCGCGTGAACATTCTGTGCGACCACTGCCTGGTCATTGGCTACGCCGACCAGCGGCGGCGGATCGACGTCGACATCGTCGACCAGGCCATCGAGTCGCTCCATGGCGCAGCCCGGCGTCCGGCGCGCCGGCCCGCTGCGCTGGCCTGGACAACTCGCGACACGCAGCGGCGCCACGGCGATCCCGGCGAACACCGCCGCGGCGGCCGCGCCCAGGAGCCAGCGTGCGAAACCGCGCATCTCCTCACGTTCGCGCGCCACGTGCGCGACCTGTTCCTGCGATGAGTAAATTCCATGAAGCGCTCGAGCGGGCCGACACGGAGGAGGCCCTCGGGACGACGGCGTCCGCGCCCCGCCGCACGGTCGACGTGTCCGCGTCGCCGGCACCCGAAGCACCGTCCGTTGAGGTGCCGCCGGCCGCGCCACCACACTTCCCGCGGCCGGTCTTCGAGGCACCGCCGAGGGCGACCAAGCGCGAGGTCGATCGCGCGGACCGCATCGAGGCGTGCCTCGTGAGCCTGCTCGATCCCAGGTCGTTCGAGGCCGAGCAGTACCGCGTGCTCCGCCATGTCGTGGAGACGCTGCGCAAGGGCGCCAACCTCCAGGTCCTGGCGGTCACAAGCCCCGGGGTCGGAGACGGCAAGACCACGATCGCCATCAACCTCGCGGGCGCGCTCGCGCAAGCCGTGGACGCTCGCGTCCTGCTAGTGGACATCGACATTCGTCGGCCGGCGGTGGCGCGACAGCTGGGGCTCGCCGGCTCGAAACGCTCGCTCGTGACCACGCTCCTGGATGCGAGCTTCACGCTCGAGAACTCGGTGGAGCGCCTCGCCCACTTCAACCTCTCGGTGCTGCCGGCGGGCGAGCCCGCGGTCGCGCCCTACGAGGTGCTCAAATCTCCGCGGCTCGAGGCGCTGCTCGACGAAGCGCGGCAATGCTACGACTACATCGTCCTCGATACACCGCCGTTCCTTCCCGTCCCGGACTGCCGGGTCATCGCGAAGTGCGTCGATGGGTTTCTCACCGTGGTCAAGGCGCATCGAACGCTGCGGGGTGAGCTGGCGCAGACCCTGGATCTGATGGACCCGGCGAAGGTCGTGGGCCTCGTGTTCAACGGCGACCATGCGCGCCGCTCCAGCTACTACGACGTGTACACGGCCCCGCCGCGCAGACGTCGCCTGTGGAGGAGCCCGTAAGGATCGTCGCCCTGGGCGGCGGCACCGGGCTGCCGGCCGTCCTCACAGGGTTGCGCCGGTACCTCCCGGCGAGCTCCAGCATCACCGCGATCGTGACTGCTGCGGACGACGGTGGGAGCTCAGGGGCCCTGCGAAAGGAATATGGCGTCCTCCCACCCGGAGACATCCGCAACTGCCTGATCGCGCTGGCCCGGGTGGCGCCGGAGGTAAGGGCCGCGCTCCAGTATCGGTTCGACGGAGGGGTCGCTCAGCACCCGGTGGGGAACCTTCTGCTGGCGGCGCTCGACATGGTCGCGACCGACGAGGTGACGGCGATCCGGCTGGCGGCCGAACTGCTCGGCGTGGACGATCTCATCCTGCCATCGACCACGCAGCGCGTTCACCTGGTCGCCGACCTCATGGATGGACGCTCGGTGTCCGGCGAATCCGAGATCCCGCGGAGCGGCGCTCCGATCGAGCGCGTCCGGATCGATCCGCCCGAGGCGGCCGCGGCGCCTGGAGTGCTGGAGGCGCTGCACGCTGCGGACGTGATGATCCTGGGTCCCGGGAGCCTCTACACGAGCCTCCTCGCCACCCTGGTCGTCCCGGGCGTGGTCGAGGCGGTGACACGCTCGCGAGCGGTCCGGATCTTCGTGTGCAACTCGATGACCGAGCCTGGCGAGACCGACGGATATGACGTCGCCGGGCATCTCCGGGCCCTGGCCGCTCATGGTCTGCCGTCGGAGGCGCTCGAGTACGTCATCGTCAACACGACTCCGATTCCGTCCAAGATTCTCGCCCGATACGCCGTCGAGGGCGCGAGGCCCGTGGACCCCGACTTCGTGCTCCCCGGCGAGCCGCCGGCGATCGTCCGCGCCGATCTCCTCGAGCCCGGTCCGAAGGTCAGGCACGCCCCCGACAAGCTCGGGCCCATCCTGTGCGACCTGGCGGCCAGGCGCCTGGAGTGGGCGTAGGACTGGAACCCGGCGGCAGAAGGCTCCCTGTGGAAGCGACGCTTCGCGGCGAGTCGTTCGCGCTGAGCCTCGTCGTCATCGTCGGCTTCCTGCTCGGGTTGCGCGTGCGACATGGCGTCTGGCACCGCCGCCGGGTCGGCGAGCGCGTGCTGATCTTCGGGAAGGGCTTCCTCGGGAGCCAGGTCATCGAGGCGATCGAGGGGCAAGAGCATCGGCGATACACGATCGTCGGCGTGGTCCATGACGCCGAGAACCTCGGTCGCGTCATCGAGACGACTCGGCCGGATCGCATCGTCGTCGCGCTCGACGAGCGACGGGGATGCCTGCCGCTCTGCCGGCTCGTCGAGTCGCTGGCGCGCGGGATCGTGGTCGAGGATGTTGCCGAGACCTACGAGCGCTTGACCGGAAAGCTCGCCCTCGAGGCGCTCTCGCCCAGCAGCGTCATCTTCTCCCGAGACTTCCGGACGTCGAGGCTCCAGCACGCGCTCGCCCGTGCCTTCAGCCTCCTCGTGTCGATGATCGGATCGATCGCTCTCGCCCCCGTCCTCGGAGCGATCGCGCTCCTGATCAAGCTCGACACCCGCGGCCCCGTGTTCTTCATCCAGGAGCGCGTGGGGTTATCGGGGTGCGCTTTCAAACTGATCAAGTTCCGGACGATGCACCCGGTCAGCCGGCCGAAGTCCGAGTGGGAGCGGGACAACTACGATCGGATCACGCGCCTCGGGCGGTGGCTCAGGCGGTTCCGGCTCGACGAGCTGCCCCAACTCATCAACGTCCTGCGGGGAGACATGAACCTCGTAGGGCCGCGGCCCCATCCGGTGACGAATCTCGAACTGATGATCTTGGCGGCCCGCAACCTGAACGAGCTGACGGGCGACGCGATCCCCTACTACGCGCTTCGCTGCGCGGTCCGGCCGGGCATCACCGGCTGGGCGCAGATTCGCTATGGCTACGCGAACGACATGGACGAAGAGACGGAGAAGATGCGCTACGACCTCTACTACATCAAGCACATGTCACTGTGGCTCGATCTCCGCATCCTCTTCGACACGGTGAAGGTCGTCATCCGAGGGTGCAGGTCCGTGACCGCCGCGGCCTGGCGGGGCGCACCCGCCGCACGGCCGTCGCCCGAGGTCAATCCATGAGCGTATGTCAGGGGGCAGCGACTCTCTTGGATCACGCGACGACGCTGAGCCAGCGGCTCGTCGTCGACACGCGGAACGCCACGTGGGGCCTCACCGCGGCGGGCCGCGTGATCAGGTTGTAGGCCCATGCAAGTGCATCAGGCGTCTCTCAGCACGGTGCTCAGATACCTGGAGACGGAAGGACAGCGTCCGCTCGAGGTCCACGAAAGGGACTTCCGAAAGCTTCTCCGGCTCGTCTCGCGCTTTCACCCGCTCGGGGCGGGCACTCGCCTCCTGGAGGTGGGAATCGGCACGGGATGGTTTCTCGTGCTGTGCGCGCGAAATGGGCTGGAGTGCGTCGGGCTGGACATCAGCCCGGAGCTGATCGACTTCGTGGGGAAGCGGGCGGCGCAGAGCAGCGTGCGCCTCGACCTCCGACTGGGAAACATCGAGGAGACCGCTCTGGACCGCGGGGCCTTCGACGTCGTCGTCGCCGAGTCGGTCTTCGAGCACGTCGAGGACTGGCGGAGGGGTCTCGCGAATGTGGCGGCGTCGCTGCGCCCCGGTGGGGTGCTCATCTTCTGCTCGACGAACCGGTTCTCGCCCTGGTCCGGCGAGTTTCCGCAGCTGCCCCTCTACGGCTGGCTTCCGAACCGGATCCGGTACTGGCTCCGTCGGACCCTGGAAGGCCCGGACGTGATGCGTCTTGGCATCGACTTCCACCAGTTCACGTATGGGACTGTCCGGCAGGCGCTGCAAGAGACGGGATTCTCGCGCGTCTACGACATCGCCGACCTTCTGGACCCGGAGCGCCTGAACCAGCCGACCTGGTGGAAGGTCGCGCTGCTGCGTGCGATGCGTCGGTCACCCATCGTGAAGCGCATCATGCTGACCTTCTGGCCCGCAACCGAGCTGGTCGCCGTCAAATGAAGTCCACCAACACCGCTGGACCGGCGATGGATCGCCGCTCCGCCACACCCGTGCGCGAATTGCTGGGGCCGCGCCTCCGGGAGCTGATGCAGCACACCGCCATCTACGGCCTGGGGCCCGTCCTGGGCCAGGTCGCTGCGTTCCTGTTGCTTCCTCTGTACACAAATCTTCTGTCGCCCGCCGATTACGGCGCACTCGAGATCATCCTGCTCGTCGGCACCTTCCTGAACGTCTTCTTTGGCCTCCAGACCGTCACCCAGCTCCTCCGCTTCTATCACGCGTGCGAGCGCGAGCGCGATCGTCGCGAGGTGGTCTCCACGGCGATCGTCTTCACCGGCGTCGTGACCGCGGCCGCGATCCTCCCCGCCGACATGCTGCGTGACCGCATCTCGCTCGCTTTGTTCGGGACCGACGCGCAGGCGCCGTTGCTCCGCCTCGCCTTCTGGTCCATGGTCTCTTCCAATGTCTTCGCCACTGCGCTCGGTTATCTCCAGGCGCGGAAGATGTCGCGGGCGTTCACGCTCCTCTCGGTAGCCCAGCTCGTGTGCATCCTGTCGTTGAACCTGTTCTTCGTCGCCTGGCTGGCCCGCGGCGTGGAAGGCATCTTGCTGAGCCAGTTCCTCGTGACCGGGACCTTCGCCATCGGGCTGGCCGCCTGGGTCCTCGGGCAGACCGGGCTCGCCGTCTCGCTCGCGAGGATGCGGACGTTCCTGGCCTTCGGAGTCCCGATGATCGGCTGGTCGCTCGCGGTGTTCGCCGTGAATGCGGCCGACCGGATGGTGTTGTCGCGGGTCGGCTCACTGACGGATGTCGGAGTCTTCTCGCTGGCCAATCGATTCGGAACGGCGCTGCTCGTGTTCATCGTGACGCCGTTCTCGTGCTTCTGGGCGGCTGAACGGTTCGCGATCGCCAAACAGCCAGACGGGAAGGAAGTCCTCGCGCGCGTCTTCACGTACTTCTTCGTGCTGCTCTGCTTCGTGGGGCTCGCCGTCAGCGTCTGGAGCGACGATCTCGTGCGCCTGATGGCCGCGGAGCGGTTCCGGGCCGCCGCGCGGATCTGTCCGGTGCTGGTCCTCGCCTACGTCCTGTGGGGCACCTTTGACTCGTTCATGGCGGGGATCCTGATCGACGGGCGGACGAAGGAGGTCGGGGTCTTGACGGGGGTCGCCGCCGTGCTGCACATCGCCTTGTGCGTCGGGCTGGGCGGGGCATGGTTCGCCGTCGGGGTCGCGTGGGCGAAGGTCATCACGCTGGCGGCGCTCACGATTGGCGTCTACGTCATCGCCCAGCGACGATATCCGATCGCATACGAGCTCGGGCGGGTCGCCAAGGTTCTGGCCGTCGCGCTCGCGCTCTTCTTGGCGAGCACCTTGCTCGGTGGGCTCCCGCCGCTGCTCGGCATCGCCGTCAACGCCGTGCCGGTCATCGCGTTCCCGATCGTACTGGCCGGCGTGGGCTTTCTCGAGCCCGCCGAAAAGCGATGGATGATCGCCTGTGGCAGGGCCCTCATCGGGCGGCTGCAGATGGTCGCGAGTACAGCGGCCGGCGATTCGCGATGACCGTTCCAGGAGATCGCAGGAGTCTACCGACGCCCGGAGGTCGCCGGGAGAGCGTCGATATCCGCGCCGATGTCGCGGCCGTCGGTCCCAGCCTTCTTGTATGGGCTCGACGCGGCCAGGCGATAGTTGCCTCCAGCCAAATCCACGAAGCCAACCTTGTCCAGCGAGGCGGGGAAGGAATTATTGGGCGGATAGAGCGATGGCGTGGCCCCGACCATCACGTTCATCAGAAACACCGCGCCGGGGAAGTAGGTCCTCACGGCCGCCAGTCCCTCGCCGACGCCGCTCCCGAAGACCCCGTAGCTGCCTTTGGGGCTGAGATTATTACGATAGACGAATCCGGCGTGGGGCTTCCCCTCCGCGAAGAGGACGGGACCGTCCTGGAAAGCGGTGTTGTGGTCGATCACCACGTCTGTCGTCCCCGCCCGGTAATCCAGGATCTGGAAGAGCCGTCCGTGGCCACCCCACCCGGCCCCGCTGACGTCCTCGAACAGGTTGTCCCGGATGAGGACCCGCTTCATGGTTTGGCTCGGGTTGGGATCGTCGGTCCCCAGGATGCTGATCCCCGATCCGGCGTGGCGGACGATGTTGCGGATGAACGTCACGTCCTCGATCGTGGACCAGGGAGCGCGGCCGTACTGGTTGCGGACCGTCAACTGCACCGCGAAGCCGGCTTGGTCGGCGAGCCAGATGTTCTCCAAAACATTGCCCTGCACCAGCACCCGCCGGGCGTTTTTCAGCTCGAGGAGGTTCTTGACGCTCCACTCCGCGCCGGCATAGCTCGGATCGCCCTTCCGCCACGAGAGCGGTTTGAAGAAGTGGTTGTCTCGGATGTCGATGTCGGAGGGCACCAGGTCGCGGATCGCGGGATCGGCGCCACCGAACATGACGTTCTCGCCCGCAGCTTCCAGATGGTTGTTGACGATCTTGAAGGGACCGGGCCCGTTCCAGCCCATGATGGCCTGGGAGTCGGCGCCGGCCTCCTTGAAATCGGCCAGGTGGGAATCGACGACCGCGAGGGACTTGCCGTTCAGCGCGACGCCCCGCCGGCTGCCTCGGACCGGATCGCCGTGCAGGTAGCAGCGATCGACGATGATGTCGTGCGGCAGCATCGCGTCGCTGGTCTCCTTCCCCGACCCGAGCTCCATCAGGCTGTAGACGAAAGCGCCGGACTCTGGTCTGACCTCGATGCCGATGAACCGGAAATGATGAGCGCCCGGCGCCGCCTGGATCACGGCGCCGGCCCCAGTGCCCGCTACCAGCTTCGGCATCACCGTGGCGTGCGCCCGGGTTGCCCGCGTGCCGGAAGGGGGCAGGCCGGTGTCGGGTGCAGCAGTGCGCACCGTGATCCAGCCCGTTCCAGTCTTCTCGGGCAGCGTGAACGGGCCCCGAAACGTCGCCCCGGCCTCGAGGGTAATCACGTCCCCGGGCTGCGCAGCGTTGAGCGCGGTCTGGACGTTGCCGCCGGCGGCGACGGCGATCGTGCGGCCGGTCGGTCGCGCATCTCGCGTGTCCACCGCCGCGCGGGGACGCTCGGGTTGGGCGGCCCAGACCGGAGCGAAAAGCAGCCACAGCCCGGCTGTCGGCAGAACGCTACTGACGAGCGTGCGATGCGCGAGCCGTCGTCCGAGTCCCATGCTTCCGCAGCGTATGCCGCACGCCTCGCCGAAATCAACTGCTGGCGGCCGTCCTGTCCGGGCAGCGTCGCCATCGCCCCGGCCTCGCGCGAGGCCGTGCGCGGGTGATGGGCTTGGGCACCGCGCCGGCCGTGCGGGACACGCCCCTGTGGGCGATGCCAGCGCCGACGGGAGGGCCGGCGGCCCGTCTACCGTTCTATGCCCTCATGTTCTTCACCTTTATCGTGCTCGTCGCGCCCCAGGGCGTGCTTCCTGCGCTGGCACCCCTTCACCTCGCCCTCGTCGCGGCGACCGTCGCGGCGGCGACACACGTGGCCGACCGGCTCCGCCAGGCCTCTCCGCTGACGGTCTCGGAACCGGAGATCCGACTGGCCTTGCTGCTCTTCGGCCTCGGGACGCTGTCGGTGCCCACGTCCTACTGGATCGAGGGTAGCGTGCAGACCCTGCTGGGGCTGTTCGGGAAGTCGCTGATCGTGTTCCTGCTCCTCGCGAACATCCTGGTCACGGCCGAACGTCTCCGCGGGATGCTCTGGCTCCTGACGCTGGGCTCCATGATCCCCGCCGCTGCGGTCGTGAAAGACTACCTCTCGGGCGACCTCGTGGGCGCACGCGTCCAGGGATACCTGAGCGCCCTCACCTCCAACCCGAACGACGTCGCGCTGACTCTGAACATCGTCATCGCCCTCGCTGTCGGGCTCGCGCTCGCAAGCCGGAGACGAGGCCACCGCGTCGCGCTGGCCACGGCGATCGCGCTCGGCGTGGCGGGGGTCGTGGTGACTTTCTCCCGGGCCGGCTTCATCTTCCTGACAACCACGCTGCTCCTCTATCTTGGACGGCTCAAGAAGGGCCGGAGCGGGATCGTTCTCCTGCTACTCCTCCTCCTCGTCCTGACGCTGAATGTCGACGGCTTCATCGCCCGCCTCGGGACGATCGGCGACGTGCAGACCGACGGCTCGGCCCGGGAGCGCTGGGAGACTATGGGGAAGGCCTTCTACCTCATGGCGACCCACCCGCTGACCGGCGTCGGCGTCGGCCAAAGCATCATCGCTCTGAATGACATCGGCGGTGTCCGCTGGCGTCACATCCACAATGTCTACCTCGAGATCGCGGTCGACCTCGGAATCCCCGCGCTCCTCGTGTACCTGCTGCTCCTCTACCGCGCGCTCCGCTCCGTCGCGGAGGCGAGGCGCGCCTGGAGCGCCCACGACGTCGACCTCTACTACCTCGCGCAAGGGCTCGAGATCAGCCTGATCGGATTCGCCGTCGCGGCGATGTTCTATCCGGTCGCCTATCACTTCTTCTTCTATTACCTGGTCGGGTTGGCGGTCGCCGTCAAAGGGCTTGGCCGGCAGGAGATCCTCGCCCACGCGGGCCACCAGCGCGCAGCCGTCGATGGACGCGCGGCGGTCGGAGATCGGGGGCATCGCTGATGTGTGGCATTGCCGGGATCGTGGACGTGACCGGCCGGACGCCGGTGGACGCGGACTGCCTGCGCCGGATGAACGACCGGCTCTTTCATCGAGGGCCGGATGACGCGGGTTATCTGGTCGAGGGCCGCGTGGGTCTGGCGATGCGGCGGCTCTCCATCATCGATCTGGCCACGGGGCAACAGCCGATCCACAACGAAGACAAGACATTGTCCGTGGTCTTCAACGGCGAGATTTACAACTACCGGGAGCTCAGGGCCGAGCTCCATGCGAAGGGGCATCGGTTCTCGACGACCTCGGACACCGAGATCCTCGTGCACCTGTACGAGGAGCACCGCGAGGGATGCGTCGAACGACTTCGCGGCATGTTCGCCTTCGCCATCTGGGATCGGGAGCGGCAGGCGTTGTTCCTCGGCCGCGACCGGCTGGGTGTCAAACCTCTCTACTACGCGGAGACCCCGCAGGGATTCATCTTCGCGTCCGAGCTGAAGGCGATCGCGAGCCATCCGTGGATCCCGCGACGCGTGAGCCCGGCCGGATTGGTGGCCTATCTGCAGTACGGCTATGTCCCCGAGCCGCTCAGCATCCTCGAGGACGTCAGGAAGCTCGCGCCCGGTCACACC
The DNA here is from genome assembly GCA_003220535.1 of Candidatus Rokuibacteriota bacterium. Taxonomy (GTDB): domain Bacteria; phylum Methylomirabilota; class Methylomirabilia; order Rokubacteriales; family CSP1-6; genus AR31. Next base: position 246,434 of record QHSU01000057.1, read on the forward strand.
CTGACGGTGAAGGACGGCCAGGTCGGCTCACCGCGCCGGTACTGGGAGTCCACGAGCCTCTTTCGGACCGCGACCGGTCCTTTCCGTGATGACGCTGAGGCGGCCGAGGCGCTGTGGGCGCGCCTCGAGAGCGCGGTCCACTCGCATCTCGTCAGCGATGTGCCGGTCGGCGCGTTCCTGAGCGGCGGCGTGGACTCGAGCGCGGTCGTCGCGATCATGGCGCGGGCAGCCGGCGCGCGCGTCAAGACCTTCTCGGTCGGGTTCCGCGAAGCAGGCTACAACGAGCTTCCCTACGCGCGCCGGGTGGCGGAGTGGCTCGGGACGGAGCACCACGAGCTGCTGGTGGAGCCGCAAGATCTCGAGGTGCTCGAGGAAGTGCTGGCCGCCGTGGACGAGCCGTTCGCCGACGCGTCGGCGATCCCCACCTACCTGGTGTCCAGGCTAGCCCGGCGGCACGTCAAGGTCGTGCTGTCGGGGGACGGTGGCGACGAGCTGTTCGCGGGCTATGACCGCTATGTCGTCGACCACCGGCGACGCCACCTGGGCCGCCTCGGCGACGCTGGGCTCGGCGGGGCGCTGCGCGTCCTCAGTGGGGCTCTTCCGGAAGGAGCGCCCGGGAAGAACTACCTCTACAACCTGTCGCTGCCCCGACTGGAGCGATACCTCGACTCCATCTCACTGTTCCCGGGGCGCGCGATCGGAGATCTTCTCGAGCCGGCGGTGGTCCGTCATCGTGAATCGTGCTTCACGACCGCCCTGACCGCCGGGAACGGCTTGGACCCGCTCTCTCGGATCCAGGATCTCGACATCAACACCTACCTCCCCGGAGACATCCTGACCAAGGTCGATCGGATGAGCATGGCGAACTCCCTCGAGGCTCGTGTGCCGCTGCTCGACCATCCGCTGGTCGAGTTCGCCTGCCGTCTCCCGGCCCGCCTCCGCCTCCGATCCGGGCAGACGAAGCACCTCCTGAAATGCGCCCTGCGGGGGCGGGTGCCTGCCGAGGTCTTGACGCGGCCCAAGCACGGATTTGGCGTGCCGTTGGAGGTCTGGTTGACGCAACGCCTCCCCGGGTTCTTCCAGGATCATCTCGGAGACGGCCGCCGGCTTGCCAGTGTCGGGGTCAGGCCCGCATCGGTTCGGAGGCTCATCGAAGCGTTGGCGCGGTGGCATCGGCCCGAGCACTGTTACCGGCTCTGGGCACTGGTAGTACTGGACCGGGCGCTTGGCCGGCTTGGTGAGATCGGCGCCGCATGATCATGACACGTCCCGGAATTCTCCTCATCGGCGACTCGCTGAACGTCGGCGGAACCGAGGGCCAGTTCGTCGAGATCGCCTGCGGGCTGGATCGATCCAGATGGGATGTTCACCTGACGTGTAACCGCGCCGTCGGGCCGCTTGGAACCAGGATCGCGGCGACCGGGCTGCGCGTCTGGAGCTGCGGGTCGGGGTCGTTCAAGTCCCCGCGCTTTGCCCTGGCCCTCTGGGGGCTCGCCCGCTATCTTCGTACTCACCGGATCCGGCTCGTTCACGCCTTCGATTTCTACAGCGACATCCTTGGCGTCATCGCCGCGCGCCTGGCGGGCGTTCCGACGGTCATCGCCAGTCAGCGCGAGCTCGGCGATCTGCGGACGCCACTGGAGCGTCGCTTCTATCGCCTGGCCATGCGTCTGGCCGACTACGTCGTGGTCAACGCCCAGGTAGTCGCCGAACGGCTCACGCGCGCGCGCGCCGTCGTCCCCCGGCGGATCGTGGTGATTCCGAACGGCGTGGACACGGTCCGATTCTCGCCCGCGCCGAGCCTACCCCGACGCCTGGCCGGGCATGTGACCGTGGGCACACTGGCGAACCTGCGTCCGGAAAAGGGACTCGAGCATCTCGTGCGGGCGATGGCGCTCGTTCGCGATCACAGCGCCGGGGAGCAGCTCGCGATCTGGGGCGATGGGCCGCTTCGCGCCGACGTCGAGCGGCTGATCGGTGAGGTCGGCCTGAGCGCGAGCGCCCGGCTCCGTGGCGCGACCATCGAGCCGGAGGCGGCGCTCAGGACGATGGACATCTTCGTGCTGCCCTCCCTCAGCGAGGCGTGCTCGAACGTGCTCCTGGAAGCGATGGCGAGCGGACTTCCCGTGGTGACGACGCGGGTGGGCGGCAACCCCGCATTGGTCGACGACGAGGTGACCGGGTTGCTGGTGCCGCCCGGCGACCCGGCCGCGCTGGCCAAGGCGATCATCCGGCTCGTGGAAGACCCGGTACTGGCCGAGCGCCTGGGCGCCGGCGCGCGCGAGGTGGCCTGCTCGCACTTCGGTCTCGACCGGATGCTGTCCCGAGTCCAGGCGCTCTACGACCGGGCGCTCGCGTAAAGCCCATGTGTGGCATCGCCGGTAAATTCACCCTCGATGATCGGCCGATCGACGCCGGCCTGATCACGCGAATGGCCGAGCGCCTGTCGCACCGCGGGCCGGACGACGCTGGGTATCACGTGTCCGGGCCGATCGGCCTGGCGAGCCGGCGCCTGTCGATCATCGATCTCGCCACCGGACGGCAGCCCATCTCCAATGAAGACGGCACGGTATGGGTTGTCCTGAACGGCGAGATCTACAACTTCGTCGAATTGCGCGCCACGCTCGAGCGTCGGGGGCACTGCTTTCGGACACGGACCGACACCGAGGTGATCGTGCACCTCTATGAAGACGAGGGCCCCGGGCTCCTCGAACACCTGCGCGGGATGTTCGCCTTCGCCCTCTGGGATGTCCGCCGGCGGCAGCTCTTGCTGGCCCGCGATCGGTTGGGGGAGAAGCCACTTTTCTACGCTCATCGCCCCGGACGCGCGCTCCTCTTCGCTTCGGAGCTGAAATCGCTGCTGGTGGATCCGGACCTCCGGCCGAGCATCAACCTGAGCGCCGTGGATCAATATCTGAGCCTCCTCTACATTCCGGCGCCGGCCTCGATCTTCAGCGAGGTCAAGAAGCTACCCGCCGGTCACTATCTGATCTGCAGCGAGCGGGGTCTCACGATCCACGAATACTGGGACGTGCCCCTCACGCCCGAGGGCGAGGAAGACCGGCTCGACGAGGAGGCGCTTCACGCCCAGCTGCGCGAGGCCGTCCGCATCCAGCTCCGGAGTGACGTGCCCCTGGGGGCCTTCCTGAGCGGCGGGATCGACTCGACGACGGTCGTGGCCACCATGGCCGAGAACCTGGGACCCGAGATCATGACCTGCTCCGTGGGGTTCCCGGAGAAGGGCCACAACGAGCTCGCCTATGCGCAGACCGTGGCCACGTGCCTCGGCAGCCGTCATCGCTCGCGCGTCGTCGGTCCACCCTCTCGGGAGCTGATCGAACGGCTGTCCTGGCACTTCGACGAGCCGTTCGGCGACTCGTCCGCGGTGCCGACGTGGGAGGTGTCAAGCTTGGCGAGGGAGCGCGTGAAGGTCGCGCTGTCCGGCGACGGCGGCGACGAGCTGTTTGGCGGCTACCGTCGTCATGCGATGGAGAAGTGGGAGCACGCCCTCCGGCGCTGCGGGCAGGTCGCGTCTCGAGCGTTGTCCCAGGTCGCCGCGGCGCTGCCCGGCCGGTTCAGGGGGCGCAACGCGCTCACGCGCCTGGGCGGCCCGCCCGATCAAGCCTGCGCGGTGAAGTTCCAGTTCGGCAGCGATGCCCCGCAGTTGAAGGCGCGGATCTACGCGGCGGGATTCCGGGAGCAGATCGCCACGACCGATCCGCTCGCCCCGTTCAAACAGGCGTACGTACGCGCCGGGCAGGTCGACCCCCTCAACCGCATTCTCTACGTGGACCTCAAGATGTACCTCGCCGACGACATCCTCGTGAAGGTTGATCGGATGAGCATGGCCCATGGGCTCGAGGTACGGGCGCCGTTCCTGGACCACCGCCTCGTGGAGATGGTCGCGCGTCTGCCGGGCCGAACCAAAGTTCCGGGACCGGCCACGAAGCCACTGCTTCGCGCCGCCCTCGACGGCCGGGTCCCGCGCACCGCCTGGGATCGGCCGAAGCACGGGTTCACGGCGCCGATAGGCCAATGGCTGCGCGACGGGCTTCGGGACTGCGTCGAGGAGCGGCTCTTCTCGCGATCGAGCCTGGGACGCGATCTGTTCGACGGGAAGAGCCTGCGCCAGCTCTGGGAGGATCACCTCACCGGCCGCGGAGATCACTCCCACGAGATCTGGATGCTGCTCATGCTCGAGACGTGGTACGGGCTGCACGCGCGCGACCGGGCGGCGGCATGAAACTCCGCATCGCCTTCATCGCGCCGACTCTGGGGATCCTGGGAGGCCAGGGCGTCCAGGCCGCCACGCTGGCCGGCGCGTTGCGAAAGGACGGCTGGGCGCTGGACTTCATTCCGATCAACCCAAGCTTTCCCAGGGGGCTCCGGTGGCTCCGCCGAGTCCCCTATGCGCGGACACTGCTGAACGAGGCGCTCTACCTCATGCGACTCTCTGCTCTGCGCCGGGCCGACGTCGTGCACGTGTTCTCGGCGTCGTACTGGTCGTTCCTCCTCGCCCCGGCGCCCGCCATCCTGGTCGCGCGCTGCCTGGGCAAACGGATCGTGCTGAACTATCGGAGCGGCGAGGCCGACGACCATCTGGCGCGCTGGGGCGTGCTCGTGCACCCGCTATTGCGCGTCGTCGACGAAATCGTGGTTCCGTCCGAGTACCTCAGGACGATCTTCACGCGGCATGGCTATCGGGCCCGCGTGATCCCCAATGTCGTCGACCTCTCGCGCTTCCGCTATCGTGAGCGCGGCGCTCCCGAGCCCCGACTGGTCTCGACCCGGAATCTGGAGCCTTACTACCGGGTAGACAACACGCTCGAAGCCTTCGCGCTTCTCAGGGCCCGGTACCCCGAGGCGACACTGACGCTCGCGGGATTCGGCAGCGGTGAACGACAGCTACGCGGTCTCGCTGCCTCCCTCGGCATGGGCGGGATCAGGTTCGTGGGGCGGGTCGAGCCGACGGCAATGCCCGGCGTGCTCGACACGGCCGACATCTTCGTCAATTCCTCTGTCGTGGACAACCAGCCCGTTTCCGTCCTGGAAGCGTTCGCCTCCGGACTTCCGGTGGTGTCCACCGGCACCGGCGACATCGCCGCGATGGTCCGCGACGGAGAGACCGGCCTTATCGTCCCTCCGGACGATCCGACGGCAATCGTCAAGGCTGTGATCAGCCTGCTCGACGATCCGGAGCGCGCGGCGCGCATCGGCCGTCAGGCGGCGACCGAGGTCGAAAAATACACGTGGGCGCGCGTCAAGGCGCTCTGGGCGAGCGTGTACTGGGGGCTCGCCGCATGAAGCTGCGCCGGCTGCTGAACATGACGGTCTCCGAGGTCGCTTGCCGCGGGCGGCAGGAGACGGCGAAATGGTGGGATCGGCTCGAGATGACCGGGAGGACGGCCAGCGCGTCCGACGCGATCGCCGGGAAGTCGCTCGAGCACTGCTGCCGCGCCGCTCCCGCCCGGTTCTTCGAGGGCGTCGTGGACGAGGCTACACCGCGCCACATCGGTCAGCGCATGCGCGAGAGCTACGACGAGACCGTGGCGGTGGCCGACGCGGCTTGTCAGCTTCGCTTCGATCTTCTGGGCCACCGGGGCCTGACGTTCGGCGACCCGGTCGACTGGCACCTGGACCCGATCGCCGGGCGCCGCGCGCCGTGTGTGCACTGGAGCCGGCTCAACCCGCTCGACCCGGCGAGCGTGGGGGACAGCAAGGTCATCTGGGAGCTGAACCGCCACCAGTGGCTCGTTCGTCTCGGAGCGGCGTACCGGTTGACGGGAGACGAACGATACGCTGAGACCTTCGCCGCGAATGTCCGGGCGTGGATGCGGGCCAACCCGCCCGGAGTGGGGATCAACTGGACGAGCAGCCTGGAAGCCGCCCTCCGACTCATCTCCTGGTGCTGGGCCCTGTTCCTCTTCCGGGGATCGAACGCGCTGTCGGAGGAACTTTTCGTCGAGATGCTCGGAAGCGTTCAGGTTCACGCGTCCCGCGTGGAGAAGTATCTCTCGTATTACTTCGCACCGAACACCCACCTCACCGGTGAGGCGCTCGGCCTGTTCTACGCCGGGACCGTGTTCCCCGAGCTACGCCCGGCTCGGCGCTGGCGCGCCTTGGGCGCGCGGATCTTGATCGAGCAGCTCGAACGGCAGGTGCTGCCAGACGGCGTCTACTTCGAGCAGTCGACCTGTTATCAGCGGTACACGGTCGAGACCTATCTCCATTTCATGATCCTGGCAGACCGCAACGGAGTGGCGATCCCCCCCACGGTGAGAGAGCGCGTCCAGCGGCTGGTCGACGTGCTCGTCGCGCTCCGCAATCCGGACGGATCGATCCCATCGATCGGGGATGCCGACGGTGGATGGCTTCTTCCGCTCGCGACCCGGGCGCCGGATGATTTCCGAGGGATGTTCTCGACCGCCGCGGCCCTGTTCGGCCGCCAGGACTACGCGTGGGCAGCCCGGGGCCTGGCGCCGGAGACCGTGTGGTTGCTCGGAGCCGATGGTGTGAAGGCGTTCGATGGCCTGCGTCCCGCGCCGCCGGGCGCGCCCGCCTCCCGCCTTTTCGCTGACGGCGGCATCGTCGTGATGCGGAGCGGATGGGACGAGGGCGCTCACCAGCTCATCTTCGACGTGGGTCCTCTGGGCTGTCCGTTCAGCGCGGGGCACGGCCACGCCGATCTCCTCAGTATCCAGTGCTCCGTCTTCGGACAACCCTGTCTCGTCGATGCGGGAACCTATGGCTACGCCGCCGAGCCGAGATGGCGCGATTTCTTCCGTGGCACGACGGCCCACAGCACCGTCGTGGTGGACGGCCTCGGGCAGACGGTCCCCGCCGGGCCGTTCCAGTGGGACGCGCGCCCCCGAGCGCGGCTGCACCGCTGGCAATCCACCGAGGCCTTCGACTGCGCCGAGGCCTCTCACGATGCTTACAGCCGTCTCGCCGATCCCGTCGTCCATCGGCGTCGCGTGGTCTTCGTCAAGCCAGGTTACTGGGCGGTCGTCGACCTCCTCGACGGGCGAGCCGAACACGCCGTCGAGCTCCGCTTCCAGTTCGCGCCGATCGAGGTGACGGTGGGTCCGGACCTGTGGGCTCGCGCTCGCGTGTCCGAAGGCCGCGGGCTTCTCATCAAACCGTTCGCCGCCGTGTCGCTCAAAGGCGAGGTTCACGAGGGGGACCTCGCCCCGATCCAGGGCTGGATCTCTCCGGTGTACGGCCGGCGGGGGCCGGCGCCGGCGTTGATCTACTCGACCGTGGCGCGCCTGCCGCTGTGCATCATGACGCTTCTCCTGCCCACGGAGCGCCTGTTCGCGGCCCCCCCGGCCGTCATACCGCTTCTGGGCGCCGCCACCGCTCTCCTTGGAATCGTTCCCTTCGAGGGGGCCGAGTGAGGGCCGGCATCCTCGGGCATGACCCGGCCAGCCCTCGCAACGCTAACTGAGCTCGCCATCCGGAACGGCTTCGAGGCACCAAGGATGCGAACGGGGATCATCGGTGGACGGCTCGGATACCGGTTGCTTGGCTGGCTGGGCGAGCGGACGCGGCACAAGGATTGGTGCAGCGGCGCCAACTACCGAGACTGCAGCAAGCTCGAAGCCTTGTTCGGCCCTGGAATCTGGAGCCGGCTCCGCGGCAAGGTCGTCATCGACTTGGGATGTGGAATCGGCGCCGAGGCGATCGAGGCCGCGCAGCACGGGGCGAAGACGGTCATCGGCATCGACATCCGACCGAAGGTCCTGGAGGCCGCCCGCGCGGCCGCGGCCGCCGCGGGCGTCTCGGATCGCTGCGTCTTTTCGACCCACACGGACGAACGAGCTGACGTCATCCTGTCGATCGACGCGCTAGAGCACTATGACGACCCCGAACAAGCCCTGGTCATGATGCGGCGACTCGTCGCCGACGATGGACTGGTCTTGATCGCGTTCGGACCACCCTGGTTCCATCCGCTCGGTGGCCATCTGTTCTCGGTGTTCCCCTGGGCCCATCTCATCTTCACGGAGGCCGCGCTCATCCGGTGGCGGTCGGATTTCAAATCCGACGGAGCCACCCGGTTCTCCGAGGTCGAGGGCGGGCTCAACGGGATGACGGTGAGCCGCGCCCACCGGCTGATCGAGAAGAGCGTATTCACGATCGAAAGCTTCGAGCCGGTGCCGATCAAGCGCGTGCGGCGGATCGCGCGCTGGCTGCCCCGGGAATTCTTCACGTCGATTGTTCGCTGCGCGTTGATCCCGGCCGGAGCACGCCAGGCCGGCCGGGAGTTCGTCGGGTCGGCCGCACCGGGGCGGCGCGTGATCACCGCGGGCTCGATGCGTAACCGCTGAGGATTCACCTATGTGTGGCATCGTCGGCATTGTCAACCTGGACCCCCGCGAGAGCGTGGACGAAGCGCTGCTCAAGCGCATGCGGGATGTGCTCCGTCATCGGGGGCCCGACGGCGAGGGCCTGTGGACGGAAGGACCGGTGGGGCTCGGCCACCGGCGCCTCGCCATCGTCGACGTCGCGGGCGGTCAGCAGCCCATGCCCAACGAGGACGAGTCGTGCTGGATCGTCTACAACGGCGAGATCTACAACCACGCCGCCCTCCGTCCCGGCCTCGAGGCGCGTGGCCACCGGTACCGCACCCGAAGCGACACCGAGACGATCGTCCACCTCTACGAGGAGGAGCAGGAGCTCTGCGTCGAGCGTCTCCGGGGCATGTTCGCCTTTGCTCTGTGGGACCGCGCCCGCGAGCGACTGCTCCTCGCCCGCGATCGGCTGGGCATCAAGCCCCTCTACTACGCCGTCACTCCGCGAGAGCTACTCTTCGCGTCGGAGATCAAGGCGATCCTGGCGGCCGAGAGCATCCGCCCCAGGCTCAACGAGACCATCCTGCCGGAGTTTCTGGCCACGCGTTTCGTCGCCGGCGAGGAGACCTTCTTCCGGGGAGTGCGGAAGCTCCTCCCGGGCAGGACGCTCACGTGGTCGGCCAGCGACGGAGTCCGGACGCGCCGCTACTGGAAGCTGACCGTTGGGGAGGATGACTCCGGAGCCGGGCTCGAGGCCCGCGCCGGCGAGTTGCGCGCCCGCCTGGAGGCGGCGGTGCAGAGCCACCTGATGAGCGACGTGCCGCTCGGTCTGTTCCTTTCCGGTGGCCTCGACTCCAGCGGACTGGCCGCGCTCATGGCGCCGATGGTGAAGACGCCGATCCGCACCTTTGCCGTGGGGTTCGCCGAGCGCGAGGCCAACGAGCTCGCCTACGCCCGGCTCGCGGCACGCGCGGTGGGGGCCGAGCACCGCGAGGTGGTCGTGTCGCCCGGCGAGTTCTTCCAGGCGCTGCCCCGGATGATCTGGCACGAGGACGAGCCGATCGCCTGGCACTCGAGCGTCCCGCTGTACTTCGTCTCCCGTCTCGCGCGCGAGCACGTCAAGGTCGTGCTCACCGGTGAAGGGGCCGACGAGCTCTTCCTCGGCTACAACCGCTACCGAGTGACGGCCTGGAACGACCGTCTCGGGGCCGTCTACGGCGCTGTCGTGCCTCGGGCGATCCGCGAGAAAATGAGCGTGCTCACGGGCCGGTTGCCCCGATCGGTGCGACGCTACGCCGGGCGGTCTTTCCTCGCGGTGCCTCCGGGGCCGCGAGCGCTCTTCTTCGACAACTTCGCCACGTTCACGGAGTGCCAGCAGCAGGAGCTGCTGGCCACCCCGGGACTCCTCGCCACTCGAGACCCGCACGGCGAAGGCCTTCGCGCCTACGAGGAGGCCGCCGGGGGCGCTCTCGATCGGATGAGCCAGGCCGAGCTCCAGACGGGCCTGGTCGAGCTCTTGATGAAGCAGGACCAGATGAGCATGGCGGCTTCGCTCGAGAGCCGGGTGCCCTTCCTGGATCACGAGTTCGTGGAGCACGCCGCTGGCATCCCGGCGCAATTCAAGCTGCGCGGGTGGCGGACGAAGGCGGTCCTACGCGAGGCGCTCTCCGGCCGGGTGCCTCGACCGATCCTCACGCGGAGCAAGATGGGCTTCCCGGTCCCTGTCGGAAGGTGGCTCCGCGGGACCTTCTGGCCGCTCGTCGAGGAGTTCGTGCTCGGCCCGCGGGCTCTCGCACGCGGTCTGTTCCAGCCCGAGCCGCTCCGGCGGCTGGCGCACGAGCACAGACAGGGCGCCTGGCGTCACGGCGACCGGCTCTGGCTTCTCATCAACCTAGAGATCTGGCAGCGGATCTTCATCGACGGCGAGGATCCAGCCGACATCGGGAGCAGGGCATGAGGCAGATGCGGATCCTCTGGCTGAAGGTGGGCGGCCTGTGGCCGCCGCATACCGGCGGGCGCCTGCGGACCTTGCACATCATCTCGGAGTTGGCGAAGACCCACCGCGTGACGGTGATGACCACACACGGTCCCGCCGACGATCCGGATGGGCTCTCCGCCCGGCTCGAGCACTGCGAGCGCGTCACGTCGTTCTGCCATGCGGCGCCCAAGCACACGAGCGCGGGCTTCGTCCGGGCGCTGGCCGGGTCGTGGCTCTCGCCGCTGCCGGTCGACCTCTGGAAATGGCAGGTCCCGGCCCTCCGCGAGGCCGCCGAGAGGATGGTTTCGGCCGGGCAGGTCGATCTGTGCGTGGGCGACTTCCTGTACACGACGCCGAACGTTCCGTTCGGGGGCCCGGTGCCGGTGGTCTTCTTCGACCACAACGTCGAGCACGTCATCTGGAAACGCCTGAGCCAGGTCGAGAGGCGTCCCTGGAGACGCGCGCTGCTCGAGATGGAGTGGCGCAAAGTTCGGCGGGCCGAGGCCCGGGCGTGCGCGCGCGCGCGCCTCACGATCGCGGTGTCGGAGATCGACCGCGCGCTGCTCGCCCAGCTCGCGCCCGGCGCCGCCATCTGCTCGATTCCGACAGGCGTGGACACGGCCCTCTTCGCCCCGAACGGCTCGCGGTCAGGGTCCGCGTCGCTCGTCTTCGTCGGGTCAATGGATTGGTACCCCAACGAGGACGGGATCCTGCACTTCATCGAGGCCACCCTCCCCGGCATCCGGCGGCGCGTCCCGGCGGCGTCGTTGACTGTGGTCGGCCGCGATCCGTCGCCCAGGCTGCGCAGCGCGGCGGCGGACGCCGGCGTACGGGTGACCGGTACTGTCGAGGACGTCCGACCATACCTGTCCGAGGCCGATGTGGTCGTCGTGCCGCTGCGAGTTGGTGGGGGCACGCGCCTCAAGATCTTCGAAGCGCTGGCCATGGGCAAGCCGGTGGTCGCGACGGGGGTCGGGGCCGAAGGCCTTCCGCTCGTGTCCGGGACGCATTACCTCCGACGCGATGAGCCCGACGAGTTCGCGTCCGCCGTCGCGTCGCTCCTCGAGGATCCCGATCGGCGCCGGGCGCTGGGCGGAGCCGGCCGCCGACTGGTCGAGGAGAAGTTCGCCTGGCCGCAGGTGGCTCGCGAGTTCGCGGCTCGGCTCGAGGCGGCCGTTGCCGCAGGAGGGGCGTCATGACGCTCACGGGGAGCGACGGACTCTTCGCGGTGATCACCCTGGGCTCGCTCACCCTGCTGGCGTACGCCTACGGCGGGTACCCCATCGTGCTGTGGCTCCTCAGCAAGGTCACGCGCGCCCGCCCCGGTCGAGCCGGAGAGCCGACCCAGTGGCCGAGTGTCAGCGTCATCGTCTCGGCCTATAACGAGGAGCAGGTCATCGCCGATCGCGTGCGAAACCTCCTCGAGCTCGACTACCCGACCGAGCACCTCGAGGTCGTGATCGGATCCGACGGATCCACGGACCGCACGGCGACGATCGTCCATGGCTGCGGAGGCGAGGCGACGCGCTTCGTCGATTTCGCCGAGCGCCGGGGGAAAGCCAGCGTCGTGAACGACCTCGTGGCGCAGGCCCGGGGCGACGTCGTGGTCCTCACGGACGCGAACACCTTCTTCGATCCCGGCGCCGTGCGCGCGCTGGTCACGGCGCTGTGGCGCCATCCAACGGCCTGCGCGGTCGTCGGGTATCTCGATCTACGCTCGTCCTCGGCCGGCGGCAATCTCGACGGCACGTACTGGCGCTACGAGACATGGCTCAAGTCCCTCGAGTCGCACTTCGGCGCCGTGCTCGGGGCCAACGGGGCCATCTACGCCTTCCACCGTGCGCGGTATCGGCCGCTGCCGGCCTGTACCGTCTCCGTGGATGACTTTCTCATCCCGATGTTCATGCGCCTGCACGGCGGCGGCGAGATCTTCTTCGTGCCCGCGGCTCGCGCGTACGAGACCTCGCCGACGCAGGTGCGCCACGAGTTTCGTCGGCGCGTGCGCATCGGGGCCGGCGATCTTCAGGCGCTGCTGTGGACATGGCGGCTGCTGCTGCCCGGCAAGGGCATGGTGGCGTTCTCGTACTTCTCGCACAAAGTGCTGAGGTGGCTCGGGCCGTGGCTCATGCTGGCCGGTTTCGCCGCCAACCTCTTTCTGCTCGGACGCCCCGTCTTCAGGTGGCTCTTTCTCGGTCAACTGGCGTTCTACGGTCTCGGCGCCCTCGCCCCAGTCGTCCGGACCGCGGCATCCGCAGCCCGGTATTTCGTCACCCTCAATGCGGGCCTGGGCCTGGGCTTCGTGCGTCTCGTCCTTGGCCTGCAGCGCCCGTTCTGGAGCACGGAGCCGAGGAGCGACGGGCCGATTCAGGCGAAGACATCGACCGGGCTCTCGGAGTCTCCGTCTGCCCCGGCCGCGCCCGGCTCCGCCACCGCAGCGCGGCGGAACGCTGCGTAGCCGAATGGGAGATACGCGATGAACACGACGGACTTGCTCACAGCGTCGCGGACGAGCTCGCGGGCGGGGAGCGCGCGCGGTGATGGAGCGGCGCTCGCCTTGTCCAAACCCCTCGTGTCGGTGGTCGTCCCTGCATTCAACGAGGCGGCCATCGTGGAGAAGAACCTGGCCGCCCTCTGCCAGTACATGGCATCGCTCGAGGACGAGTACCGCTGGGAGATCGTCGTCGTCAACGACGGAAGCAGTGACGGCACCGGCCGACTCGTCGAGGCCTTTGCCGGGACTCGGAGCAACATCACGGTCCTGCACCACCATGTGAATTTCGGGCTCGGCCAGGCGCTCAAATTCGCGTTCAAGCACTGCCGGGGAGAGTACATCGTCACGATGGATCTGGACCTGAGCTACTCGACTGACCACATCCGCCGACTGCTGACGAGGATCAGGGAGACGAGGGCCAAGGTCGTGGTGGCATCCCCCTACATGAAGGGCGGTGACATCTCGAATGTCCCCTGGCTGCGACGGACGCTGAGCGTTTGGGCCAACCGGTTTCTGTCGGCGACGGCCAAGGGCACGCTGTCGACGCTGACGGGCATGGTCCGGGTCTATGACGCCCGATTCCTGAAGACCCTCGACCTGCGGGCCATGGGCATGGAGATCAACCCGGAGGTGATCTACAAGGCCATGATGCTGCGCGGCCGGATCGAGGAGATTCCTGCGCACCTGGATTGGCGGCTGCAAAACGCCGCCGGCCCGAAGCGCAAATCGAGCATGCGGGTCCTCCGGCACACCATGTCCACGCTCTTCTCCGGCTTCCTCTTCAAGCCGTTCATGTTCTTCATCATTCCCGGCCTCGGGCTGCTCCTCTTTTCCCTCTACGTCAATGCCTGGATGCTCGCCCACTTCTTCGCCGCCTACCAGAGGTTTCCCGAGTACGCGTGGTTCTTCGACCGGGCCTCGGCGGCGGTGGCCACTGCCTATCATCAGGCGCCCCACACCTTCTTCGTGGGTCTCATGAGCCTGACGCTCGCGATCCAGTTCATCAGCCTGGGGATCTTGGCACTGCAGAGCAAGCGCTATTTCGAGGAGATCTTTCACCTCGGTACGACCATATACAAAACGAACCGTGACGACGGGAGAACCAGACCATGACGAATGCCACGCTGTCGGAGACTACACGGCTCGCGCTGCCCTCGGACCAGGAGGCCTCGGGCCGAACGCTCGGAGACGAGGAGATCGCGCTGGCCGCCGAAGCGATCCGAAGCGGCACCCTGACCAGCACGAAGGGCACGTTCGTGAAGCGGCTCGAACGGCGATTCGCCGAGCTCCTGGGCGTCAGGCATGCCTGGGCGTGCGCCTCGGGGACAGCGGCCGTCCACACGGCCGTCGCCGCGCTCGATCCGGAGCCCGGCGACGAGATCATCACCTCGCCGATCACGGACATGGGGGCGCTGGCGCCAATCCTCTACCAGGGCGCCATCCCCGTCTTTGCCGACGTCGATCCTCATACCCTCAACGTCACGGCCGCGACCATCGAGGCTCGCCTGAGCCCGCGCACGCGGGCGATCATGGTGACGCATCTGTTCGGGAATCCCTGCGACATGGACGCGATCCTGGCGCTCGCGCACGCGCGCGACATCGCCGTCATCGAGGACTGCGCGCAGGCGTTCGGGGCGCGGTACGACGGCCGCCCGGTGGGCACGCTCGGCGCCGTGGCGTCCTTCAGCCTGCAGCAGGGCAAGCACGTGACGACCGGCGAGGGCGGCCTGGTGGCGACGAACGACGACGCCCTCGCGCGCCGCATGGTGCTCTTCATCAACAAAGCGTGGGGTTACGGCGACCCGCAGCCGGACCACTACTTCCTGGCCCTGAACTACCGGATGAGCGAGTTGCACGGGGCGGTGGCCGTCGCCCAGCTGCCCAAGCTCGACGCAGTGGTGCAGAGCCGGATCACCACCGCGGCTCGCCTCACCGAGCGGCTACGCGGGCTTCGCGGCATCGTCACGCCGCGGATGAGCCCGCGGAGCGTCCACACCTACTGGAAGTATTGCCTTCAGGTCGACGGCGGTTGCGTGGCGGGCGGGGCGGTCGAGCTGGGCCGGCGGCTGAAGGAGCGAGGCATCGCCTCCTCGCCGCGCTACATCCAGAAGCCGGCGTTCATGTGCGAGGTTTTCCAGAAACAGCGCACGTTCGGCACCAGCCGCTACCCCTTCACCCTGGCGCGGCCGGAGGCGGTCGACTACGACCGCGCACGCTTCCCCGGGACCTTCGCCGGGCTCGAGGAGGTCCTGGTGCTGCCGTGGACCGAGCGCTACACCGACGAGCACGTTGACTACATCGCCGACTCCGTCCGTGAGGCGGTAGGACGGCTGACGAGGTGAGAGCCCTGATGGATCAAAAGGTCCGATTCGGCCTGGTGGGGGCGGGAGCCATCGCCCAGTCGTATGCCCAGGCGTTCCAGAACTGTGAGAGCGGCCGGGTTGTGGCCGTCGCCGACGTCCGCGAGGACGCGGCCCGAGCGCTGGCGGAAGGCCTCGGATGCCAGAGCTATGACTCGTATCAGACGATGGCCCGGAAGACGAAGCTCGACGCCGTCATCGTGTGCACGCCACCGGTGACCCACCCGGAGATCTGCGAGTATTTCCTGGGGCGTTTGACCCACGTCCTCTGCGAAAAGCCCTTCACCATCGACGTCAAGAGCGCACGCAGGCTGGTGGACATCGCCGCCAGGGTCGGCGTGAAGCTCACGATGGGGTCGAAGTTCCGGTATGTGGACGACGTGATCCGCGCCAAGAGCATCGTCATGTCGGGCATCCTCGGGGAGATCATCCTCTTCGACAACGCCTTCACGGCCCGGGTCGACATGTCCTCGCGGTGGAACTCCGACGCCGCCATCAGTGGCGGCGGCGTGCTGATCGACAACGGATCGCATGCCGTCGATCTCATGCGCTACTTCCTGGGACCACTGGCCGACGTCCAGGTGGTGGAGGGTAAGCGAGTCCAGGCGTTGCCCGTCGAGGATACGGTCCGCATCTTCGTGCACAGCGCCAGCGGCGTGATGGGCAGCATCGATCTGTCCTGGAGCCTCAACAAGGAACTGGACAGCTACCTCAACATCTACGGCTCGCGCGGCACGATCGCGATCGGCTGGAAGGAATCGAGGTACCGGCAGTCGTCCAGCAGTGACTGGATCGTGTTCGGCAAGGGCTACGACAAGGTGCAGGCGTTCCGGAGCCAGATCAACAATTTCGCGCGGGCGATCCTCGGCAAGGAGATGCTCCTGATCACCGCCGAGGACGCGCTGGCCTCGGTGGAGGCCATCGAAGCGGCCTACAACTCCCTCCGCCGGCTGCACTGGACAGCCGTTCGCCGTGGATTCCCGAGGGCCGCCAGGACGAACGGCCACCCAGCCCCCCTGGCGGCCGCGCGATGAGCGCTCGCATCCACCCGACCGCAATCATCGAGGAGGGCGTGGAGATCGGCGCCGGCACGTCGGTATGGGACCACGTCCACATCCGGCACTCCACCCGGATCGGCGAGCAATGCGTCGTCGGGGAGAAGACCTACATCGCCTACAACGTGCGCATCGGCGACCGAGTCAAGATCAATGCCTTCGTGTACGTGTGCACGGCGGTGACGATCGAGGACGGCGTCATGATCAGTGCCGGGACGATCTTCACCAACGATCGGTTTCCGCGGGCCACCACGCCGGACCTGAAGCAGCTGAGGCCGTCGGAGCCCGACGAGCACACCCTGCCCACGCGGGTGCGAGCGGGCGCGACGATCGGAGCTGGCAGCGTCATCGGCAACGATCTCGTCATCGGCCGCTTTGCGATGGTCGGGATGGGCTCGCTCGTCACGAAGTCGGTCCCGGATTTCCATCTGGCCATCGGGAGCCCCGCGGCCTCCGTCGGCTGTGTTTGCCGCTGCGGGCACCTGCTCCGCCGCTTCGCCCCGCCAGGCGCCGCGTCGGTCGAGCAGATCGCCTGTGTCGCCTGCCGCCGCCGATACGGGGTCAAGGGCACTGTGGTCACGGAGCTCACGGCCCCGGACGTCGACCGGGCGCTGGCGCTTCCCCGGGCCTGAACCATGCCGCACGGATCGCAACGATGGGGCATCGTGGGCGGCGGCTTCCTCGGGATGACGCTCGCCCACCGGCTCGCCCAGCACGGCCAGGACGTCACCCTCTTCGAGGCGGCCCCGCAGCTGGGCGGCCTCGCGAGCGCCTGGAATCTCGGCGACGTCGTGTGGGACCGCCACTATCACGTCACGCTGCTGTCCGACACTCATCTACGCGCGCTGCTGGCCGAGCTGGGCCTGGAGCAGGAGATGGCCTGGGTCGAGACCCGGACCGGGTTCTACACCGATGGCACTCTCTACTCCATGTCGAACACCCTCGAGTTCTTGCGCTTTCCTCCGCTGAGTCTGTTCAGCAAGCTGCGGCTCGGCGCGACCATCCTGTATGCCTCGCAGCTCAAGGATTGGAAGAAGCTGGAGAAGATTCCGGTGGCCGACTGGCTCAGGCGATGGTCGGGCCGCGCCACCTTCGAGAAAATCTGGCTGCCGCTGCTCCGCGCCAAGCTGGGCGACAACTATCGAAAAGCCTCGGCCGCCTTCATCTGGGCCATCATCGCCAGAATGTACGCCGCCCGCCGAACGGGACTGAAGAGGGAGATGTTCGGCTACGTGCCGGGAGGATACGCGCGAGTCCTCGAGCGCTTCGCCGACCGGCTGGCGGGCGAGTGCGTGCGTATCGAGCTGCGTCAGGCGGCGACGAAAATCGAGTCCACCGCGGACGGCGTGGCGATCGAGTTCGCCGGCGGTAGCCGGCAAACGTTCGACCAGGTCGTGGTGACCCTGGCCGCGCCCCTCGCCACCCGGCTGTGTCCCGGACTCTCGAGCGACGAGCAGGCCCGGCTGCAAGGGATCCAATACCAGGGAGTCGTGTGTGCCTCGTTCTTGCTGAAGCGACCGCTCGCTGACTTTTACGTGACGAACATCACCGATCGCGGGGTCCCCTTCACGGCGGTCATCGAGATGTCGGCGCTCGTCGATCGTGCCCACTTCGGCGGTCGCGCCCTCGTGTACCTCCCGAAATACCTGAAGCCCGACGACCCGGCATTTTCGCACTCCGACCGGGAGGTGCAGGACATGTTCATGGACGGGCTGGCGCGCATGTATCCCAATTTCCGCTGCGCCGACGTCGAATGCTTTCGCGTCTCTCGTGTGAAGTACGTGCTCGCCATCTCCACGCTCGGCTACTCTGATCGTCTCCCGCCGATGACCACCTCGCTGCCGGGTCTGCACATCGTGAACTCCGCTCACATCGTCAACGGGACGCTCAACGTGAACGAGACCATCCAGCTTGCCGAAAAGGCCGCCGCCCGACTCCTGACCCTGCCCGGTAAGGTGGCCGCGGTCCCTGCCGAGGACGAATATGACGACCAGAAAGCCCATCGCCAGCTTGTCGCTCGACCTTGACAACAAGTGGTCGTACCTAAAAACGCACGGGGACCCGGGGTGGGAGCGGCTTCCGTCCTACCTGGACCTCGTGGTGCCGCGGGTCCTCGACTTCCTCAAGGCGCGAAATCTCACCATCACGGTGTTCGTCGTCGGCCAGGACGCCGCGGTGGCCAAGAATCGGGAGCTCCTTCGCGCGATCGCGGCGGCGGGGCACGAGATCGGCAACCATTCCTTTCATCACGAGCCCTGGCTGCACCTTTATTCCGAAGCCAGGACCGAGACCGAGCTCGAGCGGGCCGAGGAGCACATCGAGCGGGCCACCGGGCGGCGCCCCCTCGGCTTTCGCGGACCTGGCTTCAGCCTCTCCGCGGCGAGCGTACGCGTCCTGGCGCGGCGAGGCTACCGGTACGACGCCTCCACTCTTCCCACGTTTCTGGGGCCGCTGGCGAGGGCCTACTACTTCATGCGTACCCGGTTGAGCCCGGAGCAAAGAGAACAACGCAAAGTGCTCTACGGCACCTTCGCCGAGGGGTGGCAGCCCCTCCGGCCCTATCGCTGGCGGACGGATGCCGGCGAGATCCTCGAGATCCCGGTGACGACCATGCCCATCTTCAAGGTTCCGATCCACGTCAGCTATCTCCTGT
Source organism: Candidatus Rokuibacteriota bacterium (assembly GCA_003220535.1). Classification (GTDB taxonomy): domain Bacteria; phylum Methylomirabilota; class Methylomirabilia; order Rokubacteriales; family CSP1-6; genus AR31. The sequence goes on from QHSU01000057.1 coordinate 265,262, forward strand.
ATCTGAGCGCGCTCGCTCCGAGCCTCGCCGTCCCCTACTTCAGCGCCGCTCTCAGCCTCTGCCGGTGGACGGCGACCCAACCGTCGCTGCTCTTGCACCCGCTGGATTTTCTCGGCTGCGATGATACGCCCGATCTTGCCTTCTTCCCGGCGATGAACCTTCCCCGTGAGAGGAAGCTCGAGCTCGTGGGCCGGGTCCTCGATGTCCTGTCCGCCCGCTTCGCCGTGTGCACCATGGAGGCGCACGCCGAAGCGGCAGCGCGGACGCCACACCTTCCAGTGCGGGAGCCCCGCCTGACCCGGCCCGCCCAGACCCGGTGGGCCTCCTGGCGAGCCACCACCAACTGAACGAGGTGACCGATGAAACCAGAGCTCGTGTCCCTGATCGTGAAGGCCGCCCGAGAGTTCGGCGAGCATAGTCGCGTGGCGCTTCCGGCAACCATCGACGACGACACGCCTCTGTTCGGCCGGGAGGGCTTTCTGGATTCCATGGCCCTGGTCTCGCTCGTCGTGGCCGTGGAACAGGCCATCGAAGACGAGCTGGGTGTCAGCGTGAGCCTCGCCGACGAGCGAGCCCTGTCGCAGCGGACCAGCCCCTACCGCACCGTCGGGGCGCTGGCCGATTACGCCGACACGCTGGTCCGGGCCGCCGCCTGAGATGGATACCCCGGTCACCCTGATCACCGGCACTCGCAAGGGGATCGGCCGATACCTGGCCGAGCACTACGTCCGTCTCGGCCACCGCGTGGTCGGCTGCAGTCGGGGCGACGCCGACTGGGCCGTGGATGGCTACGTGCACTATGTCGCCGATGTCTCCGACGAACGGACGGTGAAAAGGATCTTCACCGACGTGCGAAGGAAATACGGCCGGCTCGACCACTTGATCAACAATGCGGGCATCGCCTCGATGAACCATTCCTTGCTCACTCCGCTCTCCACCGTGAACGCTGTCCTCGATACCAACGTCGTCGGGACGTTCCTCTTTTGCCGCGAGGCGGCCAAGCTCATGAAGGTGGCCGGGTACGGCCGCATGGTCAATGTCACCACGGTGGCCGTACCGCTCAAGCTGGAGGGGGAGGCGATCTATGTCGCCTCCAAAGCCGCGGTCGTATCCCTGACCGAGGTCCTGGCCAGGGAGCTGGCGGGCTTCGGCATCACGGTGAACGCCGTGGGACCGGTGCCGGTGGAGACGGATCTGATCCGCTCCGTGCCGCGGGAGAAGATCGAGCGCCTCGTGTCCCGCCAGGCGATCGCGCGTCTGGGGACCGTCGAGGATGTGGCCAACGTGATCGATTTCTACCTGAAGAAGGAAAGCGCCTTCGTCACCGGTCAGACCCTGTTCCTCGGCGGCGTCTGAATGCGCGCGCTCCACCCAGCGCGTCCCGCCGTCGGCCCGGCAGTGCTGATCGCCCTCGGGAGCATCGCCATCGTGATCTTCGCGAGCCTCTTCGACGGATCGTTCGTCCAGAACGACACGGCGCAATACGTGAGCATGGCCGAGAACTTGATGGCGGGGCAGGGGTTGGCGACCAGCCTGGTCTGGACGGCGGAGCACCATCTGCTGGGCGGCCTGCCCGTCGCACAGACCAACATGCCTCCGGGCTATCCGATGCTCATCGCGCTCGTCAGCCAACTCGGCGTCGAGCCCCTGCGGGCGGCCCTGCTCGTCTCCGTGGCGTGCTTCAGCGTGATCCCTCTCGTCCTGTATCAGATCCTCAGGGCCGGCGGGCAGCCCGCGGTCCGGTGCCTCGCGATGAGCGGCGTCTGGCTCGTCCTTCCCGTCGTCTGGTTCAATGTCCTGGCCTGCCTCAGCGAGATGAGCTACACGCTGCTCACCGTCCTGAGTCTGGCCTGCGTGACGCGGAGTGATCGTGACCCGGCGAACAGGCACGCATGGCTGTTCGCGGCCGGGACGCTCGCCGGGCTGTCCTTCATCGTGCGCTATGCCGGGATCGTCTTTATCGCGAGCCTGGGCGGGCTGTTCCTCCTTCGGGCGGCGCACCGACGAGAGGCGCGTTCGGTTTGGAACCTGCTCCTGGTGGCGAGCCCGTCGGCGGCGCTCGCCCTGATGCTCCTCGTCAGGAACTATTGGCTAGCCGGGAGGCTCGCGGGTGGCCTCCGCGGCGATGAGGGCAACTCCACGTCGGCGGTGCTTCAGAGCGTGTACTGGTCGCTGAGTGAGGTGTCCGGATTTTCAAAGGCCGGACTCCTGCGTGGTGACCTGCCGGAGTGGGTGTTGGTCCTCTTCGTAGTGAGCACCCTCGGGTGTCTCACCCTCGGGTTGCGCCTGACCGTCAACTGGTCCGTGCTGCGGGCGCCGGGGCCCCAGTCGCACGCCTGGCTGGCGTTGGTCTACGTGGCGGGCACGCTCGGCGCGATCATGATCGCAGCGAAGGCTCACGCGTCGGGCGTGGTGTCGTCCCGCTACCTCGTGCCGCTGGTCCCGTTCGCTCTCCTGCTGGTCGCGTCCGGTCTGGACCTGATCCACTGTGACCCCCGGAGCCGACGCCAGAGGACAATGGCCGCGGCGCTTCGCTGGGGCGCGTTCGCCGTCTTCCTGGTCGGACAGGTCAACGTGGCGGGGTATCAACGAGGTGTCCTGCTCGAGCGCCCGTACCGCCAGATCGATAGCGCATTGCAACAGCCGTTCGGCTCGGGAACGCTCCGCGATTTCTTGCGCCAACGGGTGGCCCAGGGCGCCCCCCTCCTGGGCAACGAGGCGCAGCTGACGGGAGCGGTGCTGGACAGGCCGGCGGTGGGGCTGCCCGGCCCCGGGTACACGCACACGATCTGGACTGAAGACGAAGCCCGGCGCGTGGTGGGGAAGTACCGGATCGCCTACGTGCTCTTCTTTCCCCATCTGTTCGACCTGTCCTCGCCCGACGCGGTCAACCAGACCTTCTTCAGGGACCTCAAGCAGGGGAGAGTCCCGCCGTGGCTTGAGCCGACCTTCTCCTCGGCCAGCGTTCGCCTGTACCGGGTGAACGCCTCCGGTGCATGATGCACATCGATTTCCTCCTCGACGTGTTCCGGCGGAACTCGGACAGAGACGCCGTGGTCTGGCGGGACCAGACATCCTCGTATGCTTGGCTGGCGGACGCGGTGGAGGCGTGGACCCGGTTCTTGCGAGACCGAGCGGTGGCGCCGGGCACGGTGGTGAGCCTGGAAGCCGATTTTTCTCCGACCTCGATCGCCCTTCTCCTCGCTCTGGTGAACCAGAGCTCCATCATCGTTCCCCTGACTCCCTCAATCGAGGCGAAGAAACCCGAGTTCCGCGAGATCGCCCAGGTCGAAGCCACGGTCTCCGTCGCTAACAACGATCGCGCGCACCTGGAAAACACCGGCGTCGAGGCGACGCACGAGCTCATCGCGGGTTTTCGGAGCGCGGGCCGTCCCGGGCTCGTCCTCTTCTCGTCCGGCTCCACCGGGACGAGCAAAGCGGCGGTCCACGACTTCATTCCGCTCCTGGAGAAGTTCAAGGTTCCCCGGCACTCGCTGCGCACGCTCACGTTTCTGCTCTTCGACCACATCGGGGGCGTGAACACGCTCCTCTACGTTCTCTCCAACGCGGGTTGTGTCGTGACGGTCCCGAACCGCTCGCCCGATCTGGTCTGCGCCGCCATCGAGAAGCACCGGGTGCAGCTCCTCCCCACGTCGCCCACCTTCATCAACCTGCTCCTGGCGAGTGAGGCGTATCAGCACCACGACCTCTCCAGCCTGGAGTTGGTGACGTACGGGACCGAGGTCATGCCCGAGAGCACCCTGGAGCGGTTCCACCGGCTGTTTCCCCGGGTGCGGCTGCAGCAGACGTACGGCCTCTCGGAAGTCGGGATCCTCCGGGCGCAGTCCAAGTCCGCCGACTCCCTCTGGGTCAAGGTGGGCGGGGATGGATTCGAGACGCGGATCGTCGATGGGATGCTCCAGATCCGAGCGCGGTCGGCGATGCTCGGCTATCTGAACGCCCCGAGCCCGTTCACCGCCGACGGGTGGCTACCGACGGGCGATGCCGTGGACGTGGACGGGGAGTACCTCCGCATAAGAGGGCGCCAGTCCGAGCTCATCAACGTCGGGGGGGAAAAGGTCTATCCGGCGGAAGTGGAGAGCGTGCTGCAGACCATGGAGGGCGTGAAGGACGTCACCGTCAGTGGCGAGGCGAATCCCATCACCGGGCAGATGGTCACGGCGAAGATCAAGCTCTCGACCGCGGAAACACTCTCCGAGTTCAGGAAACGGATGCGGCTCTTCTGCGCGGACAAGCTTCCGGCTTTCAAGATCCCGCAGAAAGTCGCTCTCGTGAACGACGCGATGCACGGTGAACGGTTCAAGAAGATGCGGAGGGTGTCGTGATCCGTGAGATCGATCCCGCCAACCGGGGGGACGTCGCGGCGATCAGCGGTCTGCACCTCAGGCTGCTCGGGCACGGGCCCATGGCGCGTCTGGGCGAGATGTTTCTGCGACGGTTCTGCTACGGCGTCCTCCTGCGCGACGACCTCATGCGGGCGGCGCTCTTCGAGGTGGACGGCCGCCAGGCGGGCTTCGTGGCCTACACGAGCGGCTCCATCACCTTTCACCGCGAGGCCGTCAGACGCCACTGGGCCTACGTGGCGTGGCTGATCGCCCTGTCCATGGTCCACGATCCGCGGCTGGTGGCGCGCGTGCTCAAGGCCGTCCGGCTGATGTTCTCGCGGCGCGCCGAGCTCGACCTGGGCCGCGACCCACTGGGAGAAGTCCTCGCGATCGGGGTGCTACCCGAATACCTGACCCCGCAGTTCGTGCGCCGGACCGGGGTCCGGATCGGGGACGAGCTCGTCGCGCACGCGGCCGCCTACTTGCGGCGGACGGGAGTCGACCGGATGCGGATGGTCGTCGAGGCCCACAACAAGCCGGCGCTGCTGTTCTACCACCGCCTGGGTGGGCGGTTCGAGCCGTACGAGCACGCCGGCGAGCCGATGGTGCACGTGTGGTTCGACCTGCAAGGACCGGCCGACCGCGCGGCGGAGGCCGAGGCGTCGCTACCCTGTAACGCGGCGAGGTGAGGCGGATGTCAAGTCAGGCGGCCAGCACGATCGAACACGGTCGATACTCCGACGTCGAGTATCTGCAATACCGGGCTCCGCGGTGGATCGAGGTCGCGCGGACTGTCGCCGGGCTTCTGACCTGGCCTGTGGTCTGGCCCCTCGCCATGCTCAGCCGGACCTCGGACATGCTCTTCCGCACCGTGTCCGAGCTCCTGAGCCTCGTTCCCTACGTCGTCGGTGTCGTTGTGAGAGCAGAGTTCTATCGCTTCGCCCTCGCGCACTGTGGCCGGAACGTCGTCATCGAGCTTGGTGCGGTCTTCATCTACCACGACATCTCGATCGGGGACAACGTGACGATCAACCGGTACAGCGTCATCCATCACTGCGACATCGGCAGCTACGCGCTCGTGGGTGAGCACTCGGTGTTGCTGAGCGGCTCTCGGCAACACGACATCGACCGCACCGACATCCCCATGGCTCTGCAGCGAGGGCGCAAGAAGCGCATCGCGCTCGGCGACGACTGCTGGATCGGCGCCCACGCGGTCGTGATGGAGGATGTGGGTCGCGGGGCCATCGTGGGCGCCGGCGCCATCGTCACGAAGCCGGTGGGGGAGCTCATGATCGTGGCTGGCAATCCCGCTCGACCGATCCGCCGGCGCGGCGAGCCGGCGCCCGCCATCGATCCGCGTTGAGCCCGTGGCGATGAGTCACGTCCACGGTGACACATGCGAGCGAGCCCGCGAGCCCGGCGGACCGACCCGGCCCCCAATGGAGGACCACTGGGACGCGTACTGGAATCGACTGGAAGAGCACGTCATCTTTCGTGTGGAGGCGGCCGATTACGTCGCCCGTCTGGAGGCCGCGATTGGCTTCGACACCAGCACGCGGGTGCTGGACTTCGGCTGCGGGTTCGGATTCGTCGCCGAGCTCCTCGCGCCGAGCGTCGCGACACTGTTCGCGTTCGACGCGTCGGATCACATGCGGCGTCGGGCGCGGCTCCGGCTCGCCGGCTACGCCAACGCACGAGTTCTGGGCGCGCTCGCGGGGTGGCCGTCGGCGCTCCGGTTCGACCTCATCTTGGTCAACAGCGTCGTGCAGTACATGGCGCGAGAGGAGTTTCACCGATGGCTGGAGCAATGGCGCCCGATGCTCGCTCCCGGGGGACGCCTCGTGCTCTCGGACCTCGTCACCCACAACGTCGAGCCACTCCGCGAAGTAGTCGACATGCTGGCCCTGAGCGCTCGACGCGGGTGCCTGATGCGCGTCGTGCGGAAGGCGCTCGGAGAGCTTCGCCACTACGCCAGGACGCGGCGCGTCCGGCCACTTTTCCGGATCGCCTTCGGCGAGCTGCGTGAGCGAGCCGGCCAGCTGGGGCTGGCGGTAGACATCCTGCCAACGAACCTGACATACCGGAACACGCGGGCCACCGCGATTCTCTCAATACCGGCGGCCGACCGTTGATGCGGACGTTCGCTTTCCGGCTACTGCCGGCGATGCTGCTGCTCCCGCTCTTCCTGGGATTGGCGGCTAGCTCGGAGCCGGCCGACTACGCCCGGGCGCCTGTCTTGTTCGTCCACGGCCACGGCCTGTCCTCCGCCGACTGGCGACCGCTGATCGAGTACCTGGCTGCGAACGGGTATGCGCGCGAATACTTGCACGGTGTGGACATCGTCCCGAACACGATGGCCAACGCGCAAGCCGCCACGTCGGTGATCGCGCCGGCGGTCGACTCGCTGCTCGCCAGGGCGAAGACCGCCGCCCAGAGGGCCGGGTACCGCGGTGAGGTGCCGCGCCGGCTCGACATCGTCTCGCACAGCATGGGCGTGGTGAGCAGCCGGTGGTACGCGGCCAAGCTCCGTCCCGAGCGCGTCCGCACCTGGATCGGCCTGGCCGGAGCGAACCACGGCACGCAGGCGCTCTGCCCCTTCCAAGATGAGGCGTCCCGAGAAATGTGCCCCGCCTTCGCGAGCAATGCGCGGACGCACGCGCTGCAGGTGGCTCTCAATGGCACGGAGAGAGAGCGGGTCGACGAGACACCCTATGGTCTCGGACCCGACCGACCGGCCGTCCCGCGCATCCCTCCCGATGGCACGCGCAGCATCCTCTATCTCACTGTCCGAGTCGAGCCGGACGACTGGATCCAGCCCGAGCGCAGTGCGCTCCTGGATGGAGCCGGAGGCGTGCCGATCCGGGTGCCGGCCGGCGTACCGGTTCGGCAAACCAGCCCGGGTAACTTCCTCTTTCAGGAGCCGGTCGGGCACGATCCTCTGCTCCTGCATCCGGACCTGCTCCGTCTCGTTGCCGCCATGCTGGCCGCCCGCGACTGACGTCGGCGGGCGCGGTGAAGAGCAAAGCGAGTCTGTGCGGACCGGGCCAGCGGCGGCCGCACTGTTCGTAGTGGCGCACGGGTTACCGTCTCGAGCTTTCAGGGAGTTTCGCCATGCTTCATACGGGTCGGCCTGATTGCGTTCCCCCCCGATTCCAGGATCTCGTCGCAGGATGACCGTACCGAGGAGTCGGCGATGAACAGCAAAACGAAACTGTCCGTGGCGACAATGGTCGTTGCGCTCGCCTGCGCTCTGACCGCCGGCGAGGTCGCCGCGCAGACGATCACCGTCGCGCCGGCGAGTCCCACCATCGCGGTGGGGCAGACCCAGCAGTTCACGGCGACGGGAGTGGGCACGGCTACGGCCATCGACATGGGCGCCTTTCACTCCTGCGCCCGGTTTCAGGACGGCACGGTGCGCTGCTGGGGGAACAACGTCTCGGGCCAGCTCGGGGACGGGACCCAGACCGATTCCTCGATGCCGGTGGCGGTCGTTGGGATCACCGGCGCTGCGGCGGTCACCGGCGGCGGCTTCCACACGTGTGCACGCTTTCCCGATGGCACGCTGCAATGCTGGGGACGGAACAACGCCGGCCAGCTCGGCGACCCGGCCACCCTGCGCGAGGCCGTCACCACCCCGGTGCGGGTCACCGGAATCACCACCGCCACTGCGGTGAGCGCCGGCGGGTTCCACACGTGCGCGCTGCCGGGCGACGGCACGGTGCGCTGCTGGGGCCAGAACGACTACGGGCAGCTCGGGAACGGGACCAGCGATCCGGTTCCCGACAGCCCCTCGACCTTCAACCCCACGCCGGTGACGGTCAGCGGCATCACCACCGCGGTGGCGATCTCGGCTGGCGGTTGGTACACCTGCGCCCTGCTCCAGAACGGCACGATTCGGTGCTGGGGGGACAACACCTACGGCCAGCTCGGCGACGGCGCCACCATTGCGCCGCCCACCGTCCGCATTGCGTCCACGCCCGTCACCGTCAGCGGGATCACGACCGCGGTCGCGATCGACGCGGGGATCTTCCACGTGTGCGCGCTCCTTCAGGACGGCAGCGCGCGCTGCTGGGGCCGCAACGGGGACGGCCGGCTCGGCAACGGGAGCACGGCGAATTCCTCCACGCCGACGGCAGTCCCGGGCGTCAATCCCGTCGCCCTCGGGGCTGGCGCCGAGCACGCGTGCGCCGTGCTCGGAGACGGCACGGTGCGCTGCTGGGGGGACAACAACTGGGGTCAGCTCGGCAACGGGTCCCCAGAAGGCACAACGTCCACGATCCCGGCGGCGCCGGCCACGGGGATCACCACCGCCATCGCCACCTCCGCCGGGGCCGAGCACAATTGCGTGCTCCTTCGGGACGGCACCGTGCGCTGTTGGGGGAACAACAATTTCGGTCGGGTCGGGGTTGGGACCACTGCGGCCGGTACGCGACCCTGCCTGAACAGTCCCTCCTGTGCGTTCAGCCCGGTGGCGGTCGACGGGATCGGTGGGGTGGTGTGGACGAGCAGCGACACGACGGTCGCGACCATCGATGCGAACGGGTTGGCCACGGCGCGTGGCCCCGGATCCACCACGATCACGGCCGCGTCTGGCGGCCGCAGTGGGAGCACCGTCCTCACCGTCGCGACTCGCCCCACCCTCTCGGTGGTCCGCGAGGGCACGGGCGGCGGTACCGTGAGATCCGGTGACGGGAGGATCGTGTGCGGGGCCACTTGCGCGGCCGACTACGCGAGCGGCAGCTCGGCGACCCTGACGGCAACCGCCGACCCCGGCTCCACCTTTGAGGGCTGGCGCGGCGGCGGCTGTGCTGGCACCGGTGCCTGCACCGTCACCCTCTCGGCCTCCACCACCGTCTTCGCCAGCTTCGGCGTCTTCCGCCCCGCCACCTTCACCCTGACGGTGACGGTCAACAACGCGGGCACCGGCAGCGGCACGGTGACCTCCAATGACGGCGGGATCAACAACTGCGGGACCAGTTGCTCGGCGTCCTACGATAGCGGCACGCCGGTGACCCTGACGGCGAGGCCGGCCACCGGATCCATCTTCACTGGCTGGAGCGGATGCGACGCGGTCTCTGGCACGACCTGCACCGTGACCATGAACGCGGCGAGGTCGGTCACCGCCAGCTTCGCCCGGCAGCGCTTCACCCTCACGGTCGCGGTCAACAACGTGGGCACTGGCAGCGGCACGGTGACCTCCAATGACGGTGGGATCAACAACTGCGGGGCCAGTTGCTCGGCCTCCTACGATAGCGGCACGCCCGTGACCCTGACGGCGAGGCCGGCCACCGGATCCATCTTTACCGGCTGGAGCGGATGCGACACGGTCTCTGGTACGACCTGCACCGTGACCATGAACGCGGCGAGGTCAGTCACCGCCATCTTTGCCCCGCAGACGTTCACCCTCTCGGTGACCCGTCAGGGCAACGGCACCGTGACCTCCATCTCCCCTGACGGCAGGATCGACTGCGGGAGCGCTTGCTCGGCCTCCTACAACAGCGGCACCGTCGTGACCCTCAGGGCGACGCCGGGCTTGCTGTACGCCTTTGCAGGCTGGAGTGGCGGTGGCTGTTCTGGCACCGGCGACTGCGTCGTGACTCTGCGGGCGAATACGACAGTCACCGCCAGGTTCTCGTTCTTAGGGCTGTTCTAGGGACAGCGTACGCCTGTCTCTCGAGCACCCGGCGCCGCGGCCGGAGGCTGCCCTGACTTTCCGTGGTGGCGTGAGAGTTCGCCACATCCAGTGTTCAGCGTTTCTCCGTGGCTGATTCAGGGCTCGGCCTGATTGATCTGTCACGCTCGAGACTCCAGGATGGTTCACGAAGAGCTGAACGTGGAGGGGAAAGGTTGGAGATGAACAGAAAGGCGAAGCTCCTCGTTGTCTTGGCCGTCCTTGCGCTGGTCTGCGCCTTGGCCAAGGCCGAGGTGGCTGCGCAGGCCATCACCGTGTCTCCCGCCAATCCCACCATTTCCGTCGGTCAGAATCAGCAGTTCACGGCGACCGGAATCACCTCGGCCATCGCCGTCGACGCCGGGAGCTTCCACACTTGTGCGCTCCTTCAGGACGGTGCGCTGCGGTGCTGGGGGCTGAACGACTCGGGTCAGCTCGGCAACGGGACCACAACCAGCTCCTCGACGCCGGTGGCGGTCGCTGGAATCACGGGAGCCGCTGCCGTCACGGGCGGTGGCTATCACACCTGCGCGCGCTTTACGGACGGCACGCTGGAATGCTGGGGACGGAATGACGCCGGCCAGCTCGGCGACCCGGCCACTACGACAGACGTCTCCGGAATTCCGGTACGGGTCACCGGCATCACCACCGCGACCGCTGTCACGGCCGGTGGCTTCCACACCTGCGCGCTACTTCAGGACGGCACGGTGCGGTGCTGGGGGCAGAACACCTTCGGTCAGCTCGGCAACGGGACAATCCTCAATTCCTTCACGCCGGTGGCGGTCAGCGGAATCACCACCGCCGTGGCCGTCTCAGCCGGCGGTTGGCATACCTGCGCGCTCCTGCAGGACGGCACCGTACGCTGCTGGGGGCGGAATGAGGACGGGCAGCTCGGCAACGGGACGATCATTCCTTCTCTCACTCCGGTGGCGGTGAGCGGAATCACCACCGCTGTCGCCGTCGAAGCCGGGATCTTCGACACCTGCACACTCCTGCAGGACGGCACCGTGCGCTGTTGGGGACGGAACACTGAAGGCCAGCTCGGCAACGGGACCACCACCAGCTCCTCCGTCCCCGTAACGGTCAGCGGCATCACCCCCGCTGCCCTCGCACCCGGTGCCGAGCATAGCTGCGCGCTCTTCCGGGACGGCACGGTGCGCTGTTGGGGTGACAATAACTTCGGCCAGCTCGGCAACGGGACCGCGCCACGCACGATCTCCACTATCCCTTCGGCACCGGTCACCGGAATCGCCACCGCTACTGCCCTCGCATCGGGTGCCGTGCACAGTTGTGCGCTCCTTCCGGACGGCTCCGTGCGCTGCTGGGGGCAGAACAACTTCAGCCAGCTCGGAAACGGGACGACGACCGATGCGTTCACCCCCGTGGTTGTCACCGGCATCGGCGTGACGTGGACGAGCAGTGACACGACCGTCGCAGCAATCGATGGAGCCGGGTCGGCCACGGGCCGTGGCCCTGGATCCACCACAATCTCCGCCACCTCTGCCGGCCGGAGCGGGAGCACCACGCTCACGGTGGTGACTCGGCCCAGCCTCACGGTGGTCCGTGAGGGCACCGGGAACGGCACGGTGACCTCCAGTCCCGCGGGGATCGACTGCGGCACCACCTGCTCAGCCTCCTACGACAGTGGCACCGCGGTGACCCTCACGGCGACGCCCGCCAGCGGCTCGACCTTTGAGGGCTGGACGGGCGGCGGCTGCGCCGGGACCGGTCCCTGCACCGTGACCCTCACAGCCAGCACGACCGTCTTCGCCCGCCTCGCCGTCCCCCGCGTCAGCCTCACGGTGACCCGTGAGGGCACCGGGAGCGGCACCGTAACCTCCAGTCCCGCGGGGATCGACTGCGGCGCCGTGTGCTCGGCCTCCTACGAGAGCGGCACCGTCGTGACCCTCACGGCGACGCCCGCCACCGGCTCGACCTTTGAGGGCTGGACAGGCGGCGGCTGTGGCGGCACCGGTACCTGTACCGTCACCGTGACCGGAAACACCGCCGTCTCCGCCCGGTTTTCGGTCCTGGGGCTGAGAGGGTTGCTATAAATGCTGTCGCAGTCTCTCGGGACGAGCAGCCAGCGTGACAAGAAGGTTCTGACCCTCTTCGGCACCCGACCCGAGGTCATCAAGCTTGCCCCGGTCATCGAGCAGCTCGAGGCTCGGCGAGGTGCGATCCAAACCGTCAACGTGACCTCGGCGCAGCACACCGATCTGCTCTATCCCTTCATCCGGATGTTCGGCATCCGGGTCGATCACGATCTGCACATCATGGAACCGCATCAGAGCCCCAACCAGGTGTGCGCGCGGCTGCTTACCCGGCTGGACAGCCTCCTGACCGAAGAACGACCGGACCTGATCCTCGTCCAGGGCGACACGACGACGGCCATGACGGGCGCACTCGGGGGATTCTATCGCCGCATTCCGATCGGCCATGTCGAGGCCGGCTTGAGGTCGGGAAACGCCTACAGTCCCTATCCCGAGGAGATGAACCGGCGACTCATTACCCGTCTCGCCACTTACCATTTTTCGGCGACGCGTCGCAATCGCGCCACGCTTCTTTCCGAGGGCGTGCCTGAGGAGACCGTGTTCGTCACGGGCAACCCCGTCGTCGATGCCCTGCATGCCATCCTCGAACGCGCAGGAGTCTCGCCCGTTGTGGCGAGACTGCTCGGGGCGACGAGCGGCTTGAAGCGGATCGTCCTGACAACCCATCGCCGCGAGAGCTTCGGCGAAGTGATGGCCGGAAACCTGAAAGTCCTCCGCAATTTCGTCGCGCGTCGCAACGATGTCGCCCTTCTCTTCCCCGTGCACCCCAATCCGGACGTCCTCGTTCCGGCCACGGAAATTCTCTCCGGACACCCGCGGATTCACCTCGTTCCTGCGCTCGGGTACGAGGACTTCATCGTCCTCCTCTCGCGCGCCTGGCTGCTCGTCTCGGATTCGGGCGGTGTACAGGAAGAGGCGCCGACGCTGGGCAAGCCCGTGCTCATACTCCGGGAAAACACGGAGCGGCCGGAAGCGATCGAGGCGGGCGTCGCACGCCTCGTTGGGGGGGAGCCAGGGCATTTGGCTCTCATGCTCGAAGAGGCGTACGAGGACGGAAGCTGGATTCACCACGTCGGCAAGGGCGAGAATCCCTTCGGCCAGGGAGACGCTGGGAAGCGGATCGCGCAGATCATCGTGCGCGTGCTGGCCGAGTTGCCGGTCCTGAGGCCGCTCGTGGCGGTTCCGGGGTGAGCGGAACATTGGTGAGCCGGCTCCGGACGTCCCCCGCGCTTGCCACGCCCGGGCGGGGGAAACGCTCCATGCGGGCGCTCGCGAAGGCGCTGCTCTGCGGGTGCTTCTACTACAGCGGCCTGACGGGCCTGATCGCGCGGTGGTTTCCCCGGCACCATCCCATCATCCTCTGCGCTCATCGAGTAGTTTCCGGGGAAGATCCATTCTTTCCGGGGATCCTTCAGGAGCGGTTTGCGGCCGAGCTCGCCTACCTGACCCGCCACCACCGGGTGCTGCCGCTGGGCGAGGTCGTCGAGGCCATTCTGAACGAGCGCCCCTTGCCGCCCGGCTCGGTCGCGATCACGTTCGATGACGGCTTTGCCGACAACTTCCACCTGGCGTATCCGATCCTCCAGCGCTATGGAGTATCGGCGACGATCTTCATCGTCTTCGCGAGCGTGGAGACGGGATGCCTTCCGTGGCCCGAGCGAGTCGCATACCTGCTTCAGCACACTCAACGAACGAGGCTGGAAATCAGCCTGCCAGAGCCGAGAGTGTTCTCTCTGGCCAGTCAAGGGGAGAGGGTCGAGGCGCTCGCGACCCTCCAGACGCTGCTCAAGACGTGCGGAACCGTGGTCAGGCGCCGGGCTGTCGAGGAGCTCGAGGAGAGCCTCTCGGTCGAACGGGATCAGGGAATGATGCTCACCTGGGAGCAGTGCCAGCGCATGGCGCAAACCGGCATCGGCTTCGGTTCCCATACGCTCACCCATCCGATCCTCGCCCGAACCGAGACTGCCGAGGTGGAGCATGAGATCGCGACGTCCAAGGCTCTGATCGAGAGCCAGATCGGTCGGCGAGTGGACTATTTTACGTACCCGGACGACAACGTCTGCCGCGCGGCCCTCGATGCAGTAGAGGCCGCCGGCTTCGAGGCCGCGTTCGCGGGGGCCCGCCACGTCGGCCAGACGCCGGTGGATCGCTTCGCGATTGGTCGGACCCCCTGGGATCTCGGTCCGGTCAGCGTCTTTGCTGCCGAAGCGAGCGGTCTTCTCAACGGACTTCGCGACCTCCTCACGTTCCTTTGCTGAATCTCTCGTGCGGATCCCTCCGTTGATGTGGCGGACACGAGCCTACCGCGTGGAGGATCTCGGGCCTCTGGCGGAATTCCTCGTCCCGCTGGGGGACGAGAGCTTCAGCTCTCGGCTTCGCGGCAAGGTGAGCGCCTACTATCGCTGGAAGTACGGGAACGGACCCGGCGAATCCGACCGCGTCCGTCTGGCGATCGGCGTCGATGGACTCATCGGCGTGGTGGCGATGCTGCCGCGACGGATCAAGCTGGGAGGGCAGGTTCTCACCGCGTTCGAGTTCGGCGACCTTTTGACGGGTCCCGGCTATCGGCGTCAGGGAGTCTTTTCGACGTTAGGGCGGGAAGCGTGCGAGGCGTCAGCCGCGATGGGAGCCCTCAGCTACGTCAAGCCCAACGCCGACGCCGCCCCCGCGCTCTTGAAGCACCTCGGCTTCAGGCCCTTGCTCGAGCTCGAAACGCTGGCACGTCCCATCCGAGTTTCTCGCATCCTCGCCCAGCGCTTCGGACGCTGGCCCTTCGGCGCCTGGGGTCGGCCACTCGACAAGCTCTTCGCCGTTCGCGCATCGAGCGGCCCACCTTTCCTGACTCGCGAGGCGATCTTCGGCGAGGAGTTCGACGGCCTCTGGGAGGCGGTAGCCGGCGACTACCCGGCCATCGTCGTCCGCGACCGGACGTATCTCGAGTGGCGGTACCGGCAGAATCCCACGGACTACACGGTCCTGGCCGCTCGCGACGGGAGCGGTCGGCTTCGAGGATATGCGGTCGGGCTCGTCGTGCAGTGGGGCGCACGGCGGATCGGTTACCTGGTGGACATCCTCGCCCGACGCGAGGATCGGGCCACCCAGGTAGCTTTGGCCAGGGGAATTCTTCGGTCGTGCTCAGATGAAGGGGCCCAGACCGTCCACACGTGGATCGCGAAGGAGTCCGCCTCGGTACAATCCACGCTGCGATCCGCTCTCCGGTCGGTCGGGTTTTTCCATCGCGGCAGCGACTGGGTTCTCTGGCGGCCGAGCCTCGACGATCTCCCGAGCGATCAACGGGCCTGGTATCTCACCATGGCGGACTTCGACGGGATCTGATGATGCCCGTCCAGGCTCCGCCAGTGTCCTCCGACAAAGACCGCGTCACGGAACTCTTCCGCGTGATGCTGCCCTATTACCTCCACGAACGAGCCCACGACTGGCGGTTCCTGGCTCAGCAGCGTCGGGTGTGCGCCATGCTCAGCGGGCGTGCCGGCCGGGCTCTGGACATCGGATGCGGCTCGGGTCTCATGACCGAAGCGCTCGTCGAGCGGGGATGGGAGGTGTGGGGCCTGGACTTGCTCGAGTCGGCCGTGGCGTGGGCGAGCGCGGAGGCCGAGAAGGCTTCCTGGGGTGATCGAGCTCATTACGTCGTCGGGGACGCCGAGGCGCTGCCCTTCTCCACGGCGACCTTCGACACGGTGATCGCGATGGGAGTGCTGGAATATCTGCCCGATGTGCACCGATTCGTCTCCGAAGTGCGCCGCGTGCTGCGGCCGAGCGGGCTGCTCGTCGTCAGCGTTCCCTCGAGCATCGCGCCCTATCACCTCGCGCAGAGCGTGCTCGACCGGTTCGTGGGACCCCCCTACCGCGGCATCCGTCGCCTCGTGACCGGATCGGTTCGGCGAAGCCAGATTCCCGATCACCCCCGGCATCCTCTCGCTCCCTGGCGACTCGACCGCGTCCTCGCTCGTGCGCGATTCCGAAAACAGGCGTGGGCATTTTCGCATTTCTGCTTCTATCCGCTCGACCGGTTCCTTCCGGGTCTCTCGCGTCGGATCGACCGCCGCTGCACAGTGCTGGAGGAGTCATCGCTCTTGGGGTGGCTGGGGACGCAGTACATCGTTGCGGCCGTGAGACGCGGCGAGCTCAGCCCCGAGGCGGGATAGGGAGGAGGAGCGCACGCGTGGAGCTCAGGGCCGATCTTCATCTCCACACTTGGGAGCGCGAGAGATTCATCGCATACGACGCGCAGGGCATGATCGACCGGGCGGCGCGTTCCGGCTTTCACGTCCTCAGCATCACCAATCACGACACCGTCACCTTCAGTGCACGCCTGCAAGACTATGCCCGGGAGCGGGATATCCTGCTGATCCCCGGGGTCGAGGCGACCATCGAGGGCAAACACGTCCTCCTCTACAACATCGACGTTCCCCTCGAACGGATCGAAACCTTCGCCGACCTGCGCCGGCTCCGTCGCCCGGAGTGGCTGGTGGCGGCGCCCCACCCGTTCTTTCCGGGCTCCATCTGTCTCCGGGACCGTCTTCTCCAGGAGATCGACCTCTTCGACGCGATCGAATTCAGCCATTTCTACACGCGGAGGATCGACTTCAACCGCCCTGCGGTCCGCCTGGCCAAGGAAGCCGGCTTGCCGCTCCTCGGGACGTCGGACAGCCACGTCATCCGGCAGTTCGGGACGACCTATTCTCTGATCGAGGGATCGCCGACGGTCGAATCGGTGCTGGGTGCCATCCGAAAGGGCCAGGTCCGGGTCGAGAGCCGCCCGCTGACCCTTCGCGAGTGCGCCGGGATCTTCCGCGAGATGGTCGTCGCCGATTACCGCGAACGCGCGCGGTCCCTTGGCTCCAGGGCCGTCACTGTTAGCGAGCGTACGTCGAGAATCCGCGAGGACTCGAGAGTCTGAATGACGAGCGGGGAGGCTCATCATGCGCGTCAACATCTTCGGGATGGGATATGTGGGCTGCGTGACCGCGGCTTGCTTGGCCAGGGCCGGGCACGAGATCGTCGGCGTGGATGTCAGCAAGGAAAAGGTGGACATGATCAATGCCGGCGCGTCACCGGTCGTTGAGCCGGGCCTGACCGAGCTCCTGGCCGAGGTGGTGGGCGCGCGGCGGCTCAGGGCGACGACGTCGCCTCGGGACGCGGTGGCGAGCTCGGCGCTCTCGCTCATCTGTGTCGGGACCCCCGGGCGCGTCAACGGGCAACTGGACCTGCGCGCCATCGAGCGCGTCGGACGGGCGATCGGCGAGGCGCTCACGGCCCGCAGCGAGATCCACACCGTCGTGCTCCGGAGCACCGTGCTGCCCGGAGTCACAGAGAAGGTTCTCGTCCCCGCGATTCTTTCCGGGGCTGGGCCAGACTATCGGCCCCGCCTGCGCGTCGCCGTGAACCCCGAGTTCATGCGTGAGGGTTCGTCGCTGCGAGACTTCGCGACGCCGCCTCTCACCCTCGTGGGATGCGACGATCCCGAAACTGCCGGGCTGCTCCGGTCACTCTACGCCGGCGTGGACGCCCCGTTCGTGCACGCTGGGGTGAAGACCGCGGAGATGGCCAAGTACGTGGCGAACGCCTTCCACGCGCTCAAAGTGAGCTTTGCCAACGAGATCGGCGATTTGTGCGCGGCGCTCGGCGCCGACGCGCAGGAGGTCATACGAATTTTCCTGATGGACCGAAAGCTCAACGTGTCCGAGGCCTATCTCCGCCCGGGCTTCGCGTTCGGCGGCTCGTGCCTCCCGAAGGACCTCCGGGCGTTACTGTATGCCGCTCGAACAGCTGATGTGTCGCCGCTGGTGCTCTCCGCGATCCTGCCCTCCAACGAGGCGCAGATCCACCGGGGAATCGACGCCGTGCTGGAAACTCGCAAGCGCCGGGTGGGCGTCGTGGGCCTGTCCTTCAAGCCGGGGACCGACGACCTCCGGGAGAGTCCGATGGTCCCGCTGGTCGAGGCACTCATCGGCAAGGGATGCGACGTACGAATCCTCGACCCGAACGTCTCGTTCGCACGCCTGGTCGGCGCCAATCGTCGCTACATCGTAGAGGAGATTCCCCACATCGCGTCGTTGATGTGCGAGGACATCCAGCGGTTCCTCGACCACGCGGAAGTCCTGGTGATCGGAAGCGCGAGCCGGGAGGCGACGCTCGTCCTCGCCGCGATCGGCCCCGATCACATCGTCGTCGATCTGACACGCGGCGCCGTGCGGCCGCTCTCGACGCCAGGTCTGGAAGCCCAGTCCGATGGCGGCCACGCACCTCGAGTCACGTAGCTCGTCGCCAGGCTAGAGGGCGCGCACGGCGGCACGGAGCTCGTTCAGGTGGATGGCCTTGATGACGCTGAGCCCGGTGGGATCGGTGTAAGTCGGGGCAACCTGGCCGGCCGCTTGATAGGCTTGGTTCAGGGCGGTCCGCAGCTCGGTCAAGTGAACGCCTCTGACCCAGGTGCCCCCAACCGCGAGCGTGGGATCGGTCCAGGCAAAGGGCGCCAGCCCGCGTGCGACGCGAACGCTATCGATGGCCGCCCGAAGCTCCATGACGTGCACCACCTTGATGGGCGTGCTCTGTGCGGCGAGCGGATCGTCGGTGAACGTGAGGGTGGCCGAGAGCGTCACTGTGACGCTGGCCGTGGCGGTGTTGGCGGCGGCGTCGCGCGCGGTGACCGTCAGCACGTTGGTGCCGGGCTCGAGGACGATCCCGCTGGCCGTCCAGCTGGTCGTCCCGGTCGCCGTTCCGCTGCCGCCCCGATTGTTGGCCCACGTCACCTGAGTCACCCCGACGTTGTCGGCCGCGGTCCCGCCGAGTGTCAGGGAGGAGCTGCTCGTTGTGTAGGTCGGATTGGAGGTGGGCGAGGTAATGGTCGCGGTGGGCGGCGTCAGATCGAGATTGCTGACGGTCACCGCGACGGCGGCCGACGTCGTGATGTTTCCGGCGGCGTCATAGGCGCGGGCGGTGAGACTGTGGGAGCCATTGCTCACGCTGGTGGTCGACCACGGGTAGGTGAAGGCGGGCGGGGCCAGGGCGGCGATGAGCTGGCCGTCCCGCGTCACTCGTATCGATTACCACCACGCCCGACACCGTCTGCCCGGTGGTCGGTGAGGAGATGGTCACGGTCGGCGGCGTCGTGTCCTCAGCCGGCTCCGTTGGGGAAACCACACCCGCCGTCGCCGCCTCGAGGGCGTCGATGTCGGCGCCGATATCGGTGCCATCGGTGGCCGCGTTCTTGTATGGACTGGACGAGGCCAGGCGGTAGTTGCGCTGGCGAGATCGACGAAGCCCACAGCGGCGAGCGAGGGGGGGAAATAATTCTCCGGCGGGTAGATCAGCGCGCCGGCCAGGGGGTTGACCTCGATGCCGATGAACCGAAAGTGGTGAGCCTGCGCGGCCGTCTGGATGGCTCCACCCACGCCCGTCCCGACGACGAGCTTCGGCATGACGGCGGCATACGAGGGACTCACTCGGTTCCTGGGGGCGGGAGGCTGCTGTCGGGGGCGCTGGTCCGGACCGTGATCCAGCCCAGTCCGGCCTTATTGGGCAGCGTGAACGGGCCGCGGAAGGTCGCCCCCGCCTGTAGCGTGATCACATCGCCCGGTTGCGCGGCATTGAGCGCGGCCTGGAGATCCCCTCCCGCCGGCACGATGATGGTCTGGCCCGACGGTGGCACGAGCGTGGTGTCGAGAAATGCGCGCGGGAGCTCGGGAGGTTGCGCCTCGGAACTCGCGACCATCGCCGTAGGCAGGAGCAGCAGACCAATCGCGATTCCGCCAACAGGGAGAAGAACGAGCGCGCGGCGAACGCTCGCTCCCGAGTGCATCGAAGTTCCTCTCCGTGCGGAGTACCCGATGTTTCCCGGGGCCGCGAAGTGTGCCCTCCCTCGGTAGCGCGGCCGTCAGATGCGTGCGGCCCGTCTCACGACGGGGGTGTGCCCTTACCTGGGAGGGTCTTTTCCTCTGGAAGACTAAGGGATTGCACGGGGGGTGCCAAGGAACGATCACGACGGGTCAGGCGCATCAAGATCTGGAAATCGCAGGAGCTTGAGCGGCTGTGTGGGAATCCGATCGGCGTATCTATGCTGAACGGCTACGTGACACAAAGTGTCACGTTTCACAGTAATGTGCGCTTTCTGATATCTCTGCTTCGGGCGTCTTCCCGCAAGTCCCGGAGATGCTGAAGACGATCAACGCGATCGTCGAGCTCGACAAGGCGGCGAAGGCGGCCCCGAAGGCACCGTAGTGGGGACGTACGACGCCTTCGGCCGGTGGGAGCGTCGCGGCAGTGATCGCAGCGGTCGCCTCTATTCTTGCCAGCTGAAGGACAGCGTCAACCCGAAGGGAGCTGCCGGCGCCGCGGCCGGGCTGCAGACGCCCGAGATCGTGCAGGCTTGCCGGGCGTTCAGCGTATCGACGTTCACGCCGATGTCCGTCCCATCCGTCGCGAGGTTGCGATAGATCGACGTGGCAGCGAGATGGTAGTCCCCCGCCGCGAAGTTCACGAACCCCACAGCCAAGACCGTGACAGGGAAGAAGTTGTTGGCGGGATAGCTCAGGGAGCTTCCTCCGATCATCAGGTTGCGCGTGAACGGCGCCGCGGCGAAGCGCCCGTTCAGGGTTGGCGTGCCCTCGCCGAAGGACCCGGACACGAGTCCGAAGCTGCCGCGCTGGAAGATATTATTCTGGAACGTATTCGCCCCAGGCTCGAAGACCTGGTTCGTACTATCCTGCGCGTTGATGGGCGCCATGTTGGAGAACACGGTGTTGTGGTTGAAGACCATCTCTTGGGCGCTGTTGGGTTCGGGTGAGCCCGGGGAGTAGCTCGCGAAGGTCCAGGCGTTGCCGAGCCCACCCCAGGTCACCGAGTTGATGTCGTCGAAGAGGTTATTCTCAAAGAGGCCCCGCGCCATGTTGGACGAGGCGTTCGGGTCGTCATGCACGAGGAACTGGATGCCCGTTCCGCCGCTCTTGACGATGTTGTTCCGAAAGGTGATGTCTTGGACCCGCGATCCCGGATCAGTGCCGTTCTGGTTTCGGACGTTCAAGCGGATCAGTTGGCCCCCGTCCCCATTCGCGGGCACCCACGCGGTCTCGAAGCGGTTCCCCTCGATCAAGACGCGGGCCATGTTCTTCAGCTCGAAAGTTGTTTTCGCGACGACGCTCGTGCCGCGCCACCGGGCGGCATCCTTCGGGACGTAGTTATTGCGGAAGTCCAGGTCGGCCGGCCGGAGCGCGGCAGCGCTGGCGTCCGAGCCGCCGAACAGCACATTGATCGCCGCCGCCTGGATGAAGTTATTGACGATCTTGAAGGGGCCCGATCCATTCCACGCGATCACGCCCTTGGACTCCCCGTCATCCCCCGAGAGGATTTGGTTCGGAGCGGCTTTCATGTCGTCCACGTAGGAGTCCAGCAGCGCGATCTTCGCACCATTCATCTGCACGCCGAACTTGAGCCCCGCCGAGAGCGCGGTCGAGAACGAATGCAGATACACACGGTCGAGCACGATGTTCGTCGCCAGCTGGCCGACGGTCGTCTCGGCGCCGCTGCCGATTCGGATCAGGGTGGCGTGCGGGGAGCCATTCGAGATGGTCACTTCGAGGCCGACGAGCCGCCACTGGCGGGCGCCGGCCAGGATGTCGATGATTGGGGTAAAACTCGCTCCCGTCCCCGGCCCCTGGATCTTCGGCATGTTCGTGGCGTTCGCAGGCCCGACGCGTGTCCCGGCGGCTGGCAGGGACGCAAGGGCGCTGCTCCGGATGATGATCCAGCCCGTCCCAGCCGCCCGCGCGGGGATCGTGAGAGCCCCGGTGAACGCGCTGCCCGCCTGGACGACGATCTCGTGGTTCAGGTTCGGGTTCGCCACGGCCGCGGCGTTGATCGCCGTTTGGATGCTGCCCCCCGCATTGACGGGGAAGGTCGATCCGGTAACCGCTGGAAGCGTGGTGTCGAAAGTGGTCGGAGGTGTTTGTGCCGAAGCGGGGGCGTGGACCCAGAGAAGCAGTCCGACGGTGACGGCGAACAGCCGGAACGCCGTCCTCATCAGCCGCTCGCTTGCGCGGGCGGGCGCGGCGTCGATGCGCCGGCCGCAGACAGGATCTCGATGCCGTTGAACCGGAAATGATGGGCCCCTGAGGCGGTCTGGATTGCCGATCCCACGCTTGGGCCGGCGACGAGCTTCGGCATGACGGCGGCGTACGAGAGGGTTGCGCGCGTACCCGGCGAGGGGAGGCTGCTGTCGGGGGCGCTGGTGCGGACGGTGATCCGGCGCCCGCCAACGGGGAGAAGAACGAGCGCGTGACGTACGCTCGAACCCGCTCCTGAAAACATCCTGGTCTCCCTTCGCGGAAGACCCGGTGTTCCCGGGGACGAGCGCGCCCTCCTTCGGTAGCCCGGCCGTCAGGCGCCTTGCCTGGCCCGTGGCTTTGCAGCCCCGTCTCACGACGGGTGTGCCCTTATCGGGAGGGTCTTCCCTCTGAAAGACCAAGGATTTGCACGGGGGGTGCCAAGGAGCGATCACGACATGTCAGGCGCACCAAGATCTGGAAATCGCAGGGGCTTGAGCGGCTGCGTGGAATCCGATCGGCATATCGGGGCGAGTAACACGCAGTGTCACATTCGACCTCCATATGTGCTTTCTGGCACCTCTAGTTCGCGATGGGTCGCCAGCGTTGCCGAGTCCCTTGATCTGAGCCCCGACTTCGTTTCTTCCCGGGCGGTTGTGAACTTGACTCCGACGTCGGCGCCGTCGAGTTCGAAGTGGCCCCCGACGACGCCGACGTTGTCAGCCCGGTTTCCCTTCTACGGCGCGATTGGCGTGTTCATATCGGTCTGGACCTCCGTCTGCGCGAGGGCACGGGTGTAGACCCGCATCTCGTCGATTCGCCCGCCGAAGAAGTCGTAATTCGCGGATCCCATGGTCCACGCGCCGGCGGAGAGTTCCAATGACGGCACCGAGCGAACCGACTTGCGGTGTGCCGCTGGGGGCTCCGTCGACAAGGACGCGAAGGGTCGAGCCGTCCGAAACGATGGCCACATGGTGCCACGCCGGCCGCCGCAGCGCCCACGAAGTGCTCAGAGGCATGATGTACCTGAGCCCCCGCGTCTCGCGCACGCTGGTCCAGGCGTACCTGGCGAAGTCGGAGCTTCCGCCCGACCCGCTGACGCCGCGCGAGCGCGAAGTCCTGTAGCTCGTCGCGGAAGGCAAGACCACGAAGGAGGTCGCCGAGGCCCTGGGGATCAGCGTTAAGACCGCCGAGTCCCACCGGGCGCACATCTTGAGGAAGCTCGACACGCCGAACATCGCGGGCATCGTCCGGTACGCGATCCGCCGGGGCCTGGTCAAGATCTGAGACTGCGAGACGGCGCGCACGATCGTCACCGACCAGCCGGTACCCGTCATCCTCCTCACCGGCTATGCCGGCGCCGAGCTCGTCCGCCGCGCGCGGGCGGCGGGTGTCGTCGCGTACCTCACGTCCGTGGACCGGAAGCCGCTCATCTCGGCCATCGAAATCGCGCTGGAACGCTTCGGAGAGTTCCGGATCCTCCGGAGGGAAGGGAGCGACCCGAGCGAAGCGCCGGTGACCCGGCAACTCGTAGAACACGCCAAGAAGGTGCTGATCGCGCGGCTCGGGCTCTCCGAGGCCGAGGCCTTCCGGCACATCCTTGAGCGCAAGCTGGACACGCGTCGGAGCCTTCGTGACACCGCCCGGACAATCCTCGGGGCGGAGGGGGTGCTGGCCCGGCCCGACTTCGCCCGCTCCCTCGAGCTGATCTTTCACGCCGTTCGTGGCGACCTGAGGCCGCGTCGGCGCGCCGCCCTGAGCCGGCGATGACGGAGTCGATCCCTGCATTCGTCTTGCGGATGCTCAGCGTGACGGAGGGGCTGAAGCACAACCCCGGGCGGATGCTCCTGATCGTCCGCCGACCGTACGCCCAGCTCAAGGTGCCCGTGAGCACGAGCACTCATCGTTCCTGGGCCTGCGGCGAATTTCTGGAAATTGTGCTGGTTCTTCGGGGGATTTCCTGACGACTTATTGGGGATTCCCCGAGTGGAGCGCCACCGGCGCGGATTCTACTGTAGCAGTGCCGTGAGGCAAGCGGGGGCGATGAGTCCGTAGCAGGGCCGGTTTCGGCCCGGAGGGCTCGGCAATGATGACGACGGTGAGGTGGGCGGGTGCTGCAGTCGCAACGGCGGCGCTGGTGCTCGGGCCTGGGCGTCCTCTGGCCGCCCCTCCGGTCCCACCAAGCGGGTACACGATCGGCCCCGAGGACCTCCTCGACGTCACGGTGTGGAACAACACGGGGATCAGCCGGACGGTGCCCGTCCGGCCCGACGGCAAGATCTCGCTGCCGCTGCTCGACGACGTGCAGGCCGCCGGCCTCACCCCCAAGCAGCTCAAGGATGACCTGACCAGAAGGTTGGCCAAGTACATCTCCGCACCCGAGGTGTCGGTCATCATCCGCGAGATCCACAGCCTCCGGGTTGCGGTGCTCGGTGAGGTGAACAAGCCCGGCCGCTACGACCTCAAGAGCCGCGCCTCCGTCCTCGATGCCATCGCCCTCGCCGGGGGGTTCAACCCCTTCGCCCGTCGGTCGAAGATGGTGATCGTCCGGGTGGAGGGCTCGACCGTCACGCGCATCCCCTGCGACTACAACAAGGTCGTCTCCGCCGACGGCCAGCAGGAGAGCTTCTTCCTCCGACCCGGCGACACCCTGATCGTGCCCTGACATGGCGATGGCCCAGCGAGAGCACGGCGAGACCATCGTGGCCGGCCCAGGGCACGATGGCGGCTTCACGGTCACGTGGGCGCTCGCCGTCTTGCGACGGCACGCCCGGCTGGCGACCGTGGTCTTCAGCGTGGTGCTCGCGGGCGCCGCGACCTCCGCGATGTCGCTCCCCGACATCTATCGCTCGACGGCCACGGTGCTGGTCGAGCACCCCGGGACCACGGAGGGAGTCGGGAAATCGCTGATCGCCGGTGAGCTCGAGACCCGGCTGCAGACGATCGGGCAGGAGGTGTTGAGCCAAGCCCGGCTCACGGCCCTCATGGACCGGTTCGATCTCTATCCGGAGCTCAGGGCGCACGGAGCACACGCCGCCGCCGTCGAGCGCCTGCGACGCGATATCCAGGTGAAGCTGACGAAGGCAGAGCCGGGGGCGGGCCGGCCGACCACCGTCGCCTTCAGCATCATGTTTCGCTGGCGGCATCCCGAAACGGTCGCGCGCGTCGCCAACGCTCTGGCGGCCTTCTACGTCGAGGAGAACGGTAAGATCCGCGAGCGCCAGGCGAGCGCCGCCCGGCTCACCCGCCTGACCCAAGAGCTGGCCCAGATGCAGGAGGTCTACACCTCCCAGTACCCGGACGTCATTCGGCTCAAAGCGGAGATCGCCGCGCTCGAGCGCCTGCCCAGGGCGACCGCTGCGGTGGGGGAAGAATTCCGCATCCTGGATCCCGCAAGCCCCGCTCGGAGCCCGGCCGCGCCGAAGCGCTTCGGATTCGTCCTGCTCGGGATCGGTCTCGGCCTCGGCGCGGCGGTGGCGGCGGTGCTCCTCGCCGATCAGTTCGACGGATCGTTCCACACGCTCGAGGAGCTCCGGGCGTTCACGAACGTGCCCGTCCTGGCGAGCATTCCCCGCATCGGCGTCGCCCGCCCGAACCGGCAGCCGCGCTGGCTGACTGCGGCGCCGATCGCAGTCGGCCTGGTGCTGGTGGTGCTCGTCTCCTACCATCTCGCGAGCGGCAACGACCAGCTGGCCTTTCTCTTCTCGCGAACCACGCCGTGAGCGGCCGTCAGATCCCCCGCTCCGCGAGGAACTTGGCGTAGTCGCGCTGGCCTTCCTTCGCTTTCCGGATCTGCTCGGGCGAGTAGAACTTCGCGAGATCGACGACCTCGACGTTGTACCGGGCGCGCTCGAAGGCGTCCTTGTGGATGAACGGCCGCGTGGCGTCGATGCCCATGGCGCCCGAGAATCGGATATTGCTCTGCGTCCACTGGCGGTCGCCGGCCGAGCTCCGCTCCGCCGGCTGAAAGGTCTGCCCGAAGCCGCCCTCGCAGATCGTCAGGACGTCCTCCTTCGGGTTCACCCGCGTCGTGAGCGCCCAGAGGACGTCTTCGATGTTGTAGATGTCGACGTCCTCATCGACCACGATGCCGAGGCGCGCCCCCAGCGAGATCGAGAGCGCGGCGGTCAGGATGTTGCGCTGGAGTCCCTCGTCGCGCGCGCGCCGCTTCTTCACCTGGAAGATTACGCCGCCCCAGTCGGTCATCCCCATCGGGATGTGTGTGTCGACGCAGAGGCCCGGCACGATCCGCTCGGCCAGCTCGAGGAAGCACGCCTCGCGGACGATCCCGTCGATGAAGTGCTCGTCCATGCCGTGCACGATAAGGCCGTAGTAGAGCGGCCGGTCCGCCCGATGGGTGATCGCCGTCGCCTGGAACTTGTAGGTCCGGTACGATTTGCCCATGTACCCCGACCACTCCGGGTGGAACGGGTGCACCCCTTGCACGTCATCCTTCTCGGCGAGCGGGCTCTCCCACACCTTCTGGGTGGTGTCGATGTAGCCCTCGATGACGTACTCCGCGCTGGCGATCGACCAGGCGTCCTGGGTCCGCGCGCGGACGAGCTCCACGGGGGCGCCCTGGAGCGCGCCCGCGACGCCGAGCTCGTCGCAGCCCCGCGGCAGGATCACGTAGGTGAAGCCCGAGCCGGCCATCATCGTGCAGGTCGGCGGGATGCCGATGTTGATCGTGACCGGGATCGGCCCCTTGCGGTACCAGTGCGTGACCACCTGGTCCATGTGGGAGCCGGGAGAGATCTGGAAGCTCGAGTAGTCCGGCCCTCGGAAGTTCATCCGGTTGTAGCCGATGTGTGAGCCGCCCCAGAAATGCTTGCCGCGGACGACCGTCGTGCCGGCGCCGAGCGTGCGCCCGGGATCGCTGTCGGAGTGCGAGATCATGGGGACGACGTCCCACACGTCGAAGCTCCGCGTGAGCACCACTTCCTGGCAGGGTCCGTCCTTCACTTCCACGGGCGGCAAGGGATCACGCAGGGCCTCGACGACCTTGTGCTTGAGGTTTCGCGGGTCGTCGACGTCCAGGAGCTTGGCGATGCGCTGGGCGTTCGCGAAGATGTTGTTGCAGATGCGCGCGTTCGGGTAGCCCTTCACCTTGTTGAAGAGCAGGGCCGCGCCGCCGTCGAAGTGCTTCTGGATCGCCGCGACCTCCAGGTGCGGATCGACCTCCACGTCCGTGGTGACCAGCTCGCTGACGGCCTCGAGGTACTCGAGCGTCGAGCGAAGGCTCCCGATATCCTTCTTCATCCTCTCCCTCCCGAGAGGGATACTGCTCCGGCGACGCTCGCGGCGTCAAGTGAGCCCCGCGGGCGCGGGTGCTCATCGCGCGGGCGGAGGGGCGACGGCGAGCTCGACGATTTCGGCGCGGGGACCGGCCGGCCCGATATAGAGTCGCGCCACCGCGACCGGCAGCGTGAAGCGACGCGGCCCGGCGCTGCCGGGATTGAGCAGCAGCAGGCGCGCCCGGCGCGCGACGCTCGGCCGATGCGAGTGGCCGGAGATGACGACGTCGACACCCTCGCTCGCCGGGTCGCCGCGGAGCTCCTTGAGGTCATGGACGACGCACAGGCGCACGCCGCCGACTTCCGTCCTCGCGACGTCCGGCAGCGCTGCCGCCCAGGCGTCGCGGTCGTTGTTGCCGCGCACGGCGATGACCGGGGCGATCGCCCGGAGCGCCTCGAGGATCGCGGCGCCGCCGATGTCGCCGGCGTGGACGATCACATCGACTCCGGCCAGCGCCGCGACGGCCTCCGGCCGCAAGAGTCCGTGCGTGTCGGCGATGACGCCGACGACGGCTCCCGACATCGTGGTGCGCGCCCGCTTGCCGACACGCCGCATCGTCGTCGAGTGTAGCCGCGACAGTCTTCGCTTGCCCAGGGGTCGCTCCGGGACTAGCATCGCGCTCATCGAAAGGGAGGGTGACATGCGCTACACCAGGATCTCGGCCGACTGCCACATCGACATGCCCTGGCTCCCACCCGACCTCTTCACCGCGAACGCCTCCGCGCTCATGAAGGACCGCATGCCCTACGTCGTGGAAGGGCCCGACGGCCTGCAGTGGACGACGAAGAAGGGCGCGCCGTTCGGGCTCGTCGGCGGGATCGGCTCGACGGGTACGAAGTACGTGCCCGGCCAGAACCACCGGGTGGACGTCATGGCGTCGACCGGCCTCTACGACGACGGTAAGAAGGGGATCCGCCGGCCGGGCGATCCGCACCTGCGCGTCACGGACATGGACCGGGACGGCGTCCAGGCCGAGGTGCTCTTCGGCATCCTCGGGGCCGCGACGCGGCTGGGCGACCACGAGGCGGCCGGCGAGATGTTCCGGATCTACAACGACTGGCTCGTCGAGTTCTGCAAGCACTATCCCGACCGCCACATCGGCCTGGCCTGCCTGCCGTACGGCAACCTCGACGCGGCCGTCAAGGAGATCTACCGCGTGGCACGGCTCGGACTCCGGGGCCTGGAACTGTCGTGCTCCTGGGACATGGAGCCCATGTGGCACCCGATGTGGGAGCCGCTCTGGCAGGCCGTGAACGACGTAAACCTCCCGCTGCACTTCCACACCTTCCCGTCGCTGCCGCCCGGCGTGCGCGAGCGGCAGACGGGCCAGACCCGCCGCGCCGCGTTCTTCACGAGCGTGGCGGGCTTCCAGATGAACCTCGTCAACATCCTGGCGGCGGTGATCGGCGCCGCGGTCCTCGAGCGCTACCCGAACATCCGGATCTCGTTCGGCGAGAGCGGCATCGGCTGGATCCCGTACGCGCTCGATCGAATGGACTTCGAGTGGGAGGACCGCTTCCGCGATCTCGGGCTCACGATGAAGCCGAGCGACTACTGGCGGCGCCAGTGCCGGGCGACCTTCCAGTTCGATCCGATCGGCACCAAGCTGATCGACGACATGGGCGTCGAGACGCTGATGTGGGGCTCCGACTATCCGCATCCCGACGGCGTCTGGCCGCAGTCGTCGAGGTACATCCAGGAGCAGTTCGGCCACCTGCCGCCAAACGTCATCCACAAGATCACGTGCGAGAACGCGGGCAAGTTCTACGGCTTGATGAGCTAGCGGGCTACGCGTCGGCCGTCGACGAGATCCGCCGCGCGCTGTCCCCGCGCTCCTAGCGACGCGCCGGCTGCGTCTTTTTCAGCAGCCGGCTACGAGCCGGGACGGAGCTGTCGCAGGGCCGCGTGCGGGAGCGCGCGGATGAGCTCTTCGAGGTTCGTCCGACCCTGACGGAGCTTCTCGGCGACGTCGTCCGCCATCGGTAGGGTCGTCTTCTCCGCGCTCTTCCGGATCTCCTCGAACGTCGCGCCCCGGTTGATCAGCATCACGTCCGCGTCGTTGGGGGACCAGAGCTCGGCGAGAATCATCCGACCGCGGTACCCGGTGTAGTTGCAGCCACTGCACCCCGGGCCCCGGTACCACTGGAAGTCGGCCGACGGCAGCCCGGGCAGCTCGGCCAGGAGCTCATCGGGCGGCAGGTAGGGCTCTCGACACTCCATGCACACTTCCCGCACCAGACGCTGCGCGAGCACACCCAGCAGCGACGACGCGATGAGGTTCGAATCGACGCCGAGGTCGACCAGCCGCGGCAGCGCGCTGATCGCGTCGTTCGTGTGGAGCGTGCTGAGCACGAGGTGGCCGGTCTGGGCCGCGCGGAACGCGAGGTCCGCTGTCTCGCTGTCCCGGATCTCGCCGACCATGATCACGTCCGGGTCGTGCCGCAGGAAGGAGCGCAGGTACTTGGCGAACGTGTTCCCGAGGCGCTCGTCGACCTCGTGCTGACGGAAGACGTCGCAGACGTACTCGATCGGGTTCTCGGCGGTGAGGATCTTGATCCCGGGCTGGTACACGCTCTTGAGCGCGCCGAAGAGGGTCGTGCTCTTCCCGGAGCCGGTGGGGCCCGTGACCAGAATGATCCCAGTGGACGATCGGAGGAGCTGGCGCAGCTTCGCGGCGACGGGCTCACGCAAGCCCAGCGCCTCCACGGACTGCGGCAAGCCGCGCGGGTCGAGAATGCGGATGACGGCGCTCTCACCGTAGTAGCTGGGAATGAGCGAGATGCGGAAATCCACCGTGGTGGTCTGACCGTCTCGCTCCAGACGCGCGCGGAAGCTTCCGTCCTGAGGACGCCGCCGCTCCGCGATGTCGAGCTTGCTCAAGATCTTGAGTCGCGACATCAGCTTGCCCCGGTGCTGATTCACCAGCTCGTCGAGGTCGGCGAGCTCGAGCTCCTGCAACACGCCGTCGATGCGGAACCGTGTCTGGATCCGACGATCGACCGCTTCGAGATGAATGTCGGAGGCGCCCTGCTCGACGGCCAGGCTCAGGAGCCGACGGACCATCCCGGCCGTGCCCTCGGTCTCGCGCTGGACATCGAGGTAGGTCGATCGCTCGTCCGAGAGCCGGTCGAGCTCCTCGAAGGTCATGATGTGCGGCTCACCCGCGATCATGAACGGCACCCGTCCGTTAGGCTCCGGCGCGGGCGCGTCCGAGCCCGACGCCGCGAGACTGGGATACATCTGCCCGAGCGCCCGGCGGATGCTAGCCGTCGTGGACGTGATCACTTCGATCTCGAGCCCCGTGCTCGACTTGAGATCGTCGACGACCGCCGTGCGCGTCGGATCGTCCATCGCCACGACCAGGGTCTGGCCGACCCGCGCGATCGGGACGACGAGCCGCTTCTTGGCGAACCGCGGATTGATCAGGGCTTTCAGCGATCGGTCCAGGACGATCGTGTCGAGGTCGAAGAAATTGATGTGGAGCTGGAGACATAACGCGCGCCGCATCTGCTCTTCGGTGACGAACTTCAGCCGGATGACGACTTCGCCAAGCGACTGCTTCCAGCGCCGCTGCTCGGAGAGCGCCGTCGCCAGCTGGTCGGCGGTGAGCGCATTCGTCTTGACCAGGAGCTCGCCGAGCTTCGAGCGGCGCCGGTAGCGCTCGAGGACCGACAGGAGCTGGGTCCGCGTGATGACCTTCTGGGCGACCAGGATGTGGCCGAGCGGCATGTAGGTCTTCGACTGACCCTGCACGCGCAGGGCCTTCTGCACCTGGGCCTGTGTCGCGAGACCCTCGGCGACGAGCAGGTCACCAAGCCGCAGAGCGGCCGCCTGGCGGCGGGAGGTGCCGCTGCCGATAGTCAGATGCCCGGCGCTGTCCGATGGGATCAGGCGGGCCGACTCTACCTCGTCCCGAGGCTCAGAATTCACCGAGCAATTTCAGGAAGCAATGAATCTGCCACTCCAGGGGTGGGGGCTAAGCCACTGAAAAGGTGAGCGCGTCGTTTTGCGCGCTTCGCGTCGAAGCGGGGAATCCTGGCTCAGAACCTACCGGACTGGCCGGTTCTTCACGCCGCGAGTCAACGCTGTCTTATCATCGCGGTCTCATGTCCGACATCCCCCGCCGGCAGGGCTGGGTGGTGGTGGGCGCCTGCTCGCTCGTCATGTTCGGCGTGTGGAACTCGCACGCCGGGTTCGGTGTGTTCCTTCCGGTGCTGGTGAAGGAGTTCGGGTGGAGCCGCGGCGCAATCTCCATCGCCCCCTCGCTGAACTTGATCGTTGGAGGCCTCATCGCGTTCATGGTCGGCGCCGCCAGCGACCGCTATGGTCCCCGGCGCATCCTCATCGTCAGCGCGATCCTGGTGGGGGCGCTCTACGCGCTCGCATCGCTGATCGACGCGTTGTGGCACCTGTACCTCGTGCTGGGCGTCTTCCTCGGGATCGCGATGGCCTCGGTCTATCTGGTGCCGACCACGACCGTGTCGCGCTGGTTCGTCGACCAGCGGGGCCTGGCGCTGGGCATCCTGCTGGCCGGGCTCAATCTGGCGTTCGTGACCGGCCCGCGGCTCTCCGCCTACCTGATCGAGCGGCTGGGCTGGCGGAACACGTATCTCGTCCTCGGTGCGCTCGTGTGGCTCATCGCGATCCCCGGGAGCATCTTCACCAGGTTTCCTCCCCCCGAGCGGGACGCCGGGACGCGCAGCGGTCGAGCCGCCCAGCCCGGAGGATCGACGTTCGGCGAGGCGCTCGCTGATCGCCGATTGTGGCTCCTCGTGACGGCGTGGCTCCTCCTGGGGTTCAACCAGATGATGATGTCGGTTCACCTGGTCTCGTACGTGAGCGACCAGGGCGTCACGCTGGAGCGCGCGTCGCTGGCCTTGACCATCCTGGGCACGGGGACCATCGCGGGCAGGATTCTGTTCGGCATGGCGGCGGATCGGGTCGGGACGAAGCCCACGTTCTGGTTCTGCCTGGCTCTGCAGATCGTCACGCTCGTCTCGATCGTGGCCGGGCCGTCACTGCAGGTGCTGGACGTTCTGCTCTTCTGGCTCGGGCTCTCGGGCGCGGGGAGCGACACCGCGCTGGTGAAAGGCGCGGTCGAAACCTTCGGCGTGCGAGCGATTGGCGCGGTCATGGGGATCTTGAGCTTCGGCTGGCGCTGCGGCGCTGCGCTGGGACCGACCGCGGCCGGCTTCCTCTACGACGCGACGGGCTCCTACACGCTCGCGGTTCAGCTTCGCCGCGGGCGGGCTGGCCGTGAGCTGCGCGTTCTTCACCATCGGGACCTCGGCGCCCCGAAGCCGGTCCGGCTACTTGTAGAGGATGTCCTTCAGCTTGGCGATGAGTGTTTGATCCAGCGTGAACACCTCGGCGATCAGTTTCTCGAGCTCCTCGGCGGTCGCCGGCTCGAGCGTGAGCTTGGCCTTTTCCGCTTCGGCCTGGAAGGCCTGGTCCTTCAGCGTTTCCTGGAATGCCTTGCGCAGGAGGATGACCCGATCCTTGGGAGTGCCCGGGGGCAGGGCGAAGGGACGGGCGAAGGCGCTCGGGTTCTGGATGCCGACCTTGATGAGCTGACGGGCTTCCTCGGTCTTCGCGAGGCTGAGCGCCAGCGGGACACCCGGGAGATCGGGAAACGCGCGGGCGCTCGTCTGCAGCACGGCGACGACTTCACCGGTGTCGAGGGCGCCACGCCAGGTCGATCGCATCGACTCCCACGACCAGCAGGCGCCGGCGAGCTCGCCGGACGACGCGGCTAGCCGGATCTCGGCGGTTCCCTTGTAGCCCGACACGAGCTGGATCGGAAGCCCGAGGGCCGCCTTCAAGACCCGGGCGTTACTGTCGGGTGAGCCGCCGGGCGCGACGCCGCCGACCTTCACCGGCGTCTTCGCGGCCATCCATTTCTCGACGGACGTGATCCCGCTCGCCTTGGTCATCGCGCAGACCGAGTCTTCCTTGATCGCAGCCCCGATCATCTCGAATTTCCGTGCGTCGAACTCGACGCCCGGCTGGCCCAGGACCTGTCCCAGAAACAGGCCGCCGTTGAAATGCCCGATGGTGAGCCCATCGGGCTTCGCGACCCGATAGAGGTGATTCGCCGCGATGAGGCTCCCGGCGCCCGGCATGTTCTCGACGACGATGGTGGGTGTGCCGGGGATGTGCTTCCCCATGTGCCGCGAGATGACGCGGGCGTACGTGTCGAAGCCGCCTCCGGGAACGAAGCCGACGACGACGCGCAGAGTCTTGCCCTCGAAGAAGGACTGGGCATGAACCCCGCTGCCGCCGCCCACGGCGAGCACGATGACTGCGGTCGAGAGCGCGAGAAGTCGTCTCTTCACAAGGCGGGAATGTAGGCCGCCCCACGAAGCGATGTCAATCAGTGGCATCGCGGGGACCTCGATCCGATTGTGTCGACAGATTTTACGATTTTGTCCGCGCGTATCCGGGGTGACGCTTCAGTGCTCTCCAACTTCCGAAAAAAGGCGTGCGTTGCTAGGGTGGCATGAGATCCTGACGTTCCGCCGCCAGCCCTACACTCCGGCCAGAGTCAACTCCTCCGCTCGATGGCAACGGACGAGACGGCCGGCGCCGAGTTCCCGGAGCAGGGGCGGCTCGGTCCGGCACACCTGGGTCGTGAACGGGCACCGCGGGTGGAAGTAGCAGCCCGACGGCGGATTCGCCGGGTTGGCGACCTCGCCGGTCAGCGCCACGTCACCGCTCGCCGCGTGAGGATCGGGCACGGGCACCGCCCGTAGCAGGGCGGCGGTGTAGGGGTGACGAGGCTGCGCAAAGATCGCCTCCGTCGTCGCCAGCTCGACGATCTGGCCCACGTACATCACGGCGACGCGATCGCTGACGTGCTTGACCACCGCGAGGTCGTGGGCCACGAAGAGGAACGTCAGGTGCAGCCGTGCCTGGAGCTCGAGAAGGAGATTCAGCACCTGCGCCTGCACCGAGACGTCCAGCGCGGACACTGGCTCATCGGCCACCACGAGCCGGGGCTCGGTCGCGAGCGCCCGCGCGATGCCGATGCGCTGGCGCTGGCCGCCCGAGAAGGCGTGGGGGAAGCGATGCATGTACTCGGGACGGAGACCGGTCAGCTCGAGCAGTGCGGCGACGCGCGCGAGACGGGCCCGACGGTCGCGGAGCCCGTTGACGAGCAGCGGCTCGCCGACGTTTTCGAAGATCGTCATGCGCGGATTCAGCGAGCCGAAGGGATCCTGGAAGATCATTTGGATCTGCGGTCGCAACGGGCGCAGCTCGGCCCGCGACAGGGGCGCCAGATCGACGACGCGCCCGCCGGCCGGTCGGAAGAGAATCTCGCCGCTCGTCGGCGCCAGCGCGCGCAGGATGCACCGCGCGGTCGTCGTCTTGCCGCACCCCGACTCGCCGACGAGCCCGAGCGTCTCACCCTCGCGAATCGTGAAGCTCACGTCGTCGACCGCCCGAACGGCGCCCACGAGCTTGCGGTTGAATCCGCGACGGATCGGGAACGACTTCCGCAGATGGCGGACCTCGAGCAGCCAGGGCGTCGCGGGCGCGCTCAACGCTCGGCGGCCTCGTCCCGGTGATAGAGGAAGCAGCTCGCGCGCTGCTCGCGCCCGACCGGCTTGAGCGCCGGCACCCGCTCGGTGCAGACCCCTGGAATCGCGTCCGGACAGCGCGGGTGGAAGGGGCAGCCGCGCGGGCGTCCCAGGGGATGCGGGATCGACCCGGCGATCGTCGGCAGGAGCGTCCGCGGCGTGGCGTGGACGCTCGGGATGGACCTCAGCAACGCGCGCGTGTACGGGTGCTTCGGCGCGTGGAAGATGTCCGCGACCGAGCCCTGCTCCATCACACGCCCGAGGTACATGACGACGACGTGGTGGGCCATCTGGGCGATCACGCCGAGGTCGTGGGTGATGAACACGATCGCGGTGTCGTGCCGGCGCTGCAGGTCGCGGAGGAGATTCAGGATCTGGGCTTGTGTCGTGACGTCGATCGCGGTGGTCGGCTCGTCGGCGATCAGGAGTCGCGGTCGACACGAGAGAGCCATCGCGATCATGGCGCGCTGCCGCAGCCCGCCCGAGAGCTGCCACGAGTAGGCGTCGACGCGCGCCTCGGGCATCGAGATGCCGACGCTGCGGAGCAGATCGACGGTCATCCCGCGCGCTTCGCGCCGGGAGAGCCGCGGTCCGGCCCCTCGCCACTGGCGCTCGTGGAGCCGGAGCGCCTCGGTGATCTGATCGCCGACCGTGTGGACGGGGCTGAAGGCCGCCATCGGCTCCTGGGGAATCAGCGCGATCTCGGCGCCCCGAATGGCGCGCATCGCGGTGCCCTTCGGCGAGAGCCGGGCCAGGTCGACGGCCGGGGCCGCATCCTGACGAAAGAGGATCTGGCCCGCGACGATCCGACCGGGCGGCTCGACGATCTGCAAGATGGCCTTCATGGTCACGCTCTTCCCGCACCCGCTCTCGCCGACGATTCCGACCACCTGGCCGGGACGAACATCGAAGCTCACGCCGTCGACCGCCCGCACGACGCCCTCGTCGAGGAAAAAATGGACCCGCAGATCCTTGACCTCGAGAACGGGCGTCGTCACTGGCTGTAGGGGTCGGCGGCGTCGCGCAACCCGTCGCCCACGAGGTTGAAGGCCAGGACCGAGAGAATGACCACGAGCCCGGGCACGAGGAGCCAGGGAGCGAGCGCCACCGTCTGGATGTTCTGCGCTTCCTGCAGGAGCACGCCCCAGCTGATCGCGGGCGGCCGGATCCCGAGGCCCAGAAAGGAGAGGGATGTCTCGTTGATGATCATGGCCGGAATGGCGAGCGTGCTGGTGGCGATGATGTGGGACAGGAACGTCGGAACCATGTGGCGGGCGATGATGCGACCCTGGCTCGCCCCGGCCAGCTCGGCCGCCAGCACGAAGTCCTCGTCGCGGAGCGTCAGGAACCGCCCGCGGACTTCTCGGCCGAGCGTCGTCCAGCCCACCAGGGACAAGATCACCGTGATGGCGAAGAACACCTGCGGGGGCGACCAGTCACGGGGCAGCGCCGCCGTGAGCGCGAGCCAGATCGGGATCGTCGGCAGGGACTGCAGGAGCTCGATCAGCCGCTGGATCACGACATCGGCGAGCCCGCCGAAGTAGCCGGAGATGCCGCCGAGCAGCACCCCCAGGACGACGGAGAAGGTGACGGCGGTGAGGCCGATCGTCATGGAGGTACGCGTGCCGTGCACGAGGCGCGACCACTGATCGCGCCCGAGGCGATCGGTGCCCAGCAGATAGAGCCGCTCGCGGCCATCCGCGGTCGCCGCGCCGAGGAGATGGGTCCGGGTCTGCACGATCCCGAGCAGGCGGTACGAATAGCCCGTGACGAAGAACCGGACCGGGATCTTGCGGCTCTCGTCGACGCGCCATTCCATGCGGAGCGTGGTCGGGTTGCGCTTGCCCACGACGTCGGGGACCCATGGACTCGGGCGCCCGCCGTCGAGGACGTGGAGCCGCTGGAGGGGAATGAACGCCAGGCGGGCGTCCGTCGCCTCGGGGTCCTGGGTGCTGAAGAAATCGGGGCACAGCACGACCACGTAGAGGGCGAGCAGCAGGAGCGCGCTCAGGAGCGCCAGGCGGTGCTTTCGGAACCGCCACCACACGAGCCGCCAGTTCGAGGCGACCGAGACGCGGTCCTCGGCCGTGTCCGGGGTCGCGGGCGCGGGTTCGGTCATCTCATCCCTCTTCGAGCCGGATCCGCGGGTCGAGCCAGGCCAGGAGGATGTCGGAGATCAGCGTGCCCACGATGGTGAGAAAGCAGTAGATGAGGAGAATGCTCCCGGCCAGGTACATGTCCTGGTTGATGAGCGCCCTGAGCAGAAGGGGGCCGATGTTGGGGAGATTCATGACGGTCGCGACGATCAGGCTCCCGGAGAAGAGGGCGGGCAGGTACCAGCCGATCGTGCTCACCAGCGGATTCAGCGCGAGACGGGCCGGGTAGCGCAGCACGAGCCGCCATTCCGGTAGCCCCTTCGCGCGCGCGGTGGTGACGTAGGGCTTGTTCAGCTCGTCTAGCAGGTTGGCGCGCATCACCCGCGTGAGCCGCGCCGTCCCGGCGACGCCGAGCACGACCGCCGGGAGCCAGACGTGCCGCAAGAGGTCGACCACGCGCGCCCAGTTCCACGGCGCCTCCACGAAGTCGGGCGAGAAGAGTCCGGTGACGGAGAGACCGAAGTATGCGAAGGCACCCCACATGAGCACGAGCGCTAGCATGAAGTTGGGCGTCGCGACTCCGACGTAGTTGAGAACGGTGAGCAGATAGTCGACCGCCGACCGCGGGTGCATGGCCGAGTAGATGCCGGCCGGAATCGCGACGACCCAGGTGAAGACGAACGAAAACAACGCCAGCACCATCGTCAGCACGAGCCGCTCGCCGATCAGCTCGGCATTGGGACGCTGGTACTCGAGCGAGAGGCCGAGGTTGCCCCGCGCCAGATTCTCCATCCATCGGAGGTACTGGACCCAGACGGGTCGATCGAGACCGTATTCTCGTCGGAGCGCGTCGATCTGCTCGGCATTGATCGAGCTTCCCGACGACGCGAGCGTCGCCACGTAGGTGGTGAGAAAGTCCCCCGGCGGCGCCTGGACGATCGCGAAGACGGTCACCGAGAACAGGAAGAGGAGGATGGGGAGCAGGATGAGGCGCTTCAGGACGTATCGGGTCATCGGCGCCCTATCTTCGCACGGCTCCAGAAGCCGGCTTGACAGATCCGAACGATCGTACTATTTTATGAGCCATGCGGTCAACGGCGAGAGGCCCGGCGAAGCCGCGGCCGGCGTCAAAGGGCGAGCAGACGCGCGAGGCGATCCTCACGCACGCCCTCGGGCTCGCGACCCGGATCGGCTTCGAGGGGCTGACGATCGGCCGGCTGGCCGAGGACCTGCGCATGTCCAAGAGCGGCCTGTTCGCCCACTTTCGCTCGAAGGAGGCCCTGCAGCTCGAGATCCTCCGGATGGCGGGCGCCCGAATGGTCGAGACCGTCGTGAAGCCCGCCCTGAGCGTCCCGCGCGGCGAGGCGCGCGTCCGCGCCCTGTTCGAGCGCTGGCTCGCGTGGGAGCAGTCGCCGAGCCTGCCCGGGGGCTGCCCGTTCATGGCGGCCTCGTTCGAGCTCGACGACCGGCCGGGCCCGGTGCGCGACTTCGTCGTCCAGAACCTGCGCGACTGGATGGACACGCTGGGCGGCGCCGCTCGCATCGCGGTGCAGGAAGGCCACTTCCGCGCCGACCTCGACTGCGAGCAGTTCGCCCACGACTGCCAGGGGATCGGTCTGGCGTTCGTGCACGCCTCGCGCCTCATGCGCGACCCCAAAGCCCGTACTCGTGCCGACACCGCGTTCGCCGCCTTGCTTCGTGCCTGCCGCGCGCCCTCGCGCACGGCTTCGGCCACGTCACCCGCCGCCGCCTCGAGCGGACGGCGCCGCTAAGACCCGCAGAGGAGATCAGCTATGACTGACGCCGACTACATCGCGATGGAGAAAAGCACGATCGTTCGATCGGGTCGACGGGCTCGCCTCCTGCCCCTCGCTCGGCAGGGGAACCGCGCGCTCTCGGCGCTGGCACCGGCGCTCGCGGCGCGACTCGCGGAGCGCCTGTTTCTCACGCCGCCGCTGACACGCCGTCCCGCCGCGGAGATCGATCTGCTCGCCACCGCTCGCGCGCGGCCGATGCACGTGGGCGCGCGTCGGATCGAGACGTGGGTGTGGGGGAGCGGACCGCGCGTGCTCCTCGTGCACGGCTGGGGTGGCCGCGGCGCACAGCTCGGCGCCCTGGTTGGGCCCCTGGTCGCGCGCGGCTTTTCGGTCGTGACGTTCGATGCTCCGGGCCACGGCGCCTCCGACTCGGGTCTGGTGACGATTCCCGAGATGATCGGCGCGATTCGCGCCGTCGCCGCCTCGCGCGGGCCTCTCGCCGGGCTCATTGCGCATTC
Source organism: Candidatus Rokuibacteriota bacterium (assembly GCA_003220535.1). Lineage (GTDB taxonomy): Bacteria > Methylomirabilota > Methylomirabilia > Rokubacteriales > CSP1-6 > AR31. The sequence goes on from QHSU01000057.1 coordinate 304,640, forward strand.
GGTTGGCGCCACGGCGGCGGTGAGGGCGCTCTACGAGGGCCTCGAAGTCGGCGCCGCCGTGTTCGTTGGCGCCGCCGCCGAGCTGACTGGGCCCGCGGTACGATTCTCCGAGACCCTGGGGTTCTCGCGCGCAGTGCGCGATCGGATGCACCGGCTGATCGAGGAGCGCGTCGGTCGGCCCTGGTCGGCCTTCGACGTGACCACGCTGGCGCCGGCGCTGGCCGCGCCGCTTCTCGTGATCCACGACCGGGGCGATGCCGAGGTGCCCTGGCAGCACGGCATGATGATCACCCGGGCCTGGCGCGGAGCCGACATGCTGATGACTGAGGGGCTGGGACATCGTCGAATCCTGCGCGATCCAGATGTGGTGGCGGCCGCGGTGGCGTTCCTGACCGCCCGCGTCCCCGAGCGCGGCGTCGCCGCGACGGACGTCGAGGCTCCGCAGGGCACGCCCCTGGAGATTCTGATGGCGGGCTGAGCTCCGCAGTCGGTCAGGCGCTTGCGGTGCGCAGAGTTCTCCTCACTTGGTGAAGAAGAACTGCTCGGCGCGCGCGTTGCCGGGGCTGCGGAGCGGCCAATCGTTCCCGAGGGTCGTCGGGACGTTCCGGAACCGCGTGCCGGTGACGACGACGCCCTGCACCATCGGGGTCAACCCCACCGTCCCGACCTCCCAGAGGTTGTCGACCCAGATGCGGAAGAGCTCCTGCGCGAGCTTCGCTTGCTGCTCGGGCCCGACCGTCTTGGCCTGATCGACGATCTCCATGATGCGCTTGACCGAGGCCGGCGGCTCGACGCCCTCGGCGCCCCTGGTCTGGACCCAGCGCCCGTAGAGCGGCCCGAGCGTGAGGATCGGCGAGTTGCGCGGGTCGAACTTCGCGTTGCCGGTGAACGGAAAGCCCGTGGTGTCCTCGTTCCACATCTCGGTCATGAGCTCGTTGTTGTCCCGCATCTTGAAGTGCAGCGCGCGCTCCCGGAGCTGGACGACCGTCTTCACGCCGACCTTCTCCCAGTCCTTGGCGACGAGCTGGGCGACGTCGGGCCAGGCGGCGAAGGCCGGCACCACCGAGAGCTCCAGCACGACCCGCTTGCCGGACGGCATGAGCCGGATCCCTTCGGCGTCGCGCCTGGTGAGCCCGAGCTGGTCCAGGAGCTTGTTGGCCTCGTCGGGCTTGTATTGCGTGTACTTCTTCGCGTACTGATCGCCCGGGAAATAGGGATGGCCCGGGGACGGCACGCCCTGCCGGGGCTCGCCCAACCCGAGGAACACCGACTCCTTGATCTGGTCGCGGTTGATGGCCTCCGAGAGCGCGATGCGGAACTCCTTGGCGGCCATGAGCTTGCCGAGCTCCGGGTCGGCCTTGTAGGTCTGGTTGAACATGATGACCGCGTCGGCCCCGCCGAAGGTCGGCCACGTGATGACGCGGTACTTCCCCGTCTTCTCGGTCTCCTTGAAGACGGGATAGTTCGTCATCTGGATGTGGCGCTCTTGCATGTCGAACTCGCCGGCGATCGCCGCCAGGTTCAGGGCTTGGATGTCGGCGAAGAACGTGAAGCGGACCTCGTCGAGGTACGGCAGCTGGTTGCCGCTCGGATCGACGCCGACGAAGTAGGGGTTTCTCCTCAGCGTGAAGACCTGGTCACTGACCCGCGTCGCGGGCGCCCACGCCGCCATCGTCGGGCGCTCGGGATTCTCCGGCGGCGCGTTGCGCGCGGCGAAGAGCTCCGTCCACGTCTTGAAGCCCGCCGCGGCGACGAGCTTGTCCAGCTCTTCCTTCTTGGTGTAGGTCGGATGGAACCTCTTGAGGTAGTGCGCGGGAAGGAAGACGGCGTAGGTCCGGTCGCCGCCGTCCTGGTTCGCGAGCGCGGTGAGCAGCAGCGTATTGGGCTGCTTGTAAGTCCAGCGCACGGCCGTCGCGCTCGCCTTTTCCACGCTGGCGGGCGTGCCGTCGGCGTTGCGCATCCAGGACGGTAGGGCCGGAACCAGATCTTTGTTCAGGAGGACGTCTTGATACCAGAAGACGATGTCGTCGGCGGTGAAGGACGCGCCGTCCGACCACCGCGCGCCCTGGCGCAGCTTGATCGTCCAGGACCGAAAGTCCTTGGACGACTCCCACCCCGCGGCGATCTTCGGCTCGATCTTCGCCCCGTCCGGCGAAAAGCGCACGAGCGCGTCGTAGACGACTCGGATGTAGTTGTTGGCGTCGGCCGGGCCCAGGAATGCGCGACGCCATACGCCGCCGTATTGTCCCGTCCGCTCGGCGACCGGTACCACGAGCGGGTCGGCGGGCAGGCGCTTGTCCACCGGCGGGAGCTTGCCGGCCTTCACCTGCTCGGCCAGGACGGGCGCTTCCTGGAACTTCGTCGGCTGAGCGGCGGCGGTGCCGGCAGCGACGGTGAGGAGCAGCGCGACGGGCATCGTCGAGCGTAGCCAGCGGTCGAAACGCATGAGAGTCCTCCTGTGGGAGTCGGAGGTGACTCTAGCGAAGAACCCGGACACCACGCAAGCGTCCGCATCGAATCGGCCGGCGCGAAGCGCGTGAACGCGCGCCAATCCGGCCCGCAATCTCAGAAGTGAGTCGACGCGCCCGGCCAGTGCGATACTGCGGGCCGGTGGAGACAGAGGCGCTGCTCCGGGGCCTTCTGTGGTTCGTGGCGTTTCTGTTCTCCACGACCGTGCACGAGGCGCTGCACGCGGTGGCCGCGCTCCGCGGCGGCGATCCCACGGCGTATCTCGGCGGCCAGGTGTCGTTCTCGCCGCTGCCGCACATTCGCCGCGAGCCGGTCGGCATGCTGATCGTCCCCCTCCTGACGACACTCACCAATGGCTGGGCGGTGGGCTGGGCGAGCACCCCGTACGATCCGCTCTGGGCGGCTCGCCATCCCCGTCGGGCCGCCGCCATGGCCGCGGCCGGCCCCGCCGGCAATCTCGTCATCGCGCTCCTGGCCTTCGCGACTATCAAGGCGGCCCTGGCGGCGGGGATTTTCGTGTCCCCGGAGCACGCCAGCTTCAATCACCTCGTCGAAGCCGCGCGTGGCGGCGACGTCGTGGCCGGGCTGGGCGACCTCTTGACGGTGCTGCTCGTGCTCAACACCCTGCTCTTCGTCTTCAACATGCTGCCGTTCCCGCCGCTCGACGGCGCCTCGGCGATCGGTGGCATCCTGCCGGAGCGCACGGCAGTCGCCCTTCGTGGATTCACCTCGAGCCCGATGTTCTCGCTCCTCGGTATCCTCGTCGCGTGGCAGATCTTTCCGTACTTCGTGCGCCCCCTCTTCCGCGCCCTCCTGACGCTCGTTCACCCGGGCGACACCTACTCCTGATTTGCGCCCGTGCTATAAAACGCGCGTGCAGCTCCGCGTCAACGGAACAACCCTCTACGGCGAGTCGGTCGGCGATGGCGCGCCGTGCCTCTGCCTGCACGGCGGGCCGGGGACCGATGCGTCGGGGCTGGCGCGCACGCTGGCGCCGCTGGGCGCCGCGCTCGGACTCCGTCTGATCTTCTACGATCACCGCGGTCACGGCCGGTCGGAGTGGGTGCCGGTCGAGCAGTGCACCCAGGACCAGCTGGTGGCCGACGTCGAAGGCGTCCGGCAGGCGCTCGGGCTCGGTGCCGTACACGTGCTGGGGATCAGCTGGGGGGGCTTCATCGGCCTCATGTACGCGGCGCGCTATCAGGCCTCCGTGCACACGCTCGCCGTCGTCGGGGCCTCGGCCAGTCGCGACTTCATGCGCCGCGCCGACGACAACGCCCGCCGCCGCGCGACGGCCGAGCAATGGGCAGCGTATCGCGCGCTCTGGGATGGCACGCTGTCCGACGACGCGAGCTTCCACCGCGCTTTCGACACGATTCGCCCGCTGTACTTCTTCGATCCCCGCCGCGCCGCCGAGAACCTCGGCGCGCGGGCGGACATCCGGTACCGGCTCGCTGTCAGAAAATTCGTCATCGAGCACGAGTACGCGCGCTACGACTGTCGGGCCGAGCTCGCGCGCATCGCGTGCCCGACCCTGGTCGCCGTGGGGCGGCACGACTGGATCTGCCCGGTCGACCAGGCCGAAGAGATCGCCAAGCTCGTCCCTGGCTCCGAGCTGGCCGTCTTCGAGCAGAGCGGCCACTCGCCCCAGGTCGAGGAGGGGCCCGCCTTCACCCGCCGTCTGGCCGCATTTCTCGGCTTCCCGGCGCGATCGATCTGAGCGTCACTTCCCGCTCCAGCGCACGCTCTTCAGCGACTGGTAGATGCCGGCGAACGTGGGAATCGGCACGAAGCCGTCGTAACCCTGCCGCGTGACGTACACCTGCTGCGGGAAGTAGAGGAACACGTACGGCGCATCGTCCATGAGGAGCTTCGAGAACTCCGCGTAGTGCTTCTTGCGCTCGGCCTGCACCGCGGTGCGCCGGGCGGCCTCGAGCGCCTCGTCCGCTCGCACATTCTTGTAGTGGGCGAAGTTGCGCCCCTTCCACTGGCTCGAATGCCAGATGGTGTAGGCGAAGGGGTCGGGATCGTGGTGATTGGTCCAGCCGACCGCGATCCCCTCGAAGTCCGAGGCGAAGAGCTTCTTGACGAAGGTGGGCCAGTCGAGCGGCTCCAGCTGGACGTCCACCCCGACGCGCTTGAGGTACTCCTGGATGATGACGGCTGTGTCCTTCACGCTTTGATTCGCCTGGTCGTGGCGCACCGAGAAGCTGAAGCGCTTGCCATCCTTGACGAGCACACCGTCGGGGCCGGGCTTGAAGCCGGCTTCCGCCAGGAGCGCCTTGGCGCGGCCGGGATCGTAGGCGTACGGCTTGACGCTCGGATCGAAGGCCCAGCTGCCCGGCGGGAACTGGCCGGTCGAGACGGCGGCGTAGCCCTGGAGCACCTCGCGGACGATGCTGGGCACGTCGACCGCGTGATAGAGCGCGCGCCGAACGCGGACGTCCGTGAAGGGCGCCAGGTCCTGGCGCCAGCCGAAATACGTGTACGAGGTGTTGTCGGCGACGAGCACCTTGAGGTTGGGGGTCTGCTTGAGACGCGCCACCTCCGTTAGCGGTGGGTTCTCGATGAAGTCGACTCCGCCGGCGCGCAGCTCCTGGAGCAGGACGACGCTGTCGGGGATGATCCGGAAGATCAAGCGGTCGAGCGCGGGCCGGCCGGCGTGGTACTGGTCGTTCGCCTCCATGACCAGACGTTCACCCCGCCGCCACTCGACGAACTTGAAGGGCCCGGTGCCCACCGGCTTGCGGTTGAACTCCGCGGTGTTGAGGTCGGCGCCCTTGAGCAGGTGCTCGGGGACGATGCCGGCGCGCGGGTTGACGAGCACGGCCAGGAACGAGCCCGACGGGTAGCGCAGGCGGAAGCGCACGGTGTGGTCGTCCACGACCTCGACGGGCCGGACGGCCAGCTCTTCCGGCCGCTTCGGATTTTCCTTGGCGGTGAGCTCGGGGAATCCGGCGAGCGCGTCGAAATAGGCGCGATGCGGCGTCGTCACCTTCGGGTCGAGGACCGAATAGAACGTGAACGCGACGTCGCGCGCCGTGAACGGCTTACCGTCGTGCCACTTCACGCCCCGCTTGAGCTTGAACGTGTACGTGAGGCCGTCCCGCGACACCTCCCACGACTCGGCCAGCAGCGGCCGGACGTTGAGGCCCTGGTCGAGCTCGAGCAGGCTGTCGAAGAGCGGCCACTCGGCGATGTACGACTGCCCGTCGGTGGCCACCACCGGGTTGAGCGACGTGGCGTCGCCGCTCATCCCGATGACGAAGTCCTTGCCGGCGGCGAGACCGGTCGGGGGCGTGAGGCCCGTGAGGATGAGCGCGAGTACCAGCAGGATGGCGTGAATCATGAGAGTCGAACCTCCGTGTGACTCACGACGAGCGCCCGCGCAAGGTCGGGTCCGACGCATCGCGCAGGCCGTCGCCGAACAGGTTGAATCCCAGCACCGTGACGAAGATCGCCAGCCCGGGGAACGTCGCGACCCACCAGGCCGAGGCGAGGAACTGCCGGCCTTCGACCACCATGTTGCCCCAGCTCGGGAGCGGCGGCCGGGCCCCGAGTCCGAGGTAGCTCAGACCCGACTCGATGAGGATCGTCTGGCCGAGCAGGAGGCTCGCCTGAACGATGACGATCGGCAGCGCGTTGAGGAGCAGGTGGCGCCCGAGAATGCGCGCGTGACTGGCGCCCAGCGCCTGGGCGGCGTGGACGAAGTCGCGATTCCGAAGGCTCAGACACTCGCTGCGCACGACGCGCCCCACCGGCGCCCACGTGACCAGCGCGATGACCAGCGCGGTGTTGGCGAGGCTCGCGCCGAAGAGCGCCACCACGATGAGGATCAAGAACAGGGCGGGGATGGAGAGGAAGACGTCGGCGGCGCGCATGATCACGGTGTCGGCGGTGCCGCCGAAGTAGCCGGCGATGCTTCCCACCGCCGTGCCGACCACGAGCGAGAGCGCGGTCGCGACGAAGCCGATCTCGAGCGAGACGCGACTGCCCCAGATCACCCGGCTCAGGACGTCGCGGCCGAAGCCGTCGGTCCCGAGCCAGTGCGCGGCGCTCGGCGGCTGCAGGCGATGCAGCAGCGACTGCGCGGAGTAGCCCTGTGGCGCCAGCGCGGGCGCGAGACCGCCCGCGGCGATCATGATGACGACGGCGACACCGCCGATCAGGCTCCGGCGATTGCGCGTGAGCCGCCCGAGCGCCGACGGACGTTCGGGGCGTGCCGGCGCCGTCACCGGTACGAGATCCGCGGGTCGATGACGCAATAGGCGAGGTCGGTGAGGAGATTGGCGGTGATCACGATCGCCGCGACCATGAGGTTCACCCCCATGATCACGGGATAGTCGCGCTCGAAGACGGCGCCGACCGCCAGTCGGCCGATCCCCGGCCAGGCGAAGACGGTCTCGGTGAGCACGGCACCCCCGACCAGGGTCGGCAGGGACAGGCCGACCACCGTCACCACCGGGATCAGCGCGTTCCGGAGCGCGTGGCGCCACACGACGCGGCCGCCGCCGAGGCCCTTGGCGCGGGCCGTCCGCACGTAGTCCTGGCGCAGCGCCTCCAGCAGGCTCGAGCGCGTGAAGCGCATGAACGAGGCCATCTGGATCAGGCCGAGCGTCAGCGTCGGAAGGATCGCGTGACGCACCCGCGCGGGGAGATCGGATTCGCGCCCGTACTCGCTGAGCCCCGACGGCGGCAGCACGTGGAAGACCTCGGAGAAGAGCAGGATCAGCATGATCCCCAGCCAGAAGCTCGGGAACGACACCCCGAAGAGCGACACCGCCGAGCCGAGCGTGTCCCAGATCGTGCCGCGCCGCACCGCCGCCAGCACGCCGAGCGGAACGGCCACGACGAGCGCCAGGACGAGCGCTCCCGCGGTGAGCTGCACGGTCGGACCGAGACGATCGAGGATCAGCGCCGCGACGGGGTCACCGGTCTTGAACGAGCGGCCGAGGTCGCCGCGGAGCGCGGCCCCGGCCCAGCCGAGGTACTGGAGCGCCAGCGGGCGGTCGAGGCCCAGCCGCTGGCGGATCTGCGCGGCCGCTTCCTGCGAGAATTCGCCGCCGATCAGCACCGCCTCGGGGCCCCCCGGCGCCAGGCGCATGATCGTGAAGAGGATGATCGAGACGCCGAGCAGCATCAGCACGGCGAAGCCGAGGCGCTTGACGACGTAGGTTCTGAGCCCGGGCTCCACCGTGCGCGCGCGTCAGGCTGGCGCGACGTCGACAGAGCAGGTGTTGTACGTGCTGGCTCCCGCGGGCGAGGCCTGGTCGGCCGTCAGCAAGTTCGAGCATCCGTGCGTGTCCTGGCCGGTCGCGTCGAGGACGAACCAGGCGCCCTCCTTGATCGAGACGACGCCCGCCGCGATCCGGTCGGTCACGTGGGCGGGCAGGACGGTCGTGCCACGAGCGTTGAAGACACGGACCGGCTGACCGTTCACGATCCCGCGCGCGGCGGCATCGGTCGGATGCATCCACACGTCGTCGCGGTCCGCGCGGGCGAGAATCGGCTGATTGTCGTGGATCGAGTGCGTGCGGGCTCGCGACTTCGGCGTGACGAGCCGCAGCGGATGTCGCGGATCAGTCGCCGGGGGAATCCACGTGGGAATGGGCGGGATCGGTCCCAGGCCGTACGGGTCGGGCTTCGCGGCCAGCGTCATGGAATAGATCTCGATCTTGCCGGACGGCGTCGAGAACGGATGCCGCGCCGGGTCGCGGATCTCCCGCGCGAAGGCGACCGCATCGTCCGGCGCGGGCAGCCGCGCCAGCCCGCGCTCGCGGAAGGTGTCGTAGTCGTCGATCGTCCCACGCGTGAGCTCGCGCAGCCACTCGTCCTCGGTCTTGTCGTTGTAGCCGGAGAGGCCGAGACGGCGCGACAGATCGGTGCAGATGTCGAGGTCGTTCCGGCATTCGTCCACCGGCTCGATCGCCTTCTGCATGAAGATCGCGTAGTGTCCGGCCCCGGCCCAGGGCGTGTGGACGTCGTTGCGCTCCCAGAACGTCGTGGCCGGCAGCAGGATGTCGGCGTACCGTGCTGTCGGCGTGACGAAGTGCTCGTGGACCACGATGAACTCGAGCTGTTCGACGGCGACGACCGTCTTGGCGACGTTGGGCAGCTGGTTGAAGAGATCGCCGGCCGCCGAGTAGATCAGCTTGATGTCGGCCGGGTAGCCGCCGGATTTTCCGCGGGCCAGGAGATCGGCGAGCAGCGGCGAGGCGACGCGCGCTGCGGCCGGGTTCGGCCCCGCCGGCAGCGACATGATCCCACTGCGGCCCGTCGCGCCGTTGCTCGTGCCCGAGTTGCCGCCGGAGACCCCGACGTTGCCGGTCATGGCCGCCAGCGCGTACGCCGCTCGATGGAATTGCTCGCCGTGCGCCGTCCGTCCCGGCGCGTAGCCGCAGTGGAGGGCCGCCGGCTTGCTCGTGGCGAACTCGAGCGCCAGTCGTCGGATGGTTTCGGCGGGAATGCCGGTGATCTCGGCCGCCCACTCGGGCGTCTTCCTCGCGCCGTCGGCGAGGCCGAACAGGTACGAGCGATACGAGGCGCCGGCCGGCGCGCCGGGCGGCAGGTGCGACTCGTCGAAGCCCAGCACGTGACGGTCCAGGTAGGCCTGATCGTGAAGTCCCTCGCTGGCGATGACGTAGGCCATGGCGACGAGCGCGGCGGTGTCCGTGGATGGACGGATGAGGACGTGCTCGTCGGCCAGCATGCGACTGGACCGCGTGACCCGCGGATCGACGCAGAGGATCCGAACGCCGTGGCGCTTCGCCCGCTGCAGGTACTGGAGCGTCCCGGTTCCAAACGTGCCGTCGGCCGGGCTCCAGCCCCACATGAGGATGAGCCGCGAGTTGACGTAGTCGGTCGGCTCGCGGCCGGCGCTCTTGTAGTCGGCCTTGGCGCCGTAGGTCTGGTGCACCGCGAACACCTCGGCCTCGGCCGAGATGTTCGACCAGAGCTCGGTGCACCCGCCGAACATGTGGAGCAGCCGCTGAACGCTCGCGCGGCTGTGCAGCATCGAGGTGCTGCCGGTCCGCGAGCAGTCGAGGACGGCCGCCGGTCCCCAGGTGTCGCGGACGCGCAAGAGCTGCTGCGCGACCTCGTCGAGCGCCTCGTCCCAGGTGATCCGCTCGAAGCGGCCCGCGCCGCGTGGCCCCGCACGCCGCAGCGGGTGGCGCAGCCGATCCGGGTGGTTCACGCGCTCGAGCTGGCCAAAGCCCCGCACGCAGGCGTGGAGCGGAGGCAGCTCGGGTGTCCACCGGCGGGGGTCCGTGCTGATCTTGACGATCCGCCCGTCACGCACGTGAGCGTTGACGACACACCGGCCGCCGCAGTTGTGGCCGCAGGTGCTGGTGGCAACCGTCTCGCCCGGTCGGGCCGCGACCCGCGGCGCCTCGTAGACGATCCTGGGACCATTCACGCCGATCTGCTCCCTTCGAGCCGTGATTGGAACGGAGCTACCCTATCAAGTTTCGTGCGGAGGACAAACCAGCTCAGCCGACCTGGTAGCGCTTGAGCGCCGCCTGATCGAACGCGAGACCCAACCCCGGCTTCTTCGGCACCACGAGCTGGCCGGCCTCGAGGGCCGGCGTCTCCTCGTAGAGCCTGAGGGTCCACGGCATGTACTCGACGGTGAGGCCGTTGGGAATGGCCGCGACGAGATGCACGTGGATCTCCGGCACGAGGTGGCTCACCACGGGCAGGTTGAACGCCTCCGCCATCCCGGCGACCTTCATCCACTGCGTGATGCCGCCCACGCGCAGCAGATCGATCATCACGATGTCGATCGAGCGCGTTTCCAGCAGATGGCGGAAGGGGACGATCCCGTAGTGGTACTCGCCGGCGGCGATGGGCGTGGTCAGCGCATCGGCGATGCGGGCGAGACCAGGGTAGTCGTCGTGGGTGGTCGGGTCTTCCAGCCAGAAGAGATGATAGGGCTCGATGCGCCGGCCGATCTCGATGGCCTGGTTGACGCTCCAGAGCTGGTTGATGTCGCACATGAGGTCGACGTCGGGACCGATGGCCTCGCGCATGACCCGTACGCGCTCGATCGAGGCGGCGACGGTCGGCTCGCTCCCGCACTGCATCTTCATCTGGCGGAAGCCCATGTCCCTGAGCCGGGGCCCCGCCTTCGCCAGATAGTCGACCGGGTGCGGCCGGATGAGAGCGCCGCTCGCGTACGTCGCGACGCGCTCGCGCAAGCCTCCGAGCAACCCGCACACGGACTGGCCCATCGCCTTGCCCTTGAGATCCCAGCACGCGATATCGACGGCCGAGAGCGCCAGCGTGAAGATACCGCCGGGACCCGAGCTGCCGGCGGCGCGCCGGAGCTTGGCCGTGATGGCCTCCACCTGGGTCGGGTCCTCACCGACCGTGAGACGGGCGAGCTCGTCGACCGCGGTCTTGAGCGCCGGGGTGAGCGCGCCGCCGAAGAAGGTCAGCCCCAGGCCCACCGCGCCCTGGTCGGTGCCGAGCTCGAGCGTGACGAACTCGCGCGTGTCGGTGGGCGCCGGCAGCCCCACGACGAGTGGATTGTCGGCCGGCGTGCGCAGCGCGCGGGTGGTCACGTGCGTGATCTTCATGAGGCTCTCTCCTTCGAGGGTATGGTCGCCTACAATACACTCCTGTGAACGTCCAATCCATCAAGGGTCTGGTCCAACCCGACCGCGTCCACCGCGCCGTCTACACCGACGGCGCACTGTTCGAGCTCGAGATGGACCGCATCTTCGGCCGCGCCTGGCTGATCCTCGGTCACGAGAGCCAGATCCGGAACCCCGGGGATTTCTTCACGACGCGCATGGGGCGCGAGTCGGTCATCGTGACGCGCCACACCGACGGCTCGGTGCGCGTTCTCGTCAACCGCTGCGCCCACCGCGGGGCCCGCGTGTGCGACGCGGTGGCCGGCACCGCAGCCGAGTTCGTGTGCGCGTATCACGGCTGGACGTATGGCACGGACGGAAGCCTCCGTGGCGTGCCGCTGCCCGGGGGCTACGACCGGCCGGCCGCCGAGATGACGAAGGGCGGGCTCGCGCGGGTCCCGCGCGTCGCCACCTACCGGGGCTTCGTCTTCGCCTCGCTGGCCGAGCATGGCCCGTCGCTGACCGAGTTTCTCGGCCCCTTGCGCGCGTCCTTCGACGACTTCGTCGACCGCGCGCCCGCGGGCGAGGTCGAGACGGCCGGCGGCGTCTTCAAGCACGCCTACCACGGAAACTGGAAGCTCGTGCTGGAGAACCACAATGACACCGTGCACCCGGCGTTCGTCCACGCGTCCTCGATCTGGGCCGCGCGCGAGCAGCCGGCGGCGGCGGGCGAAGCGTACTCGGAGATCGGCGTTCGCCAGATGCTCCAGAACGGCGCGCCCTGGGAGGTCTGGGAGAACACGGGTCTCTGGGTCGCGGGCTACGGTCACTCCTGGATGGGCGACTACCACGACGACGACCGGCTCGTAGCGGCGCTCGACCATCCCGGGTTCGCGGAGTACCGCGCCGCGCTGGAGCGGCGCCTCGGACGAGAAGGTACCGCGCGTGTGCTCGGCGAGCTGCGCTGGAACAGCATCGTCTATCCGAACTGCTCCTTCATGAGCCAGTTCCGTCAGCTGCGCGTCGTCCACCCGATCGCCGTCGATCGCACCGTCGTCCACGCCTACTCGTTCAGGCTCAAGGGCGCGCCGGAGCAGATGTTCCGCGACACCATCGCGTTCTCCAACGTCGTCAACGGGACCGCCTCGCCCGTCCTCACCGACGACCTCGAGGTCTACGAGCGCACGCAGCACGGGCTCGGCGGGCGTCGCACGGACTGGGTGTACCTCGGGCGCGGGCACGGCGGCGACGTCGCGGCCGGCGACGGCGCGTTTCGCGGAGGCACCGGCACCAGCGAGGTTCACATCCGCAATCAGTTCGCCGCCTGGCTCGAGTACATGACCGCCGAGGCCTGAGATGCCGACGGCCGCCCACATCGGATCGCGCTCGGAGGTCGAGCAGTTTCTCTACCACGAGGCGTGGCTGCTCGACCGTGGGCGGCTCGACGAGTGGCTCGGGCTCTTCACCGACGACGCGACGTACTGGATTCCGCTGGAAGCCAATCAAGCGGACCCGTTCACGACCTCGTCGATCGTCTACGACGATCGTCGACTGCTGGAGATCCGCGTCCGCCAGTTCCAGCATCCACGGGCCCACGCGCGACGGCCCGCGCCCCGCACCGTGCACCAGGTCGGCAACGTCCAGGTCACGGAGTCCGAGGGCCCGGAGATCCGGGTTGGCTCGACCCTCATCCTGATCGAGTACCGGCACGACCGCCAGCGGGTCTGGGGCGCCTTGGTCGAGCACCGCCTGCGTCGCACCGCGGATGGCTTGCGCATCGCGGCCAAGCGGGTCGACCTCGTCAATTCGGAAGCCGAGCTGGACGGCGTCGTCTGCCTGTTTTGATGGGGGGCCCCGAAATGGCCCGACTGTTAACCCGGGGGGTCTAGACGGCCCCCCGGACCCCCCAGCGCTCGGAAGCGCCCCGGCGAAGCCGTGGCGCTCCTCGATACGCCTTCGCCGACGGGAGACTTCACATGGCCGCTCGGAGCCCCCAGCGCTCGGACGCGCCCCGGCCAAGTCGTGGCGGTCCTCGAGACTCGGCGCGCGTGATCGGGGTCGGGCTCTTCCTGGCGATGCTCGGGCTCTGGCAGCTCGCGACGCGATTCGAGCATCCGGAGTTCATCCTGAGTCCGATCGAGATTGCCGGCCACGTCGTCGAGGCGCTCCGCTCGGGCGAGCTCCTCGCACATATCGGCGCCAGCCTGGTTCGCGCTCTCCCGGGTTTCGTCCTGGGGTCACTGGTGGGTGTGATGCTCGGGCTCCTGGCCGGCGTCGCGCGAAGCCTGGACCAGCTGCTGAGTCCGGTGGTGTTCCTGACCTACCCCGTGCCGAAGATCGTCTTTCTCCCCATCGTGATGCTCTGGATGGGGATTGGCGACCCTTCGAAGATCGTCATCATCGCGCTGGCCTGCTTCTATCCGTGCTTCATCAACGCGTACTACGGCGCCCGCCGGACGCCGACCATCATGGTGTGGACCAGCCTCAACATGGGCGCTCGACGCTCGCAGATCTTTCGGAAAGTCGTCATCCCGAGCTCCCTTCCGCTCGTCTTCGCCGGGCTCCGCGTCTCGCTGGCCCTCTCCTTCATCCTTCTCTTCTCCACCGAGATGATCAACGCGCGCTCGGGCCTCGGGTTTCTCATCCGTCAGTCGGAGTCGAGCTTGCGGTTCGATTTGATGTACGTGGCCATCGTCGCGATCGCGGCGCTCGGCTACGCGAGCGACCAGCTGCTCCTTCTGGTTCGGCGGCGGATCCTCGTCTGGCAGGAGGCGACGAGCCGATGAGCGCGCGCTGGCCCGCTCTGGCGTCCGCCCTCCGCCGCGCGGCGCTCCTCGCCGCGGGCGTGCTCGTCTGGGAGCTCGTGGCCCGCAGCGGGATGTTCAGCCCGATCATCGTGCCGTCGGTCACGAGGATCGCTTATCAGCTCTGGCTGCTGGCGATCCAGCCGGAGTCCGTCGTGGAGGCCTGGTACTCGGTCTTTCGGGCGCTCAGCGGCTTCGCGCTGGCCGCAGTGGTGGGCGTCGCCCTCGGCGTGTTGATGGGCCGCTCGTCGCTGGCCGCCGCCTTTCTCGGCCCGCTCTTCTCCGGAACCTATCCGATCCCCAAGATCGCGCTCTTCCCGATCTTCATCTATCTCTTCGGCATCGGCAGCCTGTCGAAGGTGGTGCTGATCTTTCTCGAGTGTCTCTATCCGATCGTCGTCACGACGCACGCCGGTAGCCGGGCCGTGAATCGCGTGCTGCTCTGGTCGGCCGCCAACATGGGCGCCTCCCGTACCCGCATCCTCTGGAAGGTCGTCGTCCCCGCGGCGGCGCCGTTCATCTTCGCCGGCCTCCGGATCGCGCTGCCCATCGCGATGATCGTGGTCATCATCACCGAGATGATCAGCTCGGCCGACGGCCTCGGCTATCTGGCCATGTACGCGCTCGCCTCGTTCAAGACGGACCGGATGCTGGCGGTCGTGGTCGTGATCGCGCTTCTGGGACTCGCCCTCGACTGGCTCGTCGCCCGCTTGCGCGACCGTCTGGTGTTCTGGGAGCGGCTCGACGCGTACTACGCCGAGTAGCGGTGGAATGCGCTGAGCAGAACTTCGATGCCCCCCCGACGGCGCCTAGCGCGGTAGGTTTCCCAGGTCGACCATCTCGTCGACGTTCACCGGTTTCTCGAGCCAGCCGAGCTTCTCGTGCATGAAGACGGCGAGCTTCTTCAAGCTGCCCACGTCGACGCTGGCGCCGGGGTCGCGCTTCCAGTCGGCGTTCTTCAGATAGATCTCGAGCGGAGTCCGGACGAAGCCCGCCTTGTGGAGGTCGCGCTTGGCCTGCGCGGGATTCGCCACGTAGTAGCGAGTCGCCGCGACGTAGTCGGCGAGAAAGGCGCGTACCGCGTCCGGCTGCGCCTTCAGGAATTTTTCGCCGAACCAGACGTCGAGGAGCTCGTGGTCGTAGCCTACCGCCTTGACCGCGGTGAAGAGGGTGCGCAAGCCGCCTTTGGCGACCTCCGCCGAGTAGAACGGCTCGACGAACGTGCCCAGGGTGACCTTGTCCGCGCGCACCGCCGCGCCCATGGCCGGGAAGGCGATCGGCACGACCTTCGTGTCTTTGTCTGGAACGAGCCCGGCGTTGAGCAGGGCGGCGCGCACCCAGAGATCGGTCGCGGTCTTGAATCCCAAGACGCCGGCGGTGCCGCCCTTGAGGTCCTTCACGCTCCTGATGGGTCCCTCGTCCTTGACCATGTAGGCCGTCGTGAACCAGTCCTTGCCGTCCGCCTCCAGGCAGATCCCGGCCACGATCTTGATGTCGAGTCCCTGCGCCCTCGCGAAGATCACCGCCAGCCCGGGTGCCGTGCCGCCGTCGAGCTCGTTGGCCAGATAGGCCTGGAAGCGCTCGGGATTGCCCTGGAACGCGACGAACTTGAGCCGGTACTTGGCTCCCTGACCCGGCGTGAGGTCCGGCCGCGCCGCCATGAGCCAGACTTGCTCTTCGGCGGCGAAACCGTGGCCGAAGCGGATCAGCGGCGGGTCGGCGGCCTCGGTCGGGAGGAGGGTGAACGCCACGAGGCCGACGAGGCAGGTGAGGGCGACCGCGGTCCGACGGTTCACGATGGTTTCTCCTCTCGGATCAGGTCCCAGATGTGGTTCCGGCACTCGAGGAATGCGATCGACTTCCGCACGGCGATGTCGCGCGGCCGCGGGAGCCCGACAGGAACCTCTTCGCGAAGCCTGGCCGGACGCGCGCTCAAGACGATGACGCGGTCCCCGAGATACACCGCCTCGTCGATGTCGTGCGTGACGAAGAAGATCGTCTTTCGAGTCCGTTCCCAGATGCCGGTGAGCTCCTGCTGCATCGTCTCGCGCGTCTGGGCGTCGAGTGAGCCGAAGGGCTCGTCCATCAGCAGGACCTCGGGGTCGAAGGCGAGCACGCGGGCGAGCGCGACCCGTTGCTTCATCCCGCCCGAGAGCTCGCCCGGCAGGTGGTCGCGGAACTCCGAGAGCCCCGTCAGCTCGAGGTAGCGGTCCACGACCGCGCTCCGCTCCGCCGCGGACACCCCGCGGACTTCGAGCCCCCAGCCGACGTTGCCGCTGACGGTGCGCCACGGGAAGAGCGAGAACTCCTGGAAGACCATGCCGCGGTCCGGTCCCGGTCCAACGATCGCGCGCCCGTGAACGCGGATCGCTCCGGCTTCTGGGGGAATGAAGCCGCCGAGGATGTGGAGCAGCGTGCTCTTGCCGCAGCCGCTCGGCCCAACCACCGTGACGAACTCGCCGTCGGCGACGGACAGGCGCCCCAGGTCGAGGACCTCGATCGTCCGGCCCTCTCGCGCGTACGTCTTGCGGAGCCCGACCACTTCCAGAGCGGGCGTGCCCACGTCAGGGGTGCTCCTCGTCCCGAGGCGGCCAGGTCAGAAGCCGCGCGAGCGCCGCCTGCGTCCGCTCCGGCGTCCGCCCCTCGCGCCTGACGCGACGGTTCCGGAGCCAGCACGCCAGCGCGCTCGTCCGCTGGCCCTCCTCGCCGATCTCCCGTGACAGCCGGACGATCGTCTCGACCCGACGCTGCCGGCGCCCGACGTAGCTCGTCAGCGCGGTCGGCACGTCCCTCTCGTTCCGGGCGGCCCGTGCAAGCTCCTCGGCGAGGACGGCGGCGTCTTCCATCGCCATGCCGGCGCCCTGGCCCATGTTCGGCGTCAGCGCGTGCGCCGCGTCGCCCAGGAGCGCCACGCGGCCGCGCGCCCAGGGCCCCGGCCGGACTTCTTCGATGTCCGTGCACACAACGCTGTCGGTCCAGGTGAGCTGGTCGAACGCTCGCCGCACGCGAGCATCGGTGAAGTCGCCGAACGCGGCCTGCAGCGCGTCGACGCTCTCGAGCGCCCACGCGTGGCTCGCCGGTGGCGAGTTGAACGTCGTCCAGACGTAGAGCTGGCCGCCGCCCACGGGGACGAGCCCGACGCGCCGCCCGCGCCCGAGGAACTCGGTGAAGTGCTCGAGCCCGTCGCGGTTGGCCACGACGAATCGATGGGAGCGGTACCCCAGATAGCTCGGCTCGCTCGGCCCGAAGAAATGCGTCCGCACCGTGGACCGAATGCCGTCGGCGCCGATCAACATGTCGCCCGTGAAGGTCTCACCGCTCTCGGTCTCGACGCGCACCCCGTTCGGCCCGGCGTCGAGGCCGCGGATGCGCGTGTCGAAGTGGACGGTCCCGGCCGGCAGGCCGTCGTAGAGGCACTCGTGCAGGTGCGCCCGATGAAGCAGCGCCCCGACGGCGAGCCGCCCGTCGGCGTAGAGCGGCCGATAGTCGCGGGTGGCCAGCAGCCGGCCGCGGTGATCGAAGGTGTCGCGCGCCAGGTAGGCGGCGCTCCGCGACCGCACGGACGGCGCCAGGCCGTTGCCCTCGAGCACTCGCATGGCGTTGGGATTCATGATGATCCCGGCGCCTACCGTCCCGAGCTTGGGCGCGCGCTCGAGCACGGCGACGGGAAGCCCCGCGATCACGAGCTCGCGAGCGAGCGAAAGGCCGCCGATCCCACCGCCCACGACGATGGTGGAGAGGCGCATCGGCGCGCGAGGCTAGGTCGCGAGGCCGAAGAGCGAGGTCATCCGCTTCGAGTCGAGCATCGTCGCCATCGCCTCGTCGGGCGACCGGCCCTCGAAGCGGCTGGCCGCGTCGAGGACCTTGGGCAAGAGCGCCAGGTCTCCCACGGTGTTGAGGAACACACCCGGCACACCCAGCACCCAGTGCACCGCGCGGTCGATGTCCGCCTGCTCCTCGAGCGGCTGATACCACGTCGTGTGCGTCCGGTCGGTGGTCGCCCACGGACCGCGTGCGATCGACTTGATGATCTGGACGGCGACATTGCGCTCGCGACAGGTGGCGAGCACCTCTTCGAAGCTCCGCCGGTAGCGCTCGTTCTCGGCCATGAAGAAGTTGTAGGGCAACAGCACCGAATCGAAGTCGAAACGCGCGAGGCTGCGCCGGTGCATGGCGGCGATGGTCCAGCCGTGGCCGGTCACGCCGATGAAGCGCGTGAGACCCTGCTGGCGGGCCTCGATCACCGCCTCGAGTACGCCGCCCGGCCCCATGGCCTGATCCCAGTCGTCCGGGTGTCCGAGCGAGTGCAGCTGGATCAGATCGACGTGGTCGACGCGCAGCCGCTCGAGCGAGCGATGCAGGTCCTCACGGCCCTCGCGGGCGGTCCGCGACCCGGTCTTCGTCGCGAGGAAGAAGTCCTTCCGGTGACGGGCCATCCACGGTCCGATGCGCAGCTCGGAGTCGCCGTACCGCGCCGCGGTGTCGATGTGGTTGACGCCGTGGCGCAGCAGCAGGTCCAGCGCGCGGTCGGCGTCCGCCTGGGTGGCGCGGGCCAGGGCCGCGCCGCCGAAGAGCGTCACGCTGCTGAGGTGGCCGGTTTTTCCGAACGGTCGCCGCTCGATCATCTCGTCTCCTTTGAGCGTCGCCGAAAAGGTCTGGGGCGCGAGCCTGCGCACGCGCCCCAGATCGTCGCTCAGCCCACGAGCGCCCTGGCCGGCGGGGCCCCAGCCTCGCGCCCGCCTGCGGCGCGCCCCCCTTATCGTGGAGCGGGTGTGTACTTTCCGGTCAGTTGCGGTGTCGTGCCCTCGAGTTTTTTCTCCTGCCGGTCCAGCCGGGTCTCCCGGCCCCAGGTGCGCTTGAGATCGTCCCGGATGTTGAAACGCAGGCGGCCGAGCTTCTCCGTCTCGATCTCGACCCGGTCCCCGTTTTGGAATCCGCTCAGACCGCGATGGTTCGTGCCCGTCGCGATGATGTCGCCGGGGTCGAGCGTATGGATCGAGGTGACCCACTCGATGCAGCGCGGAATCTTGTGGGCCATGTCGCTCGTGTTGTAGTTCTGCTTGAGCTCGCTGTTCACCCAGAGCTTCACCTGTAGATGGTGCGGATCGGGGATCTCGTCGGCTGTCACGATGTACGGCCCGATCGGGCAGAAGGTGTCACGCGACTTCATCTGGTAGAAGGTGTTGCCACTCGGCGGCAGGCCACGGGCCGAGCCGTCGATGAAGTTCGTGTACCCGAAGATGTAGCTCATCGCCTGGCCGCCGCTGACCGCCGTCGCGCGCTTGCCGATGACGAGCGCGACCTCGGCCTCACCTTCGAAGATCGTCGCGGGCACGTCGGGGAGCACCATGGTGTCGCCGTCACCGATGACGGAGTTCGGCGACTTGTGGAATGCGTTGATGGGTGCCGGCTCGGAGCGAGTTCCGTCTTCCATGTAGTTCACGGCCATGGCGACGACGTTGTACGGCTTCGGCAGGGGGGGTCTGATCCTGACCTGGCTGACCGGTTTGCCCTGGCCGCGGGCGGCCGCGCTCTCCAGGCGTCCTTTGTAGTCGGCGAACCGCTCGATCAAACCGCTGATCAGGTTGTGCGGTCCGGTATGCGGGATGTCCTTCACCGTGTCCGACACGTCGACCACGGCGTCGCCCGTGAGCACACCCAGCTTGAAGTCGTCGAAGAAAAGTAGCTTCATGATTCCCCTCCTGCAGGTTGGTCTGACGCCAGGACTATAGCAGCGTTCACGTTGACGGGCCCGGGCTCCTGGCTTAGCCTGCTCGCACCGTTTTCCCAGCGCTCCTTTGTCATAGCCGCGCCGCGGCCGGCAGGGCCCCAGCCCCGCGACGGCCTGCGGCGCGCACCACAGGGAGGTCCGCCATGGCGAGATTCGTGGCCCTCGTCAACGCACTCATCGGCATCTTCCTCGCGACCCTCGCGTGGGCCGACGCCCTGCCTACGGCCAAGCCCGAAGAGGTCGGGCTCTCCTCCGAGCGGCTCGGCCGCGCCACCCAGGTGCTGAAGTCCGAGGCCGCGCGGGGCCAGTACCCGGGCGCGGTCGCCCTGGTCGCGCGCAAGGGGAAGATCGCCTACTTCGAGAGCGTCGGCCAGCGCGACCCGTCAGCGGGCGCGCCGATGTCCAAGGATGCGATCTTCCGCCTCTACTCGATGACCAAGCCGTTCACCTCGGTCGCTGTCATGATGCTCGTCGAGGAGGGGCGGCTGGTCCTGAGCGACCCCGTCTCGAAGTATCTCCCTCAGCTGGCAAATCTTCAGGTCAGCGTTCCCCGGTTCGACCCCGACACCGGCAAGGCAGTGTACGCTCTCGTGCCGGCCGAGCGCCAGATGACGATTCAGGATCTGCTGCGGCACACCTCGGGCCTGGTGTACGGAGGCTTCACGGGCCACGCCCAGGTCAAGGAGCTCTACGCCAAAGCCGGGGTCGACTGGCGCGACGTCACCCCGACCGAGCAGCTCGAGCGGCTCGCGAAGGTGCCGTTGGCCCACCAGCCCGGGAGCGCCTGGGAGTACAGCCTTTCGACCGACGTGTTGGGCCGCGTGGTCGAGGCGGTCTCGGGAACTACCCTCGGCAAGTTCCTCGCGGAGCGCATCTTCGCCCCGCTCAAGATGACCGACACGGCATTCCTCGTGCCGAAGGACAAGATTGGCCGTCTGGCGCAGCCGTTCGCGACGGACAAGGCGACGGGCAAGCCGATCGAGCTGCTCGACGTCACGTCGGCGCAGAAGAATGACGCGGGGGGCGCCGGCTCCGCCGGGACCATGGGGGACTACGCGCGCTTTTGCCAAATGCTGCTCAACGGCGGCCATCTCGACGGCGTCAGGTTGCTGAGCCGTGCCACCGTGAGCCACATGACGTCGGATCATCTCGGTGACATCAAGATCGCGGGCACACTCGCGCGCGGCTACACGTTCGGGCTCGGATTCGCGATCCGGAAAGAAACGGGACTCAACGCGGTGCCCGGCTCGGCCGGCGAGTACACGTGGGGCGGGGCCGCGGGGACCGGGTTCTGGATCGATCCGAAGGAGCAGATGGTTGTCATCCTGATGACCCAGAATCAACCCGGGCCTGCGAGAGGCTACGACCGACAGCTGTTCCGGCAGGTCGTGCAGCAGGCGGTCATCGACTGACGCGCGCATCCTAGCAGAAGCCGCCGTCGCGGGGCGTCGTGGCCGTGGCCTGGACAAGGCAGAGGCCACGTCCTATCCTCGCCGGGCGAGGAGGTGCGCGCATGCAGGGACGTGTCGCAGTGCTCAAGGCCTACGGCGGCGAGTTCGAGCTCCGCGAATACCCGGTGCCCGACCCCGAGCCCGGCGCGATCTTGATCCGCCTGTCGCGCGCCGGGGTGTGCGGGTCCGATCTCCACATCTGGCGCGGCGAGATGAAGGAAATCTACGGCCCGCTCCCGCGTGACCTCACGTTCGGTCACGAGATGTGCGGGCGCGTCGCGCGTCTCGGCACGGGCGTCTCGGTGGACTCCTCCGGCCAGCCGCTCCACGAGGGCGACCGGGTCGCGTTCGTGTACTTTTTCCCGTGCGGCCGTTGTCCGGTGTGTCTGCGGGGTGAGATGGGCAGCTGCCCGCGGAAAGGCCGCGCCAACCGGGTGGCCGGGACGCCGCCCTACTTCAACAACGCGTACGGCGACTACTACTACCTCCGGCCCGGCGCGGCGGTGTTCCGCATTCCGGACGAGATCTCCGACGACATCGCCACGCCGGCCAATTGCGCCCTCGCCCAGGTGCTCTACGGGCTCACGCGCGCGGGCCTCCGCCAGGGCGACACCGCCGTGATCCAGGGCGCCGGGGGTCTCGGCCTGAACGCGGTCGCGGTGGCCCGTGACATGGGCGCCGACCGCGTCATCGTGCTCGACCGCGTGGCCGCACGCCTCGAGCTGGCGCGCGCCTTCGGCGCCGACCACGCGCTGAGCCTCGTCGATCTGGCGACGCCCGAGCGCCGCATCGAGGCGGTCATGGATCTCACGGAGGGATTCGGCGCCGACGTCGTCGCGGATTTCGTCGGCTACCCCGAGGTCGTGCCCGAAGGGCTCCGGATGCTGCGGGGCGGCGGCTGCTATCTCGAAGTAGGCTCGATCGCGCCGGGCAACGTCTTCTCGTACGACGCCACGGCCCTCGTGCGCGGCAACGCGCGTCTCGTGGCCACCTCCAATTACTCGCCCTGGGCGCTCGCCCAGGCGCTCGCGTTCGTCCGCCGCAATCTCGGACGCTTCCCCTTCGAGCGCCTCGTGTCCCACGTGTTCCCGCTGGCCCGGATCACCGAGGCGTTCCAGCAGGCGGACTGGATGCAGCGCGGCGGCGACGGTCTGCGCATTTCGCGCGCGGCCCTGTCGATGACGGACTGAGAGCGGCGCGCTCAAGGAGCTCCCGGCCATGGCCCAACCTGTTCAAGTGTCGCTGCGGATTCCTGGCACGTCGCCGATGTCGGAGCTGATCCGGGTGATCCAGGACGTCGAAACCGCCGGCTTCGACGGCGCCGGGATCCTGGACAGCCAGCTCCTGTGTCGCGACACCTTCGTCACCCTGGGACAGGCGGCCAGCCACACGTCGCGGCTGACGCTGTTCCCAGCGGTGACCAACCCGTTCTCGCGGCACGTCTCGGTGCTGGCCGGCGCGATCCAGACGGTGGCCGAGCTGGCGCCGGGGCGCACCCGGGTCGTGATGGGGACCGGCTACACCTCGGCGAGCACGATCGGCCGCAAGCCGGCGACGCTCGCCGAGATGCGCGAGTGCATCATGGCGCTGCGGAAGCTGCTGGCCGGCGAGGCCGTGGACTTTCACGGTACGCCCGGGCGCCTGGCCTATGCCGCGGGCCGGCCGGTGCCGCTCTTGATGGCGGCGTCGGGGCCGAAGGCCATCGAGCTGGCGGGCGAAGTCGCCGACGGCGTGATGCTACTGGTCGGCTTCCATCGCGGCATCGTCGACGCGGTGCTGACACATCTGGAGAAGGGCGCGCGCCGGAGCGGTCGCCGTCTGGAGGACCTCGAGATCGTCTGGGCGGTTCGCACGGGCATGGCGGCGACGATGGCCGAGGCGCGGCGGCAGGCGCGACCGACGGTCGTGCACCAGGGCATCATGCGGGTGCATTCGCGCTGGCTCGAGCACACCAAGCTGTCGATCCCGCACTTCGACATCCCCCCGAGCGTCTGGAACATCTACCCCGACCTCTCGCACGCGCAGGACTGGGAGCAGGCGATCGCGGCCACGTCGTTCGTGCCGGACGAGGTCATTGCCGAGCTCTGCGATGCCCTGGGCCTTGTGGGCACGCCGGAGCACTGCGCTCGACGCATCGTCGAGATGACGACCGCTGGCGTCAGGAGCCTCTACGTCATGGCCTTCCAGACGTTCGTGGGGCCGGAGCAGGAGATCCGGGCGTTCCGTGACGAGGTGTTCCCCAGGCTGAAGGCCGCCGGATACCGCTGAGACGAGGCGATGAGCGGCGCCAAGCTGCAGGGAAGGACCGCGCTCATCACCGGGGCCAGCCGCAACATCGGCCGCGCGATCGCGCTCGCGTTCGCCGCCGAGGGCGCCGATCTCGTGCTGAACACACGGGCCAACGCCGAGGAGCTGGAAGCGGTCGCGGCCGAGTGCCGGAAGGCTGGCGTGCGCGCGCTTGCCGTGCTCGCCGACGTCGCCGATGCGGCCGCCGTCGAGTCCATGGTGAGACGAGGGCTCGCGGAGCTCGGCGCGATCGACATCGTCGTGAGCAACGCCGCGATCCGTCCCCACAAGGCCCTGACCGAGACGTCGCTCGAGGAATGGCACCGGGTGCTCGACGTGAACCTGAACTCCGCGTTCTACCTGGCGCGCGCCATCGTCCCCTCGATGAAGGAGCGCCGACGCGGAAGCATCATCGCCATCGGCGGGCAGTCCAGCTTGACCAGCCGGCCCAACACGGCCGCCGTGACCACAGCCAAGACAGGGCTGCTGGGTCTCGTACGCGCGCTCGCCGCCGAGCTCGGGCCGTTCGGCGTCCGCGTCAACATGGTAGCGCCTGGGTTCATCGACACGGAGCGCCGCTACGCCGAGTGGTACCCGGAGTTCCAGCAAGCACCGCCGGGCGCGCCCGAGCAGCTCGGGCAGATCCCGCTTCGCCGCCTCGGCCGTCCCGAGGACATCGCCGACGCCTGCCTCTTCCTTGCCTCCGACGCCTCCGCCTACGTCACCGGCGACGTGATTCGCGTCATGGGCGGACGCGTGATCGGCTGACGCGGGCCTCACTCAGCTCGGAAGATCGCGGAGCTCGTGTGACGGTCAGCGCCCGGAGAGGGCGGTGATCAAGTAGACACCGAGGACGATGAGGAGCGTGCCCAGGATCACGCGGCCGCTCAGCGTCTCGACGTCTCGCAGGAAGAACGGGGCCAGGAAGAGGACGAAGATCGGCGCCGTCCCGTAGAGGGGCGCGACGATGCTCACCGTGCCCAGGCTGAGCGCCACCACATTCATGAACACGCCGGCGTTCTCCAGGAGGCCCGCGGCCGTGAAGTGGGCGAGGCTCCGGCCGCGACAGACCATGACCTCCGGCCGCCCGGACGCCAGCAGGAACGCGGTGAACGCGACGAGGGCCGTCGTCACGTTGATCGCGGAGCCCACGACCGCCCCCGTGCCGCTCAAGCCGAGCTTCCTCAAGACCGCCACGACGCCGAAGCACACGGCCGACAGCAACGGGAGCGCGAGCTGCCCGGACCGGAAGCCGAGGCGCTTGCCACCGATCGAGAGCAGCGTGGTCCCCGCCACGATCACGACTGTGCCCACCACGATCGGCAGCGTGATGCGCTCGCCGAGCAGCGCGATGGCCAGCGCGGAGGCGACGAACGGATTCAGGTTGATGAGGGCGGCGGCGATCGAGGCGCCGACCTTCTCGATCGCGAAGAACCTGAGAAGGCGTCCGCCCACGGTGCCGATCAGGCCGGCGAGGACGAAGAAGAGGGCTCCCCTGGTCGACACGTGGCCGAGCCCGGTGAAGATGACCGCGGCCCAGAGGCCTATCGTTCCGACGACGAGGTTGATCCAGAACCCCGCGTATGGCTCGCTGCCGCGGAGGCCCTGCCGGATGAAGATCGTAGCGGCCGCCGAGCAGAGCGCGCCGGCGAGCGCGAGGATGTGCATGGTCTGTGGCATCATGGGGCGACGTCCATCCTACTCGGAGGTGCCCATGAGGCGCTTCATCATTCGGCTCGGCGTCGTCGTCGCGACTTGCGGGGTCCTGCTCGGAACTTCACGGCCGGTGACGGCCGCGCCCGAAGGCACGGTAACGTGGGGAGTCCACATCACGCTCGCCTCCCGCTGGCTCGACCCGGCGGAGACCGAGGGAATCATCACGCCGTTCATGGTGCTCTACGCGCTCCACGACGCGCTGGTGAAGCCGATGCCAGCCGGATGGAACACGCCGAGCCTGGCCGAGTCGTGGAGCCAGTCGAAGGACGGGCTGACGTACGAGTTCGTCCTCCGCAAGGGGGTCAAGTTCCACAACGGCGACCCGGTGACGGCGGACGACGTGAAGTTCTCGTTCGAGCGGTACCGCGGCTCGGGCGCGAAGGCGCTCAAGGATCGGGTGCGGGAGGTCCAGATCGTCGATCCGGGCCGCGTGCGCTTCGTGCTCAAGGACCCGTGGCCAGATTTCATGACGTTCTACGGCACCTCGGCCACCGGAAGCGGCTGGATCGTGCCGAAGAAGTACGTCGAGAAGGTGGGCGACGACGGCTTCAAAAAGGCGCCGATCGGCGCCGGGCCGTACCGCTTCGTGAGCTTCAATCCGGGCGTCGAGCTGGTCCTGGAGGCGTACGAGGGCTACTGGCGCAAGACGCCCAGCGTCAAGCGGCTCGTGCTCCGCAGCCTCCCCGAGGAGACCACGCGGGCCGCCGCGCTCAAGAAGGGCGAGGTGGATATCTCCTACCTCCTGACCGGCCCCGTCGCCGAAGACGTTCGGCGAACGCCGGGATTCAAGCTGACAGCGCCGAGCCAGGCGAGCGGCGTCTTCTGGCTCGACATCCCCGATCAATGGGATCCGAAATCGCCGTGGCATGACCGGCGCGTGCGCCTGGCCGCCAGTCACGCCATCGACCGGAACGCGCTCAACCAGGCCGAGACCCTTGGCTTCTCGAAGCCGACCGGCGGCGTCATCCCCCGGGCCTTCGAGTTCTCGAAGCCGTTCGAGCCGCACGCCTTCGATCCCGCGCGCGCCAAACAGCTCTTGACCGAAGCCGGCTATCCCAACGGCTTCGACGCCGGCGACTTCTACCCGTGGCCGCCCTACACCTCGATGGGCGAGGCGCTGGCCTCCTATCTGCAGACCGTCGGCATCCGGTCACGCATCCGCACGATGGAACGCGCGACGCTCACCACGGCGTGGCGCGAGAAGAAGCTGAAGGGTGTGATCGTCGGCATCACGGGCGCGGCGGGCAATGCGGCGACGCGCCTCGAGGCGTACGTCAGCAAGGACGGCGTCTACACCTCCGGCGTCATTCCCGAGGTCGAGGACCTCTTTCAGCGCCAGGCGCGCGAGCTGGACGCGAAGAAGCGTGAGGCCTTGATCCACCAGATCCAGCAGATCCTCCACGATCGGGTGACGCAAATCCCGATTTATGAGCTGGCGTTCATCTGGGGCATCGGTCCCCGCCTCGAAGAGCCGGGGATCAGTCTCATCAAGGGCTATGCGTACTCCGCCCCGTACGAGGACCTGAAGCTCAAGCGCCCTTAAAACTCGAGGAACCCCTTGAGCGCGGCGAGGACCGCATCGGGGTTGTCCTCGTGCAGGGTGTGGACCGCGCGTGGAATCTCCGCGAAGCGGCCACGCGGAAGCTCTTTGGCCATGCGCTCGGCGACGTCGCGGTCGAGCACGGTGCTGCTCTCGCCACGCAACACCAGGGTGGGCGGCGTGATGGCTCGGAGGACCGCCCACCAGTCGATGTCGAGCTGGGAGCGGCGCTCCTTGACGCTCGGGTGCCAGGCCCACACGAGCGCGCCGTCGGCACGCTGGCGGAGACTCGACGACGCGACCCACCGGTAGTAGTGGATCCCGGGATACGGGTTCCCGCGGTGCAGGTGCTGCGCGGCCTGCTCGATGCTCTCCCAGGTGTCGGGCTCGGGGGGCCCGGCCGGAGCGAGCGAGGCACGCTTGCTGACCTCCGGACCGATGTCGACGATGACCAGCTTCTGGATCAGCTCCGGCCGCTTGGACGTGAAATAGATTGCATTCCGACCGCCCATCGAGAGCCCCACCAGGACGAGCGAAGTGAGGCCGAGCTGATCGATGACGCCGCCGATGTCGTCGAATGAAGCGATCGCGTTGTAGACCTCCGCCGGGTCGCTGTCACCATGCCCGCGCTGGTCGAGGGCGTAGACGTGGAAGTGCGGCTGGAGCGCGATGCTGAGCGTATCCCACGCGTGGGCGTGGCCCGTGAAGCCGTGCAGCAACAGCAGCGGGGTGCGCCCCTCGCCACCCCAGTCGAGGACGTGAAGTCGCAGGCCGTTGACCGTGAAGGTCCGATCCAGCGGGCGCAGGAGATTCATCGCTGGCAATCCTTGTGTGTGTGTGCGGCAGCCGACGAGGCATTTATGTCCGCGCACACTAGCAGCGCCCCCCGGGGGTGTCAATCGGCGCGAGGTGTCGCATCGAGAGGGAAGGGCGGCGGACGAGGAGGATTTTCGTGGACCGGACAACGCCCGGGCGGCGGAGGAGGCTCCTCCGCCACCCGAGAGGCCCCTAGCGCGCCGGCATCACCGTGAACGACGTCGCGACCTTCTGCCCGTCCTTCTCTTCGTAGCTCGCCTTGACGTTCGCGCCCGGCTTCAGCGCCTGCTTCTCGACTGTCAAGGCGGGCGGGATCGTGATCTTCGTGCCGTCATCGAGGGTGACCATGCGGCCACTCGGATCGACGCTCTTGATCTTCCCCTGGACATCGCCGGCCCAGGCCAGCGGCGTCAGCACCAGGACGACAGCGACGGCGACCAGTACCAGGACGCTGCTCGCTCTCTTCATCGAACTCCTCCTCGAGTGGGTGATTTCTACGCAGGGGCGGCGCGGCGACATGCCGCGTGGCATATCCCCCCGCGCTTAGGCAGCAATGCGCGTGCCCGCGCACGGGAAAAGCTGTACGCGTGCAAGTAACGGCAAGCGTTACCATGTCCATGATGAGCGCGCGGCCCTCGTCAGCAACGACTGTCAGCGAGGGAACATGCCGGTAAGTCTTACACTGCGACCGGCGTCGATTATTCTCGTGAGCGCCCTCGTGACAGGCTGCGCGATGGCTCCGCGCCCGGAGCCCAGCCGCGAGGACGTGCTGCAGAAGATCCTGCCGTCGGCGGTTCAGATCATCGTCGAGCAGCGAGAAGGACGTCGCATCAAGAGCGGATCAGGTGTGGCCATCGCTTCACGCCGGACGGCCGAGGGAGCATCGTGCTTTGTCCTGACGAGCGGACACACCTTCGAAGGGCTCGTCGGCAAGACAGAGATCTACGCGGTCTTCGGTCGCCACCTGGGCGCGGGCCAGAAAGCACGGGCCCTGCTGGTGGCCTCGCGCAACGAGAGCCTCGACCTTGCGCTCTTGCGCGCCGAGAGCGATCAGTGCGCGACGGTGTCGCCGGCGCGGGCGCCGGCCCTCGGTGAACCCATCTGGGTGATCGGATTCCCGCTGGGCCGCCACATCATGCTGTCGAGCGGCGTCGTGAGTCAGGTGATCGTCGACGGCCCGAGCGACCCGTCCGCCACGGCGCGCCTCATCGTCGACGCGCCGGTGAACTATGGTGTGAGCGGTGGGGGCGTCTTCGATGCCCGCACCGGGAGACTCCTCGGCGTGGTCGAGGGCTTCAGCACCGCGCGCGTGATCGCGCAGGGCGCGACGCCGTCGTGGTACATCGACGTGCCGGTGCCGGGCCAGACCCTCGTTACGCCGCTCGCCGACATCCGTCGGTTCCTGAGGGAAGTCGAACAGGCGGACCTGTTACCGCCCTGATTGTCCTGGCTTTTTGGCTGCCCCTGGCGTAACCTGCCGGGACAGGCACAGGGACCGAGCCCGAACCACCGTCAGAGGAGAGACGCCATGCCGAAGATCAAGCACATCGCCCTCTCGACCCAGGACGTGGACAAGACCGCGAAATTCTACATCGAGGTGTTCGGCATGAAGGAGATCGCCAAGATCGACAGCCCGGGCGCCAGGGGCTACTACCTGAGCGACGGCGATCTGAATCTGGCGATCCTCAACTTCAAGAACGACGCGGTGGCCGGTGTCGAGCGCGGGAAGGACTGGAGCGGCATCCATCACATCGGCTTCCAGGTCGAGAGCCTGGAGGCGATCACCGAGCGGTTGAAGGCCGCCGGCTCCGCGCCCCGCGACGACATCAACCAGGCCCTCGGGGTCGGCCACGCCGGCCATCGGTATGCGAACGTCGAGGTGAAGTACACCGGACCCGACGGGGTCACCGTCGACGTGTCGGAGACCGGCTGGGTCGGGACGTCCAAGCTAGAGTAGTAGGCGTTTCATAAAGATCGGGGGAGCGCGACGCTCCGCGGTGACCCCACGGCGTCGATTCGGGGCGCGACCGGCGCGCGAATCTGGTTGAACATCGGGGGGAGCGCGACGCTCCCCGCGGTGACCCCACGGCGTCGATTCGGGGCGCGACTGGCGCGCGAATCTGGTTGAACATCGGGGGGAGCGCGACGCTCCCCGCGGTGACCCCACGGCGTCGATTCGGGGCGCGACTGGCGCGCGAATCTGGTTGAACATCGGGGGGGAGCGCGACGCTCCCCCCGATTCCCCCCAGGCCTGAACAGCTTTCCGCAAACCTAAAGATCTAGCTACTTCACGGTGCAGAACTGACGGCCGACACCCGCTGTTTTGCTGGGTGGCCGCCGTTGCACGGTGTCGGAACGCAATTTTGTTGACGGGCCAAGAGGCGCCACGCCATGGTCATGCATGAGGTCTTCGATGGCGACGACCGCAAGCAGCGATCGCTGGCTA
>QHSU01000088.1 GCA_003220535.1 Candidatus Rokuibacteriota bacterium
AAGCAGGTGCGCTACCAGGCTGCGCCACACCCCGGCTGCATGACGTGTCGAGTCGATCTGTCGAGTCGATCCGAATCCGACTATATCATCCGGTGAGGAGGCGCCGGACCGCCGCGAGCGCCAGGCCGCGATGGCTGACGCGGGCTTTCTCTTCCTCGGAGAGCTCCGCGAACGTGCGGCCGAGGGGCGGGTAGAAGAAGACCGGGTCGTAGCCGAAGCCCCCGGCGCCGCCCGGGGCCTCCGCAATCAGCCCTTCGGCAACTCCCTCCACGACCTTCTCGGCCCGCGCCGGGCCCGCCACAGCGATCACGCACCGGAAGCGGGCGGTCCGCCGCGCCGGCTCCACGCCGCGGAGCCGTTCGAGCAAGAGGCCCCATCGCGCACGGTCGTCGAGCCCCGGGCCGCCGAACCGCGCCGTATGGAGGCCCGGCGCACCTTCGAGCGCGTCCACCTCCAGCCCGGAGTCGTCGCCGAGCGCCAGCTCGCCCGTCAGCGCGACGGCGGCGCGGGCTTTCTCGAGTGCGTTTTCAGCGTAAGTCAGTCCCTTCTCTTCGGGGAGCCGGCCGCCGGGAACCTCCGCGAGCAGCCGGACCTCGAACGGTACGGCGCCGAGGAGCGCCACCAGCTCGCGTCCCTTGGCGGGATTGAGCGTGGCGAGGACGAGAACGGCGCTAGAGGGTGAAGGTGCGCTCGGCACGCGCTTCGAGGGCGCGGCGCTGGAGCCCGACGAGACGGCGGATGCCCGCCTCGGCGACCGCCAGGAGCGCGTCCAGTCGGGCTCGGCCAAAGGGCACCTGCTCCGCCGTGCCCTGCACCTCGACGAACTCGCCGGCGCCGGTCATGACGACGTTCATGTCGACCTCGGCAGTCGAGTCCTCGACGTAGTTCAGGTCGAGCACCGCCTGACCCTGGACGACGCCGACACTGATCGCGCCGACGCAGTCGCGGATCGCGGCCGTCGGTTGCAGCCCGGGGATGCGCGTGATGGCGTCGGCCACCGCGATGAAGCCGCCGGTGATGGCCGCGGTGCGTGTGCCGCCATCGGCCTGGATCACGTCGCAGTCGACCCACACCGTCCGCTCGCCGAGCTTGCTTCGATCGATGACCGCCCGCAGCGCTCGTCCGACGAGCCGCTGGATCTCCTGCGACCGGCCGCTCGGGCCGCGGTTCTCCCGGGGCGTCCGCGTGTTCGTCGACCGGGGCAGCATCGCGTACTCGGCGGTGACCCACCCCTGGCCCTGCCCCTTGAGAAAGGGCGGGACCTTGTCCTCCACCGACGCCGTGCAGATGACCTTGGTTGCGCCGAACTCCACGAGCACCGAGCCCTCCGGGTGCAAGAGAAAGTCGCGCGTCACGGTGACCGGCCGGAGCTGGTCGGGGCCGCGTCCGTCGCGCCGCGGCATCGCCTCAGCGCGTCCGCGTGAGCGACGGCGACTCGACGGCCGCCCGCGCCCGCTGGTCCCAGGCGCGCTTGTACTCGGCGAGGCCGGCGAAGATCGCGCGCGCGATCTCGTCGCGGTACTTCGTGTCCTTGAGGCGCCGCTCCTCGCGGGGGTTGGTGACGAAGCCGATCTCGATCAGGATCGCCGGCATCGCCGCGCCGCCGAGGACGTAGAAGCCCGCCTGCTTGACGCCCCGGTTGGAGATGCGAAGCGACTGGGTCATCGAATCGTGGACCACCTCGGCCAGGCGCGAGGACTCGGCCTGGAACTCCGACTGGGCCAGGTCCCAGAGGATCGCCTTCACGATGTCCACACGCCCCGTGGGGCGCCCGCCCGGCTGCTCGAGCTGAACGACGCCGTTCTCGAGCGCCGCGACCTGGCGCGCGGCGCTGTCTGTCGCCTCCGACGAGAGGAAGTATGTCTCGACCCCGTCCGTCGCCGACTCGCGGTGGGCGTTGGCGTGGATCGACACGAACAGGTCCGCACGCTCGCGATTGGCGAAGCTCGTGCGGTCGCGCAGGGTGACGAAGTAGTCGGCGTCTCGCGTGAGGCGAACTTTGAGGCTGAGCCGTTCCTCGACGAGCTTCGTCACGCGACGCGTGACGTCCAGCACCAGGTCTTTCTCCATGAGCCCGGTCGGTCCCGTGGCGCCGGAGTCGTGGCCGCCGTGGCCGGCGTCGAACACGATCATCTTGAGCGGCGCCAGCTGCTCGCGGCCCTCCCGCACGGCTGGCTCGGTCGGTCGGGTGACGTCGAGCACGAGGCGCGGGGGGTCGGCCAGGGTGGTGGCACGGATCGTCCCGGCCGTGCCCTCGAAGACCACGCGGAGGAGGCCGTCAGGCCCCGCCCGCTCCAGACGGACCTCCGCGATGAACCCGTCGCGGACGTCGTCGGCCTGCGCGCCGCTCGTGAGGCCGATCAGTCGGACGCGCGCTTCCTTGGGTCCGCTCGATTCGACGCGATGGGCGACGGCCGCCGACGTTTCGACGACGATACGCGTGAACGACGGATACGACCGGACCCGCAGATCCGCCAGGGCGACCTCCGCCGCCGCGGCGACGAGCCGCACGGGGGCCGCGGCGGCCGGCGCCCCGGCCACGAGCGTGGGAAGAACGCGACCGACGAAAGACCGCGGCACCAGCCAGACCCCGTGCTTGACCCGCACCGGCGCGTCCAGCACGACGGGCTTCCCGTTGACGAGCACCTGCGACCAGTTCCGCGTGAGAGTGACGACGTTGTCGCCCGAGCGCAGACGGGCCCGCGTGCTCACGGGGGTCGCGTCGACCCTGGTCTGCAGGGAGGCGGCCACCTTGGTGAGCTCGACGTACGGGCGGCCGTCGTGAGTGACCATGGGCAAGACGGCGCCCGCGCTACCCGCCCAGGCGAGCAAGAGCGCGACCACAGCGCCGGCCAGGCCTCTGACGCTCATCGGATGCCAATTCTAACAACGGAAACCTCGCGCCGGGCTCTTTAAGTGAGCCTAGGACGAGGACACGGCGCGGGGTCGCATGACGGCGAACGCGATGAGGCCGACGGCGATCCAGACCACCTCGCGAATGCGTCTCACGAGGCTGAAGGAGATCGCCGTAGTCGACGAGAGCCCGAGCGCCACGAAGGTCGCCAGGAAGCCGCCCTCGAGCACCCCGAGGCTCGCCGGAATCAGAAACGTCGCGACCTTGATCGCCGTGCCGAATGCTTCGATCACGGTGGCGGTCGCGAGCGACACTTCGCTGCCGAGGAACTTCAGGATGAGCCACGTCTCGACCGAGCCCAGGAGCCAGGCAACGAAGTGGAAGCCGATCGAGAGCACCAATCGCCGAGGCGCGGTCCGGTAGAACTCGCCGAGCGCGTCGTCGACGCGCCCGAGCGTCGCGCGCCCCCGTACGGCGCGGACGCCGCAGCGCTCGAGCAGCCGCCACGCCCACCCGAGCATGCCGCGCGTCTGCACCAGGACGAACACCGCGAGGGCGACCGCCTCGATGGCCAGGAGCCAGAGCATGCCGTAGAGCAGGAGCGAGCCGCTCAGGACGGTTCGCCACGCCACCACGACTCCCAGGAGGAGATAGAGTCCCTGAGCCAGCGTGATCGTGGTCTTCGCGACGATGACCGAGGCGAGGCTTGCATCGATCGGCGCGTGACCGCGCAGGAGCCAGGCCTTGACGGCCTCACCTCCGAGCGCGGCGGTCGGCGTCGTCAGGTTGAAGGCCTCCCCAGCGAGCCGCGCCACGACCAGCGCTCGGAAGTCGACGGCCTCGCGCAGGAAGGCGAAGCGCCAGCCGAGCGTGTCGAACAGCATCACGAGCGCGACCGGAAAACAGAGGATGATCCCCAGCCGCCAGGAAAGGTCCGTGATCGAAGCCAGGACGGTCGCGGGATCGTTCTGGGCGACCAGCGTGGCGAGCAGCGCCACACCGAGCACCAGGAGGGCGACGCGAAGGTATCTCAGCTCAGCTTTCCCGATAGAAGACGAGGACGACGCCCACCAGCGTGAACGCCAGCGGCCAGATACGACGCGGAAGCCGGCCGGCGGGCGCCGGCAGCCGCAGCTCGAGCCAGCGTCCCCATCCCGCGGTCATGGCCAGCATGCCCAGAGGAACGTGCGTGACCTCGATCAGGAACTCCTCCTTGAGATTCAGCCCGGCGTGCGAATGGGTGAGGAGGAGCCCGCCGCCGACGGCGCACAGCAGAGGAAAGATGAGCGCGGCGCCGGGGACCCGGAGCCGATCCGTGCGGACCAGCCACTCGAAGACGCCGAAGGCGACGACCAGGAGGACGAACACGCGGTGCTGGAGGACCTCGGGATACCACATGCTCTCCCAGAAGCCGAGCGGTCCGAGCGGCCAGGCGCCGGGGTCGTTGCGGACGAGCAGGAAGCCCGCGAGGCCCAGGAACACCAGCGGCCAGTGACGCGCCCAGGTCACCCGGCCTATCACGTGCACGACGGCCAGCAATCCCATGCCGAGCACGAAGAGGCCGGCGACGTGGTGGTTGAACTCCGACCACGCCCGGTCGGCGGCCGTGCGCGGCGCGTTGCGATCGTCCACCGGCATCTCCGTGATCTTCGGCGACGTCAGCGCGGGCCACCGGGGCGTGAACCGTACGCCGACCTCGGCGAGCGGGGCACGCTCGACGACGACGTCCCGCGCGGGCGGCAACGAGGTCAGCGACGCGGCGACGAACAGCACCGTCGCGCCGAGGCCGAACTCGACCTCGACGAAGCGCCGCAATCGCGCGAGCAAGACGGGCGACCCCTCCGACAGCCGGCGCACAGCGAAGAAGTTCGCCGCGCCGAGCACGAGGAGCCCGCCGAGGACGGTGACTTTCGTGAGGATCATCACGCCGTAGGACGTGCCGAGGAACGCCTGCGGACCATCCACGTACGACAGCGTGAGCCCGACGCCGGCGACGACCAGCGTCGCGACGGCGACCAGGGAGACCGTGGAGAACCGCTTGAGCAGCGGCACCGACCACGCGACCTCAGCGCGCGACAGAGCGCTGACCGTGAGATGGAGCAGCCCGCCGATCCAGGCCCCCGCCGCGAGCTGGTGGAGCGCATCGAGGATCAGGAGCACCGCCCGGGGCCCGAGGCGACCCGCCGCGTGACTCGTCCAGGCGCTCCCCGCGCCAAGGAGCACCGCGAATCCGGCGAGCGCCACCCACCACCCCAACCGCTCCGGGCGCCTCCACAGGGCCATGCAGCCGGCGACCAGCCCGGCGCACGCCAGAATCCTCGCCAGGCCCGCGCGGAAGTAGCTCGTGCCCACGATCTCCGCGAGAGGCCAGCCGGCAGTCGCGTCGCCCAGGACGGAGAGCTGGACGGCGAGGGACAGCGCTTGCGCTCCGGCCACGACCATGGCGCCCGCGGCCGTCAGCGCAAGGCTTTTCACGAGGTGCCCGCGCGCCGCCGCGCTCTCGCGGAGGGCCGGACGGAGCAGCAGCGCCGCGAACAGCACACCGCCGACGGCGAGCGCCTGGCCGCACAGGGCGAGCCCTCGGAGCAGCACGTCGACGAATCCGGCCACGGCGCCTCAGGCGCGCCGCCGCGCGCCGACCCACAGGAGCAGGAGGAAGAAGATCGGCGTGCCGGCGGACGCGAGGATCAGAACCCAGTGGGCCTTCCCGACGGCCGCCAGCGCGATCACTAGATAGATGAAGTCGCGATGGGAGAATGCCTCCGTCAGGCGCGCCGTCCACGTGGCGTCGCCGCCAAGCGCGGTGTCCAGCATGGTCCGGCGCGACGCACAGGCCGCGGCCCCGAGAGTCCCGACGACCGCGAGCGCGCCGAGCGCCAGCGGCCACGTCGCTTCCTGGGCGAGGGCCAAGCCGACCGCCATGCACACGAACACCGCGACGTGCACGACGTTGTCGCCCCAGAAGTCGAGGATGGCGCCGTGCGGCGACTCCATGAACTTGAGCCGCGCCAGCTCGCCGTCGCAGCCGTCGAGGATCGAATGCGCCAGGAACAGGAGCGCGCCGGCCAGCTGATACGCGGGCGACGACGACAGGAAGAACGGCGCGCCCAGGAGCCCGACCGCGAGGCTCACGAGCGTCATGGCGTCGGGCGTCACGTGCGTGGCGGCCAGCCGGCGCGTGAGCGCCAGCGAGATCTTCCGCTCGACGTGGCGCGACATGAACCCCTCGCGCTGCTTGATCAGGCTCCGGAGGAGCCAGGTCTCGGCCAGCTTCGTGTCGGACGACGCCGTGAGCGGGAAGCGCCCCGTACCGTCGGCCTCGAGGCTCGCCCAGCCGAACCGAGCGCGCAGCGCCGCCACGAGCTCCCCAACGCCGCGGCAGCGCGCCGCCGCGGCGAGCACGGCTGCCGGATCCTCGGTGTCGATCATCGCGGTCATCGACGCGTCGACGTAGAGCCGCTCGGTCTCGATCTCCGCGTCGCGGAGTGCCAGGAGCCATCGTGGCTGGGGCACGACGTTGGCGGGGAGGATCACGATCCGCCGTCGCGAGTCGGGCGCCGGGGAGGCGTCGGTCAGCGCGGTCGCCGCGGTCCCGCCGGGGAGGCCGGCGCCAGCGTCGGGATCCTGCACGATCACGCGCGCGAACCCCGCGCGGGTGCCGGCGAGGACAATCCGCCGCAGCAACGGGAGCCCCGCGACCACCGCGTCCGGCGACACGCTGGCGCTCACGCCGGGCTCGGGTGGGACGACGAGGAGCAGGCTTTCCACCGACCGCGCGGAGACGGCGACCGCAGTCGTCAGGTCAGGACTCCGGAGACCGCGACGTCGCGCCCCCCTTGCCGGCTCGACTCGCGGGCGCCGTGCTCGAGCGCGACGCAGAGCGTCGCCTCGGCGAGGTTCGCCCCACGCGGGCCCGCCCCCGTCGCTTCGGCGAGGAACTGGCGCGCCACTGCGTCGAACCAATCCGGGTGATGCGAGCCGTCGGACATGGCCGGCGGGCACGGCCAAGCGCGATCGACGCCCCGTCCGTCACCCTTCAAGACCAGGGTGTCGTCCCGCAGCTCGAGCACGCCCGTGGTCCCACGGACCTCGGCCCAATTCCGCCTGACGTCCGACGCCCAGGTCAACAAGATCTCGGCGGTCGCTTCGGCGAAGGTCACACGGACACTCGCCGTGTCTTCCACGTCCCACGAGACGTGGCGTCGCCGCTCCAGCCTGGCGCTCACCGACAGCGGCGACTCGCCGACCCATCGATTGACGACGTAGAACACGTGCCAGCCGTGATCGGTGAGGACCCCGCCGCCGGCGACGGCAGGATCGACCCGCCAGTTCCCGTTGCGCTCGTCGCCCGCCGACGCGGGGCGGGTGCGGAGGGTGTGCCAGACCACGTGGTTGACCCGCCCGATGCGACCTTCACGGATCAGCTCCGCCGTTCGGTGCACGATCGGCGCGTGGTGCCAGTTGTGGACGGTGTAGAGCGCGCGCTCCATCTTCGCCGCCAGGCGCGCGAGCGGCGCCAGGTCGTCGAGGTCGCCGACCAGCGGCTTCTCGCAGAGCACGTGCAGGCCGCGCTCGAGCGCGCTCCGAATCAGCGGCGCGTGGCTCCGGGGGGGCGTGCAGATGTCGACGAAGTCCAGCGCGGCCTCGGCGAGGAGCTCGGCCGGCGTCGCGTACCAGCGCGCGCCGGGCGCATGCGCGTCCAGGAAGGCTCGCTGCTCGGGCCGCGAGTCGGTGACGCCGACGATCTCGACGTCACGCCGGCGGCGCCAGCCGGGCAGGTGACCGTGAAGGGCGACGTTGCCCAGGCCGATGATCGCGCCGCGCAGCATGCTACTGGAGCCCGTGGTCTCGCACGACCGCCTCCAGCGCCTCGTCCAGGATGGCGAGCCCCGCCAGCGCCGTATCCTCGCGGATGGTGAGCGGCGGGTTGATGCGGACCGAGGGCGCGTAGGTCATCGAGACGAGCCCGCGGCGGAGACATTCCTGGTAGAGCGCCTGCGTCACGGTCTTCGAGAGCGGCTCCTTCGTCGTCCGGTCGCGGACCAGCTCGATGCCGAGCATCAGGCCCCGGCCCCGGACCTCGCCCACGCACCGGTACTTCTCCTTCAGCGCCTCGAGGCGGCCGAGCATCACCTTGCCCACGCGCTCGGCGTTCTTGACCAGGTCCTGCTTCAGGATGATCTCGAGCGAGGCGAGGCCGGCGGCGGCCGCGAGCGGGTTCCCCCCGTAGCTGGACGAGGCGGCGCTCGGGTTGGACCAGGGCTTGGCCGCGGTGATCGTGTCGGAGGAGATCACGGCCGCGAGCGGGAAGCCGCCGCCCATCCCCTTGCCGACCGTTATGATGTCCGGCACGACGCCGTCGTGATCGCAGCCCCACATGGCGCCGGTGCGGCCGAATCCCGAGATCATTTCGTCGCTGATCAGCAGAGCTCCGTGCTCCCTGGCGATCGCCTGGACCGCGCGCAGAAACCCATCGGGCGGGATGATGTTCCCGGCGGTGCCCTGCATGGGCTCGACGATGATCGCGCCGATCTCGCCGGCGGTCTGGTAGCGGATGACGTCGCGCACGAACTCCGCGCACGCGATGCCGCAGTCCGGATACCGGAGCTTGAGCGGGCAGCGATAGCAGTCGGCGTACGGAGCGAGATAGCGGCCCGGGACGAACGGCCCGAGGTGGTGCTTGAACTCGCTGCCGAGCAGCGGCAACACGCCGGCGGTCTTGCCGTGGAAGCCGCCCCAGAACCCGAGCACCTCGGACTTGCCGCTCGCCGCGTGCGCGAGCCGTAGCGCGGCCTCGACCGCCTCGGCGCCGCCGGAGAACATCTGGATGCGCGTCAGGCCCTCGGGCGTGACGGAGGCCACCAGGTCGAGAAACTTCGCGCGCGTCTCCGTCGTGAAGCTGCCGAACGTGAGTCGCTCGACCTGGCGCTTGAGCGCCTCCACGTAGTGGGGATGGCAGTGACCGACGCTGCCCACCGCGATGCCGGCGATGAAGTCGATGTACTCGTTGCCGTCCTCGTCGATCAGGGTGCAATCGACGCCGCGCGCCATCGCGAGGCCGGCGTAGAGCGAAAAGCCCTGCGAGCCCGGCGAGAGGTAGCGCCGCTCCTGGGCGACGATCTTCTGCGAGCGTGGACCGACCTCGCGTCGCTCCGTCACCGCCGGCCTCCCGCGAATCGAAGGGCCAGGTACGCCGCGATGCCGGCGGAGGCCTCGTCGCGGTAGAGCGCGAAGCTCGGCCAGGCGTTCACGTCCAGCAGCACGAGCTCGCCCGTCGCCGTCGCGATCGCGTCACCGCCGTACACCTCGAGGCCGAGGGCCGTCGCGGCGCGGCGCACGAGGCGCGCGAGTTGTCGCGGGTCCAGCGGGTGGCCCACCAGCTGCTGGTCCTTGTGGTAGAACCAGCGGAACCACGGCGGCTCGCGGTGCGGGCCGCCGCCGGCGCCGATTCCGTAGAACTTGATCAGATCGCCGGCGACGTGCGGCTGCAGGACGGCGCGCGCGATCCCGCGCTCGGCGAGTCCCTGGAGCGCGGTTGCCACGACCGCCTCTGTCGGCGCAAACACGACGTCTCCGTCCTGCGTGTTGTGGACGTCTGCCCGCTTCACCCAGACCGGCAGCGCGCCCGGCGCGGCCGGCTCGGCAGTCGAGACGATGCGGCTCTGGATGAACGGGACGTTCGCTTCGTCGAGGACCGCGATCATCCGGTCGCGATAGGTGTTGTGGACCGCGCGCGGGCTGTTCACGTGCGGCACGCCGCCCGCTTCGAGGGCGCGTAGGCGATGGAGCACCTCGACCCGCTCGCACATGAGAAACACGAAGCGCGGCCGCGCGTCGTCGATCTCGTGGACCTCGTCCGCGGTCTTGAGCTTGACCTGGAACCCCTTGGCCTCCAGATGCTTGCCGGTCAGCCGCAAGATCTCGGTGTCGTCGGACTCGCGGCCCGGCGAGTGGGTCGATTCGCGAAAGATACCCCAGCACGAGTTGCTCACGCGATCCTCCTCAACCGATCTATGATACCCGCCCCGCCAAGGCCAGCGTTTCAGCAAGTGCCACATCGTCGGCCCGATCCACGTCGACCACCCGCTCGATGACCTCGCCGTACACCGGCGCGCCCGAGCGGGCGAGCCATTGCAAGAAGTCGCGCAGCCGATCGAGCCCGGCCGGCGGCGTCTCCGCGCGCACGCGCTCGGGCACCAGATACATCCCGGCCGTGACGAGCTCGCCGGCGGCGCCACCCACGTCGGTCACGCGGCCGTCGGGCGCCACCGCGACGCGTAGCGGGTTCTCGTCGGCGATCAGCGGCGTCACCGCGAGCACGGTCGCCTCGGCCGGTCGCCGCGCCGCGGCGTCGACGAAGCGCACGAAGTCCGCCTCGACGCACCAGGCGTCCACCGTCGAGACGAGCATCCGACCGCCGGAATGGCGCGCGATCACCTCGACGAAGCTCTCGAGCGACGACCGCGTCGTCTTGACGATGAAGTCGACGGCGAGGCCTGGGAAGCGGGCGCGCACCCAGTCCACGCACTCCTGCTCTTGCTCGTTGACGATGATCGCGAGCGGCGCGATGCGCGCGGCGCGAAAGTTCCGGATCACCGACTCGATCAGCGGCACACCGGCGATCGGCACCATCGGCTTGGGCATCGTGAAGCCGGCCCGGCGCAAGCGGCTGCCCTCACCCGCGGCAATGATGCCGCCCCTGAGCGGCGCCATCACAAGAGGATCGCCTCCAGCTCCCCCAGGGAGCGAATTCGACGGTCGTCTCGACAGCACGGGTTCGCCGTGGGCTCTTCCGCCCCCGCGAGCCAGATGTGGCGCATGCCGACGCCGCGTGCGCCGGCCATGTCGCGAGGCAACGAGTCGCCGACGAACGTGGCCGCCGACGCCGTGACGCCGAGTGCCTGCAGGGCGTGCTGGAAGATCCGCGGGTCCGGCTTCTCGCACCCGACCTCGGCCGAATCGACGAGAGCATCGAAGAAGGAATGAATACCGGCATCGTCGCACACTCGCGCCAGGTTTCCGTAGAAGTTGGAGACGATCCCGAGCCGGTAGCGTTGCGCCAGCTCGCGCAGAAGCGGCGTGTTCGAGGTCAGCGTGGTCAGCGCGTCGGCGAGGAAGCGGCGCGCCACACGGTGGGCGATCGAGGGATCGGGGAGCTGGAGGGCGGCTGCCACGCCGTCGACGAGCCGCGCGACGGTGTCCTCGAACGAGGTCGTCGACGGCAGCGTACCGACGAGCGCGTCGTCGGCCCCGTAGAACAGCGGGTCGAACCGCTCGCGGGTCACGACCGCTCCCTCCGCGCGGAACAGCCGGAACACGCGTTCCTTCCAAGGGAGCCCGTCGGCGTCCAGCGTTCCCCCGAAGTCGAACAGCACCGCAGCCGGGTCGTTCGCGGTCACGAAAGAGTGCCGCTGTCGAGTATGGTGGAGGCGGTGGGAATCGAACCCACGTCCGGAAACCCTCAGCCGCAGGCGTCTACGTCGATAGCCGATCTACTCTACTGCTTCTCGCCGCGCGGCACTCCGATCGGCCGGATCACCGCGCAGCCAGCCTCAAAAGTCTCGCCCCTCCCCTGAGGCCAGGTTCGGAGCCAGCCACCAGAATATGACGTCCGTTCCCGGTCCCTGATGGCTCGAACCGGCGGACGCTGACGGGTGTTAGGCCGCCAGAGCTAGCTGTGTGTCGGCAGCTATACCGTTCTCTCTTATTAACGAGGGGAGAGAAACCTCGAGACGCAGCCTGGACCTCGCTGATCCCCGTCGAAACCTGTCGCCCCCCTTGAAGCGCTCGATTTTTCATAAGTATAGCACGCACTACCACGCGCCGCGGCGAGCGGCGCGGGCGGTCTTGTCCATCTCGCGCCGCACTTCCCGCTCGCGCAGGGCAGATCGCTTGTCGTGCAGCTTCTTGCCGCGCGCCAGGCCGAGCTCGACTTTGGCCCTGCCGTCCTTGAAATAGAGTCGCAGGGGAACGAGCGTCAACCCACGCTCGCTGATCTTTCCGGAGAGACGGGAAATTTCCCGCTTGTGGAGCAGGAGCTTCCGGTCCCGCTCCGGGTCGTGGTTGGCGTCGGTGCCGTGGCTGTAGGGGCTGATGTGGCAGCCGAGGAGCCAGCCTTCCCCGTTGCGGACGGACGCATAGCTGTCCTTGAAGTTCACCTGCCCCGCGCGGAGGGACTTGACCTCGGTGCCCCGGAGCACCAGGCCCGCCTCGACGGTCTCGAGGATCTCGTACTCGTGCCGGGCGCGGCGGTTGGTCGCGATGGGCCGGTCCCCGGACGTCTCCTTGGCTTGACTTGGCATGGCCGAAAGGTATTATGACTCACGCTTTTCGGGCCGAAGTGGCGGAATTGGCAGACGCGCTAGATTCAGGGTCTAGTGCCCGCAAGGGTGTCGGGGTTCGAGTCCCCGCTTCGGCACCAAATCTTCACGGGTAGTTACGCCGTAGTGGCTTCACAGCCAGCTTTCACCTCCGATGGGCTGGTGCCAGTATAGGTGCCATTAGCGGAGTCCGAAGTCCGAAGCGGGTCCGACTGGGCTAGCCGTCCAACCGCCGCCCGCTTATGCGCCGGGGCAAGATGCGAATATCGCTCGACCATCTCCAATCGATTCCAGCCGCCCAACGCCTTTACAGTCAGGAGATCCACCCCGGCCATGACGAGGCGCGAGGCGAAAGTGTGGCGGAGGGTGTGGAACGTCACCTTGCCCAGTAGCTTGGCTTCCTCCGCCCAGCCGGGGAAGCAATGCGAGACCTTCCGGCAGCCGGGGAAGATCAGCGGTTGCTCTCCGCGCCCCGGGATCTTGCGAAGGGTGTCAAGCACGTTGCTCCCCAGTTCTACGAATCTCGGCTTGCCGCTCTTGGACGTGGGGAGCGTCAGGATTCGCCGCCCCCAATCTATGAGGTCCCACCGGGCCGCGAGCAACTCGGACTTCCGGCAGCCCGTGTAAAGTCCCACGCGGCAGAGGGACCAGTACGGTTCCGGGATCGCCTTGAATAGCTTCCGCTGGTAGATCACGTCGATTTGGTGCTCCCCGATTGTGCGTCGGAGCGAGTCGAGGTCGGTCTCGTTGTCCATCTTGAAGCCCTGCTGAATCAGGAAATGGATGCCGGGGTGCCCGGCCAGCGCGTCAGGGTCCGCGCCGTGCTGCCTGATGAGCGCCCGCGCACGTTCGTTCACCTTGGCGGCCTCGTCCTCTTCCTCGATGAAGAGCACGCGCTTCGCCGCGGGCACGGGGTAATGGCCAAGGACCGGCCAGCCCATCGCGAGGCAGAGTGCTTCCTCCAAGGCATAGCTTGACTTGCCCGCCTTGGCGGGTCCGCCGAGAAAGCCGAGCGAGCCGTCAGGCCAGAGCGTGTCGATGATCGGCGTCGTAGTCACGGTGCCCGCCGCCGTGTTCAGGGTGTCCAGAGACAAGAGCACGAACCGCTCGGTCGGCTCGGGCACTGCACTGGTCTCATGGGTCGGCTGCAAGTCGGCCTCCTTCAGGCTCACGCGTTTTGTTTGTCGGTCTTTCATTAGGAAAGAGCGCCGAGACCCCCAAAGTGTTGTCACGCGTGCCACTTTTGTTTCCGGAATCGGGATTCGGCGATGCTGCCGACATAAATAAAGGGCGCCGAGGCCCGGATAGTGTGGCCATGCTCGCGCTCATTTCGTCGGCCCTTCACTAATAAAAGAGTATCGAGACCGATTTTCGGCGGTCCGGCTCGCGCGTTTTTGTTCGGCGCCCCTCCACTAGTAAAGAGCTGCGCGACCACCAAAGTGGTATCACGCGTGCCATTTGTGTTTCTGGAATGGGGACTCGGCGATGCAGCGCACATAGGTAAAGACACTCGGGCCCCTCTGCTGGGGGTCAGGCTCGCGCGTTTTGTTTGTCGGGGCTCACCCTGCCGTCAGGGACCAGAAAATAATTCCGCTGGTCCTTCGGGCACTCGAAGTTCAGCGTCAGCTATTTTGATATACGAAGGCGTTGCCATTTCCGGAATGACCGAGCAGCTCCAGCCGATTGCGCTACCATTGCTGGCAATGCCCGCCCGGAAGAAGAATCGGCGCGTTGTCGCGCTCGGCCGCAACGGCGGTGAGCCCCGGTTAGAGACCATGACCTCCGAGGAGTGGCGCGACATCGCGCGCAAGGCGGCGCGGGCGCGGTGGGCGAAGAAGAAAGGCTAGGCGCCGATGGTCGTGACGCTGCCGATCGCCACGATAAAACGAATTCTTGACCGCGTGTCGAGCCTGCCAGAACAGGCCAGCGAGTTCATACTTGGCGAGGCCCTGGCCCGCATTCGGATACGCGACGACGTCGAGACGAACAGTCCAACACAGACGACAAAGCCGCTACCAAAGCTCCCCGAGAACATCGTCTCCGCGCTGGAGAAAGCCAGAGACGACAAGACTTTAATAGACGGCGGCAAACACGTGGGGCATCTTGGACACTACGACTTCATCACATTGCGCGATTGGTGTCGCGCTATGCGGCTAGGTTCCGACGCCGCCGCTGTGGAAGCCGCCGTTACGGCTGCGCCGGAGTGATCCTGCACCCCAAGGCGGGATCGTACTGCTCACGCCAAGTAGGCGGCATCTTCACTTCCCCTTCGAGCCGCGCGGCTTATCGAAGCGCGCTTTACTCGCCTCGTTGCAGCATCGGCACGACGATGCTGACCGGCTTGACGGCGTATCCGCGACCGGCTCCGAGTTGCTGAATGCGGGACGTGAGCGTCTCGCGGATTTGCTGGGGCGTATCACCGTTGCACACGACGATCGTCACATCGCCGCCATCAAGGCCGAAGTACCAACCCCGGGACCGAGGAATATGACATTCCTCGCACTCCAGATCCACCCCAAGGCGCTCGTCCCCGATTGTTTCGTGGGGCAAGAAAAGACGGACGGGGCGGTGAAAGTCTCTAGCGCCAGCGCATA
Source organism: Candidatus Rokuibacteriota bacterium (assembly GCA_003220535.1). Taxonomy (GTDB): domain Bacteria; phylum Methylomirabilota; class Methylomirabilia; order Rokubacteriales; family CSP1-6; genus AR31. The sequence goes on from QHSU01000088.1 coordinate 14,769, forward strand.
GGCGTGGACTTCATCGGCCCCGCCGGCGACGGGACAGCCGGGATCAAGAACAGCCCCATTACAGCGATCACTGCAAGATAGCTCTTCATGGCATTCCCCTCTCTTTGGTTGCCCCTCGACAGCCCGTCTAACAAGTGGAGGCACGTACCGCAGGGCCGGGAGCATAGCTCGGCTCCCGATAGCTTCGCGATCGCCTTTCCGGAAACCCGACGCGCCTCCACAGCACCAACGCGCACTCGGCGTAGGCCCTCGCAGTCGAGGTGAGCAGACAGAGCGCAACGATCGCTGAAGCCCGACGTAGTCGCATCATCGCTTGCCCTCCTCGGCAGTCGTTCGCCTCACGCTGATGCGCTCGTGGGCGCTCCAGCTTCTGAGAGTTCATCTCGCCGCTCCGTGAAACCCCCCGAAGCCCTTGCAGGAAAGACCTGATGGACACCGACGTTCTGTCGGACCAATGATGCAGCGCAAACAAGAACATGAGCGCCCCACGCTGGAGATCAGTATGAAGGCCTTGCTGACCCGAGTCCGCCTCGTCGCCACCTGCGGCATCCTTACCTTCTCGCTCGTGTTCCCGGCCGCCCTTCCGGCCTTCGCCGAGCGGCCTTCGGATTCCGGGCAGCTCCTGCTCTGGCTCTTGGGCTTCAACACTGCGCGTGAGCAGGGGGCGCCTAGGAAGATCGACGTCAACTCGGCGACCGTTGAAGAGCTGGCCGCGGTGCCCGGCTTGGAGCGGCGTCAGGCCCAAAGGATCACCGTCAACCGTCCGTATGCCAAGTTGCAGGACCTCGCGCGTGCCGGCCTGTCGCCCCGCCTCATCGAGCACCTCGCTGCATTGTTAACCGTCGATCCGGCAAAGGCGACGCCGTCTCGACGATGACGTGCTCCGAGCACGGGCGGATCAGCGTCTACACGGGCCGCTTTCGAGCGTGACGAGGTGCAGGCGGCCGAGGCGGTCAGTCACGGTCGGCGGGCTCGCCGACCCTCGGGACACGAACATGAGCGGTCTTGCCGCCCGCCGTCGTGTAGGACCGGCCGATGACTTCCCACTCGCCGCTTTCATCGACAAGGCGGTCACCCGGCTGGAGCTGCATCGGGAGGACCCTGCGTGTGGTGGGCGGGGCAGGCGCGGGCTTCTTCTCGGGTCGCTCAGGCTATAACGCGCTGCCGTGGTTGTCGATCAACTCCTTCGACCACTTGCTGGCGTAGGCGTCGGCGTCCTGCTTCGTGCGGAACACTCGGCCGAGTACGATGTGCGTGTGAACGGTTCCGCGCTCGGCGCTTCTCACCAGTACCTTGGGACACCAACGCGCCCTGTCCGTTTCGTAGGACTGTGGTTCGATCCGCCAGCCTTTGTACTCAGTCTCGCGCCTTGGGCTGCCATTCCGCGACGAGTGCATGGTCTCCCGGAGCGCGGCGACTGCCGCTTCGGCCTCGCGCATCACCACGTCCGCTTTGTCACGCAGTTGATGGCTCTGCTTCACCAAGGTTCGGGCCGCCTCGCGCACCGCCTTCGCCCTTCGTCGTATCTTCTCTGGTAGCGTTGCGCAGTCGTAGAGGTGGTCTCGCACGCTGTCGGTAAGATCACTGCGGCACCAAGGGCAACGATGCGTGTGCCTACCGAGTTCGTACAGGTAGAGGCTCGTGGAGCAAGTTATACACGCGACTCGATGGTCCTGGCAGTAGGTGAAGAGGAGCAGCCGCTCCTCGGCGGTGAGAACCCGAGGACGCTGGCAGTCGAGATGGGACAACCCGCCCCGGCGGCGCACGACGGAGTCGTCAGGCGAGATCACCCGAGAACACTGCGGGCAGGTCCACTTCTGCTGGTCCACTATTGAGCATCCGAGAATTAGCGCCCGACTCAGCCAGCCCTATCGAGGCAGGACGCCCGCTTGCGTCAACCCCGGTGCTCAAATGGTCGGCGAGGGGAAGGGTACCACTCAGTCCCTCCTCGCTCAATCCCCTGCGGTTCTCAGCGCCTCCCGCGCCGCTCCCTGGACCGCAGCCACGGCGTCCGCTCCCACGCGGAGCCCGTCGCACTCGTGGGCGAGTGCTCCATCCCGCTCGTAAAGAACGTGGCCCGCCAGCCCTTCTCGTCGTAGCGGGTGATCTGGAGGTTCGTAGCCCCGGCGCGCCATGCCGACAGCGACTCGTCGGATGCCAGACCGCGAGTCGAGCCATGTGCGGAGGGCGTGAAGGGAGCGGTCATAGGACGGGCGAGGGAGACCGGCGAAGCCGAGGGCTGCTCGCAGGAGTTGTCCGCGTTGGGCGAGCACGCACTACTCGATGACCTGATCCGCCCGCCCAAGCAGCGATTGTGGAATCGTCAAGCCGATGGCCCTCGCCGTCTTGAGATTGATGACCAGCTCAAGCCTTGTCGGCTGCTCGATAGGGAGGTCGCCCGGCTTCGCGCCCTTGAGGATCTTGTCGACATACGACGCGGCCTGACGGTAGTAATCACGAGCATTCGGGTAATACGACATCAGGCCGCCGGCCTCGACTTCGAGACGGGTGCGGAGCATCGTTGGCAACCGATGCCTCGTGGCCAGCTCCACTGTCTCTGCATTCAGAGTCCCTGCGAGCGGGTCTGCAAGTCGCAGGACGGCGTCGGCCTTGTCCTTCACTGCTGCCTCGAACGCGCGCCGAAGGTCGTCCGCATTGCGGATGTCCAGCCGCTGAAGGCGGACACGGAGTCGACCCGCGGCAACCTCGGCCTCGCGCCACTGCATCGGGATGATCGGATCGTCTGGGTTCATGATCACTGCGATCCGTGTGGCTCTCGGTACTGCTTCCTTCAGAAGTGCCAGACGCTTCTGGGTAAGATCCAGGAGCATGAGGCTAATGCCCGTCACGTTGCCGCCTGGCCGGGCCAGGTTTGTGACGAAGCCCGTGGCAACAGGATCTCCGACCTCCACCATGACTATCGGGACGGTCTTCGTGGCGGAGATGGCGGCGCGAGCTCCTGGAGAGTTCGCGGCGACGATGAGGCTGACCTTAAGGTTCAACAACTCTTCGGCGAGGGCGGGGAGCCGGTCGAACTTGCCGTCGGCGAACCGAGCTTCAATGACGATGTTTCGTCCGTCTTCCCAGCCGAGGTCACGGAGGCCTTGGCGGAAGGAATCCCAAGAGGCAGTGCTCGTCTCGCGGGACTGGGCAGTCAGCAGCCCGATGCGATAGACCTTCCCCGCTTGCTGCGCTTCGCCCACAACTGGCGCAGACAGTGCCGCAAGCGCCAATCCGCTGATGAATGTGCGGCGGTCTATCACTGATCGATCACCTGGTCCGCCCGCAGTAGCAATGTCTGCGGAATGGTCAGACCGAGCGCCTTCGCGGTCTTCAGGTTGATCACGAACTCCCACTTCGTGGGCTGCTCGACGGGTAGATCGGAGGGCTTGGCACCCTTCAGGATCTTGTCCACGAAGGTGGCGGTCCGGCGAAACAGATCGGAGAAGTCAGCCGCATAGGCCATGAGGCCGCCGGCCTCGGCGTACTGTCTCTGCGCGAACATGGTGGGCAGCCGGTTCTTCAATGCGAGGTCCGCCAGCCGTTCTCGCCACGCGAACAGCATCGAACTCGACTCCACGATGAGAGCGCTCGCTCGCGCTGCTTTCATGCTGGCGAATGCGCGGTCCAGCTCACCCGGGTCCCGCACGCCCACGGATTGAACCTGCACGCCAAGGGGCAGCAGCGCCGTTCGGAGCTCGAAGCGAAGGTCAATCGCCTGTTCCTGGGTCTGCCGTGTCTCCGGCAAGTGTTCGAGGGCGCGTAGAGCCTGCTCGAAGGCGCCCCGTCCTTCGCGATGGGCGGAACCATCCGTATCGGTCTCGACCACGAGGTCGTACCAGCCGAAGCTTGACCTCAGCGCCCATCGCTCGCGGAAGCTCTGCCCGGACGCAACGGACGCACAACCGCGCCATCGTCGTAGGCATTCGCCACGGTCACGCGGCAGGGAACGGGCCCGCGATTGGTGATGCGGAGCACGACAGTGTATCCGTCGATGCCGTGGCTGCCGTCGACGTCGAGGTTGGCTTTGGCATCGGGGGATGCGGTGCCCCGGAAGGCCCGCAGAAACCCGTTCGGTCCATACACAGAAAGATCGTATCTGCCCATGGCCCGTCCGAGGTGTTGCCTGAACGCACGTGGAAGCAGGCTCCAGCCTCGCCTGTATTCGCGAAGTCGATCCGGAACACACCGTGCGCGAGGTCGGCCGTTCCGCTGACCTGCAGCTCGTATGGCAGTGCACGGGCGTGCCGCAGCCCGCGTTCCTGCGACGGCACCGCCTGCTGCGTTGGTGGAACCGGAACGTAGTCAGGATGCCGCTCATTGTCGGGCGGTTAATACGCCGCGGTATCCGGCAATGCAACGCGGTCGGCGTTGGGTGTGGCGAAATCGAAGGCGGAAATGAGAAGGAATGTACGGCGGTCGATTGTCATCATCGAATACATCTTGAAGGCGCGGCCGTTGCACCAATCGTTTTGTCGAGCAGACTTCTACGCGATGCGAACGACGATCATACTGATTTGTTCCGGAAACTAAACACGAGCGCACTGGCTCGAGAATGATCGGCCGGTCAGAGACTCGCCAGGCTCGCTCCTGGCCAGCGACGCAGAAGTTACTGATCTTTCTGGAATTCGATTCCGGTATCAGATTTGCGATGCAGTTCGCCCATGGATGGCTCCGAAGCGCACGCGGTCGGGCGTCCGTCGAAGGTGGTGCGGTACGCACCTCACATCGCGAAATGGCTCCGCGAGGATCCGGCCCCATCAGCCGTCGAAATCCTGCGGCGCGTCCGGCTCGCCGGCTATCGCGGAGGGAAGAGCGCGCTCTACGAGCTCGTGAGGCGAGTAAGGACTCGGCGTCCCGACGACCAGCCAGAAGGGGTCCGCCAAATCATCATCGTTGCACCCAACCACGAGCATCTCTACAGGCTCTTCAACCGAGCGTTCGCAGAGAACGAGACCGTTCGGGTCATCCTGAATCGGCGCGTCGCGGAACGGCGGCAGCATTCAGAGCCGCATGCGAGTGAACGGCGCAAGGGCAATCGCCGCTCGCCCGTTACGATGGACGGGCTGCTGCGCGTGGTTGGCTGGACCATCGTACGCGTAGATGCGCTGAAGGATCGCTGATGCCATCAGTCGCCGGTCACAGAGACCCCGAGCGCGTCCCCGCTTCGACACCAATACCGCGCCAGGATCGTGCTAGCGGGTCCGGCGATACTCGTAGTCTTCGCGCTCGCCGTTCCCAACGCGCAACTCCGGCAGCAGCGGCGGGCGCGTGCTGTTCAGTCGCGCGTGCGCGTCCAGCGCCGCCTGGTCGGCCCAGCGCTCCAGCAACGTGAGCCTGTCGGGGTTCGCGGCGCTCTGAAAAACCTCGAACTGCTCGCAGCCCGGCTCCTTCATCACCTGCGCGCAGCGAGCCTTGTACGCCTCCGCGAGCTGAGAGCCCTTGCCCGGTACAGCGGTGATCGTCACGACGAGTCGGATTGCCATTTCTTCTCCTCGCTGCGGTAGACAGTCCCTCCGTGGGTCACCTCCGCGAGCCACTTCCGCAGAGGTCGCCGGGAGGATCGTAGCACGGCCCTCGAGCCGGCCAGGGGCCGCCGACGGTCTACTTTGCGCCGCCGAACACGTACCGCATCTGGAGCACCGGCGACGCGGTGGGCGATCCGGTGCCCGAGCCGGCAACGCTGCTGATGCTGGGCTTGGCCTCGCCGGTCACAGCGTCGCGGCGGCGAAACAGCGCCGGTAGTCGCCCCTTCCTCTCGCTCACAGGACAGGCCGCCGCGAGAAGCCACGGCGTCCGAGTTTTTTTCGGTATCGGACGCCGCTCTCAGAGGCTGACGTTCCCGCCGAGCTGGGCCGCCCGCAGGGCAGCTTCGACCACCGCAAGAGCGCGCACGCCGTCGGCGGCCGGCACGAGGTTGAGCGCCCGGCCGATGCACGCGTCGAGGAACGACTGGAGCTCGAGCCGGAGCGGCTCCTCGCGTCCCGTCGGAAGCTCCTCCTTCCCCGTCTCAACCGCTTCCCAGTGCTCGCCGCGCTCGAGATGCTCGCCCAGATGGAGGGTGACGACGGACGTCCCGTAATCGGCCACGAGCGCGCCGCGCTCCCCGACGATCACGCAGTCGCGCCAGGTTCCAGGAACGAAGTAGCTCGCCTCGACGACGGCGGGGATGTCGCCGTAGTACACGACCGAGAGGGACAGATCGTCGAGGCCGCGGCCCAAGAAATCGCGCTGCATCGCGCTGACCCGGGTCGCCGCGCGGCCGAAGAGATGCGCGAAGAGGTCGAAGTAGTGGATCGCGTCCGTCTGGGTGATGCCCGCGTCACCCCGCGGCCGCTTGAACCCGGAGAAGCGCCCGGTCGCGTAACGGACCCGGCCGATTCGTTCCGTGCGCAGCGCCTCCCGCAGCGTCGCCGTCACCGGATGGAAGCGAAAGATGTGACCGACTTGCAGGAGGCGGCCGGCGGCGTGGGCCGCGGCTTCAAGCTCGCGCCCCTCCTTGGCCGTCCGCGCCAGGGGCTTCTCGATGAAGCAGTGCCGCCCGGCGGCCAGGCACGCGCGCGCGAGAGCCCCGTGACTGTCCGCCGGCGTGACGATGTCCACCGCGTCGACGTGCGGGAGGGCCGTGCGGTAGTCGGCGACAGCCCGGTCCGCCGCGACGCCGTGACGCGTCGCCCACGCCAGACGTCCCGGCGACGTGTCCGCCGCCCAGAGGGTGACCCCGAGCTCGCCGAGCACGCGGAGATGGTTTTCGCCCCAGCGGCCGAGGCCGACCAGCAGGATCCTCAACTCGCGGACTCAGTCGCGGACGAGGTCGCCGCCCACGTCCTCGACGACTTCGTACCGGAGGAGCCGGGCGTTCATCCAGCGGATCACCAGGAGATCGGCCAACGACACGACCGCGCGATTCAGCACCCCGTACTTCGAGCGGCCGAACCGGCGCGGGCGATGGCTCACCGGCACCTCGACCACGCGGTAGCCCCGCATCTTCAAGAGCGTCGGAATGAAGCGATGGAAGCCGCGGTAGAGCACCAGCCCGCGCAGGCATTCCCGACGAAAGGCGCGGAAGGTGCACCCGCTGTCCTGGATCGCCTCGTCGGACACCCAGTTGCGGATACGGTTGGCGACCCGCGACGACACGCGCCGCACGAGATTGTCGCCCTCCGCCCGCCTGACGCGCCAGCCCGTCGCGGCGTCCCAGTGGTCGAGGTGCGAGAGCAGCGTGGGGATATCGCCGGGGTCGTTCTGGAGATCGGCGTCCATCACGACGACGCGGCGGCCGCGCGCCGCCTTGAACCCGGCGTCGGTCGCCGCCGTCTCGCCACCGTTCGTCTTGAGGCGTACCAGACGCACCCGCGCATCGGCCTCACGGAAGGAGCGGATGATCTCGGCGCTCCGGTCGCGGCTCCCATCGTCGACGAACACCACCTCGAACGCGAGCCCGAGACGCTCGAGAACCTGGGACAGCTCCGCCCAGAGCGGTGGGAGGTTTTCTTCCTCGTTGTAGACCGGGATGACGACCGAGAGGTCAGTCACCCGGCTCCCCCGTCGAGACGCGCCGGACCGTGCCCTGCCACTCGGCGACGAGCGTCTGCGGGAGATTGAGCCGATCCAGCACACGGGCGACCGTGTGATTCACGATGTCGTCCAGGTCTTTGGGACGGTTGTAGAAGGCGGGCATCGGCGGCAGCAGCACCGCGCCCATCTCCGCGAGCGCCAGCATGCACTTGAGGTGGCCGATGTGCAGCGGCGTCTCGCGCACGAGCAGGATGAGCGGCCGCCCCTCCTTGAGGGTTACGTCCGCGGCGCGCGCGATCAGCGAGTCGGTGTGACACGACGCGATGGCGCCCGCGGTCTTGATCGAGCACGGCGCGATCACCATGCCGGCCGTCCGGAACGAGCCGGAGGCGATCGAGGCGCCGATGTCCCGAATGTCGTAGTGATGGGCGGCGAGCCCTTCGACGTCCCTGACCGTGTACGCGGTCTCTTCGATGATCGTACGCTTGCCGGGCGCCGAGATGACCAGGTGGGTCTGCACCTCCGCGTACCCGCGGAGGATCTCGAGCAGGCGGATCCCGTAGATGGGTCCGGTGGCGCCGGTGATGCCGACGACGAGGCGCTTCAGAGGCGGAACCTCTTGCGGAACACTTCCTCACGGGTCTTCTGGTAGAGCACCTCCCACTCGTGGCTCCCTTCGGGCATCGGGCGCGAGTAGGATCCGAGGATCTTGCGGACCTCCCCGTCGATCGACTCCGCGAGCTTCGATTCCTCGGTCAGCGCTCGGATGATCTCCGGCCGGAGGTCGTCGGGCGCCCTGACATTCACGCCGGCCGTCGTGCCGAGCTCCTTCATGATGAGGTCGGCGAGATGGAAGAGGCGCTCGCGGCTCATCCGCATCAGAGGATGAACCCGCGCTCGCGCGCGAGCTTCTCCTTGACCTTGCCGAGGAGCTGCCGATAGTCGGCCGCCGAGTCCTTGATCTGCTTGGCGTGCTCCATGAGGAGCTTGCGCGCGTCGGCGTCGAGCTGCTCCTCGGCTGCGAGGTTGTCGAGCACGACACGGCGGATCGCAGCGCGCGCGGCGTTCTCGTCCTTGATCTCCGCGATCTTCCTCACGGTCAGGCGCTTCACCACGGCGTCCGCCATGCGATCTGCAACCGCTGCGTGGCGAGACATACCCGCCTACCCTACACGCGTGCGACGCAGAGTGTCAAGGAACGGACCCGGCTGTTCGCACGTCACGCCCCTTGGGACGCCGGCAGAACGACCGTCACGCGCGTACCCAGCGCCGGCGCGCTGTCGACGCGGACGGCGCCGCCGTGGGCTTCGACGAGCGCTTTGACGACGGTCAGCCCGATGCCCGTGCCGCGCGCCGCATCCACCGCGTCCGGCACGCGATAGTAAGGCTCGAAGATCCGACTCAGCGCCTCTGCGGGAATGCCGCGCCCGGAGTCGGCGACCTCGATCGCGACGGCGCCGCCGAGCGCGCGCGCTTTCACCCGCACCACGCTGCCGATCGGCGAGTACTTGATCGCGTTCGAGATCAGGTTCGTCAGGACGCGCTCGAGTGCATCGGGATCGGCGGCCACCTTCGGCAGTGACGGCTCGCACTCGATCGCGATCGGGTGCGTCGCGGTCCCCTGACGCAAGACATCGACCGTGGCCGCGATAGTCGGCTCGACCGCGAGGGGCACGCGACACAGCGCGGGCTCGAGGCCTCGCTCGATCCGCGAGAGGTCGAGCAGATCGCTGACGATCCGGCCCAGACGCTTGGACTCTCGGCGCATGACTCCGGCGAGTCGACTCACCTCCTCTGGAGGCAGGCGCCGGAGCGCCAGGAGCTCGCTGAAGCCCTGCAGCGCCGTCAGCGGCGTGCGCAGCTCGTGCGATGCGATCGCCACGAACGCCGACTTCGCCCGATCGAGCTCCTCGAGCTCTCGCCTCGCCACCGAGATCTTCTCGGCTAGCTCCGCGGCGAACTGCCGCTGCCGGGACGCGAGACGCGCGTTCTCCAGGGCCAGGCCCACGTGGGCGCCGAGCGCCTCGAGCGCCGCGCGTTCTTCCGCGGCGATCTCGCCCTTCCGCTCGACCGCCAGCACGCCGATCGCTCGCCCTCCCGACACGAGCGGCGTCGCGAACGCTCGACGGGACCGACAGCCGCCGCCGGCATCGCCGACGAACGCCGCGGCGCCCTCGTCGAGGACTCTGGCGACGAGCGAGCCGGGCGCGACCCGGTCGCCGCCGGCGACCACCAGCCGATCGCCATCACGCGCGACCAGGGCCAGGTCGTCCATCCGCAGTCGAGGGACGAGCGCGGTCCGTACCCGAACGAGTGCGACGTCGAGCGCCGCCGCGTCCGCCAGCGTTCGCTGGATGGCCACCAGGATCTCGTACCGACGGCGATGGCGGCCGGCGCGCGTCCGCAGCGCACCGCTCAGGACACCGACGAGGGCCAGCACCGCGAAGGTCATCAGTCCTTCCGAGGCCTCGCTGGTGAGGCCGGATCGCTCGATCTCGGGGAGCACGAAGGGCGCGCTCAGCAGCACCGCGGCCGCCGCCGCAATCGTGCCGCCCAAAGCGCCAAACCGCAGCGCGGCCACGACGACGGGTACCAGGTAGGCGTGCCGAAAGAGCGAAGCCGGGCCGGCTCCGTCGAGCGCGAGCAACGCGGTGACGGCCGCCAGCAGGGCCGCGACGAGGGTCATCCGGAGCCGAGCGTTCGATACGCCGCGAAGAAGACCAGCGCGCTGAGGAGTCCGGGCACCAGGCTCTGTGACCACCAGAGGAGCCAGCAGTTGATTGCGCCGAGCAGCACCAGATAGAAGACGGCCCCGACCACGAGCTCGCTGCTCTTCGGCAGGAGCGGATCGACGAGATAGCGAAGCACGTACGCGGCCGTCGAGAGCGCCGCCGCGGTGGCCGCGGGCCAGCGCCGCTGGGCGCGGGTGAAGAGTGCGCCGCGGAAGAAGCATTCGGCCGCCAGGACGTTGGCGCCGAGGTCGTAGGCCACGGCGGCGAGCACCTCCGACAGGCGGTCGACGCGCACGTGGACACCGAGGGTTCGCGAGACCGAGACCAGCAGATGACACGCGAGGAAGGCGCCGACGAGCGCGCCAGTCAGCGCACCGCGCAGCGGCACCGGGCCCCCGAGACCGAGCCCGGTGAGTCGCCCGCGGCCCGCGAGCCAGGCGATCCAGAGAGCCGGACCAAGATACGCCAGCGCCCCGAGCCCGCCGAGGCCGGAGGCCAGCGCGGCCAGCCCGAGGAGCCCGACGACGACGACGCCGGACGCGGAGTGTACGTGCGCCCACGCCAGCGCGGTGGCCAGGAGCGCGCCGTGGCCCGCCGTCACGCCGGCGACGTGCACGGCGGACGGCGGGAGAACCGCGAGCGCCACCAGCGTCCCCGTCGTCGCGACGCCGAGCGCCAGGGTGGCGAGCAACGCCAGCGGCGTGTCGGCGACCAGTCGGTCAGCTCGAGGCGCGCAAGGCTGATCGAGCGCCCACATCGGGGTTCGCCGTCGAGAGTGTCTGGATCAGGCAGATGAAAGCAGCGACCGAGTCCTCGTCGAGGGTGCGGCCCGCGGCGTCTGTCAGGTGCTCGAGCGCCGTCGCGTGGGACAGGGCCACGCGGTAGGGCCGGTTCGACGTCAGGGCGTCGTACACGTCGGCGACGGCGATGATGCGGGCTCCGACAGGGATCTCGTCCCCCGCGAGCCCGTCCGGGTAGCCCGAGCCGTCCCAGCGCTCGTGGTGATGGCGGATCATCAGCGCGCCCCCCACGAAGAAGTCGAACGGCGCGACGATCTGCGCGCCGATCAGCGGATGGTTCCGCATGACCGACCATTCCTCGGCATCGAGCGGGCCCGGCTTGCGCAGCACCGCCTCCGGGATGCCGATCTTACCGATGTCGTGGAGGAGGCCGGCCTGACCGATCATGTCGACCTCGCCGGGCGGCCGGCCGAGTGCCGCGGCGACGCCCCGGCTCCATGCGCCGACCCGCTCTGAGTGCCCTCGCGTGTAGGCGTCCTTCGCTTCCAGCGCGTTGGCCAGGCCGAGGAGCGACTGATAGATGGCGCGCTGCACCTGCTGGTAGAGCCGCCGGACGTCCTCGGCGTAGCGCAGCGTTTGCTGATACGCGGCGTTCAGCCGCCGATAGGCGACCGTCAGATCGTCGCCGGGGGCGGCGCCTACTCGCGCTGCCATACGGACGCGTGCGGCGCGACGCTCTCGACGAGCGAGAGCAGGCGGACGGGCGAAAAGGGTTTCGTCAGATAGTGATTCGCGCCGGCGGCGAGGCCGCGCGCCACGTCGGCTTCTTGGGCCGCGGCGGTCAGCATCACGATCTTGGTCTCGGCGAACCGCCGGTCACTTCGCAGCCGGGCGCAGACTTCGAATCCGCTGATGTCGGGCAGCTGAACGTCGAGAAAGATCAGATCGGGTCGTCGGGCCTCGGCCTGCGCGAGCGCCGTCTCGCCGTCGATCGCGTCGATCACGTCGATCCGATCATCTTCGAGCGTCAGTCGGACGAGGTCGATCACGTGCGGCTCATCGTCTGCGATCAGGATCGTCAGCATGGCCGCTCTTGGGGGCAAGCGCGATGCCACACCGCTCGCGCGTGATGACGCGGACTTGCTGCGGGAGCCGGCGCGCGGCTGCCCGGCGAGGTGGGCGGTGTGCCCGCTCCGCCAGGCAGTCGGCGGCCGCTACTTCACCTCGACGGTCCCCTTCATGTTGGGATGGAGTCCGCAGGTGTAGTCGTAGACGCCCGGGGCCGCGAACGCCTGGGTGTGGCTCTGACCCTTGAGGAGCACAAGGGACCGCTCCTGGCTCTGGGCGAGCGTGATCTGGTGCGGCGAGTCGTCACCATTGGTCCACGTCACGTACTGCCCGGGACCGATCGTCAGCTTGCCCGGCCCGAAGGCGAATCCAGAAATGCCCACGTCATTGGGGCTCGCCTTCATCGCGATGGGGCCGCCCGGCGCCTGGCCAGCGAGCCGGGCCGACGAGATCACGAAGTCCTGCTTCGCGTGCGGCTTGTGGCACTGGAAGCAGGCCTTGTAGTTCGCCTTGTCGTTGAACTTCTGATCCGCCGTGAACGCCGAGTACTCCCATTCGCCGTTCCGGATGTCGTCCGGATACTCCGTCCCCCAGCCCACCCGCTTTTCCATGACCGTGATGCCCACGAGGTCGCCCTTGACGAACCGGCCATTGGCGTCCTTCACGGGGTTGCCGGCCGCGTCAACCTGGGCCTTGTACTGCACCAGCGTCAGGACGGCGCCGCTCGGGATCGGCTTGCCACTCCTCGCCGCCTCGACCGCTTCGCGCGTGCCGTAGAGCTCGCGGTACTGCTTGTTGTCGTAGCGGTCGACCGTGGCGTAGAGGACGTGGTCTTTATAGTTCGCCGGGAACGCGATCTTCTCGGGCCCGGCGCTTCCGGGCACTGCGGCCAGGACGACGGAGAGCGAGATCAGCACCAGGGCGATGGGCCCGCCATTCCTCATAGCGCCTCCTGTATGGGGAGAGAATTGCGGCAGTCTATCAGACCTACGTCGGCGAGCCCGGATCAGACTCTAGTGGCTACGACCAGCGGTCTGAAGGCGCGTGAGGGCGCGCGCCAGGGCCGCGGTCGCCCGCGAGTAGTCGACTTCCTCGTCGCTCCTGCCCGACAGCCGGCGCTCGGCGCGCTCGCGGGCGCGCTCGGCGCGGGCGCGGTCGATCTCGTCGGGGCGCTCCGCGCAGTCGGCGAGCACGATCACTTTGTCGTCCCGCACTTCGGCGAAGCCACCCGACACCGCCAGGTAGTACTCGTCGCGTCCGATCCGATACGTGAGCTCGCCGATCCCGAGCGTCGTCAGAAAGGGGGCGTGCCCGGGCAGGACACCGAAGTATCCCTGGCTGCCGGGAATGACGATCTCGTCGACCGTCTCGGCCACGACCAGCCGCATCGGCGTGGCGATCTCGAGCGTGAGGCGGTCGGCCACGCTAGCCGCTCGCCGCGAGCTTCTTCGCCTTGTCCCCCGCCTCGCCGATGTCGCCGACCATGTAGAACGCCTGCTCGGGCAGCTCGTCGTGCTTGCCGTCGACGACTTCCCGGAAGCTCTTGATGGTGTCCGCGAGCTTCACGTAGCGCCCCTGCGTGCCGGTGAAGGCCTCGGCGACGAACATCGGCTGGGAAAGGAACCGCTGGATCTTCCGGGCGCGGGCGACGATCAGCTTGTCCTCGTCGGACAGCTCCTCCATCCCGAGGATCGCGATGATGTCCTGGAGATCCTTGTAGCGCTGGAGGATCAGCTGCACGTCACGGGCCGTCCGGTAGTGTTCGGCGCCGAGGACGTTGGGATCGAGGATCCGCGACGTGGAGGAGAGCGGGTCGACGGCCGGGTAGATCCCGAGCTCGGTGAGCGGGCGCGAGAGGACCGTGGTGGCGTCGAGATGCGCGAAGGCGGTGGCGGGCGCCGGGTCGGTGATGTCGTCGGCGGGCACATAGATCGCCTGCACCGACGTGACCGAACCCTTCTTCGTGGAGGTGATGCGCTCTTGCAGCTGGCCCATTTCGGTGCCCAGCGTCGGCTGATAGCCGACCGCCGACGGCATGCGGCCCAGCAGCGCCGAGACTTCGGACCCGGCCTGCGTGAACCGGAAGATGTTGTCGATGAACAGCAGCACATCCTTCCCTTCCTCGTCGCGGAAGTACTCGGCGGCGGTGAGGCCGGTGAGGCCCACACGCAGTCGCGAGCCGGGCGGCTCGGTCATCTGACCGAAGATGAGCGCGGTCTTCTCGAGAACGCCCGACTCCTTCATCTCGTGGTAGAGGTCGTTACCTTCCCGGGTGCGCTCGCCGACGCCCGCGAAGACCGAGATCCCGCCGTGCTGCTTGGCGATGTTGTTGATCAGCTCCTGGATGAGCACCGTCTTGCCGACGCCCGCGCCTCCGAAGAGCCCCGTCTTGCCGCCCTTCGTGTATGGCTCCAGGAGGTCGACGACCTTGATCCCCGTCTCGAACATCTCGACCTTCGTCGATTGGTCTTCGAATGGCGGGGCCGGGCGGTGGATCGGATACGTCTTCTTCGTGTGGATCGGGGCGCCCTTGTCCACCGGCTCACCGACGACGTTGAGGATCCGGCCGAGCGTCTCCGGCCCGACCGGAATCGAGATCGGCGCGCCGGTGTCGTTCACGGTCATCCCGCGCCTGAGGCCGTCGGTCGCGGCCATCGCGATCGTCCGCACCTGGCTCTCGCCCAGGTGCTGCGCCACCTCGAGCGTGAGCTTCTGCGAATACGAAAAGATATCCTTGTTCTCAACGCCCTCGACGAGGAGCGCGTTGTAGATGCCCGGCAGCCGGCCCGGCTCGAACTCCACGTCGACGACCGGCCCGATGACCTGCACGATCTTTCCCTTGCTCATGCCTCCGCTCCTTGCTTGAGGGCCTCGGCGCCGCCGACGATGTCGAGCAGCTCCTTGGTGATCTTCTCCTGGCGTGCTTTGTTGAACTGGATCGTCAGCACGTCGATCATCTCTTTCGCGTTCTTCGTCGCGGCCTCCATCGCCGTCATGCGGGCACCGTACTCGCCCGCGAGCGACTCCAAGAGGGCGCGGAACACCTGGGTCCGCACGTGCCGCGGCAGCAGCTCGTCGAGGATCGCCTTCGGATTCGGTTCGTAGAGATAGTCGACGGCCGCCGCCGCCTCGCCCTCCGCCTTGCGCGGGATCGGCAGGAGCTGCTCGCGGACGGGGCGCTGGACGACGACCGATCGGAACTCGTTGTAGATCAGATGGACCTCGTCCACCTCGCCGTCGAGGTACTGCTGCATGAAATAGTCGGCGAGCTCGGACGCGTGAGTGTAGGCCAGTCGGTCCCAGAAGCCGATCATGTCGCGCTTGATCGTCCACGGTCGCCGGCGGTAGAAATCGCGCGCCTTGCGACCGACCACGACCAGCGTGACCTCCGCGGTGTTGGACTGACGCACGAACTCGAGCGCGCGTCGGATGACGTTGGAATTGAAGGCGCCCGCCAGTCCCTTGTCGGCCGTGATGATCACGATCTGGCGGCGCGGCCCCTCGCGCTGCTCGAGGAGCGGATGCTGCGCCTCGTCGCTCCCCGCCGCGGCGCTCACCAGATTGCCGAGGAGCTCGCCCATCTTGCTCGCGTAGGGTCGCGCCGCGAGGATACGCTCCTGGGCGCGGCGCAGCTTCGCCGCGGCGACGAGCTTCATCGCGCGCGTGATCTTCTGCGTGGATTGGACGGAACGGATCCGCCGCTGGATGTCGCGAAGGGTCGCCATGCGCGCGCGCCCTTACGCCGCCTTGATCCCCTTGGCGGCGACGAACTCCGTCTTGGCGTCGGTGACCGCCTTCGTCAGCGTGTCCCGCAGCGCGTCCGAGATCTCCTTCCGGTCGCGGATCTCGGTGAGGATCTGCGGGGTGCGCCGCTCGAGCCAGGCATAGAAGAAGGTCTCGAACTCGCGGACGGCGTCCACCGGCAGGTCGTCGAGGAGGCCCTGCGTACCCGCGTAGATGATGACGACCTGCTTCTCGGCGGGCAGCGGTTGGTACTGGCCCTGCTTGAGCAGCTCCACCATCCGTTGTCCGCGCGCGAGCTGCATCTGCGTCGCGCGGTCGAGGTCGGAGCCGAACTGGGCGAACGCGGCCAGCTCGCGGAACTGGGCGAGATCGAGCCGCAGCTTGCCGGCGACCTGGCGCATCGCCCGCACCTGTGCGGAGCCGCCCACCCGAGAGACCGACAGTCCCACGTTCACCGCCGGGCGGATACCGCCGTAGAAGAGGTCGGCCTCGAGATAGATCTGTCCGTCCGTGATCGAGATGACGTTGGTCGGGATGTAGGCGGACACGTCGCCGAGCTGGGTCTCGATGATCGGCAGCGCCGTCAGCGATCCGCCGCCGAGCTCGTCGTTGAGCTTCGCCGCGCGCTCCAGCAGTCGTGAGTGGAGATAGAAGACGTCGCCGGGGTACGCTTCACGCCCCGGCGGCCGCCGGAGCAGGAGCGACAGCTGCCGGTACGCAGTGGCGTGCTTCGAGAGGTCGTCGTAGATGCAGAGCGCGTGGCGCTTCGAGTCGCGGAAATACTCCCCCATCGTGACGCCGGTGTACGGGGCGATGTACTGCAGCGGCGCCGGCTCGGACGCCGACGCCACGACGACCGTCGTGTACTTCATCGCCCCGGCGTCCTCCAGGACCTTCACCACCTGCGCGATGGTCGAGAGCTTCTGGCCGATCGCCACGTAGAAGCAGAACACGTCCTGGCCCTTCTGATTGATGATCGTGTCGACGCCGATCGCCGTCTTGCCCGTGCCCCGGTCGCCGATGATGAGCTCGCGCTGGCCGCGTCCGATCGGGATCATCGCATCGATCGCCTTGAGCCCGGTCTGAAGCGGCTCCTTCACCGAGCGACGGTCGACGACGCCCGGCGCGTAGCGCTCGATCGGCCGGGACTCCCTCGCGGTGATCGTCCCCTTGCCGTCCACCGGCTGACCGAGGGCATTCACCACGCGGCCGACGAGCGCCTCGCCGACGGGGACCTGGGCGATGCGGTTGGTCCGCTTGACGACGTCGCCCTCTTTGATGAGCTTGTCGTCGCCGAGGAGCACCGCGCCGACCTGGTCCTGTTCGAGGTTCAGGATCATGCCCACGACGTCCCCGGGGAACGCGAGCAACTCGCCCGCCATCGCGTTCTCGAGCCCATACACGCGCGCGATGCCGTCGCCGACCTCGATGACGCGCCCGACCTCCTGGAGGTCGACCTCGCCCTCGTACCCCGCCAGCTGGCGCTTGATGATTTCGCTGATCTCTCCGGCCTTGATCATCGCTTTCTCCGTTGAACAGCGCATGGGCACCCGGGCTCTCGCCCGCCCATGCTCCGTCTCGTCCTATCCCTGCACGAGAAGGTGCCGCAGCCGCGCGAGCTGGCCGTCCAGGCTTCCGTCGACGAGCAGGCTGCCGACCTCGGCCACGAATCCGCCGAGCAGCTCCCGGTCGGCGACTTCCTCGAGCACCATCTTCTTGCCGCCCATAGCACGACTCAGGCGGCTCGCCAACGTCGAGCGCTCGGCCTCGCTGAGCGGCACCACGGTGCGCACGCGCGCCCGGACGCGCCCCTCGGCTTCGTCGTGGAGCTCGCGATAGGCGGCGACGATCGTCTCCAGATGGTCGACGCGTCCCCGCGCCGCGACGAGGGCGAGAAAGTCCCGGGCGAGCGCCGAGACCTGGAGCCGGCTCGCGATCTCCGCCGCGGCGGTGCGCTTCACCGAGGACGCCACCCAGGGACGCGCGAAGAAGGCGCGCAGCTCGGCCTCGCCCCCGACCAGCGCCGCAAGAGTCTCGAGCTCACGCGCGATGGCGTCCACCTGGTTGCGCTCTCGGGCGAGCTCGAAGAGCGCCTTCGCGTACGACCGGCCGACCCGCGGCGAGGCCTTCACCTAGTTGCCGACCTTGGCGATCGCGTCGGCCACGATGCGCCGATGATCCTCGTCGCGCAGGCTTCGGCGGATGAGCTTTTCAGCCACGGCGGTCGCGAGATCGGCGACCTCGCGCCGGAGCTCCTCGCGCGCCCGTCGAACGTCGGCGTCCACTTGCGCCCTGGTGGTCTCCACGAGCCGCTGAGACTCGGCGCGGGCCGCGTCGAGGAGGCGCTTTTGCTCATCGGCGGCGTCCTTCAGCGCCTGCGCGCGGATCGCGGCCGCTTCGGCGTACGCCGCGCGCAGGCGCGCCTCGTTCTCCTCCTGCTGGCGCGCCGCCTCCGTACGCGCGGCCTGCGCTTCGTCGAGTGACTTCTGGATCGCCTGGGTTCGCTCCTCCATCTTCGCGAGGAACGGCCGATAGAGCAGCCGCTGGAGGATGAACAGCAGAATGAGGAAATTAATGCCCTGGACGATCAGCGACTTGTCGAGGCTGATGAGACCGCCCTCGTGCCCGGCCTCGCTGGCCGCCCACGTGAGACCGGGCGCCAGCAGCACCAGAATAATGATGACGAGACGCGCGACGGTGGCGATCCAGTCCCGGTCACGCAGACACATTTCGGAGGTCTCCTCGATCTCGAGATGGCCGACGCAGGTTTGTGAAAACTATCACGCGAGCGCGTCCAGTGTCAATCGTCGGCGAGCTCAGATCGCCGCGCGGGCGATCACTCCCCCCCCGATGACGACGTCGCCGCTGTAGAAGACCACGGACTGGCCCGGGCTCAGCGCGCGTTGCGGAGTGTCGAAGATGACTTCCGCGGTGTCCACGGCCAGCGCGCACACCGTTGCCGGGGCGGGCCGGTGGCTGTGGCGAATCTTCGCTTCGACCCGCAGCGGAGACGTCGGAGGCTCGCAGGCGATGAAGTTCACGGCCGTCGCCACGAGCCGGGCGCGCTCGAGGTCCGCGACCTCGCCCACGCGGACCGTGTTGCGCTCGGGATCGAGGTCGACGACGTAGAGCGGGCGGCCGGTCGCGAGGCCGAGTCCGCGCTTCTGACCAACGGTGTAGGCCGCGATGCCACCGTGCGTCCCGAGCCTGGCCCCGCGCCGGTCGACGATCGCGCCCGGCTGGAATACCTGCGGCGCACGTCGGCGAAGGAATCCCCGGTAGTCGTCGTCGGGCACGAAGCAGATCTCCTGGCTCTCGGGCTTGTCGGCGGTCACCAGGCCGAGACGGCGCGCGTGCTCCCTCACCTCTTCCTTCGTGAGCTCGCCGACCGGGAAGCGGGCGGCGGCCAGCTGCTCCTGGTTGAGCGGCCACAGAAAGTCGGTCTGGTCCTTGCGCGTGTCCTTCGCCCGCAGGAGCAGATGGCGCCCCGTCGCCGTGTCGCGTTCCACGCGCGCGTAGTGTCCGGTCGCGACGCCCACCGCCTCCCACGCGCGTGCGCGGCCGAGAAGCGACCCGAACTTTAGGTTGCTATTGCACGATACGCACGGTACCGGCGTCCGACCTTCAGCGTATGCGGCGACGAACGGGGCGATCACCTTTAGGTCGAATTCATCCGACATGCTCAGGAGGTAGTGCGGGATCCCGAGCCGACGGGCGACGTCCCGCGCGTCCGCCACGGCTTCGGTGCCGCAGCAGCTCCCGAACCGCTTCGTCGGCTCTGCCGTGTCCTGCCAGGGCCAGACACGCATGGTGATGCCGACGACGTCCGCGCCCTGCTCGACCAGCAAGGCCGCGGCGACGGACGAATCGACGCCTCCGCTCATTCCGACGACGATGCGCTCGGTCATGGCATCTCAGTGCTGCGCGCCGAGGACCTCGGCCAGCCGCTCGAGCTCGCCCGGCGTCGCGTAAGTCACCTCGATCTTACCCCTGCGCTCGTTGCCGATGATGCGCACCCGCGTCATCAGCCCGCGCTGGAGCGCCTCCTCGAGCGCCGCCAGCTCGGCCGATCGACGCCGGCCCTTGCGCGGCGCCAGCCCGCGCGCCTCCGCGAGAGACTCCTTGGCGCGGATCGAGTCCTCCGTCGTCCTCACGGACCAGTCATGCGCCAGAATCTCGTCCCGCAGTCGGAGCTGCTCGGCCACGCTCGTCAGAGCGAGAAGCGCGCGCGCGTGCCCCATCGTGAGCCGGCCGCTGCGCAGATCAGTCTGGATCTCCTCAGGTAGGCGCAGCAGGCGGAGACAATTCGCGATCGAGGTACGATCCTTTCCGATTCGCTGGGCCAGCTCTTCCTGCGTCCAGCCGAACTCCGCCAGAAGCTTCTGGTAGGCCTGCGCCGCCTCGATCGGGTTCAAGTCCTCGCGCAGCAGGTTCTCGACGAGCGCGAGCTCGATGCTCTGCGCGTCCGTCGCCTCGCGCACGATCGCGGGGATCCGATCGAGGCCAGCCTGCCGGGCGGCCCGCCAGCGCCGCTCGCCGGCTATGAGCTGATAGGCGCCGCCAAACCGGCGGACGATGATCGGCTGGATCACTCCCGAGGACTTGATCGACGCGGACAACTCATCCAGGGCGGTAAAATCAAATACCTTCCGCGGCTGATTGGGATTTACTTCAATCTGATCGATAGGCACTTCGACCAGTGCCTCCGATTCCGTGGGCTCGGATGACAGCAGTGCTCCGAGCCCACGGCCGAGTCCGCGCTTACTGTTCATGGTTCAACACCTCCCGAGTCAGTTCGAGGTATGCGGCGGAACCGCTGGACCTGAGGTCGTGAAGCATGACCGGCTTGCCGTGGCTGGGTGCTTCTGTGAGCCGAACATTGCGCGGAATGATCGTATCGAACACTTGCCCGGGAAAGTACCGGTGCACCTCTTCGCGAATCTGGAGAGCGAGGCTCGTCCTGCCGTCGAACATCGTGAGCACGATGCCCTCAACCTCGAGACCCGAGTTGAGCTTCTCTCGAACGAGCTTCACGGTCCTGAGCAAGTGAGTCAACCCTTCGAGCGCGTAGAACTCGCACTGGAGAGGAACCAGGACGCGATCGGCGGCCGCCAGGGCGTTGATCGTCAAAAGCCCCAGCGAAGGAGGACAGTCGATGATGACGTAGCTGAACGAATCCATCACTGGCTCGAGTGCGCCGCGGAGCCGGTGCTCGCGCCTTTCGAGTCCTACCAGCTCGATCTCGGCTCCGACGAGGTCAATGTCGGCCGGCAGGAGTCTCAGCCCTGCCAGGGACGTCGGGTGAATCGCTTTCTCCGTGGCCTCGCCTCCGAGCAGCACGTGATAGATCGTCGGGTAGAGGCCCGCCTTCTGGACCCCAAGGCCCGTGGTCGCGTTGCCCTGAGGGTCGAGGTCAACGAGGAGGGTAGGGCGCTCGGTGAGCGCGAGGCCGGCCGCGAGATTGACGGCAGTGGTGGTCTTTCCCACGCCGCCCTTCTGATTGACGATCGCAAGGACCTTAGCCACCCACCAGCCCCTCAGCCAGGCGAAAGTGTTCCACGACGCACATTGCTATCTCAACTCATGTTGAGCTTTGAGTCGATGTTCCACGGGCAACACTCTCCACGACAGGCCCGTTCCTAGTCAATTTTTCCGTAAATGTGTTGTCCCGTGAAAGTGCTAGGAGCGCAGTGGGGAGGCCGGCCGTATGGGGCTGCGGCGGACGGGAGCCTCGGGAGAGCCTCGTCCGCGCGTCCACCAGGACATGTTCACGAGGTCGCGCCTACAATCCAACCTCCCGAAGCTAAACCTTCCAAAGTCTCCAGACCGGGAGCGGGAGCAGCTAGAGGGATACGTGGGATGCCCGTCGGCGCCAGGGGATCCTATGGGCGCTGGTAAACGGCGAACTGCCGAGTCTTACCAGGCTTCAGTCCGGGAATCTCCACCCATCTGCCGAGAGCGAGCGGTTTCGGACGAGGCGGGCCCGAGGCGATGACCAGTCCTCCCGAGGCGATGAGCCTGGCTGCCAACGGAATCAGGTCTTCAACGCTGCCTGCGCAGCGCAGGACGACTGCGTCGAAGCGCCCCTCGAGTTCGGTCGGCAGGTCTTCGCCTCGGCTCTCAATCACCCAAGTCCGATCGAGTCCAAGCTCTCTCACCGCGCTCGCGAGAAACGACACCCGACGCCGCCGCGATTCCACGAGCGTCACCTCCAGGTCAGTCCATACGATCTTGATCGGTAATCCCGGGAGGCCAGCGCCCGAGCCAAGATCGAGAAGCCGGCGGAGCGGGGACGGGAGGAGCTGAAGGAAGAGCAAACTGTCGAGGAAGAGTTGTTCCACGATCCACATTGGGTCCGTGGAGCCGACGAGGCGGTGGGATCTCTGCCATTTTACCAGTAAATTCATATACTTACCGAAATTAGCCAGTTCGAGGGCGGTCAAGGGCCTCCCAACGATCGGAGTCGCCCCCTGAGCGAGAGCGTCGAGGGGTCGCGTCACTTGCCCAGACAGAACGTGGAGAAGATGTGATTCAGGACCGCGTCGCCGACGTCCACACCAAGAATGGAGCCCGCGCACGTGAGGGCGTCCTTCAAATCGACGAGCGCCGCCTCGAGCGGAGCGTCACCGAGTGCAGCGTCCCCTGCGGCGAAGGCGCGGGACAGCGATTCGAGTAACTCGATCTGACGCAGTGACGCGACGATGCCGCCTTCGTCGCCCGCCGCAGAAGCGCGGCGCTCGACCTCCTGAGTCAGACGATCGAGCAGCGCTTCGACACCGCCACCGCTGACGGCTGACGCCGCCACGGCGTCGGCGAGCGCCGCCGTTTCCGGGTGAGCGGTCAGATCGCTCTTCGCACGAACGACGATGCGCGCGCGGTGCGCCGTTTCTTCCAGCACGCGGCGGGCGGGCGAGATACTTCCGTCGAGGACGACGAGCAACAGATCGCTTTCCTCCATCGCGCGACGGCTTCGGCGGATGCCTTCCGCCTCGATCCCATCTCGCGGAACGTCGATGCCCGCCGTGTCGAGGAGTCGAAGAGGAACTCCGGCGAGCGCGATGGTCCCTTCCACGATGTCGCGCGTCGTACCCGGGACGGGCGACACGATCGCGCGATCGCGTCCGAGCAGCGCATTCAGCAGGCTGGACTTGCCGGCGTTCGGCGGACCGACGAGCGCCGCCGTGAGCCCATCGTGGACGACCCGCCCGTGGCGTGCGGACGCGAGCCAGCGCTCGACGTCGGCACGCAGCCGCGCCACCGTCGCGCGGGCCACCCCGACATCGTGCCCGACGCGCTCCTCTGGGAAGTCGAGCGCCACCTCGAGGCCGGCGATCACGTCGACGAGCGCGTCCCGCAAGGCCTGAACCTGGTCGGAGAGCCCGCCCGCCAGCGCGCGCGCCGCCAGCGCGACCGCGCGGTCGGTCCGCGCGCCGATCAGCAACGCGACGGCCTCGGCCTGGGCGAGGTCGAGCCGGCCGTTGAGGAACGCTCGCCGCGTGAACTCGCCCGGCGCCGCCAACCGCGCGCCGCCGGCGACGATCCACCGCGTGACCATTCGCAACAGCGCTGGAGAACCGTGACACGAGAGCTCGACGACGTCCTCGCCGGTATACGAGCGTGGCGCGCGCATGACGGCGCAGAGCGCCTCGTCGACGCGCTCGCCGCTCTTGGCGTCGACGACAGCGACGCGGCGGAGCGTGTGCGATGGGAACTCGGCGAGTGGGATGGACGACCGCAGCAATGGGGCGACGGCGGCGACCGCCTCCGGGCCGCTCACGCGGATCACCCCGATGGCGCTTTCACCGATCGCCGTCGCGACGGCGACGATGGTGCCGTCGGCAGGCGGGCGGTCAGGCTCGGCCGGCGTCCTTGGCCTCGCGCGTCGCGCGCGTGCGCGCGGGTCGATCCATGAGCTTCTGCTGCACGATCTGGAGAACGTTGGACACGGTCCAGTAGAGCACGAGGCCCGAGGGCAGGTTGAGGAACATGAAGGTGAACACGAACGGCATGATCAGCATCATTCGCGCCTGGCGCGGATCGCCCGTCGTGGGCGTCATCCTCTGTTGGACGAACATCGTGACGCCCATGAGCACGGGCAGCACATAGGTCGGGTCGTGCGCCGCGAGATCGCAGATCCACAGATCGACGCCGAAGAGCCGGCCGAAGCATAGAAACGGTGCGCCCTGGAGGTCGACCGACACCGACAGCGCCAGGTAGAGCGCGTAGAAGATGGGGACCTGCGCGACCATCGGCAGGCAGCCGCCCATCGGGTTCACCTTGTGCTTCTGGTAGAGCGCGAGCGTCTCGCGCTGCAGCGCCTGCGGGTCCTTCTGGTACTTGCTGCGCAGCGCGTTCACCTGCGGCTGAAGCGCCTGCATCGCCTTCATCGACCGCATGCTCTTCACGGTCAGGGGATAGAACAGGACCTTCGAGACGACGGTGAGCAGGATGATCGCGATACCGTAGTTGCCCACGTGCTTGTAGGTCCAGTTCATCAACAGCAGAATGGGCACGCCGAGCCAGTCCATCGGCAGCCCGCCGTACCGCCGGGGCAGGGGGAACCCGCCGAAGTTGATCGTCGGCTGCAGGCCGAGCGCCTTCAGCCGCTCGTACTCCTTGGGCCCCGCATAGAGAACCACCGTGCCTTCCCACGCCTGCCCGGGCGCGATCGTCGGCGTCGCCTTCACCGCGACACTCGCGCGGCCCGCGGGGGCCTTGTCGCCGTTCTTCGCCTCGGGGACTTTGCCCTCGCTCGTGATCACGAGCTTGAACCCCGGGCTCTTCGGGACCAGCGCCGCGAGATACCAGACGCTGCCCAGGGCGACCCAGTCTCCGTCCGTCACATGGTCGCTCACCGCGCTGAGGTCCTCGATGCGCTCGACGGACCCATTCGCGGACCAGACGATCTCCGTCGGATGCTGACCCTGGAACTTCTCGGGTGTCGCGCGCCATGCCTGCCGGGTGAACCAGGGCAGGCTGAGCGCGACGGTGTGCGAGACGCCGCTCGAGTTCTCGACACGCAGGACCGCATCGACCGCGTACCCGTCCGGATGAAACCTCAGCGTCTGGCGAATCCGCAGGCCCTCCGTCTCACCCGTCAGCACGAGATCGGCCGGCCGGTCGCCCGTCACGCTGACGGTGCCCTTGTCGAGGCTCATCGCGACGACGGCGGGACTCGCCGAAGCGTCGGGTGCCAGGAGGAGCCCGGCCGGCCCGAGGTCGCCGACGATGACCATCGGCTTCTCGCCGCGGTACTTGAGGACGAGCTCCTGGAATTTCCCGCCCTCGCTGCTCACGACGGCGCGATAGAGCGGTGCCTCCACCGTGGCCAGGCGCTGGGGGGGCCGCGGCTTCGGGGCACCGCGTGGTGCCGGAGGCCCCGGCGGCGGAGCGGGTGCCGTCGGGGCGGCCGGCGCCTCCGGCGCCGGAGCCGCAGCCTTTTCGGGCGCTTTCTGCGGAGCGGGGGACTCCTGACTCACCGGAAGGAAGAACATCTGATAGACGATGAAGACCGCCGCCATCAGGACCGCCGCGAGGATCGCCCTCTTTTCCATCGTCAGGCGGGCCGCCGGCGGCCCGGCGGCGGGTCAAAGCCACCGGCATGGAAAGGATGGCAGCGCAGCAGGCGCCAGGCCGCGAGCCCCAGGCCGCGCAGGAGGCCGTGTCCCTCGAGCGCGAGTTTCGCGTACTCCGAGCACGTCGGGGCGAACCGGCAGGCGCCCGGCAAGAGGGGCGAGACCAGCCACTGGTAGGCACGGAGCGCCCCCACCGCGACGCGCGCCGCTCGGGTCACGACCGCGGGCCCGGAATCGCGGCGAACGCCTCGCGCAGCTCGCGAGCGAGTGCCGCGAACGGCTCCCGGAGCGTCGCCGGTCTGCCGATGATGACGAGCGCGGTGTTGGAGGGCGCCGCGTTCCGCGATTCGCGATACGCCTCGCGCAGCCGGCGGCGCGCGCGGTTGCGTTGCACGGCGCCCCGGATCTGCCGACTCACCGCGAAGCCCGCCCGTCGCGGCTCGGCGGTCGTGCGCCAGAGCACGATCATGGACGGCCGGTCAATTCGCTTGCCCCGCTGGAAGAGCGCCTGAAATTCAGCGCTGGTGGTCAACCGTTCGCGTCGAGGAAAACGGCCCGTCAGACGGTCAGCCGTTTCCGCCCCTTCGCGCGCCGACGCTTGAGCACCTTCCGCCCGCCCTTCGTCTTCATCCGCTCGCGGAAGCCGTGGGTTTTCTTCCGCCGGCGCACATTCGGCTGAAACGTCCGCTTCATGAAGCGTGCTCCCCCTGAGGATCGTCGAATCGACACAGTGTAGACATCGGCCCGAGACGAGTCAACTTACCTTCGCGTTGCGAAGACTCTTGCGACGCGATTCACCCCCGTGCTAAAGTCCGCCATCCATCGAGCGTCGGATCGACGCGAGGAGTTTTGTCCCGATGTGCGCGCGTGGCGGCGCGGACTCCGGTCTTGCATGATGCCCCGGGCTATCCACAGTTGTGGATAACTCTGTGTGTAAGTAAGGACGGCTCCCGTGTTGGATGATCTTTGGGCTCGACTCCTCGATTCCCTCGCCCGGACGCTTCCCACGCCCGTTCTCGACAACTGGGTCCGGCCGTGTCGACTCGTTGCCGTCGAGGGCGATCACCTGCGAATCGGCGCGCCGAACAAGTTCTCGCGCGACTGGCTGGCCCAAAACTACCTCGACGCTCTCCATCAGGCGGCGCGCGAGTGTCTCGGGGGACATCCCCGCATCACGCTCATCGTCGAGGAGGGAGCCTCGGCCGAGCCGACGCCCGTGCCGCGTCTCGAGCGCGGATCGAGCGGGAGCACGGTCGAGGGCCTCAACCCGCGCTACACCTTCGATTCGTTCGTCGTGGGCTCGTCGAACCAGTTCGCGCAGGCCGCGTGCCAGGCCGTCGCCGAGCTTCCCTCACGGGCGTACAACCCACTCTTCATCTACGGCGGAGTCGGGCTCGGGAAGACGCATCTGCTGCACGCCGTCGGGCATCAGAGCGCGCGGCTCTTCCCCGGTATGTCGGTCGCCTATCTCTCGTCTGAACGCTTCACGAACGAGCTCATCAACGCGATCCGCTACGACCGGACCGCGGAGTTCCGGGGGCGCTACCGGACGATCGACCTCCTCCTGATCGACGATATCCAGTTCATCTCGGGCAAGGAGCGGACCCAGGAAGAGTTCTTCCACACGTTCAACGATCTCTACGAGTCGCGGAAGCAGATCATCGTCTCCAGCGACTCGTCGCCGAAGGAGATCCCGGAGATCGAGGAGCGCCTGCGTTCGCGCTTCGAGTGGGGCCTGATCGCGGACATCCAGCCGCCGGACTTCGAGACGCGCGTCGCCATCATCAAGAAGAAGGCCGCGCTCGAGCGCGTCCGGCTCGGGGACGACGTCGCTTACCTCATCGCCAGCCGCATCAAGTCGAACATCCGCGAGCTGGAGGGATCGCTCACCCGGATGATCGCCTTCTGCGCGCTCACCGGACGCGAGATGACCGTCGACCTTGCCCAGGAGGTCCTCGGCGAGCTCTGGGGCGAGGAAGAAAAAATCATCACGATCGACCAGATCCAGCGCCGGGTCTGCGACTTCTTCGGTCTCAAGATGTCCGACCTCAAGGCCAGGAACCGCACCAAGGCCATCGCCTTTCCACGACAGGTCGCCATGTATCTCGCACGCCAGATGACCCATTCCTCGCTCTCGGAGATCGGGCGGGCGTTCGGCGGGAAGGATCACACCACCGTCCTGCACGCGGTGGACAAGATCCAGACACTCCTGCAAGAAGATCCCAAATTCCGCAAGACGGTCGACGGGCTTGTCCAGAGCATCAACCTGTGATCCACACGCGAACCCGCGATCTCCACACGCTTATCCCCGTCCCGGGCGTCGACGAACTCGCGGTGCCACTATCGCTTCTCGCTCGTCCTCCCGGTCCACACCGCTTGACTACGTCTACAACTACGGTCTTGTCTCTCTCTCCTTCAAAACAATATTGGAGAACCTCATGGAAGTAGTGCTCGATCGAGACGCGTTTCTCAAAGGCCTCCAGATGGTGCAGAACATCGTGGAGCCCCGGCAGACGCTTCCGATCCTCGCCAACGTGCTGATCGAGGCCGAGGGCGAGAGCGTGCGCATGACCGCGACGGACCTCGAGGTCGGCGCACGGGTCTCGGTCCCGGCCAAGGTCGGCGCGAAGGGAGCGATCACGGTGTCGGCGAGGAAACTTGCCGAGATCGTGAAGGAGCTGCCGGCGGCGGCGGTGGCGCTCAAGGTGTCGGAGAACGTGACGGTCAGTCTGCGGTGCGGGGGCGCGACGTATCGCCTGGTCGGCCTGGCGCCCGATGACTTTCCACCGGTGGTTCCTGCTTCGCCACAGTCGTGGGTGACCGTCGAGGCCAGGACCTTGCGCGAAATGCTCAATCAGACGAGTTTCGCGGTGTCCCACGACGAGACACGGTATGCGCTCAACGGAGTGCTGTTCGCGTTCCAGGGAAAAGACGTTCGCATGGTGGCGACGGACGGGCATCGGCTGGCCCTCTCCACGCGGAGTCTCGGCAAAAGTGTCGCGACCGCGACGGGTATCGTTCCGCGGAAGGCGGTCACCGAGATCATGCGTGTCCTCGGGGCGGGCGAGGAAGTCCAGATCGCGATCACCGAGAATCAGTTCATTCTTCAAATGCCGAACTTCGTCATGACAGCGCGCCTGATCGAGGGCCAGTTTCCGAACTACGAGGCCGTCATCCCCAAGACGCATCCGGGCAAGCTCTCGGCTGCGCGAAGCTCGCTGTCGGCGGCGCTGCGCCGTGTCGCGGTCATGGCGGAGGAACGCAACAAGCCCGTGAAATTGGCGCTGAGCCCGGCGGCGCTGAAACTGATGGCTTCGAGTCAGGAGTTGGGTGAGGCGGAGGAAATTCTCGAGGTCGAGTACGCTGGCGAAGAGTTCGTGATCGGCTTCAACTCGCGGTATCTCCTCGAGGCCATGGGGGCCCTGGAAAAGGATCAGGTCGTACTCGAAATCAAGGATGCCCAGAGCCCCGGCGTGATTAAAAGCGTCGAGGACGAAGGGTACTGCTGTGTTATAATGCCGATGCGGATCTAGATGTTATTTTATCCTTTTAAAATAGAGGTTTACAGGGTTGCAGATAGGGTGTGCTCAGTTGTCGGAATTTCGAAATTATCGCACCCTTTCGTGGAGCCCGGCGCCCCGCCTGAACGTCATTACCGGGCCTAACGCCCAGGGCAAGACCAACCTCCTCGAAGCTCTCGGGCTGATCATCACGGGGCGGTCTTTTCGCACCTCCCGGACCGCCGAAATTCCGCGCTGGGGAACAGAGACGACGACGTTGGCCGGCGAGCTCCTTCACGGCCAGACGCGGAGGATTGTGCGCCGGACATTGACCAGGCTCGAGGATGGAACGTGGCAGAGCACGGGCGAGCCGTTGCCGGAGTGGGCGCGCGCCATCGCGTTCGGATGGCAGGATCTCGAGATCGTGAATGGCGGGCCGTCGACTCGCCGCACCTTCATCGACGGGTTCGCCGGGCGGCTCTACGTGAATCACATTCCGACCCTTCTCCGGTTCCGCCAGATCCTCGCGCGGCGGAACCGGCTCCTTCAGCAGCGGCCGTACGACGGCGGCCTGGCCGAGCGACTCGAGCCGTGGAACGAGCAGTTCGCGACGGTCGGCATAGAGCTGCTCGGCCGTCGGCGGAAGGCGGTTGCCGCGCTGCAGACGGAGCTCGCGCGGGTGTATGCGACTCTCTCGGGGGCGCGGTCCAAGGTCGAGATCAGGTACCGGACGTCGCTCGGTGAGGCCTCGGAGCCCGCGGCACTCCTGGCGGCGCTCGAGCGCAGCCAGCGTGAGGAAGCCCGGCGACGCCAGACGCTCGTGGGCCCACACCGGGACGACCTGGCGATCGAAATCGATGGCGTCGATGCCCGCGCGTTCGGCTCGCGCGGCCAGCAGCGGCTCATCGCGCTGGCGCTGCGTCTCGCGGAGATCCTGCCGGTGAGCGAGGCGGCGGGCACCGCGCCGGTGCTGCTCCTCGACGATGCCCTCTCGGAGCTCGATCCGGCCGCGCGCGGGCATGTCCTCCACGAGATTCAGTCCGCCGAGCAGGTGTTCCTGACGACACCCGACGGGCCTCCGGTGAATGGCGCGACGGTGGTTCACGTCAACGGTGGGAGCCTCGACCCCGCATGAGCGCCGAAACCTACACCGCGCGCGACATCAAGGTCCTCGAGGGCCTCGAGGCGGTCCGCAAGCGCCCCGCGATGTACATCGGCGACACGAGCGCGTACGGGCTACACCACCTGGTGTACGAGGCGGTCGACAACTCCGTCGACGAGGCGCTCGCCGGTTATTGCGACAGCATCAAGGTCATCCTGCACTCCGACGGCTCGTGCTCCGTCGGTGACAACGGCCGCGGCATTCCCGTCGACATCCACAAGGAGAGCGGCAAGTCGGCGGCCGAAGTCGTCCTGACCGTGCTGCACGCCGGCGGGAAGTTCGAGCATTCCGCGTACAAGGTCTCCGGCGGCCTGCACGGCGTCGGCATCTCGGTCGTGAACGCGCTCAGCGAGTGGCTCGAGGTCGAGATCCGCCGCGACGGCAAGGAGTGGACGCAGCGCTACGAGCACGGCATCCCGACCGGCGCCTTGGCCGAGACGGGGACCACCAAGAAGACCGGGACGATCATCCGCTTCAAGCCAGACGCCAAGATCTTCGAGGAGACGACGTTCTCCTTCGACACGCTCAGCAACCGTCTGCGCGAGCTGGCGTTCCTGAATCGGGGCCTCAAGATCGTCATCGAGGACGAGCGTGACGGGCGGAGTCACACGTTTCTCTACAAGGGCGGCATCATCGAGTTCATCAAGCACCTGAACCAGAACAAGACTCCCCTGCACCCAAAGGTGCTGTTCTTCGAGGGCAAGAAGGGCGACATCGAGGTCGAGGTGGCGCTCCAGTACAACGACGGCTACCAGGAGAGCGTCTTCTCGTTCGCGAACAACATCAACACGCGCGAGGGGGGCACGCACCTCACCGGCTTCCGGGCCGCGTTGACGGTCACGCTCTCGAACTACGCGCAGGCCAACGGCTTCCTCAAAAACTTCAAGAGCGGCATCACCGGCGACGACGTCCGGGAAGGGCTCACGGCGGTCGTCTCGGTCCGGCTGCCGGAACCCCAGTTCGAAGGGCAGACCAAGGCTAAGCTCGGCAACAGCGACATCAAGGGCCTGGTGCAGCAGATCGTGAACGACAAGCTCGCCGAGGCCTTCGAGGAAGACCCGACGACGGCGCGCAAGATCGCCGACAAGTGCGTGCGGGCCGCCCAGGCGCGCGAGGCCGCCCGCAAGGCGCGCGAGCTCACGCGGAAAAAGGGCGTGGACGACGAGGGCCTGGCCGCGAAGCTCGCAGAGTGCTCGGAGCGCGATCCCCAGTACCGCGAGCTGTTCCTGGTCGAGGGGGCCTCGGCCGGCGGCTCGGCGAAGGAGGGACGGGACCGGCGCACCCAGGCCGTCCTCCCGCTCCGCGGCAAGATCATCAACGCGGAGAAGGCGCGTTACGACAAGGTCCTGTCCCACAACGAAATCCGGCTGCTCATCTCCGCGCTCGGTACCGGCATCGGCCCGGAAGAATTCGACGTCGCGAAGCTGCGGTACCACAAGATCATCCTCATGACCGACGCCGACGTGGACGGCGCGCACATCCGCACGCTGCTCTTGACCTTCTTCTTCCGGCACATGGTGTCGGTCATCGAGTCGGGCTACCTCTACATCGCCCAGCCGCCGCTGTTCAAGGTGAAGAAGGGCAAGGTCGAGAAGTACCTGATGTCCGAGCGCGAGTTCGAGGAGTTCTTCCTCACGACGTGGGTCGAGGACGCAGGCGTGAAGGTGCCGGGGGCGAAGACCCCGATCACCGGTGAGCCCCTCCGCGAGCTGCTGCGGGCGGTGTCGGAGGTCGAGTCTTTGCGCGGGAAGTTCACGAGGCGCGGGGTACCGGCGCCGCTCCTGAACGAGCTGCTGCGGACGAAGTTCCGCGGCACCAAGCGCGGGGTTGGCCACCCCGAGATCGCGGAGGCCGTCGTGCGCGCGGCGGCGGCGGTCGACGGGTACGACGTCAGCGTCCAGGCCGGCGAGGCGAACGAGGGCCATACCGTGTCGATCGCGGGCACGCCCCCGCGCTCCTTCAGCACCGATCTCTTCAAGTCGCCCGACTACGTGAGCCTCGGTGAGCTGTGGGAGCAGGTCGCGACGGTGGCCAAGGGCCCGACCACGATCATCGAGGGCGACCGCGAAACGGCGGTGGCGTCACTCGACGAGCTGCACCGGGTCGCGCTCGAGCATGCGCGCGCCGGTGCGACTTTCCAGCGGTACAAGGGGCTCGGCGAGATGAACGCGGAAGAGCTCGCCGACACCACCATGAACGCCGAGTCGCGGACGCTCCTCAAGGTCACGATGGAAGACGCCGTCGGCGCCGACCAGATGTTCACGGTGCTGATGGGCGATGCCGTCGAGCCGCGCCGGGAGTTCATCGAGAAGTACGCGCTGGACGTCGCGAATCTCGATATTTAACGGAGCGCGAGCCCCGAGGGGCGGCTGCGCCAGGCCCCCGGGCTCGGCTCGCCTGACCACGAGCTAGGCTAGGTGTGAGATGCCGAACGAGCGTCAAGTCCCGGTCCCCATCGAAGAAGAAATGCGGAAGTCCTATCTGGACTACGCCATGTCCGTCATCGTCGGCCGCGCGCTGCCGGACATCCGCGACGGTCTCAAGCCGGTCCACCGCCGCGTCCTCTACACGATGCAGGGGCTCGGGCTCAACTGGAACCGGGCGTACAAGAAAGCCGCGCGAGTCATCGGCGATTGCATGGGCAAGTACCATCCGCACGGCGACGCGCCGATCTACGAGGCGCTCGTCCGCATGGTGCAGGAGTTCTCGCTCCGGTATCCGCTCGTCGATGGGCAGGGGAACTATGGGTCTGTGGACGGCGACCCCCCGGCGGCGATGCGCTACACCGAGGCCCGGCTGGCCAAGATCGCCCACGAGATGCTGGCCGACATCGACAAGGACACCGTCGACTTCGTTCCGAACTTCGACGAATCCGAGCGGGAGCCGGTCGTCCTGCCCACGCGGATCCCGAACCTCCTCGTCAACGGCTCGTCGGGGATCGCCGTGGGCATGGCCACCAACATCCCGCCGCACAACCTCACCGAGGTCGTCGACGCGCTCGTCATGCTTGTCGACGACCCGGCGACGCCGATCGAGCAGCTGCTGAAGGTCGTCAAGGGCCCCGACTTCCCGACGCGCGGCTACATCTACGGCGCCGGGGGCATCCGCGAGGCGTACACGACGGGCCGCGGCGCCATCACGCTGCGGGCGAAGGCGCACGCCGAGAAGATGCGCGGCGGGCGCGAGGCCATCATCATCACCGAGCTGCCGTACCAGGTGAACAAGGCGAGCCTCATCGAGAAGATCTCGGAGCTCTCGGCCGACAAGAAGGTCGCCGGCATCTCCGAGATCCGCGACGAATCGAACCGCGAGGGTATCCGGGTGGTGCTCGAGCTGGGACGCGGGGAGATCCCGCAGATCATCATGAACCAGCTGTACAAACACACCCAGATGCAGACCACGTTCGGGATCATCATGCTGGCGCTGGTCGACCGCCGGCCCCAGGTCGTCAACCTCAAGGAGATGCTGGAAGCCTTCGTCCGCTTCCGCCGCGAGATCGTCACGCGCCGGACGCGGTACGATCTGACACGGGCCGAGGAGCGGGCCCACGTGCTGGCCGGGCTGCGCAAGGCGGTCGAGCACCTCGACGAGGTGATCCGGCTCATCCGGCAGGCGGAAAGCCCCGACGCCGCCCGCGAGGCGCTGATGGCGCGGCTCGAGCTCTCCGAGATCCAGGCGCGCGCGATCCTCGACATGCGGCTGCAGCGCCTGACCCAGCTCGAGCGCCACAAGGTCGTGGAGGAGCACGAGCAGACGCTCGCCCTCATCCAGGAGCTGAAGGGCATCCTCGCCTCCGACGCGAAACTGATGGCGATCATCCGGGCGGAGCTCCTGGCCATCAAGGAAGAGTACGGCGATGCGCGCCGCACGGAAATCCTGACCGAGACCACCGAGCTCACGATCGAGGATCTGCTGGCCGACGAGGAAATGGTCGTCACCATCACGCGCTCCGGCTACATCAAGCGCACGCACGTCGAGGCGTACCGCAGCCAGCGGCGGGGCGGCAAGGGCGTGACCGGCATGGAGACGAAGGAGGAGGACATCGTCGAGGACCTGTTCGTCGCCTCGACCCACTCGTACCTCCTCTTCTTCACGAACCTCGGTAAGGTTCACTGGCTGAAGGTCCACGAGATCCCCGAGGGCGGACGCCAGGCCAAGGGCAAGGCCATGGTGAATCTCTTGTCGCTCGGCGAGCGCGAGCTGGTCGCGACGTGCGTGCCCGTGCGCGATTTCGCCGCGGGCGGCTACGTCCTGTTCGCGACCAAGCAGGGCCAGGTCAAGAAGACCGAGTTGGAGGCGTACTCCCATCCGCGCGCCGGCGGGATCCAGGCCATCGGCCTGGACGACGACGACCAGGTCATGACCGCCCGGCGGACCGACGGCCAGCGCGAGGTCATGATCGCGACCAAGCTCGGCATGATCATCCGCTTCTCGGAGGAGGAAGTGCGGCCGATGGGGCGAGGCGCCGGAGGCGTGAAGGGCATCGAGCTCGACGACGGCGATGAAGTCATCGCCGCCGACGTCGTGCAGGAGGGCGTCAGCATCCTCACCGTCACCGAGCGCGGCTACGGCAAGCGCACACCGCTCGACGAGTACCGCCTGCAGGGACGAGCCGGCAAGGGCATCATCGACATCAAGACCGGCGGCCGCAACGGCCACGTCGTCGCCATGCTCCAGGTACGCGATGGCGACGACATCCTGGTCGTCACGACGAAGGGCAAGATGATCCGTTTCCATGCCGCCGACGTCTCCTCCCAGGGGCGCAACACCTGGGGCGTGCGCATCATCGACCTCGAGGCCGACGACCGCGTCGGCTCGGTCGCCCGGGTCGACTCCGAGAGTACGGCGCCCGTCGAAGCGCCGTAGCGCCGTGCTGGACGTCCGGCTGATCCGCGAGCAGCCCGAGGCGGTCGAGCGGGCGCTCGCCGGCAAGGGCGGGGCCGACCACGTCAAGGACATCGTCGCCCACGACACCGCCCGCCGGCGCGTCCTCAGGGAGGCGGAGGACCTCAAGGCGCTGCGTAACCGCACCTCTGAGGCGATCGGCCAGGCCCGGAAGCGTGGCGAGGACGCCTCCGTGGAGATGGCTCGGATGCGCGAGGTCGGGGAGCGCATCAAGACGCTCGACGACGAAGTGAAGGCCCTCGACGCGCGGATCGAAGCGCTGCTCCTCCAGATTCCCAACCTCCCGCATCCCTCGGTCCCCGCGGGGCGGGGCGAAGACGACAACGTCGAGGTGCGCCACTGGAGCGAGCCGCGGGCCTTCGGCTTTCAGCCCAAGCCCCACGAGGACGTCGGCGCCGCGCTCGGGCTCGATCTCGAGCGCGCCGCGAAGATGGCCAAGGCGCGCTTCGCCGTCCTCTGGGGCGGCATGGCGCGGCTCGAGCGCGCTGTGGCGCAGTTCATGCTCGACCTCCACACGCGCGAGCACGGCTACACGGAGGTCTGGGTACCCCATCTCGTGAACGGCGAGACGATGCTCAAGACGGGCCAGCTGCCGAAGTTCGAGGAGCAGCTCTTCAAGACCGTCGAGGCCGACGAGGGCCGCGCGCTCTATCTCATCCCGACGGCGGAGGTCGCGCTCACCGCGCTGCATTCGGGCGAGGTGCTGCCGGAGGCCACGCTCCCGCGCCGCTACACGGCCTGCACGCCCTGCTACCGGCGCGAGGCTGGGACGTACGGCAAGGACATGAAAGGGATCTATCGCCAGCACCAGTTCGACAAAGTGGAGCTCGTGAAGCTCGCGACGCCGGCCCAAGCCTCCGACGAGCTGGAATCGATGGTGAGGAACGCCGAGACGGTGCTGCAGCGCCTCGAGCTCCCGTACCGCGTGGTCGAGCGCTGCGTCGGCGACCTGGGGTTCAGCGCGGCCAAGGGCTACGACATCGAGGTGTGGCTGCCGGGGCAGGGCCGCTACCGTGAGATCTCGTCGTGCTCGAACTACGACACCTTCGGCGGCCGTCGCGCCGAGATCCGCTATCGCCCGGAGGGCGGCGGCCGGCCCGAGTACTGCGCCACGCTGAACGGTTCAGGCCTCGCCGTCGGCCGCACGGTGATGGCGGTGCTCGAGAACTACCAGGAGGCCGATGGCACCGTCACCATCCCGGCGGCACTCCGCCCGAACATGGACGGGCTCTCGCGTCTCGCCCGGCGCTGACATGGATGCCAGCGGCGGCGGGAGATGAGGCGTCTGGTGTGGATGGCCGCCGCGGTGTGGCTGAGTGGAGCGTGCGCGACATCGGACCGCGCCCGCGACGCCGCGTTCGTCAGAGACGCGCGAGAGTGCGAAGAGGACGCCGACACGCAGCTGAAAACCGCCGGCCAGAGCGATCCCTCGATCCGACTCCTGTTCTTTCAGTCGTGCATGACGCTGCGGGGATGGCCGAGTCAGTGAGGCGCTGAGATCTATCGGCGCTTGATGGGCTCGTCGCCTGCACCTCCACCGCGATTTCCGACGATCTTGTAGTCCAGCAGTCGGATCTCGTAGGTACCGCGGACGGGGTCGATGCCACCGCTCCACGTCCGAAACCCCCGGGTCGCGATCGGGATGGAGACCTGCTTGGCGAGACCGGGCGGAATCACGGTCCCCTTGAAGTCCCGCAAGTGGAAGTCGAGGACCTCGCCGCGCGGGTTCTTGACCACCACCAGGACGCGAACGTCCGCGATCGTATCGCTCGTCCGGTTCTGGAGCGAGGCGGTGAGAGAGGCCAGGGTGCTCCCCTCGGTGAAGAAGCCGAACTCCTCGATGATGTTGTTGAAGTAGACGAGGTCCTTGAGCCGGTCGCTCTCGCGCAGCTCGAGCGGACTCGGCTTGGCCGCGGCGAAGGCGACCGTGGCGGGCGGCAGCTCCCGCAGGAGATTCGCGGGAAGCGCGAAGTTCAGGTTCTGGCCTCGGGCGGAAGTTGCGGTCGCGACACCGATCACGCGTCCCTGGGCGTTGAAGACGGGCCCGCCGCTGCTCCCCGGGCTGATCGGCGCGGTGATCTGGAGGAACTTGATGCTGCCCAGGGTTCGCAACCCGCCGACGATCCCGGTCGAGACGGTTCCTTCGAGCCCCTGCGGACTGCCGAGCACGACGACATCCTGTCCGATCGTCACCGAGTCGGAGTTGGCGAGCAGCGAGGCGGGAGTCGTGGTGAACGACGTCTGCACTGTGACCAGGTCGTACTTCCTGGCGAAGTTCAAGATCCTCACCGCGGTACCGCTCTGACCGCGCCAGCGCACGAACACCCGGGCGGCGCCGGCGACCACGTGCGCGTTGGTCACCAGGACGCCGTCGCGGGAGATGAAGAACCCGCTGCCCAGCGCGAGCGGCTGATCGTGATCATCGACCGCGATCAGCGTCACCACCGCCGGGAGATTCTCGCGAGCGATCCTGGCGGCCACCGATTCTTGCTCTTGCGCGGATGACGCTGCCACCGGCAGCAGCGAAGCGAGCGCGAGCCCGGCGGCGACGCCGACGCAGTGGGGAGATGGCCGCCGGCGGTTCACGCCGGAAAGATGCGAGGGGGAGCCCGCGCCGAGGAGAAATGCTGCTGCGTTCATGGCTCGTCCCCTTTGGTTGCTATGCCGGCGATGCCGTGGCGCTAGGTTCTACACGAGGAGTTTGATTTTGACAAGAGGTGGTCAGGAAGATGTTTCCGGAAAGAATCGTTCCTAGCAAGTGCGAGCACCACGCGGAGTAGAGCACCGGTCGCTTCACGCATCACCTCGTGGTGCGTCACAGGGCAAGCCGAGTGCCAGAAACCGAACCGCAACGGTGATCGGCATTTGCTGTGTTCACTGCGCACGGCGCTGCCGAATAGAGATGCACGCGCGTGCCGGCCTTGGGTACGCCACTACCCAAGCGGGCCATCCCGAGCCGCGTTCCGGAATCCTAGAGTGTGCTGGATCGTGGCGCACACAACGCTGCGGTGAAGCTTCGGTGTTGCCGCATCGCGCGCGACCGAGGAGATAGCCGGTTGTATTGTCATGAGCGCCCGCAACTGGACACGGAGGGCTGGCCCTTCGTATTAGTCCATCCGTCTCGATAGCACGGAGTCCACATCTAGCCATTGACGCCCCGCCCCGCCCGCTTTAGGTTCCCGGATGCGGTTACTGGCAACCAAAACAAGAAGGAGGAGTGATGAATAGGCGAAAACTTTTGAAGGGGGCTGGAGTCCTATCGACCGCAGCGATGGTTCTTGCGCTCTATGGCAACCTCGGTGACGCAGCCGATCCGACGCCTGTCACCGTGCTAGTCCCACTCGGTTAGCGGCAACACCGAGAAGATGGCCCAGGGAGTGGCCGAGGGGGCCAAGGCCGTCTCTGGAACGAGCGTCGTTCTTAATCGGGTCGGTGAAGTGACCGGCAACGACCTCTCATCCTCCGATGCAGTCATCGTCGGGTCGCCAGTCTATTTCGGTAACATGTCGGGGGAGGTCAAGACATTCTTTGACAACTGGACGCTTAAGTTCGACCTGTTCCGTGACCGCAAGATGCGGAACAAGGTCGGAGGGGCGTTCGCGACTGGCGCGGGGGTCTCCAGCGGGAAGGAAGTCACGATGCTCACGATCCTCGGGGCCATGCTCATCAACCAAATGATCGTCGTGAGCGGCGGTGGAGGATTCGGGGCAAGCGCGACGACGGGACCTGACTCGCCTGGCATCGACGAAAAGGAAGTAGCAGAATCCCGCGAACTCGGCAAGCGCGTCGCGGAAGTCGCCGCTCTGGTCAAACGAGGATCAACCAAGTGACGGTGCTGTGAGCAGATCTTTCTGAACTCGTTGCCTTCTACCTGGAGCACCGCTGCGGCGATCCCGACGGCGACGTCGAACGTGGTTGCGTCTGGATGACGTGGTAGTCCGGCGCCGTGCTGGTGCGCATCGTGGCGTTCGGCTAGACTCCCCGGCAGCCCTGACCAGCCCACAAGGGGGACGCCGAATGGATACCCTGAAAGCTGAGTTCCTCTGCCAACTCAATGAGTGAGCAGAGCGCGCAGATCCCGCGTGTCGGGATCGGGCACCCAGACAGTCGGGAAACGATCGTGCCGGAGCAGGTCAAGGAGGTGCCGCGCGTCCCGCTGATCGGTCTTCGTCTTGCGGACGACCCTAGCGCGAATCTGCGCGGCGTCACCGACGAGCACGGTGTGACCGAGGCGGTGCAGGAGGGCGTGGAACCAGATGGCGTAGCCAGTGCTTTCAATGCCCACGGTGACTGGACGGGGCCAGGCCGCATAGAACTCCTCGACGGCGCTGCCCTCGTGGACCAACTGACGCTCAGGCGTTTCGCCCGTCTCGGTGTCGAGTGCCGCAACCTGCTGCTTCCGCGTGTGGAGATCACAGCCAACGAGTGTCATGAGGGCGGCCTCCTGTTTGAAGGTGTGGTCCCGGTCCCGCAGACTGAGCCTACTCACAGCGGGAGACCGTTCTCATGACATCAGTGATGAACCGGCGAGCCTTCATCACCATGGTTGGTGGGAGCATCCTCGCTGGACCTCTCGGGGTCGAGGGGCAGGCGCCGCCGAAAGAGCCCAGAGTCGGCTACCTCTCGATTGGCTCAGCCTCCGACCCCAGACGTGTGGCAATCTCTGACGCCTTTCGGCAGGGGTTGCACGACCTTGGCTATATCGAGAACAAGAACATTAGTATCGAGACCCGATTTGCTGAGGGGGACTACGATCGACTTCCCGGCCTCGCAGTTGAGCTGGTACGTCTGAGGGTTGACGTCATCGCGGCGTACTCGACGCCGGCGGTTAAGGCAGCGCTTGGTGCCACGAGGACAATTCCCATCGTGATGTCAGGCGTTGTCGACCCTGTAGCGACCGGACTTGTCGTCAGTCTTGGACGGCCAGGAGGAAATGTCACCGGGCTGTCCTTGATGGCCCCCGAAATCGTCGGAAAGCAGATGCAGTTGCTCAAAGAGCTAGTTCCCAAGCTCTCCCGCGTCGCCGTCCTCTGGAATCCGGCCAATCCAAGCGGCGCGCCTCAATTGCGAGAAGCGGAGGTGGCGGCTCGAATGTTGAGAGTGCGGCTGCAGCCCTTAGAGGCGCGCAATTCCAACGACCTCGACAGGGCCGTCGCGGCGATGACCAGAGAGCGGGCTGGCGGGATCATCGTCATAGTGGACGGGGTGTTCATCGACAGCCGGACACATATCGCGCACCTCGCAGAAAAGGCCCGCTTGCCGGCGGTCTACGGGCTAAGGGAGCATGTGGAAACCGGCGGACTCATGTTCTACGGCGCGAGTCCTGTCGACCAGTCCCGCCGCGTCGCCGGCTTTGTCGACAAGATCCTCAAGGGTGCTAAGCCCGCCGATCTCCCCATCGAGCAGCCCACGACGTTCGAGCTGGTCATCAACCTCAAGACGGCCAAGGCGCTCGGGCTGACAATCCCGCAGTCAATTCTGATTCGCGCAGACGAGATCATCCAGCAATGAGCCGCCGGGCGTTCATCGCAGCAATTGCCAGCGTTCCCGGCGTCCCCGTATCGGATGGTCCCGGACTCGACGAACATTCCCTCGCCGACGATCTCAACCTCCGAATCAAAGCTGGCGGACCGTCCACTAGCCGATTCAACGCCCGCCTGAATCCCGTCGGCGTTCAGTATGCTGCGGTAGATCTGGCTGGCCGCTGAGGTCTTGGCCCGCAGTTTCTTGTCCGAGCCGGGTACAGGCGCTGCACTGCCAACTCCAGAGCGAAGACCAGTTCTTTCATCGTGGTCCTCCTGCGGCTGGGACGTTTAGGGAGAGAGAGACCCGAGGAACGGTGTAGGACCGCCTTCAGGGGAGTCAAGGGTCTGATATTCTCTCGGCCAGCCATCCCCACCGAGGTGCTCATGCGGTTGATCGGGGTCGTCATTCTCACTTTCAGTTTCACTCTTGCGCCGCTCGCGGCCGACGCACAGGAGCATAAGGCGGGGAAGGTCGCACGGATTGGCGTTCTGTGCGGGACCCGATGCGAGGGCGGGGCGTATGACACGTTCCGCGCGGGGTTGCGCGACCTGGGCTGGGTCGAGGGGAGGAATCTCGTCATCGAGTCCCGGGGGGCGGGCGGCCAGCTCGACCGACTGCCAGAACTCGCTCGGGAGTTGGTTGCGCTCAATCCTAATCTGATCGTCGCATCGGGGCCGCAACCCAGCCGGGCAGCGAAGGACGCTACGTCGGTCCTGCCCGTCGTCTTCGTGGCTGTGGCCGATCCCGTTCGCGTCGGGCTCGTCCAGAGCCTCGCTCGGCCCGGTGGGAACGTGACGGGGGTCGCGACCTTGGTGCCGGGCGGCTTCATGGCCAAGCAGCTCGAGCTGCTCAAGGAGGCGGTACCTCGGGCATCACGCGTTGCGACGCTCGGAAATCCTAAGAACGACGTCTATCGCGTCACGTTCCCAGTTGAAATACCGCCGACCGCGCGGGCGCTCGGACTTCAGATCCAGATTCTCGAAGTGTCTGAGCCCGGGCAGCTCGAAGGCGCCATCGAGGCCGCCGTCCGGGAGCGGGCCGACGCCCTCCACGTGCTCGGGGATCCCATTTTCCACAGCCCTCCCCACAGGTTGCCCGAGCTTGCGGCCAAGGCCCGGCTGCCCGCGATCTATATCATCGCCGATTTGGTCCGAGCGGGCGGGCTCATGTCCTACGGTCCGGACTTCACCGAGCTGTTCCGTCGCTTGGCGAGCTATGTGGATCGGATACTGAGAGGAGCAAAGCCCGCCGATCTTCCCGTCGAGCAGCCCACCAAGTTCGAGCTGGTCATCAACCTGAAGACCGCGAAAGCTCTCGGGCTCACGATCCCGCCGTCGGTCCTAGGCCGGGCGGATCAGGTGATTGAATAGCGCTGGCTGCGAGCAGTAAACTCGGTGGGCCGGTTTGGGGGCCGGGCTCCACGCGGGAGGAGTTCATCATGCCGACGTACATCAGCCTGATCCGCTTCACTCAGAAAGGCGTCGAGACGATCAGGGAGGGGCCGAAACGCTTAGACATGGCGAAGCAGGCGTTTCGCGATGCTGGCGCCGAGTTGAAAGCGTTCTATCTCGTCACAGGGCAGTACGACGCGGTTGCGGTCTCGGAGGCGCCGAACGACGAGACGGTCGCCAAGCTGTCTTTGAGAACGGCGGCGATGGGCAATGTGAGAACCGAGACACTACGTGCCTTCAACGAGGACGAGTATCGAAAGATCGTCGCTTCGATCGGCTAAGCTGGAGGCAGCCCCCAAGCTGGCGTCTCATCGAAACCGGGTAGAAATACTCGCCGCAATGCTCGACCCACGCGGCTCGATTCGCGGTCCGGCATCGGGCGGATCACCACGGGCATGGCGCGTGAGGGCTACGACCTCCAGCTCACCCGCTACGACGAGAAGGGCTGGCGAGCCACCTTCTACACGAGCGGCATGGAGCACTCCCCAACGAGCGCAACGGGCAGCGCGTGTGAACGGACGCCGTGGCACGCGGCTCGGGGGCTTATCCACATATCCACGCTAAGTCACAAAACTCAATTCCTCCACTGCGACAGACGATAAGGACACGCAGTCTACTAGAAGCCGCGCCGTCAGCAGTGTTCACCACGGTGGCACATCAGCGGTGTAGGTGCGACGCGGTGAAAAGCGATTTAGACGAACGGAACCCGCTAAAGATGCGGGTCAAACGAGGCTTGACTCGGCCCGGCATGGCGCGCTCTTATCGCGCCCTATGCTTCGAGGTTCGGGCCTCCCCGTCGCGTTAGACGGATCACTCTTTCCGGCGTCTTTCGGTGGATGGCTGCGTGATCGTGCGGCCTGGACGACCGCGCCCTCTAGACTCTCCGCACCTGGCTCGACTCCTGCTCCGGGATCCGGCGGGTGGCGGTCGGCACGGCCCGACGGGCTTCGTGAGGCGTCACGAGGAAAGCGAACATGGTCCATATTGGGAATCCCGGCTCATAGCTCCAGAGCATCCAACGAGAGGGATGATCTGTGAAACACTTCTGGCCCGCTCTCCCGAAGTGTGTGATCAGGCGTTGCTCCCTCGTGCCCCTTGTTCTCCTTGGTGTGGTGGCCCCGTGCCACGCGGTTCCGCTCCTCGATCAGTCGTTCACGACACCCTCGAATCTCGGAGGCGTCATCAATGAATGTTGTGCGTTCATTGCCCAGACCTATACCGGAGGGCTGAGCGGCACGCTTGCTGGAGTCAACATCGATGTGCAATCGTCCAGTCGCTTTCCCTTACATGTGGCCGTGCGTAGGGTGACGGGTGGGGTGCCAAACTCGCTGCTCTTGGGCGAGACGACCTTATCGTCGAGTAGTGCCCCTCTCTCGCTGCTCATCACCTTTCCCGAGGAGATCGAGCAAGTCGCCGGCGCACAATACGCGATTGCGGCGAACTATGTCGGTGCGCCGCCGCCAGGCCCCGGGCAATCCCAAGGCGTATGGATCGGGGCGATCGGCAACTTCTATTCCGGTGGGGAGTCGTTTGCGAGCCTCGACGGAACGTCCTGGTTTCAGCTCGGCCCCGCTGATCTGCATTTCCAGACCTTCGTTGAGGTAGTCCCAGAGCCGACCACGCTGTTCGTCTTCGCCACGGCGGCAGGACTCGGGCTCGCCCTCTGGAGACGGCGGAGGCGGAAGGAGCCCGGCAGGCACGCTCATTTCGCGGATTCTTCCGCGCCCAAATCGCCGTAAGGTGATCTTGAATAGTTGTGGCTCCACGCTCGTGAACCAGATCGAGATGTTTCCCTCGGCCACCTCGATCTCGTCGTTGACCGGTAATCTAAGTTCATCTTGGTTGATCAAAGGGAAAACCGAGAGCCAGGCTCGGCGTGACGTTTGGGAAGCCAGAACTGGCCTTCGACGACGATCCTCGGGCGTTGACCGGCACGCCCATCGAAGCCCGCATGGCACTCACCGACGACACGTTGGCGTTTACGGGCAAGAATCGGACGCTACGTCTGAAACTCGGCGTCTACCGCCAG
Source organism: Candidatus Rokuibacteriota bacterium (assembly GCA_003220535.1). Classification (GTDB taxonomy): domain Bacteria; phylum Methylomirabilota; class Methylomirabilia; order Rokubacteriales; family CSP1-6; genus AR31. Next base: position 58,719 of record QHSU01000088.1, read on the forward strand.
TTGGATGATCTTCCGGTGCTCGTGTTTCATGACGAGCAGGGCGGGACGAGAATAGATGTGACCGCCCGCACGGCACCCTGACCGACGACGCAACCGAGCCCGCCTGGAATGGCTACCTGCTCACCGTGGCGTGCCCGTGCGGGGTGGTGTTTGGGCGGTGGGTGGCGCCCGAGGATGCTGAGGTGGACCTGGTCTAGCCCCAATCCGAAAATAATAACTCAGGCCGCGAGCGCATGCTGAATGCGGGCATAGAGGGCCTCGGTCGCCGGGTTCTGCGCGAGGCGGAGGACGTTGCGACCCCCGATGCGGGTCCGGGAGCGGTCGGCGCCCGGTGTGGGTGTTGGCCGCTAAACGCGGTAGGCGTTGGAGGAGTCGCGACGCCGGGGCGCGCCGCCGGCGGCGGTCTTGATTCGGCGCCCGCCGCGGCTTGAGAATGAAGGCCGGCCCGGGCGAGGGCTGGTCGGCGCGGACGACGCCGTCATGCACAACGATCAGGCGGTCCCGGTCCCGCAGACTGAGCCTACTAACAGCGGGAGACCGTTCACATGACATCAGTGATGAATCGGCTCAGGTTCCTCTGCGTGTTCGCTCTTGGGGCGCTCACGATGCCGCTCGTCGGCGAGGCGCAGCAAGCGGGGAAGGTCTACCGAATCGGCGTGCTTTCGCCTGGCACTGCCCCGCCCGGACCATTGGAGGCCTTGAGACAAGGGCTGCACGAGCTCGGCTACGATGAGGGACGGAATATCGCGATCGAATGGCGATTCGCGGGCGCAACGAATGAGCGCCTCCGCGAACTCGCGGAAGAGCTAGTGCGCCTCAAGGTGGACGTGATCGTTGCGATCAACACTCAGGCTTCCCTCGCCGCCAAACGAGCCACGACGACGACGCCCATAGTCATCGCGCGCGTGTCCGACCCTGTGCGAACTGGATTGGTCGCCAGCTTTGCTCGCCCAGGAGGAAACATCACCGGGTTGAGCAATTTTTCAGACGAACTGAGTGGCAAGAGACTGGAGCTGATTAAGGAAATCGTGCCTATGGTCTCGCGACTCGCAGTGCTATGGAACACGGGGAATCTGGGCATCGAGGTCTCGGTGCGAGAAATGGAACAGGCTAGCCCGCAATTCGGTGTCCAACTCCACACCCACGGGGTGAGCACCGTAGACGACTTCCCTGTGGCGTTCGCGCGGGTCACGCGGGAGCGCGCCAGCGCGCTGTTTGTATTCGACGATGTGCTGATAACGACGCACAAGAGACAAATCCTGGACTGGGCGGCAAAGGTCCGGCTGCCCGTGATGTCCCAGTACGCTGAACTCGCCGAGGCAGGTGGCCTCATGGCCTACGGCCCGAATATCCCGGATATCTACCGGCGCGCCGCTTACTTCGTGGACAAGATCCTCAAGGGCGCCAGGCCGGCCGACCTGCCAGTGGAGCAGCCCACGCAGTTCGAGCTGTTGATCAACCTCAAGACCGCGAAGGCGCTGAGTTTGACGATCCCGTAGGCGGTGCTGGGGCGGGCGGACCATGTGATCGAATAGGGTAGGGTCTCAGTGACCCTCAGCGCTACCAGGGAGACTGAGATGACAATCGGCTCCGATCTCTTGCAACGACATATCCAGACACTCGTCCAGGACAACGCGCAATGGCAGACGCTGATCGCCGATGATCTCGTGTGGGAGTTGCCCTATGCGCCCGCGCTCGGCCATCCGGCGCGGCTATCAGGGCGCGAGGAGGTAGTACGTTTCGTCACCTGGTTCCTGGGCGCGGTGGAGAAGTTCCGCTTCTTCGACGAGAGAGTCTACGCATTCGCCGATCCCGAAGCGGCTGTCGCCGAAGTGAAGGCGGAGGCGCTCATCAAGCCCACCAGACGTGTCTACCGTCAGGACTATGTGGTGTTCCTGCGTGCCGCGGGCGGCAAGATCGCCTTCCTACGTGAATACTTCGACCCCACACGTGCGGCGAAGGCGATGGACACGCCGATTCTTGGTCTCGAATCCTGAGGACAAGCGACGGACGTCCCGTTCCGTTTGACGGAGCGCCGTCAGCCTTGTAGCCTCGCCGCGTGCCCGATCAACGCGGCCAGCGCCTCCGGGCAGCGCTCGGGTTCGCCACTCTTCCCTTGCCCTCTTACGACCGCTCTCTCCATGCCCTCCGCGCCTGGTTGGATAGCTGGGCCAGCATCGGGCGGATCGCGGTCGGCATGGCGCGCCAAGGCTTCGACCTTCAACTCACGCGGTACGACGGGAAGGGCTGGCGCGCCACCTTCTACACGACCGGGATGGAACACTCGCCCACAAGTGCGACGGGCTCCGCGTGGGAACGCACGCCGTGGCGGGCGGTGCAGACCCACACGAGTGTGGGTCCGTCTCTTTTTAGAGACACACGAAAGGCACGCGAACCGTTCTCACCCGCCCACTACAGCTCGCCCCGAAGAGTTCTCGAGGCTGTGGCGCCAGTGAGCGTGAAGGGGAATGGTGCTGCCCTTTCGGAATTGAGGGGCCGGTCAGTATTTCCGGATAGCCCCGGCGACGAGCGCAGCGGTTCACAAATTGTCTGCTTCGGCGGTGTCAGTGCATTGAGAACACTGCGCGGCCGGACACCATTTGTGGAAGCCACAGACCGCGCGTTCTGACGGCTCAAAATTCTTGAGCCCGGCGTCGTTAGAGAGAGTGAAGGAGCCGCGCAGGACGAGGCGCTGGACCGGGAAATCCGGAAGCCCAGGCGGCCAGACACCCCGTCGCGCAGGGGCACAAAAGTTCGGGCCTGTGGTGTTCATTGAGTGAGCCCTGCTTCGAGGCGGGGCCTTTCTTCGGCCCATCGAGCATTAAGGAGACATGACGTGATTGTCGAGCGGATTGAGCCGGTAGCCTCGGAGCCTCAGGCGCAACAGCAGCGGTTGTACTCAGTACACGCGGCTGCCTGCATCCTCGGGCTGACCGAGACGGCCTTGCGGGCACAGATCTCAAGAGGGCGGCGCTCGTGGATCTGCTGACGGGGTGAGGGGGCTCCAGAAAAGCACTGGACTTTGTGATAGTGAAGACCCGCTGAATATGCGAGAACTTGAGTTGATGGACCCGCACAATCCTAGTACAGAAGATCCGGAGTCTCCCATGAGTGAGCCCACGGCCACGCCTGTCACGCGCAAGCCCTTGCCCGGTCTCGGTTCCATCTTCCTGCGTGGGCGCACATGGCACTGTGAGTTTTGGAGACATGACCAGCAGTACCGTGAGAGCACCCGGACCACGAACGAGAAGAAAGCCGTCGCCTTCCTCCGCAGCCGGGTGGACGCGCTGGCGACGGATAGGTACGTTGGTCCCAAGGCCGAGAGAGTGACTGTCGCTGACGTGCTGAAGCTCGTGACCGCTGATTACGCGACGCGGGCGAATCGCTCCAGTCGGACGCTCGGGTTTCGGGTGGCGGCCTTGACGGATGAGCTGGGCGACCTCCGGGCGGTGGCCGTGTCGTCTCAGACCGTGGAAGCCTACAAGGCCAAGCGCCTGGCTGACGGCAAGGCCAAGGCGACCATCAATCGAGAGCTGGCCTGCCTACGCAGGGGCTTCAAATTGGCTGTCTCTGATAAGATCCTCGGTCCCAGCAGTGTTCCCGCGATCAAGATGTATGTCGAAAGCAACGTCCGACAGGGCATTCTAGCCTATGAGGATTACTTGGCCCTGCTGTCGCACCTCCCGAGCCCGGTAGACGATGCTGTGACCTTCGCCTATCTCAGCGGATGGCGCCGGGGCGAGATATTGGGGCTTACGTGGCGCGAGGTGGACCGGACCCGAGGGCTCATCACCCTGCCCGCTGAACGGTCCAAGAACCGAGAGCCGCGTGAGTTGCCGCTATCGCCCGCGTTGGCCCAACTGATCGAGAAGCGTTGGCAAGCGCGCTTGGTCGATAGCCCGAATGGTCCCAAGGTTTGTGATCTCCTGTTCCACCGAAGCGGCCAGCCTGTGCTGGACTTCCGGGGCGCTTGGCGGAAAGCATGTAAGGCCATCGGCAAGCCGGACCTCTTGGTTCACGATCTGAGAAGGAGTGCCGTCACGAATCTGATTCGTGCTGGCGTTGGTGAACAGGTCGCCATGCGGATTAGTGGCCACCGCACTCCGTCTGTGTTCCGACGCTATCGAATCATTCAGACGGATGACGTGCTCGCGGCTCTTACGCACACCGAAAACACTTTGGCAGCCGACCCGCACAAACAGGCCATTTTCCCGCACAATAGTACTGGTCAGCTCCAGAAGATGGTGCGCGAGCCGATTCGCAAGATAGTGATACTGCGGAAGGATATGCGGCAAACGGAGGGCTAGCCTCAACTGGTAAGGCAGTGGACTTGAAATCCACCGGGCCACATGGCCCTTGGGGGTTCGAATCCCTCGCCCTCCGCCACTTCTCAAGCACTCGCATAGCACCCCTTTCCGAGAGTGGCGAGCCCCGCGTAACTTGGCTGTTTCTTGGCCTCGTTTTGCGATCCGCGAGAGGGACAAGAAGCTTGTGACGCATACGAGGTGATCGAATAGCGCGTGCTCGACCAACGCGGCCAGCTTCATGCGCGCAAGAGTGTTCGCCAGCGGGTTGCCTATGCGGTAGCTAGATGGACCGCGCCAACGGCTTGGGAGATCTCATGTTTAGTCACTCACGATCCGTGGCGAAGGCAAACGGGGTCGTCTCCTCGGCGCGCCGGGCGGGGCGAAGCGGAGCGCTGTGGAGCCATCTCCTTGGCCGCCTCCGCGCCTTTTGTGGCTACTAAAAAACTGTTTTAGTTGGTGTATTTCTATGTCGGAGATGGCGATAATAATAATCGCCGACTATTTTGATCGGATATCGCTCGGGTGTAGCCTGGAAAGTGGTCGGTAGAGCGAAAGGACGGAGATGCTGCGCTTCACCAAGCAGGTCGACTACGGGCTCATGGCGATGCAGTACGTCGCCGAGCATCAGGGCGATGCCCCGGTCGGCGTCAAGCGGATCGCCGACGAGTTCGGGATGCCGGCCGAGTTGCTCGCCAAGGTCCTCCAGCACCTCGCGAAGGGCGGCCTCGTGGTGGCCCAGAGCGGGCCCCGCGGGGGCTACCGGCTAACCCTGCCGGTGACGGTGGGGCAGGTGATCCGGGTGCTCGAGGGGCCACTGGCGATCGTGAGCTGCATGGCGAACCACGACGACTGTGGGCAGGCGTCGCGCTGCACGCTCCGTAATCCGGTGCGGAAGCTCCAGGCGGCGATCACCGACCTGCTGGACACGACGACGCTGGCCGAACTCACGGGCGACGACGTGCCGGCGGCGCTGGCGGCGCACTGATAGGGAGGACACGACAGACTCATGGCGCTGAAGGTATCGGATGCGGCAGTGAAGCAGGTGAAGGAGCTGAAGCAGGCCCAGAGCCTGGGCGACGACGTCTTCCTCCGAATGGGGGTGAAGGGCGGCGGCTGTTCAGGGATGTCGTACGCGCTCGAGTTCGACAACGAGCTCGGTCCCGAAGACCGGGAATTCCAGATCGATGGAGTACGAGTGGTCTGCGACAAGAAGAGCTACCTGTACCTAAACGAGACGATGCTCGACTACGTGCAGCAGGGGCTCACGGGCGGGTTCACGTTCGTCAACCCCAACGCCAAGTCGAGCTGCGGTTGCGGCTCATCGTTCTCCGCCTAGGGCGGAGCGGGCCGCCACGACGAGGACAGAGAACGCTCATGAGCACGACGGCGAAGACACTCGAAGCCGTGGCCAATCGCGAATACAAGTGGGGCTTCGTCAGCGACATCGAGGCCGATGCGCTGCCGCCGGGCCTGACCGAGGACGTCGTCTGCGCGATCTCCGCCAAGAAGAAGGAGCCGGAGTTCATGCTGGAGTGGCGTCTACGCGCCTACCGCCACTGGCTGAAGATGGAACGCTCGGCCGGAGAGCCGAAGTGGGCGAACGTCACCTATCCGCCCATCGACTACCAGCAGATCGTCTACTACTCGGCCCCGAAGCGAACCACCGACGGCCCGGCCAGCCTGGACGAGGTGGACCCCAAGCTCCTCGAGACCTTCGAGAAGCTCGGAATCCCTCTGTCCGAGCGCAAGCGCCTGGCCGGGGTGGCCGTCGACGCGGTGTTCGACAGTGTCTCGGTGGCCACGACGTTCAAGGAGAAACTGGCCGAGCTCGGCATCATCTTCTGCTCGTTCTCTGAGGCGGTACAGAATCATCCCGAGCGCGTGCAGAAGTACCTCGGCTCGGTTGTCCCCTATACGGACAACTTCTACGCGGCGCTGAACTCCGCTGTCTTCAGCGATGGGTCGTTCTGCTACATCCCCAAAGGCATCCGTTGCCCGATGGAACTCTCCACATACTTCCGGATTAACGCAGCGAGCTCCGGCCAGTTCGAGCGGACGTTGATCGTCGCCGAGGAGGGGAGCTACGTCAGCTATCTCGAGGGCTGTACCGCCCCCATGCGCGACGAAAATCAGCTCCACGCCGCTGTGGTCGAGCTGGTAGCGCTCGACAACGCCCAGATCAAGTACTCGACGGTCCAGAACTGGTACGCCGGCGACGCCGAGGGCCGGGGAGGCATCTTCAACTTCGTCACCAAGCGCGGCAAATGTGCGGGGCGGCGGTCGAAGATCTCTTGGACCCAGGTGGAGACGGGCTCGGCCATCACCTGGAAGTATCCAAGTGTGATCCTCCAGGGCGACGACTCGGTCGGGGAGTTCTACTCGGTGGCGCTGACCGCCAACCGGCAGCAGGCCGACACCGGGACCAAGATGATCCACATCGGCAAGAACACCCGGAGCACGATCATCTCCAAGGGCATTTCGGCCGGCCGCGGCAACAACACCTACCGGGGGCTCGTGAAGATCCTGCCGCGTGCCGCCAATGCGCGGAACTACACGCAGTGCGACTCGCTGCTCCTGGGCGACCGGTGCGGCGCTCACACGTTCCCCTACATCGAGGTCGGCAACGCCTCGTCCATCGCCGAGCACGAGGCCTCGACCTCCAAAATCAGCGATGAGCAGCTCTTCTACTGCAAGCAGCGGGGGATCTCCGGCGACAACGCCGTGTCGATGATCATCAACGGCTTCTGCAAGGAGGTCTTCAAAAACCTGCCGATGGAGTTCGCGGTGGAGGCGACGAAGCTCCTCGGCGTGAACCTGGAAGGGAGCATCGGCTGATGCTGTCGATCCGCAGCCTGAGCGCGGGCGTCGAGGACAAGCCGGACATCCTCAAGCGCATCAGCCTGGAAGTGAAGGCGGGCGAGGTGCACGCCATCATGGGGCCGAACGGGTCCGGCAAGAGCACGCTGGCCCAGGTGCTGGCGGGCCACCCGGGCTACATCGTGACGTCGGGCGAGGTCACGTATCTCGGGCAGGACCTGCTCGCGCTGCCCGCTGAGGAGCGGGCGCGGGCGGGCCTGTTCCTGGCCTTCCAGTACCCGGTGGAGATCCCGGGCGTGAGCAACGCCTACTTCCTCAAGGCTGCGGTCAACGAGCGGCGCAGCCGGCAGGGGCAGGAGGAGCTCGACGCCATGGAGTTCCTGCAGCTCCTGGACGAGAAGCTCAGAGTCGTCGAGATGGATCGGAGCTTCGTCAATCGACCGGTCAACGAGGGCTTCTCCGGCGGCGAGAAGAAGCGGAACGAGATCCTCCAGATGGCCGTGCTCGAGCCGAAGTTCGCCATCCTGGACGAGACGGATTCGGGCCTCGACATCGACGCGCTCAAGACCGTCGCGCAGGGCGTGAACCGCCTGCGGCGTCCCGACAACGCCATGATCCTGGTGACGCACTACCAGCGGCTCCTGCAGTACGTCGAGCCTGACCACGTCCACGTGCTCTTCGACGGCCGCATCGAGAAGTCCGGCGGCAAGGAGCTGGCCCTCGAGCTCGAGCGGAAGGGCTATGACTGGATCCGCGAAGAGGTCGCCGCCGGCGAGCCGGTGGGGCGGTAGCGTGGCGCGATGACCACCACCGTCGCCACCGCCAAGGACCGCTACCTCGCGGAGTTCGAGGCCGTCGAGCGCCTGGGCGCTTTCCGGAGCCCGTCGTGGCTCGCGCCGCTCCGGCGCCGGGCCATCGACCGCTTCGCGGAGTCCGGATTTCCGACGACCCGGGACGAGGACTGGCGCTACACGAATCTCACGGCGCTCGGGGCCACGCCGTTCCGGCCGACCGCGCCGTCGCCGGCCGGCGTGCCGGCCGGGGTGCTCGAGCGCCTGGCGCTGCCGGGTTTGGAGTGGCCGCGCCTGGTTTTTGTCGACGGCCGCTACTCGCCAAAGCTCTCGACGGCACGCCCGCTCCTGGGCGGCGGCCAGGTGGCGAGCCTGGCCGAGGCGATGATCACCGAGGGCGACATGATCGAGCGGCACCTCGGCCGTCACGCCCGCTGGGACGGGAACGTCTTCGCCGCGCTCAACACGGCCTTCGTCCAGGACGGCGGCTTCGTCTGCCTGCCGCCCGAGGCGCGCGGCGAGACGTCCATCGAGCTCGTGTTCCTGGCGACGACGCCGGGCGTCGTGGCCCAGCCGCGCACCCTCATCGTCGCGGGCCTCCACAGCCGGCTCACCGTGGTCGAGCGGTACGTGGGCCTCACCGACGAGGCGTACTTCACTAATGCCGTTACCGAGATCGTCGCCGGCCCCGGCGCGGCCGTGGACCACTACATGCTCCAGGAGCAGGGCGCGGAGGCCTTCCACGTGGCGACGGTTCACGCCGCGCTCGGGCGCGACAGCGCGTTCGACACATGCGGGGCGACCTTCGGGGGCCGGCTCGCGCGGACCACGCTGACACTCGAGCTCGCCGGCGAGGGCGCGCGCGGCGCCATCAACGGGCTGTACGTCGTGGGCGGCCGACAGCATGTCGATCACCACGTCACCGTTGACCATGCGGTGCCCCGCTGCGCGAGCCGGCAGCTCTTCAAAGGTGTGCTCGACGGCACCGCCCGCGCGGTCTTCAACGGGCGGATCATCGTCCGCCCGGACGCCCAGAAGACGGACGCCACCCAGACGAACAAGCACCTGCTCCTGTCCGACGGCGTCGAGGTGGACAGCAAGCCGCAGCTCGAGATCTTCGCCGACGACGTGAAGTGCACCCACGGCGCCGCCGAGGGGCAGCTGGCGCCGGAGGCGCTGTTCTATCTGAAGAGCCGTGGGCTGGGAGAGGAGACGGCGCGTGCGCTCCTGACGTACGGATTCGCGCACGAGGTGCTCGAGCGCGTGGCGGTCGAGCCGCTCCAGGCCTACCTCGACCGCCTGTTGATGGCGCGGCTCGGGAGCGACCGGACCACGAAGGAGATCGCATGACCCGAAGTGCATTCATGACTCCCAGCGCCCCGAATAGGGTCTGGGACGTCGAGCGGATCCGCAAGGACTTCCCGGCCCTGCACCAGCAGGTGCACGGCAAGCCCCTCGTCTACCTCGACAACGCGGCGACGAGCCAGAAGCCCCAGGCGGTCATCGACGCGCTCGTCGCCTACTATACCTTCGACAACTCGAACGTCCACCGTGGTGTGCACCTCCTGAGCGAGCGGGCCACCGAGGCCTACGAGGGTGCGCGCGCCCGCATCCAGCGCCACCTGAACGCCGCCTCCCCGCGAGAGATCGTCTTCATCCGCCAGGCGACGGAGGGCATCAATCTGGTCATGGCGAGCTACGGGCGCCGGTTCGTGGGCGCGGGGGACGAGATCGTCATCTCGGCTATCGAGCACCACGCCAACATCGTCCCCTGGCAGATGCTTTGCGAGGAGAAGGGCGCCCGGCTCCGCGTGGTTCCCATCGACGACCGGGGCGACCTCCTCATGGAGGAGTACGCGCGCCTCCTCGGGCCCCGCACGAAGCTGGTGGCCATCACCCAGGTGTCGAACGCGCTCGGCACGGTGACGCCGATCAAGGACATCATCGGTCTTGCCCATCAGCAGGACATCCCCGTCCTCATCGACGGTGCCCAGGCGGTGCCTCACCAGCCCGTCGACGTTCGCGATCTCGACTGCGACTTCTACGTCTTCTCCGGTCACAAAGCATACGGGCCGACGGGCATCGGCGTGCTCTACGGCAAGGAACAGTGGCTCGAGCGGATGCCGCCCTTCCAGGGTGGGGGCGACATGATCAAGTCCGTCACCTTCGAGAAGACCATCTACAACGAGCTGCCGTACAAGTTCGAGGCGGGGACGCCGCACATCGCCGGGGCCATCGGACTGGCCGCCGGCCTGGAGTACATCGCGGGGCTCGGCCTCGAACAGATCCGAGACTACGAGCACGAGCTCCTTGCTTACGGGACCGAGCTGCTGTCGGCGATCTCCCGCGTGCGGCTCATCGGCACCGCCCGCCACAAGGGGGCCGTACTGTCGTTCGTCCTCGACGGCGTGCACGCCCACGACCTCGGCACGATCCTCGACCAACAGGGCGTGGCAGTCCGCGCCGGGCACCACTGCGCCATGCCGGTGATGCAGCGATTCGGCGTGCCGGCGACGGCCCGCGCTTCGATGGCCTTCTACAACACGCGTGGCGAGGTCGAGACGCTGGCGGCCGCGATCGAGCGGGCCCGGGAGATCTTCAGCTGATGTCCGATCTCCGCGACCTCTATCAGCAGGTGATTCTCGACCACAACCGGAACCCGCGGAACTTCCGCAAGATCGCGGGCGCTAACCGGACTGCCGAGGGCTACAACCCCCTCTGCGGCGACCGTATCACCGTCGAGGTCACGGTGGAGGACGGCATTGTCAAGGACGTCGCCTTCCAGGGGGCGGGCTGCGCCATCTCCAAGGCGGCGGCGTCCATGATGACCGCGAGCGTCATCGCCAAG
>QHSU01000021.1 GCA_003220535.1 Candidatus Rokuibacteriota bacterium
TCGCGCAGGGAGGCCGTGTCGTAGTTGACCGACCGCGTGTGGCTCTTGACGTTGTACTCCGGCCACGGCAGCCCGGGCACGGCGCTCTGCCCGACCGCGTAGACCCCGCCATTCCCGGTGTACTGGATCGACTTGACCGTGGACGCGCCCAGGGCCTTCGCCACGTCGTTCAGGTCGGCGTGGGCGTCCTGGACCGAGGCGGCAAGTGGCGAGACCAGCAGCACAATGGCGGCGATCAGTCCGAGGATCCTATGCATGGGGCTCTCCTTCGGCAAATGGTGAGGGGCTAAGTCAACACCTGACGCACTCTCGCGGCGAGCGCGTCCGGCGTGAACGGCTTGGCAATGAACGGGTATCCCGAGGCAGCGGCGTCAAAGACCGTGGAGCCCGACATGAGGAGCACCCTCGTCTGGGGGCTGATCGCCTGTACCCGCCGCGCGAGTTCCGTGCCCGTCATCACGGGCATGACAACGTCGGCGAGCAGTAGGCGAATCGCGTGCTTCTCGGTCAGCTGCAAGGCCTCCTGGGGATCTCCGGTGTCGAGGACGGTGTACCCCTTCATCTGCAGCATCTCTCGTACGACGACTCGGACGCGGTCTTGGTCATCAATGACCAGAATGGTCTCTGCGTCTGACCCGCCCTCAGTTGGCGGTGACGCGTTAGCGCGAGGATTGGAGCCGGGCACGCTCGACTCCGAGAATCAAGCCGCGGCCGTCGAGCCGCAGTGAAACACGGTGATCGGATAGAGGCAGAAGTAGTCGGGGCTCCGCAGGATGTTCTTCGGCGAGTCCGGCTCACACAGTGAGGATCGCGCGTCCCAGTCGGCGGGCGCCAGGAGCTCACGCAGGCGGGCGCCCCAGTTTCGCGTGAAGACCGTGTTCTGGATGTAGTCGTGGTCGGCCGCGCCGAGCGGGGCACGGCGCTGCAGGAGGTAGTTCCGCACGGCGACATCGGTGAGGCCGACCGCCCGGAGCGACGCGAGGGTGGTCTGGCGACGCTCCTGGAACGAGCGCCCGCCGCCCTCGTCGAGGGTGCGACGAATCTCGGCGAGCTGGATTCGGCGCTCGAGCTCGGGGTGCCCGGGCAGGAACAGCGCGGAGAGCACCTGTGACTCCTTGATGATGATCTGCCCTCCGGGGCGAACCACACGCCGAAATTCCCGCAGGGCCCGCTCCGTCTCCACGATGTGGTGGAGCACGTCCCCGCACCACAGCCAGTCGACGCTCCGGTCAGGGAGCGGGATGCTCGTGCCGTCGCCCTGGCGAAACTCCAGGCGCCCGGACTCGAGCTGGCCACCCACCATGGCTCGGGCAGCCTCGACGCGCTCTGTCTCCGGCTCGATGCCGGCCACGCGGCCCGCGCTCCCGACGGCTTCCGCCAGCCAGAGGGCGTACAGCCCGACGCCGCAGCCCACATCGAGGCCGCGTGAACCCTGGGGCAGGCTGAGCTCAGCGATGATCCGTCGAGCCTCGGGCGCCTGAAAGCGGTTCATGCGCTCGAGCGACTTCTCTGGTCCTTCGCTTTCGGCGCCGCGCTGGTGACTCACTCGATCAGTTGTGCGGCGCCGGCAGCTGAATGAGGAGCGTCGCCACGCCGTCTTTAACCTCCGAGAACGGCATCGGATAGACGATCTGCTGGCCGATGCCGTAGAAATCCTTGCCGCCGAAGTGGGCCCTGCCCCAGAGGTTGTCGAACTCCACGGTGCGCATGGCCTCGCCGATCTTCTTCGGGTCGAGGCTCTGAGCCTTCTTGATGGCAGCCACGAAGGCGAAGGCGGGGTTGGTGAAGTCGATGCTCGTTGCGTTCCACTCGCCGAATTTCTTCGTGTAGCGCTGCTGCCAGCTCTTCAGCTTCTCCGGCAACGGGGTTTGCACGTAGCCGTGCACCCACATGCCCTCGGTGTTCTCCTTGCCGGCAATGCTCGCCACCACCGAGCTGTCGATCTGATGGAGCGCGACGAATCGGCCCTTGAAGCCGAGCTCACGGGCCTGCTTGACGATCAGGCCGACGCTGCCCGCCGGCGAGGCCATGACGCTGATGGCGTCCGGCTTCTGGGCCATCAGCCGCAGCAGGATGGGGTTGAATTCGGTCACGCCGCGCTCAAAGAACTCTTTGGCGACGACCGCGTAACCCAGCTTCTGGATGAAGTTCGTCTCCACCTTCACCGACCACCAGCCCGTATCGTCGTTCGGCGCGATCGAGGCGACGCGTTTGATCTGTGGCTGATGCTCCTTGATCCACTTCCAGAACGTCGTGGTCTCGGGCGGCGCCGGGAAACACTGGAACGTGAGGGGGTTTTTCGGGCTTACGAGGCCCTCGGCATACGCGAGGGTCAGCGCCAGAACCCCCGCTTCGTTGACGGCCTCTTCGTTCGCCTTGGCCACCGCTCCCCCGAGGATGGAGATGTACTTCACGCCATCCTTGACGATGAGCCGATTGACCGTCGCTACGCCTTCGGCGATGACGTACTTGTGATCGTACGTCACGACCTCGAGCCGGTACTTCTTACCACCTACCTCGAGGCCACCCTGGCTGTTGATCTCGTCGAAGACGAGCTCGGTCGCCTGCTTGTGGGGAATGCCCCATGGCGCGGCGGGGCCGGACAGTGGCGTCGAGATGCCGAACTTGATGACATCCGCGGCGCTGGCAGTCCCCGTGCCGACGGTCGTGAGGAGCGTCGCTGCGACGAGCGCAACCCATGTCATGGGGATCGATGGCTTCATCGCCGTTCCCTCCCGCGGATTGTTCGAGTGAAGGCGTCAGACCACCGCGGACCACGCGGCCCGCCGTCCAGGGTGCCCGGGATCGTAGCACGCGATGACGACACAGTGCCAGGTGCGCCGTAGCGCGGGGCCAACAGTTGGTGTATGCATGATGCCCGAGGGCGACCATGGACGGCGCGGGCGTCCGGTGGGACTACGACGTGGCGGTCATCGGCGGGGGGCCGGGCGGCTCCAGTGCCGCCACCGCGCTGGCCAGGCGCGGCCGGAGCGTCGTCGTGCTGGAGCGCGAACGGTTTCCGCGCTTCCACATCGGCGAATCACAGCTGCCGTGGACCAACGAGATCCTCCACGCCTTGGGCGCGCGCGACATCATCGCGACGTCCGGGTTCGTCGAGAAGTGGGGCGCGAGCTTCCGGCCGCCCGACGGGGCGGCCGAGCAGTACGCCGACTTTCAGACCGCCCTGGAGACGCCGAGGCCCCAGACGTTTCAGGTCTTGCGGGAGAAATTCGACGAGATCCTGCTCCGTCATTCCGAGAAGTGCGGCGCCCGGGTGCTCGAAGAGCATCGACTCCTCGATGCGGCCTTCGACCGCGACGGCATCACGCTTCATTTCGCGGACCGGCTCGGCGGCAACGGCACGCTGCGGGCGGGAGTCATGGTCGATGCGTCGGGACGGACCGGCGTGCTGGTGAAGCGCTTCGGCCGCCACGAGCACGACCCGCTCCTGCTCAACATCGCGGTCCACGCGCAGTACGAGGGCATTCCCCGCGCGACGGGCCGGCGGGCCGGGGACATCCGGATGTTCACGCGCCCGGACATGGGCTGGCTGTGGTTCATCCCGCTCTCGGATACCGTCATCAGCGTCGGGGCCGTCATCCCGCAGGCGGTTCACCGGCGCCAATCCAGGCCCACGCCGGAGGAGAGCCTGGCCCACTATCTGGCCGACACGCCGGCCGCCGCGCCACTGCTCGAGCGGGCACAGCGCGTCTCCCCAGCGCGGTTCGACGCCGACTATTCCTATCTCGCCACCCGGATGGCCGGGGACCGATGGGTCGCGGTCGGCGACGCGGCGGCGTTCCTGGACCCCATCTTCTCCACCGGCGTGATGCTGGCCATGCAGGGAGGTCTCGAAGCGGCGGAGGCCATCGACGCCGGGCTGCGCGCGGGCGACGTGTCGGCGCGGGCCTTCGCCCGCTACGAGCGCGGCGTGCGCCGCCGCTACCACCACTTCCGCCGATTCGCGGTCGGGTTCTACGATCCCGCCTTCCGCGAGTTGTGGTATTCGCGCCCGCCGTTCACGAGCATCTTCCACGCCGTCGTGTCCGTGCTGGCGGGGAACTGGCGCCCCTCGGTGGCGACCCGGGCGCTAGTCGAGATGTTCTTCGCGGTCGTCGCCGTGAAACGCGTTCTCCGAACGTTCGGGCGCACGCGACGCGTTCGCTAGACGGCACCGCCCTGCCCGTCACGCGATCGCGTAGACGGTGTAGCTGACCTGGCCCGGCGTCCGTCGGCCGATCCCGACCGCCAGCACGCGGTTGAGCCAATCGTACGTCGCCGACGCCGTCTCGAAGAGGGGCGCGGTCCCGGGCGCTGGCCCGCTACGGCACGCCCACCGCGTCGATCGTCCTCGCATCGAAGTCGCGGCCTCTACGGGCCGGCGCGAGGCGGAACTGAGTCGGTGTTCGGTATTCGGCGGAGCCACTCTCGGACCGGACCGATCGTTGCCTCTGGTCGCTCCAGGGTCGGAAGATGGCCACACCCGTCAAGTACGTCGAAGCGGGCCCCGGGAATGAGAGCACCCATCTCAGCCCCGTGCTGCACCGAGGCGAATCGATCGTCCCGACCCCAAACCAGAAGCGTCGGACAGCCGATGCGGGCCAAATCGGCCCGTCGATCAAGCCGGCCGAGAAGAGCGGTATTCTGTCGCAGGAACACCCCCGGACCCGCCAGCCTTGCCATGCGACGAAAACCGCTCGTTGCGCTGACAGCGTGGGGCCCGCCCTCGTAAGCGATCGTGGTCGCCAGTTCCTCGACGACAGCGTCGAACTCTCCCCTCTGCACGTGATCGTTACGCAGGCGCGCAGCGGTGGGATCGCTGTGAGGCCCCGGACTGCATCCCATCAGCCACAGCCCCATAACGCGCGACGGCGCTCTGGTGACCACCTCCAGTGCAAGACTCCCTCCATAGGAGGTTCCCACGAGGAGAAAGTGGGGTGGGGCTTGCCGCAGGACCGATGTCGCCGATTCCGCCATGGTCGCCTCAGCCACCATCAACGTCATCGGATCGACGAGATCGCGCAGTGCTTCGATCTGTGGGTGGTACAGCTCGTCGTTGCACAGCATCGCCGGGAGAAACACCATCGTCAGCCGTTCGGTATCGTCCCTGGCTCGAGACACTGTCTATTCCGACAGGGAGCGCACCGACCGCACCAGTCGCGACACTGCATCCGCACCAGCAAAGTGGAACGTTTGGATGCCGAGTCTGGCGGCTCCCTCGATGTTCTCGATTCGATCATCGACAAAGAGCGCACGACTGGGTTCCACACTCAGACGGGACAAGCACATCTGAAAGATCACCGGATCAGGTTTCGCAGCCCCAACCTCGCATGAGACGACCACCACGTCGAACCACCCCTCGAGTGGGCGATCTGTTCGGATCCGCGCCATCGCTTCGGGAACTCCGTTCGAGAGGAACGCCGTGCGGCCCCCTTTGACCCGAAAGGACTGCGCCAGATCCCACACTTCCTCCCGGTACTCGGTCCACGAGCCTACATCCGCTTCGACTAATCGAGCGATGACGGCTTCCTGATCCAAGGCGCCGGATAACCGGCCCAGCGTCTCCAGGACCCGTCGCCAGTACTCCGCTGCCGGCAGCCCCGCGTCGTACGAGTGGCGATGCCGCCAGTAGGCATCGCGGAAGACCTGGGTCGGGACTCCGGCATGCGCGGCCATCGCCTCGAACCAGTCCTCGCGTTGTGGATGAGTGAGGACGTTTCCGTAATCGAGAATCAACGCTTCGAGCGGCATGCCGACAGCAAAGTATCACGCGATAACGACACGCGCCCACGACCTCCAGTGAACTCGACCGACCGCTGATTTCCTTCCACTCAGGAATGCATTGGAGGGAGCCCGAGTTCCGCCCTTCCACTCAACTGCCCCCGTGGGCTGGCACAGCGCCCGCGGCGGGTCGCCGGACTTCGCGCGTCAGCCTGAGTTGGTGGCCCGGGTACGAGTGTCGCGTGTATTCGACCAATGTCTTGAGGAAGCTCTCGCCGTGAGGCGGAAGATAACGCCGGGGGTCCCAAACGACCCGCACCCATCCTCCAAGAGGCTGTGCGCCTTGCACGAGGCCAGCGACAGCGATGCCCGTCCGATTCAACGTGACCACCGAGGGGACGATCGCCACGCCGTGGCCGGCTGCAGCCAGCGCGATCAGTGACTGAGGCGACTGACTCTCCAGAAGCACCCGCGGCTCGGCTCGCGCTGCAGAGCACGCGGCCTGGAACAGCTGACGCGTCTGAAATTCAGGCCCGAGGATCAGCAGCGTCTCGCCCTGGAGGTCCAACACGGTGAGCACGCGCCTCGACGCAAGCCGATGTCGGCGGGACATGACGGCGAGGACTCGGAGCGGGTAAAGCAAGGCGCTCTGGAGCGGCTCGACGACCTTCAAGGCCGGGATCGCGAGGTGGATCTCGCCCTGCTCGACCATGCGGAGCAATCGATCGCCACCGCCCTCGAAGAGTCGTATTTCCACCTCCGGATGCCGCCGCCCGTAGAGTGTTAGTACGTGCGGCATCCCCGCCTCGAGGAATTGCGGCGTCGCACCCACTCGCAGGACGCCGCCCTTGCCACCACCGAGCGCCACGGCGCGCTCCCGCAGCGACTCCGACTCCGCGAGCAGGTGGCGGCTGCGCGCGAGTATTTCGCGACCGTCGGCGGCGAGGGCGATTCGTCGTCCGATGCGATCGAACAGCTGAACGCCAAGAAAGCGCTCGAGGTCGCGAATCTGACGGGACAGCGCCGGCTGGCTTACGTGAAGCCGCCGCGCCGCGACCGCCATGCTCCCTGCTTCAGCGATGGCCACGAAGTGCGCGAGCCGTCTGAGGTCCATGGAACCCCTGATGCGTCTTCTGCATCGATCTTAGCCGTTATTTCTATTGGACGAAATAGGGGCCGCGGGTTAGGAGAAAGACGGCCGCAGCGCGACACGGGTGTTCGCGCTGACCATTGACCGTCTTGACCATGTGAAGGAGGCCACAATGCGATGGAGAACGACCCTGCTTACGATGCTCGCTTGGAGCGTTGCGGTGCCGACCCTGGCCGTCGCGACGCCCCCGGCGGGCGTCGTCTCCAACGTGATCGTGGCCCAGGGCGCCACGCTCGGCCCGGTCAAGGAACGGGCCGCTGTCGGTGATAGCTGGGCGGTCCTTCTCGAAGACAAGGGCCAATCCGAGTTCTATTTCCAGGATCTGGTCGTTGGCCCTGGCGGTTACACCGGGTGGCATAGCCATCCCGGGCTCCTGCTGATTACGGTCAAGGAGGGCAGCCTGGAGTTCTACGATAAGGAGTGCGTCAGGCACATCTACGCGGCCGGTCAGTCTTTCACCGAGGGCGCGGAGCCGCACGCCGCCTTGAATCGTGGGACAGGTAATGCGCGCCTGCTGGTGGCCTACATCGTCAAGAAGGGGGAACCACGGCGCATCGAGGCACCCCAGCCGGAATGCGGTGCGGCCCTGCGCATTCCGTGACCCTCGCCCGCGACTGGCGCCGGTCCAGAAACCGAGCAAACAGCGGGTCCGAGGCTCGAATCACTCAATGACTTGGTCTGCCCGCACCAGCAGCGACTGGGGATCGTGAGACCAAGCGCCTTCGCCGTCTTCAGGTTCATGACACGCGCGACGGCATCGGCCGCACAGCATGGAGAATGTCACGCCAAGAACAGAAGTGTGATGCTGCCGTCCGCGTTAACGACGACCCGCCGGTGACGAAGAGCGATCCATGTTCCCTTCGACGATCGCACCCACCACTGCTCCGTGCCGTCGGGGCTAACGATCCGCCCGTAGTCTCCGGGCGCGAACGTGGCCTTCGCCGGTCGGTCTCCGTCGTCTCGGCGTTCCTGTGCAGTTCGTCTCATTGCCCGTCTAAATCCGACTCGACGACACGATCTCGGCATCCGGCGTCTTCAACGACTCACTTCTTCCGGTAAACGTTCGACCGATCTTTTCCTCTCGGTCGGGGGCCGAGACGCTCTCTTCGGTCGAGGCAATGATGATAGTTTTTCCTGAAGAGGGCGACCCGAACTTCTACTTGAACCGGTACGTGATCCGACCTCGGGTCAGGTCGTAGGGGGACAGCTCCATCGTGACCTTGTCGCCGGGCAGGATCCGGATGCGGTGCATTCGCATCTTGCCCGACACGTGGGCCAGGACCTTGTGGCCATTGTCCATCTCCACCCGGAACATCGCGTTGGGCAGCGGCTCGACCACCTTGCCCTCCACCTCGATTGCGTCTTCCTTGCTCATGGCTTTTCGTCTTCGCCTTTCATGGGCGTCTTGGACGGACGCCCAATGTGGATGCGGGCTGAGATGACAACGGGCGCTCCGAACACGCTGGCTCTCGCGACCTGGACTCGCCGTCACGGACAGGAAGGAGCCGACACCCGAGAGCATATCATCCATTCGGCGCCTGCCCTCATGGGCTCGTTGGGCGCGCCGCGATGCCCGAAGGGTGAGCGGTGGGCCAGCGAACGAAGGTTCCCATCAGTCCTAGCGTTGAATTTCAGGAACTCTGCAACTAAGCGATCTGGAAGGTGGAACGGCTAGAACGTCGTGCTGCATTGTGCTGGAGTAATCAGGAGTGCGCTGGAATGTGCCGCTGGCGTGACCCCTACGACTGGTGCGTCGCGCCCGTCCTAATTGGCCGGGAACCGTTCTTCCGTCAGAAGGGGTGAACGATGGTCCGGAGCATGATCCGGCGTTCCTCGGGCCGCGCGTCGCCGGCGCCTCGATGCATGGTCGCGAGCTCGTCCCACATGACGACGTCGCCCACGCGCCAGGCGTGGTAGTAGACGAACCGCTCCTGAGTCGCGTGGTCGCGAAGCTCCTGGATCAGGCGTACTGCTTCGTCGGCCGCGATGTCCTCGAAGGCGTGAGTATGCGTGGGGTTGACGAACAGGACCGGGCGGCCAGTCACCGGGTGCTTCTTGACGGCGGGGTGCCGACGTTCGGGACGCATTTTCTCGGTCGCCCGAACGTAGGTCTCGCCGTACAGCTTGACACCGTCGGGGCCGTTGCTGCGACCGTGGAGACCGACCAGCCCCTCGAGTCGGCGCCGCATCGCCTCAGACAGCGCGTCATAGGCTGCGCGCATGTCGGCGAACATCGTGCCGCCCCTGGCCGACGGCACCTCCAGCGCGTGGAGGATGGCCAGCCGTGGCAGCGCGTCCTCGTACGTCTCGTCGGTATGCCACGTGGAGGCGCGCGTCACCCCGAACCGATCGATTCCGCCGGCCTTGTCGACGTTGGTGATGTAGGACACGTCAGCCCGGTCCGGGTGCCGATACTGCTCGAGGATGTGCGGCTGGGGACGCCCGAACTGAGCCCCGAACGCCGCGAGTTCCGCCGGCCCGAGACGCTGATTGCAAAACACCATCACCGGATGCTCGGCGAACGCTCGGTCGATCCACTCGAGCGTGGCGGCGTCGAATGGGCGCAATACGTCGACGCCGACGACTTCGGTGCCCAGGGCTTTGCCGAGCGGTCTCAACGACAATGCGACACTCATGGCTCACCTCGACCCTTCGGGTCGTCCCACCAACATGAAGGGCGATTTCGTTGCGGACAGTATATACGCCGCCGTACACCGCGTGGCTTCGCGAAGCACGGTTGGAGTTCTGCGAGCACGCCCCTGGGCCGCGGTTGTGAAGGGCGCCTCTTTTCCCTATGCTTATGGGGTTTACGAGCACCGCGAGCAGCCAACACCAACGAGCGAGGAATCCCTCATGAACTCAGCCCGTAAACAGGTCGCCGTTGTGGTTGGCGCAACCTCGAAGTGGCAGTCCGATGGACGCAACACCAAACTGGCGCACGGCAAGGTGCTCGACGACAGCGACATACCCGTTGGCATGCGCTGGGGCGTCGGCGGCGCCATTGCCCAGAAATTTGCCGAGGAGGGGTTTTTCGTCGTCCTGACGACCCGTAGCGCCGCCAACGCCTCGGCGCTGGAGAAGGCCATCATCGAGCAAGGCGGTGAAGGCATGATCGTCGAGCTGGATCTGGTGTCACGCGAATCCATATCACGGGCTTTCGCCACGATTCGCAAGCAAGCTGGTGATCCGGACGTCCTGGTCTACAACGCTGGTTATCTCGAGGGGCGCGACTTGCCGCCAGAGAAAGAGTTGCTGGAACACATCCCCATCGACATATTCGAAACCGCCCAGCACATCGCCAGCCGCGGACCGTTCCTAGTGGCACAGGAAGTATTGCCCGCCATGCGACAGCGTGGTGCCGGCTCTTTCCTCATTTCAAACAACCAGTTCTCATTGCGTGGTCGCAAGCGCATGACCGGACAGTCGCTGTACTATCCGCGCGTCATGATGCGCACGCTGGCGCAGGTGCTCACGGAAGAATATTCCGAGCATGGCGTACACGTGGCCAATGTCGTGATCGACGGCCTCATCGACTCGCCGGGCACCAGGGCGCTTCCGAGAGCCAAGCAGAATCCTGATGCTGTGATGAATCCCATGAAGATTGCCGAGGCTTTCTACTACTTGCACACTCAGGATAAATCCTGTTGGACGCACGAGTTGCAGTTGACACCATTCGCAACCAGGCCGAGCTTTTGAGGGTAAACCGTCAGTTTGGGTGGTGAGCGAGGCTCTCAACTGCCTAGAGGATGATCATGGACCACGTAGAGTTTGACCGCGAGCCGCCTGCTAACTTGACGACGCTGGTGATGGCGTTTGGGGGATGGATCGATGCCGGCCAGGCGCCGACGGGCGCCTTGCGCCACCTGGTCCGCGACCTCCCGGCCACGCGGCTGGCCTGGATAGACCCTGAACAATTCTTCGTGTTTACCCAGGAACGACCCGAGGTGCGGTTGAGGCCTGATGGGGAACGTGACATCCATTGGCCGAGAAGTGAGTTCTTCGCGTGGCATCCGAATGGTCGCGACGGCCTACTCCTGTTTTGCGGCCCGGAGCCGCATCAGAAGTGGCGCACCTACACGAAGGCCTTTCTTGATGTGGCCGAGCGCTGTGGCGTGAGGCGGATCGTCTCGCTCGGGGCGCTCTTGGCTGGCGCGCCTCATACCCGTCCGATACGTGTCACAGGCCGCACCAGCGATCCCGCCTGGCGATCGGTGCTCGAAGCCTGGGGCATCTATCATCGTCCGAGCTACGAAGGTCCGACCGGTATTTCCACGGTCGTCTTGGACGCCGCGGACCGACGTGGAATGACGCATCTCGGCTTGATGGGGCAAGCGCCCCACTACCTGCAAAACAACGAGAATCCAGCGGCGATCCAGGCACTGTTGACCTATGTCGCCCGCCTGCTGAACGTTAGCCCGGACATGTCCCACTTCGCCGAGGCCATCCAGGACTTCCGCACTCAATGTGATCGCGAGGTGGCTCGGAATCGCGCCACCCGCGAGCACGTGCAGCAACTAGAGCAGCAGTACGACGCGACGGCTGGCGAGGAACGTCAACCGCTACCCGACGGGGAACTCGACTCAGAAAAGCTGATGCAAGACTTACAGGATTTCCTGCGGGGGCAGCGGGAAGGTGGTGAGGCAGGCTGAGTGCTCTGGTGCACGACCGTTCACATCCTCATCGACCCGCCAGCTCGCCTACGAGCCGCTCGACTTTTTCAACGATGCTGCTGCGGGCGCGCTCGTACCCGTCGCTCACCGCCGGAACGTCCCACTGCTCGACCGGGTGCCCTCCCCAGGACGCAATGTCACAGCCGAAGCTGATCACGCGCGTCGCCGCGCTGAGGTCATAGAGCGTGACGGGCCGTGGACGATTCGGGGCTGGAGTCAGCCCATCGCCGGCGAGTCCCTTCACCGCCCCGGGCGACAGTTCGGGATCGGGCTCGGTCCCTGATCAGTGGACCGTTGGCGCAGTGAGTTCGCCGCAATGGCGAAGGGCGTGGCAGGCGGCTCAGGGTGGGTCTTGCTCGTCTATGTTCCGCGAGATCGCCGGCTCATCAATCAGTATGCGGGCGACCACGGCCAGACCACGGCGGGGGGTATCCCCATCCTGGCTCTCGATATGTACGAGCATGCCTACCATATCGACTTCGGGGCGAACGCGAAGGCGTATAACGGTACAGGCGCGCTATGAGGACGCGTCAAGGGTGGAGCCTCCGCGGCCCCTCGTGCAGAAGGAGTTCGGGGATCTGCCGAGTGTCGCGGTCGAGGAAGTGAAGGCAATGCTGGATTCTGGCAAGCCTGTCCAGATTATCGATGCGCGTCCGAGGTCCTACGTTTCCCGCCAGCAGGACATCATGGATGGCGCCGTCTGGCGTGATCCGGAGCGCATCCATGACTGGATCGGGAAACTGTCGAAATCTGACCCCGTCGTGGTGTTTTGTGCTTACGGATTTCACGTCGGATGCAAGACGGCAATCGCGCTACGCGAGGCTGGATTCGACGCGAAGTATATGAAGGGCGGTCACTCGGCCTGGAAGGCGATTGGAGGCCCGATAAAGCTCTACACCTAACAAGGGGTTTTTCGGGAAGACCGTCCGACCAGAGCTTGCCG
Organism: Candidatus Rokuibacteriota bacterium; assembly: GCA_003220535.1. Lineage (GTDB taxonomy): Bacteria > Methylomirabilota > Methylomirabilia > Rokubacteriales > CSP1-6 > AR31. The sequence continues at coordinate 12,485 of QHSU01000021.1, forward strand.
TCGATCTCGACTCCTCTTCACCTCTGGAGGTCGTGTGGCCCGCGATCGCGGGCCATGAACGTCAGGGCGGAAAGAGAGGACGCGTATCATGAATCAAATCAGTCCGGTCACGGTCGCCGTCAGAATATCGGCGGCCGTCGAACAGAACACCCTCAAGCGCCGGGGCGTCGGGTTGCGTGCGTGCGATACCCAGCGTGCCTGCCCTGGGTACACCCTGTTCGCTCCGTGCTTCGAGCAAAACCGCACCGTTTACCTCATCGATCTCCAGGGTGAGGTGATCCACACCTGGCAGATGCCCTACGCGCCCGGTCTGTCCGGCTATCTCACCGAGCGGGGAACGCTCGTCTATAACGGCCGTACCTTGGAGGAAGGGTTTCTCAGCCGCTTTCCCTTCAAAGGGGGTGCGATTCTGGAAGTCGACTGGAGCGGCAAGGTTCTCTGGGAGGTGCATCACCGCGATCACCACCACCATGGGATCCTGCTCCGCAACGGCAATGTGCTGCTGAACTGCCTGGGTCAGGTCCCAACGGGCATCGCCGAGCGAGTTGTCGGAGGGACGCAGGATCACAGCCTTCCATCGGCCCTCTACGGTCGCCAGCCACAGGCAGAGGTAGGCCACATGTACGCTGACTACCTGGTGGAGTTGACGACTTCAGGCCAGACGGTGTGGGAATGGCGAAGCTGGGAGCATCTGGATCCCGTTGAGGACGGCATCGCCGAAGTCCAGTCTCTGCGGACGCTGTGGGCCCTGGGGAATAGCGTCCTCGAGCTTCCGGACGGGGATATCTTGGTTAGTTACCGGCCCACCTCGACTGTGATCCGCATCGATCGCAGGACCGGCGAGATTGTCTGGAAGCTCGGCCCGCCGACGCTGGCGGGCCAACACGCTCCGAATCCCTTGCCGAACGGCAACGTCCTGATTTTTGACAACGGCGTTCATCGCCTGGACGACCCGCTGCCCTTTTCACGGGTTATCGAAGTGAACCCGGCGTCCAACGAGATCATGTGGACGTATCAGGACAAACCGGTCTCGAATTTCTTCACGCCGCGTATGGGCAACGCGCAGCGGCTGCCCAATGGCAATACCTTGATCAACGAGGCCTCATTCGGCCGTTTCTTCGAGGTCACGGCCCAGGGCGAGACGGTCTGGGAATACGTGAACCCGTACTTTGGTGGCCCCCCAAGCGCTCAGACAAACGCGGTCTTCCGGGCGTTTCGCTACACGCCGGAAGAGATCAGCGCAGCAAAAGTCCGTGGGGTAACGTAAAGGGTCTGATCCTCGCCGTCTGCACGGCGACTCTCCCTACCCGGCTACCCACACGATTCCCGGATGAACCATGTTGAAGCCTCAGTGCGGCGGCTTGCCCGGGCGATCGGGACTTCGCCCAACCACCTCGCCGTAATCTAGCGCGCCCCGCTCGGCCCGGCGTCACCGGTCAGCAGCTGGCCGTTCATACCGAGCGACCCATGGAACTTGCAGGAGACAGCCAGCATCCCCGAGGCCGGAAAGGTGACGTCCACCTGTACCTTGCCCTTGGGCGGAATGTCGTTGTCGATGCCGAGCGCCGGAATGCTGATGTTGTGTAGCGTGCTCGCCTCGTTCTCCACGAGCAGGGTCAGCTTCTGCCCGGGCTTGCCTCGCAGGAACGTCGGCGAAAAGTAGTAGTCGTCGGCCTCCAGCTCTAGCTTCGACAGATTCCGTACGTCCTTGGTGCCATGGGCGGCGTAGGCCACGCCGCCCAGCGTGACGGGCTTGCTCTTTCCCGACGGCGAGGCAGCGGCTCGCGTCTGCGCGGGAGGCGTGGCTGCCGCGCCCGACCCCGGCTGCACCGCGATCTTGCGTGGGGCATTGCCGACGGGGATGGTGGCCGTCACCGTGCGGCTCGCCAAGTCCACCACCGAGACGTCGTTAGAGCCTTCATTCGTCACGTAGGCGGTGCGGCCATCAGCGCTCGACATGCTCCAGTGCGGGGCTTTGCCCACGGCGACGGTGCCGGCCAGCGTATTGTTCGCCGTGTCAAGGATGCCGAGCTCACCGGGGCCCTGGACTACGGCCAGCGCCCACCGGCCGTCGGGCGTGAAGGGCGCGTAGTGCGGCGAGGCGCCCACCGGGATCTGTGTGGCGATCCGATTGTTGGCGGTGTCCAGTACCTGAATCGCGTTGACGCCTGCGAGTGTAAAGAAGACCCGTCGACCGTCCGGGCTCAGCTCGAGTCCACGGGGTGTCTTGTCCAGCGGTACTCGCGCCACTTCCTTCCAAATAGTGAGATCCAGACGGACGAGCGCGGTGGCACCCTGCTGCTGCGAGGCCACCCACGCCGTGCGCCCGTCCCGGCTCAGCGTGCCGTTGTGGGGCTGGGCGACAGGCACCTCGCCGATCGCGCGGTCCGTCGCCGTGTCGATGACCAGCGCGCGGTTCGAGCCCCAGCCCAAGACGAGCACTCGGCTCCCGTCGCCCGAGACCGCAAGACCATGGGGATTTGCACCCACGTCGATGCTCGCGACGACGCGGTCTGCGGCGGTGTCGATGACGCTCACCGTCGAGGCGCCATCACTGCTGACGTAGACCTTGCGACCGTCTGGCGTCACCACAAGCCCGTGCGGCCCCCTGGGGACCGCGATGGTGGCGAGGACCTTGTTCTGGGCCGTGTCGAGGACAGCCACCGCATCGTCCTTGAAGAGTCCCACATAAGCCTTAGGCGCTCCGGCGGCCGAGAGCGAGCCCGTCCCGGCAGCCCACCCGCTCATCAGGATCACTACCAACAGCATCATCGCCACGCGCTTTAGCAAGGTGTCACCTCCGGGAAGCATTCGCATGTTCCACCAGTGCCAACGCCCTGGCGCACGATTCGTTCCAGGGTCGCGCGAACTGGTGGTTCGGCGGTGAACGTGATCGGGGAGCCTTCTAGAGTTGGCCCGACGGAGTACTCGCTGGTTTGTCGTGAGGCCGCGATCACCGAAATCGACCGGCCCATGCGCGTCTCCGCCTCTTTCGGGGCCGTCGCGAACCGGCGCACCGCTTTGAGACACTGCCGTCAACCGAGTGTTGAGTCCACTACCGCGAGCGGATGCTTGCCGGGCACGTATGTCACTTCCGTGACACCGATCATCCGGCGTGCTTGATCCTCAGGGATCTTCATCGGACCCGGCGCCGGCGCACTGCCTGGCGCCGGCTGCGGAAACGCCGTGGACATCGCGGTATGGAACGAGATATTGCCCTCCACCTTGCGGAGCACCTGATGAATGTGACCGTTCAGGACGGTGGTCGAGCCGAAGCGGCGGAGAGACGCCAGCGCGCGCGCGGCGTCTTCGGTGGTCCAGCCCCACTGCGGGTAGACTGCCCAGAGCGGCACGTGGGAGAAGATCACGATCGGGGTGCTACTCGAGAGCGGCGCCACGTCCTTTTCCAGCCACTCGAGCTGCTCGTCACCCAGCGAGCCCATCCCCTCACCCTTGTACTTGAGCACGTTCACGAGCCCGACGAAGTGCGTCCCCTTGTAATCGAAGCTCTGCCAGCCGCGATCGTCGACGGTCCCCTTGCCGTAGCGGGCCAGATACTCCTTGCCGCCGTCGAGGAACACATCGTGTTCGCCGGGCACGTAGAAGATGCGTTCGGTCTTCACGGTCTTCAAGATTTCCGCGACCGTATCGAAGGCGCCCGCCTTCTGCCCGTGCGTCTGATCGCCCGTATGAAGCACGAACGCGGGGGCAGGCCGCAGCCCATTAACACGGTCGACGACCTGTTGGAGGGTGGCTGCGGCGTCCTTGTTCGCCTCGCCCTTGAAACCGATATGCGTGTCGCTGATCTGTACGAAGGTGAAGCTCCCCGCCGCGGCGTCCGCGGCCGAGGCGTCCGTGATCAGTCGCGACGACAGCACGCCACCCGCCGCTGCCCAGACGACACCTGTGCCCGCCCAGGCCATGCATTCGAGAAATCCCCGACGATCAATCCGATCCATGCCGTCCTCCATGCCATCGGTGGCGTCTACTTCACGACCAGAGTGCCCTTCATGTAGGGATGAATCGCGCAGAAGTACGGGTAGGTGCCGGGTTTCGTGAAGGTCTGCACGAACGTGTCGTCGTTCACGAGCCCCGCGGAGCTGAAGGCGCCCGTCCCTGATGTGACGGTGTGCGGCTCCTCGTCGTGATTGACCCATGTCACCGTCGTGCCCACTGGGACGGTGAGCATGGACGGTCCGTACTTGAATTCCTTGATCCCGATCGTCGGCGTCGCGGCCAGCGCGTGGGCACCGATGAGCAGTGTCACCACGCCGACGGCGACTATCCCCCGCCTGTACCACACCAGCGCTCTTGTGTCGTCGTTCATGGTTTTCTCCTTAGCCCTCCTCACACGTCCGAACGCTCCACCACAGGCGCCGTTCCATGCGGTCAGAAAAGGTTTGAGGGAACGAATGGCTCGCCTGATCGTTGCGGAGGGTGAAAGCCCCGCAATGCTCTGCAGGGCCCGTGATCAAGAGGAGTGGCTCTCCGTTGACTGCCGAAGCGAACGAGGCGTTGGCGTATGTCGACGTCGCCAAGCTGTCGACGAGGACGTCGACCTACGCCGCCTAGTGGTCGCTGCCAGCTCGCTTACGGTGCGATAACGCAAAGAAGGAGGATACGCATGAGCGAGAGGCTCAGTCTCAAGGAGCCCAGCGGGGCGAATCCGGCTTGGTTGGCGGTTCCCCTGGTGGTTTTGGCGCTTGTCACGCTCACCGTCGGCCTTGTGGCCAGACAGACAGTTCGTGAGCCCTATGCGACTCCCTTCTTCCATCCTTTCTTCACGGATACCCTCCAGATGAAGGCGTGGCTGGTGACGGCAGCGGTGGTGCTGGCATGTGGTCAGTTACTGACGGCCGCACGCATCTACGAGTTGCTCCGCTTTCCGCCTAAGGGGCGCTTCTATACCAGTGCCCATCGCTGGTCGGGGCGGGCAGCGATCCTGCTAACGCTTCCGGTGGCCTATCACTGTGTCTTCATGCTCGGGTTCAGCACCCACAGCCCACGCGTCTTGATTCACTCGCTGCTCGGGTCGGCTCTCTACGGCGCTGTCGTCGCCAAGGTGCTGATTGTTCGGTCGACGAGGTTCGCGACCTGGGTGCTCCCCGTGGCTGGAGGCCTCTTGTTCTCAATCCATCTGGGGCTGTGGCTGACTTCCGCGCTTTGGTTTTTTACCGCCGCTGCCTCTGCCACATGAGTGGTACGGACAGACGCTCCTATCTCGCGTAATCCTTGAGTCTCAGGTGTCGGCCGGGCTGAGGACTGAAAGTCCTGTGCTCGTGCGACGGCCCCCGTCCTCGCACCAAACTCCAGGAACCTCTGCAACTGCGCGATTTGGGGGATGGAACGGCTGGAGCGCTGGAATGAGCTGGAATGCGCTCGAGCCAGGCACAATTTGGGCACAAACTGGACCGGGCGGGGATCATCGGCGGCATCGTCCGTCCTCCTCACGTCCGCGTCCTCGGAGCCATCCTTTTGTGACCGCCATCCTCCGCTCTGGCGGCCTGGAGAAGCGCGGCAGCCCTTCCTCCGGCCCGCCACCAGTGGAAGGGCCGCCGACAACGCACGAGCCGATCAGCAGGCTAGAAATCGTCCTGAGCCGCGCTCGACGTGGTCCTCGCGACTCACGCACGCTTGCGGATGAAGCCGTAGGCTGCGTTGCTTCGGCCCGCGCCTCCGAGCTCGTGCTCCGCTTTCATCCGTGCGAGCCTGTCGGAGTAGTCGGGCGGCAGCGGTTTGTGGTCGGCGCGCAGGTTGAGGCTGTAGAGCCGCGCCGAGTTGTAGCCGAGGATCGCGCTCTTCACCACGCCTTCGGCGGCACCGAGCGGCGCGAAGCCGTACTTCTTCTGCATCTCGTCCGGTATCTCGATGCGTCGGAACGCTTCGATCTGCCACTGGGGTGACCCGTACCACACCGAGTCGGTGCCCCATACGACGTGGTCCGCGCCCAAGCCCTTGATGAGCGTCCCGAGCAAGGCCGCGCAGTACTTCGGATTCGTGACCGCCGAGTTGGCGAAGGTCGTGCCCAGCTCACCATAGACGTTCCTGACGCCGTACTTTCCCGGGATCTCGGCGAGGTCACTCACCCAGTTGATCCGACCCGTCCGCTCGAAGTCCGCCAGGGACTGGTCGGGCGCCTCGAGGAACGGACGATGGGCGGCGTGGTACATGATGAAATTGAGCTGAGGCCAGTCTTTGGCCGCCTTCCCGAGGTCGTCCACGGTGGCATATTTCCAGACGGCAGCGAACGAACGCTCGTAGTCGGGCGGCAAGAGCCCCTTGTGGATGCTGACGTTGCGGATGCCCGACCTCACCATCTTCGCGTACACGGGGTACATGAGCTTCTCGTCGTCGAGACGGTACGGGTACCGGGCCGACGGGTTGCTCGGGTCCCCGATGGTATAGCCCTTCCAGCCGTCGGGCTTGAGGTCGGAGATCGCCCGGTCGACTTCCTCCACCCAACGCGGCTGGCCGGGCAGGAACAGCGCGTGAGACAGCAGCCGCCGAGAGCCCGCCAGGTCGTTGATCAGCGCGCGGGCCCGCTCGATCTGGTCGTTCGACAGGAACCATGCCTCGGCGTCGTCGAACGGTGCGCCGCTCAGCAGAGCCACCTTGGTCTCGCTGTCCATGAAGATTTCTTTGACAAAGTTCTCGAACTTGTAGCGTTGCAGCGTGATCTTTTCACCCTTGAGCACGGGGTTCCAGTTCTTGGCGAACTCGGCAAGCCGCAGGACCCGCTCCCGCGTGTAGTCGTCGCGCACGAAATGTACTTGGTCGTCGAAGATGAATTGGTGGCCGAGCGCTTTGAGCCGCGCCGCCGCCGCCGCGGGATCGGCCGCCTCCGCCGGGTCGACCGTGAAGACTGAGCCGTACACCGCGTTCATGGCGAGGAAGGCCGCCGCCATTCCGCAACTGGTCTGCAGGAACTTTCTTCGGTTCAACCCGAGCTTGCCGCCGAGGCCGTCGGCCAGCTCCTTGATCCGTTCCTCGACTTGACGCTGCTGCATGGTTTGCCGCGCCGGCATGAACTCTCCGTTCGAAACCATCTGGGTCGGGATCGGCGAGCGGAAAGCCGCGCGTTCGGCCGGCACCGTCAGCGCCAGATCTTCTTTCGTCAGCCAGATCATGTCGTTTCCTCCCCCGCTCCAGTCAGGATTCTCGGTCTCGCCTCGGCTCGCGGACTGCGCACTCGCAGGGTGGCCCGCGCCCGCACGAGCGGCCCTGCCAGCCGTCTCCATGGGCGACGAGGCCGTAGAAAGAACGTCCAGAGACCCGATCAAGGGACATGCGGCTCTCCCCACGGAGAGTCAAGGACGTGGCGGGATCATGTGCACCTTGCTCCGGCCTGTCAAGGTGCATGCCTGTCAGCGCCCAAGAGGGTCAGCCAGGCCCGACTCGAATGCCCGAGCTGCCTGGAGGCTCCCGTGTACAGCGAGTGCACCGCGCTCACCGGGCCGCGCATCGCGTCGGGCGACCGAATCTGAACGAGAGCTGCGCGGCCTGCTGCTCGGGCCCACCGACAATCTTCGGGCCCCCACGCCGCGGAAGAGTCGTACACTGATTGCCGGGTTCGACGAAGCGACCAAGAGGCGCGTACTCGGCTGAAAGGAAGGCACACGATGTCGCACAAGGGGTTCTCGCACATCGGCCTCTCGACACTGGATCTCGACCGGACGCGTGACTTCTACGAGAACGTCCTGAAGCTCAAGGCGGTGCGCTGCGACATCCTCAAGGTCAAGGAAGGCGGGCAGATCCGCCACATCTTCTTCGACACCGGGCGCGATCAGCTCATCGCTTTCATGGAAGCGCGGGGCGTGCCGGGCGTACCGGCGCAGTACGACGCCGGGATCAACCACGGGCTCGGGGTGCCGAACGCGTTCTATCACTTCGCGTTCGAGGCTGGCTCCGAGGCGGGGCTCGACGAGATGCGCAACGCGCTCATCGCCCGCGGCGTCGAGGTGACGGACGTGGTCGATCACGACTGGGCCAAGTCGATCTACTTCAAGGACCCCAACGGGGTTCAGCTGGAGTACTGCTGCTTCACCCGCAACCTGAACGCGAACGACGCCCAGATGCAGGAGCGCGCCGAGATCTCGATCCGCCGGTTGGGACTGACGGGTGCCGGCACGCCGATGCCGGCGGAGAGCGCTAAAGCCGGATAGCGACCCGCTCCGAAACACGCAGGCGTAGGACGGCATGGGGAGACCAGCCGACCCGAGTGCTGCTCGCAGGAGTTGGCCGCGCTGGTCGAGCACGCTACTCGATGACTTGGTCTGCCCCGAGCAGAATCATCTGCGGGATCGTCAGGCCCAGGGCCTTGACGGTCTTGAGGTTGACGCTTAGTGCGACCTTCGTCAAAGTGGTAGCCTGCGTAAGCGCCACTCTGGACCCAGGTCAACACTCACTCACTTTCTAAGCTTCACATCTACTTTTTGAGCTTCACATCCTCGTACGGCGCCGAGAAGATGTAGCCGGCGACGAGCCCGATCCCCGAATCCTCCACCCGGGGCCCCACGCCGTTCAGCGGGGCGTTCTGCCAGATCGGCGCGACCACGACCTTCTCGTAGATGAGTTGCTGAATGCGGTGCAGGATTGCCTTGCGCTTCTTCGGATCGAGCTCGCTCGCCTGCTCCCGGAAGAGCCCGTCGATGTCGGCATAGCTGCCGTAGACGTAGGTGCCGCCTCCAACCACCAAGGACTCGATTCTCGTGGCCGCGTTACCGAAGGAGCCGTTGCCGCCCTGGATGAGGCCTCGATACTTCTTCTCGGTCCACCCCTTCTGGAATGCCGCCCGCTCGAGCGGCCGGAGCTTCACCCGGATGCCGATGGCGTTGAGGTAGTTGACCACGGGCTCGCCCATGTACGTCAGCGCGGCATCGCAGAAATAGTCTCCCGCGTCGAAGCCGGTGGGATAACCGGCGTCGGCAAGGAGCTGCCTAGCCTTGACGGGATCGTACCCGTAACCGGGCGACTGCCAGTAGAACTCGAAGCTCGCGGGAACGAGGCTCCAGGTGATCCTGGCAAAGCCGAGCCGCTCGGCCTGGTTCATCGCTTGCCGGTCGATGGCGTAGGTGGCGGCGAGTCGCACGCGCCGGTCGTGCCACGGGGACTTCGGATCCCACTGGCTAGGGAAGTTCACCCAGTCCACGACCTGTCCTGCGACAGGCTTCAGCGCCAGTCCCGGGGTTCGCCGCAGCTCCTCGGCCAGCGCGCCGCTCATGCCATACGCGATGTCGACCTCACCTCGTTTCAGGGCGGCGAGACGCGTGGCTTCGTCCGGGATCGCCTTGAAGACCAGCCGCTTCACACTCGGCACTTTCCGCCAGTACTGATCGAAGGCTTCCAGGACGAGCTCGACGCCCGGAGTGAACGAGACGAACCGGTAAGGGCCGGCGCCGATCGGAGCCTTCTTGAAGCCTTCGTCGCCGACCTTCTCGACGTACCTCTTCGGCACGATCCAGCCGGCCCCCGTGGCGGTGGTGTAGAAGGTTATGAAGTCGGGCCACGGCTGCTTGAGCCGGAAGCGGACACGTGCCGCCTCAGGAATCTCGATGCCGGTAACCTTTTCTTTGAGCGCCTTGAGCGCGGCGCCCCGGTATCGCTCGAACGAAAACTTGACGTCCTCGCCGGTGACGAGATCGCCGTTGTGAAACCGGACACCTTTGCGGAGGACGAACTCGTAGACGAGCCCGTCCGGGGACGCGCTCCATGACTCGGCCAGGCTCGGGGCCGTGGGGTGACCCGGACTCGGCCTGGTCATCGCGTCATGCAGCGCGTAGAGGACGATGTACGGCGTGGTGGCTCCCGACGTCTCGGCCGGGTCGAACCACGTAGGCGTCAGCGAAATGTGGAGGGCCCACGTCATCTGCCCCTCGGGCGCGGCGGCGCCAGAGGAGGTTTCGATAGTCAGGATCATCAGGGAAACCAACGTGGTGAAGAGGCCTCGAACGTGTTTCATCGGGGAGCACATCGAGTTCCTCATCTCACGCTCAGCTTCACACTCGCGCCGCCCGTCTCCAAGGCGCAGGAGGCTGGGAAGGTCTACCGGGTCGGTTTGTCATCTTAGCCCTCCGCAGCGAGTGACTTCCGCTGCCAGGCTGCTGGGTCCTGCACGCAGCCCAAGGACTCGGCGACCTTGACCGGCAGGCTCAGTTCCAACGACGCAAAGACGCTCTGGCCGCCGCCTCGCTCGACGCCCTGAATCCCGACGACGCTCAACCGAGCTGCGAGAGAAGCTTCAATTCCGCCTCGATGGGGATCTGGGGCGCCGTGGCGTTGTAGACAATCAAGAGCTCGAAGGGGAACCGGCCACCTTTCGTCTTGCGCCACTGCCCGCCCGCCATGCTCGTGATCGACACGTTCTTAACGGGACTATCTTTGAACCGCACCGGACCGACGATCGTATCAACCGATAGGTTCGCGATCGCGGTTCTCACTGCCTCCTTGTTCTTCGGATCCCCGGAGCTCGCAAGCGCTGCGAGACCGACTTCCCAGATCGCGTGCGCGTAGCCGATCGGTTGCGTCCATTGCTTGCCGGTGGCGTTCTCCCACTCGTTCGCAAGCTCCCGGCAGGTCTGGCCAGTGATCGACGATTTGTATGGAAACTTCGGCGTCCACCAGACCTCGGTCGACATGCCGTCGCCGCGCGGCCCCAGTGAAGTAATCGCACTGGCGAACAGAAAGGCCGCGGCCATCGTGCAGACCTGGGGCCGGTAGGCGGCCTGCGCGGCCTGATTCCAGAATGTAGCCCAGTGGCTCGGCAAGACGAGGCCCGAGACGATCTCTGCGCCCGCATTTTTGAAAGCGCTCACCTGGTTCGTGAACTCGTCCGTCGCCATCTTGAAGAAGCCCGCTGGGACTTCACGGTACCCGTACTGGGCCATCCCCCCCGGAAGGCCCGTCCTCGGGTTCGCAAAGGCCTTCCCCGTAGGATTGTCGACGTAGAACGTGCCGACGATCTTGTTGGTGCGGACGCTGTTCCACATCGCGAGGAAGTTCTTGACGACCTCCGCCGCGCCCCAAAAGAAATGGAACGTGTAGGGGAAACTCTTCTCCGTAAGGTCCTCCGGCGTCGCTCCACGTGAGAACTTCCACCCCGTCCAGGGAACCATGGTCGAGATCGTCGGCACGCCTCGCGTGTCGGCCAGCTCACCCATCGCAGCCGCCGGATCTCCGCCGAAACAGAGCACCAGATCGCACTTGTCCCGAAGAATGAGCTCGCTGCTGACCACGGTCGAGCGATTCGGATCCGACTGGTTGTCCTTGATCACAAGCTCGACCGCGTAGGACTTCCCGCCGATCTTCACTCCGTCCTTGACCGCGGCCCGGATCCTCTCGACGGTCCAGGGGGTGGCTTCGCCGAAATTTGCGCCAACCCCCGATTGCGCCCCGATATATCCGATCTTGATCGTCCGCGACTCGGCTCGCGTCAGGCTCGCCATCCCAAAGCTCGAGGCGGCGGCCACGCCGACGACACCGGCGGACTTGAGGAACGCTCGTCGATTGGTCCCGATCGAAATCCTCCCCCGCTTGCGCTCCCCACTGTGCACGGTCATGGCGACCTCCCGTCGTCGAGGCTGGTGGGCTCGACGCTTGCCGGCAACTCGGTTCTGATCAACACAATACATTCACCCGGGCCTCACACAGGATGGCTTGTCAGCTCTGAACCCGTCCAGCCATGGTGTCCTCCTTTGGAACCGCATGTCCATCTCGCGGTACATTGTCGTCGTGGTCGTGAGGTGCTTATGTTGCTGCCGCCGGACTGCCCGCCATCACGGCGCCGAAAGCTCATCGAGGAGCACCTTTGCCTCCTGTAGATCCGCCGTATCGAATCCCTCGGTAAACCACCCGTAGATGTCAGCCAGCATTCTGCGCGCCTCTTCGCGTTTGCCCTGGCGTTGCCATAGACGGCTAAGGCTGACCAGGGCCCGAAGCTCTAACGACTTCGCGTTCTGATGGCGCGCTCTCTCTATCGCCTGACGAAAGGATGCTTCAGCCTGAGCTTGGCCATCGCGAGATCGAGCGAGAAGGAACTCGCCCTTCAAGCGGTGCAGTTCGGCTTCCCAAAACCGCTCTCCAGTCGCCCCGGCAAGGGTCAAGGCCTCTTCAAGCAGCTCCGGCCCCTCCCCGGCTTGGTCTTCGCTCACATATGCGTCCGCGATAAGAGCCAACCGGTACGTCGTTTCGAGTTGAGCGCCGGTGTCTCGCCACGCCGTGAGTCCTCGGTGCATCTCCGCAATGCCTTCTGGCCTATGGCCCTGGTCGGCTATGGCCCAGCCGCGGCGAAATATGCCCATCGCCAGCCAGAACGGCATTGCTTGCTCTGTCGCGAGGGTCACCATCGCCTCGGCTCGGTCTTGCGCCTCTCGCGTCTCTCGTCGGAGTTGATGAATCACCGCCGCAAAGCCCAGCGCATACGCCCGGGTTGTTGGATGAGACAGCTGCTCCGCAAGTGTAATCGCCTCACGGCTGAGGGTCAGAGCCTGGTCGGGATAGCCTAGTGACCACAGCGCCCACCCTGCGTGAACCCGGCAACCGACCCCGGGATCCTCCCCATGGAGAAAGGCATGTGAACCGTGCCTCTTCGGATCGTAGATCGCAATACCGTCTCGGAGGTGCGCGTGAGCCGAGGCAAATTCACCTTGATAGAACAGCGTTTGTCCGAGCGCACTGTGTGCCTCGAGGAGCAGCGCGTCATCACCGATCTGCTCAGCGAGTGCCAAGCACTCCTCCGCGAGTTCCCGCGCCCTCTGGATCTCAGCACGGAGCAGAGAGAAGGAGCATAGGCCTAGGGTCGCGATGAGGAACCGGGTGTTGTCAGCGAGTTGTCGCGACAGCTGGAGCGCACGTGCGTAGGCTCGTTCCACCTCAGGAGCGGCATACCCTCGCGCAACGATCAGAGCGGGGCCGAGCGTAGTTTGCAGATCGAGTTCCTGAAGTATGTTCTCTCGCGTGGTCGGAAGTCTTCTGAGAGACTCAATTCCATTGGTCAGATGCGCTATCGCCTCCAGATTCGCTGACCGCTGAACCGCCCGCTCGCCCGCCTTCCGCCAGTACTCAATGGCCCGCTCGTGGAGACCTGCCTCGGCGTAGTGATGCGCCAGGAGCTCGGGTTGGGTTTCGGCAGCCTCGGGAAACCGCTCCGCCAAGGCCAGCGCAATCCGCTGATGAAACTGCTGCCGCCGGCTCTTGAGCAGCGATTGATAGGCTGCTTCCTGGATCAGTGCGTGCTTGAAGAAATACGTCGCTTCAGGGGGCACTCCGCGCTGATACAGCAGCTCTGCCTCCACGAGCTTTGTTAACGTTCGCACCAGCGTCTCCTCATCTTGAGACGAGACGACCTGGAGGAGCTCATAAGAAAACGATCGCCCCAGCGTTGCTCCGAGCTGCGCGACGTCCTTGACTGTTGCCAGTCGATCGAGTCGGGCCATGAGGGAGTCCTGCAACGTGGCAGGGATCGCGAGCGCGGGTAGCGGTCCGGTCAGCTGGTAGCGATCGTCTTGCTCTCGCAACAGCCCCGATTCAAGCACCATCTTGATCAGCTCCTCGACGAACAGTGGAACCCCATCGGTCTTGGCCACGACCTCCTGTACGACCTCCGTCGGCAGGCCCTTCCCGCCCGCGGCGCGGCCGACCAGCAGCTCGGTCTGCCGCCGGTTCAGGCGGTTGAGCGTGAGGAACGTGACGTGCGCACGCTGGGCCCACGGGGGACGAAAGTCGGGGCGAAACGTGAGCAGCACGAGAACGCGGACCGTTGGCGCCTGCTCAACAAGGAGGCTGAGCAACTCGAGCGTCGATGGATCGACCCAGTGCAGATCCTCGATGAGGACAAGCACGGGCTGCCGGCTGGCCAGGCCCACCAGCAGTATCCACACGGCCTCGAGCGTCTTTTGCTTCTGTCGCTGAGGCGTGAGGTTCAGCGGCGAGGAGCCAGCGGGAACCGGCACCGAGAGTAGAGCCGCCCAGAGCGCAACCGTTTCGGGATCGCTGAGACCATATGGCCGCAGTCTATCTTCGATCTTGCGGAGCTTGCCCTCGGGCGGATCGTCACGAGCAAACTCGAGCGCCCGCTGGAAGAGATCGATCACGGGAAAGAGTGCACTCTCCTGGTGATAAGGCGAGCATCTGCACTCCCACCGGGTATGTGGCTCATTTGCCACCCGCTCTCTCAACTCGCGCAGGAGCCGGGACTTGCCGATGCCGGCCTCGCCGCTCAACAACGCCACCTGACCGAAACCGTCCTTCACCTGCTCCCACCGGTCAAGCAGCAGCCCCACCTCTTGATCTCGGCCCACGAGCGCAGTAAGCCCTGTGCCCACCGCCTCAAAGTCGCTCGGAGCATCTCTCTCGCCGAGGACGCGGTACACCCTGAGCGGCGTCGAGATGCCCTTGGCCGTGTGGAGACCGAGATCACGGCAGCCGAATCGGCGCTCGATCAGATGGTGCGTGGCGGCGCTGATCGCCACGGTGTCAGGCTCGGCGATTGCCTGAAGCCGAGCGGCGAGGTTCGGCGTTTCGCCGAGGGCCAGGTGCTCGTGCCTGCCGCCGATCTCGCCTACCACGACCAGCCCGGTGTGGATGCCGACGCGGACGGCGAGTTGGACGTCGCGGTCTCGCCGGAGGCGGGTGTTCAGACGCTCCATGCCATCCATGATTCCGAGCGCCGCTCGCACGGCCCGTTGGGCATCGTCCTCGTGGGCGCGGGGATAGCCGAAGTAGACGAGGAGCCCATCGCCCAGATACTGGGCGATGTGGCCGTCAAAGCTATGAATGACCTCCGCGCACGCCTCCTGGTATACCCGCACGACCTCGCGCATGTCCTCAGGGTCCAGCGTCCCAGAAAGCGCCGTCGAACCCACAAGATCACAGAACATCACCGTGAGCTGACGGCGTTCGGCTTCGGCGGGAATACGGGGCGCTGCCTGTGGCCCACCGAGAGGCCGCGTCGGCTCGGCGGCCTGAACGGGTTCGACTGCGACCGTCAGTACTTGCCCACACTCGTGACAGAATCTGTTCGTGGGCGGGTTCGCAGCCTGGCACGTGGGACAGAGCACTTCGAGCCGAGCCCCGCATGCTCCACAAAACTTCACCCCGGCAGGATTCTCGTGCTGGCACCGGGGACACTTCAAATCCGCGCCTCCAGCGAGCCGGGGCGGTTTACTGCAGGGAGCAGTGGGTCGAGACTAGCCGCCGAACCTATTCCGGTCAACCGGGCCGACCCAGTCGTTTGTGGAGCTCAAGAGTCGTGCCGTGGTTAGCGGAACCAAATACAGGCAGGAAGCCACGGAAGCCTGCGGCCGCAAGGTGAGTCCTAAGGAGAGCCCCGACGCCCAGGGCCCAATCCTTTTTCCGGCAACTACCGGCTTCACCCAGTGGAAGCTTCGAATCCCGGACGCTGAATCACAGGGTCTCAACGCGCAAGAGTTGAGAAGCAAATCAAGCAGCGTCGCGGTTCGTGGCATAGAATCGCGGCGCGCCAATTCGTGCTTTGGGCCCGATCCGTTGGCAACCTCAGCCCGCCAGGAGGAGACGCTCAATGGTGCGCGAACCGAGGAGGTCGATCCTCGTGGTTCTTCTCGTCGTCGTGTTGGGAGCGTGCGCGGTGGTGGGCTCTACCCTCTTCGGCCGCGTTGGACCTCAGCCAGATGGGACGGGAGTCACCCCAAATCATTGGCTGCTCACGCCCGCCGGTCATCAGGTCGAGATCGGAGATCGACCGCTGGGTATCGCGACCACTCCGGATGGCCGATACCTGCTGATCTCCAACAACGGTCAAGGCGAGCAGAGCCTCGTGCTCTTCGATACCGCGACGCAGAAGGTCGTCCAGACGGTTCCGTACCGCAGCCCCGAGGCGCTCTTTCTGGGGATCGCCGTCACGCCGGATGGTCGCCGCGTGTATACCTCCGCCGGCGGCAATAACAAGATCCGCATCTATGACTTCGATGGGCGCGTGATGGCCGAACGCCCGCCCATTTCGCTCGGTGACGCTAAGGCCCGGATCTATCCTGCCGGCCTCGCGATTTCTCCCGACGGCGCCGTCCTCTATGCCGCCCTCAATCTCGAGAACGCCGTGGCGTTCATCGACACGGCGACCGGCCACGTGCGCGCCCGAGTTCGTCTCGCGCCGGCCGCGAGGGCCGACGACATCGGGCCACTTCCGTATGCAGTAGTCCAGGCCGGTGAAAAACTCTATGTCTCTGAGTGGAATGGCGGGGGCCTGAGCGTCATCGACATCGGTCAGCCGCGACTGCTTCAGCGAATTCCGACCGGTGGCCACGCCAGCGGGCTGGCGCTCTCACCCGACCGAATGCGTCTCTACGTTGCGAACGCGACAAGCGACACCGTCAGCGTTGTCGACACATCGACGGACGTGGTGGTGGGCACGGTGGACCTCTCACCATACCCGGGTGCGCCGATGGGCTCGATGCCCAACGCACTCGCGGTGGCGCCTGATGGCAACACGTTGTACGTCGCGAACGGGGGCAATAACGATGTCGCCGTCGTGGACACTGCGACCTTTCGCATCCGCGGACTGATTCCGACCGCGTGGTTTCCGAGCGCCATCGTGGTCTCGCGCGATGGGCAATCCCTCTACGTCGCGAATATGAAGGGCCTCGGCGCCGGGCCAAATCCGCGCGGCCCCAACCCGGAACGACCCGCGCCGACTGCTCAGTACATCGGCAGCATGGTGCGCGGTACGCTATCGGTGATCGCGGTGCCCAACGCGGCGTCGCTCCACACGTACACGACGCAGGTCGTGAAGAACAACGGGTTTGACGAGACCCAGAAGATTCTCACACAGGGTCCACGCGACGCGACTCCACACGCTGTGCCTCGCCGCGTTGGGGATCCGAGCCTCATCCGGCATGTCATCTACATCATCAAAGAGAACCGGACGTATGATCAGGTCCTCGGCGATCTTCCCCAGGGCGACGGCGATCGCAATCTCGTCCTGTTCGGTCGCGACGTAACGCCCAACCACCACGCGCTGGCGGAAACCTTTGTCCTCTTGGACAACTGCTATGCGGACGCTGAAGTCTCTGCGGACGGCCACAATTGGTCGACCGCCGCCGTCGCCACCGACTATGTGCAGAAGATGTGGCCGGCCAACTACTCCAACCGGAATCGCTTCTACGATTTCCAGGGTGGGTCAAGCGCGTCGACGCCCCTGCGAGGCTACCTGTGGGAGTACGCCGCCCGGGCCGGTCTTACGTATCGCGTGTACGGAGAGTTCTTCGCGTTCCGCTCCAAGCCACCGGCCGTCGAGCCCGCTCCGTTCGTCAATGCGCTGGCCGGGCACTTCTCTCCCACTTACGCCGGCTACGATCTCTCGATTCGCGACCAGGCGCGCGTCGACGCCTGGGAGGCAGAGTTTGAGGAGTTCGTTCGGCGCGGCGCGGTTCCTAGGCTGATGATCCTCTCACTTCCCAATGACCATACGGCAGCCACCCGTCCGGGCTACCCGACGCCGAAAGCCATGGTGGCGGACAACGATCTCGCTCTCGGCCGGATTGTGCAAACCGTGTCCCGCTCGCTAATCTGGCGGGAGACGGCCATCTTCATCATTGAGGACGATGCGCAGGACGGACCGGACCATGTCGACGCGCACCGCACCGTGTGCTTGGTCGCCTCGCCCTACGTGCGACGAGGCGTCGTTGATCACCGCATGCACTCCACGGTCTCGATGCTGCGGACCATCGAACTCATCCTCGGTCTCCCACCCATGAGTCAGTTCGACGCCGCAGCTGCGCCAATGATCACCGCCTTCACCGACACGCCAATACTCACGCCCTACCACGTTCTCCAGCCCAGCCAGTCCCTCAGCGAGGTCAATCAGAAGAACGCGTATCGCGCCAAGGACTCCGATGAGCTGGCCCTTGATCGGCCTGACGAGGCAGATGCTCAGATCCTGAACGCCATCCTATGGCACACGGTCAAGGGGACGCACGTGCCCATGCCTCGGTCGAAGACCGCGTTCCGCTCACACCCTTTGCAGGACGACTAGAGCCGAGCGACACGGGTAGTGGGCCATGGGAGCTGCGAGAGCTACGTGGAAGGCGCGAAGAGCTCCAGCTCATGGCCGTCGAGATCCTCGAAGTAGAGGGACGTGCCCGGTATCCAGCCGTGGGAGATCGGGCCTCGGGTCGGCACGCCACATTCGCGGAGGACAGTGGCAGCCCGTTCGAGATCAGACTCGTCCACCGTGAAGGCGAAGTGGTAGCTCGGGAACTCACTGTCGTGCTCTTGAAGCACGACCATCCCGGCGGCGCCCCCGGCTCGAAGGAACAGCCACCTTCTGCGCTCGTCCCGAAGGCCGACCGCTAGACCGAGAACGTCTCGGTAGAACGTCTCGGCTCTCTGGAGTTGTCGCACGGGAATCGCGACCTCGTAGAGACCTCGGATCGACAGCATCGCTCGCCTCCGAAGACCACACTTCGAGTCAGGCGCCTTCGGACACTACGAGCGCCGAGGGGAACTCGACGCCCGTGCGTGCCAACCTCTGCGCTGAAGCTGGGGTCGTGGGAGCTACTGCTTCTCTTTGATGGCCGCCTTCACCTTCGCTGCCATCTCGGGTGGGATGGCCGTCATCTTGTGGCCGGTCTTGGCATGCTCCGCCCCTTTGGCCATTACTTCAGCTTCGTCCTTTCCTTCAATGACCGCATTGCAGCCCGGCATCAAGTCGCCGCACCTGAGCACCTTCGCCATGGTAGGCCTCCCTCCGATACTGCTTCGTCGTGATTGAACGTGACCTCAGCTCCCACCAGCCACAAAGTTCGGGTGGCAGCAGAACCAAGTGTGGGCACGGTACGCCGCACAGTCAATCTGCAGTGCTCCTCGCCGGTCCGCGTCCGAAAGCCAAACCTATCGTTACCACCGCTCGCAGGCCGCAGGGGATTTCCCGCTCAGGCGAGGTCTATGGCTGCACGACTGCCAGAGCGTGGCCGTCCGGATCCCGGATTAAAAGCCCCTTCGTGAACCCGAGCGCTTTGTCGGCTGGGGCCACAACACCTGGCGACAGCATCGCGCAGGGGCTGCCGCGGATCCCTCGCGCCACCGCCTCGGCGTCCTGGCTGACCAAAGTCGTCTGCCAGTGGGCAAGATCGTTGGCGCGAGCATCGGCCGGCACTGCCCGCCCGTCCCGCGGAGTCAAATACTCCAGGAACTCGAAGCCAGGGCCGGCCTGCGCCCGGAGTGCTGTGATGCGGAGGCGTGCGCCAAAGACGTTGTTCAGGCGCTCTTGCTCCGGCCCGTAGTTCTCGCTCTGCCCTGCCACTCGAAGGCCGAGCGTGTCCCGGTAGCAGCGGAGGCTCTGCGCGGTGTCGCTGACGACGATCGCCGTGTGGTCGATGCCGAGGAAGAGGCGATCGCTCGGCCGGTGCCACTTCGGATCCCCCTTGCCCCCCGGGAACCACAAGATCTCGAGCGGGTGGCCGTCCGGGTCCTTGAAGTAAAACGCGCGGATCCCGCCCGCATTCGCGTTCCAGTCCGGTAGGCGCTGAGGCGCCGGCGAAGCGTGCTCGACGCGATGCTGGCGAAGCGACGCATAGGCGCGATCCATGTCGCTCACGATGATCGCGATGTGCTGAAACCAGCGGTCGTGGCTCCGTGAATCGACCGGGATCGGCCGTCCCCGCGGTGTGAGGTACTCGGTCAGCTCGATCGCCTCCCCGCCGAGGCGCATCCGCACCACGCGCATCCGGAGTCCGAAGACCGCCTGGAGGCGCTCGTAGTCCTCCCCCCATAACTCCACTTCCGAGACCTTTTCGAACCCCAGGACGTCCGAGTAGAACGCGATCGAGCGCTCCATGTTCCCAACCGTCATCCCGACGGCCCCGACCGCCCGAATCAGCCCGGCTGGCTGCGCCTCCAGCGCTCGTCCCCGCGGAACGCCGAGGCAGACAGTCAGAAGCACCAGAACCCCCGCGAGCATTCGTCTCGCCGTCCTCACGACTCCTCCAGTCGCCTCTGGAGGCTCCACGTTACTTGAGCCGCTCGAGCAAGTGATCCCCGACGCGGAGCGCGTTGGCCACGACCGTGAGCGCCGGGTTTACCGCTCCGCTCGAGGCGAAGAAGCTCGCGTCCACCACGTAGAGGTTGTCCACTTCGTGCGCCTTGCAGTTCGCGTCCAGCGCAGAGGTTTTAGGGTCGTGCCCGAAGCGGATCGTCCCGTTCTGGTGCGCGACGCCCGCCAGCGGGATGCGCTGGCCGAGATAGAGGCTCCGCGCGAACAGGCCTTCGTGGCACTCGTGGCCGTGGACGCGACACTTGGTCTGCTGCTTCATCAGGCTCTTGAGCTTCTCGATCAGGCGCTTGTGGCCCTCCTCATTGTTCGGCTGGTAGGTGAGGACGATGTTGCCGGCCCGGTCGAGGGCGACACGGTTATTCGGGTCCGGGAGATCCTCGGAGGTGAGCCAGAAGTCCAACGAGTGCTTGGCCATGAGCTCGAGCGTCCAGCCCGGCGCGATCGCCGGCGCGCCGGCCTTGAGCGTGTCCCCATCGAGCTTGCCGACAAAGGAGATGTGGCCCATCGGGAATTCCCACTCCTTCGAGCCGAAGTAGAAGTCGTTCAGCGCGAGCGTCTTCTGGAAGACCGTCGGATTGGGACACTTGGAGAGGGCCATGAGCACCGAGTTGACATGGCCCATGTAGTGGCGCCCCACGACGTCCGAGCCGTTAGCCAGGCCGCGCGGGTGCTTGTCGTTGGCTGAGCGCAGCAAGAGCGCCGCCGAGTTGATGGCGCCGGCCGACACGACGACGATGTCGGCTGTATACGCCTCTGTAGCACCCCCACGCTCGACGATTACCCGCTGGACATCGCGGCCCGAAGGGCTGGTCTCGAGGCGCGAGACATAGGCGCGCGTCAGCAGCTTTACGTTGGAATGCTCGAGGGCGGGGTCGACGCAGAGCACCTGGGCGTCCGCTTTCGCGTAGACGAGACAGGGATGCCCGTCGCAAGTCTCGCAGCGAATGCACCGGCTCGTTCGGGGGTTCTGCTCGTCCAGCATCACCCCGAGGGGGACGTGGAACGGCTTGAGCCCCAGACGGGCGAAATCGTCGCTGAGCTGCTGAATACGTGGCTCATGACTGACCGGAGGATATGGGTAAGGACTGCTGGCCGGCGGATCCGTAGGATCTTCTTCCCGGCGACCGTGCACCTGGTAGAGGTGCTCGGCCTGCGAGTAATACGGCTCCAAGTCCTCGTACGAGATCGGCCACGCGGGCGAGAGGCCGCCCCAATGCTTGATCTCCCTGAAGTCCTCCCGGCGGAGGCGGAAGAGCGCGGCGCCGTAGAACTTGGTGTTGCCGCCCACCCAGTAGTTGGTGTGCGGGTGGAGCTCTCGACCCTCCGCGTCCCGCCAGACTTCCTTGGTGTTGTATTTCCCCTCCAGGTTGACCGCCTTCGTACTCCAG
Organism: Candidatus Rokuibacteriota bacterium; assembly: GCA_003220535.1. Classification (GTDB taxonomy): domain Bacteria; phylum Methylomirabilota; class Methylomirabilia; order Rokubacteriales; family CSP1-6; genus AR31. The sequence goes on from QHSU01000021.1 coordinate 33,896, forward strand.
TTGTCCTTCTCTCGCGGCACGTAGTCGCCCCGCTCTATGAGCAGGATGCGTTTACCGGAGGGGGCCAGACGATACGCCAGCGTCCCACCCCCAGCTCCGGTCCCGATGACGATGACGTCGAAGTGTTGAACCGCTGCCATAAAGCCCTCCCCCAAGCTCCGTGAGCGGAGCGACCGATCAAACGAGCCAGCGGATCAGCCGCGCGAGACGGCTACCGCCTGCAGCCGCCCGGTCGAGCGGAGGCGCCAGGAACGAGTCCACGCCGAAGCTGCGGCCGGCGTCCGTCAACAGGAAGAGGACCGGGAACATGATCAGCATCGCGTAGGTCCAGCCCCACTCGTGTGGCACGCTCAGGATACCGATCGTGATGTTGGCGGCCATGCCGATCGCCACCACCGAACCGAGCCGTGTGCCGAGCCCGAGGATCAGTGTCGCGCCGATGAAGGTCTCGGTGATCAGCGCCATCCATCCGAAAAACGTCCAATGCGGAATCATGACGTTGACCAGGAAGTTCTTGTGTGCGGCCACGGTGGGATATTGGATCTGCTGCTGGACCCAGTACCAGAGCCCGCCACCGGACTTCCGGCCGAAGTCGTCCGACGGCACCTTCCAGCCCGACTGCTGCCACCAGAGGTAGCCGTAGAGGATCCGCGCCAGCCCGAGAGGCCAGAGCGGCGCGATCGCCCGGAACCAATTCGCGCGGCTTCGCTCCCCTCTCGGCGTCTCCTGGCCGTTTCGCGGGGACTCGGTCATTGCTGTTTGGGTCTGCAGTGTCGTCGGCATCGCCTTTACCTCCGGGCCTCGCGCTTCACTGGGCGCGGGCGCCGTAGTTGCACCGGAAAATGCAGCGCTGCGGGTTGTCGTGGTGGAGCTTGGCGCAAAGGACCCTCTGCATCCCTTGGGTGGCCACGTACAGCTGGGCCGCCGCGAGCATGCCGAGGAGCGGCGCGGTGAAGTAGACCCAGAGCGCCGTCCACACCTGGGCGTGCACGGCCGAGCCCACGGTGCGAGCGGCGTTCATGCTCATGCCCGACAGGGGCGCCTCGAAGACGATGAAGCTCGCGACGAGCGCGCCCGCGCACAGCCCGGTGAACCGGTTGAGGCCGGGCCGGTTGGAGACAGTCAGAACCACTATCATGAGAACAAACGAAATGAGAAACTCCGCGACGAACGCGACCCCGGCGCCGCCCAGCCCCGGGACCGTGGCCGCGTAGCTCACGGCGGGATGCGCGAGCCACGCGTCGAGTATGGTTGCGGCGACGCCGACCCCCACGATTGCGCCGACGAATTGGGCGGTCACATAGAAGAACGCGTCCCAGGGCGTGACCTTGCCCAAGCGCCAGAAGGTCAGCGTGACCGACGGGTTGAGATGAGCACCTGACCGTTGTCCCCACGGTGAGTAAATGAGCCCCACGGCTGTCAGCCCCATGACGAGCCCTATTGGAATCCGCCGCAAGAAGGGGTCCGTCACCGTCTGCCGGACCGGTAAGTTCGGGTGCTCCAGCAGAGTGACGAACAGGCAGGCCGAAAGCATGAAGAGCCCAAGGCCGAGGGCCTCGATCAGGTATTCGGGCCAGTGCTGGAGCACGGCGGTGAGCGCGCCCGATCGAGGCGTGGTGATGGATGCCGCCACGGCAGGACGATCGCCCACCCTTGTCCCGACCTCGACCCTCATCGCTCTGACTCTAAGGTCAACCCGATTCGCGATGGCTGGGCTAGCCACCGCTCTGCTGGAGCAGCTTGGCCACGAGTCCCGTCCAGCCGGTCTGATGGCTCGCGCCAATGCCGGCACCGTTGTCGCCGTGGAAGTATTCATAAAACCAGACGAGATCCCGCCAGTGGGGGTCGGTCTGGAACTTGGCGACGCCCCCGTGGACCGGCCGTCGCCCGTCCGGTCCGCGCAGGAAAATGCGGGTCAGGCGTCGGGAGAGCTCAGCCGCTACGTCCCAGAGGGTCGAGCGCGGTCCCGACCCGGTTGGGCACTCGACCTGGAGGCTGGGGCCGTAGAAATGGTCGAACTTCTGAAGGGCCTCGATCAGCAGGTAGTTGATGGGAAACCAGATCGGCCCACGCCAGTTGGAGTTTCCGCCGAAGAGGCTCGTGCTCGATTCTGCAGGTTCGTAGTCCACGCGGTGTTCGTTGCCATCGACGACGAGCACACAGGGGTGGTCGCGGTGGAACTGTGACACCGCGCGGATCCCGTACGGCGAGAGAAACTCGCGCTCGTCGAGCATCAGCCGCAAGACCCGGGGCAGCTCCTCGCGGCTCACGATAGACAGGAGCCGCCGCACCCCGCCCCCGGGCTGATCCATCGCCTCGAGGTGCTCGCGGAATTCCGGGCGGTTCCGGACAAACCACTCCAGGCGGCGCTTGAAGCCGGGCAGCCGGTCGACAACATCCGGCTCCAGGGTCTCCACCGCGAGCAACGGGATGAGGCCGACCAGGGAACGCACCTTCATGTACTGGCGCTCCCCGCTGGGGAGATGGAGAACGTCATAGAAGAAGCCGTCTTCGTCGTCCCAGAGGCTCAGCTTGGAGCCTCCCCGGTTATCCATGGCGTGAGCGATCTGCACGAAGTGCTCGAAGAACTTTGAGGCGACGCCCTCGTAGGCGGGATTCTCCCGCGCCAGCTCGATGGCGATCGCGAGCATGTTGAGGCAAAACATCCCCATCCAGCTCGTCCCGTCGGACTGCTCGATGTTCCCCCCGGTTGGGAGGGATGCTGACCGGTCGAAGACCCCGATATTGTCGAGCCCCAGGAAGCCCCCCTGGAACACGTTCATGCCCTCAGCGTCCTTCCGATTCACCCACCACGTGAAGTTCAAGAGGAGCTTGTGGAACGCGCCCTCGAGGAATTCCCGATCAGGTCGCCCGGTCCGCTTTCCATCGATCTTATAGACGCGCCACACCGCCCAGGCGTGGACCGGCGGGTTGACGTCGCCGAACGCCCACTCGTAGGCTGGGATCTGGCCGTTCGGGTGCATGTACCACTCGCGCAGGAACAGGGTCAGCTGTCCCTTCGCGAACTCCGGGTCCACCAGGGCCAGCGTGATGGTGTGGAAGGCCAGGTCCCAGGCGGCGTACCAGGGGTACTCCCACTTGTCGGGCATTGAGATGATGTCGTCGTTGTAGAGGTGGGTCCACTCGCGATTGCGGCCGTGCTGCCGCTCCGACGGCGGCGGCGGCTGGGTGGGGTCGCCATCGACCCAGCGGCGGACATCGTAGTGGTACCACTGCTTCGACCAGAGCATCCCGGCCAGCGCCTGGCGCATCACGCCCTTGGCGTCGCCGGAAAGCTTCGCGGGGATGACAGTAGCGTAGAAATCCTCCGCCTCTTGCACGCGCTGAGCGATCTGGGTGTCGAAACGTTTACCGAATGCCGACTCTCTGAGTTCGCGGTCCGTGAGCCGCAGCCGGACGACCGCGCTCTCCCCGGGTCCCAAGACCATGCGGTAGTGGGCAGCCGTTTTCGTTCCTTCCTGGGCGGGGTTCACGGCGCCAATCTGCCTGTGGACGATGTACTCGTGAATGCCGTCCTTGACGAATGCACTCCGGTTTTCGACCCCGTGGAGGCGATGGAGATTCGTGTCGTTCTCCGTGAAGATCAGTGCCGGATCGCCGTCGCAGTACAGCCGGTAGGGCTGCCCCAGTTCCGCGTGCTCGACAAGGATGCACGCCTTCCCGCCCGCAGCCGTAAGACGGAGCCGCGGACGGGCCGCTTCGGGTTCCCACGCCCACGTGTTTCGGCACCAGAGAGTGGGAAGGAGATGCAAGGGCGCGGGGTCAGGTCCGCGGTTGGTGACGGTGATGCGAATCAGCAGGTCGTCAGGCGTTGCCTTCGCGTACTCGACGACGACGTCGAAGTAGCGGTCCTGCTCGAAGACGCCGGTGTCCACGAGCTCGAACTCGGCATTACGGCGGCCGCGCCGCTGATTCTCCTCGACGAGCCACGCGTAGGGAAACTCGCCCTGGGGATACTTGTAGAGACCCTTCATGTAGGAGTGGGTCGGCGTAGAGTCGAGATAAAAGTAGTAGTCCTTGACGTCCTCGCCGTGATTTCCCTGTGAGCCGGTGAGGCCGAAGACCCTCTCTTTGAGAATTGGGTCCTTCTCGTTCCAGAGCGCGAGCGCGAAGCAGAGCCGCTGGTGGTTGTCCGAGATCCCGAGGAGCCCATCCTCTCCCCAGCGATAGGCGCGGGACCGCGCGTGGTCATGTGGGAAGTAATCCCAGGCAGTCCCATGCGCAGAATAGTCCTCCCGGACTGTGCCCCACTGGCGCTCTGACAAGTAGGGCCCCCACCGCCGCCAGTGGGCTGTGCGGGCTTGTACCTCTTCGAGCCGCCGCTCTTCCGCTGTCATGGCCTGGCCCTCCGTCTGCACCTATACGAGGTCGGCAACCTCGCAGAACACCTTGATCGCACCCTTGGCCGTGGTGAGCTTGTCGAAGAGCTCGCGGTAGTTTTCCAATCCCTTCACGGGATGGGTGAGGAGCCGCTTGAGCCACCCCGCATACTCCGCCTCGGCCTGCGCCATGTCACGGACGCCCAGCTCGAAGTACTCGCGGTTCGCGTTGACCGTGCCGACCATCACCTTGTTGCCGAGCACGAATTCCAGGTTGATCTTATCGGCGGGCACTTCCACCTTACGGTCGCCACCGGTCACGCTGGAGAGCACAAGCACGCCGTTCTTGGCGAGGCCCTGCATGCAGTCGAACACGACGGGCGAGTAGCCGGTGGCCTCGAAGATCAGATCGAACGGCCCGTACTTCCGGGCGCCGTCGAGAATCGGCACGTCGACCGTGGACTCGTAGCGCGCGCCGATGGCCTCGATCAGGTCCGAATTGAGGTAGGGTTTCCGGCTCAGCCCGAAGGTCGTCACCTGGAGACCCCGCAGCCGGAGGACGAGGGTCGCCAGGAGACCGATCGTCCCGGCGCCCATGACGGCCGCGCGCCGGGGGCGCCACACCCGGAGCCGCCGCTGGATCTCATAAGCCTGCGCGATCCCCTTCTCCACGACCGTCATGGGTTCGAGCAAGACCCCGACTTCTCGGAGTCCCCGCGAGACCTTGACGATGAACTCCGCGTCGTCGACGTAGTACTCGGTCAGGAACCCGTGGCGCAGGTTGATGCCGCGCTCGAAATAGGTGTCGTCCGTGGTCATGTCGTTCGTCCCGATCAGGTCGTAGATGCTCCCGCCGGGGCGACGGACCGTGGCCACGACATAGTCTCCCGGCTGCACCTCCGTCACGTTCGATCCCACGGCCTCGACCTGGCCGAAGCCTTCGTGGCCGATGGTCAGGAAGTCGAATCCAGCGGGCGGGGCGCCATACTCGGCCGCGTTGATCTCCTTGTCCGTCCCGTCGACACCGACGCGGAGAACCTTGACGAGAACGCCGCGACCCCCGGGAATCTCGTCCACTGCGGGCTTCGGCAGATCCGCGAGATGGACGCTGTTAGGTTTGCCAGGAACGACGGCGACGGCTTTCATAGCGTCCTCCAGCATCGGAGTTGGTTCAGGTTCGGCCGACAGCCTTCATCGGCTGAGGAAGTCGCGGAGACGCTGCCTGACCTCCGGCGGCATCTCGACCCGATTGACCTTCGCGGCGAGCTCCGCCGACCGCTTGTAGGTGGCCAGGTAGGCGCGACACGGCGCGCATACGCGCAGGTGAGCCTCGAGCTGCGCCAGCACGTCCGGCGTCAGGGTCGCGTCGAGGTAGTCGGCCAGGACGTCGATGGACTCGCGGCAGTTCATCACGCCGTCGCCGGCTGCCAGCGGAGCCGCGTCTTGGCCTCATGGACACGCGCGGGATCGCCGAGATCGGTCCAGCCGACGCCGCTCACCGGCAGCACGGCGAGGCTCTCGGCGCAGGCCTGGAAGACGTTCCGGGACAGGTCAGTCGACGGCAGGCGGCCGTAGACGGCGCGCGCCGCCTCGTCCTCCCACGGCGTGCCGAGCCGTGCCCGGAGTGGCGCGAAGGTTTCGTAGAGCTCCGGTGTCGCGCGGCGGATCAGCTGCTCGAGCGTCGACGGCCGCGCGACGACGACGAAGCAGTTCCAGAGGCAGCCTGCCGCTTCGAGGCGCTCGGCGACTGGCCGCGACGGCTTCTCCCAGAAGCGGCGGACGTGATAAATGGGCCACGGCCACCGGCCCAGGATCAGCTCCGCCGGCTCGATCCAGCCGTACTCCACCTCCGGCCGGTCGGGCGCGATCCCGAGCAGGACGACGACTTCGGGCCGAGCGCCGACGGCCTCCAGCGCGCACTCGACACGCGCCATGAAGGCCACGTCGTCGGAGACGTAGTGATCGGTGCGCTCGTGGTGGCGTGTCACCACCGTGAGGAGACGCTCGGGCGCGATCAGCACCCTCGCGCGTCGGCGCGTCTGCGCCAGCAGGGTGTCGTCGCCGATCAGCCGGCAGAATTGTTTGGGCCGCCCGTCCCCCGCCAGCCGGCGCGTCAGCGAGGCGAGCCGCGTGCCGTCACCGCCGGCCAGGATGATCCCGGAGTACCCGCTCATCGCTTGCCGCTCTGCTGGAGGAGGGGATCCTCGGTCGTCATCGCCATCACGAGCTCACGCTTAGGCACATCAGTAGGACACTGCCCGCCGTCCGCCGGGTTCGTTCGTGCGGTGTCTTCCGCAAGCTAGACCTGACACGCGAGCACCTCGGCCCAGCGTGCCGGCGGAATCTTCAGGGCCGCATCCACGACCCGGGGATCGAACTGCTGACCGGCATTCTCGCGCAGGATGCCGAGAGCCTCCGCGAGCGGGCGCGCGCGTCGATACGGCCGGTCGTGGGTCATCGCGTTCAGCGCGTCCACCACCGCGAAGATCCGCGCCGTCAGCGGGATCGTCTCTCCCGTGAGGCCGTGAGGGTACCCGGACCCGTCGTAGCGCTCGTGATGGCCACCTACCACATCCAGCGCGGGCGTGAGCAACGGCACCGTCTCGAGAAGCTCCACGCCCCATTCCGGATGGCGTTGGACGATCTCCCGCTCGTGAGGCGCCAGCGGGCCCGGCTTTTGTAGGACAGCCTCGGGCACCCGGATCTCACCGATGTCGTGCAGGAGAGCGCCGAGCTCCAGCGCCTCGCGCTGGGTCGGGGACAGCTCCAGGCGCTCGGAGACCATCGCCGACGCATCCGCGAGCCGCCGGAGCGATCCGGTCGCTTCTCCCCGCGCTTCCAGAGCGCGGACCAGAACCTCCGTCATGCTCCGGTGGGACACGTTGAGCCGCTCCGCCATGAGGTGAAGCACGTTGCCCAGCATGCCGATCTCGTCGCGAGCGGTGATGCGCACGCTCGTTGCGAAGTGCCCCTCGACGATGCCGCGGGCCAGGCCCGAGAGCTGAACGACGGGCCGCGTGATCTGCCGCGCCAGCAGAACGCCGGCGATGAGCGCGAGCACGGCTCCGGCCAGCGAGTGCAGGTAAAACCGCCTGCGGACGGCGGCGAGCTCGCCGAGGTAGACGTCGACTCGGAAGTCCACGTCCAGCGCGGCGACGGTCTGGCCGGCTGAGTTCTTGACCGGGGCGAAGGCCGTGATCCAGGTGCCCGACGAGCTCACGTAGATGCCCGTGTAGGCTGGGACGCCCTCCGTCAGTACCCGGTGCAGAATCGGCTGGATCTCGGGGGCCAGCCGATACTCGAGGCCCACAGGCGCCAGGCCGTTACTGATGACCGCGAATCGGGCCGTTGCCCCCTGGACATCGGTGAGCGTGTAGACCGCGTCACCCAGCCGATTCGTCTCTTGGATGCGCACGAGCTCTCGCCGGAGCCTTGCGTATTCGGGCGTGTCGCTCCGCGCCGCAGCGACGACCGCTTGGTGCAGGTCGCCGTCCACCAGGAGGGCGCCGGTGCGAGCGATGTTCAGCAGAAGCGAGCCGAGCGACTGGCGCAGCCACTGCTCCTGCGCTCGATACTGCAGAAAGCCGCTGAGCAGAACCGCGATTGCCGTGAGGAGGAGGAAGCTCGCGCCGAGTCGCCAGGCGAGTCGGCGCCAGATCGGAAGATTCTTCATCGACGTCCTCGTGTCATGCGGCGCGTTCGCCGGCCACCGTCAGCTCGGAGACGTCCCGCTCGAAGAACAACTCGACCGTCCAGTCGAGCACCACGCGGAAGCGAGACGCGAGTGTTGGCAGCTTGAGCATGTAAACAGTCTTCCACAGGAACCACGCTGGAAAGCCGGTGAGTTTGAGCCCGCGGAGATCGGCGACGGCGGTGCGACGGCTCAGCGGCACCATCTCGCCGAGCAGCCGGAAGTCGAACGGCCGTCGCGCGCGCCCAGTGAGCTCCGCGACGAGCTGCGCCGCGAGCGCACGACCCTGGCGGAGCGCCACTTGCGCTGTCGCCGGGTAGAGTTCCTTCGAGTGGGGATCGATCTGAGCGGCATTGTCGCCGAGCGCGTAGACACCAGGCGCGCCCTGCACCTCGAAGAACTCGTTGACCTTCAGTCGCCCGTCGCGCGCCTTGGGCACGGCGAGATCGCTGACGACCTCGTTGACGCGGTTGCCGGCCGTCCAGATCACGCACTGGCTCGGGATCACGCGGCCGTCGGCGAGCGACAGGCCCTCGGGCGATACGTTCGCGGCCCGCGAGGCCTCGATCTCGATCCCGCGCTGGAGCAGCTGCTCCCTGGTGTAGGCAGCCAGGTTCGTAGCCGTCTGCGGGAGGATCGCGCTTCCCACCAGCACGAGGCGGACCATGTCAGCGAGAAGCGAAGGGTAGTGGCGAAGCAGGATGCCCCGCGTCAGCTCCTCGAGCGCCGCCATCAGCTCGGTGCCGGCGTGTCCGGCGCCGACGACGACGAAGGTGAGCAGCTTTCGGCGCGTCCACGGGTCTTCGGTCAGCGCGGCGGCCTCGAACAGGTCGATGACGTGATTCCGGATCTGGACCGCGTCGCCGGCGGCCTTGAACGTGAGCGCGTGCTCGGCGACTCCCGGCACCATTGCGACGTTGGGGCGCGCGCCCAGCGCCAGGATCAGCCGATCGTACTGAACCTCCTGCCGGAGCAACGACCGGCTGTGGCGCGCGACCAGCTTGTGGCGCCCGAGATCGATGGCTTCGACGGACATCTCGCCGAACTCGACGCCCCAGGCGCCGCAGAGGGGACGGATCGGGTAGACGACGTGCCGCGCCTCGACCGCGCCGGTAGCCGCCTCGGCGAGCATCGGCGTGAAGAGGAAGAAGTTGCGGTCGCTGATGAGGGTGACGTGGACGGGCAGGGCGCCCGCACACCGCTTCGCCAGCTCGAGGGCGGTCGTGACGCCGGCGAACCCTCCACCCACGATGAGAACCCGCGGCGCGAGCGACGTCGAGCGCCGGGCGAGAACACGGCCGATCGCGTGACGTTCCGCCATACTCCCTG
>QHSU01000022.1 GCA_003220535.1 Candidatus Rokuibacteriota bacterium
CGCGGACGCGGTTTGCAGGACCAGAGGATGGACGCTCTCCCAGGCGAGGTTCTACACGGGAATCCCCGATCCGACCGACAATCCGTTCTGGCACCACTTCTGGTCGGCCAAGCTGTCCGTGATGGGTCGGCAAGGTGTTGTCGTCTTCAGCCGGTCACTTCGGTATCGCAACCAAACGGTTCGGCTGCCGGATAGGAGCGAGGTCACTTTTGCGGTGGGCGAAGAAAAGGGCGTCGACATCCGGATGGCGCTGGACGTCATCCGCATGGCACACCGTGGCGAGTACGACGTGGCCGTCATCCTGAGCCAGGACCAGGACTTCTCAGAAGTCGCAGAGGAGATCAGGGTGATTGCCCAAGAACGGAGCCGGTGGATCAAGGTTGCCTCCGCGTATCCCCTCAGCCCCACCACTCGAAACCGGCGTAGCATCAACAGGACCGATTGGCTCCCGATCAACCGCGTGATGTACGACGGCTGTCTCGATCGCCGCGATTACCGCCCACCCAGGTAGACGGCAGAGAGCCCGGCGCGGACCGCGGCGAGATTCGACGACGGAATGTCAGAAAAATGTCAGAAACTCAATAGGGGGCTACGGGCTGTATCCCGTAACCCCCTAACAATTTGGAGCGGCCGACCGGATTCGAACCGGCGACGTCCAGCTTGGGAAGCTGGCATTCTGCCACTGAATTACGGCCGCCCGGCGCCCCCCATTCTACAACGATCCGTCGGTGCTATTGACCGTCCTTGAGCGACATGGTGAACGCCTGGAGCACCTCGTCGCTGCGCGCTTTCCAGTTGAGCCGCTTGGCGAGGCCATAAAGGTCGATCTGCTGGTAGAGCGGCACCGCCGGCATCTCCTCGAGCCAGAGCCGGTTGATGCGGTGGTACTGCTCGAGGCGCTTCTTCTCGTCCATGATCGCTTGCGCCTCTTCGACCATCCGGTTGAACTCCTCGTTGTGCCAGTTCACGAAGATGCCCGGCGACTTGAAGAGCGGCCCATAGATCGTCTCGGCATCCATCGTCGGGCTGCCCCAGCCGATCAGCCAGACCGGGCCCGCCTTGTGGACGTAGACCATGTTGTTCAGATAGGTCACGAAATCGTACGTGCGCAGCGTGGTCTTGATTCCGGCCTTGGTGAGCTGGCCGGTCACCGCCTCGGCGACCTCCGCGTCGCGCACGTACCGGCCGCGCGGGCCGTGCAGCGTGATCTCGACTCCGCCGCCGAAGCCGGCCTCGGCCAGGAGCTTCTTGGCGCGAGCCAGGTCCGCCTTCAGGGGCTGCAGCTTGGGATCGTAGCCGAAGTGCATCGACGGCAACATCGTCGCGACGCGCACGCCCTTGCCGTCCAGCACGGTCTTGATGATCTCGTCGGCATCGATCGCGTAGGCGATCGCCTGGCGGACGCGCTTGTCGGCCGTCGGCCCATTGTAGGGCCCGATCGGCTTGTGCTGCGCGTCCATCTGGTGCGAGTAGAACATGAGCTGGATCGTGCGGATCGACGGCGCAGTCGAGAGGAACAGCTTCGGGTGCTTGTCGATGATCGCGCCGAGGTGCGGCGGGATGTTCACCGCCAGGTCGATCTCGCCGTTCTGCAGCGCCGCCACGCGCACGGCGTCGTCGGGGATGGGCCGGAAGATCACGGTCTTGATGTTGGGGGCGCCGCGCCAGTACGCAGTGTTCGCCTCGAGGACAATCTCTTCGTCCTTCGACCAGCGGACGAACTTGTAGGGGCCAGTGCCGATCGGCTTCTTGGAGAGCTCGGCGGTCTCTTTACCGGCCGCCTCCTTAGGCGGCAGCATCCCGCTCTGCGCAAACGTCATCACGGGAATGAAGGTCGGCCAGGGCTTCTTGGTGTGAACGCGGATCGTGTACGGGTCCACGATCTCCACCCGGTCGATCGGCGCGAAGAAGGTCGCGCCGCGCAGCTTGCCTTGCCCCTGCGCGAGGCGCTCGAGCGTGAACTTCGCCGAGTCGGCGTTGAAATCCTCGCCGTTGTGGAACTTCACGCCCTTGCGCAGCTTGACCTCCCAGGCCGACGGCGGCACAAACTTCGGCATCTCAGTAGCGAGGTTGGGAACGATCTTCAGATTCGGGTCGCGCTCGTAGAGCGTGTCGAAGATGTGTCGCCCCACGTTCGACGCCGGAGTCTCGGACTGGTTCGCCATGTCGAGCGTCGTCGGATCGACGCCCTGCGCGATGACGACCTTACCCGCTGGCGCGGCGCTCGACGCCACCGGCCACAGAAGCGTGGCGATCAACGCCACCGCGATTCGCCAGATCATAGGGAGCCTCCTCGAGCGAGGGGTTCGAATTCTCAGGGTGTCCGCTACTCTAGGGTCCGTCCGGAGGTGAGTCAAGGTACGCCAGTGCCTCCTCGCGCGTGGTCACGAGCCCGAGGGCCTGGGCTTCCCGCGCCCGGTCGAGCAGCCGGCCGACGGCCGGGCTCGGCGGGATGCCGAAGCGCTCCATCACGTCCTCGCCCCGCACGAGGGGCGCCGCGCCGGCGCCGACCTGCTGCTCCTCCCACCCGCGCAGCAGATCGCGGACGAGCGACGCGCGACGCCAGACCGCGCGGGGCGACTCCCCTTCCACAGCGGCCGCGTCCACCAGTGTCAGCAGGAGCAGATCGCGCGTGTCCTCGCGCAGGTCTCGGAAGAAGCGGTAGCGCGCCCGCGGCGTCACCCGGCCGGCCGCGGCCAGGTGCATGGGGCGCAGGTGATGGCGGACGAGTCGCTCGAGCGTCGCGCTCACGCGGGTCGGGAGACGCAGCCGCTCGGCGATCCCACGCGCGCGCGCCGCCCCGATCACGTCGTGCTCGAAAAAGCGAACGCGGCCCTCGACCACCCGTCGCGTCTCGGGCTTCGAGACGTCGTGGAGCAGCGCCGCCAGCTTGAGGACCTGGCCGCGACGCACGTCGCCCCCGAGCTCCTCTCCCATGTGGGTGGCGAGCTCTTCGCCGAACGGCCGAAGCGCGCGCAGGCCCGGGATGAGCGCATCGGCGCCGGCGACGGCCCGGAGCGAGTGCTCGAGCACCGGGAACCGATGCGGCGCGGGCTGCGCCGTCACCCGCATCGCCTCCACTTCCGGCACGATCACACCGAGAAGGCCGAGCGCATCGAGGCGCCGGAGCGCCCGCGCGCTGCGCGGCAGCGCGAGGATCGCGAGCAGCTCGTCGCGAACCCGCTCGGCGGAGACCCGGGCCAGCCCGGCGGCGGCGGCCCGGATGGCCGTCACCGTTCCCGGGGTCAGCCGGAGCCCGAGCGCGCCCTCGAGCCGAACGCCACGAACCGCACGGAGCGGATCCTCGGTGAGCGCGCGCGCGTCGTGGACCCGCAGACGGCGCGCGCGCAGATCGTCGAGCCCTCCGGTCGGATCGATCACGCGGGCGCGTCCGCGGCTCAGAAGCTCGCGCAGGGGAACGGCGAGAGCATTCACGGTGAAGTCCCGCGCCGCCAGATCGTCCTCGAGCGTCGCCGCCCGCCAGTCGGTCAGGTCGAGGCAGACTCCGCGCGCGAGGACCCTCGCCGTCCCGCGCTCCGCATCGAGCGGCACGAAGGCGCCGCCCATCCGATGGGCCACGCGGCGGGCGATGTCGAGCGCGCCCGAGGCGACGGCCACGTCCAGGTCGGCGAGTCGCGGCCGATCCGCCCCGTGCAGCCGGACATCGCGCACCGCGCCGCCGACCAGCACCGGCGGCCGCGATCGGCCGGCGGCCGATTGCACGGCGCGCAGCAGCGCTCGCGCCGCCGGCGTCAGGTCGTCGAGTCGGAAGACGGCGGGGCTCACGGCGAAATCGACCGCATCATCGGGGCGCGATCGTCATCCTGGGAGTCGAGCGAACGCCGCGTCACGGGGCGACGCTTCGACGGCTCGACGATCGGCGAACGTCGGCGACTCCGGCGCTAGCCGAGCTCGAGGCCTCGAGCGCCGATCCGGAATTCGACGATCTCGTCGCTCATCGCGCTGCCACGGTGCTTGACGACGCAGAGCATCCGCGCCAGCCGGTTGCCGACCCGTTCGCTGCCGAGGACCAGGATGGTGTTCGCGGTGGCGCCGATGTCGCCGGCGGCGACCTTGCGCGCGAGCAGGTCTTCCAGCCGCGTCTCCTCCGTCGTGACGAGGAGCAGCGTCGCGATGGCGTTGTGGTCGTAGCGGTGCGCGTCGATGAACGCGCGGTGCTGCCAGACGGGCAGGCAGATCTCCATCCCGAGCGTCTCGGCGTCCCGATGGATGATCTTGCGGTAGAGCTCGTCGAACACGAAGAACTGGATCGAGTCGGCGGGCGAGTCCGTCGGCTCGACGCCGTCGACCACGACGCGTCGCGTGCCGGCCGCACAGTGGAAGTAGAGAAACGGCCGGACCGTGTAGAGCGCGTGATTGTAGACCGCCTTCCAGTTCCAGTCGAACTCCCAGCCGCCGTCGGGGGTCGGCACCTGGAAGTCGCGGACCCGGCCCACCCACCGGCAGGTGTTGGAGTAGAACGCCTGAACCTGGTCCGGCGGCGGATACGGATCGGCCATCGGCGTCACGGTGTGGGTCCACGGCGTGAGTGACCAGCCGAAGAGCCGCGCCGCGTACTCGTCGTGCTGCTGCGAGTCGCCGCGCCCGTTCAGGTCCAGGACGACGCCGCGCGCGCCGTCGGCGCTCCGTCCGTGATCCGCGAACGTGAGGCCGAGGTGAGTCTTGCCGATCCCGGTCGCGCCGTAGACGACGGTAAGCGTGCCGGGCAGCAAGCCACCGCCCAGCATCGCGTCGAGCTTCGCCAGGCCCGTCGAGACGCGCGCGATCACAGCCGCCGATTCTACACCGACCGGCCCTTGGTCGCGAATTGCCGCTCGTAGAGCGCACGGAGCTCGTCGAGGGTCGTGGCCTGCTCCGGCGCCTTGTCGTCACGGATGCGTGTGATGCGCGCGAACCGGAGCGCCATTCCCGACCGATAGGTCGGGCTCTTCTGGATCTCGTTGTAGGCGACCTCGACGACGACCTCGGGTCGCACGCGCACGGTGTAGCCTTCGTCACTCGTGGCGAGCGCCCACAGCCGCTCGGTCATCGCGACGAACTGCTGATCGGTCAGTCCCTTGAACGTCTTACCGACGTCCGCGAACGCGTCGCCGTCGCGCACGGCCAGGTGGTAGTTGGAGAGCCACCCGCTCCGCCGGCCCGAGCCCCGGTCGACGGCGACGATGACGCAGTCCACTGTCTGCGCCGTCTTCAGCTTGAACCAGCGCTTGCCGCGGCCGCCCGGCTCGTAGGCGCTCCGGAGGTCCTTCGCCATCACGCCCTCGTGCCCGGCGGCGAGCGCCCGCGCCAGGAAGTCGCGGGCCTCCGCGGGCGAGGTGACGATGGCGCGCTCGGCCAGATGGCGTCCTCCGGTGACGGCGGCCAGCGCCTCCCAGCGGCGGGCGTAGGGCTCACCGACGAGCGAGTGCCCGTCGGCCATGAGGCAGTCGAAGAAATGCAGCGTGAGCGGCATCTCGCGGACGAGCCGCTCCACCTCGTGAACGCGACGGAATCGTCGCATCAGCTCCTGGAACGGGAGCGGCCGCCCCGCCGCGTCGAGCGCCAGGACCTCGCCGTCGAGGATGAAAGGCGCGGCGCCGAGCTCGCGGCGCGCCGTCTCCACGACGTCGGGCAGGCTCGCGGTGACATCGGACAGCCGGCGCGTCCAGATCCAGATCCGCTCACCGTCCCGATGGAGCTGGATCCTGGCGCCGTCGTACTTGTATTCGAGCGCCGAGGTGCCGCCCTGGGCCTCCAGGACCTCCTCGAAGTCCTCGGCGATCTGGGCCAGCATGGGCAGGAGCGGAACGCCGGGACGCGCGCTCGACGCCGCGAGCGCGGCGGCGCCTCCTCGCACCGCGAGCGTCGCCACCTCGGAGAGATCGCCCAGCGACTGCGCCGCGCGGCGCGTCGTCTCGAGCGGCGCCCCGAACGCGCGGGTGATCGCCTCGAGCATGAGCCCGTTGGAGACCCCGGTGCGCATCTCGCCCGCGATGATCCGCTGGAGTGTCTCGCGCTCCTCCTCCGACGCCCGCGCTGCGAGGCCGCGCAAGAGCTCGTCCCGGGTCCGTCGCGCCCCGGCGCCGCCGGCGACGGCGACGGCGGCGAACGCCGCGGCGACGTCGCCGAGCGTCAGCAGCGGCGCCGGGGCGGCGTTCGCGGCCACAGCTGATCGCTGCACATCCGGCAGCCCGCGGACGCCGAGCACGCGCGGGTCGGACGCGGGGAAGGCCCGAGCCGTCAGGAACGCAACGGCGGTGCCGACCGCGTCCGCCGGGAGCGCCCGCAGGTAGTCGGCGAGGAGGCCGAGCTTGACGAGGCGTCCGGGGCTCGCGCGCAGGCGCCGGCAGAGGTCTGCGAGCCGACCGAACTCGACCATTCCGACAATCAGTATAGGCATTCTTGACTTCGCCGCCGCCGGCGCCCTACTTTCGTTGCATGCGCCGCGTGCTCTATGACGCGACCTCGCCCGCGGCGGCGGCCGCGGCCGACCTTCTCCGTGATGAGTTCGACGTCGCGCCCCTGTCCGTGCCGGCCGCGTCACCCGCCGCGGCGCCGGCGGTGGTGCTCGTCGGTCCCGATTCCGCCGATCGGTACTGGGGCGACGCGCCGCTCCGTGTCGTGGCCCTGGTCGCACCGGACGCCGCGGGGCCGTGGCCTGCACACTGGTACGCGCTCCTCCCGGCGGGCGTCGGTGCCCCGATCCTCGCGCGCGCGGTGGCCAACGCCTTCGCCGATCTCGACCGCGCGGCCGCGATGGCGCGGCTCGACCGCGAGCTATCCGAGCTGAACGCGATCGGCATCCGGCTCTCGGCCGAGCGCAACCCGCGTGACCTGATCGAGACGATCCTCACCAAGGCGCGGGAGATCACGCGGAGCGACGCCGGCTCGCTCTACCTCGTGGAAGAGGACGCCGATGGCGCCCGGTCGCTGCGGTTCACCCTCGCCCAGTGCGACTCGATGGAGGTCCCGTTCCGGGCCTCGCGCCTGCCGCTCACGGACGCGAGCGTGGCGGGGCACGTTGCGCTGACCGGCGAGATCCTCAACCTCGAGGACGCGTACATCCCGCCGGCCGGCGCGCTGTTCCAGATCAATCGGGCGTTCGACGACGAGGCGCACTACCGCACGAAGTCGATGCTGGTCGTCCCGATGCACACGCCGCAGGGCGAGACGATCGGCGCGCTCCAGCTCATCAACTGCAAGCCGGACTTCGCGCGGCGCTTCGCTTCGATCGACGAGATCGAGCGGACCGTCCAGCCATTCAGCCCGCGGCACGAGCAGCTCGCGGGCTCGCTCGCCTCGCAGGCGGCGGTCGCCATCCACAACAGCCGCCTGTTCGAGAACATTCGACAGCTCTTCGAGGGTTTCGTGCAGGCCTCCGTGACCGCGATCGAATCACGTGATCCGACGACCTCAGGCCACTCCTTCCGCGTCGCGAATCTCACCATCGGCCTCGCGAGCGTGGTCGACCGCAGCGCCACCGGCCCGTACGGCGCGACCAGCTTCAGCGCCGACGAGATGACGGAGCTCCGCTATGCCGCCTTGCTGCACGACTTCGGCAAGGTCGGCGTCCGCGAGCAGGTGCTCGTGAAGGCCAAGAAGCTCCTCCCCGGGGAGCTCGAACGGATCGGGCAGCGCGTGGCGATGATCAAGCGTGGCCTCGAGCTCCGCTACGCCGGCAAGAAGATCGAGCACTTGCTCGACAAGGGCCGCCGCCGATACGCCGAGCAGGCCGCCGCCTTCGACGCCGAGCTCGCGGCGTATCTCGCGGAGCTCGACGACAGCCTGAGCCGCATCGTCGTCGCCAACGAGCCATCGGTGCTTCCGAAGGAGGTCGCCGCGGAGATCGAGCGCCTGGCGCTCCGCGTGTTCGAAGATCACCGCGGGGATCGTCACGCCGTCATCACGCCCGACGAGGCCGCGGTCCTCTCAATCCCCCGAGGCAGCCTCACGGCGGCGGAGTTCACGGCGATCCAGTCCCATGTCCGCTACACGTTCGAGTTCCTCAACCAGATCCCCTGGACCAAGGACCTCCGCGACATCCCGAAGATCGCCCGCTCACACCACGAGAAGCTCGACGGCACGGGCTATCCCGACGGGATCCGGAGCGAGGACATCCCGGTGCAGTCGAAGATGATGACGATCGCCGACATCTACGACGCGCTGACCGCGAGCGACCGACCCTACAAGATCGCGGTCTCGACCGAGGCGGCGCTCGACATCCTGACTCAGGAGCGGCGGTCCGGTCACGTGGACGGCGCGCTCCTCGATCTGTTCGTCGACGCGAAGATCTATGAGCAGGCCACCGCGCCGACCCTCAACCCACCAAGAACAGACAGACGCCGCCCCACGCGATGACGGCGCCGAGTGCCAAGAGCGCTCGCGCGGCCTCGCGGCCGAGCTCGAGACTCTTCAGGTGTTGAGCGGATCGCGCCAAAAAAAAGGCGCGCGAACCGCGACGATGGAGCAACGCGTACGTCACAGCATGGGAACTCATGATGCCCTCCTGCCACTCCTAAAAACCGCGAAGGAGTCCGATGACCTTGCCGAGAATTTTGATCGAGCGTCGCGCCGGGTCGACGACGATCGGCGTCATCGTCTCGTTTTCCGGCTTGAGCACCACGCGCTGACCATCGCGCAGGAACCGCTTCACCGTCGCCTCGGCTTCGCCACCTGCGTCCGACTCGACCATCGCGACGACGATGTCGTTCGGCTGGGCCGAATCCTGGCGCCGGACGAGCACGAGGTCGCCCTCGCAGATGTGCGCCTCGATCATCGAGTCGCCCCGAACGCGGAGCGCGAAGATGTCCTCGCCGCGCCCCGGCAGCGACGCCGCGGCGATCGGCAGCTCGCCCTCTCGATTCTCCTGGGCGAGGAGCGGTGCCCCCGCCGCGATTCGGCCGAGGATCGGCACGGGATGGTGCCCCCGCTCTGCGCCGCCCGCGTCCGGAAGCGTCAGGGCCCTCGAGGTCCGCCCAGCGCTCGGCCGTCTCTGCAGCTCGCCTTTGCGCTCGAGCGCCCTCAGGTGGTCGAACGCCGCTCGGGGCGTGATCCTGAAGCGCTCGCCGAGCTCCCGCACCGTCGGCGGGACTCCGTGCTTCATCTGGAAGCTCCGCATGAAGCCCAGTACCTCCCGCTGCCGGTCCGTCAGCTCGCGCATAGTCGCCCTCCGTGCCGAAGTATCACTCAACTCGTGTTGACTAGTCAACAAAAAGCGAGTGCCGCCTCGAGACCGGCGATCACATAGACCCGGCTACGCGGGCTCCCAGGGCTCGCAGACAGGGCACGTCGTGTATCCCTGCTCGCGGGCGTCGGCGAGGTGCTTGAAGTAGGCGCGCTCGGTCTCCGGGATTCGCGAGACCCACGCGCAGTCGCTCTTGTGAAAGAGGCGCGAGCCGCGCTGGGCGCAGTAGGGCTCTCCCGGCTCGACGCCGACCGCCGCCGTGGGCTCGGCTGCGACTCTTGGGCCTTCCGCCTCCGACGGCAGCACGGTCGCTGGTGCGGGTTCCACGGGGCTCGGTGTGGGCGCGATGATCGGATCGGGCTCGTTGATGTGGAGGTTCGTCTCGACGGTCGACCGGAACTCCTCGCTGGCGCGGCGGAACTCGCGGAGTGCCTTGCCGACCATGCGTCCGAGCTCGGGGAGCTTTCCGGGACCGAAGACCAGCAGGGCGAGCACCCCGATGACGAGCATCTCCTGAAGGCCGATGTCGAACATCGCGGTTAGAGTAACACGCGCGTCAGGACTGGCCGACCCCGGCCAGTCTCGCCAGCTCGGCGAACGAGTCCACAACCAGATCCGCCTCGCCCGCCGGCGCGCCGCTCGCAGGGGCGTACAGCACGGTGCGCATGCCGACCGCTCGGGCGCCGCGGATGTCGGACGGCACGCTGTCGCCGACCATCGCCGTCGTGGCGGCCGCGAGGCCCAGCCGCTCGAGCGCGATGCGGAAGAGCGGTGGCTCGGGCTTGCCGACGACGACCGGCCGTACGCCGGCGGCAAAGGCGACCGCCTCGACGATGGCGCCGCAGCCCGGCAAGAAATCGCCGCCCTCGATCGGGAGCCGAGGATCCACGTTCGGCGTCACCAGCGGCGCACCGCGCGCGGCGGCCCGCGCCGCGGCGGTGAGGCGCTCGTAGCTGAGATCGAAATCGTTGCCGACGGCGACCACGGTCGCCGCACGATAGTCCTTCACGTCGACCAGCTCGTGGCCGGCGCGGGCGATGACGGCCGCCATTTCGGGCGCGCCCACGACGAGAACCCGCGAAGGTCCGAACCGCTGGCGGATCACCTCACCGATGATCTCGAGCGGTGTCAGGACGTGGCGGGCGGCGGTGACGCCGAGCTGGTGCAAGCGCTCACGAAGGTCGTCGCCGGTGGCGCGCGAGTTGTTCGAGACGAACGCAAGCGCGCGCCCGCTTCGGTCGAGCGCCGCGAGGGTCTCGCCGGCACCCGGGTTGAGGACGCTCCCGTTCCACACACACCCGTCGAGGTCGAAGACGAATCCCCGGAGGGTCCGGAGAAGTCGGTCGGACACGAGCCTCAGACCTCCGCGGAGCGCGCGAAGTCGGCGGCCGCGTCGCCGTAGACCTCGCGGGTCCGCGCCGCGACTCTCGTCCAGCTGAACTGCGCCTCCACCCGGCGCCGTCCCGCGCGTCCCATGGCGCGGCTGCGCTCGGGATCCTCGAGCAGAAGACGGATCGCCGCGGCGAGCGCCTCGGGGCGGCCCGGCTCGACGAGCAGCCCGGTGTCGCCGTCCTCGACCACCTCGAGGATGCCGCCGACCGCCGAGGCGACGACCGGGGTCTCGCACGCCATGGCCTCGAGGTTGATCAGGCCGAACGGCTCGTACACCGACGGGCAGGCGAAGACCGCGGCGTGACTGTAGAGCTGCACGACCTCGTGCACGGGAACCATCTCGCCGATCCACACGACGTTCGGGTGCTCCGGCACCGCCCGCTTGAGCCGCGCCTCGATCTCGGGCGTGTCGGGTGCCGAGGCGCAGAGGACCACCTGCACCCCGGGCGGGAGTTTCGGGGCCGCCTCGAGCAAGTGGAAGATCCCCTTCTGGTCGGTGATGCGTCCGACGAAGAGCACGTAAGGCTCGCGGACGCCACGGCGGGCCAGGACGTCACGCGCCTCGGTCCGACGAAACTGATCGGGATCGATGCCGTTGTGGATGACGACCACGCGGTCGGGATCGACCTGGAAGTGGGCGAGGATGTCGTCGCGCATGCGCCGCGAGACCGCGATGACGCGGTCGGCCGCCTCCACCGCTGTCTTCTCGATCCAGCTCGAGAGGAGATACCCGCTGCCGAGCTGATCGGCCTTCCACGGCCGGAGCGGCTCCATGCTGTGCAGGGTCACGCAGAGCGGGATCCGGTGGAGCGTCCGGATCCAGAGGCCCGCCATGTCCGCATACCAGGTGTGCGCGTGGGCGACGGTGGCGTCGAGGGGGTCGCGCGCCATCGCGAGCGCGATCGACAGCGTCTCGAGCGCTGGCGCATAGCGGGGCCCGTCCGGGCCAGGCCCGACCCGCTCCCACGGCGTGTAGCCGCGAAGCGCGATCGGGCCCGTCGCCTCCGTGACGGCCCGCTCGCCGAAGCAGCGGACCTCCACGGCCATGAGCTCGCTGAGCGCCTTCGCGAGCTGGCCGACGACGACACCCGCCCCGCCGTAGATATGCGGCGGGTACTCGCGGGTCAGGAGGAGGGCCTTCACGACCGGTCGCTGCCCTCCGCGAGATCGTCCTCGCGACGCTCGAGCTTCCGCGCCACCGTGCGCACGTCGATGCCGAGGAGCTTCGCCGCCTGCGTCTTGTTGCCTCCGGTGATGCGGAGCGTCTCGTCGAGTAGTCGCTGCTCGATCTCCGTGAGCGGGGTGCCCACCAATTCTAAGATCGCGTCACGCGGCGGGCGCTTCACGCCCCCGATCTCTTCGGGCAGGTCCTCGGCGTCGATGCGATCCTTCCGAGCGAGCAGCACGCTGCGCTCGATGAGGTTCTCGAGCTCGCGCACGTTGCCCGGCCAGGCGTAGGACTCGAGCCGCTCGACGGCCTCGCCCGTGAAGCCCTCGAGCTTCCGGCCGTTCTTGGCCGCGTAGACCCGCAGGTAGTGCTGTGCGAGCACGCGGATGTCCTCGTGGCGCTCTCGCAGCGGCGGCACGCGGATCGTAATGACGTTGAGCCGGTAATAGAGGTCTTCGCGGAAGCGCTTCTCTTTCACCATCCCGGCCAGGTCCTGGTTCGTGGCCGCCACGATGCGTACGTCGACCTGGAGGCTACGCGTTCCGCCCAGACGCTCGAACTCGCCCTCCTGGAGCACGCGCAGGATCTTGGGCTGCGTGACGAGCGACAGGTCGGCGACCTCGTCGAGAAAGAGGGTGCCGCCGCCGGCCAGCTCGAACCGGCCCTCCTTGCGCCCGCCGGCGCCGGTGAACGCGCCCTTCTCGTAGCCGAACAGCTCGGACTCGAGGAGCGACTCAGGCAGCGCCGCGCAGTTGACGGCGACGAACGGGCCGTTGCGCCGCGCCGAGCGCTCGTGGATCGTGCGCGCCACCAGCTCCTTGCCCGTCCCGCTCTCGCCCTGGATGAGAATGGTCGCCGAGCTGTCGGCGATCTGCTCGATGAGCGTCATCATCCGCCGGAACGACGGGCTGGCGCCGATCATCTGCCCCTTGGCGCGGAGGTCCTCCAGCTGCTTCTTGAGGGCCCGGTTCTGCTCGATCAGGTCGCGCCGCTCGAGCGCCTTGTCGATGAGCTTGACGAGCTGCTCGCGCCGGAACGGTTTGGTGAGGAAGTCGTAGGCGCCGTCCTTCATCGCCTTCACGGCCTCCTCCACGGTGCCGAAAGCGGTCAACAAGATCACGTCGACGTCGGGCAGGATCGCCTTCGCCGCCCTCAGGAGCTCGAGCCCGGTCAGGCCCGGCATTTTTAGATCCGTCACGATGAGGTCGACGCCGCCGGCCTGCACCCGCTCCAGCGCGGCCCGCCCGTCCGACGCGAGCACGACGCGATATCCCTCCCGAGTCAGCGTCCGCTCGAGGCTCTCGCGCAGCCCGGGATCGTCGTCGGCGATCAGCAGCGTCGCGGGATCAGCCACGCGCCACCGGCCTCTTGAGCGGCAGCCGGATCGTGAACGTCGCGCCCCGCCCGGCGCGGTTCGCCCACCGTAGCTGGCCGCCGTGCTCCTCGGCGATCTGGCGGGTGATCGAAAGACCGAGGCCGGTACCCTGGGGCTTCGTGGTGAAGAACTGCTCGAAGAGTCGAGGACCGACGTCGTCCGGGATGCCTTCGCCCGTGTCGGACACCGAGACCTCGACGGCGTCGCCGTCGAAGCGGGTGGCGATCGTCAGCTCGCCGCCGCTCGACAGCGCTTCCTGGCCGTTCTTGACCAGGTTGTGCACCGCCTGGCGCAGCAGACCGCGGTCGATCTCCATCATCGGCATGCTCGGGTCGAGCTCGACGAGGAGCGTGAGCCCCTGGCGGATCGCGACCGGACGGACGAAGTCGGCGAGCTCCTGCACGAGATGGTTGACCGACTCTTCCTCGAAGTTGGGTCGTGGAAACCGGGCGAAGGCGAGGTACTCCTCGGTCAGGGCGTCGAGCGCGATGACCTGGTCGCGAATCGCGGTGACGAGGCCGGCCGCCTCCTTCATGTCATCGTCGCTCCGCGCGCGGACGATGTCTTCCAGCATCTCGGCGTTCAGCTCGATGGCGCTGATCGGGTTGCGCACCTCGTGGGCGACCTTCAGCGACAGGCGCCCGACCGTCGCCATGCGCTCGGCGACGAGCAGCTCCTCCTGGGCCGTCTGCAGGCGGCTCAGCGTACCCGTGAGCTCGTCGTTCAGCCGCTCCACCTCACCCCGCGCGCGCCGCTCCCGGTCGGCGACCAGGCCGAGCGTCACCGCGGGTAGCCCGAACAACGCCGCGAGCATCACGGGAGGCGTCCAGCCGACCCAGGGCGGCACCAGCGCCGCCGACGCCGCATAGAGCCCGCCCGCCACGACGGCCGCGCCGAGCCCCACCCACGGCCCGAAGTAGTACGCGTTGACGGCGACGAGTGGGAGGAACAGGTGGTAGAAGAGGCTCTCGGCGCCCCCGGTGAGGCATTGCAGGACGAAGACCAGGAGCAGGTCGATGCCCAGGGCGCTGATGAAGATCGCGCCGGTCGCGCGAGGATTCACCGTCACGAGGGCGAAGACGCCGACCTTGTACGCCGCGAACCAGAAGACCAGCCAGTAGAGGTCGATCCCGTGGCGGGGCCGCAACGGGACGAGACTGAAGGTGGCGAGACCGCCCACCATGACGACGGCCAGGAGGACCGCGAAGACGCGCTCGTCGCGCTCCAGCAATCGAAAGATCGCGTGCCACGGTTTCCGCTCGGCGACTGTCACGGCCATCTCCACGCCGACTATAGCATTGGGGCCTGTCATGGCCGCCCCCGGCGCCGGACCGCGATCGCCACCCACACCGCGATCGCGACGAGGCCGAGCAGGCCGAGCCAGCGTTCCACGCGATGGACGTCGGCCAACACCTGCTCGACCTGATCCGCGAAGAGGAACGCGAGGAAGAAGCCGAACGGGACGCTCAGCAGCGCGGCCGCGGCATCGACCGCGAGGAACCTCCAGAAGGGCACGTGGGCGATGCCGGCCGTGAGGAAGGCCGCGGCCCTGAGCCCCATGACGTGACGGGCCGTGAACACGATCTTCACGCCATGGTTCCGGTACGCGGCCTTGAGCTGCTCTTCGCGTGCGGGGGTCAGGACCCACCGGACGGGACTCCAGCCGAGGACCCGCTCCCCCCAGTGGTGGCCGACCCAATAAAGGGCCACGTCACCCGAGAGCACGCCCACGAAAGAGACCGGCAGCGCGAGCCACCACCGCAAGACCGCCTGGTGGGACAGAACTCCCGCGGCGACGATCGGGACCTCCTCAGGGATGGGGGCTCCGAGGCCCGCCGTGAAGAGGACGAGGAACAGCCCGGCGTACCGGAGCTGCTCTATGAGCGTCCCAACCAGATCGCACCTCGGGCAAGATTCGTCTCGCGGAAGATGGTGACCAGTGTATACTCCGATAGTCCCGTGCGGTCAGAAGGAGCCCTTCCATGGCGGTGAAACTCTTCGTCGGCGGTTTGTCCTTTTCCACCTCCAACGAGCGCCTGCGCGAAGCCTTCGCTGCGGTCGGCAGCGTCGAATCCGCGAGCGTCGTGACCGACCGGGACACCGGCCGGTCGCGCGGCTTCGGGTTCGTCGAGATGGCGACGCCGGAGGAAGCCGAGCAGGCCATTAGCCGCCTCAACGGCACGAGCCTCGACGGCCGGACCATCCAGGTCGAGAAGGCGAAGGCGCCCGGGGCAGGCGGCGGAGGCGACCGGCGCGGCGGCGGTGGCGGCGGCCGCGGTGGCTTCGGCGGTGGCGGCGGTCGCGGCGGCTCCCGCGGCGGTCGCTGGTAACCCGGCTCACACCCGATTTCGCTTTTTGGCTCCAGCACCGGGGGCGGTAGCCTGCCGCCATGCGGACCGTCCTGCATACCGAGTCCTCTCATGGACACGGCGGTCAGGAGATCCGTACCCTCGCGGAGGCCCGCTGGCTCCTCGGCCACGGTTGGGGAGTCCTGATCGCCTGCCAGCCCGATAGCCCTCTACTCACCGAGGCGCGCTCGTCCCAAATCCCGGTCGAGGCCGTTCGCATGCGGAGCGCGACGGACGTCGGCGCCATCGTCCGCCTGCGCCGGATCGTGCGAGAGCGCGGTGTGAGCCTCGTCCACACCCATAGCTCGGTCGACAGCTGGCTCGCGGGAATGGCCGCGCGCTCGCTCGGCCGCCCCGTCGTCCGCAGCCGGCACGTGTCGATCCCGATTCGTCGCCGGCGAGCCCTCGTCTACCGGTTGGCGGACCGGATCATCACGAGCGGCGAAGGCGTGCGCGCCATCGTGATCGCGGCCGGCGTCGCACCCGAGCGCGTGGTGTCGATCGCGGCCGGCATCGACAGCGAGCGGTTCCACGGCGGCGTGTCGGGCAAGCCGGTCCGCGACGAGTTCGGCCTGGGCGACGCGCCCCTCGTCGGGCTCGTCGCCAACGTTCGGGGCTCGAAGGGCCACAGCGTCTTTCTCGAGGCCGCGCGCACGGTGGTGGCGGCTGTGCCCGATATACGCTTCCTCATCGTCGGCGACGGCGTCGGCTTCGACGAGGTCCGGGGCCGCGTGCGGCGGATGGGTCTCGACGCGCGCGTCACGCTCACGGGGTTCCGCCGCGACATTCCCGAGGTGATGGCAGCGCTCGACGTGCTGGTGCTGCCTTCGATCCGGTCCGAAGCGATCCCGCAGGTGATCCCCCAGGCGCTGGCGGTTGGCACGCCGGTCGTCGCCTCGACGATCGGCGGCAGCCCCGAGCTGATCCGCGACGGCGAGAACGGCCGCCTCGTGCCCCCGGCGGATCCGCACGCGCTCGCCGACGCGATCCTGGCGCTGCTCCGGGAGCCCGAGCGGGCACGCGCGATGGCCCGCGCCGGCCAGGCGATGGTCCAGTCGCAGTACACGATCGATGTGACGATGGCCCGCACCATCGCGGTGTACCGGGACCTCCTCGACGCGTCGCGGACTCGGGAGCTTAATATATAGCGATACTTTGATATACTGATCTTCGTGGTCGCGGCGCCGTCGACCGATCTGCAGTCCTTCAAGGCCGAGTTCTTCAAGGCGCTGGCGCACCCGCTCCGCATCCGGATCCTCGAGCTCCTCCGCGCCCACGACCGGAGCGTCCAGGAGCTCCAGGCCCTCCTCGACCTCGACCAGTCCACCGTGTCGCAGCAGCTCGCCGTCCTGCGCGCCAAGAACATCGTGACGGCCCGCAAGGTGGGCACGACCGTCCGGTACACCGTGCGCGATGCGCTCGTCGGCGACCTCCTCGACGTGGCGCGGCGGATCTTCAACAACCAGCTGACGGGAACCCAGACGATGCTCCGCGAGCTCCGTCAGGAGGCGCGCCGGCCAGCCCGGCGCTGATCCGTGTTCCGGCAGCTCCGGATCGCGATCCGAACGGGTATCGTCACCGAGCCGGCCCCGCGCGGCGGCGAGATCGAGCGCATCGGCGAGCGTCTCGCCTCGGAGATCGCGCGTCTCTTCGGTCGCTCGCTCGCAATCCGCCAGGTCGATGCCGGCTCCTGCAACGGCTGCGAGCTCGAGATCGCCGGGCTCACCGGGCCGCACTACGACCTCGAACGGTTCGGCGTGCACTTCGTCGCCTCGCCGCGCCACGCCGATTGCTTGCTGGTCACGGGCCCGGTGACGCGCAACATGGCCGAGGCGCTGCGGCGCACCTGGCAGGCGACGCCCGATCCGAAATTCGTCGTCGCCGTCGGCGACTGCGGGCGGGACGGCGGAATCTTTCGCGGCTCCTACGCGGTCGTGGGCGGCGTCGCCGACGTGGTGCCCGTCGACGCCGTCATCCCCGGGTGTCCGCCCTCGCCCGCAGCCCTCCTCGCCGGCATCCTCGACGCGATCGGCCGTCCGCGCTGATGGACCGGCTCGCGTACGGACTCGCCGCTCTCGTCGGGATCGCCGCCACCGCCCTCGGCGGCTACGGCATGATCGGCGGCGTCGGCACGCTGCGGCTGGCGTGGCTGGTGCCGCTGAACGGTCTCGAGCTGACACTCGACCCTCTCGGCGGATTCTTCCTGGCGCTGATCGGCTTCGCCGCGGTGCCCGCGTCGATCTATGCGATGGGCTCCTCCCCTGGCGAGCGTCGTGATCGCTTCGCCTATCTCGTCTTCGTGCTCTCGATGTGCCTGGTACCGCTCGCCGCGAATACGATGACGTTCGCGATCACGTGGGAGCTGATGTCGCTGGCGTCGTACTTCCTGGTGCTCCACAACCGCGAGTCGAAGGCGTCGATCTACGCCGGCTGGGTCTATGCGGTCATGACTCACGCCGGTCTCGCGTGCCTCCTCGCGGGCATGCTGCTGCTCGGCGCGTGGACCGGAAGCCCGCGGTTCGAGGACTGGCGCGCGGCCGCGCCCGCGCTGTCCGGCGCGGCGCGGAATGCCGTCTTCGTCCTGCTGGGGCTCGGCTTCGCGGGAAAGGCCGGCGTCATCCCGCTGCACGTCTGGCTGCCGCTCGCCCACCCGGCGGCGCCGAGCCACGTGTCGGCGCTCATGTCGGCCGTCATGATCAAGCTGGGCGTCTACGGGCTCCTGCGCGTGAGCCTCGACTGGCTCGGAGCCGGGCCGGCCTGGTGGGGGGTCGCGATCCTGGTCGCCGGCGCCGCCTCCTCGGTGATCGGGGTGCTCTATGCGCTCGTCGATCACGACCTCAAGCGACTGCTGGCGTTCCACAGCATCGAGAACATCGGAATCATCCTGCTCGGTGTCGGCAGCGCCGTGCTCTACCATGGCGCCGGCCTCCCGGCCCCGGCGCTCCTTGGACTGGCCGCGGCCCTCTACCACACCGTCAACCACGCGGCGTTCAAGGCCTTGCTCTTCCTGGGCGCCGGCGCCGTCGTTCACGCCACCGGCACCAGGAACATGGAGGAGCTGGGCGGACTCATCAAGCGCATGCCGTGGACCGCCGCGTGCTTCCTCGTAGGCTCGGCGGCGATCGCCGCACTTCCGCCGCTCAACGGCTTCGTGAGCGAGTGGCTCACGTTCGTGGCGCTCTTTCAGAACAGGCACCTCGCCGCGGTGGGCCTCAATCTCGTCTTCATCCTCGGGATCGCGAGCCTCGCGCTGACCGGCGGCCTGGCGATGGCGTGCTTCGTCAAGGCGTTCGGCATCACGTTCCTCGCGCTGCCACGGAGCGAGGCGGCCGCCCGCGCCCACGAGGCGCCCGCGACGATGCGTCTGGCGATGCTGACGCTCGCGGCCGCCTGCGTCGCCCTCGGGCTCGGACCGACGCTCGTCATTCCGGTGCTCGGCGCCGTGGCGGCGTCCCTCCTCGAGCAGGCCCCGCCGGCCACCGTCGGCGACTGGCTGACCTTGCAGGTGTCGGGCGGCTACGCGAGCCTCTCGACCCTCGCGATCGCCATCGCGCTCGGCGCGGCCCTCCTCGTCCCCCTCGTGGCCCTCCCGCTCGTCCGGGCGTCGCGTCGGACGCGCGACTACGAGACGTGGGGATGCGGCCGCATCGTGCAGACCGCGCGGATGGAGTACACGGCCACCGCGTTCGCGAACCCCTTCAAGCGCGTCTTCGACTTCTTCTACCGACCCACGAGGCACCTCGACATCGAGTTCCACCCCGAGTCACGTTTCTTCGTCCGGCGGATCGAATACGAGAACCCGGCACGCTCGATCTTCGACGACTGGCTCTACCGGCCCGCGCTCGACCTCCTGCGCGCCGGGGCGCGCGCGGCCGGCGCGCTCCAGTCGGGAAGCGCGAATCTGTATCTCGCGTACATCCTGGCCGCCCTCCTCATGATGCTGGTGCTCGCGTGATCGCCGACTTCGCCGTGGCGATCGTCCAGGTCCTCGTCGTCGGAGCGGGCGCACCGCTGCTGGTCGGCGTGCTCCGGACGCTCAAGGCGCGGCTCGTCGGCCGTCGCGGCCCGAGCCCGTGGCAACCGTACGCCGATCTGCGGAAGCTCCTCGGGAAGGAGGTGGTCGTCTCGACGACGACGTCGTGGATCTTCCGCGCCACGCCGTACGTGCTCGTGGCGACGATGCTGGTGATCGCGCTCATCGTGCCGGTCTCGGTGGCGAGACCTCCGCTGGCGTTCGCCGGCAACATCATTCTGCTGGTGTACCTCTTCATGCTCGGCACGTTCTTCCTGGCCCTGGCCGGCCTGGACGCCGGCAGCGCGTTCGGGGGAATGGGCTCGAGTCGCGGGGTCGCCGTCGCCGCGCTGGCCGAGCCGACCGTCATCGTCGCCGTGTTCGCGCTCGCGCTGCGCGCCGACACGATCGATCTCGGCCGGGTCGTCGAGCGCTTCGGGCGCGAGCCCTGGCTGGCGGCGAATCCCGCCCACCTCCTGGCGTTCGCCGCGTTCTTCATCGTGATGCTGGCCGAGACGGGGCGGCTCCCCGTGGACAATCCGGCGACCCACCTCGAGCTGACGATGATCCACGAGGCGATGGTGCTCGAGTACTCGGGCCGGTACCTGGCCCTCGTCGAGTGGGCGGGAGCGATGAAGCTTTTCCTGTTCATGACGCTCCTGGCGAACCTCTTCGTCCCCTGGGGGCTCACGGGCCCCGCCGGGCCGGGCGCGGTCCTCCTCGGGCTCCTGGCGCTGGCCGTGAAGCTCGCCCTCCTCACCGGCGCGGTCGCGGTGCTCGAGACCACGGTGGCGAAGCTCCGGCTCTTCCGCGTGCCCGAGCTGCTCGCCGGATCGTTCGCCCTCGCCTTCCTCTCGCTCATGGCGGTCATCCTCGTCCGATGACGACGGCGTCGAATCTCCTCGCGTTCCTGGGCCTCGTGGTCACGCTGCTGATCGTCTGGCGGCAGAGCTGGCCGGCGCGGCTCAGGCTCTTCGTCGTCCAGTCGCTCCTGCTCGCGGGCCTCGCGAGCACGATCGGCGTGCTGGCGCATCGGCGCGGCCTCCTGCTCGTCGCGGCGGTCTTCGTGGTCGTCAAGGGATGGGTGATCCCGCGCGTCCTCGCTCGCATCGCGTCGGGGGCGCCCGTGCGTCGGGTCGCGCCCGGTCGGTCCTCCGGCATCGTCCTGCTCGGTGCGGGCGGGCTCGTCGTCGCCGCCTACGTCATCATGCTGCCGGTCACGTCGGCGGTGGAGCTGCCGACCGAAGGCGCGATCCCCCTGGCGTTCGCCATGGCGCTCATCGGCCTCGGGCTCTGCGTCACCGGTCGTGACGCGCTCGGCCACATCCTCGGCTTCCTCGTCTTCGAGAACGGGATCTTCGGCCTGGCGATCCTGGCGACCTACGGGCTGCCCGGCATCGTGGAGGCCGGCGTCTTCCTCGACGTGCTCGTGATCGTGCTGATCATGGAAGCCGTCGTCGTCGAGGTGCGGCGCGAGCACGACTCGATCGACGTCGATCGCCTAAGAGAGCTCCGCGGATGATGCTCGGGACCCTCCTCGCGATCCCCCTGGTGGGCGCCGTCCTGCTGTGGCGAGCCGGCGGTCGGGTCGCGACGGCACTCCACGCCCTGACGGCGGGGCTCACACTGGTGGCGACGATCGCCGTCAGCGTGAAGGTGAACCGGGGGGATGCGCTCGTGGCGCTCGACGGGTTTCTGCGCGCCGACGCCCTCTCGGCGTGGATGATCGGCCTCATCGGTATCGTCGGCGCCCTCGCCGCCTCCGAGGCCCCGCGCTACCTGGCGCACACGACACCGGGCCGCTTCTACCCGCTCTTCCACCTCTTCGTGTTCACGATGCTGCTGGCCGTCTCCACCGACGACGTCGGGCTCATGTGGGTCGCGGTCGAGGGCACGACGCTCGCCTCGGTCTTCCTCGTCAACTTCGAGCGCACGCGCGCCTCGCTCGAGGCGTCCTACAAGTACCTGCTGATCTGTTCGGTGGGAATCGCCATCGCGTTCCTCGGCACCGTCCTCGTCTA
>QHSU01000023.1 GCA_003220535.1 Candidatus Rokuibacteriota bacterium
CGCCGCCACCGCGCGGTCCATCGGCTCGTTCGCCAGGCGGTCCTTGTTGTTCCAGGCGCCGCCGTGCAGATCGAGCAGCGTCGGGAACGGTCCGACGCCGTGCGGCTGATAGATGCGGGCCATCAAGATCCGTCCGCTCGCCGCGCGCCGGAATTCGACCTCGCTCACCTTGAGCTCGAACTTCGCCGCCGGATCGTACACCTTCATCAGGGGTTCTCCTATCGGGCTATTCGCCTGGGGAAAAAGTCCCGGCGTCCGACCTGCTGATCCATGATGGCCCCCTCCCCCAAGAGGCGTCGCCAGGTCCCGCATTATTCCACGTCTGAGAAGGCTACGCAGCGACCACCTCGAAAAGACCCCGTGGAAGGGCTATCCTCCCTCTGCGGCAGCTGACGCTGTCGCGGCGGGGAGGAGCGGTCCTGATGCGCCAACGCAATGCCGCCCTCGTGGACGGCAACGGTCTCCGACTCGGGCTCTTCGGCGCAAATTGCTCGAGCGGGAGAACCTACGCCACGCTCCCAGAGCGCTGGCAAGCCAGCTGGGAGAACAACCTCAGGCTCGCGCAGATGGCGGACGAGATCGGGATCGAGTGCATGGTGCCCATCGCGCGATGGAAAGGCTATGGCGGTGTCTCCAACCCCAACGGGTCCAGCTTCGAGGCCATCGCCTGGGCGTGTGGCCTGCTGGCGGCCACCCGTCGCCTCCACGTCTTCTGCACCGTCCACGTGCCCCTGCATCATCCCCTCGTGGCGGCCAAGCAGATGGCCACCGGCGATCACATCGGCCAGGGGCGGCTCGGCGTGAACATCGTCTGCGGATGGAACGAGGATGAGTTCCAGATGTTCGGGGTGACCAAGAAGGAGCACGACGCCCGCTACGCGCAGGGGGAAGAATGGTGGGGCATCGTCAAGAGAATCTGGGCCGGAGAAGAGCGCTTCGATTACGAAGGGACGTACTACCATCTCCACGGTGTCGAAGGATCGCCGCGACCCTTTGGACACGGCGACCCGTTGATGATGAACGCCGGCAGCTCCGAGATGGGACGCTGGTTCGCGATCCTCCACTCGGACATGCACTTCGATGCGGTGGAGATCCCGGAGGCCAGCGCCACGCGCATTGCCGAGACCAAACGACTGGCGCGTGAGCGCGGCCGCGAGATCCAGGTGTGGACACCGGTGGGTGTCGTCTGTCGCTCCACCCAGCACGAGGCCGATGACTACCTTCGCCATGTCGTCGATCATGCCGACTGGGCCGCCATCGGCTATCTGGCCGACATGCACGCGAAAGAGGGTCGCCCACGGACCGATCCCCAGCGCCTCGTGCACAGCGCGCACAATCCGCTCGCGCGCCGAGCGCTCGCGCGGGGTTCCTACTGTGTCATCGGTGATCCCGACGCGGTCGTGCGGGAGTTCGCCCGGCTCCGGGCGGCCGGTCTTGACGGCCTGGCCATCAACTTCGTGGACTATCTCGAGGAGCTGCCGTACTTCGCGGCGGAAGTCCTGCCTCGGCTCGAGAAGCTTGGTCTCCGGACCAGGGTGGGCTGAGCACCCTCCTAGTTGCGCGCGCGTCCCTCGTACGCCTTCTTCAACGGTTCAATGTCGATCTTCTTCATCTTCAGCATCGCTGCCATGACCCGCTTTGATTTTTCGGGGTCCTTGTCCTGCAGCATCTCGACCAAGACCGTCGGCACGACTTGCCACGAAACACCGAATCTGTCTTTGAGCCAGCCGCATTGGACTTCCTCGCCGCCTGCCGAGAGTTTCTCCCAAAAGTGGTCTACTTCTTCCTGGGTCTGGCAGTTCACGACCAGCGATATCGCCTCCGTGAATTTGAAGAGCGGCCCGCCGTTCAATGCCGTGAAGCCTTGCCCATCGAGGTCAAATGCCACCGTCATGACCGATCCCTTTGGCCTTCCGGCGGCCTTTGCCGCCTCTTCGTCATAGCGGGTGATGCTTCCGATCTTGGAAATCTTGAAGATCGACACATAGAAGTTCGCAGCCGCTTCGGCCTGGTCATCGAACCACAAGAACGGCGTGATTCTTTGGATCGCTTTTGGCATTGGTACCTCCCATGTCCGTGCTTTCGCGTCCCACTCAACGTGCCACGGGCGCAGCGCGCAGTCCAACGTTAGGCATATCTGGAGTACCATCCCCGGCAACGATGGCCACTCCTGCCGAGGATCCCAAGGATGCGACCGAACGCACACGCATGCTCAACCGGGCCGCGCTGGCCTCGCTGCCGTTCGACGACACCCGCGACTTCGAGGACGCGCGGCGTGGCTTCCTTGGTTCGCTGTCCGAGGTCGAGATCAAGAACGACCAGGGACGCGTCGTCTGGAGTCTCCGCGACTACGCCTTCCTCGCCGACGAGCACGCCCCGCCCACGGTCAATCCGAGCCTCTGGCGCCTGGCTCGGCTCAACCTGAGCCATGGCCTCTTCCAGGTGACGGACCGGATCTATCAGATCCGCGGCTTCGACATCTCGAGCATGACCGTGATCGAAGGCGACCGGGGGGTCATCGTCATCGATCCCTTGATCTCGACCGAGGTCGCGCGCGCGAGCCTCGAGCTCTATACGCAGCACCGGGGGCGGCGGCCGGTATCGGCGGTCATCTATTCGCACAGTCACATCGACCACTATGGCGGCGTGCGCGGCGTCGTCGACGAGCGTGACGTGAGCGCGGGCCGGGTCGAGGTGTGGGCGCCCGACCGCTTCATGGAGGAGATCGTCGCCGAGACCGTACTCGCCGGCACGGCGATGGTCAGGCGCGCGCAGTTCCAGTTCGGCCCCACTCTGCCCCGGGGCCCGCGCGGTCAGGTCGATGCCGGTCTCGGTAAGGCGACCTCGCGTGGCACCGTGACGCTCATCCCACCGACCGCATCGTCCGGGAGCCCTTCGAGACTCATCGCATCGACGGCGTCGAGATTGTCTTCCAGCTCACCCCGGAGACCGAGGCGCCGGCCGAGATGCACATGTTCTACCCCGCGTTTCGGGCGCTGAACCTCGCCGAGAACGCCACTCACAACCTGCACAACGTCTATCCGATCCGCGGCGCGCAGGCCCGCGACGCCAACGCGTGGGCGAAGTACTTGAACGAGGCGCGGGACCGCTTCGGCCGCGATGCCGACGTCGCTTTCGCCCAGCATCACTGGCCGGTGTGGGGCAACGCGCGCGTGCTGGAGTTCCTCGGCAAGCAGCGCGACCTCTACAAGTACCTGCACGACCAGACCGTACGGCTCATGAACCACGGGTACAAGGCCGCCGAGATCGCCGAGCGGCTCGCCTTGCCGAAGAGCCTCGCCTCTGCGTGGCACGTGCGCGGCTACTATGGAACGCTGAGCCACAACGCGAAGTCGGTGTACCAGCGCTACATCGGCTGGTACGACGCGAATCCCGCCAACCTCAACCCGTTGCCCCCGGTCGAGCGCGGGCGGAAGTACGTCGAGTACATGGGGGGCGCCGAGGCGGTGATCCGACGCGCGCTCGAGGACTTTGCCCGGGGCGAATACCGGTTCGTCGCCGAAGCCATGAGCCATGTCGTCTTCGCCGACCCCGCGAACGCCGACGCCCGCCGCCTCGGCGCCGACGCGCTCGAGCAGCTCGGCTACGCTGCGGAGTCGGCGACCTGGCGCAACGCGTATCTCCTGGGCACGCTCGAGCTGCGGCAGGGCGTGCCCTCTACCGTCGCGCGTGCGCCGGTGAGCCCGGACGTCGTCCAGGCCATGAGCCTGGATCTCTTCTTCGACTACCTGGGGGTGCGGCTCAACGGCGAGCGAGCAGAGGGGCGGCGCCTGGTCATCGACTGGGTCTTCACCGATCTTCGCCGTCGGTACGTGCTGAATCTGGAGAACTGCGCGCTCACCTACCTGGCCGACCATCGGAGCGACGACGCGGACGCCACGGTGACGCTCGATCGCGCGATACTGACCCGCCTAGTCCTGCGCGAGATGACGTTCGCCGACGCGGTGGAGCGTGGGCTCGCCCGTATCGAGGGCAACCCCGCGAAGGTCGCCGAGCTCTTCGGCTTGCTCGATGACTTTACCCTGATGTTCGAGGTCGTTGAGCCGAAGCGCGAGCAGCGCGTCTAGACTCGCCGGCCGTCGCCGCGGCGAGTCGCCGCCCGCACGGCCCGAGCCATCACCCGGCCCTCGCGCATCGCGTTGCCCAGCGCCTGCCGCCCGAGCCATACCTTGCAGAACGTGGCGATGTCGGCTTGGACGTGCAGGTCTATCTCGAGAACCTCGAGGCGCCGCCTCCGCCCGAGATGCAGCAGCTTCTGGGCGCGATGCACGGGAACCCGGAGGGGATGAGCGGCTTCGTCAGCACGATCGCGGGCGTGGTCTCGCCACCCGAGTTCTTCGGCTCGGAGAACGTCGGGCGCATCATGGCGCAGACGGGAGCTGCGCGCTCGGGCTCCTCCTTGCGTTCTCGTCGCCCTTGAAGCTGCCTCGGGGTCATTTCATAATCGAGCCACCCGTCAACCCCGAGGAGGCTCGATGGCTCGCATACCGCTCGTCACCAGAGATCAGATCGTCGAGAAAGAGAAGCCCGCATATGACGCCTTCATGCTGAGCCGAGCGAACCGGCCCAACATCGGCCCTTACTCGCTCCTCCTGCATATGCCCGAGATGGCCCAACGACTGGAAGCCTTGCGGATCTACCTCCGCGACGAAGCCAGCCTGCCGCCGAAGCTGCAGGAGCTGGTCATGATTTCCGTGGCCAGGGAGATGAGCTGTGCCTTCATCTGGTACGCTCACGCCGCCGCGGCCCGGCAGGCCGGAGTACGAAGCGACATCGTGGACAATATTCGCGAGAAGCGCGCGCTGGCCGACCTCGATCCCGAGGAGCAAACCGTCGTGGACTTCACTCGCGAGCTGCTCCAGAACCGCAAGGTCAGCCGGCCTACCTTCGATGCCGCCACGGCCCGATTCGGGCAGCGTGGGACCATGACCCTCACGAATCTGATCGCCTGCTATGCGGTGCTGGCGTACAACATGAACACCTACGACTTGGAAGCCCCAGCGCATCCGACGGAAAAGGCCTTGACGATGTAGGGCATGCCGTTTCGTTACACCGACAAGGTCGATCTCTGCCGCCTGCCCGGTCGCCGCCACGTCGACGTCGCCTCACGGCGTCAGACGAGCGCGTCCGTGACCAGCTTCCCTTCCACGTCATCGAGCTTCAGCTGGAGCAGGTGGGCGACCGTCGGGGCGACATCGCGGCTCATGATGGTTCCGAGCTCGGCGCACCGTCGGACGCCGACGCCGGCCGCCAGGAAGAACGCGCCAATGTCCGGATGGTCGGGTCGGTGACCGTGGTTGCCGCGATATCGGGGCGCGCCGAGGTGATCGTCGCCACGCGCATCGTCCCCGAAGGCGTAACCCGTCGCAGCCTCGAGCACGAGGTCGCCCATCATGGGATTGTCGTCCGGGACCGGCAGTCCCAGACCGGCGTAGTCCGACACGCCCCAGACGCCCCTCACGCCCGCGAGCGCGGCAAGCTCGGACCTCAGATCATCGACGAGCGACGGGCGATCGGCCGGATCGAGGACGTAGACGCAGCCGGCTCCATGGTTGGTGACGAAGCGCGCCCGGCTCTCGGTGATCCGTCCCTCCGCTTCGACCTTCAGGAGCCCGAGCTGGCGTAAACGCACGTTGACACGGATCTCCTGATCGGACGGCAGGAAGCCGTGGTCTGAGACCACGACCACCGTAGTGTCCCGCTCGAGGGCCCCGGTCGGGAGCGCGGCCAGGACGCGGCCCATGCAATGGTCCACGTACTCCAGAGCCCAGTACGCCTCCGGAGACCGGGGCCCGTGGAGGTGCTGGAAGCTGTCGGCGCAGAGGAAGTGCACCAGCATCAGGTCGGGCGCGTGGCGGCGTAGCACGTGAGCCGCGGCGTCGGCCACCACGTCGTCCCGGAGAAAGCGCTTCGGGAGCTGTGACCACTCGCCCAGCCGGTCGATCGGAAGGCCGAGCGCCCCGAGCTCGCGCCAGACGTCTGGATGGGTCGCGCTCTCGAAGACGCGCTGATCCTTGAAGAACGGCAGGTTGAAGTCGAGGCCGGCAGCCCGGCGGGTGCAGGGCCAGTCGACCGCGGCGGTGCGCCGGCCGGTGGCATGAGCGACGTCGTACACGGTCGGCGCCCGCAGCAGCCGATCCGAGTCGTAGATGGGATCGCCGGTGAGGTCCTCCGTGCGTCCTGACTGGCGGTTGAGGACGTAGTTCGCCACGACCCCGTGTCGATCGGGGCGCACCCCCGTCACCATGCTCGCGTGAGTCGGCCACGTGGTGCTGGGGAACACGCACTCCATGCGCCGCGCGACGACGCCGCGCTCGGCGAGGCGTCGCAGGGTCGGCATGCGCACGCGCGGGTCCGTCCAGTAGAAGGACGCGAACCCGTCGAGGCTGATCAGGACGACACGGGCCACGGCCGGGAGCATAGCGCACTTGAGGTCCACGAACATCGAGGGCCTCGCTAGGATATGCTCCCGGAGACTGAGGCGGCGGGACTGGCTCAATTGTCACGAGGAGGCGTCGAAGACCATGAGAGACAACACGCACTGGGTCGGCACCTGGACTGCGGCTCCTGCGCCCGCTGAAGGCGCCGCCTTCAGCAACCACACGCTGCGGATGATCCCGCGGGTCAGCATCGGTGGCAGCAGGCTACGCGTGCGCATTTCGAACGCCTATGGCACTCGCCCGCTGGCGATCGGCGCGGCTTACGTCGGCCTGCGCAGCACCGGGCCGGCGCTCGTGCCGGGCTCTAATCGCCGGCTCAAATTCGGCGGCGAAACCAGCGCCACGATCGCCGCCGGCGCGCTCGTCGTCAGCGATTCGGTCGAGCTGGGGTTCACGCCGTTGTCAGACCTTGCCGTCAGCGTGCACCTGCCGGAGGATCTTCCGGCGAGCTTCGGGATCACCGGGCGCTATGCGCGGCAGACCAACTACATATCGCCGCCGGGAGATTTCGCCGCCGAAGAGGTCATGCCGGTCGGGCGCCTCACCGACGACTGGTACTTCGTCTGCGGCATCGATGTCGTGGCGCCGCGGGAGACGGGCGCCATCGTCGCCGTCGGCGACTCGCTGACCGACGCCAACATCTCGACCCATGACGGCCATCACAGCTGGCCCTCCCAGCTCGCGCGCCGGCTCGTGGCTCGGCAGCGCGGGCGATCGATAGCGGTGATGAACCAGGGGCTCGGCGGTAACCGCATCCTACACGATATCCGGGGCGACAGCGGCCTGCGCCGCTTCGACCGCGACGTGCTGGCGCAGCCGGGCGTCACCCATACCGTCATCATGCTGGGCACCAACGATCTGCGGAACCGTAACGGCAAGCCCGAAGAAGAGGTGACCGCCCCGCAGATGATCGCCGGGCTGAAGCAATTCGCCGTGCGCGGCCAGGCGCGCGGGATCAAGGTCATCGGCAGCACGCTGACGCCATTCGAGAACGAGACTTTCCTTCCGGGCGCCTGGAACCCGAAGCGCGAAGCGATCCGCCAGGAGGTCAACGAGTGGCTGCGCAAGTCCGACGACTTCGACGCGATCGTCGATTTCGACCAGGCCCTACGCGATCCCGACCATCCGACCCGGATGCTGCCGATCTACGATTGCGGCGACCACCTTCACCCGAGCGACCTGGGCTACCGCACGATGGGCGACGCGATCGATCTGTCGCTTTTTGAGTAGTGCCGTGACGGAGGAGCGCCACGGCTTCGCCGGGGCGCTTCCGAGCGCTGGGGGCTTGGGGGGCCCTTCGGGGCCCCCCATTCCGTTAGTCGGTCTCGCGCAGATCCGGCACGACCCAGAGAGGGGAACGGCCGGCAGCCACGCGCTGGATGTTGTCGAAGCCGTTCAGGAACGCCTTGCCCCAGCTCTCCCAGGTCGGCCCGGCGGCGTGCGGCGTGAAGGTCACGTTCTCGAGGCCGAACAGAGGGTGCCCGGGCTTCGGTGGCTCCTCCAGCATGACGTCGAGGCCGGCGGCGGCCAGTGGTCCTGAGGTCAGCGCGGTGTAGAGCGCGGTCTCGTCGACGACCGGGCCTCGGCACGTGTTGATCAAGATCGAACCCGGCTTCATCGCGGCGAGCTCGCGCGTCGATATCAGATTGCGCGTCGTCTCGTCGAGGGGGACGTGCAGCGAGACCACGTCGGACGTTTCGAGCAGCTCGGTGAAGAGCATGAAACGAGCGCCGAGCGCGTCTTCCTCGGCCTCGGTGAGCCGCCGGATGTCGTAGTACTGGACGCGCATGTCGAGTCCGGCCGCCTTGCGAGCGACCTTCTTTCCGATGTTGCCGAGGCCCACGAGGCCGAGCGCCTTGCCTTCGACCTCGTACCAGCGCGTCTGCGCGAAGTCGCCCACACGCCACTTGCCGGCCACGACGTTGTTGTGTTGCCACACCAGCCGCTTCATCACGGCCAGCATCAACGTGATGGTGTGCTCCGCCACCGACACGGCATTCGAGCCGCCGCAGTTGGCGACGGGTACCCCGGCCTTGCGAGCGGCCTCGAGATCGAGGGTGTCGTAGCCTGCGGTGACGAGCTGGACCAGACGCAGCCTGGGGGCGGCGCGGAAGAACTCGTTGCCCATGCCGGGGCGCGGGAAGCCGAGGTAGAACTCGGCATCGTGCAGCGCTTCGTAGAAGGCCGGAGTGCCGTGATCGACGGCCGTCATCTCGAAGCCGGGCGGAACCATGGCCCGGGCCGTGTCGATGATGGCGGACGGCAGACGGGACGCGAATACGATCTTGGTCGCCATCGGTCAGGACACGAGGCCGGTCGCCTGGCCGACGGCGGTCTTCTCCCCGTGCTGGTTCTCGACCCACACCTCCACGACCACACGCGTGGCGCCGTTGTCCGATTGCCTGTCCTTGATGACCCCGTGAACGGTCAGGCGGTCGCCCGCGTAGACGGGCTTGATGAAGGCCATCGACATGGTGCCACCGCTGGCGAAGCCCGGGCCGAGCAGCTCGACCATCATCTGCGACACGTAAGCCGTCGACATCATGCCCTGCGCCAGACAGGCGCGGAAACCCTTCTGACGCGCCCACGCTTCGTCGCTGTGGATCGAACGCGGTCGCACCCCGGAGTACACGTCGATCCGGCGCTGCGACACGTCCTTCACGAGAGTGGGGAGTGCCTGACCGATCGTCGCTCCCGTCTCAACGCGAGTGGCCATGGGTCGCCTCCGGCTCGGTGATGATCATCTGGGTGAACTGCCCGCGGATGAGAACTCGCCCAGCGTCGTCTTCGGTGATGTACTCCGTTACCATGTAGGGCTTGCCCCGACGCTCGTACTTGTCGATGACCTTGCCCCGCGTGCGCACGCGCATGCCCAGGCGGATCGGCTCGAGGAAGTTGAATTCCATCCTGGCGTGCAGCCCCGCGTGCACGATGTACTTGCTGTGCCGCAGGTGCAGCGCCTGGTTGGCCATCAAGGTCGGCGGCGCCACTCCCTCGGCGAGCCAGGGATGGTCGTCCTCCACGGCGAAGCCGTGCGCCTCGATGTCTTCGGGAATGACGAGATGATCGTCGGAGACGAACTCGTCGCCGACCTGTAGTGTATCGAGCGTGAGCTTCTTGAACTCGGTGAGCGCCATGCCTGACCTCCCGCCCTGGAATTGCGCGTAGCATAGCACCCGGGTCGGGGCGGTTCTCGCTGAGACAGAGGCGACGGGACCGCCTCGAATGTGATAAGGAGGCGTCCAAGGGGGGGCCATGATCACCAAGTTCGACAGCCTGTACGCCGGCCACGTGGACATGGACGACATCGGCTACGGCGGCACCGCCGTGAACAGCCGCGTGTTTCCAAACGAGCGCCTCGTCACCAGCCTTTCCAAGGCGCGCAACCTGGCGCGCCTGCTCGACCGGTCCGGGTACGACACCTTCTGGCTCGCCGAGCACCATTTCCAGCGCGAAGGCTACGAGTGCATCCCGAACGTCCTCCTGCTGGCCCTCGACCTCGCGCACCAGACCGAGCGGTTGAAAATGGGCTGCGGCTTCAACATCACGCCGATGTGGCATCCCCTCCGGCTGGCCGAGGACTTCGCCATGGTGGACGTGCTCACCGGAGGCCGGGTGCGCTTCGGGGTCGGCCGCGGCTACCACACGCGCGAGGTGCATACCTTCGGAGCCCCGCTGCTCGATCAACCGGCCAACCGCGAGCTCTTCGAGGAGCAGGTCGAGATCATCTTCAAGGCGTTCAACAACGCCGCGTTCTCCCACGAGGGCAAGCACTACACCATTCCCGCCCGAGTCCCGTATCGGGGCTACGATTTGAAGGACCTCACCCTGGTGCCGCGGCCCGTTCACCCCGTGGAATGCTGGCAGCCTATCCAGAGCGCGACCCCGCGCGGCATGGACTTCATGGCCAAACACGACATCAGGGGCCTCATCGGTGGCGGCGTGGCGGAGGGCGGCGCCATGCGTGCCGTCGTCGAGGCTTACCGCGACGCGTTCCGTCGGGCCGGACGCGAGACCGCGCTGGGCAAGGGGCTCTGCATCGGATTCCATTTCCAGCTCGCGGCGACGCAGGAGGAGGCCCTCAAGGCCGCCGCAGGGTACTTCGAAGAGAATCTGAAGATGTTCGGGCCCCTGCGCCTGGTCCGTTCACTCTCCGAGGAACAGATCGACGCGATGGCCGATCCGAAGCAGGCGCCGTACGCCGGCCTCCCCACGATCGAGGAAGCGGCCAGCAGTGGCGCCTACCTCTGCGGCCCGCCCGCGCAGATCATCGACACCCTCATGCGCCTGGAGGAAGACTATCCGGGGCTCGAACGCGTGTCGGTCAGCCATCCCATAGGCGCGTCAGAGTCCCTGATGCTCGAGCAGCTCGAGTGGTTTGCCACCGAGGTCATGCCGGCCTTCACCGGCCGGGCGCGCTGAAAGGGGGTCTCGATCATGACCAATGATGCTCTGCGGACAATTTTGCCGGTCGCCGGCTGGGGCGAAGAGCGCGCCCGCGCGGTCGAGATCACCAGCTCCA
Source organism: Candidatus Rokuibacteriota bacterium (assembly GCA_003220535.1). Classification (GTDB taxonomy): domain Bacteria; phylum Methylomirabilota; class Methylomirabilia; order Rokubacteriales; family CSP1-6; genus AR31. The sequence continues at coordinate 10,984 of QHSU01000023.1, forward strand.
CCGATCCGATACTGCCGACGCCGTTCCGCATCGGCGAGACCAGTGCCGCCGCGCTCGCGGCGGTCGGCCTCGCCGTCTCCGATCTGTGGGCATTGCGCACCGGGCGTCGCCAGGAGGTTGCGGTCGATGTCCGCCAGGCGACCGCCTCGCTCCGCAGCGGACACTACATGCAGATGGATGGGGCGCACGTGTCGACCGAGCGCAACACGGTGATGGGCGTCTATCCAGCCCAAACCGGCCGTTGGAGCTATCTTCACTGCAATTTTCCGAACCATCGCGCAGCCGCCCTCAGCGTGCTCGGCGTGCCGGAAGATCGCGAGGCGGTGCGCAAAGCGGTCGCGCAGTGGGACGCGCTCGAGCTCGAGGAGGCGATCATCGCCGCAAAGGGTGCCGGGGGCATGGTGCGCACCATGGAAGAATGGGCCAAGCACCCGCAGGCTGCCGCGATCGCGTCGCTGCCGCTGATGGAGATCGTCAAGATCGGCGATAGCTCACCGGAAGAGCTCCCCGACGGCGATCGGCCGTTGTCGGGGATCCGGGTGCTCGACCTGACGCGGGTGCTCGCCGGGCCAACCTGTGCCCGCACCCTCGCGGAGCACGGCGCCGACGTCTTGAAGATCACCGGGGCGCACCTGCCGAATATCGGCTACCAGGAATACGACACGGGCCACGGCAAACTCTCCGCCCATCTGGATCTGCGCGAGCCGAGGGATCTCGAGACGCTGCGCGGGCTGGTCCGCGAGGCCGACGTGTTCTCGCAAGGCTACCGGCCGGGCACCCTCGGCCAGCGCGGGCTCTCGCCCGAGGCGCTCGCGAAATTGCGGCCGGGCATCATCTTCGTCTCGCTGTGCGCTTTCGGTCATGTCGGGCCGTGGGCGTCACGCCGCGGCTTCGACACGGTGGTGCAGACGGTCAGCGGCATCACGAGCCGCCAGGGTGAGCTGTTTCCCGGTACCTCGCCGGGCCCGCAATTCTATCCGGTGTCGGCGATCGACTATCTGACCGGCTATCTGATGGCCTTCGGCGCGCTGGTCGCCCTCGCTCGCCGCACGCGTGAAGGCGGCAGCTGGCTCGTGAGGATTTCGCTGGCTCAGACCGGGCGCTGGCTCGTCGGCCGCGGCCAGGTGCCGGAAGCCGAGCTCAAGGACGTGCCGAAGGACTTCACGCCAGAGGAGCTGAAGCGCTGGTCGATGACGAGCGACACGCCGGTTGGTCGGCTGAGCCATCTCGCGCCGGTCGTTCGCCTCTCCGAGACGGCGCCGCGCTGGGCCCGGCCGTCGGTGCCGCTCGGTTACAACGAGCCGGTGTGGCCGACGCGAGAGGGACATCCATGAACAAGATTGTTGCATCGCCCGAGCAAGCCGTCGCGGACATCCCCAACGGAGCAACGGTCGCCATCGCCGGTTTCGGTGTCGCGCACCGTTTTGCGACGGCCCTGATTTGCGCCCTGCGCGATCAGAATACGAAGGACCTCACGCTCGTCTGCAACTCCCTCGGTGACGCCGGGGCGACCCGCGGCCAGATCCTCGCGGAGAACAACCAGGTGAAGAAGCTGATCGCGGCGTTCTCCGTGCGGCCGGGCACTCCGACCGCGAGCGAAGAGCAGATCGCCGCCGGCAAGATGGAGGTGGAGCTGGTTCCCCAGGGGATCCTGGTCGAACGCTGCCGCGCGGGCGGCGCCGGCATACCGGCGTTCTACTCTCCGACCGGCGTCGACACCGACCTCGCGACGGGCCGCGAGATCCGTGACTTCGGCGGCAAGCCCCACGTCCTCGAGCATGCGATACACGTGGACTACGCCTTGCTGAGGGGCTATCGCGCGGACCGTCTCGGCAACGTCCAGTTCCGCGGCGGTAGCCAGAATTTCAATCCCAGCTTCGCCAAGGCCGCGCGGATCGCGATCGTCGAGGTGGACGAGATCGTGGAGCCCGGCGCAATCACCCCCGAGCTGATCGATCTGCCCGGAATCTTCGTGTCGCGCGTCGTCAATACGACGCACGTCCTCGACGGCAAGGCGTGGCGCCGGCCCGCGCGACGGCCTTCGGATCAGCCGCGCCTCTACGACGGCAAACCGGCGCTGACGCGCGAGGGGATCGCCAAGAACGCGGCCAAGCTCGTCAAGGAAGGCACCTACGTGAATCTCGGCGTCGGCATCCCCACAATGGTGTCGAACTATCTCGAGGGCCGCGACGTGATCCTCCACGCCGAGAACGGCGTCCTCGGCTACGGCCGGATGGTGTCGGAGGAGAACGAAATCGATCCGGATATCTACAACGCCGCCGGCCAGTTCGTGGCGTTGAACCTCGGCGCGTCGTTCTTCGACAGCGTCGCGTCCTTCGAAATGGCGCGCGGAGGCAGGATCGATACGGTGATCCTCGGCGCCTACGAGGTCGATCAGCACGGCAGCGTCGCCAACTGGAGCACGGCGGACGCGAAGCGCGGCGGCATCGGCGGCGCGATGGACCTGCTGTCCGGCAAAGGCGACCTGATCATCGTGATGGAGCACGTCGACAGCAAGGGCCGCCCGAAGCTGCGACGGAAATGCACCTATCCCCTCACCGGCAAAGCCTGCGTCAGCTACGTCGTGACCGACCTGGCGCTGCTGCGCTGGGACAAAACCCGCTTCGTCCTCGACGAAGTGGCGCCGGGGTTCACTCCCAAGGAAGTGATCGCGCTGACCGAGATGGACGTCGCCGTCCCGCCGAACGTTCGGACGATGGAGTAACAGCGGAGGCAAGACATGCGAGCGGTGACCTTTTCCCGATTGGGTGGCCCCGAGGTACTGCAGGTGTCGGTACTGCCTGAGCCGCAGCCCGGCCCCGGCGAGGTGCGCATTCGCGTCGCGGCGGCGACGGTCAACCCGACCGACATCAGCTTCCGCTCCGGACGGCAGCTGACCACCGCCCAGCTGTCCGAGATGGGCGTGCTGCCACCCTACATCCCCGGCATGGAGCTGGCCGGAGTGGTGGACGCCGTCGGCGAAGGCACGAACTGGCACACCGGTGACCGCGTGATGGCGATCGTCAATCCGCGCCGTCCGGGCGGCGGCGCGCAGGCCGAGCTGGTGGTCGTTCCGGCCGCGTCCGTCGCCCGCGTGCCCGAGGGAACCAGCCTCGAGGCTGCTGCCACTTTGCCGATGAACGGGCTGACGGTGCGCCTTGCACTGGACCGGCTCGCGCTCAAGCCGGGGCAGACCCTCGGCGTCACTGGCGCGGCCGGCGCAGTCGGCGGCTACGCGGTCGAGCTCGGCGTCAGCGACGGGCTGCGCGTGATCGCCGTGGCGCGGCCGCAGGACGAGGCGCTGGTGAAGCGCTTCGGCGCGAAGACGTTCGTACCCAGCGGCGACGCGGCAATCCGCGGCCTCTACGACGCGGCTCCCGGGGGCGTCGATGGAGTGATCGACGCGGCGGTGCTCGACGCCGCCGTCCTGCCCGCGATTCGGGATGGCGGCAAGCTGGCTACGGTGCGCGGCTTCGCCGGCCCATCCGAGCGAGGCATCACGATCGAGCCGGTGCGGGTGGCGTCGTACGTGCACAACCAGGAAGCGCTCGACCGGCTGGGCCATCTCGTCGCCGAAGGGCGGCTCACCCTGCGCGTGGCAGAGACCTTTCCGCCCGAGCGGGCGGCGGACGCGCAGCGCAAGATGGCCGCCGGCGGGACTCGAGGACGGCTGGTGATCGTCTTTCAAGGAGCGACGCGATGACAGAGAGCAAAGGGCCTTTGAACGGTATCCGCGTGATCGATCTAGGTCGCCATCAGGCCGGGCCGCGCTGCGCCCAGGTGCTCGCCCGTCTGGGAGCGGAGGTGATCAAGATCGAGCGCCTGGGTGGCGAGGAAACCAGGTACCACGCGCCCTGGGTCCGCAAGCAGAGCGCGTACTGGGTCCAGTACAACAGCGGCAAGAAGAGCGTGAGCATGGACTTGCGCAAGGAGGAAGCGAAGATCGCCCTGCGTAAGCTCATCAAGGTTTCCGACGTGCTCGTGCAGAACTTTCGCCCGGGGACGATCGACGAGATGGGCTTTGGCTACGACGTGCTCAAGATGCTCAACCCCCGCATCATCATGGTCAATGTCTCCGCGTATGGGCAATTCGGTCCCTACCGCGATCAGATCGGTTACGACCCCATCGGCCAGACCATGTCCGGCATCGCCATGGTCACCGGCGAAGAGGGTATGCCGCCGATCCGCGCCGGGGTTCCCATCATCGACCGCACCACCGCGCTGCACTCGGCGATTGGTACGCTGGCCGCCCTCCACGAGAGAAGCATCTCCGGAGAGGGGCAGTGCATCGACGTCTGCCTGGCAGACTCAGGCTATAGCCTGACCGAGATCCCCGTCACCGCCTACCACGGAGCCGGAACCGAGCCCCAGCGGGGCAAGTCCGATGCGCCTCCCAGCGGCATGTACCCCTGCAAGGACGGCTGGGTCTTGATTGCCGCCGGAGACCAGCACCATTGGTCTCGCGTGTGTAGCGCCCTGGGCAAACCGGAGTGGCAGAAGGACCCGCGCTTCACCACACGTCACGACCGCAGCCGGCATGCCGCGGCCGTGAACGAAGCGATGCGGGAGCTGATGGGCACCATGACGATGAAGGACGCCATCGCCCACTTCACGCACCACGACGTGGTCGCGGCGCCGGTGAATACCATCGCGCAGGCGGCCCAGGATCCTCACCCCTGGGAGCGGCGGGCGATGGTCGAGGTCCCCGATTTCCTGGCCGGGACGATAGCCGTGTCCGGTGACTTCTGGCATTTCAGCCGCACGCCGGCCGTCGTTGGCTCCACCCCCAAAGTGGGCGAGCACAACGAAGAGGTGCTGGGCAACCTGCTCGGCTACTCCGAGGAAGAGATCGCCGAGTTGTACGCCAAGGACGTGATCGGGAACTCGCACCACTACGACACGCTTCCCGGGTGAAGTGAACGTCCAACCCTGAGGACCTGACTGTGGCCAGACTACCGATCGCGACCAGAGAGAGTGTTCCCGAAGCCCAGCGTGCCGTCTTCGATGAGATAGTGAAAAGCCTTGGGTCGGTACCCCGCTATGGCCCAGGTTCCGTCATGGTTCATGTGCCGCAAGCGCACCTATGGGCCACCGGCTTGAACCACTATCTACGCGATGAATCCTCGCTGCCGAAGAAGATCCAGGAGCTCGCCATGCTGGTCACCGCGCGCGAGCTGGATTGCCAGCACATCTGGAACGCGCATGCGGCCTCCGCGCGCAAGGCCGGCGTCCGCAGCGAGATCGTCGACGCCTTGCGTGACCGCAAGGAGCTTCCCGGTCCGGCGGCCGACGAGACGGCGGTGGTGCACTACGGCCGCGAATTCTTCCGGACTCACCGGGTCAGCCGTGGGGCGTTTCAGGCAGCGCTGGAGCAGTTCGGCCGCCAGGGAGTCGTCGAGCTCGGTCTGATCATGGGGAACTACAGTCTGCTGGCGTTGCTGATCAACTCGTTCGACACGGACTTGCCGCCGGATAGGACCGAACCGCTCCTACCTGTTTAGTTACATGGGGGCCTCGACGGGCCCCCCATGCCCCCCAATCGCTCGGAGACGGCCCGGCGGAGCCGGGCCGCCCCTCGACATCGCGCTCCTCGACCTCACGCGCGGGGAGTCTCCGCGCGCATGTCCATGGGGGTCTTACCGGGCGGGAGCGGGGGGCGCCGCACCAGGTCTTCGAAGGCGCGGCCGGCCTCGTAGTCGCGGATCAACTGCTCCGGGTCGAAGACGACGCCGATGGGGTTCTCGGCGAAGTCCGGGCCCGTCAGATAGGCGTGCGCCTCGTCCATGGTGGCAAAGTTGTCGATCTGTAGCTCGACGCGCAGGCCGTCGGGGTCGCGATAGTACATGGACGTCGTCGGCCCGTGGTTGATGCAGCGGGCAGGCTCGATCCCGCTGGCCTTGAGCCGCCGGTAGGTCGCCAGGAGCTCGCCTAGACCGGTGTAGGTATAGGCGATGTGGTGCACGCCGGCGGCCGCCGGATCCGGGGCCGGACTACCGGGGGTGTTGAGGACGGCCACTCGATGATGCTCGTCGTCGTAGGTCAGGAAGGCGATGAAATCGTTACGGAAGGCCACACGCGCCTGCAGTACGGTGGCGTACCAGGCGATCACCGCGTCATAGTTGGCGGTCTTGAGGACGACGTGGGCGAACTTCTCCGGGGCGATCCGATGCGAGGACGCCGGGAGCGTCCGGGTCGCGGTGGCCACTGTATTCATCGCGTCCCTCCACGGGTTGGGGTGAGACCCGGATTGTATCCCAGAAGCTCCTGATGAGGTCCGACCCCGCGGCGCCGTCTATGACGCGTCGGCCGGCACTTCGGCGAGCAGACGGCCGAAGGCCGGCAGGCGGTCGGCGCCGTTGAACGCGCGCAGCATCGCCCAGATCGACGCCTGGTTCGTGGTCACCACGGGCTTCTTGAATTCTCGTTCCCAGGCGGCGACAGACGACATCGTAGGGAAATTGCCGCCGGGCACCACGAAGACCTCGATCTCCGGACGATCGATCCGGGCGAACGCCTCGCGTGCGTGCTGCGGGCCGAGCTGCCCGATCGCGTACGCGTCGGTCGCGCCAAATCCTTCGAGCGCGATCGTGTCGAGCCCATGCTTCTTCTCGAAATAGCGGGCGGCCCGTTCGTTGACCGTATCCGAATAGGGAGACACGATGGCGACGTGGCGCGCCCCGAGGGCCCGAACGGCGCGGCCGACCGCCTGCGCCGACGTGATCGCCGGAACGCCGGCCCCGGCACTCATCCGTTTCGTGACGACGTCGTCGTAGTCCTCGGCAAAGAGACTTGCCGACGTCTGGGCCAGGATCACCATCTCGACCCTGGCCGTCCCCAACAAGCGCGACTGATAGTCGATGTCCTCATCGCGGCTCGGCGAGAAGCTCCCGGCGCCACTCGACTTGAGGCGCCCGACGTGCGCCTGATAGGTCGCCGGCAAGAGCCGGCACTCGATCTCGACCGTCGTGTTCGTGGAGGGAATCAGAACGCCGAAATGTCGGGTCATGTTCGCATTCCTCGACGGGTCAGGGTCGCAGCGGGATCAACGGCGGCCCGGCGACGATCCGGTTGGCGATGCGCCCGAGGTGCTCGACCTCGTAGACGATCTCGTCGCCGACCGCCAGCCACGGGTACGCGGCGGCGTCGCGCGTGCGCAGCTCGGCCAGACAGCCGTTGCCGCAGGTGCCCGTCCCCAGCACGTCGCCCGCGCACGCCTTCGTCCCTCGAGACGCGTAGGCGATGATCTCGCCGATGGACCAGAAGGCGTTCGACCAGCGGTCGCGGCCATACTCGCGGCCGTTGACCGAGACGACCATCTCGAGGTCGTAGCCCATCGGGCGCCGCCACGGCTCGATCTCGTCCTTCGTCACGAGCCACGGCCCGAGCGTTGTCGCGGTGTCCTTGCCCTTGGCCGGGCCGAGCCGCATCTCCATCTCGTTGCGCTGCACGTCGCGGGCGCTCCAGTCATTGAACAGACAGAAGCCGACGACGTGGTCGGCGGCGTTCTTCGGGTCCAGGTTGAAGCCGTCGCGCCCGATGACGACGCCGATCTCGCACTCGAAGTCGAGGTTCTGGCAGCCCGGCGGCATCGGCACCGGATCGTGGGCGCCGACCAGCGCGTGAGGATTCGTGAAGTAGAAGACCGGGATCTCGAAGAACTGCCTGGGCAGCTCGAGCCCCTGGGACTTCCGGATCGACTCGATGTGCTGGCGGAACGTCATGAAATCGCGCACCGCCGGCGGCCGCGAGATCGGCGGGAGCAGCCGCACGCGGTCGACCCGCACCACCTCGGCGGGCGACGCGAGCGTCTTGGCGCCGGCGGCGGCGAGTCGCTCGCCGTCGTCGCCGAGCAGGTCGATCAGCCGCGGCCCCGCGGCCATCGCGTGGATCTCATCGCCCTGGACCACGCCGATCCGCTCCGGGGTAGCGGGAGGAATCTGGAAGGTCGCCCAGCGCACAGGAGTCTCCGCCGCCTCACGTGCCCGCGCCGGCAGCCTGGCGCATCTTCTGGAGGTAGGCCTCGCTTCCGTGCTGGAGCAGGCGCCCCACGCTGCTGTGGAAGTACTGCACGCCGAGGCCCAGGAACTTGGGGACGAGATTGTCGGGGCAGCTGCACCCGGCGATGCGCCCGGCGCTGGTGATGATCTTGACGCCGCGCTCCATCATCTCCTGCACTTCCGGATGGGCCTGCTGGCCGGTGTAGCCCATGGATTGAGAGAGGTCGCCTGACCCGATGAAGTAGACATCGACGCCCGGCACCGTGACCAGCTCCGGCAGGTTTTCGATGGCCTCTACTTCTTCAAGCATCAGGCACACGAGCGTGTTGCGGTTGGCGTTTTTGGCGTAATCCGCGGTGGATCCCTTGAAGCCGTAGTTGGCCGGTCGGCCGCCGCTGAAGATGCCGCGGTGGCCTTCCGGGGCGTACTTCACCGCGTCCACGGCGGCGCGAGCTTCTGCCACCGTGTTGACGTGGGGAACCTGCACGCCCCACGCGCCTCGATCCAGGAACGGCGCGATGATCTCCGGCTTGTTCCCGACCGGGCGCACGATGGGCGCCATGCCGGTGAGCTCGGCGGCGGCGATGCAGCTCTCGGCGGTATCGACCGTGATGGAGCCGTGCTCGTTGTCGAGCAGGATCCAGTCGAAGCCGAGGTGGCCGAGCATCTCCACCACGGGCGGTGATGGGAAGGTGCACATGACGCCGAAGGCCGGTTTCCCGGCGGAGAGCCGCTGCTTGAGCGTGTTCTCTCGCATGATGCGGCGAGTATACCCGGCCGCCTGGAGTGCTGCTAGACTCCGCCTTCAAGCGCGATGGATAGCCCCGAGCACGACGTCATCGTGGTGGGAGCTGGCAACGCTGCGCTCTGTGGCGCCCTGTCCGCACGCGAGCACGGCGCCCGCGTAGTCGTTCTCGAATGTGCCCCGGAAGCGGAGGCGGGTGGCAACAGCCGGTTCGCCGGCGGCGTCATGCGCTTCGCCTTCGACGGGGTCGACGACCTCCGGAAGGTCGCCGACCTCACCGACGAGGAGGTCGCCGGCGCTGACTTCGGCACCTACACGCGCGCGCAGTACTTCGACGACCTCTTCCGCCTGACCCAGTACCGCACCGATCCCACCCTCGTCGAGCTGCTCGTCACGCGGAGCCTCGACACCATGATCTGGCTCCGTGGTCAGGGGGCGCGTTTCGTTCCGATCTACGGGCGCCAGGCCGGCAAGGTCGGCGGACGCTGGAAATTCTTCGGCGGCCTCCCCATCGAAGCCTCCGGGGGCGGCGCCGGGCTCGTCCAGTCACTGACGGCGGCGGCTCACCGGCGCGGGGTCGAGATCCTCTACGAGACGCGGGCACTCTCGCTCCTGTGGGACGGTGTGCGCGTGAACGGCGTGCGGGTACGCCACGGTGGAAAGCTTCGTGATCTCACCGGACGAGCGGTCGTGCTCGCCTGCGGCGGCTTCGAAGCCAATGCCGAGTGGCGGACGCGCTACCTCGGTCCGGGCTGGGAGCTGGCCAAGGTACGCGGCACGCGCTTCAACACCGGCGACGGCCTGCGCATGGCCCTCGAGATCGGCGCGAGCCCCTTCGGCAACTGGTCGGGCTGCCACGCCTGCGGCTGGGACCGGAACGCGCCCGAGTTCGGTGAGCTCGCCATCGGCGACCAGTTCGAGAAGCACAGCTATCCCCTCGGCATCCTCGTCAACGCCGACGGCCGGCGCTTCGTCGACGAGGGCGCCGACTTCCACAGCTTCACCTACGCGAAGTACGGCCGCGCGGTCCTCGAGCAGCCCGGGCAGTTCGCCTGGCAGGTCTTCGATGCGAAGGTGCTTCATCTGCTGCGCCCCGAGTACGGCATCGCGCGCGTGACCAAGGTGCGGGCGCAGACGCTCGAAGAGCTGGCCGCGAAGCTCGAAGATGTGAATGCCGAGGGCTTTCTCCGTACCGTGCGCGCCTTCAACGCGGCCGTGTGCGGCGACGTGCCCTTCGATCCGTACACGAGGGACGGCCGTGGCACCGTCGGCCTCGAGCCCGCGAAGTCGAACTGGGCCAACGCGATCGACCAGCCGCCGTTCGAGGCGTACGCGACCACGTGCGGGATCACCTTCACGTTCGGCGGTCTTCGCGTCGACTCCGACGCTCAGGTGCTCGATCACGATGCGGCCAAGATCGCGGGGCTCTACGCTGCCGGCGAGATGGTCGGCGGGATCTTCTACTTCAACTACCCGAGCGGCGCCGGACTCGTCTCGGGCGCTGTGTTCGGCCGTCTCGCCGGCGCGTCGGCCGCGCGCCGCCGGGGGATCTGAACCAGAACCCTATGCTGCCTCGGCGATCGGCGTGACCCGGACCCTCTTGGCCCCGAACTCCTGCTTGAGCGCGGGGTTCCGGACCATGGCCATCGTGATGACTCGGGGGTCGCGCCGCATCTCGTCCGCCATCGCCTCGGCCAGAGCGTCCGTGAAGGTGATCTCACGCATGACGCACCTCGCGCGGTAGCATAGCCTGTATGAGGCCAAGGCGGCGGGACACGCCGTTTCGCGAGGCGATGCGCTCGCTCCTGGTGTTCGACGGCGCCATGGGCTCGCTCCTCTACGAGCGCGGCATCTTCGTCATGCAGAACTTCGAGCAGCTCAACGTCACCCGGCCGGACGTGGTCGCCAGGATCCACGAGGACTACGTCAGCGCCGGCGCGAACATCATCGAGACCAACACGTTCGGCGCGAACTCCTTCCGGCTCGACCGCCACGGCCTCGGCGACCAGGTGCGCGCG
>QHSU01000068.1 GCA_003220535.1 Candidatus Rokuibacteriota bacterium
ACCCCTCGGCGTCGACGAAGCCGAGATCGCCGGTCCTGAGCCAGCCCCCGGGCATGAGCACGTTCGCGGTGGCGCCGGGGTTGTTGTAGTAGCCCTTCATGACCCCCGGGCTCTTCACGCAGATCTCGCCCTCGACGCCTACCGGGCGCTCGGCGGTGCCCTCGTCTCGCGGCGTCAGGATCCGGACGGAGACGCCGCGGCACGGCTGGCCCACCGAGAGGAACCGCCCGCTCGCGTCGAGTCTGAGCGGAACGCCCCGCGGCCAGAGCGCGACCGCCAGCGTCGCCTCGGCGAGGCCGTAGCAGGGCGAGATGATGCGCTTGAGGCCGAAGTGCGACTCGAACGCCTCGATCGTCGAAGGGCGCACGGGCTCGGCGCCGGAGAGCGCGGCCTTGAGGCTCGTGAGGTCGAGCCCGGTCGTGTCGCGGACGTTGCGCACGCAGTTGCGGTAGCCGAAGTCGGGCGAGACGGTGAACGTCGCCCGGATCTCCGTGATCAGCGCGAGCCACTGCCGCGGGTTCCGCAGATCGGGCGGCAGGAGCCAGATCGGGGTGCCCAGGAGCGGGGGCGTGAACGCGCAGCCGATCAACCCCATGTCATGGTAGAGCGGCAGCCACGAAACGACGCGGTCGTCGACGGTGATGCCGGCCGCTTCGGCCATGAAGTGAATCGTGGACACGACGTTCTTGTGGGTGAGCATGACGCCGCGGGGATGGCCTGTGCTTCCCGACGTGTACTGTAGGAAGGCCAGATCGTCCTCCGAGGCGGCGGCGAGCGGCGGTGGGGCCGCATCGAGGTCGAGGTCGGGCGGCTCCAGGACCGTGTGGACGTTGGGTGCCTGCTCGCAGCTCTCGTCCACACCCATGCGGAACCAGCCGACGGTCGCGACGGCGACCACTTCCGAGTCGCGAAAGATGTTCGCCGTCGTCTCCACGCCGAGCGTGGGATAGAGCGGCACGGGCACCGCGCCGATCCGCAGCGCGCCGAAGAACGTGTAGAAGAATTCGGCGCACGTCGGGTAGATGAGGCAGACCTTGTCGCCGGCGCCCACGCCCGCCCGCGCGAGCCCGGCGGCGTACCGGCCGCTCTGCGCCCACAGTCGCCCGTACGTCACGGTCTCGTCGTAGAGGCGGAAGTATTGCTGGTCGGGCGAGAGCGCCGCGCGCCGCCGCATCATCTCCGTGAGGGTCGACGCGGCTCTCACGTCATCGTGGGCGGTCATTGTCGGCTGGTCCTAATCAACACGGGGGCCGAGCGGCGCCGAGGCCGCGTGCGCCTCGCCGTCTCTCAGATAGAGCACCGAGACCGGGTCGCCGGGCCGGCGGTCGCGGACCAGCGCGCGGAGATCCTCGAGGCCGTCGATGGCGACCCCGGCGAAGCGCACGATCACATCGCCCTCGCGCAGGCCCACCTGTTCGGCGGCCGTTCCCGGCACCACACCGGACAGGCGAAGGCCCTCGGCCCCCGAACGGGGTCCGGCGGCGATACCGAAGAACGCGCTCCCGGGAGGGCCGGCGCTCTGGCGGCGCGGCGGCGAGGGAACCTTGGCGTAGAGCGGACGCGAATCGGTCGCGAGCCGCTCGATGGCGCGCATCCCCACGGCGGCGACGCGAGCCATTCCGGCGGCATCGATCTTGTCCGCGGTGTCGGTCGGGCGGTGGTAGTCGGCGTGACCGCCGGTATAGAAGAAGAGGACGGGAACGCCGGCCTCGTAGAACCGGGTGTGGTCGGAAGGGGCGTGTGGCGAGCCGTGGAGCTCGAGCGCCACGCCTTCCTTCTGCGCCGCCGCGTTCACGAGCGTGCGCAGCCTCCCGCCGCTGTCGCCGCCGCCCACGTTGAGACGGCCGCTCTGGAGCCGGCCGACCATGTCGAAGTTCACCATGGCGACGGTCTGCGCCAGCGGCACCACCGGGTGACCCACGTAGTGACGCGAGCCGATCAGCCCCAGCTCCTCGGCGCCGAACAGCGCGAAGACGAGCGTGCGGGCCGTCCCGCCGGATGCCGCGAACGCGCGCGCCAGACCGAGGACGACCGCGGTGCCGGAGGCGTTGTCGTCGGCGCCGGGGTAGACGTCCCCGTCGACACGACCGAGATGGTCGAAGTGCGCGCCAATGACGACGGCCTCGTCGGCGAGCGCCGGGTCGTCGCCGGGCAGGATGCCGACGACGTTCACCGCGCGGACTTCGTCTGACACCATGTCGACCCGGATCCGCGCGCGAATCCCCGTCGCGAACGACGCGGGCGCGTGCGCCGCCGAGAGGGCGTTCGCCGCGTCGGCGGTTGTGCGGCCGGCGGCGGCCAGGACGGCGTCGGCAGCCTTGCGCGTCAGCGTGCCCGACACGAGGCCGACCTGGACCGCAGTCTTGCCCGGCGGCGGGAGCGCGGCGCCCACGAGCAAGAGCGCGACGGCGCCGCGGCGCTTCGCCGCGATCAGCTTGTCGAGGCGGCCGACCCGCACCGCGGCGAGGTGGGGAGGCGCTCCGTCCAGCGCGAGCGCGATCTTTCCGCGGACGTCCACACCCGCGTAGTCGTCGTAGGCCGGGTCGGGGAGGTCGGCGCCGTAGCCGACGAAGACGACGTCTCCGCTGACCTCGCCGGCCGGCGAGCCCCCGTGCGGGATCCAGTCGCGGCCGACCTCGAGCCGCCACGGCGCGGGAGTGGAGATCTCCAGAGTGTTCGCCGAGCCCAGGCGTGACGAGGTCTCGAGGACGAACGTCTGGAGGAACGATCCCTGGTCGCCGCCCGGGCGGAGACCGGTGGCGGCCAACCAGTCGGCGATCTGGCGGGCGGCGCGATCGCCGCCGACGGTGCCCGACCGGCGGCCTTCCATCTCGGGCGCCGTCAGCGCGTTCACGGTCTCGCCGAGCCGCTCGGCGGAGGGCGGGACGACGGCGGCCCGCGCGAAGACGCCGGCCGCGCCGAGCACCAGGGACACCGCCAGAAAGAGAGTGACGTGACGGCGAGTCACACGCGCATTTTACTCCAGCTCCGGCAGGCGTTACCCTCACCAGCCGTAGTGTGCGCCGCAGGCCGTCGCGGGGCTGGGGCCCCGCCGGCCGAGGCGCAGCGAAGAACCGCAGCTAGCACCGCAGCTAGCACCAAGGAGGGCGCTGCAATGAAGATGTACCTGGCCGGCCAGTGGATCGACAAGGCCCAGACCATCGAGGTGCGCAACTCCTACGACGCGACCGTCATCGACACGGTGCCGCGCGCCGACCGGGCCGACGTCGAGCGGGCGCTCCAGTCCGCCGAGCGTGGCGCTCGGGCGATGGCAAAGCTCACGAGCTACGAGCGATGGAAGATCCTCCATCGGGCGGCCGACCTGCTGGCCGCGCGCGCCGAAGAGCTCGGTACGCTGATCTCGAAGGAAGAAGGCAAGATCATCGCCGAAGGGCGCGCCGAAGCGCTGCGCGCCGTGGACACGATCATGGAGTCCGCGGAGGAGGCCAAGCGCGTCCACGGCGAGACGGTCGCCCTCGACGCGGCGTCCCACGGCAAGGGAAAGTTCGGGGTGACGATCCGCGTGCCCTGCGGCGTCGTGGTCGCGATCAGCCCGTTCAACTTTCCCCTGAACCTCGTCTGCCACAAGGTCGGGCCGGCGATCGCGGGTGGCAACGCGGTCATCGTGAAGCCGGCGACCGACACGCCTCTCTCGGCGCTCCGGCTGACGGAGATCCTGCTCGAGGCAGGCCTGCCGCCGGAGGGGATCAACACGCTCACCGGCTCGGGCGGGGAGGTCGGCGACCTGCTGGTCGCTGACCGACGCGTGCGCAAGATCACGTTCACCGGCAGCCGCGACGTCGGCGAGCACATCTGCAAGACGGCCGGCATCAAGCGGGTGACCATGGAGCTCGGCTCGAACGCGCCGGTGATCGTGATGCCGGACGCGAATCTGGACAAGGTCGCCGCCGCGGTCGCCTCCACCGGCTACGCGAACGCGGGCCAGGTGTGCATCTCCACGCAGCGCGTCCTGGCGGCGTCCGGCGTCTACAAGAACTTCCTCGACGCGCTCGCGCCCAAAGTCGCCGCGCTCAAGGTCGGCAACCAGCTCGATCCGACCGTGCACGTCGGCCCGATGATCCGCGAGAAGGAGGCCGTCCGGGTGGACGAGTGGGTGAAGGAGGCCGTTGCCAGCGGGGCGCGCGTCGTCACCGGCGGAACGCGTCAGAACGCGATGTACGCGCCGACGGTCGTGGCGGACGTCAAGCCAGAGATGCGGATCTCCTGCGATGAGCTGTTCGGCCCCGCCGTCGCGGTCACGCCGTTCACCGATATCGACGAGGCGATCGCGCTGGCGAACGATACGAACTACGGGCTCGCCGCGGGGATCTTCACCGAGAACCTCGAGTGGGCGTGGAAGTTCGCGCGCGAGGTCCAGTCCGGCAATCTGCACATCAACTGGGGACCGCAGTGGCGGGCCGACCGGATGCCATACGGCGGTCTCAAGGAATCCGGCTTCGGCAAGGAGGGGCCGGCGTACGCGATCGAGGAGATGACCGAGCTGAAGATGGTCATCTTCCATCTCCCGACTTGACGGCGGCGACGCGGCCCCCGGTCATCCGCACGAGGTCGGCGGGCGTCAGCTTGAAGACCGTGCTCGGGTGACCGGCGGCCGCCCAGATCTCCGCCCACTGCATCAGATCCTCGTCGATCAGGATCGTCAGCGGCCCGGCGTGCGCGACGGGCGCGACGCCGCCGATGGCGAAGCCCGTCCGGGCCCGCACGAAGTCGGCATCGGCTCGCGCCACCGGCTCGCTGACGAAGCCGGCCACCTTGCGCTCGTCGACCCGGTTCGCGCCGCTCGCGATGACCAGCACCGCCCGCTGGGTCTGCTCGCCGCGGAAGACCAGCGACTTCGCGATCTGGTCGACGCGGCAGCCGACGGCGCGCGCGGCTTCGGCCGATGTCCGCGCCGGCTGCTCGAGGGCGACGACGGTGTGGCCGCCGCCCGCAGCGGTGAGCGCCTCGTGGACGCGCCGGACGCTCGGGCCTAGCCCCGGGTGCATTTATAAGCTCGCCTCGGACGGCGGGCCCCAGCCCCGCGACGGCCTGCGGCTCGCACGGCCATCAGAGGGCCCGAACGGCGCGTGCGACGTCGGTGGGATCGGGCCGCACCTGGTAATTGTCGGCGAGCTTGAGCCACCGGACGATCCCGTGGCGGTCGATGACGACCGTCGTCGGGATCGGCACGTCCTCGCCGTTGGGCCCGCCGCGGGCGTGGACGAGGCCGTAGCGGCGCGTCAACGCCAGGTCGCCGTCGGTGAGGAAGCGATACCGGGCCTTGAGCCGGTCCGCCAGCTCCTGGCTCTTCGTGTTCGGGTCGGGACTGATCGCCAGGATCTGCACGCCCGCATCGCCCAGCTCGGTGAGGACGGCTCCAAGTCCTTGGAGCTCCGAGACGCAGAAGGGTCACCAGTAGCCGCGATAGAAGACGAGGACGACCGGCGTCCGGTCGCGGAAGGACGCGAGCGTGACCGGCGCTCCCGTGGCGTCCGATAGCGTGAAGTCGGGCGCGGCCTCACCGACCCGGAGTGTGGTCCCCGCCGCCGGAACCCTCGCGAAGACGAAATTGAAATACCCCCCGAGGACCAGCAGCACCGCCGAGATCGCGAGCGCCGTGAGGTTCGGCCAGCGTGGCGCTCGCCAGGACGCGACGGCGGCGATCGCCATCGCCAGGGCGCAAGCCAGAACGTAGAGCGCGGGGTGGTTGCGGATGGCCGGCACGCGCAGGAGGGCGAAATAGCCGACGACGGCGCCGAGCGACAGGACCACGCTCAGAAGCGCCGGCCAGGACCGGCTCATCGCCCGAGGACGACCCGGTCGAACGTCTCGGCGTACGCGTAGCCCTTTGGCTTGCCGAGCTCCGCCGAGCGCTCGCGCACGCGCTTTTCGAGTCCGGCGAAGTCGGCGAACTGACTCGCGTGGCACGCCAGCGCCTTGATCTTCAGGTCCATGACGTCCGTGATGTCGACCACCAGGTTCGGGTTCTCCCACTGCATCAGATGGATTTCGAGCACCTTGTGCGGCTCGTAGTCGGGCATGAGCTCCGGGAACGACAGATGGTCGCGGGCGAGCGGATACACACAGTCGAGCGCCACGCCCGCGGTGATCCGATGATCGCGGTGGGAGCCGCCGACGTTGTAGGTGCGGTGCGGGTTCATCGCGATGAGCAGGTCCGGACGCCACATGCGAATCTGCCGGGTCACGTCGCGACGGAGGTCGCGCGTGTCCTCGACCTCGCAGTCTGGATAGCCGAGGAACTCGACTCGCGCGACGCCGAGCGTACGGGCGGCGTTTCGCTGCTCGTCCTCGCGGATCCGCGCCAGGCGCTCGGATGTCATCGTGCGGTCGCCCGAGCCCTTGTTGCCGTTCGTCACGACGACGTACGTGACCTCGCAACCTTCCTTGACCAGCTTCGCGACCGTCCCGCCGGCCCCGAACTCGGAATCGTCGGGGTGCGCGGTCACCAGCATGACGCGCTCGATCTTCTCGGCCAAAATATTCTCCGTTGGAGCGGGGTTTGTTGTAGCGGGATCCGTGAGGCCGGATCAGACCGAGGGTGGCCTGAGAGAGATGCTCAGTGGCTCCGGTCGCCCGCTCAATCCTTACTCAATCCTTATTGGATGTCTCTGCCCAGGATACCGATTCTGCCGGGCCGCGAACGGCTATAATCACGCGATGTCGATCGCCGCCCGGCGCCGGGTGGGGGTCGTGGGTTTGCTCGGTCTCCTCGCCGGCGCGCTCGTGCTGATGCTCGCGCCCGGGAATCCAGGGGCTCTCAGACTCGCCGGCGTCGGTCTGTTCTGGTGGTACGCCGTCCTCGCCGCGCCGCTCGCCGCGGTCCTGCTGGTGGCCGTCGTTCAGCGTCTCGCCCCCTCGGCCGAATCCATCCCCGGCGGCTCGGCGGCCCTCGCCGTCGCGGCCTGGACCTCGCCGGTGGTGCTCGCCCTGGTCGGCGCGCGCATTTTTTCGGGCGCGGCGGACGGGCCGGCGATCGCGCTCGTCGTTCTCGTCGCGCCGCTGATCGCGCTGCTCGATCCAGTCGCGGGCCGCGGGGCGCGATCGAATCTCGTCGCCGCGCTGGCGATCAGCGCCGGCGTCGGATCGATCCTTTGGGCGAATCTTCTCTTGCTCGTGGATGTCTGGGGGCTGGTGGGCCTGCCGCGCTGGGTGGCGAGCATCATGGCGGCAGCGCTCGCGCTGCTGTCGGCCGCGCTGCCGCGTCGCGGTGGCGCCGTCGGCGCCACGCCACGCACTCGGGCGCCGTCCGGGCCAGGCCTCACGCTCCTCTACCACGGCGGCGCGCTGGGATTCCTGGTGTCGGTCGCGGTCATCGCCAGCACCCTGGCCGTCTCGCCCTGGGGTGCCTGGCGGGACGTCGCATCGCGTCCCGCCCTCACGTTCGGTGCGCGCAATACCTGGGTGACCGAAGGCCGGACGCTCGCCGCGCCAACCGTGCTCGAATTCACGGAGGCTCACCGTGTCACGGCGCTGAGTCCCGCGACCTACCGTGTCGTGGAGCCCGGCCGATTTCGTGAGTGGCAGCTCCGCGCCGGCGAGTCGCTGGCGCTTCGCGCCGGCGATCGTCTGGTGCTCGACGCCGGCGCCCGTTTGAGATTCGAAGCCGGCAAGCGGGTGCCCGGAGCGCCCGCCTCGGGGGTCGCGTGGGCCGATCCGCCGGAGCGCGGCGCGTCCTCCACGGCGGCGGCGGTCCTCGCCGTCGCGGTCACGCTAATCGGCGGCGCGCTCGCGCTCGCGGGACCCGGGCGAGGACTCAGCGGCCGGGGGGTCTACACCGGCTCGGGACTCGTGCTGGCGCTGGTGCTCGGGGCCCTCCACCTGGGCGTCTACGGGGCCTACGAGGCACCCGGGCTCTCGATCGGCGCCCCCGCGCTCGCGGCCGTCTTCGAGCTGCCGACCGCGGTCGTGCCGGGCGCAGCCGGCAGAGCGCTGGTCGTGCTGAGCGCGACCGCGCTCCTCGCCCTCTTCTCTGCGACCGCGCTGGCGCTTCGCGACGTTCTGGGTCGCGCGATGGGTGCCGCCCGCCGGGGTGACGCGGGTGGCACGGCTCCACGACACGAGCTTGCCGGCCCCGCGATGACGACCTTTCTCGTCGCCGCATCCGTCGCCAGCCTCTGGCCGGCCGACGCTACGCGGGTCCTCCTGGCCGGCCTCGGGCTCGCCGCGTCGGCGGCCGTCGCGCCTCGTCTCGCCGGTCACGGCGCCGGGTCTCGGCTGGTGGGGTCGCTGGTCGGCGCCCTCGCGTTCGTCGGTCTCGCCGCGCTCGACCGGCACCTGCCGGCCTGGGCCGGCGTCGTGGGAACGTACCCCGTGCTCGCCGCGGCGCCGCTGGCGTGGCTGGCGGCGCGAGCCGGTGGAAGGTTGCCGCGGCCGCGCGACGCTGACACAATAGACCGCCATGGCCAATGATCGGATCGTTATCCGGGGCGCCCGCGAGCACAACCTCAAGAACATCGATCTCGAGATCCCGCGCGACCAGCTGGTCGTGATCACCGGCCTTTCGGGCTCGGGGAAATCATCGCTCGCCTTCGACACGATCTACGCCGAGGGCCAGCGACGCTATGTCGAGTCGCTGTCGGCGTACGCCCGGCAGTTCCTCGAGCAGATGGAGAAGCCGGAGGTGGACTCGATCGAAGGGCTGTCGCCCGCGATCTCGATCGAGCAGAAGACCACCTCGAAGAACCCGCGCTCGACCGTCGGCACCGTCACCGAGATCTACGACTACCTGCGCGTGTTGTTCGCGCGCGTGGGCGTGCCTCACTGTCCGAGCTGTGGTCGCGTGATCACGGCGCAGACCGTCCAGCAGATGGTCGACCGGGTGCTGGCCCAGGCGCCCGGCACGCGACTGCTCGTGCTGGCGCCGGTCGTGCGCGGCCGCAAGGGTGAGTACAAGAAGCTCTTCTTCGACCTCCAGCGTCAGGGATACTCGCGCGTTCGCGTCAACGGCGCGATCCGCGAGCTCGCCGAGGAGATCGAGCTCGACAAGAAACGCAAGCACACGATCGAGGTCGTCGTAGACCGGCTGATCGTGCGCGAGAACCTCGGCTCGCGCCTGGCCGATTCGCTCGAGACGGCCCTCCGACTCGCCGACGGAATCGTCACCGTCGAGCCCCAAGACAGCTCCGCGCCCACGACCTTCTCGGAGAAGCTGGCATGCGCGGAGTGCGGCATCTCCTTTCCCGAGGTCTCGCCACGGATGTTTTCCTTCAACAACCCGTACGGGGCGTGTCCGGACTGCGGCGGGATCGGTGTGCGGGACGAGATCGATCCGGACCGACTCGTGCCGAATCCGGCGCGCTCGCTCAAGGAGGGCGCGCTGGCCCCGTGGGCGGGGCGCGAGACCTCGTACTTCCGGCAGACGCTGCAGGTCCTGGCGAAGCGGAATCGGTTCTCGCTGGAGACGCCGTGGTCCGAGCTCCGGAAGCCCGTCCGCGACGTGATCCTCCACGGCGAGCGCGACGGGGGCTTCGAAGGCGTCATCAAGACGCTCGAGCGGCGGTACCGCGAGACGTCGTCCGAGGACGCGCGGGCCGAGATCGAACAGTTCATGACCGAGCGCCCGTGCCCCGTCTGCAAGGGTTCACGCCTGCGGCCGGAGTCGCTCGGCGTCAAGATCGCCGGCCGCTCGATCGCGGACGTCGTGCGGCAGACCATCAAGGAGGCCACCGGGTTCTTCGAGGCTCTCACGCTGACCGAGCGCGAGGCCGCGATAGCCCGCCGCGTCCTCAAGGAGATCCGCGAGCGCCTCGGCTTCCTGATCAACGTCGGCCTCGACTACCTGACCCTCGACCGGCCCGCCGGCACCCTTTCGGGGGGAGAGGGACAACGAATTCGTCTGGCGACCCAGATCGGGTCGAGCCTGGTCGGCGTGCTCTACATCCTGGACGAGCCGTCGATCGGGTTGCACCAGCGCGACAACCGACGACTCCTCGAGACTCTCAAGCGCCTGCGGGACCTCGGCAACACCGTGCTGGTCGTGGAGCACGACGAGGAGACGATCCGGTCGGCCGACTACGTGATCGACCTCGGCCCCGGGGCTGGCGAGCTGGGCGGGCACCTCGTCGCGGTCGGGACGCCCGACGAGATCATGGCGAACGCCGACTCGCTCACCGGGCGCTACCTCGCGCGGGCGCTGACGATCCCGGTGCCGACGACCCGCCGCAAGGGCAGTGGGCACTTCATCACGATCCACAACCCGCGCGAGCACAACCTGAAGGGCATGGCGGTGAAGATCCCGCTCGGGACGTTCACCTGCGTCACCGGGGTGTCGGGCTCCGGCAAGTCGACGCTCGTCAACGACATCCTGTACCGCGCCCTCGCGTCGATGCTCCACCGGGCGCAGGACCGCCCGGGCGCGCACGACCGCGTCGAGGGCGCCCAGCGGATCGACAAGGTCGTGGACATCGACCAGTCGCCGATCGGCCGCACGCCGCGGTCGAATCCGGCAACGTACACCGGCGTGTTCACGTTCATTCGCACGCTCTTCGCGCGAACGCCGGAGGCGCGGATGCGCGGCTACCAGCCCGGCCGCTTCTCCTTCAACGTCAAGGGCGGCCGCTGCGAGGCCTGCCAGGGCGACGGGCTGGTCAAGATCGAGATGCACTTCCTGCCCGACGTCTACGTGACGTGCGACGTGTGCAAGGGACGCCGCTACAATCGAGAGACGCTCGACGTCCACTACAAGGGCATGAGCATCGCCGCCGTCCTCGACATGACCGTGCGCGAGGCGCTCGGGTTCTTCGACGCCGTGCCCGTGATCAAGTCGAAGCTCGCGACCCTCGACGACGTTGGCCTCGACTACATCCGCCTGGGCCAGTCGGCGACGACCCTGTCGGGCGGCGAGGCGCAGCGAGTCAAGCTCTCCACGGAGCTGTCCCGACGCGCGACCGGCAGAACGCTCTATATCCTGGACGAGCCGACGACGGGGTTGCATTTCGCCGACATCCAGCGGTTGCTGGACGTGCTCACCAAGCTGGTCGACCAGGGCAATACCGTCGTGATCATCGAGCACAACCTGGACGTGGTGAAGACCGCCGACTGGGTGATCGATCTCGGGCCCGAGGGCGGTGACGATGGCGGGCGGGTGGTGGCGACCGGCACGCCGGAGGATCTCGTCCGCCGCCCGGAGCGCACGTACACCGGGCAGTTCCTGAGACCGCTGCTCACGGCGTCCTGACGCATGCGCCGGACCAAGATCGTCTGCACGATCGGTCCCGCGAGCAGCAGCACCGCCGAGCTCGATCGGCTGGTGGCGGCCGGCCTCGACGTCGCCCGCCTCAACTTCTCTCACGGCACCCACGACGAGCACGCCGAGGTTGTCCGGCGGATCCGCGAAGGCGAGGCGCGCTGGGGCCGACCGGTCGCGATCCTGCAGGATCTCCAGGGGCCGAAGATCCGGCTCGGGACGTTCGGCCCCGCCGGCGGCGGCCGCGTGGACCTCGAGGCGGGTCAGCCGTTCACCCTCTTCGCCCGTCCGGTCGTGGGCACGGTGGAGCGGGCGTCGATCACGCATCCCGAATACTTGAAAGATCTGCAGCCCGACGACGAGATCTGGATGGACGACGGGATGATCCAGCTCCGCGTCGAGGCGACGTCGCCGGACGAGGTCCGGTGTCGGGTGGTGGTCGGCGGGCGCGTCAGCGACCACAAGGGACTCTCGTTGCCGCATGTCACGCTGCCCATCTCCTGCCTGACGCCGAAGGATCGCGAGGACTTGCACTTCGGCCTCCGCCACGGCGTCGACTTCGTCGCCGTCTCGTTCGTCCGCTCGGCCGACGACATCGAAGAGGTGCGGGGCTTCCTGCGTGAGCAAGGCGCCGACCTGCCGATCGTCGCCAAGCTCGAGCGCCACGAGATCCTCGCCAATCTTCCGGGCATCCTGAGCAAGGTCGACGCGGTCATGGTCGCGCGCGGTGACCTCGGCGTCGACGTCCCGCTCGAGGACGTGCCCCACATCCAGAAGGAGATCATCCGCCAGGCGCGCGGCGCGAAGATCCCGGTGATCGTCGCGACCCAGATGCTCGAGTCGATGGTCACGCATCTTCGGCCCACCCGCGCCGAGGTCTCGGATGTCTCGACGGCGATCTTCGACGGCGCCGACGCGATCATGCTCTCCGCCGAGACCGCCACGGGGCGGTATCCCGACGAAGCCGTCGCCGTGATGGCGCGGGTCGCCGAGCGCGCCGACGGCGCCGTGCTGGCGATCGACCGGGAGCGCCGGCGGCGCCCCGGCGGGAGCTTCCCCGAGGCCATCTCCGACGCGGCGGCGACGGCGGCGCACGTGCTGGGCGCGCGCGCCATCGTCGCGTTCACCGAGTCGGGCTTCTCCGCCCGTCTCATCTCGCAGGCTCGACCCAGCGTGCCCATCATCGCGCTGACGCCGTTCGTCGAGGTCCAGCGGCGGCTGGCGCTCTCGTGGGGTGTCTCCTCTCGGCTGATCAGAAAGGTCGAGACGACCGACGAGATGATCGAGGAGGTCGAAGCGACGCTAGTGGGCGGCGGCGTGGTGCGCCCCAACGACGTGATCGTCATCATCTCCGGCTCGCCCATGTGGGTCCGTGGCACGACCAATCTGCTGAAGCTCCACCGGGTGGGCGAGCGCCGCGCGTGAGGCCACGGCCCAGGCGTCGATCCGTCCGCCGCCTCGTTCTTCTCCTGATCGGCCTCCTGGCGCTCTGGTCCGTCGCGGGGGGGCTGCTCGCGAGGCACCTCGCCGCGCGTCACGACACGGCCGTCGCCGCCACGCTCACATCCGTCCGGGCCATCGTCGTCGCGACGCTCGACGAGGTGCGCCGCGAGGCGTGGCTACTGGCTCAAGACCCCGCCGTGGTCGAGGGGGCGACTCGGAGCGACTGGGCCACGCTCGCGAAGGGCGCGTGGCCGCGGATCCTCGCGCTGACGCAAGAACGCATCGCTGATCTGCTGCTGATCGTGGACGCGAGTGGTGCCCCACTCGTCCAGGTACCGGCCGCGCGTCAGCTCCTCGTGGGGACGGTCGCTCGCCCGCCGCAGGCCACCGCGCGGCTCGCCGTCGTCGACGGGCGGGCGTACGTTCTCGGCATCGCGCCGATGCCCGCCGGCATGGTGGTCGTCGGGCGGCGCTTCGAGGCTCTCGAGGCGGCGGTCGCGCGGCTGCCGTCGCGTCCGGTGCTCGCGGTGGTGGCGGACGATCGTGTCTTCGGCGCCGCGTTGCCCGCCCCGCCGCAGCTCGACTGGGACGCCGCGGTACGAGCCGGGCGGGTCACGATCCGGGGCGAGCCCTGGCTCGCGCGCCCGCTCGGCGAGGCGGACGGCGGTCTCTGGGCGCTCGTTCCGGTGCTGGAGCTCCGAGGCGAGGCGCGGCGGCTCTGGCTCTGGTGGGCGGCCTCGCTGGTCACGGCCCTGACGCTCGCGGTCGGGATCGCGATGGTGTCCGCGTCGGAGCGTGGGCACGGGGCGACCGGCGGCGAAGCGCCCGACAAGCGCCGGAGCCGGGAGCTGGAGGCGCTGCACGCGGTCGTGGTGGCGACTGGCAGCGGCGATGATCTGGCTCTCACCGCCGAGCGGACGCTCGAGGTCGTGTGCGGTGTCGCGCGGATCCACTTCGGCGGCGTGTTCCGTTTCGACCGCGCGACCCAGACGCTGGTGCTGATCGCCCACCGCGGGCTCCAGCCCGACGACATCGAGCAGCTCCGCACCCGCGCGCTCGACCAGAGTCACGTCGGCGAAGTGATCCGCACCGGCCGGCCGGTCGTCACAGATCTCGCGGCCTCCCGCGTGCTGACGCCCGGCGTCGTCGAGCGCGTGAGGGTCGGCGGCTACCGGACGCAGCTGGCGCTGCCGATCCCGGTGAACGACGAGACGTGGGGCGTGATGGCGCTCATCTCACAGGAAGCCCGGACCTTCGGCGCCGACGAGCTGACGCTCCTCGAGGCCGTCGCGCACCAGGTGGGCCAGGCGGTCGCGCGGGCCTCCCTCCTGGCCGAGAGCCGGGAGAAGAGCCGCCGGCTCGAGACGCTCGCGCGTCTGGCGCAGACGCTGAACGCCACGTTGTCGCTCGACGAGGTGTTCCGGCGGGTGGTCGACGCGGCGGTGGAGCTCTTCGGGTCGAGCGCCGCGCAGCTCTGGCTCGTGGACGACGACGGACAGCACGTCTCGCTGCGCGCCGAAGCGGGCACCGCGTCGCCGGCGGAAGGCGTCCCGCTGCGGGTGGGTGAAGGGCTCATCGGAACGGTCGTCGCGACGCGCGAGGCACTGGCGGTCGTCGACGTCCTCGGCGATCCGCGGACGCGCAACGTCGAGCGGATCCGGGCCGAAGGCGTGGTCAGCGTCGGCATCGTGCCGCTGCAGCTGGGCGAACGGGTCCTCGGCACGCTGGTGATCGGCGTCCGCGCTCGGCACGAGCACACGTCCGAGGAGACGCAGCTGCTCACCTCGCTGGCCTCGCACGCGGCCAACGCGATCAACAACGCTCGGCTCTATCGAGAGGCGACCCGTCAGGCGCAGCGCATGAGCGCCCTGGCCGACCTCGGCCGGCTCCTCTCGGAGACGCTCGATCTGGACCTCGTGGCGCAGCGAGTCGCCGATAGCGTCTGTCAGCTGCTCGGCGCCCATTCCTCGAGCCTCTACCGGCTGGATCCGCGCTCCGAGGCGCTGGTAGCCTTCGCGGTCTCCGGCGAGGCCGCAGTCGCGCTCGGCCAGAACGTCACCTTCCCGCGAGGGCATGCCGTGGTGGGTCTCGCCGTTCAGGAGCGAGGCCCGGTCGCCACGTCCAACCTGTTGGCCGACCCGCGCTTCACGTTCACGGAGGAGATGCGGGCCCGCATCGAGCGCGCCGGCCATCGGTCCGTGCTCGCGGTACCGCTGCGCGTGGGCGAGCGGGTGATGGGCGCCCTCGCCGCCGCCGACGAGCCGGGACGGCGCTTCGGCGACGACGAGATCCGCCTGGCCGAGGCGTTCGCGGATCAGGCTGCGCTCGCGCTCGAGAACGCGCGGCTCTACACGGAGGCGATGCGCCGACGACTCGAGGCCGAGGAGCTGGCGCGGCTCGCTCAAACCCTGACCGAGAGCCTCGATCCGCGTGCGGTCGGTGATCGGATCGTCGAGAGTGTCCTGGCCCTCTTCCAGGTCAAGTCGTCCGCGCTCCGACTTCTGCGGCCCGACGGATCGCTGGTCACGCTCTCGCTCGGCGGGCGCCGTCGCGACATCACGCGGCTGGGCGCCGTCCTGCCCCCGGGCGTCGGGCCGTCCGGGCGGGCGGTGGTCGAGGGGCGAGCCGTGGCGTCGTCCGACGTCTTCAACGACCCGACGATCGTGCTCAGCGAAGAGGTCGCGGCGGTGATGCGGCGGGTCGGCGACGGGGCGCTGCTCGCGGTGCCGCTCCGGGCGAAGGGCCGGATCATCGGCACGCTGGCGCTGGGCGACGCGGCGGGCCGGGTCTTCTCGGAGGCTGAAATCGCGCTGCTCCAGACGTTCGGCGACCAGGCGGCGCTCGCGCTCGAGAACGCGCAGCTCTACGCGCAGAACCAGTGGCAGGTGAACGAGCTGTCGGTGCTCCACGAGCTCTCACGGGCGGTCACCGGCCAGCTCGATCGCGCCACGCTCCTCGAGGCCATCCGGACCCAGGTCGGCCGCATCCTCGACGCCGCCAACATGGCCATCGTGCTCCGCGACGACGAGCGGCAGGATCTCGAAGTGGTGCTCCGGACCGTGGACGGTGGGCGCGACATGCGGTTGCCCCTGCGCTACCCGAGCCGCTCGATGGGACTCATGTCGTCCGTGCTCGAGACGGGCGAAGCGATTCGGACCGACGACTACCTCGCCGAGTGCGCGCGGCGCGGCGTCGAGCCCGTGGCGACCTTCACGCGCCCGCGACACTGGCTCGGTGTCCCGCTGAGGGCCGGGAACGCGGTGATCGGAGTTCTCACGTTGCGGAGCGCGGAGCGCGCATTCACCGAAGCCGACGAGCGTCTCCTGACGAACATCGCCGATCTCGCCGCGCTGTCGCTGCGCAACGCGCTGCTCTTCGAGGAGCGGATGCGAGCGTATGGCGAGCTGGCCGCGGCGCAGGACCAGCTCGTGCGCACCGAGAAGCTGCGCGCGCTCGGGGAGATGGCCTCGGGTGTGGCGCACGACTTCAACAACCTGCTCGCGTCGATCCTGGGACGCGCCCAGCTCACGCTCCAGCGGCTGCAGGATCCCCAGCTCCGCCGGTGGATCCAGGTCATCGAGCGCGCCGCCCTCGACGGCGCGCAGACCGTCCGCCGGCTGCAAGAGTTCACACGGATCCGGCTCGACCAGCCCTTCGTGGCGGTCGACCTCAACGAGGTCGTGCGCGGCGCGCTCGAGATCACCCAGTCGCGCTGGCGCGAGGAGACACGGAGCCGCGACGTCGCCGTCGAAGTGCAGACCGCGTTTGCGAGCCTGCCCTCGGTAGCCGGCGATCCCGCCGAGCTGCGCGAGGCCATGACGAACCTCATCCTGAACGCGGTGGACGCCATGCCGACGGGTGGCGCCCTCACGCTGACGACGGCGTTCGAGAACAACGAGGTCGTGGTGACGGTGGCGGACACGGGAGTCGGGATCCCCGAGGCGATCCGCGGCCGGATCTTCGATCCGTTTTTCACCACGAAGGGGCCGCAGGGGACGGGGCTCGGGCTCTCGATGACGTACGGGATTCTCTCGCGTCACGCCGCGCGTATCACGGTCGCGAGCCACGAAGGTCGCGGCACCACGTTCCGCATGACGTTCGCGCCGGGCGGCGCCCCCGACGTCGAGGCGCCGGCCGAGGCCGCCGAGCCTCTCCCGCCCGGCGTGTCGCTCCGCTGCCTGGTCGTCGACGACGAAGACGAGGTCGGCACGGTGCTGGGCGACGTCCTCAAGACGGGCGGGCATCAGGTCGTGGTGCTCAACGACGGCGCCGAGGCGATCGCGCGGTTCCGCGCCGAGCCGTTCGACCTGGTCTTCACCGACCTGGCCATGCCGCGGGTCTCGGGCTGGCAGGTCGCCCAGGCGGTCAAGGCGATCGCGCCCGCGGTGCCGGTCGTCCTCGTCACCGGCTTCGGCGTCGAGCTCTCGGCCGAGGAGCGCCGGGCCCACGGCGTGGACCTGATCCTGGTGAAGCCGTTGAGGATCAAAGATGTCCTGGACGTCGTGGCGCGGGCGGCCCGCCGGCGCGCCCAGCGGACCTGAACGGAGGACGATCCCATGGACTTCCAGTTCCTGACGCTCGAGCGCCGCGACGGAGTCGCGACGATCACGCTCAACCGCCCCGAGGCGTTCAACGCGCTGAGTCTCGGCCTCGGCCGTGAGCTCTTTCACGCGGCCCTCGAGGTCGACGAGGACCCTACCGTCCGCTGCGTCGTCGTCACGGGCGCGGGCCGGGCCTTTTGCGCCGGCGGTGACGTCAGGGACTTCGCCGACAACCTGGAACACATCGGGGTGCTCATCAAGGAGCTGACGACGTACCTGCACGGGACCGTGTCGCGGTTCTGTCGGAGCGACAAGCCCGTCATCATGGCGGTGAACGGCATCGCGGCGGGCGGCGGGTTGAGCTTTGCGCTTTCCGGAGACCTCGTGGTCGCCGCCGAGTCCGCGCGTCTCACGATGGCCTACTCGAGGATCGCCGCCACGCCCGACGGGTCGTCCTCCTACTTTCTCCCGCGACTCATCGGTCTCCGCCGCGCGATGGAGCTGTACTTCACCAACCGCGTGCTCACGGCGCGCGAAGCCCTCGAGTGGGGCCTGGTGACCCGGGTCGTGCCCGACGCCGAGCTCGCGGCGGCGGTGGCGGCGCTGGCCGGAGAGCTCGCTCAGGGACCGTCGAAGGCGTTCGGCGGTGCGAAGCGGCTCTTCCACCAGGCGACGTGGGAAAGCCTCGAGACGCAGATGGAGCTCGAGGCGCAGGCGATCGCGGCGAGCGGCCATACCGAGGACTTCAAGAACGGCGTGACCGCGTTCGCCCGCAAGCAGGCGCCGACGTTCCACGGGAGGTGAGGCGAGGCCGCTCAACGATCGACCGTGGAAGCGACCGGCAGGAGGGACACCGTGCTCAACAGCATCGCGTTTGCTCACTCGCTTGCGATCCTCTCTGGCGGCCTCTACATCGCCTTCTACGTCCTGGCCGTTGTCTGGAGGGACGCGTTCCGGTTCCTGTTCAATGCCCAGTTCTTCGGGGCCGATGTTGCCGCCCTCATGCCCCAGCAGCTCACCTACGGCGGCTTTCTCGGCACCCTCGTCGGCCTCATCGCGTGCGCCTGGGTGGTGGGGTTCGCCTGGGCCTGGCTCTACAATCGGCTCGCAGCGCAACAAGCTCCGTGATCTCAGTGGCCTCGAGCGCGAACCGCGCGTGATAGGCTCGACGTAGCAGATGGCGTCGCGCAAATCTCGCAAGCGTCGTGAGCGCCCTCATCGCACGGCGGCCGAGTGGCTGGCCCGGCTTACGAGCAACGACGGGAACGATGCCCTTCAACTGCCGCCGGACTTCGTGCTGTGGGTGCTCGCCGGTCTGCTCGCCCACCTCGATCGCCGGGGCGACTCGCACGTCGCGGACCTCGCGGGGGGCGCGCTCATCCATGGGGGCGGCCTGGCCGTACCCGACGGCGCACGCTGGCAGAGGGGCGGACCCGCTCACCGGGCGGCCCTCCAGACGATCGCTCAGGCGTTTGCCGACCTCGACCTCCGCCGCGGCCGGCGCCAGGACAAGGGCGCGTGGGAACTTCTGAACACGGTCGAGGGGGCGTACACGGGACTTTGCGTCGGGCTCAAGCTCGACGGTTCGACGACCGACCGTGACTATCTCGAGGAGGAGATACAGCGGCTTGGGCAAAGAGATCTTGGCGACCCTGGGGTCCGGCAGCAATTCAGGACCAAGCTTCGGCGCCGACTCCTGAGTCTGGCGCTCGAGGAGGTCGCCCGCCGGCAGCTCCCAGCCCGCGCAACGGGACGAGACATCCGCGCACGAGGCCATGACATCCGCCGGCGCCTTCAGCGCGCGGGTCTTCTGAAGCTGGTGGCCGGCTCCGTCCCCTTCATCTCGCCCGAGGGGACCGAGCTCTGAGCGCTGCCCCGTCCGCTTCGACGGCCGAGGGACCCGTCGGGTACAATCACGAGCGCGATTCCCCGAGGAGACGCCCATGACTATAGAGGAGACGCCCATGACTATAAAGGATGCCGCGCGGGTTTCCGGAACGGTGGTCAAGCTCTTCTATCGGCCGGGCTGATCGTCCTGCGCCAAGACGAAGGAGCTGCTCTCGTCTTGGGGGGTCGAGTTCGACCCGGTGGACGTGCAGGCGAACCCGGAGGGGTACGCCGAGCTCGCGCGGCTGGGGATCGGGCGCGTGCCGGCGGTGACCGTCGGCGATCGCGCGGCCCACGGATGGAACCCGCCGGCGTACGCCGAGCTGCTCGGCATCCCGTACGCGGCGGCCGCCAAGCTCTCTCCGACCGAGCTCGCCAAGCGGCTCGACATCATCCTCGACTCGACGCAGCGGCTCGTCCAGATCGTGCCGGAGCAGCACCTGGACTGGCGACCGCCCGAACGGAACCGGACCCTGCGCAACCTCGGCTACCACGTCTTCCGGCTGTCGCTGGCCTTCGTGGACGGGATGGACCTTGGCGAGTTCCCGGAGTCGTGGCTCCTCGACCAGGCGCCGGCCGACCTTCGCGACGGCCCGGCCATCGCGCGCTACGGCGCCCTGGTGCGCGGTCGCATCGGCGGGTGGTTCGAGGGCGCGTCGCCCCGTGAGTTCGAGCGCGTGATCAGGGTCTACTACGGTCCGCAGTCCGGCCACGACTTGCTCGAGCGCACGACGTGGCACGCGGCGCAGCACCTGCGGCAGCTCTATGCCCTGGCCGAGCGCCTCGCGATCACTCCGCCCGGTCCGATGCCGACCGACGCGTTCCAGGGACTGCCGTTGCCCGACGCCTTGTGGTAGCGAAGGTCGACTACGACCGGGGCCTCTATCGCGCGTATCACGCCGGCCGCGCCCTCTCCGCGGACACGGGGCGGCGCTGGATGGACGCGATCGCCGCACACCTCGCGGCGGCGCGTGCGGGCCTGAGGATCCTCGATCTCGGCGCCGGCACGGGGCGCTTCGCGGGGCTGCTGGCCGACGCGTTCGACACGAGCGTCGTGGCGGTCGAGCCGTCGGAAAAGATGCGCGAGGAGGCCCTCCGCCACCGCGCACATCCCCGGGTCGCTTACCGTGATGGTGCGGCGAGCGCCATCCCGGCCGCCGACGCCGAGTTCGACTTCGCGTTCCTGTCGATGGTCATCCATCACGTCCGGAACGTCGCCGCCTGCGCGCGCGAGCTCCACCGGGTCGTCAAGCCCGACGGGCTCGTGTTCATCCGCAATGTCTTCAGCGGACGCCTCGACAGCGTGCGCTACTACGAGTTCTTCCCGTCGGCCCGCGCCATCGACGAGGCGAGGCTTTCCACGGTGGACGGTGTCCGCGACGCATTCGTCGCGAGCGGGTTCACAGAGGTGGCGCTCGACTCGATCGAGCAGCAGATCGACCCGAGCCTCCAGGCCCACTACGAGCGGATCGAGCGGCGGGCCCTGTCGACGTTCGAGCTGCTCACCGACGCCGAGTTTCACGACGGACTCGAGCGCATGCGGCGCGCCGTCGAGCTCGAGGCCACGGCGGCTCCAGTGATCGAACGCGTCGAGCTGCTCGTCCTGCGCCGCCAGCGGGGCGGCGGCGCTCCGTGAGCCTCGTCTCGAGCTCGCCGGCCAGCCGTTGCGCGCGCTCGATCCCCCCGCCCCCAGCGCCGTCGCCGCCGCGCTAGTCCTCTTCGGCCCACGCGGCCGTCAGCCGGCGTGCGAGCGCGCGGTGCCCCTTGAAGAAGTACGCGAGCATGGCGGTGGTCGCGAGGAGGTTGCCGAGGAAGATCGTCCACCCCGCCAGCTCGTCGAGCACCCACTTCGCCGCGATCAGGACCCAGCCGATGAAGAACACCTCGAACGCGGTGAAGAAGATCACCACGGCGAAGACGAAGAGGGGTTGACGCTCGGCGGCGGCGATCAGCACGGCGCCGGCGATGCCGAAGAGCGCGAACGCGATGCCGTGTACGACCGTGTAGAAGATGATCGCCGCCCCCGGATCGGGCTGGCCGAGGATCGCGGTGCCGAGGAGCTTCGGCGTTCGGAGCGGCGCGCCCTGGATCCAGTCGATCGCCAGGAACCAGAGCGCGACCACGAGGGCGCCCAGGAGGCCGGCCACGATGCCCTCGCGGAGGACACTACCCCAGGAGCCGATCAGGGTCCGCGACAGCGCCCGGTGGGCGCGGAAGAAGTACCAGAGCATCGCGAGCGAGGCGAGGAGGTTGCCGACCAGGATCGCCCACCAGACGAGCGCGCCCAGCATCGACTTGCTGAGTGCGCCGACGACGCCGAAGACGAACACCTCGAAGCTGGCGAACAGGATCACGAAGGCGAGGAAGAGGGCGGGCTCGCGCTCGCTGACGGCCATGAGGCTCGCGGCGATGACGCCGAACGCGATGAACGCCAGACCGTGGACGATCGTGTAGCCCACCACGTTGCCCACGGTGGGCTCGAGCCCGATCGGGTTGGTCACGCCCTGGAACACCGCGGCGCCCAGCAGCCCCGGGGTGAGGAACGGTCGGCCCCGCCAGATGTCGAAGAGGAGGAACCAGACGGCGACGACCGCCGCGCCGATCAAGCCGGCCACGACCCCTTCCTTCAGGATCGACCGCTGCGCGGGCGCCATCGTGATCGGGGTATTGTAAGCCTTCTGCCGTCACTCCGGGTCGCGCGCGAATCTCACGCCATAGTCGGAGTAGCGCAGGTGTGGCGGCAAGGAAGAGCGGTGGGCGACCGGGCTCCACGGGTCGGCGTGACGCCACGCCCCGCCGCGGCTGACGCGCCGCGTGCCGGAGGCTGCGCCGCGCGGATTCCGCGCCCCCGACCGGCCGTAGTACTCCTCGTCGAACCAGTCGGCGCACCATTCGTGGCAGACGCCGGAGAGATCAGTGAGCCCGAGCGCGTTCCCCGGTGTCTCGCCGACGCGCGGCGGACGGTCGAACGTGACGCCGGGCTTGGCGTCACCCCACGGGTAGCGCGACGCCTCGAGGCCGCCGCGCGCGGCCTTTTCCCACTCGGCCTCCGTCGGCAGCCGCGCCCCCGACCACCCCGCAAAGGCGACGGCCTCGGTCCACGAGAGACCGACGACGGGCTGCCGAGGGTCGGCGAACGCGGGGTCGGACCAGAACGGGGGCGCCGGGGCGCCGGTCGCGGCCAGATAGGCGGCGAAGTCCGCATTCGTCGCGGGCGTGAGCGCGACCAGAAAGGCGTCGACCCACACGACGTGCGGTGGGCGCTCGCACGGATGGCCGTGCGTCCAGCCCATGGTGAACGGCCCCGCCCCGACGCATGTGAAGTCCACGCCTTATAATAGAGGCCTTCCGAAAAGGGAGCGCGCCGTGCGAGGCGAGCCCATAAAGGAGAACCCCCATGAACGTCGCCCCGCGGATGGCCCGGCTCGGAACCGAGTCGGCGTTCGAGGTGCTGGCCCGCGCGCGGCAGCTCGAGCGCGCCGGTCGCGAGATCATCCACCTGGAAATCGGCGAGCCGGACTTTGACACGCCCGCACACATCAAGGAAGCGGCGAAGCAGGCGCTCGACGCGGGCGCGACGCACTACGGCCCGGCCGCAGGGCTGCCGGAGCTCCGCGAGGCGATCGCCAAGCACGTCGCCGAGACGCGTGGCATCGCCGTCGCGCCCGAGGAGGTGGTCGTCACCCCGGGCGCCAAGCCGATCATGTTCTTCACGATCATGGCCCTGATCGGTGAGGGCGACGAGGTCATCTATCCGAATCCCGGCTTTCCGATCTACGAGTCCGTGATCAACTTCGTCGGCGGCGTCCCCGTGCCGATTCCGTTGCGCGAAGACACTGGCTTCGGATTCGATCTTGAGCTGTTCGAACGCCGCGTCTCGCCGAAGACGAAACTGATCGTGATCAACTCGCCCGAGAATCCCACGGGCGGCGTGCTCGACCGGGGCCAGCTCGAACGCATCGCGGCGATCGCGGCCGCGCGGGAGATCCCGGTGCTGACCGACGAGATCTACCGCCAGTTCCTCTACGAGGGCGAGTTCGCCTCGATCACGGGGCTGCCGGGCATGCGCGGGCGGACGATTCTCCTCGACGGGTTCTCGAAATCGTACGCGATGACCGGCTGGCGCCTCGGCTACGGCGTGATGCCGCCGCCCCTCGCCGAGCACGTGGCGCGGCTCATGGTGAACTCCAATTCCTGCACGGCGTCGTTCGTGCAGCTCGCCGGCATCGCCGCGCTCCAGGGCGACCAGACGCCGGTCGTCGGCATGGTGGCCGAGTTCAAGCGGCGCCGCGACCTGCTCGTGGACGGCCTCAATCGCTTGCCCGGCGTCCGGTGCGCACGGCCCCGCGGCGCCTTCTACGTCTTCCCGAACATCACCGCAACTCGCCGGTCGTCCGCTGAGGTCGCCGAGCGGCTCCTGACCGAGGCCGGCGTGGCTGCGCTGTCGGGCGCGGCGTTCGGTGCCCACGGTGAAGGGTATCTGCGGTTCTCGTACGCGAACTCGGAGGCCAATCTGCGCCTGGCGCTCGAGCGTATGCGCCCCCTGTTCGAGAGCTTCGCGAATCGATGACGGTCTTCGACTACGGTGTCCCCACTCCGGAGAGCGCCTCGGTCCCTCTCGCGTCCCGATCTGCGTGAGCCGTCGCACCGTCGCCGACGTCGTCGTCGACGGCCTTACGCGCGCCGGGACGCCGCGGCTCTTCGCCGTGCCGGGCGAGGGCGCCGACCTCACGCTGCTCCGTGCGGTGCGGGCGGCGGGGCTTCCGCTGACGCTTGCGTCTGGAGAGACCGGCGCATGCATCATGGCCGCGGTGACTGGCGACCTCGTCGAGGCGCCCGGCGCGGCGCTCGGGGGCCGTGGCGTCACGGCGGCGATCGCCGGCCTCGCGCACGCGCTTGCCGACCGTGCGCCCATGGTCTTCCTCACCGACGGCCGCTCCGGGAAAATGCTCGTCTGCAAGGCGAGCCTCACCGTCGAGGCCGACTCCGCTGCGCGCCAGATCGTCGACGCGACGCGGCTCGCCACGACAGAGCCGCGCGGTCCCGTCCATCTGGAGATCCCGGCCGAGATCGCGCGGCAGTGGGCGCCGACCCTCGTGCCGTCGTCCCGACCCGATCCGCCGTCGGCCCCCGATCCTGCCGCGCTGGACGCGGCAGCCCAACTGCTAGCCCGCGCGTCCCGGCCGCTGCTCGTCGCGGGACTCCATTGCCGCTCGACCGGTGTCCAGCAATGGGTCCGCGCGCTGGCGGAGGCGCTGCCGGCGCCCGTGCTGGTGACGTGTCGGGCGAAGGGCGCGCTGCCGGACCCGCATCCGCTGATGCTGGGCGTTCTCGGCGCCGACGCCGTCGACGAGCGCTTGCTGCGACGCGCCGATCTCATCGTGGGCCTCGGGCTCGACGCGCTCGAGCCCGTGCCCGCGCCGTGGTGGTCGACGGTTCCAGTGCTCGCCCTCGGCCCGCCGCGGGCGCTGGACGATTGGTTCCCGGCGGTGGGCGTGTTGGGCGAGGTCGCCGTCGTCCTCGAAGAGCTGGCGCCGCGCCTGCATGACCGCAAACGGGCCGACTGGGACGTGGCCGAGCTCGACCGTCTCAAGCGCGAGCTCGCCGCAGGACCGACCGGGGCCCATCAGGTGCTCGCCCGGAGAGGGATCGTCCGTATCGCGCGCGAGGCGACGCCGGCCGGCACGATCGTCACGGCCGATGCCGGTCCGCATCTGCTGGACGTCGCCGTCTCCTGGCACACCGTCGCCCCGCGCGAGTTCTTGGTGTCGAATGGGCTCGCCACGGCAGGTTTCGCTCTGCCGGCCGCGATCGCGGCGCACCTCGTCCATACCGATCGGCGCGTCGTCTGCTTCACCGGGGCTCGCGGGCTGGCGGCGGCGGCGACCGAGCTCGAGACCGCGGTGCGGCTTGGCGCGTCCATCGTGGTGGTCGTGTTCGACGCAGACGAGTCCGATACGCCCGACCTCATGCGGGTGGCCCAGAGCTTCGGGATAACGGCGTTCGCCGCCGACAGCGAGCCGGGTTTCGGCGAGGCGTTCGGTCGGGCGCTCGGAGCGAGCGGACCGTCGCTGATCAGGGTCTGACCTTGACGGTGACGACCATGAGTGGTAAAAACCGCACAACCGTCTGAGCCGCGAGGGGGTGAGAGCTCTCCCGGTCTCCCAGAACCTTCCCCATCGACCTTGCTGAGTTCAAGGAGTGCACTATGCAAGGAACCTCGCGTCGACACTTTCTCCGCGGCGCTTCCGCCGCGACCGCCGGGATGGCGTCCTGGGTGGCCCTCGGCAAGCCGCCCGCGTTCGCCCAGAAACGCGAGCTGACGTTCCTCAGCTGGAACCACTTCGTGCCTGCCTCCGACGACGAGTTGCGCCGACAGGCCGAGGTCTTCTCCAAGCAGACCGGCGTCACCGTGCGAGTAGACACCATCGCTCACCTCCAGCTTCCGGCGAAACGGGCCGCGGAGGCCCAGGCACAGTCGGGCCACGACCTCATTTTTGTGGGTGGGGCCGACCCATTCCTCTTCGAGAGCCAGCTCGCCGACGTCAGCGACATCATCGACGAGCTCGGCAAGAAGTACGGCGGATGGTACCCGTTCGCCCGGGAGGGATCCCATACGACGTCCGGCTGGAAAGCGGTGCCGTGGTTCTGGATCTCGTTTCCGGCGACGTACAACATGACGCATTTCAAGAGCGCCGGGCTCGAGTACCCCAAGACGTGGGACGAGTTGCTCAAGCACGGTCGGATTCTCAAGAAGCAGGGCAACCCGGTCGGGATCGCCGTCAGCCACTGCGCCGATGCCAATACCACCTTCTGGTCGGTGCTCTGGTGCTACGGCGGTAAGGTGCTCGAGGCCGACGGGAAGACTCCGGCCATCAACTCGGACAAGACTGCGCGGGTGATCGAGTGGTACAAAGAGCTCTACAAGGACGCAATGGAGCCTGAAGTCCTGTCCTGGGACGACGCATCCAACAACCGTTGCATCCTGGCCGGAAAGTGCTCCTGGATTCATAACCCGATCAGCCCCTACAACCTGGCGCTGGCCAAGAGCATGCCGATCGCCGACGAGATCAATCATCACCCGAGCCCGGGCGGCCCGGCCGGCATTCACTCGGCGCCGCCGATCAACGAGGTCGCCATCTGGAAGTTCTCGAAGAACGTCTCGCTCGCCAAGGACTTTCTGAAGTTCCTTTTCCAGAAGGAGAACTACGACGCCTGGATCGTCGCGTCCAACGCCTTCAATCACCCGCCGCTCAAGAACCTGGCCGACCACCCCATCTGGGCGCGGAACCCGAAGTTCGCGATGCTGCCCAAGGAGGCGGAATATGCGCACGAGCGCGGCTGGCCGGCCAAGCCCAATGCCGCCGTCCAGCTCATCCAGGTCAACTACGTCCTGCCCGACATGGTGGCGAAGGCCGTCAACGGCATGCCGACCAAGCGCGCCATGGCCTGGGCCGAGGACCAGGTGAAGCTGGCGGTTCAGGGCAAGCTCAAAGAGAGCGGCGCGTAACGGCAAGGAGCATGGCCATGCGCAGCGCGATCACCCGCCGGCGATTCCTCAAGACCTCCACGGCCGTTCTTGCGGGCACGTCGGTCTCGCTCGGTCGCGCGCCGGCCTTCGCCCAGAAGCGGGAGCTGACGTTCCTCACGGGCAACCACTTCGTCCCGGCGTCAGACGACGAGCTGAGGCGGCAGGCCGAGGTCTTCGCCAAGCAGGCCGGGGTGACGGTGCGCGTCGACACGATCGCCTTTCCGCAGCTGTTCGCGAAGCGCGCGGCCCAGGTCGCGTCGCAGTCCGGCCACGATCTCATCATCACGGGCGCGGCCGACCCCTTCCTCTACGAGCAGCATCTGGTCGACATGGGCGATCTCGTCGACTACCTCGGCGGCCGGTATGGCGGCTGGTACGCGTTCGCCAAGGATACGTGTCAGACGGCATCGGGGTGGCGGGCGGTGCCGTGGTACTGGGTCGCGTTCCCGGGGTGCTACAACGAAGTGCACTTCAAGAAGGCCGGGCTGCAGCCGCCGAAATCCTGGGACGAGCTGCTCAAGGCGGGGAAGATCCTCAAGAAGCAGGGCAACCCCGTCGGCATCCCGATCAGCCATTGCACGGACGCCAACATCTCGTTCTGGTCGATCCTGTGGTGCAACGGCGGCAAGGTGCTCGAGGCCGACGGCACGACGCCGGCGATCAACAGCGACAAGGCGGCCCAGGTGATCGAGTGGTACAAGGAGCTGTACCGGGACGCCATGGAGCCCGAGGTGCTGTCGTGGGACAACGCCTCCAACAACCGCTTCCTGCTCTCGGGCAAGGGCTCGTGGATCCACAACGCGATCAGCCCCTACGTCGCCGCCGTCGTGAAGAAGATGCCGATCGCCGACGAGATCAACCACCACAACAGCCCCGGCGGCCCGGCCGGGATCCATTCCTCCACCGGCGTCAACTCGCTGGCGATCTGGAAGTTCTCGAAGAACGTCGCGCTCGCGAAGGACTTTATCAAGTTCCTTTTCCAGAAGGAGAACTACAACTCCTTCATCGTCGGCGGCAGTGCGTTCAACCAGCCCCCGCTCAAGCATTTTGCCGAGCACCCGATCTGGGCGAGTAACCCAAAGTACGCCATGCTGCCGAAGGAAGCCGAGTACGTGCACGAGCAGGGCTGGCCGGCCAAGCCCAATGCGGCGGTGCAGCTCATCATCGTCAACTTCGTCCTGCCCGACATCGTCGCCAAGGCCATCAACGGCATGCCTACCAAGCGCGCCCTGGCCTGGGGCGAGGATCAGATCAAGCTCGCGCTGCAGGGGAAGCTCAAGACGGAAGGGAAGAGCTAGTATGGCCGTCAGCCAGCGTGCGCTCGAGGCGACCGGGCTCCCGCGGCTCGGCCGCCTCGCGCGCGTCCGCGAGTGGTGGGAGCAGGAGCACGTATTCGGCTACAGCCTGATCGTGCCCGCGCTGGCCCTGATCCTGGGCCTCGTCGCCTACCCGTTCGGGATGGCGATCTACTTCAGCCTGTCGGACTACTGGGTCGGGTCACCCGGGCAGTTCATCGGGCTGCAGAACTTCCGAGACATTCTCGGCAACGAGATCTTTCGGCAAACCGTCTACAACTCGTTCGTCTTCTCCCTCATCGCCGTCGTCCTCAAGACGGTGCTCGGTGTCTGGCTGGCGATGCTCCTGTTCCGGAACTTCAAGTTCAAGCGGCTGATCCGGGGCGCCGTCCTGCTGCCGTGGGTCATCCCCACGGCGCTGTCGGTGCTCGCCTGGGGGTGGATGTTCGACTCGCTCTACAGCGTCGTGAACTGGACGGGTATCCACCTCGGGCTCATCAGCCCGCCCGGCCCCAACTGGCTCGGCATGACGAGTTACGCCATGACTGCCGTGATCGCCGTCAACGTCTGGCGGGGACTGCCCTTCTTCGCCATCATCGTCCTCGCCGGTCTCGTCTCCATTCCGCGCGAGTACTACGAGGCAGCCGAGGTCGACGGCGCCAACTCCTGGGGCCGCTTCCGCCACGTCACGCTCCCGCTGCTCAAGCCCGTCCTTGCCGTCGTCGTGCTGTTCTCGACGATCTTCACCTTCTCCGACTTCAACATCGTCCAGGTCCTCACGCGCGGCGGCCCTGTCAACACCACGCACCTGTTCGCCACGCTCGCATACCAGATCGGGCTGACCGGCGGCAACCTCGGCCAGGGCGCGGCCGTCTCGCTCTTCTTGTTCCCGATGCTGGCCGCCATCGTGTTCCTCCAGCTCCGCTATATCCGGAGGGACTGAGGTGGACGTCGGCGTTCGATCGCGCGGAGCAAGGATCCGGTCGACGGCGTTCGGTTACGCGAACATGATCCCCTTTCTCGCGTTCGCGCTGTTCCCGTTCTACTACATGGTGATCACCTCGCTGAAGAAGGACGCCGAGCTCTACAACCTCAAAGCGGTGCCCTTCCTGATCCAGACCGGCGTGATCACCGACCACTATCGCTACCTCTTCTTCAAGACCGAGTTCCTGACCTGGATAAAGAACAGCCTGATCATCAGCGTCGTGGCGACCAGCGTCTCGCTCGTGATCGCCATCCTTGCAGGCTACAGCCTCGCGCGCCTCCGCTACCGCGGCGTCGGAGCGTTCGGCACAGCGGTGTTCATCACGTATCTTGTGCCGCCGACCCTGCTCTTCCTGCCGCTGTCTCAGGTCGTCGTCTGGCTCGGCATCTCGGACA
This sequence comes from Candidatus Rokuibacteriota bacterium, assembly GCA_003220535.1. Classification (GTDB taxonomy): domain Bacteria; phylum Methylomirabilota; class Methylomirabilia; order Rokubacteriales; family CSP1-6; genus AR31. Next base: position 29,284 of record QHSU01000068.1, read on the forward strand.
CGATCTGGGCGCTGGTCGTGACGTATCCGACCTTCCTGGTGCCCTTCTCGACCTGGCTCCTCATGGGCTACTTCCGGACGATTCCGCGGGAGGTCGAGGAGTGCGCGCTCGTGGACGGCGCGAGCCGGATGCAGACGCTCGTCCGCATCGTCTTGCCGATGGCCATCCCGGGGATCGTCTGCGTGACGCTGTTCGGCTTCACGCTGACCTGGAACGAGTTCACCTACGCGCTGACGTTCGTCTCGCAGACCGCCAACAAGACGGCGGTGGTCGGGGTGACTGCGGACCTGATCCGCGGCGACATCTACTACTGGGGGTCGCTGATGGCGGGCGCGGTGGTGGCGAGCCTTCCCATCGTCGTCATCTACGTCTGGTTCCTCGACTACTACGTCTCGGGCCTCACCGCCGGCGCCGTGAAGGGATAGGACGCCGGACGAGTCTCCCAGGAGCCTCGCGTCGCCTACGCGGCGACGATCGCCGGATCGATGCGCGCCACGACGTAGCCGGCGACCGCCCCGGCGCCGAACCCCGGAGCGAAGATGCGCATCGGTCGGTCGATGACTCCCTCGCGCACAGCGTCGTGGATCGCGATCGGGATGGACGCCGACGACGTGTTGCCGACCTTCTCGATGTCGAAGTAGAGGCGCTCGGGAGCGACGCCCGCGGCCTGCGCGAGCTTCACGACCATGGTCTTGTTGGCCTGGTGGGGCACGATCATGTCGACCGCGTCCAGGAGCGCGCCTGGCGCCCCGTCGGGGCGAGGGAGGCTCCGGAGCTCGTCGATCATCTGGGTGAGATAGCGCTTCACCAGCGCCATCACCTCCGGGCCGTAGACGGTGATGTTGTTGTCGAACTCGGGGTTGGGCCAGATGATCGAGTCCACTTCGCTCATCGGACCGCTCGCGTAGGTCTGGAGCCATTCGAGGTCGGGCGGGGTGCCGGCCGGCGCCGGGCCGACGACGAGCGCCGCGGCGCCGTCGCCGAAGATCATCCGCGACGTCCGCACCGTGCCGATCTTGTCCGAGAACTTCTCGCCGCAGACCACGAGCACCGGGCGGTCGACCTCCTGGAGCAGCCGCACCGCCTCGGCGAGGCCGTACGGCAGGCCGGCGCAGGCGGCGACCACGTCGCAGGAGGCATGGGTCTGGTAGAGGCCGAGCTGCCCCGAGAGCCACGTGGCGAGCGACGGCATCATTTTCGCGCTCGTGCACGAGCAGAAGAGCACGGCCCCGATCTCCTCGGGGCGCCGGCCCGATTTCTCCAGGGCCCGCTGCGCCGCCAGCAGCGACATGTGATCGAGGTCGAGCTCGGTGTAGAGCCGCTCGACGATGCCGGTCTTCTCCTCGATCTCTTTGGCCGTCATCGGTGACCAACAGTACGCGGTGTTCCGGATGAGGTCGTCGTTGGTGCAGACCCGCTCGCCCCGGTAGACGGCGAGGGACTCGAGGCGCGGCATGACGGAGAACCTGGCGCGCACGTCGATCGGCGAGAACGGCCGCGCCGGCGGGCGCGACTCGAGGGGCGCCGGCCGGCGGAGTCGCACGCGCCGTCCGCCCTTCACCCGACGGATGAACTGGAGCACGTCGCTGCTGCGCGGCTGGAAGACCACGACGAAGTCGTCGTCGTGCAGCTTGCCCACCTCGATCACGCGCGTCTTCGCGCGGTCCCAGCGGTACTGGTTGTGGAGCACCATTGTCTGGCGCATGAGCGCCTCGACCTCCGGGACCCGGTGGGCGTACTCGATGATGTCGTCCCAGCCGTAGCCCGGATAGTCCGGGTTGTAGGCGAGGAGGTGATACGTGAGGTTCTTCGGGTTGGCGAGGATCTCGGCGACCGTCGGCTTGATCGGCGGCAGCTCGGCGCCAGCGCCCTTCTTGTGGCGGAAAATATCGAGGAGGATGCGCGAGATCTTGTCCTCGGTGCCCTCGTCGAAGCTCGGCGGCAGCGCCCGGTAGCCGGCCTCGATCGCGGCCGTCAGCTCCGTGCCTTCCCAGCCCTTGAAGACCGGCAGGAAGACGTCGTCACGGCTCTTCGGCACATCGCACCAGCGCGTGGGGCGCTTCTCGTACATCGTCATGGCGTACCGGTTGACCCAGAAGAGGTTGAGGGCGAGGTCACGCAGGAGGTCGTACCGCCCGGCGTACTGCCGCGCGTCGACGCGACCGACGATGTCGGTCTCGGTGGGCGCCTTTTCTTCGAAGTCCCGCTTGATGACAGCGGCGAACTGCTCGAGCGTCTGGAAGATCGAGAAGTCAAGCTCGGGGAAGAAGTTGAAGGGGAAGACGATTCGCCCGTAGCGATTGACGACGAACGGCTTCATGGTGTTGCTCCTTCGCGCGCGATTCTAACAGGTATAATGGCTCCATGCCGATCCTGACCGCACGTGACCAGGCCGCTGTCCGCAAGGAATTCGAGCGCATCGCCGGACCCGTGAAGCTCGTCATCTTCTCGCAGGAGCTCACCGCCGCCGAGCTCTGCCAGCAGAACGAGCAGCTCGTGCGCGAGGTCGCCGAGCTGTCCGACAAGATCACGGTGGAGGTGCTCAACCTCGCCATCGACCGCGAGCGCGCCGAGGCGTACGGTGTGGACCAGGTGCCGGCCATCGTCGTCGAAGGCAGCCGCGACTACGGCATCCGCTTCTACGGCGTCCCGCTGGGTTACGAGTTCAGCAACCTCATCGACTCGATCATCGTGGCATCCACCGGCGAGCCGGCGCTGGCCGAGGAGACGCTGGCCTCGTTGCGGGCGCTCGCGTCCGACGTCGAGATCAAGGTCTTCTCGACGCCCACCTGACCCCACTGTCCCCGGGCCGTGCGCCTGGCTCAGCACATGGCGGTGGCCTCGGACCGCGTGCGCTCGACCGTCATCGAGGCGACGGAGTTCCCCGAGCTGTCACGCGCCTATCAGGTGATGGGCGTGCCGAAGGTCGTGATCAACGACCGCGTACAGTTCGAGGGCGCCGTCCCTGAGCGGGACTTTCTCGGCGCGGTGCTCCAGGCGGTGGAGACGCCCTGACGGCTCCGAAACAGAACCTCCGCGCGCCGCAACAGCCCAGGCCATCCAGCTCGCAACATGCCGAATCCGCGCGGCTCCTGTTCGCGTACGGGACGCTGATGCGCGGCTACGCGTTGCATCGCGTGCTCGCGTCGGCCTCGACGTTCGTCGGCGAGGGCCGCGTCCGCGGACGACTGGTCGATCTCGGCCGCTATCCCGGGTTGATCGACGGTGTCGGCGACGTCCGCGGCGAGATCTACCAGCTGGACGATCCCCAACTTCTCGCGGTGCTCGATCGCGAGGAAGGGTACAATTTCGGTCGTCGCCGAGCCACCGTCACGCTCGCGAGCGGCCGGCGCGCGCGCGCGTGGGTCTACCGGTATCGCGGACGTCGGGAGACGGCCGTCCTCATCCCGGACGGAGACTACCGGCGGGCGTACCCGTGCCCCGTCACTCGCTGAACTGGGGAGGAAGCCAATGGCGCTGACCGCGGCTGAGCTCGTCAAAGCTGACCAGGAGCACCTGATCCATCCGCTCCACCACCCCGTCGACAACGCGGAGCCCGTCATCTATGTCCGCGGGCGCGGCGCGACCATCCAGGAGATCGGGGGCCACGAGTACATCGACGGTCTCTCGGGGCTCTGGAACGTCAACGTGGGCCACGGGCGCACCGAGTTGGCCGAGGCCGCGGCGGCGCAGATGAAGGATCTCGCGTACTTCTCCGGCTACGTCGGCTCCTCGAACGTCCCCGCGATCACGCTGGCGAACAAGCTCATGGAGATCACGTACGACAACATGCAGGCGGTGTTCTTCACGTGCGGCGGCGCCGAGTCGAACGAGTCGGCGTTCAAGACCGCCCGCTTCTACTGGAAGGCGCGGGGCAAGCCCGACAAGATCAAGATCATCTCGCGCGAGCAGGGCTACCACGGCGTCACGCTGCAGGCGATGAGCGCGACCGGGATGGGTGCCTACTGGAAGATGTTCGAGCCGCGCGTTCCGGGGTTCGTCCACGTCCAGACGTGCTATCCGTACCGGTTCCACGGAGCAAAGCCGGGCGAGAGCGTCGGCCAGGCGGCGGCGCGGGAGATCGAAGAGGCGATCCTGCGCGAAGGGCCCGACACGGTCGCCGCGATGATCGGCGAGCCGATCCACGGCGGCGGCGGGGTCATCTATCCGACCGACGACTACTGGCCGCGGGTGCGAGAGATCTGCACGCGTCACAACGTGCTCCTGATCGCCGACGAGGTCATCACCGGCTTCTGTCGCACCGGGCGCTGGTTCGCGCTCGGGCACTGGAACGTCAAGCCCGACATCGTCTCGTTCGCGAAGGGCGTGACGTCCGGATACCTCCCGCTCGGCGGCATCATGATCACCAAGGCGATCAAGGACGCCATGGACTCGGTCAAGCCCGAGGATCGCTGGATGCACGCCTACACGTACTCGGGGCATCCGACGTGCTGCGCGGTCGGGGTGAAGAACGTCGAGATCATGGAGCGCGAGCGTCTCTGGGAGAACGCGGCGAAGATGGGCACGCGGCTCCACCAGGGGCTCGAGCAGGCGTTCGGCGACCACCCGAACGCGGGCGACATCCGGGGTGGCAAGGGGCTGCTCGCGGCGGTCGAGCTGGTGGAAGACCGCGTGACCAAGAAGAACTTCGCCGCCGACCGCAAGGTCGCTCCGCGTATCCAGGCCGAGATGATGAAGCGCGGCGTCGTCACGCGAACCCGTCCGGTGGCCGGCGCCCATCCCGCGCCGGGCGACTCGGTCTACTTCGCGCCGCCCCTCGTCGTGACCGAGGCGGAGATCGACCGGCTCGTCAGCGTGACGCGCGACGCAATCAAGGTCGTGCTCGGCGCCTGAAGCCGGACGCGCGTGAAGCTGATCACCGCCCACCGCATCCTCATCGGCGCGGGGATCGCGTTCTTCGTCTTCTACGCGGCGCTTCAGCTCCGGCTCTTCGTCCGCGACGGGGCCACGGCATCGCTCGTTCAAGCCGTGATCGCGCTCGCGGTGGCCGCCGGCTTCATCCTCTATTACCGTACCCTGCGGGGATGGGGACGCCGGTAACGGCGACGCCCGCCGTCCTGATCTACGACGGCGAGTGCGCGATGTGTCGGGCGAGCGCGCTCTGGCTCATGCGCCTGGCGCTCTCGGGTGGCCAGCTCGAGATCCTGCCGTGTCGATCGGCGCCCCGGCGCGAGCGCTTTCCCGGGATCTCGGACGAGGCGTGCATGACGGCGATGCAGCTCGTGCTGCCCGGCGGGCGCACGCTGGCGGGCGCCGACGCGGTGCCCGAGCTGCTTCGCCGCATCCGCGGGCTCGGGTGGCTCGCGACGGTGTTCGCGCTCCCGGGCGCACGTCCGGTGGCGCGCCGCGTGTACGCCTGGATCGCGAAGAATCGCATGCGCCTGTCGTGCGAGCGCTAGCCCGCTGCTTTTTTCTTCGGCAGACCACGCCGCTTCCGCACTGAAATTCGGCAGCGCGACCTCGGGCGCCTCGGTGAAGAAATCGAGGCCGTCCGGTCGGCCGGGATCGCCTTCGAGGTCATCCCGGGCGTCACCGCGGCGACGGCGGCCGCCGCGCGGCTGGGCATCTCGCTCACGGAGCGCGGGAGCGCCTCGATGCTCGTCTTCGCGACGGGTACCGACCAGACGGGCCACCATCCGGCCACGCTCGACTGGGACGTGCTCGCGCGCGTCGAGGGCACGCTCGCCTTCTACATGCCGGTGGGCGCGCTCGACTCGATCACGGCGTCGCTCACGTCGCTGGGCCGCGATCCGCGCGAGCCGGCGATCCTGGTCGAGCAGGCCGGCGTGGACGGCGAGCGGGTGATCGCCGGCCGGCTCGGCGACATCGCCGAAGAGGCGCGTGCCGCCGGCCTCGCGGCGCCCGCGGTGCTGATCACGGGCCCGACGGTCGCGCTCGCCTCCGTGCCCTGAGCGTCCGGAGGGTGCTCGCCGACACTGCGACCTGAACGGTGCCGGACTACTTCCCCGCGTTTCTCTCGGTCTCCGCGGTCGCCGCTGCCTCGTCGTCGGCGGGCGCGGTCGCGGAGCGCAAGGTCCGTGCGTTGCTCGAGTATGGGGCGCAGGTCACGGTGGTGAGCCCGACCGTGACGCCGGGGCTGGCGGCGCTGGCCGCGAGCGGCCGGGTTGCGAATCGCGCGCGGGCGTTCCGGCGTTCGGACGTGCGCGGCTGCGCCCTGGCGATCGCAGCGACCGATGACCCCGTCGTCGACGCCGCGGTCGCGACGGCGGCGCGTCGGCTGCGAGCGCTCGTGAACGTGGTCGACCGGCCCGAGCACTGCGACTTCATCCTGGCCTCGGTGCTCCGCCGCGGGGAGCTCCAGATCGCCGTCTCGACGGGCGGCCGCAGTCCGGCGTTGGCTCGCGAGATCCGACGCGGGCTGGAAGCGCTGTTCGCCCCGAACTACGGCGACGTGATCGCGCGGGCCGGCGAGGGGCGACGCCGCGCTCGTGCCGAGGCTACGACACGAGCCGCGCGGCTCGAGGCGGGCGAGCGCGTCGCGAGGCTGGCGCTCGTCCGTCGGTAGCGTCGGTCGGAGCCCCGCTGATACAATCGCAGTCGGTGCACGCCTCGGAGATCCGGAAACTCATGCACTCGCTGCTTGGGCGCGGGCTGACCGCGCCGCAGGTCGAGCAGCTCGCCCAGGCCTCGGTCGGCCGGAACATCGCCGCCGGGCATGCGCTGATGACCGAAGGGGACCGGCCGACCGGCCTCGTGCTGCTGCTGGAAGGGCGAGTGGAGATCCTCAAGCGCGGACGCGACGGGCAGCAGCAGTCGCTCGGCAAGGTCGACGCGCCGACCGTGCTGGGCGAGATGAGCCTGATCACCGAGCGCCCCACCTCGGCGACGGTGATGGCCGTGAAGGATTGCGAGTGTCAGCTCCTGACCAAGGCGCAGTTCCAGCGGCTGATCGCGAGCGAGAGCCTCGCCGCGTACAAGCTCGTCGTGATGATCGCCGAAGTGCTCGCCGAGCGCCTCGCCCGACTCGACCGCAAGGTGCTCGAGCTGACCGCCCAGATCTAGCCGCGCGCCGGCGCGACCGGCGCCGCGACGACACCGTCCGTCTCCAGACGCGCCGCCACCCGAAACAGGTGCGCCTCCATGAACGGCGCGGCCACCAGCTGCACGCCGAGCGGCAGCGGGGCGGCGCCCGCGATCGGCACCGAGATGACCGGCAGGCCCACGAACGACAGCGGCTGGGTGAACACACCCAGATGCGACCGCGTGAGGACCTCGATGCCGGCCACGGTCGTCGTGCGCGGCGCGCCGATCGGCGGGGCCGAGAACGGCGTGGTCGGCGCGAGGACGACGTCGACGTCGCGGAAGATCTCGCGCACGCGCTCCCTGAACCAGGCGCGGAACCGCTGCGCCTGGAGGTAGAGCGACGCGGGGACCAGGGCGCCGGCGCGGAACCGGTCTCGCGTCAGCGGGTCGAAGTCGCCGGCGCGGCGCTTGAGGTCGTCGAGGTGGCCGTGGGCGCCTTCGCTGGACGTGATCACCATCGCCGCAGCGCGTGCGCGGTGGGCCTCGGGGAGGGTGACGCGCCGACTCGCGCCGAGCGCCTGGGCGGCCCGCTCGACCGCCGCCAGGGCGGCGGGCTCGGCGAGGCGTGCGAAGTGGCCGTCGGCGACACCGATCCGAAGGCCGGCGATGCCGCGGCCGAGGTCGCCGGCGCAGGGCTCGGCCGGACGCTCGGCGCAGACGGGGTCGGCGGGGTCCGGACCCTGGACCGCGTCGAACGCGACCGCGAGATCACGGACCGAGCGCGCGAACGGCCCGACGTGATCGAGGCTCGCGGCGAACAGCACGACACCGGCGCGCGAGACCCGGCCGTAGGTCGGCTTGAGCCCCAAGACGCCGCAGAGCGCCGCCGGGACGCGGATCGAGCCGTTCGTGTCGGAGCCGAGACTCAGCGGAACGAGGCCCGCCGCGACCGCCGCCGCGGAGCCGCCCGACGAGCCGCCGGCCACGCGCGCGGGGTCGTGCGGGTTGCGCGTCGGACCGTAGTGCGTGTTCTCGGTCGTGAAGCCGAACGCATACTCGTCCATGTTGAGACAGCCGACCAGCACGGCGCCGGCGCGACGCAGTCCGGCGACCGCCGCCGCGTCGTGTTCCGCGGACGGCCGATCGCGGTTGATCCGCGAGCCCGCCAGCGTGGTGACACCGGCCACGTCGAACAGGTTCTTCACGGCGAAGGGCACGCCGGCGAGCGGGCCGGGATCGTCGCCGCCGGCGATCAACCGATCGATCCGCTCGGACTCGGCCATGGCGACGTCGCGCAGGACGGCGGTGAAGCAGTTGAGCGCGGGGTCACGCTCGCCGATCCGATCGAGCGCGGCCGTGACGACCGCGCGCCGACGTGCGGCGCGAGCGGACGTGCTGCGCGATCTCGATCGCGGAGGCGTCGTCGCCGCGCGCGCTCACGGGCGGAAGATCGGCGCGGGCTCGACGTCGTCGGGCAGGGGGAACTCCGCAACGAGATGCGCCACGGTGAGGAGGCCGGCGAGCTGCTCGGCCACCGCGGCGGCGCTTTCCGGCTCGAGCGGGAGCCCGAGCAGCGCGGCCATCCGCTCGACGTCGGCCGCCGTCACGACGTGCCCCGTGCCGCGAGGTAGGCGCGCCAGCCGCCGTACTCCGTGATCTCGCGCTGACCCTCGCAGAGCGCCGGCTCGCCGAGGACGCCGAGCGTCTCCTCACCATCGGCCAGACAGACCTTGCCGACGCAGAGCCCGCGGGGCTCTCCGAGGACGATCGCCGCGAGCCCCGCGGCCGGCACCTCCCAGACCTCGACGGCGATCGTCGTGCCGCCCTGCGCCACGCGGACCATCGCCGGATGCCGGTCGTCGATCGACCAGAGCCGGTAGCTCCGGCTGGTCGTGGTCTCGCGCGCGAACGTCGCCCCGACCGCGAGCAGGTTGCCGTTCAGCTCGAGGCCGCGCATCAGCGTGCCGTTGACCGCTAACCGAACGTTCACGGTGCTCTCCTTCGACCCCGCGACGACCGCATGGCGAGGGCCTCCTGCGAGCGACCGTAGCACCGGTATCTGCCACCGACAACGGGTGGAGGGCGCCGCGCCGACCATCGACGCGAAGTCCCTCCACCGTGAGTCTCTCTCACGGCAGGAGTACCGCGGCGGCTGTGCCCGGCGCGTGAGCAATCCACGCTGTGTGCTTATTCGGCGGGCACCGGTCCTGAGTGGTCGTGGCGCTAAGTGGGCGTCTGTGTTGATGACCGTCTTGCGGCACGCGCCTTGCTGCCCGGGGGGACGCGCGACAACGTCGTCGCAGAAGCGGGTAATGGCGCCCGAGGATGGGCGCCGATTTTTTTCTGGGCGACGCGTCAGCGCGGCCCTGAGGAGGGCACGATCGTGACGGACCTTCGAGCCATCGTACGCACCCTGAGGTGGAGAATCGCCGCAGCCCTGGTCGTCGCCTGTCTCCTGGCCGTTGGTGGCTGGGTGTTCGCCCAGGATAAACCAGCAGCGCCTGCCGCGCCCGCGGCGCCGGCCGCCGCTCCGGCGCCACCGCCGTCGAAGCCGGATCCCGCCGGCACCGCCACGGGCGGCATCGGTGATGTCACGGCGAAGACCGCGGGCAAGCCCACGCTCGAAGAGGTCGCCGACTTCGCGGGCCACAACCGCGTGTCGATCAACGTCATGTGGACCTTGCTCACCGGCTTCCTCGTCATGTTCATGCAGGCCGGCTTCGCGCTCGTCGAGACGGGCTTCACGCGCGCGAAGAACGTCGCGCACACGATGATGATGAACTTCATGATCTACGCGATCGGCATGACCGGGTACTGGATCATGGGCTTCGCCCTGCAGATGGGCGGGCTCGGGACAATCTCGACGATGGGCGGGACCGGCCTGCTCGACAGCGAGTTCACCATCAGCCTCTTCGGCAAGGACTTCGGCCTCTTCGGCATGAAGGGGTTCTTCCTGGCCGGCTCGACGTATGACGTGGCGGTGTTCGCGCTGTTCCTGTTCCAGATGGTCTTCATGGATACGGCGGCCACGATCCCGACCGGCGCGATGGCGGAGCGCTGGAAATTCTCCTCGTTCGTCGTCTTCGGGTTCTTCCTCTCGATGTTCACGTACCCGATCTTCGCGAACTGGGTGTGGGGCGGCGGCTGGCTCTCACAGCTCGGCAAGAACTTCGGTCTGGGTCACGGCCACGTCGACTTCGCGGGATCATCGGTCGTGCACATGGTCGGCGGAGTGACGGCGCTCGCGGGGGCGATGGTGCTGGGCCCGCGCATCGGCAAGTACAACAAGGACGGCTCGGCGAACCCGATTCCCGGCCACAACATCCCGATGGGCGTGCTCGGCTGCTTCATCCTGGCCTTCGGCTGGTTCGGCTTCAACCCGGGCAGCACGCTCGCGGGCGGTGACCTCCGCATCTCGGTCATCGCGGTCAACACCATGCTGGCATCGGCGTCGGGCGCGATCTTCGCGATGTTCTACATGTGGGGGAAGTACGGCAAGCCCGATCCGAGCATGATGGTCAACGGCATGCTCGCGGGTCTCGTCGCGATCACGGCGCCCTGCGGCTTCGTGTCGAGCTTCTGGGCCTTCGTCATCGGCGCGGTATCCGGCGTGCTCGTCTGCTGGGCCGCCGTCTTCATCGAGACGGTGATGAGGGTCGACGATCCGGTCGGCGCCATCGCCGTTCACGGCGTCAACGGCGCCTGGGGCGTGCTGAGCCTCGGTCTCTTCGCCGACGGCACGTACGGCGACGGCTTCAACGGCGTCGAGGGCACGGTGCGCGGCCTCTTCTACGGCGGGGCCAGCCAGTTCGCGGCGCAGATCATCGGCACCATCACGTGCTTCGCCTTCATCTTCTCGGCCTCCTGGGTCTTCTTCAAGGCCTACGACGTCGTCTTCGGCATGCGCGTCAGCCCCGAGGTCGAGATGGAGGGTCTCGACGTGCCCGAGATGGGTGCGCACGGCTATCCCGAGATCCAGGGGCCGGCGACGCTCGTCCACGCCATGGGCGGATCCACGCCGAAGCCGCCCGCGATGGCGATGGCGCCCGAGCGCTCACGATAAGAGTGGTGAGGGGCGGGATATGAAGAAGATCGAGGCGATCATCAAGCCGTTCAAGCTCGATGACGTGAAGGAGGCGCTCACGGGCGCGGGCATCATCGGGATGACCGTGACCGAGGTCCGGGGCTTCGGCCGCCAGAAGGGCCACACCGAGATGTACCGAGGCGGCGAGTATACGGTAGACTTCCTGCCGAAAATGAAGATCGAAATCGTCGTCCCCGATGGCCTGGCGGACAAAGTCATCGGGCTGATCACCGCGGCCGCGAGGACCGGCAGTATCGGTGACGGTAAGGTGTTCGTCGAGCCGCTCGAGGAGGCGGTCCGGATCAGAACCGGTGAGCACGGCGACAGCGCAGTCTGACATCGAGGAGGATCGGATGACGCGACGGCTCAGAGTGATGTTGATCGCTGTGCTCTTCGGCGTGGCGTTCAATGCGCCCGTGTACGCCCAGGCGCCCAAGCCCGAGGAGACGAAACCAGCGGAGGCCAAGCCCGAGGAGAAGAAGGAAGAGAAGCCGAAGACACTGTGGGAGGAGCACACCCTCTTCGCCTACATCGAGAACAGCGCTGTGTGGAACACGGGTCGCGCGAGCCGGGGTAATCACAACGAGCTGCGGCTCTACGACTTCGAGGGCGGGTACACGTTCAACGTCGCTGAGTTCAGCATCAAGAAGGACCCGACCGAGCAGTACCCGTTCGGGTACGGCCTGGTCCTCACGGCGGGCATTCCCGGGACCTCGAACGACTCGCAAAAGGACCACGCCCTCGGCATCTTCCGGGGCGACAACGACCAGTTCGCGTTCCGGAACACTCCGAACTTCGACCTGCAGGAGGCCTACGGCTCGTACCAGTTCCCGCTCGGCAGCGGCCTCACTCTGAAGGCCGGGAAGTTCGTCACGCTGCTGGGATACGAAGTCATCGAATCACCGAACGACCTGAACTTCTCGCGCGGGTTTCTGTTCACCTTCGCCATCCCCCTGACCCACGTGGGCGCCCTGCTCTCCTACTCGCCGCTGCCGTGGCTCTCGCTCACGGCCGGCCCGGTCGTCGGCTGGGATGTCGCCCGCGACAACAACAGCCGGATGTCCGTCATGGGGCAGGTCGGCGTGTCGGCGGTCAAGGATCTCGCGCTGTCGGTCAACTGGATCACGGGTCCCGAGCAGGCCCACCAGAACAGCAACCCCCGCACCGTGCTCGACTTCGTCGCCGCCTACACCGGCATCAAGAACCTCACGCTCGCCGCGAACGTCGACTACGGCTGGGAGGAAGACGAGGCGTCGCTCGCCGCCTCGGGGACGCGAAAGGACAACAGCGCCTCGTGGTGGGGGTGGGCCGGCTACGTCGCCTACGACTGGACCGAGCAGCTGCGCACCGCGCTGCGGCTCGAGTACTTCCAGGATTCCGACGGCATCCGCACGCTCGCGGTCGCGCCGGGCTCGCGGGTGGAGCTCTACGAGGTGACCGCGACGGTCCAGTACAAGATCTGGAAAGGCCTGGTCGGCCGGCTCGAATACCGGCACGACTCCGCGGACGAAAAGGTCTTCGCGATCCGCGCGCCCGGCTATGTGCCGACCGGGAAGACGCAGAACACGCTCACCCTGGCGCTCTATTACTCGTTCTTCTGATTCACAAGGCGGTCGATATGGTCCACGGCGCGGACGGTCGAGGCGAGGGAGCGGCGGATATCGAGAATGTTGCGCGCGCGCTCACCGAGGCCGTGCCGCTGCTCGTGGAGCGGCTCTCGGCGGCGCGACCCGGACGGCTCTATCGTGATGCGATCAAGCTCCTCGAGCGGCCCCTGCTCGGGCACGTGCTCGCGATGACCGGCGGTAACCAGCTGCGCGCCGCCCGCCTGCTCGGGCTCAATCGCAACACGCTGCGCAAGCGCTGCCGCGAGCTGCGTCTGGCGTTGCCGCGGGGGCCGCGCCACGCCCCTGGCGGCCGAACCGCCGCGCCGCTCGCCTGAGCCCCGCGCGCGGAGAGCCGCGCCGAAGTCGGTGTCCGTCGGCCGTCGGTGCCGTAATATGGCACTTGACCATGTCGCCCGACCCGAGCCGTACCCTCTGCGAACCCGAGCGCGCCCTGTCCAGGCCGCGATCTCTCCGCCCGCCGCGAGAGCCATGACACAAGACGTCGAGACGCTCGCGAGGCAGATCGTGGCGGGCTCGGCCCGCGCCCTCGCGCGCGGGCTCACCTGGGTCGAGGCCGGGGGCGCACGGGCCGAGGCCTTGTGCGCGCGGCTCTACCCGCACACCGGGCGCGCGCAGGTCGTCGGCGTCACGGGCGCGCCCGGGAGCGGCAAGAGCACGCTGGCGCGGGCGCTCGCGCTCGTGGCGCGCGCCCGCGGTGGCACCGTCGGGATCGTCGCGGTGGATCCGTCCTCGCCATTCTCAGGCGGCGCGATCCTCGGCGACCGGATCCGCATGACCGACCTCGCCCTGGATCCCGGCATCTTCATCCGCTCGATGGCGACGCGCGGCGCCCTGGGCGGGCTCAGTCGCGCGGCGGCGGACGCCGTCGATCTCATGGATGCGGCCGGGCTCAGCCTCGTGCTCGTCGAGACCGTCGGCGTCGGCCAGGACGAGGTCGACGTGATGCGGCTGGCTCACACGGTCATCGTCGTCTCGGTCCCCGGTCTCGGCGACGACGTCCAGGCGCTCAAGGCCGGCGTCCTCGAGATCGCCGACGTGCACGTCGTCAACAAGGCGGACCGTGAAGGCGCCGACCGGACGGTGGCGGAGCTCCGGGCGATGCTCACTCTGCTCCCGGCAGCTGAGGGCACGTGGATGCCGCCGGTCCTGGCGGCGTCGGCGGCCCGTGAGGAGGGGATCGAGGCGATCGCCGACGCGTTCCACGCCCACATGGCCCATCTCAAGACGAGCGGCGAGCTCGAGCGCCGCCGCCGGCGGATGGTCACCGCGCGCGTGCTGAGGATCGCGCAAGACCTGGTCGCCGAAACGGTGCTTGGCGGCGGGGGCCTCGGCGCGGAGGGGGCGGCCGGCGCGAGCCTCGTGGACCGGGTGGCGCGGCGCGAGCTCACACCGCACGCGTGCGCGCGAGCGCTTCTGGCGCAGGCGGCGCAGCGAACGTCGAGCGGGAGGACGGAGGACGCTGTCGGGTAGACGAGCGTACCATGTCGGGAGCCTGACCCAGAGAAGGAGGTGTCGGATGAATATCGCGAACATCCTGGCACGGAAGGGATCGATGGCCGTGACGGTGCGCCCCGAGCAGTCGATCCGGGAGGCGCTCGCGCTGCTGGACCACCATAACATCGGGGCGCTGATCGCCGTCGAGGGCGGTCTCCCGGTGGGCATCCTCTCCGAGCGAGACATCGTGCGCGAGGCCGCACACAACGAAGGCTTCCTGATGCGGACGGTCGGCGACCTCATGACACGCGACGTCATCACGGGCCAGCCACACGACGATCTCCCCTCGGTAGCCCACACGATGACCGAGCGGCGGATCCGTCACCTGCCGGTCGTGGACAAGGGCCAGCTGGTCGGGATCGTGTCGATCGGCGACATCGTGAAAGCCCAGCGAGATCACTACCAGGGCGAGGTCGATACACTGCAGACGCAGCTCCTCGCGGACGAGGGCGGGCAGGCGCGTTGACCCAGACGACGGGGACGCCGGCGCGGCCCTTGCGCGTCGCGGTCATCGGCGCGGGGCCCACCGGGTTCTACGCCACCGACCACCTGCTCCGGAACCCTCAAGTGGTCGTCGAGGTCGACATGTTCGATCGACTGCCGACCCCGTACGGGTTGGTGCGCCTGGGCGTTGCGCCAGACCATCAGAAGATCAAGTTCGTCACCACCACCTTCGACAAGGTCGCTGCGAATCCCCGCTTCCGCTTCTACGGCGGCGTCGAGTTCGACAAAGACGTGACGCTCGCCGACCTGAGAGCGCACTACCACCAGATCGTGTACTGCACCGGCGCCCAGACCGACCGCCGGATGGGAATTCCCGGCGAGGACCTGAGCGGCAGCCATCCGGCGACGGAGTTCGTCGCCTGGTACAACGGCCATCCCGACTACCAGCACTGCGCGTTCGATCTCACGCAAGAGCGCGTGGCGGTCGTCGGCGTCGGCAACGTCGCGGTCGACGTCGTCCGGATCCTGTGCCGGACACCGGAGGAGCTGGCGACCACCGACATCGCCGACTACGCGCTGGAAGCGCTGCGCAAGAGCCGCGTGAAGGAAGTCTACTTGCTCGGACGGCGCGGGCCCGCCCAGGCCGCGTTCACCAATCCCGAGGTCAGGGAGCTGGGCGAGCTCGCCGACGCCGACGTCGTCGCGTTGCCCGAAGAGGTCGAGCTGGATCCGCTGAGCCGTGCCGCGGTCGAGCGCAGCCAGGACCGGGCGACGCTGAAGAAGGTCGAGATCCTCAAGGAATACGCTCGGCGCCAGCCTACCGGCAAATCGCGCCGACTTGTGTTGAGGTTCCTGGTGTCACCGGTCGAGCTGATCGGCGACGACGCGGGACGCGTCACTGCGATGCGTCTGGTCCGTAACGAGCTCTACGCCACGGCGACGGGCGCGCTGCAGCCGCGCGCGACCGACCGTTTCGAGGAGCTGACGGTCGGGCTCGTGTTTCGCTCGGTCGGCTACCGGGGCGTCCCGTTGCCGGGCGTGCCGTTCAACGAGAGCTGGGGCGTCATACTGAACGACAAGGGACGCGTGCTCGATCCCGACACCAGGCAACCGGTCGTCGGTGAGTACACCGCCGGATGGATCAAGCGCGGTCCCACGGGCGTCATCGGCACGAACAAGCCGGACGCCGCCGAGACCGTGGAGTGCATGTTCGAAGACCTCGCCCGGGGCGCGGTGCTCGAGCCAGCCCAGCCGGCGGCGGCCGCCGCCGAGGCGCTCGTCCGCCAGCGGCAGCCGAACTACGTCTCCTATGCCGACTGGCTCAAGCTCAACGCGATCGAGGTCGCGCGTGGGCGCACTGAGGGACGCCCGCGAGTCAAGCTCACGCGGGTCGAGGAGATGCTGGCGGCGCTCGGCCGCTGAGCACTCCACGGTTGGCGGCGGCGGGCCAGGCGGGGGTGGGCGGCCGGGGAGCCTCCCCTCCGCGACCCGGTAGCCACTACCCGCTTCGATCATTCCTCGGAATGTGTCTTCGGGACAGTCCTGACTACACGGGTCGCGGAGGGGAGGCTCCCCGGCCGCCCGCCCCCGCCTGGCCCGCCGCCGGGACCGGTGGGCGTTCAGCGGGTCGCCCTTCGGAACGGCGGAGAGGTCAGCGGGAGATCGTGAGGCGGTCCAGGCCGTAGTTGTCGGTGTCCTGCCATGGTTGGCCTTCCGCGAAGCGGGTGGACCGGAAGGGCGTGAGGTCGACGGTGCTCGGCTTGCCGTCGACGATCCACTCGGCGAGGCCGCAGCCGATGGCCGGGCTGGTCTTGAACGAGGTCCCGGAGTCGCCGAGCATGCAGTAGAGCCCGCTGATCGACGGAATCTGATCGATGATCGGCCGGCCGTCGGCGCTCATCATGATCATGCCCGCCCAGCCGCCGCGCATCGTCGCCTCGCCGAACGCCGGCAGCCGCGCGGCCAGCGCTTTGCGACAGAGCGCGACGAAATCCGGGTCGACGCCCTCGTCGAAGGCGTCCGGATCCGCGTGCCCCGTGCCGAGCTCGACGCCGATCAGCGTCGCCGCGCCGCCTTCGGGGCGAAACCACGAGTGATGGATCGCGTCGATGACCACGCAATGCCGGGACGTGAAGCCGGCCGGCCAGCGGAAGATCGTGATCTGGATGCGGTGGGGTACCAGCCCGAAATCGAGGCCGAGCGGCCCCAGCAGGGGCGCGGCCCAGGCGCCGGGCACGAGCACCACCACCGGGGCCTCGACGCGTCCGCGCGCGGTCTCGACGCCGACGACGCGATCGTGCTCGGTCACGATCCGCGTGACCTCCGAGCCCGTCTCGATCGTCGCGCCGAGGCGCTGCGCCGCCTCGGCGAAGGCGAACGTCGTCGCGTTCGGATCGGCGAATCCCGACTCGGGCTCCCACGCGGCGCCGCCGACGTCGTCGGCGCGACATCCGGGCAGGAGGTCTCTCAATCGATCCGGGGTGACCGCTTGCGTCGTGATGCCGAGGCGCTGCTGGCGGGCGACGTTGCGGGCGAGCGCTGCCTCGTAGCCCGGCGGGACGATCTGGATGAAGCCGATCGGCTCGAAGCCGCAGTCGCCGCCGACGACATTCCGGAAGTCGCGGAAGACCTTGAGGCTTTCGAACGCGAGCCTGGATTCCGCTTCATTTGTATAGTGCATGCGCACCAGCGACCCAGACTTTCCAGTAGCGCCGGCGCCCAGGTGGCGCCGCTCGAGCAGCAGGACGCTCCTAACTCCGCGAGTCGCCAGGTGAAAAGCGGTACTCGTCCCGTTGGCTCCGCCGCCGATCACGATCACATCCGCTCGTCGAATGTGCGCCATGCCTTCTTCCTCCGGTATGGGCTGCTAAGCTACCATGGTTTGTGAGCACCGGAGGAGACGTGGCCCAGCAAGAGTCCGTCCAGATCCTTCAGCAGCGGCTCGCCTACGAGCAGAAGCTCGTCCAGGTCGTCGACCGCGTCCACGCGGCCAAGAGCATCGACAGCATCTTCATCGAGCTGCAGGGGGAGATCCTGGGGCTCCTCGATGCCGACCGGATGACGATCTACGCCGTTGACCAGGCCAAGCAGGAGCTCTACTCGAAGTTCCTGGCCCTCGACACGGTCAAGGAGATCCGGCTGCCGGTCAGCGAGAAGAGCATCGCCGGCTACGTCGCGGCCTCGGGGCGGGTGGTGAACATTGCCGACGCCTACGACAAGGCCGAGCTGGCGCGGATCTCGCCAACCCTGAGCTTCGACGGCTCGTGGGACAAGAAGACGGGGTTCCGGACCCAGCAGATCCTGACCATGCCGATCCTGCACGAAGGACGGCCGATCGGCGTCGTGCAGCTCTTGAACAAGAAGCGCGGCACCCGGTTCACAAAAGAGGACGAGACGGGCGTCTCCCGGATCGCCAAGACGCTCGGGATCGCGTTCAACAACCAGACGCAGCTCAGCCAGAGTCAGGAGCTGATCCAGAGCGCCCGACCGAAGACCAAGTTCGACTACCTCCTGGCGCAGCATCGCATCACGCCCCAGGAGCTGAGCTCGGCGGTTGCCGAGGCGCGCCGTCGCCAGACCGATGTCGAGTCGATCCTGATCGAGCAATACAAGGTGCCGAAGGGCGAGCTGGGCGTTTCGCTGAGCCAGTTCTACGGGTGCCCGTTCGTCGAGTTCGACGAAAAGATCCTCCCGCCCCCGGATCTGATGAAGGACCTGCGGCTCGAGTACCTGCGGCGAAACTTCTGGCTGCCGCTCCGACGTGAGGACGCTGCGGTCGTGGTCCTCATCGACAATCCTCAAGATCTGCAGCGAGTGGACAACGTCAGCCAGGCGCTGAAGAACCGGAAGATCAGGTGGGCGGTCGGGCTGCGCAAGGACATCCTGCAATTCCTCAGTCAGGTGAGCGGCGAGCTCGCGGGCAGGGACTCGATCGGCACCATCCTGGGCGACCTGAGGGCCGAGGACGTCGCCGACACGCTGGACTTGAGCTCCGGCGAGGTCGACGAGAACGATAGCGCGGTCATCCGGTTGGCGAACCAGATCATCGTGGACGCGTACAAGGCGCGCGCCTCCGACATCCACATCGAGCCCTACGGCAGCCAGAAGGACACGGTGATCCGTTACCGCATCGACGGCGGCTGTGCGGAGTATCAGAAGATCCCCGGCGCCTATCGGCGCGCCATCGTCGCGCGGATCAAGATCATGGCCCAGCTCGACATCGCCGAGCGCCGGAAGCCCCAGGACGGCAAATTCAAGTTCAAGGTGGGCGACCGCGAGATCGAGCTGCGCGTCGCCACGATCCCGACCGCGAACCAGAACGAAGACGTGGTCATGCGGGTCCTCTCCTCGAGCGAGCTCATCGCCCTCGACAAGCTTGACATGACCCCGCGCAACGTCCGCGAGCTCAAGAGGGTCGCCGAGAAGCCGTACGGACTCATTCTCTGCGTGGGGCCGACCGGCTCGGGTAAGACGACGACGCTGCATTCGCTGCTGGGCCACATCAACAAGCCCGAGCGCAAGATCTGGACCGCCGAGGACCCGGTCGAGATCACGCAGTACGGCTTGCGGCAGGTGCAGGTGATGCCGAAGATCGGCTTCGACTTCGCCGCCGCCATGCGGGCCTTCCTGCGCGCCGACCCCGACGTGATCATGGTCGGCGAGATGCGCGACGAAGAGACGGCGTCGACGGGCATCGAGGCCTCGTTGACTGGTCACCTGGTGTTCAGCACCCTCCACACGAACAGCGCGGTGGAGACCGTCGTCCGGCTGCTCGACATGGGGCTCGACCCGTTCAACTTCGCCGACGCGCTGCTCGGCATCCTCGGGCAGCGGCTCGTCAAGCGTATCTGCCCGGACTGCCGGGCAGAGTACCATCCCGAGCGCGCCGAGTACGACGAGCTCGCTCAGGCGTTCGGCGAGGAGGCGTTCGCGACGCTCAACCAGAAGTACGACGAGTCGTTCGTCCTCTACCACGGCAAGGGCTGCGTCTCCTGCAACAAGACCGGCTATCGCGGCCGCCTGGGCATCCACGAGCTTCTCCTCGCGACCGACGAGATGAAGCGACTCATCCAGACCCGGGCGCGCGTGGCCGAGATGCTGGAGCGGGCAAAAGCCGAGGGTATGACCACGCTCGTCCAGGACGGGGTACTCAAGACGCTCAGCGGTCAGACCGACTTTCGCCAGGTCAAAGCCGTCGCGATTAAGTAGTCCGGGCGGGAGGGCGGGGTGGTGCCCTCCGCGACCCGCTAGCCACTGCCCTCCACGATTATTCTTTGGCGCGGGTCTTCGGGACAGGCCTGACTACACGGGTCGCGGAGGGCACCACCCCGCCCTCCCGCCCGCCCGGACTACGTTGCGCGGTCGTCCGTAGGATTAGAGAAGACGGATCGGCGGAGGGGCGCTGCTGCATACGCTGGTCGGGCGTCGCGGCGGCTTAGAACCGGGGATTAGAAGCGAACGGCGAGGCCGCCGAGGACGGATCTCGGGTTGCCGGGAGTGTAGTGGATGTCGGGGACGCCGCTTGCGGGCTCGCCGGCCAGGCGTGAGGTGAAGAAGAACTGGGCCTCGCGCCACTCGACGTTGGTGAGGTTCTCGATGCTGACGAACGCCTCGAGCCACTTGTAACGATACCGGGCGGTGAAATCGAAGAGCGTGTAGCCGCGAGCGGTCTGGTGGCGGTCCTCGTCGGCGTACCGGTCGCCGAGGTGGCGCATGGCAAGGCTCGACGAGAGCCCCCACGGCAGGCGGGCCGTCAGATCGGCGCGCGCGGTCAGACGCGGCGCTAGCGGCACGGCGGCGCCGGTGTCGAACTCGGCCCGGCTCGCCGATACGTCCCCCGAGAACGTGAGCCAGTCCAGGATCTTCACGCGCGTCGCGAACTCCAGCCCCTCGCGGTGGCTCGGCCCGCGCGCCTCGGTCGTGCCTTCGTCGCCCACGAAGACGAGCTCGCTGGCGAGATCGATCACCCAGTAGGTCAGTGAGAATTCGGCCCGCGGCACGACCTTGCTCCTGACGCCGAACTCGTAGCCGCGCGCCGTCGGCAGCGCCGGCATGGTCGGGGCGCTGATCACGGCCCGTGCGTCGTTGCTGTGGAACCCGGTCCCGAAGTTCGCGAAGAGCTCCGTCTGGTACCAGGGGCCGAGGATCACGTTGGCCTTTACGTTCGGGCGCGACTTCGTGACGCTGCCGTTCAGGTCGTCGCCGGTCGTGTTGACTCTGGAGTGCACGTTGTAGCTGAAGAAGTCGCCCCGCGCGCCCGTGACGAGGCGCAGCCATGGAAGCGGCACGAGGTCGAACTTCACGAAGGGCGAGTAGGATTGCTCGACGATCTCGACATCCTGGGTCCGCTCGAGCTGGTGGCGCTGGACGGAGTGGGCGAGGACGACGCGCGGGGTGTCGATGCGGTACTGGAACCCGCCCGTGCTGGTGAGGCTCACGCCGAGCGGTCGGCTCTGGTGCTGATACTGGGCGTCGAGGCCCGCCAGGTAGCGGCGATCGCGCTGATTGATCCCGTCGCCGTTCTGGGGGTCGTTGAGGAAGAACGTGAAGTCGTTGAAGAGGTCGAGAACGTAGTAGGTCCCGTACCCCCGGATGCTGACCTGCTGGACGTCGTCAGGTCGCCAGCGCCATTCCAGATTGACGTTCGTCCGCTGGGTCTGACCGCCCTCGTTGGGGTCGACGGCGCCGAAGCGCGAGATGAGCCCCGCGCGCACCGCTCGCACGGGGATCTCGCCCGATCCATGCCAGTCCGCCTGGTAGTGGGAGGCCCAGGCGGTGACGTCCATTCCCTCGGACAGGGTTGCGCGCGCCTTGGCGAAGAGGTTCAAGCGCTCGTAGCCGTTCGGATGCTCGAAGGGGCCGTCGCTCCGGTAGTACTCGACCGCGACCAGAGTCTTCAGCGCGTCGCGGGTTGGAGAGAAGAGGGTCAGGTAGCGCTGGGTGGCGAACGAGCCGCCGGCGGCCTCGGCGATGTTCTCGTCGACCACGTCGCGCATGACGAAGTTGACGGCGCCCGCGGTGGCGAAGTCCCCGTACTCGACGAAGTACGGTCCTTTGAACGCCTCGAGACGCAAGACGGTCTCGGGGATCAGAAAGTGCAGGTCGGCGTAGCCCTGGCCGTGGGCGTGGCTGCGGAGGTTGACCGGGAGCCCGTCGATGAAGAGCGCGACGTCGGTGCCGTGATCGGCGTCGAAGCCGCGCAGGAAGTACTGCTCCGCCTTGCCGCCGCCCTGATGCTGGCTGATGACGAACCCGGGGATCAGGCGCACGACATCGGCCGGCCGACCCTGAGGGCGGAGCTCGAAGTCGAGCCCGGGGATGAAGACCTCCGAGGACGCGGAGACGGGCGGCGGCGCCGTCACCACGACCGGCGGCAGTGTCGTCTCCTCCGTCCGGGGCGGCGCCTCCTGGGCTCGGGGCGGAGGCTCCTGGCCGTTGGCGGCGGGGGCCACGAGGACGCCGAGCAGGACGAGGCCGACGATGACGCTCGGGCGGGCCGCGTCCGAGAGTATGAGCATCGGAGAAAAGGTAATATCACACGGCCCGCCGTGGATCCAGTACATTTCGGTTCGATGGGAGAGGAACGCGCGGTCCGCTTTACCGTCTCGCTGCCGGCCCGCCTGATGCGCACGCTGGATCGGCTGCGCGCCGGCCGGCGCTACGGCAACCGCAGCGAGTTCGTGCGCGATCTGCTCCGGGGCGAGCTCGTCAAGGAGGAATGGGCGGCGCGGCCCGGCGAGACGGTGGGCGTTCTCACCCTGGTCTACGACCACGAGACGCACGCGCTGGCGGACAAGCTCACGGACATCCAGCACCACGGCTACCGCACGATCACGGCGAGCCTGCACGTCCATCTCGACGAGCACTCCTGTCTCGAGGTGATTGCGCTCCGGGGGTCAGCTCGCCGGATTCGCTCGATCGCCAACCAGCTTCTCGCCGTTAAAGGTGTGCGCTATGGGCAGCTCGTGCCGGCTACTCGCGGGAAGCGCTTGACGTAATTTTCGTTGAGGCGGCCGGGCGGGGACGGGAAGCCGGGGGGGCGTGGGGGGCACGCGATCGGCACCGTCACCCACACGCCCGAATCGCAGCTCTTCGAGCTGCGCACGGGACGCGGGGGTCCCACTACGCCGATCGCGTGCCCCCCACGCCCCCCGGCTTCCCGTCCCCGCCCGGCCGATGGCGCGAGAGTTTCTCCCCGGCTTGACCGGTGCGGGTCGGCAGGGCATGATTCGGCGCTCTCAATCGCGAGCACTCTGAGCGGTCGGTGTCGTCCAGACCACAACCCTGGAGGAACTGCGTGGTGACGCCGCCCCATGGTGTCCGGAGATCTTCTGACGCCGCCGCGCCCGCCGCGAGCGAGCGGCGGAGCTGGCCGGCCCACCGAGGTCAGCGCATGGTGTTCGGAAGCCAGAGCACGATCTGCGGGAAGATCATGATGAGCACCGTGGTCAGGACGAGCGCGATTGTCAGGATGCTCGTTCCTGTGTAGACCTTCACGAGGTTCACGTTGGCGCTCGAGCTGACGACGAACGCGATCATGCCGACGGGCGGGAACACGAGCCCCATCGACACCATGAGCATCGACATGACCCCGAACCAGATCGGGTCGAATCCCATCGAGACGATCAGCGGGAAGGTCAGCTGCAGCGTCAGCAGCAGCAGCGGCAGCTCGTCCATGAACATGCTCACCACGAAGTAAGCGACGACGATGCCGGTCATGACGACCCAGCGGTTGAGGTTCAAGTCGGCGACGACGGCCACCACGTGCTGGGGGATCTGGCTCATCGCCATGTAGTAGCCGAAGATCGTCGCGCCGATGAGGATCATGAAGATCAGCCCGGACGTCTTGATGGTCTGCCGGATCGCGTCCAGGGCGCCGGCCCAGGACAGGCGCTTGAGCGCGATGCCGATGGCCGCCGCCAGGAAGGCGCCGAGGGCGCCGACCTCGGTCGGCGTCGCGGCGCCCGTGTAGAGCAGCGCCACGACCAGCACGATCAGCAGCAGACTCGACCAGATGCGCCGGAGGCTCGCCCAGCGCTCGGCCCGGGGGACGGCGTAGGTCTCTGGAGCGTGGGCGGGGCGGACCCGGACCCAGACGAGGATGGCCAGGATCAGGAAGATGCCCACGATGATCCCGGGGATCACGCCGGCGATGAGCAGCTTGCCGATGGAGGTCTGGGTGGAGATGCCGTAGATCACCATGCCGACGCTCGGCGGGATGAGGATGTCGAGGGTCGCGCCGATCCCGATCGCGCCCGCGGCGAGCTCGTCCGAGTAGCCGTGGCGGCGCATCTCGGGCATCGCGATGCTCGACATCACCGCCGCCGCCGCAAGGCTCGCCCCGGACATGGCGCCGAAGATGCCGCACGCGAAGACGGTGGCGATGGCGAGGCCGCCCTTGACGCGCGAGAGCCACTGCGCCCCGGCCGTGTAGAGATCACGGGCGAGGCCGCCGGAGGCGGAGAAGTAGGCCATGAGGATGAACATCGGGATCGTGGTCAGCACGTATTCGGCCGCCGTGCTGAACGGCGTGGTCCCGAGGATGCGAAAGATCACGTTCCAGTCGCCGCCGAGCATGTAAATGCCGACGATGCCAGCCACCGCCAGCGAGAAGGCGATGGGTAACCCGAGGAGCAGCGCGCCGACCATCACCAGGAACGGAACGTAGGCCACGGGCTAGCCGTCCATGAAGAGGCTCGAGCGCCCCTTTCGCACTTCGCGGAGGTCGATCAGCATCATGACGGTGGTGACGAACAACCCGACGGAGACGATCAGGTGCGCAGGCCACATCGGTAGGTCGAGGGTCACGAAGGTCGTCTTGGTCATCAGGACGTGGCGGGCCTGCCGGAAGGTGGCGACGACCAGCGCCGCGCAGTAGGCAATGGAGACGATCTGGACGGCGTGGTCGATGACGAGCCGCGCGTTGCGGCCCAAGCGCTCGACGAGGAAGGTTACGCGGATGTTGGCTCCCTGCCGGTAGGCATAGGGCATCGCCAGGAAGACCGCGGCGATCATCAGGTAGTTGGTGGTGAGCTCGTAGGCCGCGAGGATCGGGCGGTTCCAGAGATAGCGCCCGCCCGCGTCGGCCGTCGTGAGCAGCATCATGCTGAAGGTGGCCAGGGCGGCGACCAGCGTCAGCGCGTGCTCGCAGCGGTCGAGCCACCTCCGCATGACGGCGCCCGCGCCTACGGATCGTACTTCTTGATGGCTTCGCGGAGATCGTGGAGGAGCTGCTTCCCGGGCAGCTTCTTGGCCTCGAGGCTCTTCACCCATTCCTCCTCGACCGGCTTGAGCTTGGCCGCCCAGCGCTGGCGCTCCTCCTGGGGAACGGTGTAGATGGTCGATCCGGCTTTCTTGACCGCCGCGATCCCTTCGAGCTCGTTCTTGTCCCAGACACCGCCGGTGAACTCGGCGCCCCAGGCGCCGCTCAGGTCGTCGATGATCTTGCGGAGGTCGGGCGGAAGGCTGTCGTACTTCTTCTGGTTCATCAGCGTGAACAGCGGCGAGGCGTAGAGGCTGACGGCCGCGTGATATTTCAGGACCTCGGCGAGCTTGAAAGACCAGATCGCCTCCCACGGGAAGATCGTGCCGTCCACCGTGCCTCGCTCGAGCGCCGTGTACGTGTCCGGGGCGGGGATGCTCACCGGCACGGCGCCCAGGGTCTTGACCATGTTGGTCAACATGGGCGTGGCCGCGCGGATCTTGAGACCGCTCAGGTCCTCGAGCACCTTGACCTGCTTCTTGGCCAGGTGGAAATGGCCGGGCGGATGCACCCAGATCCAGAGCACCTTCATGCCCGCGAACTCGGTTTTGAAGTACTTGTCGAAGAGCGACCACACCGCGAGGCTGCCACCCTTACCGGACTTGAACAGCAGCGGCAACTCGGCGACCGAGATGAGCGGGAACCGGCCGGGTGTCATCCCCGGCGAGGCGAAACCCATGTCGGCGATCCCGCCCGTGACGATGTCGACGTGGTCCGCCGCTTTGCCGAGCGTGCTTCCCGGGTAGATCGTCACCTTGAGCCGGCCACTGCTCTTTTCCTCGATCATCTTGGCCCACGGCACCATCACGCCGGTGTGATGGCCGTGAGCGATGCCGACCCAGCTCGAGAACTTCAGCTCGATCGACTTGTCCTGCGCGGCGGCCGGGGCGAACGACAGGCCGGCGAGCGCCAGCGTCAGGACAACGGCCACGCCGCGGTGTCTCATCGCGGTCTCCTCCGTTTGAAATCAGCGCCTGAGAGTACCAGAAGTCCGCACGTTCGGCGGGCAACGTCTGGAGGCCGCCGGCATCAGGCGCGTTTGGGATCGGGACGACTGTCGCGATCGAGGAAGTAGTTGATCCACGAGCTGGTGTCGCGCAGCCGGCGGTCGGGCGGTGGGACGTAGGTCTTCAGCGCGTCGAGACGGCCGGACGCCCTGGCGCGGTCATAGACCGTGACCCAGATGCACGGCTTGTCAGGGACGACCTCGCAGCGGCCGGGGTAATTGGTCCCGCCGCACGGCCCATTGCGCAGCTGCTTGGGACACGTTTGCGGACAGACGTACTCGAGGTGGCCGAGCACGCAGTTCCCACACGCCTGGCAACCGAAGAGGGGCTTCTTGATCGCGAGCTCCGCGCGCTCGAGGAGAGCGGCCGCGGGACGGCGGTGGTCGATCCACGCGAACACGCGCGCGAGGGCCCGACGGAGTCGTGTGTCGTGAGTGACGGAGAACACTCGCCCGAACCGGTCGAGGAGGCGCGGCAGCAGATCGGCCCATAGTCGTGGCGGCGCTGCGCGAGCCCCGCTTCTCAGTGACTCCCGGGACGTGGCGAGATAGAACCCGCCAGCGGCGCCGTAGCGGAGCTCGGCCGTAAGCGCCTCCCAGCCCGGCGCCAGCTCATCGGCCCGGCGAATGATCCACGCGAGGTGCGCCGCGTCGTGGGTGCCGCCGATGTAGGCGCCGGCGTAGCCGAGCCCCCGCAGGACCGCCACCGTGCGGGCCGCCCGCTCGAGCCGCGCCAGCCGCCCGCCGTCCTTCGCAAGGCTCTCGGCTCGCACGGCGGCGAGGAGCTCGGGCGAGACCCAGCAGCCCGGCGGGCGGCCGGTCGCCATCCGCTCCGCCGTCTTTGGACCAAGGACGTAGACGTTGCCGAGCAGCGGGGTTCGCAGCCCTCGCTCGTCGAGGTAGCGCTTGAGCTCTTCGAACTTTCGCGCGTCCCAGCCGACCTGCGTGATGGCGACGTCGGCGCCGTCGGCGATCTTCTTCTCGAGCTTGATGTACTGGTACACGCAGTCGGCTTCTGTGTACTTGAAGGGCGAGACCGCCACCGCGATGTGAAAGGCCATGCCGCCACGGCGTCGTTCGTCGATGAGCCGCACGAGTTGAACCGAGTCCAGATCGAACACCGGCGGCTGGTCCCCGGCGCTCGGGTAGTCGCCGGTCAGCGCGAAGACGTTTTCCAGGGACAGCGCGTGCATATCGTCCAGGGTCTTCTCGAGCCCGCTGCGGTCCTGGCTCACGCACGTCACGTGGATGTTGGGCGTCAGCCCACGCGCGCGGGCGGCCGCGGCGACGCGCAGGGGGTCGTGCCCCATGGCGCCGCCCGCGTAGCTGGTGACGCTGCCCGCGACCACCGCCGGAATGCGGGCCAGGCCCGACGCCGCCTCGAGCAGGCGCGCCTCGCGCGTGAGCGCGGAGGCGACGAGCTCCACGACGTAGCAGAAGCGGCCCGTCGCCAGCGCCTCCCGCAGCGGGTTGCTCATCCGTGGAGCTCGCGGCGCACGAGCTGCGTGCCCTCCACCATGGCGCCGAGCTTGGCGAAGGCGACCTCGCGGGGGAGGTGGAGGAGACCGCAGTCGGGATTGACCGACAGCCGCTCGGCCGGCAGGATGGCGAGCGCCTCGCGGATGCGCTCGGCCACCACGGCGGGGGTCTCGACGTCGTGGGCCTTCACGTCGACGACGCCCAGGCCCAGCGTGAACGGTGCATCGAACTCCTTGAAGAGACGGAGATCCTCGCTGCCCCGCCGCGCGAACTCGAGGGTGATCTGGTGGATGCGGGTCTCGAGAATCGCCGGGAAGAGGTAGCGGTAGCTGCCCTCCCACGAGGGCTTGCCGTAGCGATTGCCGTAGCACACGTGCAGGCTCAGCCGCGCGTCGACCCCTTCGACGAGCGTGTTGATGGCGCGCACGCCCCACGGCAGATCCTCGGGGAACCCGGAATAGTAGGGCTCGTCGATCTGGATCTGCTCGGCGCCGGCGCGGACCAGCTCGCGCAGCTCGAGGTTCATGATCCGGGCGATCTCGAGCGCGAAGGCTTCCTCCGTCGGGTAGTACTCGTTGCGAATGCGCTTGACCAGGGAATGGGGCCCCGTGATCGAGACCTTCGTCCCCCGGTCCGTGAAGCGGCGCAGGAAGCGGAAGTGCTCGACGAGGCCGAGCGGCGCCGTCGGCATGCGGCCACGCACCACGCTCTCGTAGAAGTCGTAGTACGACGTCTTGGAGGTGCGATCGATCTCGACGCCGGGCAGCCGCATCGCGAAGTAGTCGATCATGTTGTCGCGGCGGAGCTCGCCGTCGGAGACGACGTCGAGCCCGGCGACCTCCTGATCCTTGATCGCCGCCTTCACGGCCGCGTCGTGCATCTCGTCGAGGTCGTGGGCGGTGATACGCCGGCGGAGGAAATCGTTCTTCGCGCGCTCGAGCCAGCCGGGCATCGAGTAGCTGCCGACGACGGCGGTGAGAAGGTACCGGCCTGCCATGATCTCCCTCACTCGCGCAGTGTTGTGTAGAGGATGGTCGTCCGCGAGCCCGGACGATACCGAAAGGGCGCAAAGTGCACGTCGTACCCCGCCCGCGCGCCGGCCACGCGGAGCAGGGCACCGTTGACCCAGTTCACGACGGATCCGTCGAGCTTGCCCGGCCCCCGAAACCCCTGACGATACTCGTCCATCGTGGCGACGAAGATGTCCTGCACCTGGAGATAGCCGCGCGGGTGGAGCAGGGGGACGGTGTTCACGAAGCTCTCCACGGCTCCGCGCGAGATGTGGAAGCGGATGTCCGCGGGCGCCGTCCCGAGCAGCTCCTCGAGGTCGTCGCCGTGAAGCCCGGGTGGCAGCGGCACGTCGGCGAATCCCGGCAGGCGACGGAGGCGCTCCTGGAGACAAAGACCGTCCCAGACCGTGCGCCAGAAGGCCACGCCGCGCTCGCGATCCCCGAAGAGATCGGGGCCCGTATCGAGCAGACGGGCGACGGTCGCCCGGAGCTCGGACAGACCGAGACCGTGGGCCGCGGCCACGGCCCGCGCGGCCGGCTCCGGCAGATACGCGCGCGTCTCCACGAGGTAGAGCTGGCCGTCTCGTCGGACCAGCTCGTCCACCGGCAGGTTGTCGTAGACGTTCGTCAAGTGGACGTAGAGGATCTTGTAGCGGAGGAACGACAGCGCGCGGAGCGGGTTGAGCGCGTCAGTGGCGATCATGCTCACGACGTCGCGGTGCGCCTCCACCGCGCTCATGGCCCGATCGAGCGTGGGCAGGGAATAGTCGGCGAGAAGGAAGCGCAGCCGCGCATAGAAGCCGGTCGCGCGGGCTTCGTCGATGGCCTTGAAGCGATCGAGCCAGAGCCCCGCCCGCGTGCCGGAGCCGACGCCGATCTCGAGCGCGAAGATCTCGGGCGGCAGTTGAGCGCGCTTGTCGAGCTCGACCAGCAGCGTCCAGAAGTCGGCGACCGCATCGGCCACCGCCGCGGGATGGTTGGCGTCCGAGCGGCCGCTCGGCAGCGCCGCCTCGAAGCCGCGGCCGGCCTGACGCTCCCAGTCGGTGACACGCTGCCAGAAGAGTCGGTTGAACTGCCAGATGGAGCTTTCGCCGAGCGGTGTCCAGTCCTCGAGGATGACGCGGCCCCCGGCCTCGCGCTCGTCGGCGCCGATGGAGGCCACCGCGCCGGCGAGATCGTCGATCAGGCGCTCCGGCCGCGCCCGGCGCACGTCGACCGCGAGCTCGGCGAGCGCCATCGGCTCACCGCTCGCGTCGGTGGCGTGGCGAACCGTGACCGCCTCTCGAAAGTTCGCCTTGTACTGGATCCAGTCGAGGTGCAGGCGAAGGCGCGGGAGCAGCTCCGGGTCGAGCCGGCCCTGGTCGAGCAACGCGAAGAGCGCCGCGACGACCCGGCTGGATCCGGCCTCGCCGGGCTTCGGTAAGAAGTTGACGTGGATGATCACGGGGTCCCCATAGCATGCCCGGAAAAGCTTGTCATCGAAAATCGATTTTTCACTTGAGGCCCTCGATCGGCGGCGCTATAGTCGCGCCGGCCGGAGCGGCAGCCGGCCGGGAGGAACGCATGACCGTTCGCTCATCATCGCGCCAGGGTCTGTCGATCGGGCTGACGCACGACGGCCAGCCGGTCCGGAGCCTGACGAGCGCCGTGTTCGCGCAATTGCGCGCCGAGATCCTCTCCTGCCGCCTCAAGCCCGGCGAGAAGCTCCTGATCGCCGGGCTGGCGCGGCGCTTCGGCGTGAGCCTCAGCGCCGTCCGCGAAGCGCTGTCGCGTCTGGGGGCCGAGGGCCTGGTGAAGGCCGAGGACCAGCGAGGCTTTCACGTGAGCCCCGTGTCCATCGACGGGCTGCGCGACCTGACACGGACGCGGATCGACATCGAGGGACTGGCCCTGCGACGGGCGATCGAGCTCGGCGACGCGCGATGGGAAGACGCGGTCCGGGCCGCCTACGCGCAGCTGGCGGAGGTAGCGCTTCCGCGCCCCGGGGATGCGGGGCCACGCTTCGAGAACTGGCGTGCCCTGCACCACCGATTCCATCTCGCGCTCGTGTCGGCGTGCGGCTCCGCCTGGCTGCTGCGCTTCCGTCAGACGCTCTACGAGCAGTCGGAGCGCTACCGGTTTCTCGCGCATCGAATGCGGCAGCGGCCCGTCGAGGCCGAGCACGCGGCGATCGTGCAAGCGGTCCTCGCCCGCGACCCCGACGCGGCGGTCAACGCGCTGGGCGACCACTTCGCGCTGACGGCCGAGATCATCGCGGAGAGTAGCTGGGGCGAGGCTCACAGGTCGACCCCCGTGTCTCGATCCGTCCGCGTGTAACGTTTCCGTCGAGGTGTACCGTGAAGAGTGGTCAGGGCTCGTGCCCCCTGTTCTCAAGAATCGTCAACCCGGAGCGTCCAAGAGCGCTCCGGACGCGTGGAGGATAAGAGATGAGCAAGGGCAAGGTGAAGCCGGTTCCCGATGGGTATCATAACGCCACGCCTTACCTGATCGTCGACGGCGCAGCCAAGGCGATCGACTTCTACAAGCGGGTCTTTGGCGCCACCGAGCGAATGCGAATGCCGAGCCCCGGCGGCAAGGTGGGCCATGCCGAGATCAGCATCGGCGATTCGATGATCATGCTGGCCGACGAGCACCCGGAAATGGGGGCGCGGGCGCCCGGGGCGTTCGGAGGCTCGGCCGTGAGCCTCATGCTCTATGTCGAGGACGTCGACGCGACGGTGAAGACTGCCGTGGGTGAGGGAGCCAAGCTCGTCCAGCCCGTCGAGGACAAGTTCTATGGCGACCGAACCGGGACCATCGAGGACCCGTTCGGGCACCGCTGGCACGTCGGGACGCACAAGGAGGACGTGGCGCCCGATGAGATGAAGCGCCGCATGGCCGCCATGACCAAGACTGGCTGATCGCGCCGCGCTCGTCATCGCGTGGCACGGTCCTCGATCTCCCAGGCGTGATCGAGGGCGTGCCACGCCGAGATCGTCGCCGGCCGGCGTCTTGCTGCTCGTCGGCGTGGCCACAGCCGCTCGCGGCACGCGCGCGCTGGTGAGAGGTCTTCGCGAGGCCAGGTCGCTCGACGTCGTTCGCGGGATCCGCGGCTGCGTCCTCGCCCTCAGCGCGGGCGCGTTCGCCGGCGGTGTGCTGCTGGCCGAAACGGGGCCCCTCGTCATCGGAGCCGTCTTCCTCGGCGAGGAGCTCTACGAGACCGGACTGCTCGCCATGATCATCCGGTCTGGCGAGCGCCGCGGGCCGAACGACGCGCGCGACTACCGGTAGACGATGACGCTCCGCTTGACCTCGCCTTGCAGCATGAGGTCGAAGGCGTGGTTCAGCTCGCCGAGCGGAAGGCGTCGGCTGATGAGCTCGTCGAGCCGGTACTTCCCGCTCATGTAGAGATCGATCAACATCGGTACGTCCGTCCGCTGATGCCCTCCGCCGAACGAGCTCCCGGTGAGCACGCGCTGCTGCAAGAGCAGCGACGGATCGATGGAAAGGCGCGTGCCCGCGGGCGACACGCCGACGACCACGCAGGTGCCGCCGCGGTGGGTCGAGAGCAGCGCCTGCTCCATGGTCCGCTGAGTTCCCACGACCTCGAACGCGAAGTCCACGCCACCCCGGCCGGAGAGCGCCTGGACGCGCGCCACGGGATCTTCCCGCGAGGCGTCCACGACGTGCGTCGCGCCGAATTCTTCGGCCCAGGCGAGCTTCTGCTTCATCACGTCCACGCCGATGATCTTCCCCGCGCCCACGAGGCGCGCCGCCTGGATCGTGTTGAGGCCGACCCCGCCGCAGCCCCAGACGGCCACGCTCGCCCCCGGCGGCACCTTGGCGCGGTTGAAGACCGGGCCCGCTCCGGCCAGGACCCCGCAGCTCACCAGACACACCACGTCGAGCGGCGCGTCCTTCCTGATGGGGATGACGCTCTCCTCGGGGAGCACCGCGTGCGTGGCGTAGCCCGAGACCTGCAGGAAGTGGTGGAGTCCCCGCCCGTCCTTCTGGAGGCGTGGCGTGCCGTCGAGCATGAACCACCGAGGCTTGTCGCGGAGCGCGCACATGGTCGGCTGGCCGCCGATGCAATACCAGCACTTGCCGCACGACGGGATGTAGCTCGAGCAGACGTGATCGCCCGGCGCGACCGTCTCGACTCCTGGGCCGACCTTCTCGACGACGCCCGCGGCCTCGTGACCGAGCACCACGGGGAGGGGATGGGGCGAGTCGCCCGTGATCACGTGCAGGTCGCTGTGGCAGACGCCGTTGGCCGCCCACCGCACCTGCACCTCGTGGGGACCGGGCTCGAGCAACTCGACCTCTTCCACCACGACCGGCTTCTTGGTGTCGTACAGAACGGCCGCCGTCACACGCATAGTTGACCTTCCTTTGCCTGAGGTCGTCCCGGGTAGTCTGCGCGAGCGCGCTCGTCTTCGCAAGGCCGCCTAACGTCGGGCGCGCCTATTTGCCTTGCCCGACGGGGTCGCGTACTGTTCTCAGCGCGGAGGCGTCGATGGCGACATGAACGACGAGGCGAGAAACCGCCACGACGCGGCGGGCACCAACACGGCGCCGCTTCCCGTTCTCAAGAAGTATTACGAGAGCGAGAGCGAGCGAAGGCCCTTCGTCAGCGCCCTGTTCGACAACGCCGCGGAGCACTACGACTGGGTCTGCGGGATGGGCTCGCTCGGCTCCGGAGGGTTCTATCGACGCTGGGTGCTGACGCGGTCCGGCCTGCGAGTCGGCATGAAGTTCCTCGACGTCGCGACGGGCACGGGCATGATCGCCCGGGGCGCGACGCGGATTCTCCACGAGCCGGGGGCCGTGGTCGGGCTCGATCCGAGCGGCGGCATGTTGCGCGAAGCTCGCAAGACGCTCGCGATTCCTCTGGTGCAGGGGACCGTCGAGGAGCTGCCGTTCGCGGACGGCCACTTCGACTTCCTGTGCATGGGCTATGCCCTGCGCCACATGGCCGACCTCGGCGTGGCGTTTCGGGAATGCCTGCGGGTCTTGAAGCCGGGAGGACGCGTCCTGATCCTCGAGATCACGCTGCCGCGCTCGCC
Source organism: Candidatus Rokuibacteriota bacterium (assembly GCA_003220535.1). GTDB lineage: Bacteria > Methylomirabilota > Methylomirabilia > Rokubacteriales > CSP1-6 > AR31. The sequence continues at coordinate 62,740 of QHSU01000068.1, forward strand.
CCTCGGCCGGCGGTTTTTCCGTGTCTACTTCGAGAAAGTCCTACCGCTCATCACGCGGATCAGCACCAGGAGCGCCAATGCGGAGCTGCTGATGAAGTACTACTGGGACACGATCGCCCATTGCGTTCCGCCCGACATGATCCTGGGCGTGCTGAAGTCGAGCGGCTTCGTCGGCATCGAGCGCCGCGTGCGCGGCGGGCTCCTCAGCGAATACCTGGGCCTGAAGCCCGCGTAGCGCCGGGAGCTACCGGATCGCCATCTCGGCCGGCTCGACCCCGCGCAGTCCGTAGCGCCCCATGAAGCGCAAGAGGCCCCGGCTGTAGCGCCGCATGGTGCCCGTCCCCGACGCCTGGAGCGCGATGTGGCGCTCGATGTGGCTCTGGGCCGCGCTCTTGAGGACGCTGGACCCGGTCGCCATCCAGTCACGCCCGGCTCGGAAGAGAGCCGCCATCCTTCCGTCGTAGAACGTGGCCACGAGATCGAGCCAGGCGGCGAGCATGGCGGTCTGAGTCGTCGCGTACGGCCGCAGCGCTGCTTCGAGCTCGAGGGGCGATGGTGTCGCGCCTGTCTTCGAGAATGGCGCGAGGGCGTCCGCCACCAGCTCGGCCGAGCGGAGTGCCAGGAGGACGCCGGGCGAGAGCATCGGATCGACGAAGCCGAAGGCGTCCCCGACCATCACCCAGCCGGGGCCGACGCCGCGCTGCGAGATCAGCTGGTAGTTGGCGTAGGTGGCGACGGACGTGACACGCTTGCTGCCGCCGGCGATCGATGACAGCCAGGCGTCGTCCGCGATGGCGCGCTCGAGCCGCTCGGTCGGGCTCGCGCCGAGACGAGCGGCGTCCTCGCGGCCGAGCACGATGCCCACCGACAGCCGATCTTGAAGCGGGATGCACCAGCTCCAGCCGGCGTCCAGGCGCCGGATGAGCACCTGGCCCGGCTCGTCGTCCCAGCTGAAGTTCTCGAAGTGGGCGAAATGCGCCACGTCCTTGCGCGGCCCGAGGTGGGCGGAGATGTTCAGGGCGCGTGCGCTGAGCCGGGCGCGCCCGGTGGCGTCGACGACGAGGTCGGGCTGACGGCCGCCGAGCTCCGGCGCCGCGGCCAGCGTCTCGTGTGCGAGGTCGAGCTCGCGACCGTCTTCCGTGACCGACTCCAGATGCGCGTGGGCGACAACGCGCTCGACTCCGGACGCGACGGCTCGTGCGAGCAGGGCGTCGTCGAAGCGTGGGCGGGGGATGTTGTACGCATACGGGAACACGCCCGGCGCGAACCGGGCGAACCTGAAGCTGAAGCGGTCCTTCGGCGACCAGATGAAGGACACACCCGGCTTGACGCGGCTGAAGCTCGCGGTCTCCTCCTCGAAGCCCAGCCGCTGGAGGATCGGAACGACGGCGGGCACGAGCGACTCGCCGACCAGCAGCTCCGGGCGTCGGCCGTCGTCGAAGAGCGTGACACGGGCACCCTGGCGCGCCAGGAGGATGGCCAGCGCGGAACCAGCGGGACCGGCGCCGACGATGGCCACTCTCATCGGCAAATCTTTCCGCTCGGCGTCCTGGGAACCGCGTCGACGACCGTGAACTCGAGCGGCACCTTGTAGGACGACAGGACGCGCGCGCAATGCGCCTTCAAGGCGTCGAGGTCGCAGCCGAGCGGGTCCACGACCACTTCCGCGCAGGGCACCTCGCCCACGCGCGCGTGCGGCCGGCTGAACACCCGAGATTCCTTGATCCCGGGGAACTGGTTGATGCAGTCTTCCACTTCCTCGGGAAAGAACTTCAGCCCGGCGACGAAGATGACGGCTTTCTTCCGGCCCTTGAGGTGCAGCGCGCCCGTTCGATCGAGCCAGCCGAGATCGCCGGTAAGGAACCAACCGTCCCGGGCGATGTGCTCGCGAAGCTGCCACGGCGAGTAGTAGGCCGAGAAGAGGCCGTCGCCCCGCACGGCGATCTCACCCATCGTCTCCGCGGAAAGATGCGCCGCGTCGTCGGAGAGGACGGCGACGTCGTAGCCGGGAACGGGGCGACCCACCGAGGTAGGGGGAAGCCCCTCGGTGCCCAGGTTGATGCAGGGCAGGCCGGCCTCGATGATGCCGTAGGCCTGGCCGACCGGAACGCCGTAGGCGGACTCGAAGCGCTCCATCACCGCGGGCGAGATCGGCGCGGCGGTCGAGAGGGTCACCCGAATGCTCGTGAGCGGCGCGCCGGGCCCGAGGTTGGCCATGCGCTCGAAGTGGAGCGGCGCCGCGTAGAGCACGCTCGGCCGGAGCCGCCGGGCCGCATCGACCATCGCGCGAGGGAGCGTGTCGGGGCACATGAGGATGTGGGCGCCCGCCCGTATGTAGGCGGAGATCGTGACGGCGAAGTGATACGCGAGCGGAAGCACCCACAGGATCCGGTCCTCTTCGCTGAACTTGAGCACGCGGTCGGAGGCTTCCACGCGCGCGGCCGTGGCTTCGTGAGAGAGCACCACGCCTTTGCTACGGGCGGTCGTCCCGGACGTGAACCGGATGAAGGCGGCGTTCAGCGAATGGAACTCCGCCGGGGCCTCGGCGCCGCGATCGAGCCACTGAAACGTGAAGCCGTCGCACTCGCCGCCCTTCACGACCTCGCCCGCGAGCGCGTCGGCCTTCGGCCAGGCGAGACAGCCGTTCAGCCGGACCTCGCCGACGATCTGCGCGATCTCGGCGGGTGTGAGGTTGCTCGCGAGCGGGACGAAGCACGCCCCCGAGGCGAGCAGGCCGAACGCGGCTGGGATATACGCGAGGTCGTTCGGGGCCAGGAGCCCGATCCGCTGGCCGGGCTCGACGCCCGCGGTCTTCAAGAATGCGGTGACCCGCTGCGCCTCGCGAGCGAGCTGGCCATAGCTCACGGAGCGGCCCGACCGGACGTCGGTGACCGCGCGGCGAGGCGAGTGCCGCTCGGCCGATGCGTAGAGGAGGTCGGCGAGGTTCATCGCGCCTCGGCGTGGCGAGCCGCCGCTCGCCCGACGGCCTCACCCGTGGCCAGGCAGGTCCCGATCACGCGCGCCGAGCCGAGCGCTTCGTGCGTCGCGCTCATGCAGCGGCCGGCGACGAAGAGGTTCTCGACGTCGCGGGCCTGCAGGCAGCGAAGCGGAATGTCGTAGTGGGTCCCGTCGTCGAGATACTCGTAGGTGGCCCCGAGTCGTCCTTCTTCCCACAGCTCGATCGGCCAGCTGGCGCGGGCGATGCCGTCGGCGAACTTCCGGCCGCTCAGGACGTCCTCGCGCGTCAGCTGATAGCGCCCGATCGCGCGGCGGCTCTCTCGGACGCCGACCTGGGGGGCGGCGTGGGAGACGAAGGCCCGCGTGAACGCGGGCACGGTCTTCAGAAATTCCGTGACGGCGAGCGCGCGCTTTCGGCCTTCCTGCTCGGCGACCGTCAGGAAGTCGCGGCTCGCGGGTAGCTCCTCGGCGATCCCGCTGAGCGTGAGCTTGCAGACGACTTCGCCCGGCTGCGGTGACGGGCCCAGCGCCAGGTTCGCGGCCCCCTTGGGCAAGCGCCCCTCCTGCTCGGCGGTCACCAGAGATCTCAAGAGCGCCACGCGCGCGCCTGGCCCGAGGGCGTCGGTATCGACGTGCTGCAGGACGAAGACCAGAGACGGCAGCTGGCGCTCGGCGAGCGGCGCCGTCACCGTGGCGACGCCGGCGAGGTGCGCGACGACGGCGTCGCCGCTCGCGTCCACGACGGCTCGCGCGGTCAGCTCGACGACACGCTCCCACGTCGCGACGCGTAGCGCCTCGACGCGGCCGGCGCCGTTCTCGAGGCCCATGAGGAACGTATGGAGGTACACGTCGAGCGGCGAGGCCGAGCCGCTGAGCTCGTCGGCCAGGCAGGCGAACGCGAACGGTGTGTAGGGCAGGACGTACGTTCGTCCTCGACGCACCGGCGCGCCGCAGCCGGGCATGGCCGTGAGCCGCCGGGCGACGGTGTCGGCGAAGCCCTCGTTGAGCGGCTCCGGCGGTCCAGACGACGCGGTCCGATAGAGACCGCAGATCGTGCTCACCATGCCGGCCGTCGCCATGCCGCCGAGAAAGCCGTAGCGCTCGACGAGCGCTGTGCGCGCCCCCGAGCGTGCGGCCGCCACGGCGGCGGCCAGGCCGGCGGCGCCGCCACCCACCACCACGACGTCGTAGCTCAGCGCGCTGTTTGCCACCCCATGCCCTCGCGGATCGTCTCGACGATACGCGTCACCTCGCCCTCCGTCGCCGCGCCCTCGATCCAGGATACGACCAGGTTGTTCTTGATCCCGCAACGGTTGAAGAATACGCCGATCCCGGGCCGGGGCAGCACGGAGGGGGCGTGGTACGCGTTGACGACTCGCCGCCCGAAGAGCTTCTCGAGCGCCACGGGGAAATCCATGAGGTCCGCGCAATTGAAGGAAAAGGTTTCTCGGGTCGCCGTGCCGGGAAGATCGCGCAGCATCACCGAGAGCGGACGGTATTTCAGAAACTCCATCGCCGCCGCGTTGGCGTCGATCTGTCCGTCGCGGAGAGCGTCCGTCATCTGGCGGCGCAAGGCCCGCGTCAACCCGGCCACGTCGGCGGTCTCGGACGGCCTGAACCGAGCGAAGTGGAAGGCGAGCACGTTGCCGAAGGTCGGTCCCGGCTCGCCCTTGGGTCGCACGTCGACCGAGACCGGGACGAGAAAGGGCACGTCGGGCAACCCGCGCTGCCGCCAGAGCTCGGCCATGGTCCTGCCCACGAGCGCCAGGCGCCAGCAGATCTCGCGAGTCGAGCGGACGCCGTCGACGCCGCGATCGTCGCCGACGAAGCTCGCCTGCCTGAAGCGGGCCCGTCCCGGCGACGTCAGTCCCGTGCCGGGCGACACCGGTGGCACCGGCGTCAGCGTCCGCATGTAACGCTGGCTCCGACGCCCGAGCCGTCCGCGCTCTCTCAGCGGACGCGGATCGGGGTCATCGACGAACGCCGGTGGCGTGCCTCCCCACGGCGCCCGACCGTCGACCTCATCCAGGTGCGCCAGATGCGCTAGTAGATTCTGTCCACCGCGCGGGTCCATGAGGGGATGGAACCACGTGACGACGAGGACGCTTTGCGGCCCCGCCGTCTCCGGCGTGTAGTCGAGGATCGCGAGTCGAAGCGGCGGCTCGCGTCGGGGGTTGATCGCCGCGTTGAGCTCGGCTTCGAGCTCGGCCTGAAGCGCCTCGGGCGCGCGGAGGCGCTGGTGGCGCACGGCCGGTCCGATCAGTGCGGCCCGTGAACGGGCGGCCCAGTGGAGCTTCCCCCACGGGAACGGACGACGCAGGCGCGCTGCCGGCCACGGGCAGACGTCGAGGAATCGGTCCAGACTTCGCCTGATGCGCTCGGGATCGAGCGGCCTGTCGCACTGGACGACCATGAGCGTGTTGTTGCTCACGCCGGCGTGCTTCCAGAGCGCTTGCATCGCGACGAGCACGAGATCGGCGCCGCGCAACGGCAGCCGACGAAGGCGTGGAGTCCTCACGCGCTCCGTCGGCAAATGTAGGTCGCGAAGGCGCGGGGGGTTCTGATGTTCTCGGCGACGAGGTCTTCGTCGGGCATCCAGAACCCGTACTGAGCCTCGATGAAGAGGAGGACCTTCAGGAGCGCCATCGAGTCGAGACCGGCCAGCTCGAGATCGTCATCGGGCTGAACCGGCCGGCTGCGCGCCATGATGGCGGAGTTGATGAACTCCGTCACGGCTTTGGCGACCGCTTCCGGATCGAGGCGGGAGAGGTTCCCGGTGGACATGGTCATGTTCACTATCCTCGATGCAGATCTTACTTTGCAAATCTTACGCAGCAAATCTTACCTGCATTTACGCCCTCCTCGGACGGCTCTGCATTGCAGACGAAATGTCGCCGGTCGCGCGCGCGTCTAACGGGCAGGAGGAGGTCATGAGAATGAGGCTCCTTAGAGGTAAGTTCCTTCGGGTGTCTGCGCTGTGCGTGCTGACGGGATTGACCTTCGCCACCAGTGCAGAGGCTCAGTGGCGAGACGAGAGACACGCGCCCGTTCGGCGAGACGAGCGAGGCCGTGAATTCGAGCGGCACGATTTCGGCCGACGAGAGATCGTGCGTCACAACGACTGGCACTTCGATCGGGGTCGAGGCTGGCGATTCGAGCACCGACCCGGCGTCTGGTCGCCGTACCACGTTTGGTGGTGGACGGGTGGACGGGTGGTGATGCTCGCGGCGCCCACGGTCACGGTCGTCCCGTATCCCAACGGTCGATACGAACTCCGGGGTGACGGCATCACGGTGCCCTATTACTGGGCATGGGTGCCGGTGGCGCAGGTGTACGTCGCACCGCCGCCGCCGCCCGCGGTACCCCAGGCCGTTCCGGACATGCCCCCGGTCGGCCCCCCGCCGCCGCCTCCGGTGGCCGGGTGAGTGGGTGGATCACGAACGAATGCTGACTGACTCGTGCGCGCCAGCCGGCGTCGCCCTCGCGAGGCCCGCGGCGTGAGGAGGCTTGAGACCATGCTACGGTCGAGTACGCTTCGACGCCTGGGTGCCATGCTCTTGCTTGCGTGCGTCGTGACCATCAGCACGGCGGGGTGTCTGCTGGTGCCGTTCCCCGTGGGCGGCGGCGGTGGACACCATCATCACCGCGGCCGCTGGTAGCGACACGCTCGAACGCCGCGTTGCGCGCAGCCTCCTGGCCGGCCGGGGGGCTGTCGCGTTTCATGCGCCGATGCGCTCCGCGACTTGACTCCCTCCGCTTCTCGGCGCTAAGGAAGGAGTGCCGTGAAGCGAGCTCGATCGCGCGCCGCGAAGCAGCAGGCCGGTCCCTTCGACGGCTATCATCGCCGCGACGTCCCGGCGCCCGACGCGGAGCTGACCCAGGTCGGCGCCGGGACACCGTGCGGCGAGTATTTGCGCCGGTTCTGGCACCCGGTGGCGTTCGCGCGAGATCTCGCCGCCGCGCCACTGAGGGTGCGAATGCTGGGCGAGGATCTCGTGGTCTTCCGCGACCGCGGTGGGCGCGTCGGCGTGCTGCACTTGCACTGCGCGCATCGCGGGACGTCGCTCGAGTTCGGGATCCCGCTCGAGCGAGGCATCCGCTGCTGCTATCACGGCTGGGTCTACGACGTCGACGGACGGTGCCTGGAAACTCCGGGAGAGCCGGCGGGCAGTCGGCTCAAGGAGCGCGTCTGGCAGGGCGCCTATCCGACGCACGAGTTCGCGGGCCTCGTGTTCGTCTATCTGGGGCCGCCGGATCGACGTCCCGCATTCCCGATCTACGACAGCTACGACGTGCCGGGCTACCGGCTGATGCCGGCGGCGAAGTTCGTGATGCCGTGCAACTGGCTCCAGGTGAAAGACAACAGCATGGACCCGGTGCACACGGCGTTTCTGCACGCGCTGAGCAGCGGATACCAGTTCACGGAGGCATTCGGGGCCGTCCCCGAGCTCGACTGGACGCTGACCGAAGCCGGCATGGTCTACGTGGCGACCCGGCGTGCGGGCGATCTCGTGTGGGTCCGCGTGTGCGACTTCATGCCGCCCAACGTCCACCAGTTCACGCGCGAGATCGAAGAAGCCAGCGAGCCCAAGCCGGCGAGCCGGCCGGTCATCATTCGCTGGGCCGTGCCCAACGACGACACGTGCACGACCAATTTCGAGCTCGCGCAGATCGATCCGGCCTGGGGCCTCACGGCCGAGCAGGTGGCCCAGCCGGGGTTCGGGCAGTCCGACGACCGCGCCTACGCCGAGCGGCAGCGACAGCCGGCGGATTTCGACGCGCAGTCGAGCCAGCGGACCATCGCGGTCCACGCGCTCGAGCATCTGGCGTCGACCGACCGCGGCGTGATCATGCTGCGACGCATCGTCCGCGACGGAATTCGCGCGGTCGCGCGCGGCGGCGATCCCCTGGGCGCGCACCGGCCCGAGGGAAAGATCGTTCGAACCTTCACGCAGGACGTCGTGCTCCGCATCCCGCCGGCCTCGAGCCCGGAGCGGGATCGGAAACTCCTTCGCGCGACCGGGCGTACCGTGATCGGCGCCGACCCGTGATGACTTGACAGGGGTGACGGGCAGCGTTCCAATCCAAGCAACACCTCGATCGGTCGACCTGAAGCCTCCGTCATCTCAAATCGCGCGAGAAAGCAGGCAAGATGTACGCTGGATGGGTAGGCGCGAGTCTCTTCTTTGTGATTCTTCTCGCGGCGCCGCCGAGCGCGCTCGCGAACACTTCACCGCGCGCGCAGCTCGAAGACTTTTTCCGGAAGGCCACGACGGCGCTCAGCCAGGCCACCGATCGCAGTCAGGCGGAGGACGCGATCCGTCGGCTCGCGCGACCTCTGTTCGACATCTCGGGCGCGGCGCGGCGCGCGCTCGAACCCGAGTGGCGCACGCGCAGCTTGGCCGAGCGCGAGGAGTTCACCAGGCTCTTCGGTGATCACCTCCTCCGGACATACATCAGCATGGTCCGAGGCAGACTGCCCCGGGGTCAGCCTCCTACCATTCGCCTCGGCGCTGAAACGATCGACGCGGGTGGCCGAGTCGCGCTCGTCCGCACGATGGTTCGCGGCAAGGACGGAGCCGATGTCCGGTTCGACTACCTCATGACCAGGGCGAAGGCGGACTGGAGCGTGAGCGATGTAATTGTTGATGGGGTGAGCCTGATTGCCAATTATCGCGCCCAGGTCGCCCAGGTACTGCGCAGGTCGTCGTATGGCGCGCTCGTGGCAAGGCTGCGGGCCGGACCCTCCGCCGACGGCCCTCCGTCGGTCCCGGTGCCAGCCGAGAGCGGGGCTACCGCAGGAAGGGTTGTTCCCTATCCGGCGGCTCAGCGCGCCGCTTCTCGACAAGTCGAAGTGCCGTGAAAAACTTACACACGGTTCCCTCCGACAACCGCTTGACGCGTCGGTGACGTTCGATACGCTGTAGTCCTCTGGTGCAGCTCGACCGGTTGCGCCGAGATCCCGAACTCAAATCGGATCCCGAAGCAAACTCAACATCGGACCGAAGCGAAAGAGGGGGACCATCCAATGCCGCAAGAGAAACGGATCGTGGAGACCGTCAAGACCGGAATCATCGACGGCATTCAAGGAACGGGCGAGGTGGTTGATGCGGCCATCAGCACCGTGAGCGGGACCCTGGTGAACACGATCAAGAGCACCGGCGCCGTCGGCGCGGCTCTCACCGGCACCGTGTCCGACGTGTTGCGCGGAGCGATCCTCGGAACGGCCCACGTCGGCGCGGACATCGGAGGAGCCGCCAAAGGGGGTGTCATCGGCGTGATCCGCGGCACCGCTGAGGTGGGCGTCGAAGCCACCGAGAGCATAGGCGCCGGGGCGCAGGCGGTCGTGAAGAGTGCGGCGGAGGTCGGCGGCGATCTCGGCTCGGCTGCGCGGAGCGCTGTGGAAGGCTCGATCGCTGGGGCCAAGGAGCTGGGCCTCCAGGCGGAGGAGGCGGCCTCCGCAGCGGCCAGCGGCGCGATCAAGGGCGCCGGCGAAGTCAGCGCGGCGGCGGTCGACGAGGTCCGCAGGGCGGTGACCGGCGTCATCGGCGGTGTGAAGGTCGTGGTGAAGCAGCCCTTCAAGTCGGAGAAACGGAAGGCGAGCTGACGGGCACCGCCCGCGGAACGGCGGCGTCGGGACTAGAGTCGCGCCTCGTCGATCTTCAGGCCGAGGCTGTAGCGGCCGACCAGTTCGTAGTGGGCGAGGCGCCCCTGCAAGTGCTGCGTGATCACGTGGATGTCCTGGAAGTGCCGCTGAAGCAGGTGGTCGTCGTAGGCGGCGGTCGCGCCGGCGGCATTGTACACGCTGTCGATGATCTGGGCCGCGAGGCGAATTCCGTGCGTCGCCGCCAGGCGTAGATTCGCGCGGTGGTCCAGCGTGATCGCGCCGTTCACGCTCGCGGCCCAGATCTCGCGCACCGCCTCGAAGAGAAACGCCCGGCCGGAGCGCAGGTGGGCCTCCGCCTGGCCGACGCTCAGCTGGACCATGGGCTGATCGCGGAGCAGCGCCTGCATGGCGCGCGGGGTCTTGGCGCCGGCCAGCTCGCCGAACGTCTCCAGGCACGTGCGGGCCATCCCGAGCGCGACCGCGGCGTCGCCCGACGCGAACAGCAGCGTGCGCGGAATCCGGTAGAGCGGCGCGTTCTCGATCAGGGGCGCGGTCTGCGAGAGCACGGTGCGCTCGGTCGGCACGAACGCGTTGTTCACGGCGAAGTGGTGCGTGCCCGTGCCGCGCATGCCGCGCGTGTGCCAGGTGTCGAGCAGCTCGGCCTCGCCGACCGGCACGAACATGTAGCGCGCCTCCGGCTGATCACCCTCGAGGCGGACCTGGCCGTTCTCGATGATCTGCGCGTGGGCCGCGACCCACGCGGCGTGCCGGCAGCCCGTGCTGAAGCCCTGGCGGCCGGTGACCCGATAGCCGCCCGGCACCACGATCGCCTTGGCGGTCGCGGCCGGGGTGTTGGCCACGACGGCGCGCGGCGTGTCGATCCAGATCGTGCGCGCGACCTCGCGCGGCATCCGGGCCGCGTAGGTCCCGAAGATCGCGCCCTGGTTGAGACACCACCCGGTGCTGGCGTCGGCCTTGCCGATCTCCTCGATCACTTGCACGTACGTCGGCAGGTCGAGCTCGCCGCCGCCGATGGCGCGCGGGACCGCGAGGTGGAACAGCCCGGCGTCCGCCATCGCCTCGAAGAGCGGGCGCGGCAGCTCGCGCTTGGCCTCGATCTCGTCCGCGCACGAGCGGATCTGAGGGACGAGCTTCCGTGCAGCGTCGAGCGGCGAGCGGCCGTCGGTTTCCAGGGCGGGAGCTCGCGAGGCTAGGAGCTGCTCGCGACGAACGCGGGCTGCTCGATGTCGAGGGTCGTCACGCGGCGGAGCTCGCGGCGATACTTCGCGTCGTCGAACGGCCGCGCGCGGTGCATCGTGGCGCGGTTGTCCCAGACCACGAGGTCGCCGACGCGCCAGGCGTGACGGTAGACGAACTCCGGCTGGGTCGCGTGCTCCATCAGGTCGCGGAGGAGAAGCCGCCCCTCCGGGATCGGCCACTCGACGATCCGCGACTGGTGCGACGCCAGGTAGAGCGAACGCCGGAGCGAGCGCGGGATGGTGCGGACGACCGGGTGGATCGCGCCCTTCAGCTGATCTTGCTCGTGCGGGGAGAACTCGAACCCGAGAATCTGGCGCGAGTGCGCGATCGAGTGATGGGCGCGGAGCCCCACGAGCCGGGCCTTGGTCTCGTCGGGCAGCGCGTCGTACGCGGCGCGCATATCGGCGAATTCCGTGTCGGCCGCGACGGGCGGCACGACGCGCGCGTGCAGCATGGAATACCGCCCCGCCTGATCCTGGAACGAGGCGTCGGTGTGCCAGAGGCGATTACCGAGCCCGTACTGGCGCCGGCGGTCGTCGGCCTTCATGATCTCGCCGTCCGCGGCGAGATTCGAGATGTCGGAGAGCGCCTCGTTGCCGAGACGGCTCTTGGCGATCACCCGGCTCCCGGCGCTCTCGTGGAGTCGGCCGTCGAGTCGCTGGGCGAAGGCGAGCTGCTCGGCGTCGGCGAACGGCTGGCCGCGAAAGACGAGGACCGCGTATTCGTCCATCCCGGCGCGAATCTGGGCCAGCGTCTCCTCGTCGTGAACCGCGCGAAGCTCGACCGGGCTCACCTCGGCCGCGAAGTGCGGGTGGAGCTTCCGGAAGGCCAGGGCCATCGCTTATGAGACTAGGATGACCCGGGGCGGCTCGTCAAGCGCTGCCGGTCAGCGCGCTCGTTGGAATTCGCCGGGCCCGGCGCCCATTACTTCCTTGGCGATGGCCGCTTCGTCTCCATCCTTCTTTCTTTCAGCGCAGCAACCGCGTTTCTTCCGAGCAAACACCGAGAATCTGCTCATGCCAAGGTTGCGGGCAAGGAGCGTATAGACGAAGCGAATTGTGCCGTTCAAGCACGGCGATGGGCAGGAGACGCCTGTTGAGATCAGCCGCAGACGTCAGCGGCGCGCGTCGGGGGGCAGAGTGTAGATCTCGATCCCCGCGATTCGCTGGTTCAAAACGTATCCGTTCTGGATGCTCAGCTGTCGGATCCAGTCGCTGCTGGTGCCGTAGGCCGTGATCCAGTCGCCGAGAACGATCACATCGACCGTGTGCTGCTGGAGATGCCAGACCAGCGCCCGGTACGTCATCAACCTGAATTGCTCGGCCTCGCGTGGTGTGACCCTGCGGGAAAACATGAGCGCGAAGTGGTTTTCCAAGCCCGGGAGGATCGAGGCCTTCGTTTCCACGAGGTGCGCGGGCAAGAGACTGATCGCGAACGGGCGTTCCGGCCGGACTTCCCGGTCGATCGCCCGCGACACGGCCCTGATCGTTGTGAGCCTCAAGGTGGACCACGGGTCGAGCTCGCGGCCAAGCGTGTAGCGGTACACGTCGAACGGCGAGACGAGGAGGTAGAGAACGGTGAGCGACGCGAGAACGTGCCGGAGTCGGGCGCTCGAACTCTCGTGGGCCAGCTTGGCCAGGAAGACAACTGCGGTCACGACGAGGAACGGCAGCGGTATGCAGAAGTACTGCGTGTAAACCGGGGTCGGCACGAGGCTGACGAGCATGAGGGAAACGGCGATGGTGGATGCGAGAGGAGGCCGTGCCCTCGACCGAGCGTCGGACACCCAGGACGCGAGATTCAGCAAGAAGAGGATGAGGAACTGGACACTGATGGCACCGTCCGCACTGTTGATCCCGAGCAGCTGCTCGACGGTGTTGATCTTCTGCTCGATCCCATCGCGGAACCCGAAGTCCGATCGGATCATCTGGTTCCCGACGATGTTGAACAGGAACGTGTTCGGCTCGATCAGGACGAAGAGCTCGTTGGGGATCAAGGCGAGCAAGAGACCGATGCCGAATCGCGCCAATTGCATGAGCCGGCGTTTCGGGTCCTCTCGTTCCGTCCGATAGAGCTCGAGCATGAACGCGGGAACGGCCGCGATCACGTAGAGACGGCAATCGGCGGCGAGACCGATCAGGAGGCCGCTCGCGGCCCACCGCCACCGCGACGTGGTCGAGAGAACGGCGTACGCCGTGAAGAGCAAGAGCGTCGGCAGCACGAGTGTCTTGACGAGTGGGTACCAACCGAAGACGAGGCTGGTGAACGTGAAGAGCACGGCGGCGAGGACGCCCCACACCCGCGCGCCAGCGAGACCGACCACCTGGCGGGAGAGCAAAAGGCCCAAAACGATGGAGAAGATCACGGAGAGAAGGCGAGCGCCATACCAGGAGTAGCCAACGAGCTTCATCCAGGCGCCGTACACGTAAGGGAGGAGGAACATCTGCGGGTAGAAGAAGTCGTGGAACGGGATCTGACCGTGCATCACGAGCCGGGAAACGAGCAGGTACGTACCTTCGTCGTCGTCCGCGAGCCGGAAGAACGCCATCGGGACGAAGACGACCGCCATGAAGATGGCCAGCAGCCCGTAGACGACGACGGGGCGCGCCTGGTCCAGGTGAGTTGGCGTCATCAGATAGATCCTCTCCCTGGCAAGTGTCTGGACCGAAGCTATTTCTCACGCGTGAGCGTGTGGACCGCCGCTGGGCGGCGCATGGCCCTCCGGAGCTGAGTTCGCCGGCGAGGCGAGCGGCTTTCCTTTCTCGACGACGTAGGTGGCGATCACCTTCGCCCCTTTATCGCCCGAGCGTGCGTCGTGGATCGCGCCGGGTGGAACCTTGTAGGAATCGCCGGCCTTGAGCGGCAGGACTGTTTCGCCTGCCGGAAGGAATTTCAAGTTCCAGCCTTCCCGGCGAAAGGGCCAGCCGAACAGCAGCTACGTACTGCCTTGTTTGAATCTAATCCGAAATGGTCAAGCCCATCAGTGTCAGCAAATCGTCGTCGCCCTCTCGGACGGCAAGGAGCTCGTCATTGCCTTAAACTGGGTAACGATGAACTCAAGCAGAGTTTCTTGATCTCCGTGCCCGCGAGTCGCCATAGTGTGAAGAAGCGGATGCGCCAACCGATCATGAGAGAGGCCAATCCGCAGCCGGTGTTCCTCTACAACATCGATGACCGCGCCATCTGCCGCGCACCCGCGGCATCATGAACGGCCCGACGCTCGACGACTTCACCGAGGTCTCCGGCTGGAGCACGGTGGCGTCTGGACAGGCGCGACTCGACATTTCCGGGGATCGAGGGCCCCGGGGGGGCGCCATGCGGCTCGACTTCGATTTCAAAGGTGGTGGCGGCTTCGTCGTCGCCCGCAAGCGCTTCTCGTTCCAGCTGCCGGACGCGTACGTCTTCACCTTTGACGTCCGTGGCGTGGCGCCTGCCAACAAGCTCGAGTTCAAGCTCGTCGACCCTGGCGGCCACAACGTCTGGCGGTATCAAGAGGACGCCTTCAGCTTCCGGGCGGACTGGCGGTCTCTGCGGATCCGGAGCAGCCAGATCGATTTCGCGTGGGGGCCCGCGGGCGGCGGCCCCATGCGCCAGGTCGGGGCGATCGAGCTCGCGATCGCCGCCCCTCCGGGCGGGAAGGGTACGGTATGGATCGCGAACCTCGGGCTCGAGGATCACAGCTTCCGGTCGATACCGGCTGTTCAGGCATCGAGCGCGCTGCCGGGGCACGAGGCGCGGTTTGCCGTCGATCGTCGCGCGGAGACGAGCTGGCGGAGCGCGTCCTCCGACGAGTCGCAGTGGTTCATGGTCGACTTCGGAGAGGCGCGCGAGTATGGAGGGCTCGTCATTCGCTGGGACCCGACGACGCCAGCGCGGCCGTTCGACCTCGACACCTCGGACGACGGCACGGCGTGGAAAACGGTCTACTCGGCCGAGCGACGTGACGCGGCTCGGAGCTACGTCTACCTGCCCGAGGGCACGTCGCAATGGCTCCGGCTTCGCCTGCACCGCGGCGGCGGCGACGGCAGGGGAATCGGCATCGCCGAGATCGACGTCCGGCCGTACGAGTTCTCGCGCTCGCTGAATGCATTCTTCCACGGCATCGCCGCGAGCGAGCCCAGGGGGAGCTTCCCGAGATATCTCAGCGGCGAGCAGACCTACTGGACGCCGGTGAGTATCGCCCACGGGGGCGCCACGCAGGGGCTCCTCAACGAAGACGGCATGCTCGAGGTCGGTAGAGGCACGTTCTCGATCGAGCCCTTTCTGTACATCGACGAAGAGCTCGTTACCTGGGCCGACAGCGCCCCCACTCAGGAGCTCGAGCAGGGCTTCCTTCCCATCCCGTCGTCGCTGTGGCGGAAGGACGGGATCACCCTCCGGGCCACTGCCTTCGCGACGGGCGAGGCGGACCAGGCTGTCCTCTACGTGCGGTACCGGCTCGAAAACCTAAAGACCGAGCCGCGACGAGTGCGATTCTTCGCCGCGCTGCGCCCGTTCCAGGTGACGCCGCCCTGGCAGGCCTTCCTCGAGCTCGGCGGCGTCAGTCGCATCACGACGCTCGAGTACGTACGCGGAGTCGTATCGGTGAATCGTGGGAAGGTCCTGGTTCCGCTCACCGCTCCGAGCGGGTTCGGGGCGGCGGCCTTCGAGCGGGGTGCCGTGACCGACTACCTGCGGTCGGGCGACGTGCCGCCAGAGGAGGCGGTGCGCGACGGCTTCGGCTGTGCCTCCGGGGCCCTGCGGTACGATCTCGATCTTGCCCCGGGTTCTGCACGGGACGTTTTTCTGGCGACGCCCTTCGGAGCAGCGGACGCTGCGCTCGCCCTCCGGTCCCGAGATGTCGACGCTGAAGCGCAGCTCGACGCCGCCGCCCGCGAATGGAACGCGAAGCTGGGGCGCATCGAAATCCGCCTCCCACCGCCCGCTCGAGCCTTCGCCGATACCTTCAGGACGGCTGCGGCGCACATCCTGATCAATCGCGACGGACCCGCCCTGCAGCCTGGTCCCCGCCGTTACGCCCGATCGTGGATTCGGGACGGCGCGACCATGGCGGCGGCCCTGCTGCGCGCGGGCTGTACCGAGGAGGTACGGGACTACGTCCGCTGGTACGCGCGCCATCAAGCCCCCGATGGCACCGTCCCGTGCTGTGTCGATCGTAACGGCCCCGACTGGCTCGCGGAATACGACAGCCAGGGCGAGCTCATCTACGCCGTCATGGAGCACTTTCGTTTCACCGGGGATCGCGCCTTCCTCGCCGAGATGTGGCCCGCCGTCACGAGCTCCGTCGATCGGATCGAAGCGCTACGCGGCCAGCGTCTCACGGCCGACTTCCAAACGCCGGAAAAACGGGCCTGCTACGGGCTGCTGCCGGAGTCGGTCAGCCACGAAGGCTACCTGGCGCATCCTGTCCACGCGTACTGGGATGACTTCTGGGCGCTCCGCGGCCTCACCGATGCCGCTACCATGGCGAAGGTCCTCGCAGACGGGCCGCGGCACGCGCGTCTCGTCGCCCTCCGCGACTCCTTTCGTGAGACGCTCCATGCGTCCATCATAGCGACCATGACGGACCGCGGCCTCGACTACATCCCCGCCTCGGTGGAATGGGCCGACATCGATCCGGCCGCTACGGCCAACGCCATCGCGTTGCTCGACGAGGCGCAGGCATTGCCCGCTGCCGCCATCGAACGGACGTTCGACGAATACCTGTCGAACTTTCGGAAGCGGCGGAGAGGTGAGGTCGACTGGAGCAACTACTCGCCGTACGAGATCCGCATCGTCGGAGCGTTGGTCCGTCTCGGAAGGCGCGAGAGCGCCTTCGAGCTGGCGCAGTTCTTCCTGGGGGACCGACGCCCATTGGCGTGGAACCAGTGGTCGGAGATCGCGTGGCGGGATCCGAGGAGCCCGGCGCACATCGGCGACATGCCGCACACGTGGATCGCCGCCGAATTCGCCCTCGCCTTCCGCAGCATGCTCGCATTCGAGCGAGAGGCGGACCAGGCCCTCGTCGTGGCCGCAGGTGTGCCGGCCGAGTGGCTGGAGGGCGATGATGGCGTGGGTGTGAACGACCTGCCGACCTGGTACGGAACGCTGAGCTTCTCCATGAGGCGCGCCGGTGATGGCATCGACATGGACCTCACGCTCACGGAGGACGTCATGATGCCTGCAGGCGGGATCGTCGCTCGGCCGCCGGGCAATGCGCCGCTGCGCGCGGTCCTCGTGAACGGCAAGCCCATCACGCGCTTCACCGACGCGCAGGCCACCATCGAGGAACTTCCTGCGAAGGTCCGATTGATTCGGTGAGCCTCACTGCTTGGAACGCGCCGGCTCCCGAGCCGCCGCACGAGGGCCGCGGGGGCTGGAGCTGGTACACGGGCTCCGCCGGATGGCTCTATCGTGTAGCGCTGGAGTCCATCCTCGGCTTCCCTGTCGAGAACGGCGACACGATCCTCCTGCGTCCTCGCGTGCCCAACGCGTGGCCGGGATATCGCATCATCTATCGCACTGGCACCGGCACGGTCTACGAAATCGAGGTGAAGAACCCGAATCGGCGCGCGGCCGGGGTCGTGGCCGTCGAGCTCGACGGGCGATTCGCCGGGTCCCGCGACGGGGAGGCGCGCATCGCGCTTGCGACGGACGGCCGCACGCATCGCGTGAGCGTCATAGTCGCATGACGGTGCCCGGTCCGAACCCGGACGCCCCGGCGGTGAGCGAGCAGCGGGTTCCCATCACGCGACCGACCTGGTCTCGGTTGGGCCGCGCGGTCAAGGATTTCGCCAACTGCGAGGTCGGTTGGCGCGCGCGCGGGCTCTTCGCTCTGCTCATCACCCTGCTCGTCGTCTTCAACGCCTTGAACGTGTTGAACAGCTACGTGGGCCGGGACTTCATGACGGCCATCTCGAACCGCGACTCGGCCCGGTTCACCCGGCAAGCCATCGCATACCTCGCGGTGTTCGGAGCCTCGACCCTCGTGGGTACCTTCATTTCCTTCAGCGAGCAGCGGCTGGGCCTGCTCTGGCGAGAATGGCTCACTCGCCAGTTCCTCGGCGCGTACCTCGATCGGAGAGCCTACTATCGCCTGAGCGCCGCGGGCGTGCTGACGAACCCCGACGAGCGCATCGCGGAGGACGTCAAGGCGTTCACGGCGACCACCCTGTCGTTCGTGCTCATGCTGTCCAACGCCACCGTGACGGCGGTGGCGTTTTCCGGGGTGCTGTGGTCGATCAGCCACACGCTGTTCGGGGTCGCTCTCCTGTACGCGGCATTAGGCTCTGCATTGACCGTGGTGTTCGGTCGCCCCCTCGTCTGGCTCAACTACAACCAGCTCGACAAGGAGGCCGACTTTCGCGCGAACCTCGTTCACGTTCAGGCGAACGCCGAGTCGATCGCGCTCCTGCATCGCGAGGGACGGCTCGGCACCCGGCTGCGGGGCCGGCTCGGCGACCTGACGGCCAACATGCGTCGGCTCATCGCCGTGAACCGGAACCTCGCTTTCTTCACCAACGGGTACAACTACCTGATCCAGATCATCCCGGCTCTGGTCGTGGCCCCCTTCTTCATCCGGGGCGAGGTCGAGTTCGGCGTGATCACTCAGTCGGCGATGGCCTTCTCAGTCCTGCTGGGTGCGCTCTCGCTCGTCGTCACCCAGTTCCAGTCGATCTCCTCGTTCGCCGCTGTGGTTGCGCGGCTCGGGTCGCTCGCGGACGCGCTGGAGGGCGTCCGGACACCGGCCGTAGCTCCCCTCGACGTGCACGAGGACGACACTCGCGTCGCTTACGAGCGGCTGACGCTCCGTTCGCCGGGGAACGACCACGTCCTGGTGAGAGACCTGTCCGTGTCGGTGCCGCGCGGAACGACGGCGTTGATCGTCGGCCCGAACGACGCCGCCAAGGTCGCGCTCCTCCGCGCAACTGCCGGGATCTGGGAAAACGGAAGCGGACGTATCGTCCGGCCCGGGCTCGACGCCATCCTCTTCCTCCCCGAGCGGCCATACTTGCCTCCCGGAACGCTCCGGGATGTGATCCTGCCGACGGGACAGGAGGGCGCCATCGGGGACGAGCAGATCGCGACGTTGCTGCGGGGACTGGACTTGGAGGCCGTCCTGGAGCGAATGGGCGGCCTTGACATCGAGCGGGACTGGGACGACGTTCTCTCGCTCGGCGAGCAGCAGCTGCTCTCCGTCGCCCGGGTGGTCCTTGCCGCGCCTCGCTTCGTCTTCCTCGAGCGACCGGGCGCCACCCTGGGGGCCGCCCACGCCGATCGGGTCCTGAGCCTGCTCCGGGAGCGATCGATCACGTATCTCACGCTCGGGGACGGCGGCGATATGCTGGACAACCACGATTTCGTTCTCGAACTCACCGTGGACGGCGGGTGGACCTGGACGGCGCGCCACCAAGCCATGGAGAGCGCGTGAAATTGAGGCGGCGGGCGTTACAGTCGTCGTATGGTTCACCGCCATGTTCTTGTGGATGCCTCACGGGATCGCGAGGCCGATCACGGCGCCTGGGCAGGTTCGTTCCCGAGCAGAATGTCCGCCTGGCGCCTGAGGGCTCATAACCCAAAGGTCATGGGTCAAATCCTGTCGATGAAGATTGCTACGAAGTCGGCTGCTACATGTTTTAGTCGCGTCGTCTTTCCCGGAACTAAACAAGCTACAACGTTCGAGTATTTTTGGCGAAAACGTGATCGCGACTCAAACACGGATTCGAACCTTGTTCTGGCGCCCCTCTCGTTATCCTCCCAGGTAGTGCTGGCGCACCTCGGGGTTGTCGAGCAGCTCGCGCCCGGTACCCTCGAAGCGGTTGCGGCCGAGCTCCAGGACGAAGCCGCGGTGCGACACGGACAGCGCCTTCTTCGCATTCTGCTCGACCATGAGGACCGTCGTGCCCTCGCGGTTGATGGCGAGCAGTGTGTCGAACACGATCTCGACCATGCGCGGGTCGAGCCCCAGAGACGGCTCGTCGACCATCAGCAGCCGGGGATGCAGCAGCAGCGCGATGGCCATTTCGAGGATCTGCTGCTGGCCCCCGGAGAGCGTGCCGGCCAGCTCGCGGCGCTTGGTCGCTAGCATCGGAAAGCGCGCGAGGAGCGCTTCGATGTCGCTGCGCACGCGGGGGTCGCGGCGCAGGTAGGCACCCATCTCGAGATTCTCCTCGACGCTCATCGCCGCGAAGTTGCAGCGTCCCTGGGGGACGTAGCCGATGCCGCGCCGGAGCACCTCCATCGATGACCGGCTGGCGATGTCCTCGCCGGCGAATCTGATGGCGCCCGCGCGCGGCTGCAGCATGCCGAACACGGTCCGGAGCAGCGTGGACTTGCCGGCGCCGTTGGCGCCGATGATGCAAACGATCTCGCCGGCGCGCACGGCAAGCGACACGCCGCGCAGCACCTCGACCTCTTCGTAGCCGGCAACGACCTCGCGCAGGTCGAGGAGCGCGCCACCGAGCGCCGAGCCGTCAGCGGCCAAAGTACGCCTCGATGACGCGCGAGTCCCGGCGGATCGCGTCGGGTGGGCCCTCGGCGATCTTCTGACCGTGGTCGAGCACGACAACGCGCTGGGAGATGTCCATGACCACCTCCATGTTGTGCTCGACGAGCAGCACGGTCTTGCCCTGTCGGTGCAGCGCGAGGATGTGACTCTTCATCTGATTGATCATCGTGGGATTCACCGCGGCGGCAGGCTCGTCGAGCAGGAGCAGGTCGGGATCGGGCATGAGCGCGGCGGCGAAGGCGAGGAGCTTGCGCTGCCCGTACGAGAGGCTGCCGGCGGCGGCGTCGGCCTTGTCGGTCAGGCCGACGAGCTCGAGCAGCCGGCGCGCGCGCTCGACGGCCTCGGCCTCGAGTCGCTGCAGCCGCGGGGTGCGAATCAGACGCGCGAGCAGGTGCTCCTCCTGGTGCTGTTGGAGGAAGACGAGCAGGTTCTCGAGCGCGCTGAGGCGGGGGAAGACGCTCACCTGCTGGAACGTGCGCGCAACGCCCAGGCGCGCCACGCGGTGGGGCGGAAGGGTGGTCAGGTCGTTGCCGCGGAAGAACGCTCGGCCGCCGTCCGCGGCGAGGTAGCCGGTGACGCAGTTGAAGAGCGTGGTCTTGCCCGAGCCGTTCGGGCCGATGAGGCTCACCAGCTCGCCGGGCTCGACGGCGAGATCGACCTGGTCGACGGCGGTGACGCCGAGGAAGCGCTTGACCAGCCCGCGAACCTCCAGGAGCGCCATCAGCGCGTCGCGCGCGCGCCGGTCGCCCGGCGTAGCAGGCTTTCGATCCCCTCGGGCGAGCGGACGACGACGACCAGCAGCAGGCCGCCATAGATCACGAGACGCCACGTCGGCGCCAGCCGCAGCACCTCGGGGAGCGCGGTGAAGAGAACGGCGCCCACCAGGACGCCGCGCAGGCTGCCCACGCCGCCCAGGAAGACGATGACCAGCAAGTTCACCGTGAGAGCGACGGTCATCTCCTCCGGGCACATGACGGAGAGGTAGTGGACGTACAGCGCGCCGACGCCGCCGGCGAGCGCGGCGCCGAGGGTGAAGGCGAGCATGCGGTACTTGCGCGGGTCGATCCCGGCGGCGCCGGCCAGCGGCTCGTTGTCGCGCACGGCGTGAAACGCGCGCCCCAGCCGGAAGGTGGTCAGGCGCCGATAGAGCAGTACGACCGCGGCGAGCGCGGCCAGGGCGAGCCAGTAGTAGGTGGGCAGCGTCGTGACGGTGAGCGTCGGTCCGCCGGGCAGGCCGAGCATCGGTTTCGGGATGCCGGTGATGCAGAGCGGCCCGCGCGTGACCTCGACCCAGTTGTTCGCGACGATCCAGGCGACGAGCCCCAGGCCGAGCGTGCCCACGGCGAAGGCGTGCTCGGCCAGCCGGAAGAGCGGCACGCCGACGAGCGCCGCCACCAGCGCCGGCGCCAGCGCACCGGCGAGCAGGTCGGCGAGGAACGGCCACCCGGCCTGCGTGGCGAGGATCGCCGCCGCGTAAGCGCCCACGCCGAAGAAGGCGGGATGGGCGAGCGAGAGGCTGCCGACGTGGCCCACGACGAGGTCGTAGGACAGCGCCAGCGCGGCGAAGAGCGCGGTGAAGATGAGGACGTGCAGGACGTAGCGCTGCTGGCGCGGGACCGCCGCCGCCACCAGCCAGGGTGCTGCCACGACGAGGGCGCCGAGCGCGAGCCAGCCCGCGCGCCGCACGTCAGATCCCGATCCGGCGGCCGAAGAGGCCCTGCGGCCGCCAGAGGAGCACCGCGATCATGATCAGGAAGGCGATGGCGTCCTTGTAGGCGTAGGAGACGTAGCTGCCGGCCAGCGCCTCCGTGAGACCGATCAGGAAGCTGGCGGCGATCGCACCGTTGACGTAGCCGAAGCCGCCCGCCACCACCGCCGCGAACGCCTTGAGGGTCAGCGCGGTGCCCATGTCGGGAAAGATGTTGAAGAGCGGCGAGACGAGCGCGGCGGCGACTGCGGCCAGGGCCGCCGAGAGCGCGAAGGTCACGAGCGTCACCCGCTGGACGTCCACCCCCACCACGGCGCACGCCTCGCGGTTCTGCGACATCGCGCGCATCGCGCGGCCGGTGCGCGTGCGGGCCACGAAGCGGTGGAGACCCCAGAAGATCACCAGCGCGGCGACCAGCACGAGGAGCCGCTGCCACGCCATGCGGAAGCCGCCCACGTCGAGGATGCGAGCGGAGAGCGCGGTCGGCACCTCCTTGGGCTGGGTGCCGAGCACGATGATGGCGAGGTTCGTCAGCACGATCGACGTGGCCAGCGTCGCGATCAGCTGCACGTGCCAGGAGCGTGACAAGATCGCGCGGATCACGGTGCGTTGGTAGGCCACCCCGAAGATCACCATGACCGCCGGCGCCAGGAGCACGGCGACGGGGTAGGGCAGGCCGAGCTCGCTGTAGCCGAACCAGAATGCGTAGGCGCCGAGCATGAAGAACTCGCCGTGGGCGAAGTTAATCAGGCGCGCCACGCCCAGCATGAGCGCCAGCCCCGCGGCCACCATGGCGTACATGGAGCCGAGGGTGAGGCCGTGCAGCACCTGCTCGAGGACGTCTGAGATCAGGTCAGTTCAGCAGCGCCGGGCTCGTCTGGAGCTTCTCCAGAATGCGAAGCTGGCCGTCACGCATCTCGAGCAGGATCATGTTAATCCACGCCTGGTGGTTGTCATCGAACTTGATCGGCCCGAGCGGCGAGTCCTTGACGTCGACCTCCTTCAGCGCCGCGCGGATGGTCTGGCGATCGGCTCGGCCGTGCTTCTTCAGCGCGATCTTGATCGCGGGCACGACCGCCCACTTGAGCGTGATGGCGGACAGGCTGCCGTGGACGCGCGGAGGTATCTTGTGGCGCTCCGTCCACTTCTTGTCCCAATCCGGATCCAGGCCGACGACCCAGTAGCTGGCCTCGACGACGCCATCGCCGATCTTCGGGTTGTCGCGCACCTGGTGGAGGAACTCGGCGGAGGCGAGGCTGCCGCGCGAGAAGATCTTCTGGCTCAGGCCCAGCTCGCGGAACTGCCGCATGAAGGGCGCGCCGTCGCTGGCCAGGATGACGGCAAGGATCGTCTCGGGGTTGGCGCGCTTGAGACGCGTGAGCACGGGCCGGTAGTCGGGCTGGCCGGGATCGAAGAACTCCGTGGAGAGGAGCCCGATGCCGGCCTTCTTGAAGGCGGCCTCGTAGGCGACGGCCGCACCGCGGCCGAAGTCGTTGTTCATCGCCAGCACCGAGGAGGTCTTCACGCCCTGGCGCGCCATGTAGCGGGCGAAGGTGTAGGCCATGATCTCGTCGTCGAGGGCGACGCGGAAGGTCCACTCGTTGCCGCCTTTGCCGCTGAGCTCGCGGATCTTCGGATGCGAGCAGGCCTCGATCACCATCGGGACGCCGATCTCCTTCACGACCGGCATGGCCCCGAGGCAGGCGCCGCTGTGGGTCTGGCCGATGATGACGTCCACCTGGTCCACATCCGCCAGCTTGCGCACCGCGCTCACCGCCTCGCCCGGCTGCGCCTTGTTGTCGGCGAAGTAGGCCTCGATCTTGTGGCCCATGATGCCGCCCTTCGCGTTGATCTCCTCGACGGCGAGCGTGGCGCCCCAGCGGACGCCCTCGCCGGTGATGGCGGCGGGGCCGCTCATCGCGGAGGCGAAGCCGATGCGGATGGGCGGGACCTGCGCTCCGGCGGACAGCGCTCCGCCGGAGAGCGCTGCGAGCAGCAGCGTGACGAGCGCCAGTGCGAGTCGCATGCCTGCCTCCTGTTCAGCCGATGACGCTTATCCGATGACCATGAGCTCCTGGCTGGACCGGGTCAGCGTGCGCACCCCGGTCGGCGTCACCTCGACGGCGTCCTCGACCTGCACGCCGCCCCAGCCGTGCTCGTAATAGGGTGTTTCGACGCAGAACACCATGCCGGCCTCGAGCGCGGTGTTCGTCGTCGCGTTGATCGTCGGCGGGTCGTAGGGCTCGAGCCCGATCCCGTGGCCGACGTGGTGTCGCTGATAATGCGGCATGCCGTGCTCGCGCGTGACGCGGACGGCGAGGTCGAACACTTGGCTCACCGGCACGCCGGGCTTCATGGCGGCGATCGCGGCGCGCTCGCCGGCGAGGATGGCCGCGTAGTAGCGCGCCTGCTTGTCGGTGGGCGCGCCCAGCACGGCCGTGCGCGAGATGTCCGAGCGATAGGGGCCCCAGAGGCTGCCGAGGTCGAAGCGTACGAGGTCGCCCGGACGGAGCGCGCGGTCCGAGGGATAGACGTCGGCCAGCGCCGCGCGCTCGCCGATCGTGACCACGGTGAAGAACGGCTGGGCACCGCGCCGCAGGACTTCCTGGTCGTACACACGCGCGGCCTCGCGCTCGGTGACGCCGGGCTTCAGCATCGCCAGCACCGCGGTGATGCCGTCCTCGGCGACGAGCGCCGCGCGCTCCAGCGCCGCCACCTCGTCCGGGCCCTTCACCATGCGCGCCTGCCGGAACATCTGATACGCGGGCACAAGCGTCGTCCCGGCCAGGCGGTCCTCGACGCGCTTCCACGTGGGCGCGAACAGGTTGCCCTCGTCGAGGCCCACGCGCCGGCCGAACACGCCGAGGTCGCCGAGCACGCCGGCCAACGCGTCGGCGGGGCTCGCGGCGGGTGCGCGCGTCCACTCGCGGATCTTCCGGCCGATCTCTCCGGGGTCGTCGGCGTACTCGAAGAAGAACTTGCCGTAGCAGGCGACGTGGTCGACCTCGATCCGATCGGCGGCCACGCCGGTCGTGTCGATGAAGGGGATGACCAGCGCGGTCCCGCGGCGCGTGAAAACGGCGTAGAGCTCGAGGCCGCGGAAGAGCGCGTGCGAGATCGAGCGGAGGCCGCTCACGTAGTAGACGTTCTCGGTCGTGGTGGCCACGAGCGCGTCGAGGCCCTCGGCCTCGAGCACGGCGCTCAGGCGCTGTCGTCGGTGTGCGTCCATGCTCTCACCTGAAGAGTCTCACCTGAAGTTGGGGATGACCTCGCGCCCGAAGAGGTCGATCGCCTCCTGCATCTCGGGCACGGTGTTCGCTACAAAGAGCAGGCCCGAGAGCGTGGTGACCCCCGCCTGCTGATAGACGCGGATCCGCTCGCAGACCTCCGCCGGGCTGCCGATGAGGTTGCGCTGCTCGAAGCCGCCCGTCTGCTCGCGCAGCGTGGAGCGCTTCAGCGACTCCAGGTGCTTGTAGAGCTGCGAGGCGTGGAAGCGCTTCACGGCCTCCTCGTGCGTACGGCCGATCGAGCAGGCGAACTGCGGCGCGATGTCGATCGCGGCGCCGTCGCGCCCGGCCTTGGCCGCCGCGCGGTGGACGTCCTCCACGCCCCGCGCGATCTCCTCCGGCGAGAGCACCGCCGGCATCCAGCCCTCGCCGTACTCGCCGGCGCGGCGCCGCACCTCGGGGTGGTTGCCTCCCGCGTACATCGGCAGCGGCGCCTGGCGCGGCTTGGGGAAGCACTCCACGTCCTGAAAGCGCACGTGCTTGCCCCGAAACGTCGCCTTGCGCTCGGTGAAGAGCAGGCGCAGCGCGCGCATGCCCTCGTCAACGATCTCGCCCCGCCGCGCGTCGCGGGCGTCGGGGTGCAGGGCCTCGTACTCCTCGCGGTAGGCGCCGGTGCCCACGCCGAGGATCACGCGACCGCCGGAGAGCTGATCGAGCGTCGCCACCTGCTTGGCCAGGACGGGCATGGTGCGCATCGGCAGCACGATGATGCCAGTGGCCAGGCGGATCCGCTCGGTGCGCGCGGCCACATAGGTGAACGTGATGAGCGGCTCGTAGAAGTTCGGCGGCTCGGGCCACTCGCGCTGCACGTAGCGCTGGGTGGTCATGTGGTCGTTGCCCCACACGGAGTCGAAGCCGACGCGCTCGGCCAGGAGTGCGGTGGGCAGGATGTCCTGAGGCTTCGCGAACGGCACCGGGTACATCATGCCCTCGATGCAGGTCGGGATGTGGACGCCGAACCTCAGCGGCATCGCATCTCCTTCCAGGCGGGCGCGAGCTCGCGGCCCAGGTGCTCGAGCTGGCGCGCGAGGTCGGCCCTCTCGGGCACCACAGCGATCGCGGCATCGAGGCCGGCCTCCACCCAGCGGGCGAGGGCGGCGCGGCAGTCGGCCGGCGTCCCGGCGGCGGCGAAGGTGTCCACCAGGTCGTCGGTGACGAGATCGGCGGCCGCGCGGCGGGCCATGAGCGCGTCGCGAAAGGGCTGCGTGCGCGCCGGCTCGAGCCCGGCGTCCGCGAGGATGGACTGGCCGTGGAGCACGCCGAGATAGTGTGCGATGAGCGGTCGCACCGAGGCGCGCGCCTGAGCGCGGTCGTCGGAGACGGCCACGAGCACGTAGGCGATGACGACGAAGTCGGCGCGAGACCGCGACGCCGTGGTGGCGCGGACTCGTCGCGCGTGAGCCGGCGAGGCGAGGACGGAGCAATGTACGCCGTCCGCCACCTCGGCGGCGAGCGCGAGCGCGCGCGGGCCCTTGACGCCGAGTAGGATGGGCACCGGCGCCCGCGGCGCGGCCTCGAGCGCCACGTCGTTCACGGCGAAGACCTCGCCCGTATAAGTCACGCGCTGGCCGTCGAGCAGCCGGCGCACGATCTCGACGCCCTCACGCAAGCCACGCAGCGGCGTCTTGAACGGAATCGCCATCTGCTCCTCGATCCACTTCCGGTTGCTGCTGCCCATCCCGAGGACGACGCGGCCCGGGGCGATTCCCGCCAGCGCCGCGGTCTCCATGGCGACGAGCGCCGGATGGCGCGTGTAGGGATTGACCACGCCTAGGCCGATCACGACGCGCTCGGTAACCGCGGCGGCCGCGGCGGCGATCGCGTACGCGCCGGGATCGAAGTAGTCCTCGATGACCCAGAGGCTTCCGAGTCCCGCGCGCTCAGCGGCGCGCGCCAGGTCGGTGGCGCGGACGGGGAGGCCGCGCCCCCTGAGCGCGACGCCGAGGCTATCGGTCCAGCGCCAGTCCATAGGCCTCGCGCAGGACGGTGAGGAGACGATCGAAGTCGCCATCGGCGGCCGGCACCGGCGGCAGCCACGCGCGGCTGGCGCCCGGGTCCTTGAGCCCTCCGGACGTTAGGATGAGGACGATCGTCTGCTCCGCGTCGAGCGCGCCGCGCCCCGCGAGCTGCATGACGGCCGTCAGCGACGCTGCCGACGAGGGCTCGACGTACAAACCCTCTTCGCGCGCCAACGCGCGCTGCGCCTCCAGCACGCCCTCGTCCGTCAGTCGCACGCCGGCACCGCCGGACTCGCGCAGCGCGGCGAGTCCCTGCCAAGTGCCGTAGCGCGAGGCGATGGAGAAGGCGACGGACGGCGCCGGCGCCTCGACCGGCTCGGGCGCTTGCAGCCCTCGCTCCAGCGCATCGGCGAGGGGACCGAACGGCTCGGCGGCGATCATGCGCGGCGCGTGCTTCACGAGGCCGAGCGTCCGCAGCTCCGTCCATCCCTTCCAGATCCCGTACAGCCCGTCGCTGTACGCGCTCGGCACGACGACGACGTCCGGCGCCGTCCAGCCGAGATCCTCGGCGACCTCGTAGGCGATCGTCTTGTAGCCCTCGACGCCCCAGGGATTGGATCCGCTGGGCGGCGTGACGAAGCCGCTCGTCGGATACCAGCCGAAGCGCTCGACGCCCTCGCGCATGAGGTCCCAGCGCGACTCCGACGTGGGGCAGGCGACGACGGCCGCGCCGTACGCCTGCATCAGCGTCTTCATCGTCTCGGGGACCGAGGCGAGGGTGAAGATGACGCACGGCAGCCCGGCGCGCGCGGCATAGGCCGCCGTGGAGGCGCCGTGATTGCCCGTGGACGAGATGGTGATCACGCGCGCGCCGGTCTCGACGGCGTGGGTGACCGCCATCGCGCACAGCCGATCCTTGTACGACCACGTCGG
Source organism: Candidatus Rokuibacteriota bacterium (assembly GCA_003220535.1). Lineage (GTDB taxonomy): Bacteria > Methylomirabilota > Methylomirabilia > Rokubacteriales > CSP1-6 > AR31. Next base: position 90,938 of record QHSU01000068.1, read on the forward strand.
ATTCTGGCTCTCGTCCTTCGCGTAGAGCCGCGGCAGTCCGAGCCGCCGGCCGAGGCGCTCGAGGGGGACGAGCGGCGTGGCGCCCTCGCCGAGCGAGATCGGATGTGCCGGCCGCGCCGGGAGCAGGTGGCGGAAGCGCCAAAGCCCACGCGCTGCGGTGCCGAATGTCTCGGGCGTCGCGCCGGCGAGCGGTACCAGATCGTATTCGACGGTGAGATTCACGGCGACGCCCTGCGCGCGACAGCGCGGGCAGCCCGCGAACATTCGTGGCTCCTCGAAGCGGGCGTGGCAGCGGAGGCAGAGGAGTCCGAGGACGTGCGCCTCCGGGGCCATGGCAGGCGCTAGTGTAGGAACGGCCCCCCATCCTGTCAAACCGCGACGCCTCGAGCGCGAGCGGGGTCCTGTGTCGCGCGGACCCCGTCGGCACGAGCGCCCGACGACGGCGGTGATCCCGACCCAGCAGCTCCTCGAGCCGAGACGCGCTCGTGAAGGCGCGCCCGATCCGCGTGATCCCCGCCATCGACGCGGTCCGCCTCGATGTCCAGCTCGATCCGTGGCTCAAGCTCGCCGCCGTCGCGTCGTACACCTCGATCTCTCGTCATCGGCTCCTGGACCTCCTACGCGCGCACCCGATACCGACGTTCCGGCCGGGCGGCCGTGGGCCGTTCCTGGTTCGCCTCTCGGACGTCGATCGCTGGATGGAGCAATGGCGGGTGTCGACTGTCGACGTGGACGCGAGCGTCGACGCGTTCGCGAGATGATAGCATCAGGCAAACGACGGGAGGCGCGACCCATGGCCACAAGCGGCGACGCGATCAGGCACCTCTGGACGCACAAGACGCAAGATCACCCGTGGCTCCCCGATGAGGAGCTCGTGATCGAGCGGGCCGAAGGCGTCTGGGTGTGGACCGAGCGCGGCAAGAAGCTGCTCGACGGCTTCGCGGGCCTGGCCGTCGTGAACGTCGGCCACGGACGGCGGGAGATCGCCGAGGCCATCGCCGAGCAGACGGTGCGCTTGGCCTACTACCCGACGACGCGGCAGTTCTCGAACCGTCCGGCGGCCGAGCTGGCGTCCAAGCTCGCCGCGCTGACGCCCGGCGATCTCGACTACTCGTTCTTCGCCGTGAGCGGGGCCGAGGCCAACGAGCGCGCGATGCAGATGGCCCGCCACTTCTGGCTCGCCTCCGGCAAGCCCAACAAGCACAAGGTCGTCTCCCTCCTGGGCGGCTATCACGGCGGGACGACGGGCACCTTCGCCGTCTGCGGGCTGCCACACCTGGTCGAGCCCTACACGGCGCTGCACGTGCCGGGCTTCGCCAAGATCGCGCCGCCGCACCCGTTCCGTGACCGGGGCACGGGCACCGACGAAGAGCTGGTCCAGCGGCGCGCGCGCGAGCTACGCGACGCGATCCTCGGCGAGGGGCCGCAGACCGTGTCCGCGGTGATCATGGAGCCGGTGATCTCCTCGGGCGGCTTCATCATGCCGCCGATCGGCTGGCTGCAAGCCGTCCGCGCCATCTGCGACGAGCTCGAGGTGCTGATGATCGCCGACGAGGTCATCACCGGATTCGGTCGGACCGGTCGCTGGTTCGCCTGCGAGCACGACCGCGTCGTCCCCGACCTCATGACGGTCGCCAAGGGCATCACGTCCGGCTACATTCCGCTCTCGGCCGCCATCGCGCGACGCCGCCTCGCCGACGCCTTTCCCGACGACGCCAAGCAGGAGAACGTGCACCCCGGCACTTACGCGGCGCACCCGGTGGCCTGCGCGGCGGCGCTCGCCAACATCCGGATCATGGAGAAGGACAACCTCGTCGCGAACGCCGAGGCGATGGGCGGTCGACTCCTCGACGGGCTCCAGCACGCGGTCGGCACGAAGCGCATCGTCGGCGAGGTGCGCGGCCGCGGGCTCATGGTATGCGCCGAGCTCGTCGAGCCCGACGGCTCGGGCCGGCCGCTCGACAAGGAGAACGTCGCCAGGCTCGACCGGAAGGCGTGGGACCGCGGCGCGATCGTCTACGCGCGAGGTACGGTGCTGAGATTGGCGCCGCCCCTCTGCATCACCCGCGAGGAGGTCGACCAGCTCGTCGACATCGTGGCGGCGAGCATCGACGAGCTCGAAGCCGAGCTGACCTGATCGACTCGAAAGATTAGCTCGAGCTCCAGGCGAACGGCGCGAAGTGGCCGTTGTTGCGTCCCGACGTGTCGTCCCAGTCGATGCCGAAGGCGTGCATGTGGCTGCGCGAGGCCTTCGCGAGCGCGAGCCGACTGGCCGCGGGGTGACCGACGTTGTCGAGATAGATCGGCTCGCTCTGCTTGGCGCCTGCGATGCCCTCGACGGCGAGGTCGAGCACGCCCGGGATGGAGACCGACCGTCGCATCCCGTTCGTCTCGATCTTGATGGGCTTCGCCTCGGCGCCTTCGAAGTGGCTGATCAGCGGGCCCAGCGCGGCCATCGGCCCGCCGCCCTGGCCGCTCGCGATCGCCGTGAGCGCCTCGCGTTGCTCCTTCGACGCGCGTTCGTCGAGGATGAGCCCCACGGTCCAGTCGCCCTGGACCATCGGGCCCGGCGTACGCAGCAGGACGGCGAAGCTCAGGCCGTCGAGCTTGGTGTTCCCATGCTGGCCGTGCTCGACGCGAAACACGAGGCCCGCGGCACAGTAGCCTTTGGTCGGACGGGCCGCCAGGCCCGATGTCGGGCACGGGCACACGGAGTCACAGCTGCACGCCTCGAAGTACTCGCCGCTGATCCGCCACCGAACATCCGCCATGATGATCCTCCATTACCGTCACATCGAGTGGCCGCCGGCCCGCAGCGCGATCGCGAGACCCGGACGAATAGCGACGGCGACGCCCAGGGCCACGAGCGCGACGCCGGTCACCCGCGCGATCCATTCTCCGCCCGGGAGGAGCTTCTCGGCCGCCACGACCGCCGCGACGAGCAGGACCCACGGAAGGCCCATCGCGCCCGCCACGACCAGCACGGCCATGAGCGCCCAGCAGCACCCCAGACAGTATCGCGCGTGCGCCCAGCCCATCGCCAGGCCCCCGCGCCAGCCGGCACGCCAGTGGCCGAGCAGGAACCCGAGCGGGCTGCGGCAGTGTCGCAGGCACACTTGCTTGAGCGGGGAGAGCTGGAAAATCCCGGCGACGACGAGCACCCCGGCGACGCCATAGGCCAGCGCCTTGGCGGTGATGGTGGTGAGCGCCACGCTCACCAAGTAGATCGGGACGCCCGTCACCGCCCAGAGCCCGAGATACATCGACGTGAACAGCGCCACCAGCGCGGCCCTACCGGCCGGGCCCGCCGCGTTGCGCTGGGTCGCGGCGAAGAGCCCGATCATCGGCAAGGCGCTCGGCAGCATCATCGCCGCCATCATGACGGCCCAGGCCGCGACGTAGGCGAGGCCGCCGACGAGCGTCGGCGTCATCGCCATGCTCATGCCGGCCATGTCGTCGTCCGACATCGGCGAGGACAGGACGTGAGCCCACGCCGCGACCGTGATCACGAGGAGAAGCATCAACGTCAGGAGGGTGACGTGATCGCGGCCGCTGGCCGCGCCGGGGTCGGGCGCCGACTCGGAAGGGCCGCCGGCGAGCATCGCGCGAGCGCTATCCCGCGCCCTCGAGCCGTGCGATCTTCGGGAAGACCTCCGACTGCGCCCGGCGCAGATCCTCGACGAAGTCCACCTCCGTCCAGGGCAAGCCGGTCACGTCGACGCCCCGGACAGGCCATCGGGTGACGAGGAGATGCAGCGCGTCCTCGTACTCGCAGAGCCCATGGCTCTCGTCGATCACCTGCTCGAGCAGGCGCACCAGCTCCGGGCCCGCTTCCGCTCCGCACTTGAAGAAGCCGATGCCCTCGCCGACGCGGTCCCATGCCGCCGGGACCACCTTCTTGCCGAGGGCGATGACCCGGTCTCTCTGCGTGTAGATCTTCACCTCTTCGCCCGTGTCGGCGAAGCCCCGATCGATCAGGAGCGCCTGGGCGGCCGCCGATCCCACGAGCCGGCGCAGGAACTCCCGCGGGAACACGACGTCCGCGTCCATGATGAGCGTCGGTTCCCGAACAATCAGGTCGCGCGCGCAGTAGAGCGAGAGCGACGAGCCCTTCTGGTAGGCCGGATTGTCGATGCACTGCACCGTCATCCCCGGCGGCGCGGACGCCACGAGGGCTCTCACCTGATCGGCGTAGTGCCCGACCACGATCACGACGTGCCCCACGCCGACCGCATGGAGCGCCTCGAGCATCCACGCGAGGATCGCGCGGCCTCCGACCGGCAGGAGCGATTTCTGCGTGTGGTCGGTCAGCGGCGCAAGCCGGCGCGCCACGCCCGCCGCCAGGATGATGGCCGAGGGAGACACCGGTCCCTCCCGTGGCTCCCAACGTGCTGGTTCGTTCATGATTCTCAGAGCCTATAGTATCTTGGACGTGCTCGAGCGCATCTTTTGGACGTGCTCGAGCCCGACCGTATCTCGTGAACGGAGGTTCATCGACGGATGGGCAAGACGACGACCCGGCGGTCCGAGACGGGATTGGCGCTCGATCCCCAGGCGGCGGCGCACGTCGAGACCGTGCGGCGTGACGGATTCGTGGTGGTCCCGGGCTTGTTCGACGACGACGAGATTCGGCGGATCTCGGCGTGGACCGACGAGCTAGAGGCTCAGCCCGAGGTGCCGGGGCGCTGCATGAAGTACTTCGAGCCGAGCTTGCTGCGCCCCGGCGAGCGCGTGCTCCAGCGGATCGAGAACTTCTGCCCGTTCCACGCCGGCTTCGCCGCGCTGTGCGACGGCGACAAGCTGCGCGGCTCCGCGTCCCGGCTCTTCGGCGAGCCAGCCGTGCTCTTCAAGGACAAGATCAACTTCAAGCTGCCCGGGGGCGACGGCTTCAAGCCCCATCAAGACCAGCAGGCCGGGTGGAGCACCTACGCCGACCTGTTCATCACCGCCATGGTCAGTATCGACTCCACCACCGCCGAGAACGGCTGCCTGGAGCTCTGCGCGGGACACCATACACGGGGACTTCTGGGGGAGGAGTGGACCCCCCTCACCGACGACGACATGCGCCGCCTGGGCGCCCGTCCGGTGCCGACCCGAGCCGGCGATGCCGTGTTCTTCGATTCCTACACGCCGCACGCGTCGGGCCCGAATCTCACCGGCGAGCGCCGGCGCGTGCTCTACATCACCTACAACCGCCGATCGGCCGGGGATCATCGCGTGCGTTATTTCGCCGACAAGCGGGAAAGCTTCCCGCCCGATATCGAGCGCGACCCCACCCGGACCTACACGTTTCGGGTCTGAGGCCACGCGGAGGGTACTATGCCGGTCAGTCGGGCTCTTCGGGTCACGCTCCTTCTCGCGGCCTTCCTGTCGATCGCGTCGCCGGCGCACGCGTACCTCGATCCGGGAACCGGAAGCATGATTCTCTCGGCCCTGATCGGCGTGGTGGCGGCGGTGGCGCTCGCGCTCAAGATGTTCTGGTACCGGCTTGTCGGCTGGTTGCGCGGCAAGCGACGCGGGCCGGCAGCGGTGGAAGGCGCACCCGCAGCGGACGAGTAGCGCCGCATCGGTGGACCGCCGCGCGCGCCGTGCGGGCAGCGCCGACCGACGGCTCCGGCGTCGCGACGCCTCATGAAGACGTGGGAGGACTGGAAGAGCTACCGGCGCTTCACGAAGCTGCCGCCGCGCGACCGCAACATCGTCTTCTACTCCGAAACCTACCAGGACTGGCATCATCTCCAACCGCTCATCGACTTCCTGATCGAGCGGCTGTCTCGCCCGGTCTGCCACGTCACCTCCGAGCCGACCGTCGCGCTGCCGTCCGTCGGCCGCGGCGGCCTGCACGCCTTCCGCATCCGCGCGGGCGCCGTGCGTACCTGGTTCTTCCAGATGCTCAAGGCCGACGTCCTGGTGTTGACGATGCTGGATCTGGGAAACTTCCACCTCAAGCGATCGATCCATCCCGTGCGCTACGTCTACGTGTTCCACAGCATGGGCAGCACGCACCTGGTAGACCACGAAGACTCGTACGACCACTACGACAGCCTGCTCTGCGTGGGGCCCCACCACATCGCGGAGATCCGCCGACGTGAGCAGCTGAAGGGCCTCACGCCCAAGCATCTGGTCGCCCACGGCTATCCTCGGCTCGAGCGTCTCATCGAGGTCGCTCGCGCCCACCCGCGGGAGCCGTCGGGCGGGACCACGGCGCTGCTGGCCCCGACCTGGGGCGAGCAGTCGATCCTGCACGTCTGCGGCGAGGCGTTGATCGCCGCGCTGCTGGCCGCCGACATCCGCGTGATCATGCGACCGCACTACCAGACCGCTCGGCTCGCGCCGCAGCTCGTTCAGCGGCTGATCACCCGATTCGGCGGGGACCCGCGCTTCCGGCACGTGGACCGGATGGAGGACAGCGCCTCGCTGCTGGAGTCGGACCTGCTCGTCTGTGATTGGTCCGCCATGGCGATCGAGTACGCTCTGGGGCTCGGCAAGCCCGTGCTCTTCGTCGACGTGCCGCCTCGCGTGCGAAATCCAAAATTCGCGGAGCTCGGTCTGGAGCCGATGGAGATGCGCATCCGTCGGGAGCTCGGGACCATCCTGCCGCTCGACCGCCTGGCGGACGCGCCGCGGCACGTGGCGGAGCTGCGACGCGGCGCGGAGGACTTTCGCAAACGCACCACGACGTTGCGGGACGAGTGGGTCTTCAACGTCGGCCGCAGCGTCGAGGTCGGGGCACGGGAGATCGCTCGCATCGCGGACGAGCGAGCCGGCGCCGGCGCATCCGGAGCGCCGCGGGGCGCGGGGCGCCGGCAGGTCGGATCGACGTGAGCGCCAGAAGACGACTGCTCCGCTGGGCGAACTGGTTCGCCGTCGCCAACGCGGTGCTCCTGGCCGTCGTCGGGTTGCGCTATCTGTGGTATTACTCCGCGCTCGGGCCCTCGGTCGCCTGGGTCTACGCGGCTCTCGCCTACGTGGGCCACCTGACCGCGCTCGCCTACCTTCCGCTCCTCCTGCTGCTGGGCCCATTGATCGTGCTGGTCCCGCGGCCGGGGGTGGTGCTGCCTCTCGGCGTCTCCCTGGCCAGCGCCGGCGTCAGCTTCGTGCTGCTCGACAGCCTGGTCTTCGCCGAGAACCGCTACCACCTGAGCGTCCTGACGTTCCGCTTGCTGGAGCCGCAGACCTTCGTGTTTCTCGCGCTCTATTTCTTCGTGGGCGTGGCCATCGAGTCGATGCTGGCGTCCTGGGTCTGGAAGCGCACCACGCGCCCGACGCCCCGGGTCGGGTGGTATCTTGCCCTGGTCCTCGGGAGCTGCTTCCTGGCCAGCCATCTCATCCACGCGTGGGCGGCGGCCCACTCCTACGTGCCGGTGACCGCGTTCACCCGATACCTGCCGCTCTATCACCCGCTCAGGAACGCAAGGCTGCTGACGAGACTGGGTCTCGTTGATCGGGTACGGGCGCGCGAGCAAGGCCTCGTCACGGCGCTCGGCCAACTGCCTGGCGGCGAGCTGAACTATCCGCTGGCCCCGCTGCGGTGCGAGCCTCGCGCGCCGATGCTCAACGTCCTGCTCGTCGTGATCGACGCCATGCGCCCGGATGCTTTGACGCCAGCCTTCGCGCCGAGACTCGCCAAATTCGCACCGGGCGCGATCCGATTCGACGGGCACTACAGCGGCGGCAACTCGTCGCGGCCCGGAATGTTCTCCCTGTTCTACGGCCTCCCCGCGACCTACTGGGATGCCTTCGCCGGCCGCGCGCGGTCCCCCGTGCTGATGGACTCGTTCCGACAGTACGGCTACCAGCTCGGGCTGTTTGCCAGCTCACCCCTGTATCGCCTTGTCGAGCTCGATCGGACGGCTTTCGCCGGCGTCCCGAATCTTCGCCTCGAGACGTCCTCGAGCCTCCCCGGGTCCAGCGGCAGGGACCGGACCTTGACGGATGAGTGGCTCGAGTGGCTCGGCCGGCGAGACCCATCGCGTCCCTTCTTCGGGTTTCTCTACTACAACGCCTCGGTGGCCATCGAGCCGCCCGACAACTACCCCGAGGTGATCCAGGTTCCAGCGGAAGCGTCGACCCAGGCCCGCCGATACGCCCGGTACCTGACCGCCGTGCACTTCGTCGACTCGCTGGTCGGGCGAGTGCTCGACGATCTGGAGCGACGGAAGCTGCTGGAGCGCACCGTGATCATCATCACGTCCGATCACGGTATCGAGTTCGACGAGAACAGGCTGGGCTTCAAGGGACACGGCACGGCGTATAGCGACTACCAGATGCGGACGCCGTTGGTGATGCGTTGGCCCGGGCGGCCACCGGGGCGCGTCGTTCGCCGAACCTCCCACAACGACCTGGCGCCGACCCTGCTCGCCCAGCTGTTCGGCTGTACGAATCCGCCATCCGACTACGCGAGCGGCCACGACCTTTTCTCCGACGCGCAGTGGGACTGGCTCATCGCCGCCAGCTACCGCGAATACGCCGTGATCGAACCCGAACGGGTGACCGTGATCTACCCGGCCAGCTACGAGATTCGCGACCGGAGCTATCGCCTCGTCCCCAACCCGACGGTCCCCCGCGACGTGCTGCGAGGGGCGCTGCAGGAGATGAGCCGGTTCTACCGATAGCGACGGGGCTGGCTCTCCTCGTGGGCGCGATCGTTCTTCCCGTCTCCGTCGACGCGGCGGGCGGTGACAGTGTCCGCGTCACGACCAATCGACTCGATCTCGTGTTCTCCCTCGACGGCGCCAGCCCCGTCGTGTGGCGGGCCTGCCATCCTTCCTGCGCTCAGGCCGACATGGCGTCGGGGACGTCGGTCCGCTTCACCGGCGACGACGATCCGCCGCAGCCGCGGCTCTACTTCCGCGGCCCCGGTCAACCCGTGGATCTCCAGCGGCTGCGCTTCACGGCCGACCGCACGGAGGACGCGCGTGTACGGATCGTGACGTTCGAATCCGATCTGCCGGTCGAGGGCGTCCGCATCTCGAAAGCGTTCGAGATCTCCCGCGAGGACTACGAGGTCGTGCTGACGGTGCGTCTGCTCGGACCCAACGCGACCGCGTTCGCGGCAGGCCGGCGTCTCGAGCTCGAGCTGGGTGCGGGCCGGCGCCTGTTCCCGGCCCCGGCCGCCGGCTTCGCCGCAATGCTCGACCGCGTGAGCCGAGTGGTCGTCGCCGGAGGTGTCGCCCGCACCGTCGGCGACGACCGCCGGGACCCGATGCCGCTGCGCGCCGGCGACTGGGTGGGATTCCACAGCCGATTCTGGGCCCTTGTGCTGCATTCGGACGGAGCCAGCGCCGTCGAGCGGGGGCCGGGCGCCAGCGTCGTCCTGAGCCCGGCTCACGAGCCGGAACGGCTCTCGTGGCGCTACACGTTCTACTCGGGGCCGCTGGAGAATCGCGCCTTGACCCACGCAAGCCCCGAGCTCGAACGGATGCTCTTCTCCGGCCTCTGGTCCTGGCTGCGGGCGCTGAGCTTCGCGCTTCTCTTCCTCCTGCGCGGGCTGACCGCGGTCGTCGGCCATCCCGGCGTGGCGATCGTCGCCCTCGCGCTATCGGTCAAGCTTCTGCTCCTGCCTCTGACGACCGTGGCCGAGCGACTACAAGAACAGGTCAACGCCACTCAGGCGCGGCTCCAGCCGGGTATCGACGCCATCAAGGCAGCCCATCGAGGCGAGGAGCGCGCGCGGCGCACGCTGGCCGTGTACCGCGCGGAGGGCGTGCACCCGCTGTACACGCTGAAGAGCCTGCTCGGCGTCCTGATCCAGCTCCCCGTGTTCATCGCCGTGTTCGACATGCTGGCGGAGGACTTCGACCTTCATCGGGTATCGTTTCTCTGGATCCCGGATCTGTCGCGGCCGGACGAGCTGCTGCGGCTGCCGATGTGCGTGCCCTTCTTCGGGTGCCACCTGAACCTCTTGCCGTTCCTGATGAGCGGCATATCGCTGGCGGCCCTGTGGCGATTCCGCTCGCGCGTCCTCACGCCGACCCTCGCGCGCCGGCAACGCAGAAATCTCGCGGCTATGACCCTGCTGTTCTTCCTGCTCTTCTACACATTTCCCGCCGGCATGGTCCTCTACTGGACGTCGACGAACGCCGTCCAGCTCGCCCGCCAGGAGCTGGAGGGGCTCAGCCGACGCGCGCGCGCACGAAGTCGCCGATGACCGCGATCGCGCGCTCGGCCTCGTCCAGCATCGGCAGGAACCAGTGCCAGACGTGGATCATCGCCGGCCACTCCTCGACCGTGACGTCGACGCCGGCCGCGCGGGCCCGCCCGGCGAGGCCGCGCGCGTCGTCGAGCAGCACTTCTTCGCTCCCGACCTGGACGAGCAGCGGCGGCAGCTGTCGGAGATCGGCGTAGAGCGGCGAGGCGAGCGGCGTCTTCGGATCGCCGGCGCCCAGGTAGGCGTGCGCCAGCTCGGCCACGCCGTCACGGGTCACGATGGGATCCGTAGCGGCCTTGGTCGCGTAGCTGGCGCCGCTGCACGCGAGATCGACCCAGGGCGAGATGCATACCCCCGCGGCCGGCCGCGGGAGGCCGCGCTCGCGCAGCGCGATCAAGGCGGCCACGGTGAGCCCGCCGCCCGCCGAGTCGCCGGCCAGGACGACGCGCCCCGGCGTGACGCCCTGGCCGAGCAGCCACTGGTAGGCCGCGACCGCGTCGTCCAGCGCGGCGGGGAACGGGTGTTCGGGCGCCAACCGGTAGTCGAGACTGAGTGCCTGCGCGCTGGCCGCCCGCGCGATCGCGGCGGCGAGGTGACGGTGCGAGCGGGGCGAGCCGATCACATAGCCGCCGCCGTGGAGGTAGAGCACGACCGTGTCCGACCTGACCCGAGGCGGCCGGAGCCATTCGGCGGGCCGCTGCGGCGCTTTCACGGCCTCGATCGCGACGTCGGCCGGGGTGGGAAAGACGCGCTCCGCGCGGTCGTACTGCGCGCGACGCTGCTCGATGGTGAGCGAGCTCGATGGCGGCAGCTTCGCCAGGTGCTCACGGACGACGTGAATCCCGCGCTCGGTCACGATGATGCTCCTTTCGGTGTAGATACGATACCTTGAACGCAACGTGGTCGTCACGAGAACACGAGTCCTCGCGTTGTTGATCGTCCACGCGCTGGGGCTTCGGGTTCCGGCGAGTGCGCAGAAGCCCGCGGCCGCCGCGCGGGAACGTGTGACGTTCAAGAGCGGCGACCTCACGCTCGTCGGATTTCTCTGCAAGCCCGACGGGACCGGCTCGCTTCCCGGGGTCATCTGGAATCACGGCAGCCAAAAGAATCCCGGAACGCAGCGGCAGTTCGACGCGGTCGCAGCGATCTTCGTGCCCGCGGGCTACGTCATCTTCGCGCCGATGCGGCGGGGCCACGGTGACTCGGAAGGGTCCTACATCATGGACCAGCTACGACGGGCGCAGGGCAGCCGGGCCGCTGCCGGACAGCTCCTCGTGCGCCTGATGGAAGGCGAACATCTCGACGACCAGCTCGCCGGCCAGGCCTATCTTCGGAGCCTGCCGTACGTCGACCCGAATCGTCTCGTGGTCGCCGGCTGCTCGTTCGGGGCATCCAGACCCTGCTCGCCGCCGAACGCAGCGCGAGCTACAAGGCGGCGGCGCCCATCTCGCCTGCCGCGCTGAGCTGGAGCGGGAACCCGCCGTTGCGAGAGCGCCTCGTCAGCGCGGTGCGGAAGATCGAGATTCCCGTGTTCCTGATCCAGCCGCCGCGGGACGCATGCACGGATGGGCGCCGGACGTGCTGCCGTTCTTCGCCGGAGCCCTCCGCTGAGCAGCCGCCGACCGCCTCGAGGCGCCGCCCGTGGCGCGCTTCCGCCCGGCTAGGTCTTGATCTTCACGAGCTCCTCGGCACACGCACTCGCCACCCCGGCGTTCGGCGCCTTACCCCCGCGTGGAGTCGCCCAGCCGCCCTCTTCGACGAACTGCCGCTGCTTCCACGAGTCCACCTTCAGGAACTCTGCGAGCTTCGCCGCTGCATTGGGCTGCTGCATGAAGTTCGCGACGCAGGAGGGGGTGAGAGCGACGACCACCGCCAAGCCGGCGCGCTCCGTCGCCATCCGCTCGGCCGTGCTGCCGAGGACCCATCCCATCCATGAAAAGCCGACGATCATGGTTACGACGGCGCCACCGATCGCACCCCAGACCATTGGTTTGAGCCACGGTACTTGTAGTTGCATGACACGCCTCCTGATTCTGGGGGAAAGCTACTTTCCTCCCAGTGCCGCATGAGCCAGGTGACCTACCAGCGCCCTCCGCGTGAGGAGCCGCCGAAGCCCCGAGAGTTTCCCCCACCGCCGCCACGGGTGCCGCCGCTGGAGGCCTTCTCGACCCGGAGCTGACGGCCGTCGAGGTCCTTGCCGTTGAACTTCGCGATCGCCTGATCGGCCTCTTCGGTCGTGGACATCTCCACGAAGCCGAAGCCCCGCGAGTGGCCGGTGTCACGGTCGGTCACGACTGCAGCCGATTCGACCTGGCCGGCCGTGGCGAACACCTCACGAAGCCGTTCCGTCGATGTGGAGAACGCGAGACCGCCGATGAAGAGTTTCTGCGCCATGGGGCGTCTCCTTTGCTGATTCCACGCTGTGAGTTCATGCACGCTCCAGAGAAACGCGGACCGACGCTGGAGTCGTGGCCTGACAGGGGCCACGGGTTCCAGTGAACCGACACCCCCGCGGTCAGGCGAAGGGAACAGTACCATAAAATATATAAGAAATAAATAGTATATACTTAGTCCAGCAAGGGAGTGCCGACGACATGGTCGAGAACGAAAGACGCGGGCGGGAAAGCGAGCCGGCGAGAGCCCGGGCGAAGGGCCAGAGCGCCCTCGAGCGCTCGTCCGGCGTGGATGGGATCGACCCGTGAGCAAGAGGCTCGACGCGGCGGCGCTCGCGCTGGACAGCATTCAGGGTTTCTCGGACGATGAGCGAGAGGCGGTCGTCGAGTTCCTCAAGGTCGGGCGCGCCCGTGTGGCGGCTGCCCGCGAGGGACCGGCGAGGGCCATGACCGCCCTCGCGGATCGCGTCTTCACCTGGCCCGAGTTCGATCGCTGGCAAGGCATCTTCGCCGCGCGCGGCGCGTTCCCCGCTCGGTGGGACGGTCTGCAGGTGGCCCCCGAGCCCCGGACGCCAGCGGCCGCGTGCGCGGCCTATCGGCTACGGAAGCTGGATCTGCTCTTCGAGTGGCTCGATACGCTCGCGCGCGGCGCGGCGGCGCTCGGCCACTACACCCGCCAGGGGATGCGAGTGCGAATCGTGCGGCAAGAAGACGGGCAGCGGTGTCCGGCGTGCGAGTCGTTCAACGGGCACGAGGTGCGGTACGGGAGGGACATCGTGCCACCGATTCACCCGGGCTGCCGCTGCGTGCTCATGGCGGTGACGGCGATCCCGCACGACGAGCGGACAGGGCCCCACGCACGCCATCGTCTCCGCGCGCCCTTCTGAAGCTCTCGACGGCTCGGCGACGGCCTGGGGCGTAGTGACGAAACGAATCTTCGTGAGAAGGGGCTGAAGATGGAGCCGATCCGGCGTCTTTCCGGGCCCGTACCTGCCAGACAAAAACGGGATGAGTTCGTCTGGAGCATTCCTCTCAACGACAAGCCGACGGCCGACTGGATCCAGTTCTTTCGGAATTCTGGCGAGCGGCAAGGCGTCATCAGCTCGCAGCGTGTGGCGTTCCGGGACGCAGAACTTGGCTTCGAGAGTTCCGAGGCTCACGTCGCCGCGTGGATCCTGCACATCGACAAGTGGATCACGGCCGCCAACGACGCCACTCAGCGGGCGGAGGAGCAGCGCTGGGAGGACCGGCGGCGTGAGACCACAAAGGCCGAAGAGCAGGCGCAACGGCTACGGGATGCCGACAAATATCGTGAGCTATAGGCGGCGGAACGGGCGCAGGCGCCTCGTCCCGCCGCGCGACGCTCAGAAGCCTTTTCGTCTCATGCAGCTGCGATAGGCGGCCTGATACGTGGCGTCCTTCGCCCCTTCCGCGTTCATGCCGTGGATTTGCGGATCGGACGACTCGATGAGCTTGCTCGCGAAGTCCATGGAGTTCGGCGCCAGGGTGCCGGCCCGTGCGCTCCCGGCCCGGAGGTGATCGCCCGAAATTGGTGAGGCAGCTCCGGCCTTGGCCGCTTTGGGCGCTTCGTCATTGCAGGCGGCGAAGTCGACGGCGGTGGGGACCTGGCCGTCGGCCGGCCGCGTGGCGGCGAGCGAGACGAGGAGGATCAGGGCGAGAGCCCCGACAACTTTATCGTGCATGGCGGTTCTTGAGGTCCGCGATTCTGGCGCGACCTTCCGATTCCGCGGCCGCGGCCGAGCGAAACTGCGTCCTCGATTCCTCCACCAGGACGCCGGCGCTGTCTCGGATTACCCAGGTCCACCACATCGAACGCCCTCGGATCTCGACAATATGAAGTGTCACGATCGAGCTCTCCCGATTTTGGTCGATGACGGTACGATCGCCTCGGTCACTCATGGCTCTTACTCCCATCGGGTCGGCGCCTCACGATCACAGCGAATGGCGTACGCGCGCGCGACGTTGTTCTCGTCGTCGTACTCGACGACGACCTCGAGGTACGAGCCAAAGTCCGGCTCGGAGCGTCGGACTCGGAGTCGTGCGCCGGCCGGCTCGGGACCGATCGCGTGTCGCAAGAGGGCCATGTAACGCCCGCACTCCAGGGACGCCCGCTCCTCGTAGCCGATCTCGCCGACTTGGGCGGACGACTCCCGAGTCGGGACCGCCCCCAGCGGGATGACGCCCTGGGCCATGGGTCGCTTGCTCCTACCTTTCCCGGAAGGGTGGTGGGCTCGCCACATAGCCGGTGTCGCCCCACGACGATATCCTGCTTGCTTGACAGATGATAACACTATAACATATATAACAAGTTAAAATTATTCGGTGCGAAGACGGCGCCAGACACGCGCGGGCCGGCGCTCGCAGCCCCGAGCGGCAAGAACATGGAGGTGATGATGCTCGAAAATCGGACCACGGTTCTGCTCATTCTCCCCCGAGACGTCCTGGACCGGGCTCGCGTCGTCGCGGGCAAGGCGACGATCAGTCTCAAGCTTCCGGTGAGCCTCCAGATCGTTCTCCGTGCCCTCATCGAGGAAGGGCTCAAGCGCGATGGCCACCCGGCCTTCCTCGCCAATGTGGAGGTGCAGGCCAAGACGGTTCGCCTCCGGCGGAGCATGGCGCGTCGGCAACGGGCTCAGGAGGAACGGACGAATCGACCGTCGGGAAGCTCGCGGGGACAGAGCGGCCGCGCGCCGCGGAGGCGCCAGGAGTGAGTGTCTGGATCGTTCCGCTGGTCGTCATCGCGCTGACGCAAACGGCTGTCATCGCGACGTCGGTGTACCTGCACCGCACCCTCGCGCATCGAGCGCTGGCCGTGCACCCCCTCGCGGACCTGCTGTTCCGAATCGTGCTCTGGCTCACGACGGGTCAGCGACGCCAGGAGTGGGTCGCCGTTCATCGCAAGCATCACGCCTTCACCGACCGGGAAGGCGACCCCCACAGTCCACGCCTGCTCGGCCTGTGGCGGGTCCAGCTCTTGAACGCCTACTACTACCAACGCGAAGCGCGGAACCGCGACACGATCCGGAAGTTCGCGCCGGACCTCGCCGAGGACCGGCTGGATCGCGCGGTCTTCTCGAAGGGCATCGTCGGTCCCGGTCTGGGCACCGCGCTCTTGTGTCTGCTCCTGGGGATCGGTCCGGGTTTGATCGCGGCGCTGGCGCATGCCGTCCTCTACGTCGTCGTCCTCGCGCCGCTCATCAACGGCGTCGGGCATTGGCGAGGAGCTCAGAACTTCACGAACACGGCGTACAACTCGGCTGTGCTGGCCTGGGTGACGGGCGGCGAGAGTCTCCACAACAATCACCACGCAGAGCCGCGAGCGCCGAAGTTCAGCGTGCGGCGAATCGAGTTCGATCCGTCGTGGCTGGTGATTCGTGCGCTGGCGGCCGTCAAGCTCGTCGTCGTCGTCGGCCCGCCCCTCCGCCTGTCCGCCGACAGCCGAGCCATACGATGAACGGTAAAGGGGGACGGCGCGCTGCCGCGGTGTTCCTCATCCTCGCGTGGGTGCTGTGGTTGCATGCCTGGGTTCCGGCGCTCCTCGTGGTTGGGCTCGTGTCGTGGGTCTTCGTGCACAAGCGGCTCGAAGGCGATCTCGGCAAAGCTCTCGTCCGCGTCTGGCGACGCGTGTGGCCGCCCGGCGCCCCGGTGCTGGTGCCGCTCGTGTTCGCCAGCGCGCTCGTGTTCTGGATCTCGGACGCGTCGATCACGGCGAAAGTGTTGCCGGTCGCGCTGTGCATTCTCGGGTTCTCGACCCTCCTGCTGGGCACGTCGCGGTGCGCGCTGCAGGCCGTCGCGGGGCCGGGGCCCCGCCGGCCGAGGCGCGACTCCAAACGAAGAACCCTCATCGCGCACGCGCAGCGGTTCTGGAGAGCCCGGAGAGAGCCGGCTCCCGCTGCGAGTCGAGGCGCTGACCATTGAGCGATAGGAGACGGAGGTTCTCGATTGACTGATCTCTGCGTCGGCGACATCGTGATCCGGAGTCATCATCTGCTCAACACTCGTGGGACCGTCGTGCGGGTCGCGGTGCAGCACCGGGGAAGGGCCCGGCAGGTGTGGGTCAAGTGGAGTCACCCCAACACCCTTCCCAACCCGAGCCTCGAGAGCGTGGACGGCCTCGAGGCGGTCAAGGATCGTGCCAGCGACAGCGTGAGCGAGGGCCGAACTCGGAGTCCCGTCGCGCGTTGACACCGCGCAGTTGGCTCCTCTAACCTCGCGCCATGGAGCCGGCTTCCGCGCAGTGCCGGGCCGAGGTCGCGCGGCTCCGTGAGGCTGTCGCCGATCTCGAGCGTCAGCTAGAAGCTGCCCGCGCGCGCGCCCGGGAGCTGGCGCGGGTCGCTCATCTCGTCAACGAGACCCTCGACCTGACCACCGTGAGCGAACGGATCGCCGATGGCGTGCTCGGCCTGCTGGGGGTCCACAGCTCGGCCATTCGCCTCCTCCAGCCTGACGGCGCGCTCAAGGCGATCGCGCTCGGAGGTCGGGCCAAGGAATACGCGGGAAGCCGCGACGTCGTGCCCAGCGGGGTCGGCCTCATCGGGCGCGCGGCCGTCGAGGGGCACCCGATGTGGACCGCGGACATCCGGACCGACGCGCGATTCGAGCTCAATCCGGAGATTTGCGATCGCAACGCCGAGGTCGGGATCGTCGCCGGTCTCGCCGTGCCCCTGCGCGTCGCGGGGACGGTGATCGGCGTCGTGTCGGTCGGAAGTCCCACGCCCCGCGCCTTCACCGATCCGGAGATCGCGCTCCTCCAGACCTTCGCCGACCAGGCCGCTGTCGCGATCAACAACGCCCAGGCCCAGGAGGCGCTGGCCAAGCAGGCTGAGCGCCTGAGGATCCTGCACGAGATCGATCGGGGGCTGATCGCCGAACAGTCACCCGACGCGATTGCAGCGGCCGCGCTCCGACCGCTTCGAGAACTGCTCGGGGTCCCGCGCGCCATCGTGAACCTGTTCGACCTGGCGGCGGGCGAGGTCGAGTGGCTGGCCGCGGCGGGCCGACACCGGATCCGCGTCGGGCCGGGTGTCCGCTACTCGCTGCAGCTGATGGGCGACGTGGAGGCGCTCAAGCGCGGCGAGATGCAGGTGATCGATGTCGAGGCGCTGCCGCCGAGCCCCGAGGCCCAGGCGCTGCTCGCGTCCGGCGTGCACGTGTACATGGTGGTGCCGATGATCGCCGGCGGCGAGCTCATCGGCGCCCTCAGCTTCGGCGGCGCCCCCGGGCCGTTCCCGGCCGAGCAGGTGAGCATCGCGCAGGAGGCGGCGGCGCAGCTGGCGATCGCGATCGCGCAGGCCCGGCTCCACGAGCGCGTCAAGCGACAGGCCCAGGAGCTCGAGCACCGCGTGGAAGAGCGCACGCGCGAGCTGAGCGCGGCGACCGCCGAGGCCGACCGCGCCAACCAGGCCAAGAGCGAGTTCCTGTCGCGCATGAGCCACGAGCTGCGCACACCCCTGAACGCGATCCTGGGCTTCGCGCAGCTGCTGGAGATAGACGCGGCGTCGCCGGAGCAGCAGGAGAGCGTCGATCAGATTCTTCGCGCGGGCCGGCACCTCTTGGGCCTCATCAACGAGATTCTCGACATCAGCCGGATCGAGGCCGGCCGGCTCCAGCTCTCCGTCGAGCCGGTCCCCGTCCGAGAAACGGTCCGGCAGGCGATCGAGCTGGTCCAGCCGTCGGCGGCCGAGCCACACGTGTCGGTGCGGGCCGAGGTGATCGACGAGAACCTGCACGTGCTGGCCGATCGACAGCGCCTGCAGCAAGTGCTCCTGAACCTCCTCTCGAACAGCATCAAGTACAACCGACCGGGCGGCACCGTGACCGTCTCGTGCGAGGCGGGCGCCGAGGGCCGTCTGCGCATCCACGTGACCGACACCGGCGACGGCATCGCGGCCGACAAGCTGCAGCGGCTCTTCACCCCCTTCGACCGCCTGGGCGCCGAAGCCAGCGCGGTCGAGGGCACCGGGCTCGGGCTCGCGCTCTCCAAGACGCTGGTCGAGGCGATGGGGGGCACGCTGCGAGTCCAGAGCCGGCCGGGGACGGGCAGCACCTTCTCCGTGGAGTTGGCGGTCGCGTCGGCGCCCGGCGTCGCGGATGTCGTCACGCCGGCGGCGATCGAGCCGACGGCGGACGATGGCACGGGAAGGGCGCCGCGAAAGATCCTCTACATCGAGGACAATCTCTCGAACCTTCGCCTCGTCCAGAGCGTCCTCGCGCGGCGGGCCGCCACCACTGTGCTCTCGGCGATGCAGGGCCGGGTCGGTATCGCTCTCGCGCGAGACCATCGACCGGATCTCATCCTGCTCGACCGTCACCTGCCCGACATGTCCGGCGATGAAGTATTCCGGCTGCTTCGCGACGATCCGCGCACGCGGGACATCCCCGTCATCGTGCTCAGCGCCGACGCGATCCCGGCGCGGATGCAGCGGCTCCTCGAGGCCGGCGTGCGAGCGTATCTGACGAAGCCCCTGGACGTCCCGAGCCTGCTGGCGGCGGTGGACGAGAGTTTCCGACGAGAAGGGGCGCCTTGACCTCCTGAGTGCGGCCGCCTAGGGTGGAGAGCATGAGTGACGCCGAAGATTTCGCGACGCTGTTCGCCCGAGAAGCCGCGCGGCCCACCCTGGAAGTCGGCCAGATCGTGAAGGGACGCGTCATCCAGATCGCGGCCGAGAGCGTCTTCGTCGACGTCGGGGGCAAGGGCGAGGCCTGGATCGAGCGCGCCGAGCTGACCGACGAGGAAGGCCGGCTGCGTGTCGCCGTCGGCGACGAGGTCGAGGCGACCGTGGTGTCGACCGGTGACGAGGTGCGTCTCTCACACAAGCTCCGGCAGGGGGCGCAGGCGCGTCAGGCCCTCGCCGTCGCGGCGCAGACCGGCATTCCGGTCGAGGGGAAGGTCGCAGCCGTGATCAAGGGCGGCTACGAGGTGACGGTCGGCGGCCTGCGGGGTTTCTGCCCGTTCTCGCAAATGGACCTGCGTCGCGTGGAGGCCCCGGACGAATACGTCGGCCGCGTCCTCGAGTTCCGCGTCGCGACCTACGCCGACAACGGTCGCAATCTCGTCCTCTCGCGGCGGCGTCTGCTCGAAGAGCGCGCCGCCGAGGCCGCCGAGGAGACGCGGAAGAAAATCGTCCCGGGCGCGGTGCTCGCCGGCACGGTGACCTCGCTGGCGGACTTCGGCGCCTTCGTCGACCTCGGCGGTCTGCAGGGGCTCGTGCCGCTGTCCGAGCTCTCACATTCGCGCGTCACCCGTCCGGCCGATCGGCTGCGGGTCGGCGAGGCGGTGACCGTCAAGGTGCTGCGGATCGATCACGAGAAAGGCCGGATCTCGCTCAGCCTCAAGGCCCTCGAGGGCGACCCATGGGCGGCGGTGCCGGGACAGCTGCGCGAGCGCCAGGTCGTCCGCGGGCGAGCGGTTCGCGCCACGGAGTTCGGCGTCTTCGTGGAGCTGCTGCCCGGCGTGGACGGGCTCCTGCACAACACCGAGATTCCGCGTAGCCGGCAGGGCGCGTTGCGGGAGGCTGCGGCCGGCTCCGCCGAAGTTGCCGTACTGATCGTCAACATCGACGGGGACAAGCATCGCATCGCGCTCGCCCTGGCGCCCGAGGGCGCCGCACCCGGTCAGCAGATGGAGTCACGCGTCGCGGTCGGGGCGGTGCTGGCCGGCACCGTGGAGCGCCTGGAGTCATTCGGTGTCTTCGTCCGACTCGGTCCCGGGCAGACCGGACTGATCCCGCTCGCCGAGCTCGGCACGGCCCGCGGCGCCGATCTTCGCAAGACCTTTCCCGTCGGGGCCGAGATCAAGGTGCTCGTGCTCGCGATCGAGGAAGGAGGCCGGCGCATCCGGCTCTCACACGCCAAGGCGCTCGCGCAGGAAGAGCAGGCCGAGACCCAGGCCTACCTTCGGGGGACCACGAAGCAGGGCGACGGCTTCCGGCTCACCCTCGGCGAGCGCATGAAGCAGGTTCCGAGGAGGCAGCCATGACCGCCGACGAATCCGCGGTGCTCATCGAGCGCAAGGGCTCCGTCGCCCTTCTGTCCTTCAACCGGCCCGAGCGATTGAACGCCTGGAGCCCGGACCTCGGCGCGGCCCTGCTCGCGCGATTGCACGAGGCGGAGCTGGATGACTCGGTGCGGGCGGTCGTCCTCACCGGGGTGGGGCGGGCGTTCTCCTCCGGCGCCGATCTCAATAATCCCAAGACCCACACCGTCGAGTCGCCCGAGCAGCACCTGGCGAATCTCAAGGGCAGCCCCGTGTTCGACGCCGTCGAGCGCTATCCCAAGCCGATCATCAGCGCGGTGAACGGATACGCGATCGGCATCGGCTGCCTCGTTCCGCTGTGCTGCGACTTCATCCTGGCCGGCCAGCAGGCGGTGTTCTGCCTGCCGCAGGTGAGCCTCGGAATTCTGCCGGCGTACGGCGGGACGCTGCGGCTGGCGCGCTTCGTCGGGCGGGGCAACGCGCTCAACATCGCGCTCACGGGCCGCAAGGTCGGCGCCGACGACGCGCTTCGCATGGGTATGGTCGTGGACGTCCTGCCGCAGGACACGCTGATCCCCGAAGCGATCCGGACGATGCAGGCGATCGGCGACATGCCCGTGTCCGCGGTGCGGCTCGCGCGCGAATCGCTGCGCTTGGGCTACGAGGGCGGCCTGGCCGCGACCGCGCAGGCCGATCTCTATCGTTTCATGGCGCTCTCCCAGACGTCCGACCGCGCCGCGCGCCACGAGGCGTGGCGAAAGCGCAGGTGACCCCCATGCGACAAGGCGTTCAGAGCGAAGTGCCGCTCCCGATGCAGCTCGTGTCCAACGAGGAGTTTCCGCCGCTGCCGCAGACACCCGCGCAGCGCCGGGTCGAAGATCGCATCCTCGCCGAGGCCGGGCGACTGGCGCCGAGGCTCGGGCTGAGCCGCCGCGAGTTCTTGAGGCGGAGCGGCGGGATGGCGGCCTCGCTCCTTGCCATGAATGCGGTCTTCGGCCACTTCTTCGACGTGCTTCCCCTCGAGGCCGCTGACGCGGCGGCCTTCCAGGAGCGCACGGGGGCGCCCCTCTTCATCTTCGACGTGCAGCTTCACTACGTGAGCGCGGGGTACGACCCGAGCAATGCGGAAGCGGGCCGCAAGGGCGCGGTCTCGAAGCAGGCGCTGCTCGGCCTGCGCCGGGCATCACGACGGCTGAACCCGAAGCTCGAGTCCGATCGCGGCACGCTGGCCGATCTCTCGTGGGAGAACTTCGTCAAGGAAGTGTTCTTCGACAGCGAGACGTCGATCGGCCTCATCTCGACACCGCCCGGGCCCTATCCCCAGGACGCGGTGGTGCCGCCCAAGGAGATGACCCACATCCGCGACGAGATCAACCGCGTCACGCAATCGCGGCGGATGCTGGCCCACGGCCTGGTCTCGCCGCAGCTCGGCCAGGCCGATCTCGACTTCATGGATCAGCAGGCGGCCACGCTCAAGGTCGACGCCTGGAAGGCCTACACCGGCGCCGCCGCCAAGGGGTTCGACCGCGGCTGGTTCCTCGACGACGAGAAGATCGCCTATCCCATGCTCGAGAAAGCGCGCAAGCTCGGGGTGCGGCGCTTCTGCGTGCACAAGGGGCTGCCGCTCGGCCCCGTCGCGGACTACAACCATCCGCGCGACCTGATCAAGGCGGCCAAGGATTTCCCGGAGATCGACTTCCTCGTCTATCATTCCGGGCTGCTCAGCGTGACGGCGCCCAAACCGACCGGGGAAGTGCCGTGGACGACCGAGTTCTGCCAGATGAAGAAGCAGGCGGGGCTCACGAACATCTACATGGAGCTCGGGTCCACCTTCGGGCAGCTCGTCACCACCAATCCCACCGCATGCGCCCACCTGCTGGGTCAGATGGTCGACGCCTTCGGCGTCGACCACGTGCTGTGGGGCACGGACTCGATCTGGTACGGGACACCGCAGTGGCAGATCGAGGCGTTCCGTCGCTTCGAGATTCCGGTCGCGCTCATCGAGAAGCACGGCTACGCGCCGCTCACGCGCGGGGAGAAGGAGCAGATCTTCGGCCTGAACGCCTCACGGGTCTTCGGCGTCGACGTGACCGCCAGGCGCAACGAGATCCCGAAAGACTACCTGAGCCGGATGAAGATGACGTATCTCGACGACGGTGCCGCGCCCAGCCATCGGTGGTACGGCTGGGTCACGGGGTGAGCGTGGAGGATCGGCCTCCCCGACCGGCTCAGAGCCCCAGGTAGGCCTTCTTCACGCCTTCGTCCCGCAGGAGCTCGTCGGCCTTGCCCTGCATCACCAGCGTGCCGGTCTGCAGCACGTAGCCGTACTGCGCTAGCGTGAGGGCGAGCATCGCGTTCTGCTCCACCAGGATGATCGACACGTCCAGGGCATTGATCTGCCGGATGATCTTGCCGATCTCGGCCGTCATGATCGGTGAGAGGCCCATCGAGGGCTCGTCCAGCAGCAAGAGCTTCGGACGGTTCATGAGGGCGCGGGCGATGGCCAGCATCTGCTGCTCGCCGCCGGAGAGCGAGCCCGCGCGCTGTCGTCCGCGCTCTCTCAGGATCGGAAAATGCTGGTAGATCATCTCCAGGGTGGACGCAACGTCCGCCCGGCGTGTCTGCAGATAGGCGCCCATTCTGAGATTCTCGAGGACGGTCATCTTCGGGAACAACCGCCGCCCTTCGGGCACGAGGGCGATCCCGAGACGCACGATGTCGTGCGGGGCCAGACCGTTCAGGGACGCGTTCTCGAAGCGTACCTCGCCCCCGCTGGGTTTGACCAGACCGGTCAGCGCGCGGAGGCTCGTCGTCTTGCCGGCGCCGTTGGCGCCGATCAGGCTGACGATCGCGCCGGCGGACACCTGGAAGGACAGGCCCTTGACCGCTTCCACGGTGCCGTACCGGACGTACAGGTCCTTAACCTCGAGCATGCTCGAGCCCCGCTCCCAGGTAGGCTTCGATCACCTTCGCGTTCGTGCTCACCGCGGCCGGCGAGCCCTCGGCGAGCGTCTGGCCGAAGTTCAGCACGACGATGCGCTCGCACGTCCCCATCACCGCCTTCATGTTGTGCTCGACGAGCAAGACCGTGACGCCGCGATCGCGGATGGTCTTGACCAGCGCCATCACCCGACCACTTTCGTCGAGGTTCATGCCGGTGACCGGCTCGTCGAGCAGCAGCAGCCGTGGTCGAGCGGCGAGCGCCATGGCGATGCCGAGCACGCGCTGGTGGCCGTGGGGCAGATTCTTCGCGAGCTGGCCGGCCTGAGCCGCCAGGCCGGTGAACTCCAGCACCTCGCGGCTGCGGGCGACCTCGTCCGGCGGAAACGTCCGACGGCTGAACAGCGCGTGGGCCAGGCCTCGCCGACTGTGCAGATGTAAGCCGAGAAGGACGTTCTCCAGCGTCGTCATCTCCTGGAACAGCGTGGTGAGCTGGAACGTGCGAACCAGCCCACGCTCGACGACCTGATGCGGCCGGAGCCGGGTGATGTCTTCGCCGTCGAACCGGATGGTGCCGGCGGTGGGCCGGATGAAGCCCGACAGCAGGTTGAAGCAGGTCGTCTTGCCCGCGCCATTCGGGCCGATCAGGCCGACGATCTCGCCCTCCGCGACGGCGAGATCGACACGGTTGACGGCGGCCAGCCCGCCGAAGTGCCGGGTGAGGCCCCGCGTCTCGAGAAGGAGCGTCGAGCTCACGCGGTGGCGCCCGGACTGAGGGCGGCGGGAGTCTTCCACCACCGGAGCCCGGCGAGCTTGCCGGGCAACGTGATGAGGCCGCCGGGCAGGAACAGGATCGTGAGCAGCATGGCGATCGAGAAGAAGATGGTCTCGTAGGCATTGCCCCGGAACGGCTCGGACAACAGCGAGAGGAAGACGGCGCCGACGATCGGCCCGGCGAAGTGTCCACGGCCGCCGACGTAGTTGTAGACGAGGATGTTCGTCGCCATGAGGAAGCCGAACTCGGGCGGGAAGAGGAAGCGAATGAAGTGCGCGTAGAACGCGCCGGCCACGCCGGCGAAGAAGCAGCCGAGCATGAACGCGAGCAGCTTGTGATTGGCGATGTTCACGCCGAGCGACTGCGCGAGGTTGTCGGCCATGCCGATGCTCTTCCAGATGAGTCCGAGGCGGCTGGACTCGAGCTTCCAGAGAATCAGGAGCGTCAGCAACATCAGGGCGAGCGCCAGGTAGTACTGACTGGCCTTCGTGGCCAGTGTAACCCCAAGGAGATTGGGCTTGGGGATGCCGCTCAAGCCGCTCATGCCACGCGTCAGCGGAACCCAGAGCTGGGCGATGAGGCGGATCACCTCGACGAAGGCGACCGTTACCATCGCGAAGTACACGCCCCGCAACCGGAGCGAGGGATAGCCGATGGCCAGACCGACGGCGGCCGCGAGAACGGCGCCGCACAGCATCGAGATCTCGAACGGGACGGCGAGGTTCTTCGCCAGGAGCGCCGAGGCGTACGCTCCGATGGACATGAACGCCGAATGCCCGATATTGAGCTGGCCGCACGTCAGCGACGGGCGCAGGCTGGCGGCGAGAATGACGTTCGTGAAGACGAGCGCGAAGAGATGCACGTAGTAGTCGCCCCCGAGTGGCGGGATCAGGAGCGCGAGCAGGGCCAGGACGACGAGGACGCCGATCCTAAGGCGCATAGCCGAAGAGGCCGGTCGGCTTGAAGAGCAGCACCAGAATGATGAACACGAAGCTCAGGAGGAACGCCGGCTCGGCGCCGAGGGCGGTGGCGACGATGGAATCGATGAGCCCCAGCATGAGCCCACCGAGGATGGCGCCCGGGATGCTGCCCAGGCCGCCGAGGATGATGATGATGAACGCCTTGAGCAGCGGCTGCTCTCCCATCATCGGATCGAGCTTGAAGATCGGCGCCATGAGCGCGCCGCTCGCCGCGGCCAGCGCGAAGCCGATCGCAAAGGCGAGGCCGTTCACCGCGTGCACGTCGACGCCCTGCAGGGCGGCGGCCTCCTTGTCCTGCTCGATGGCGCGCATGGCGGCGCCCATCTTCGTCTTGTTGATGAAGAGGTAGAGTCCGACGACCAGGGCGCCGGCCATCGGGATGATCATGAGCCGTTCGACGGAAACCATCACGCCGAGAACGTTCCGTGTGCCCTGGAACACCGGCGGCACGTGCTTGTCGAGCTGGCCGAAGATCGGGTAGCCGGCCGCCTGGAGAAACGTGGTGAGCGCGAGGAGCGCGACCAGCGTCGGCTCGATCCCACCCTTGATCGGCCGGTAGATCGAGCGCTCGATGAGATAGCCGAACGTTCCCAGGAGGATCATCGCCAGGACGAACGCCGCGAAGTACGGCACGCCCCCCTGAAAGAAGATGTAGTAGATGGCGAACGCACCCAGCATGTAGATCGCGCCGTGGGCGAAATTGATGATGTGCATCATGCCGAACATGAGCGTGAGTCCGAGGGCCATCAGGATGTAGATCGAGCCGATCGACAGCCCGATGATCGTGCTCTGGATCAGGAGGTCCGCCGTCATTTAGTCGTAGGGGGCCTCGACGGGCCCCCTACACCCCCAGAGACTCGGTTGCGCCGGCGAAGCCGGCGCTCGGATGGCCTTCGATCGCGTGCGGCCTAGTTATGGGGCGGGCTCAGCTGCACGACGAGCGTCGCGACCCCATCTTTCACCTCGGAGAACGGCATGGGGTAGATGATCTGGTTCCCGACGCCGTAGTAGTCTTTCCCGCCGAAGTGCGCCTTGCCCCAAAGATTGTCGAACTCGACGGTGCGCATGGCCTCGCCGATCTTCTTGGGCTCGAGACTCTGGGCCTTCTTCACCGCCGCCACGAAGGCGAAGGCCGGATTGGCAAAGTCGATGCTGGTGGCGTTCCATTCGCCGTATTTCTTGGTGTAGCGTGCTTGCCAACTCTTGATCTTCTCGGGCAGGGGAGCCTGGACGTAGCCGTGGACCCACATGCCCTCGACGTTCGCTTTCCCCGCGATGTTGGCCACCACCGACGTGTCGACCTGTCCGGTGTGGATGAAGCGGCCCTTGAAGCCGAGCTCACGGGCCTGCTTGATGATCAGACCGACGCTGCCCGCCGGAGAGGCGAGCACGCTGATGATGTCCGGCTTCTGGGCCAGGATCCGCAGCAGAACCGGATTGAAGTCCGTCATGCCGCGCTCGAAGAACTCCTTCCCGGCGATCTGATACCCGAGCTTCTCGACGAATGCCGCCTCGACCTTGATCGACCACCAGCCGGTGTCATCGTTCGGTGAAATGGCCGCCACGCGCTTGATCTGAGGATGGTGTTCCTTGATCC
The DNA here is from genome assembly GCA_003220535.1 of Candidatus Rokuibacteriota bacterium. Taxonomy (GTDB): domain Bacteria; phylum Methylomirabilota; class Methylomirabilia; order Rokubacteriales; family CSP1-6; genus AR31. The sequence continues at coordinate 117,769 of QHSU01000068.1, forward strand.
ACTTCCAGAAGGTGGTGGTCTCCGGCGGAGATGGGAAGCTGTGAAAGGTGAGCGGATTCTTCGGGCTTACCAGTCCGTCGGCGTAGGCCAGCGGAAGATTCAAAACGCCGTTTTCGTTGACCGGCTCCTCGTTGGCCTTGACCACGGCGCCGCCGAGAATCGAGATGTACTTCACACCGTCCTTGGCGATGAGCCGGTTGACGGTGGCGACACCCTCGGCGATCACGTACTTGTGGTCGTAGGCGACGACCTCGAGCTTGTACTTCTTACCGCCGATCTCCAGCCCGCCCTGGCTGTTGATCTCGTCGAAGATGAGCTCGGTTGCGTTCTTGTGCGGAATCCCCCAGGGCGCGGCCGGGCCCGAGAGGGGCGTCGAGATCCCGAACTTGACGACGTCGGCTGCGCCGGCGGTCCCCGGGCTCACTGCGAGCAGAACGGAAGCTGCGAGGAGAGTCGTCCAGGTCACGGAGCGGCATGGGGTCATCGCCATCCTCCTGGGTGGTGTCTGAGCGATCCGGGCACGCGAACTATAGAGACGCGGGTCGTGGGTTGTCAATCACGCTCGCAGACCCGGTCGCGAGCGTGGCGCGAGCCCGCGAAACTCCGATATGATGGCCGGGCGATCGCGCGCCGACCGCGGCTCCTTCGGAGCGCGCCCGCGGCGATATCAAGGAGAACGCTCATGGCCAAGCTGCCCGATCCGCTCAGCACACTGGCGCCCGACGCCAAGCGCGTCTACGACAAGATCACCGCCAAGCGCGGCCAGATGCGCGGCGGCCCGTTCGCCTCGCTCATGCATCACCCGGCGCTGGCGGAGAAAGTCGGCGACCTCGGCGAATATCTCCGCTTCGGCGGAACGCTGCCCGGTGACATCCGCGAGATGGCCATCCTGATCACCGCCCGCTCGGTCAATCAAGCCTACGAGTGGATCGCCCACGCGCGCATCGCGCGCACGGAGAAGCTTCCCGACGACGTCATCGAACGCGTGCGGACTCGGGGCGACCTCGCGGCGCTTCCGCCCCGTCTGCGGCGTCCGGCGCGCGTCGTCCAGCACGTGCTGGCCTACGAGTCGATTCCACAGGGACTGCAAGACGAAGTGCAGCGCGAGCTCGGGATGACCGGGCTCATGGAGCTGGTCGCTCTGGCCGGCCAGTATCGGCTGATTGCCGGCGTGCTCTTCGCCTTCGACACGCCGCTGCCGGAGGGCACGCCGGCGCCGTTCTGACTAGATGGGGGGCCTCGAAGGGCCCCCCAAGCCCCCCGACCCCCCGACGCTCGGAAGCGCCCCGGCAGAGCCGTGGCGCTCCTCGAATTCTCAAGAGTCCAGGGGCCTCGAAGGGCCGCTCTCACCCGAGAGTGTACGGCTGACCGTCTCAGCATCACACGTGCGCCGCTCGCGTCAGAGGCGTAGCAGGCGGGGGGCCCACGGGCGCGGGCCCGGCCCGAGCCTCTGCCGGATCATGTCGTCGGCTGCGTGTCGGACTAGCCTCCGTGAGAAGCATCGGGCAGGCTCAGCCGCCGCCATGCGGTCAGCCCCCGGTACTTGTTTGCCGCCGTGAACTCGATCGTGAGATCGGTGAGGGCGCGAGTCTGGCACGAGAGGAACCACCCGTACACCTTCTCTTCCTCCAGGAGAACGGCGGCCGAGCAACGGCCGTGTTCGACCTGGCCGGAGATCAGGCGCATCTTGCACGTGCCGCAGCCGCCCCCTCGGCAGCCGAAGACGACGCTCGCCCCCGACTTGAGGATCGCGGCCAGCACGCTCTCCTCGCGCTCACACGCGACGGCATCGCCGACCGGGCTCAGCGTGATCGTGTACACTCCCGCCCCCGCCAGACGGCCTCCCGTCCCTGGTCAGCTATCGCAAACGACGGTCTAGGTGTAGACGCTCAAGAATGTCTCGTTCAGTTCCTGCGAATAGTAGAAGACCGCGGGCCCGATCTGGTCCATTGTCCACTTGATCGCGCGGCAGTCCGGGTCCATCTGATACGAGGTGTAGCCGCCGAATGTCTCGAGCCGGTTGCCGGACGGATCGAAGAAGTAGATCGTGGCGCCCCGGGTGATGCCGTGCCGGCCCGGCCCGTAGTCGATCCGCGCCTTGTGCATCGTCAGGATGTCCGCCGCTCGGAACAGCGCGTCGGCAGAGTCCACGACGAAGGCGGCGTGGTGAAACCCTCCGGCCCGCCCAGGGACGATCGCGATGTCATGCGGTGCCGGCCGCTGCCAGAGCCACGCGGCGACGGGGACTCCCTCCGGGTTGACGAGCATCTCGCTCACTCGGAATTCCAGGACTTCCTGAAAGAACTGAATGGCCTTCGGCGGCTCTGGCGCCGTCACCAGGGTGTGGTCCAATCTCGGCGGAGCGATGCCCTTGAGGCCTTCCGGCCACGGGGCCGGGTTGACCGTGGGCAGCAGATTCCCCGTGTAGTCCATCTCGTTGTAGAGCTCCACGGTGTGCCCGGAAGGCACGATGAACCGGAGGGCGCGGCCTCGACGGTAGTCCTCCGAGATCACGTCATACTTGACGCTGAACTGTCGGAGGCGGCGCTCATAGTAGTCGAGGTCTTCAGGGTCCACCGTCCGGAACGCGAGCCGAACCATGCCCGCCCGCTCGGCTTCGGTCAGCGCGACGGAGTACGCATGGCGCTCGTCCCACCCCTTGAGGTAGGCGGTCTTCCCTTCGCGGGCCGTCAACTGCAGGCCCAGGACATTGAGGTAGTAGTCGAGGTCGCGATCGAGATCGAGGCTCCGGATCTCCACGATTCCCAGCCGAGAGATTCTGTACGGCATCACGTCCTCCTGTCCCGCATGGCATCGCCACGCGCGACCGCTGCTCACGCCCCTCGATGTCCCGATAGCTGCGTGAAGCTCGGCCTCGCTGTAGAGGAAGTCTTCGACCTGGCGGACTCGTCGCTCACGGCACCATCAGCTCCGCCCAGCTCTCGGCCCCCATGAACTGGCGCCAGCGCCCGTAGAAGCCGCGCTGGTTGCTCTCGCTGGCGTTGGCCTCCGTCACGTCGCAGATCGTGCCGGGAAGCTTGAGCCCGTGGTCCTCGAACGCGCGCGTGGCGCGGCCGAGCCCCATCTCGTAGTTGTAGGGATACTGGCGGGCGGTGGTGCCGCGGCTCGCCTTGTGGGCGTAGTTCCAGTTCTCCATGTCGTCCTGCTCGGTGAGTCCGGACGGACCGGAGTAGCGAATGTAATAGTGGCGCAGGACGTCCTTCACCTCCGCCGGCGCATCGGCGTCGACGAAGTACCAGCGCCAGACCTCGGTCTGGTGCGGCCCGCGCGGGTGCCACACCGCGAGCGTGCGCGGCTGTCGCGCCAGTGGCGACACGTTGGGGAACATCGTTCCAGGGCCGCCGAACAGCCGCCAGTACTCGCCCCGACGGCGCTTCCGCTCCTCCTCGCAGTGCCGGAAATAGTCGGCGACCAGGGGCGTGTCCTGGTACGCGGGGGCCAGCGGCGAATCGTGCTTTCGGAGGAACGTGATCATCGAGTGGCCGAGCTCGGGGAACGACACGTCGAGCCAGCGCGCCTCGTTCCGCTCCTGCACGTCGCGGCGACCTTTGCCGCTCGGCCCGATGCCGACCATGTCCACCGAGCGATGGCTCACGCCGTGGTAGCGGTCGCCGGAGAAGTTCTCGGCGGGGAACTTCCAGTTGCAGGGGATGAGCCACTTGTGGATCCCGGCGATGACCTCGGTCCCACCCTCGCGCCCGTCCCACGCGTCGAGCAGCAGGTCGAGGTAGAGCTTGTAGCCGCCCAGGTATTCGAGGAACGTGGGCGCCGAGGCGTCCCACGTGGCCCAGATCGTGCCCTTGTAGTTCTCCATCCGGGCGACCTCGATGAGCCCCCACTGACTACGGTCGAGCTGCGCGCCGTAGGCGTCCTTGCCGAACGGCACCCCGACCAGCGCCCCGTCGGTCCCGTAGCTCCAGCCGTGGTAGGGGCAGGTGAACTCGACCGTGTTGCCTTCGTCGTAGCGGCACACCTTCATGCCGCGGTGCCGGCAGGAATTGAGGAAGACGCGGGCCCGTCCGGCGCGGTCGCGGCACAGGATGACCGATTCCTCGCCCATGCAGGACGTGAGGTAGTCGCCCGGGCGCGGGATCTGGCTCTCGTGGCCGACGAAAAGCCAGGCGCGCGCGAAGACCCGCTCCAGCTCCTGCCGGTAGATCTCCTCGCTGACGAAGATCTCCCGGCTGATGATCCCGCGCTCGACGTCGACCAGACTCTTGAGGCCCCCGGGCTCTCCACTGGTCATGCTCGTCCTCCTCGAGATTGGAGCTGGCGCGCCGCCCCCGGCGCCAGGTCGGGCGCCGAGGCGCGGCTCTAAGCGATGGTAGGCCAAGATCCTCTCGCGCGGTAGCCGCAGCGAGACCACGGCCAGGATCTGCCAGCGATGATAGACTCCCCCTCCATGACCGAGTCGCGCCTGCCGCTGGACGGCATCCGGGTGCTCGAGCTCGCCCAGGTGGTCGCCGGCCCGTTCTGTGGCGCGCTGATGGCCGAGTTCGGGGCCGAGGTGATCAAGACCGAGATGCCCGGCCGCGGCGACGACCTCCGGCGCCTCGGCCCGACGGAGGACGGCTGCACCTACTGGTTCGCCGTCGACAACCGCAACAAGAAGCTCATGACCCTCGACCTCCACACGCCCAAAGGGCAGGACATCGTCCGGCGACTGGCCCCCCAGTGCGACGTGGTCCTCGAGAACTTCCGGCCCGGCGTCCTCGAGCGGTGGGGTCTCGGCTGGGAAGCGCTGCACGCGATCAACCCGCGTCTGATCATGGCGCGGATCACCGCGTTCGGTCAGACCGGCCCCTTGAATCAAGGGCCCGGCTACGCCGCGATCGGCTCGGCGTTCGGCGGGACGTGGTACGTGAACGGTCCGGCCGATCGGCCACCGGCGCGTCCGACGCCGGTGTACCCCGACTACATGACCGGGCTCTTCACGGCGTTCGGCGTGCTCGCGGCACTCCGCCACCGCGACGCGACCGGCGAGGGACAGTGGATCGACGCCGCGCTCTATGAGTCGGCCTTCCGTGTCATGGAGTTCACGACGACGCTCTTCGGCCGGCAGCGCGTCGTGCGCGAGCGCGGCGGCCTGCAGCACGCGGGCTGGCCGGGGGGCGCCTTCGCCACCCAGGACGGCAAGTGGATCGTCTTCACGGCGCCGGCGCAGCACCTCTTCGAGCGGCTCTGCGCGATGATCGGCCGGCCCGAGCTCCCGCGCGACCCGCGGTTCGCCAGCGCCGCGGAGCGGCCGACGCATATTTCCGTCATCCTGGACCTCATGACGGAATGGTTCGCCGCGCGACCCTTCGAGAAGGCGCTGGCCGAGCTCAAGGGCCACGACATCCCTCACTCGCCGATCATGAGCATAGCCGACATCTTCGCCGATCCGCACTACCGCGCGCGGCAGATGATCATCGACGTGCCCGCCGAGGGGCTCGGCGCGCTGCCCCAGCCGGGCGTCGTGCCCAAGCTCTCGCTGACGCCCGGCCGCGTCACGCACGCCGGCGGGGCGCTCGGCCGCCACACCGACGAGATCCTGTCGGGGCTGCTCGGCATGAGCGCCGACGAGATCGCCGGGCTGCGCGCCGACGGCGTCGTCTAGCGGCGCGCCGGCGGACCGCGTCACAGAGACTTCCGAAGATCGTCACACTCCCATCATCTTTCCCTGCGATAAGGGCCGCGTCGATGACCCCACCCTCCTCGAGGAGGCTCGTATGAAGCGTGGATCGAAGCGGCACCTGGGCCGACACAACTTCGGCGACGTCGCCGGTCTCGACGCGCTGGCACTCGAGCAGGCGTCCATCGCCGCCGGCGTCACGCGCTTTCAGCGGCCCGGGGACGGTGCGTGGGATCCTCGGACGAGACACCGTGACGACTTCTACTTCGTGTCCACGGCGAGCCTGACGCTCAACTGTCGGCTCTGGCGTCTGTGCTTCGACGACGTCGAGCATCCCGAGCACGGGGGCACCATCGAGATCCTCCTGAAGGGCACCGAGGGCCACGGCATGCTCGACAACGTGACGATCGATCGGCTCGGACGCATTGTCATGGACGAAGACCCCGGCAACAACGCCCGCGTGTCCAAGGTCTGGGTCTATCAGATCGCGACCGGAGAGTTCCTCGAGGTGGCGCACCACAACCCGACGTTCTTTGATTCCAGCCTGTCGAACAACCCGGCGTTCATCACGGCGGACGAAGAGTCGTCGGGGATCATCGATGCCGCCCACATCTTCGGGCCCGGCTGGTTCCTGCTCGACGTTCAGGCTCACAAGGTGAGCACCGATCCCGAGCTGGTCGAAGGCGGCCAGCTTCTCGCCCTGTTCATCGATCCGGACATTGCCGCGCCGGACGAGGCCGAGCAGGGTCGCGGCCACGGGCACGAGGACGACGACGATTTCGACAACGACGAAATCTAGGAAGGCCGCGAAGAGCTTGCCTAGCTCTGCGGAGTCGACGGCGAGGCTAGCGCCGGCCGGCGCAGCAACGTGGCGGCCAGCGGTCCGAGCACCAGCGCGGCGCCCAGCGTGTTGAGGACGGTGAATCCCCACACGCCCAGGATCATGCCGCCGGCAGCCGATCCGAACGCGCCCATCAAGCCCATGACCAGGTCGGCGAGGCCTTGCGTCGACGCGCGCTCGGCCGGCGACAGCGCGTCGGTCAGGAGCGCGCTGCCGGCCACGAAGGCGAAGTTCCAGCCCACGCCGTTGAGAAACAACCCGAGGATGACCAGCCCGCGATCGCTGCCGGGCGCGAACCCCGCCACGATCACCGCGCCGATCAGCACCAGCGCGCCGAGGGCGATGATCGAGAGCCGCCCGAAGCGGTCGCAGAGCCAGCCCGACAGTGGCGAAGCCACGTACATCCCGGCGAGGTGCAGGGACACCGCGAGGCCGATGGTCTGCACGTGGTAACCCTGGTCGTGCAGGTACACGGGCGACGTCGAGGTCGTGCTGATCATCACGAACTGGCTGATCGTGAGTGTCGCGAGTGCCAGCTGCACCCGGAGGTCTCCCAGGATCACGCCGAGCGGACGGGCCCGCTCGACCGGTCGTCTCGGCTCGATGAGCTCGTGAAGCTGTCGTGCGACCGTCAGGGGGTCGGGCCGAAGGAGGAGCTCGACCAGGAGTGCCGCAAGCGCGTAGCCTCCGACGCTGATCAGGAACGCGCTCGCCGCCGGTGAGACGCCGACGGCGCCGCCGGCGCGCAGCGCCGGCTCCATCAAGTTGGGCCCGATGATCGAGCCGGCGGTCGAGCCCCAGACGATCAGCCCCATGGCCCGGCCGCGCTGCGCCCCGGGGCTCACGTCGGCGGCGGCGTAGCGGCTCAGCAAGTTCGAGGTCTGGGCGATTCCGAAGAGCGCCATTCCGCCGAGCAGCAGCGCAAAGCTGCTGACCACCACGCCCACCATACCGAGGAGAGAGCCGAGCACGGCGAGCGCGTAGCCGAGAGCGAGCCCCGGCCGGCGTCCCGAGCGCTGCATCAGGCGCGAGAGCGGCCAGCTGGCGAGCGCCGTTCCGAGCGCGCCGACCGCGACCGGCAGCCCCGACCAGGTGTTCGTCCCGGTGATGCCGGCCGCCATGATGCTCCCGACCGCCATCCCGATCGAGTGCCCCGTGCTGCCGCAGACCTGCGCCGCGAACAACGCCGCCATCAGCCGGCCACGGCTCGATGCGACGCGAGGCAGCGTTGCCTCCATGCTCATTGGATCGTCAGTGTAGGGGCCGGGCACGACACGGTAAACGGCCAATCGGGTGAAAGCGATGATTTGATTGGCTGGCTGCGCGCGAGTAGCACTTGACGCAAGATGCGCCGAACGCTAGATGTGGTCGGGATCCAAACCGTGAGCCCGGTGACGCTGGTCAGCTTCGACATCGATGGGACCCTCGAGGTGGGCGAGCCTCCGGGCATCGTGCCCGTCACGCTGGTGAGGACGGCCAAGCGCCTGGGCTATATCGTCGGAAGCTGCTCGGACCGGCCGATCAGCTATCAGCGAGAGCTGTGGGAGCGACTGCGTATCGCCGTCGACTTCACGGTGCTGAAGCATCAGCTCGCAGACGTGAAGGGCCGCTTTTCGGCGGCGGTGTATTACCACATCGGCGACACCGACACCGACGACTTCTACGCGACGGGCGCCGGCTTCAGCTTCCTCAAAGCCGCCACCCCGGCGCGACGGTACTGGCCCTCGGAGCTCTTCGCGGAGCCCTCCGGCTGATGGCGCGGACACTCCCGCGCCGCTCGGCCGTCGCCGTCGCCCTCGCGGGCCTCCTGGCGCTCGCGGTGGCGATCGGCATCGGCCGCTTCGCCTTCACGCCGATCCTGCCGATGATGCAAGAGGACGCCGGCGTGTCGATCGCGATGGGCGGGTGGCTCGCGTCGGCGAACTACATCGGCTACCTGCTGGGTGCCCTGTCCGTGATCGGCCTGCGAATCCGCGCGACGCGCGCGATCCGTGCCGGGCTCGTCACCATCGGTCTCGCGACGCTCGCGATGGGCCTCGAGGCCGGGTTCGCGATCTGGCTGATCCTTCGCGCGGTCGCCGGGGTCGCGAGCGCCTGGGTGCTCATCCACGTCTCCGCGTGGTGCCTGGGCCGGCTCGCCTCGCTGCGTCGGCCGGCGCTCGGCAGCACGGTGTTCGCGGGCGTTGGCGCGGGCATCGCGCTCGCCGGAGGGCTGTGTCTGGCACTCATGCACGCCCAGGCCGGGTCCGCGCGTGCCTGGATCGTCCTGGGCGTCGTCTCTCTGGTCCTGTCGGCCGGCGTCTGGCCCCTGTTCGACGCGGGCGACGAAGCGCCGGCGATGGACGCCGCGCCGCCGCCGAAGCGCGCCATCGCCTGGGACCGCGAGTCGGTGCGACTGGTCCTCTGTTACGGAGCGTTCGGGTTCGGGTACATCATTCCCGCGACGTTCGTGCCGGTCATGGCGAAGCAGGTGATCCTGGACCCGGCGGTCTTCGGCTGGTCCTGGCCCCTGTTCGGAGCGGCGGCGATGGGATCGACGCTGGCGACGGCGATGTTGCGCAGTCTCGTCAGCAACCGCTGGCTCTGGAGCGCGAGCCACATCGTCATGGCGTTGGGCGTCGTGTTGCCGGTCGTCTGGCCCGGCATCACCGCGATCATGCTCGCCGCGCTTTTCGTCGGCGGCACGTTCATGGTGATCACGATGGTCGGCATGCAGGAGGCGCGGAGCGTGGCGGGCACGCACGCGACAGGCTTGATGGCCGCGATGACCTCGGCCTTCGCCCTCGGGCAGATCGCCGGGCCCATCAGCGTGAGCTTCGTGGTCAGCGCCGGCGGCGACTTCTCGGCGGCCCTGATCATCGCCTGCGTCATCCTCGTCGTCAGCGCGTACGCGTTGACCTGACACCGACCCTCTCAACCTTGGAAGGAGATCGCATGCCAGCCTACGTGATCACATATCTGGAGGTCACCGATTCCAAGGCGTTCGAGGCCTATCGTAAGGTCGCCGGACCGACGTTCGCGCCCTTCGGCGGCAAGCCACTGGTCGTGGATGGGCGCTTCGAGGTCCTGGAAGGCATGGTCCGCCCGAAGTCCGTCGTCGTCGTCGAGTTCGAGAACCTCGAGACCGCCAAGCGCTGGTACGCCTCGCCCGAGTACGCGCGAGCGATCCCGTTGCGTCAGCAGGCGGCGGAGTCGAGTCTCATCCTCGTCGACGGCCTGGCCGCGCCGGGGGGCGCACCGCACGTGCGCTGAGCGCCCCCGTGAGCGCCGTTGTCCCCCGCGAGCTACGTGCCCTCGACGTCCAGGAGCGCGCTCAGTCCGCGATGAAACGTCAGCGCGCCGCCGGGCACCATGCACGTCTCGAGCACCTCGAACAGCTCCTCTCGCGTCGCACCGAGGCGAATCGCCCGCTGCATGTGCGCCACGAGGGCGGACTTCTCAGAGCCACGGAACGCCAGGAGCGCGATGGCATGAACTCCCGCACCTTGGCGGAGACGTGCTGGCCGTCGCCGAGACCCAGCTCGTAGATCCGGTTGTAGGCTTCGACGAACTCCGGGTCCTGCCGCGCCGCGAATTCCCACTCCGGGTAGATGTAGCCGCGGGCTTTCTTCATCCGCGCGATGAGCGCGTCCGCACGGCCCGTGCGATCCTTGTCCGCCGCCGTTGTCTCAGCCATCGTCGTCCTCCCCCGAACGCCTAGCGAACCTTGCCGCGCGCCGCGACGGGCCACACCGTCTCGACCGCTCCATTCCGGACGCCGTAGACCTCGTCCACCATGTTGGTGACGACACAGCAGTGGTTCGGCACCACGTGGACGACGTCGCCGACCTTCGGGCGCTCGGCGCAGGCGGAGAGGTCGACCGTGCCGTGCTCCTCCGACAGGCCTGTGATCTCCGCCTCCGGGTACTCCATCACATGCCCGTAGCCCTTCATGAAGTAGAGGTCTGACGTGAGCACCTTGGAGCCGGCGTCCAGGATGGCGCGCGTGGATGTCGGCCGGCTCACGACCGTCGCCCGCACGCGCATGGCGCAGTTGTCCCAGGTGGCCGTGCCCGTCGTTACCACCATCGCGTCGTTGTAGACGCACGTGCCGGCTCGATGCTCGGTGAGCATCGGGAAGTTCTGCGCGGTGAACAGCGCGGGCGTGCCGCCGCCGGACACCACCGGCACGGGGATCCCGGCCTGCTTGAACAGCGCCAGCGCGTGCTCGAAGAAATCCCGCGTGTTCGGATCGCGGTTGGGGAACGTCATGAGACCCTCAAAGCGCATCCGCGGCAGCCGTATGGCCCGCCGGGCGAGGTCGAGCGCCTCGTCCGGGGTCTGCACGCCGGTGCGCCCGAACCCGGTGTCGCACTCCACGAGGAATCGGACGTCGACACCGTGGTGCGACCCGGCCTCGGACAGCTCGTGCGCCACCACGTCGTTGTCGAGGACGACCGCCAGCCGGCGCACGCGCTTGACCAGCGCCATGAGCCGATCCGTCTTCGGCCGGCCGAGGATGTTGTAGGTGAGGAGGACGTCGTCGGTGACGCCGGCGTCCACGAAGACCTCCACCTCGCCGAGCTTCTGGCACGTGATCCCGATGGCGCCGGCCTCGATCTGCATCCGCCCGATCGCGGGGATCTTGTGGGTCTTGATGTGCGGCCGGTTGCCGATCTCGTAGCGTGAGAGATGGGCCTGCACGCGGCGGATATTGTCGCGCATGATGTCGAGATCGACCGTGACGACGGGCGTGTCGAGGTCCGAGACGGTCATCCTGGATGCCCCTTCCTGCGAGGTCGCGATCGGCGCGGACACTATCGGGCGCGCTCGTAGACCGACACGTGCGCGCCGCTCGACGCGCCGAACGGCTCGCGACCCCAGCCGCCCCAGCGTTCGCGCAGCCGGAGGCCGGCGAGGCGCGCCATCAAGTCGAGCTCGGATGGCCAGGCGTAGCGGACATCGACGGGGTACAGCCGGACGCCACGCTCGCTGACCACGATCTGCTGCGAGTGGATCCGCTGGGCGACCGGGTCGTGGACGCTGGTCTCCAGATACACCGCATCGGTCTGGACCGCGGTGGCGCCCACCCGCTGGCCGTGGTCGAATCGGGTCAGATCCGGCACGAACGCCTCGATCACGAAAACCCCGTCGTCCGTGAGATGCTCGGCGACTCCCGTGAAGCAGCGGACCTGGTCGTCCTGCGAGAGCAAGCCGAAGAACGTGTTGAACGCGACGAAGATCAGCGAGAACCGTCCGGCGATCGCCATGTCGGCGAAGTCACCCATCGCCACCGATATGCGCTCGCCACCGGGCTTCGTCCGGAGCTTGCCGACCATCGCCGGCGACGCGTCGATCCCGTGGACCGCGAAGCCCCGGTGCACGAGCGGCAGGGCGAGGCGACCGGTCCCGATCCCGAGCTCCAGGAGCGGCCCCGGACCCGCGACGGCCGCCAGAAACTCCACGGCGCGCTCGGTGTTCGCGGGCAGGCGCGGCAAGTCGTCGTACACGTCGGCGATGCGCTCGCCGTAGGTCGACACATCGTACGCCCGCGCGGCGTCCGGCCCGCGGGCCTCCGCGCGCTCAGTCACGGCCGCCTGCCCCTAGCAGGCTACGGAAAAAGCAGGTGAAAGGCACGCAGTTGAGAGCCGCAAGGCATCAAACGCCCCCGGCGGGGCGATCGGATGCAGGTTCTTTGGCTGCGACCAGTCGCCGCCGGAGACCGGAGAGCAGTGGTGGCGCGTCATGCCGGACACTCCGCCAAGTTCCTGATGCGCACCAGGTTGTAGACCGCC
>QHSU01000113.1 GCA_003220535.1 Candidatus Rokuibacteriota bacterium
ATTTGACCGGGACCGGATACTATGCGCCGGCATCACCGTGTCCCGCCACTGCGGCCAGGAGGCGCTCGTCGACCGTCACCAGCTCGAGTCCCTCGAGTTCGCGTCGGGCGAGCACGAAGGTCGCGAGGTGGACGGCGTCCAGGGCACGCAAAACTCGGCCGTGGGCGACGTCACAGGCCATCTCACAGACGCGCCGAGTGATCTCCCACAGTTCGCACCGTGACCAGAGCGCGGCGATGTCTCTCTCGGCGTCGGCAAGCCGGTCCTCGCGAGCGACACCGAGCGCGCGCAGCCTGATGAGTACCCGGCACGACTCCACCAGGGACAGACGCGAGGACACGAGGACGCGCGCCGACCGAATCCGCCGCTCGATCTCCGGCGCGGTTCCGCTTTCGAGCGTTGCCCGGAGTACTGCCGACGTGTCGAGATATAGCAGTGTGCCGGGAACCGGATCAGTTCCGATCGCCGCGAACCTCGTCGAGCAATCGGGCCGCCGTGTCGGCGGGCAGCCCGAGCCCCTTGACCTTCCAGGTCCAGTCCCCCTTGGGCAGGCTCGGGCGGGTGAGTTCCCCCCTCTCGGCCAGGGCCTGCAGTCGTTCCTCGACGGACAGCCCGGCGCGTCCGTGCCGGTACGCGGGGCGCAGCTCAGCAACGACTTCGTCGCGGTCCGTGATCAGCACGGTTTCGCCGGTCCTGACCAGTCGGATGTACTCCGAGAGACGGGCCTTGAGCTGCTTCACGCCAACGGACTTCATGCCGCCATGGTAGTCACCGGTGGTCACAGAGTCAACCGAACTCACACACCGAGGCCGCGCATAGCGAGGGGCCAACGTCCCTGGGCTCAAGAAACGTCTAAATGCCGCTGCCGCCGTTCGGTGACAATTCCGGTGACACTTTCGGTTACTGCTCGGAGCGGGCGGTCGCTAAGTGGCTGAGAAATGGTGGGCAGGTGACCCACCGACACCAGGATTTTTGATCCAGTGCGCGATCGCACGTAAGTGATTGTAATGGCGGGCTCGACGGGACTTGAACCCGCGACCTCTGGATTGACCTCGGAAGGCGCGGCAAGGTCTGGCGACAACTGCGCATCATTCTTACCGTGGTATGGACGATGCTCTCCGGAGTGATTCAACGGCCACGCGATGATTCCCCGGCGCTCCGTCGAAGCGACGACAGATCGCACGTGCTTCTGTAGTCCGTCGTCATGGAGACTTGTCGTGCCTCGCCGCGTGTTTCCAAGGGCGCCAATAGCGACCCCGGCCAGCAGGCATGGCGCTCCTCCCCGACCTCTCCGACTTCCTCCATGACCACCGTCCCCACGGCCCCCTGACCGCCGACGCCACGGAGCCTGCGTGGAAGGGCTATCTGCTCACGGTGGCGTGTCCGTGTGGATCAACCAGAATCGACGATTCTTGTTCCCCGGGAAACCAGCCAATCAAGCACTAACCTCCAACTTGATGGGTCGTCTCGTTTCCAGCGGTCGATGGCCCTCGCCGGGATCGCCACAACTGGACAACTCCGACGCAGCACCGTCTCCACGAGCTTCCTGAGGTCTGTCGGGCTCGTTTGGAGCTTCTTGAGTAGCTCCTCCTCGATCGTCATACTCATTGTCTCCTTTGCGAGATGGACGAACGCAATGGGCCGCCGTCGAGGGACGGCGGATTATCAGGAGACGGACGGGATGACGGGCCTAGTGGTCGTCGGGCGACGGCGCGGGAGCGAGGAGAGCAGAGCGCGGCCCTGGATGGAGCGATGCCACCTTCGTCAACGGCTGGGGCCGGACGGCTCGGCGCCGGAGGGTGGACGAATCGTCGCGCGGCTCGACGCTGCGCGCGGGCAGCGCCGGCTGGACCGCACTCGCGGTCTTGTCCTGGCGGGTACGATTGGCGTGAACGGCCTCCTCGATCGGGGAGTCCTCGAACTCGAAGCTGAAAGCGCCGGGCATCGCCGGATCGGCGAGGTCGAAGGTCAAGTAGGCGATCAGCACGATTAGCATCCGGCACGCGCTCATACCGTGATTGTAGCTGCTTTTTCGGCCGCGCTGACGCCAGCGGTACCGCGAGTCGTGGGCTTCGGCTAGACTCCCGGCAGTCAGTCGTCCCAACACCACACACGATTGCTACAGCCAGCCACCCCTGCGGAGAGATCGAAGAGCGTGAAGGGGCCGGATCGTTACAGGTCGCCGAAACTCCGAGCCTGATCCAGCACCAAGCTCTGCCACTGCTCCCGCGTGCCGCGCGATAAACGGAGGTCGAGATCACTCACGAGATTGGGACAGCGTTTAGGAGCGCTGTGCTGAGGAAGCTATCGAAGAGTTTGATGTCGACCGTGTACAGTGTGGCCCATGAAAAGAGAAGCACGGCCAGGACGATCGCGAAACGGCGCTCCATGTTGCCCTCCTGTCAACACTTAAGATGGCGGCGGGCGCCCAACCGTTGCCGCGGATGCAGAATGACAACTTGTCCGCCGTGGCCCAGCGGGCGAATCGCAAGTCGCAGCCACACACTTAATCGTGTCCCCGTCGATGACCAGCTCACCGTCGATGACCTGATCGGGAGTAACCAACGTCCCCTCAATCGGAGGTGTCCGTGCCAACTACGCTCTTGCAGGGTTTGTGACGCCAAGTGGTTGGCGAGCGATGTCGAGGCGTCCTCGGCAGGACGACATGCTGGTGCCGGCTGTGCTGGTGCGCGTGGTGGCGTCCGGCTAGACACCCCGCCAGCCATCCTCCACCGGGGTGCTTCCTCCCCGAGTCCGTAGATGGTAGGCTGCGGCTGACTTGGTAGTCGTCCGGCTCGCGAGTGGAGGGTAACCATGCGTCGAATTGTGACGGTTCTCCTTATCGCCGTCTTTCTCGTCGCTAGCACGGCGCCCGTAGCTCACGCCGGAGGTCATGGTCATGGGCCGGGAAGAGGAGTGATCGGCCTGGCCGCGTTCGCGATCTTCGCGCCGTTCATCATCGTGGGCGAAGTCCTGGCCCACACCGTTCCCAGAGTTGTCGTCGCGCCAGCCCCCGTCTACTACTCACCCGCACCTGTCTACCAGGCGCCTCCCGTCTACTACTCGGCCCCGCCTGTCTACTCGGCGCCGCCGGCTTACGGTCACCAGGCCTATGCCGCGCCGGCATTGGCGCAGCCGAGGGTCATCCAGTATCCGCACGGGCGATACGTGCTCCAAGGCGACGGCGTAGTCACGCCCTACAAATGGGTGTGGATTCCGAATCCGCCGATTCCCCCGCCGCCCGCCGGGCCCCCGCCCGCTCCACCGGCCTAACGCTGACGACGGGATTGCTGTAAGGGGACGCGGATTCGTCCGCCGAGCTGGCGAGTTCGCGCCGGCTTTCCCGCTTCTCAAGGACGCTTTCTGACCCGCTCGGCGGGCAAGCTCCTCCAGCACGGCCCGGGCTCGTTGGGTTTCCCTCTAGGTTCGCCAACCCATCCTCCGCCGAGGTGCCCATGCGGCTGATCGGGCTCGGGGTCATTCTCGCGGTTGGTCTCACTCTTGCGCCGCTTGCCGTCGAGGCACAGCAGGCGGGTAAGGTGTACCGGATCGGTTATCTCTCCGTGAGCCAGGTTGAATTTGACAAGAGTTGGCATTTCTTTCTAGTAGCGCGTGCTCGACCAACGCGGCCAACTCCTGAGAGCAGCACTCGGATTCGCGGCGCTCCCCCTGCCATCATAGGACCGCGCCCGCCACGCCCTCCGCTCCTGGCTCGACTCTTGGTCCGGCATCGGTCGGGTTGCGGTCGGAGCGAGAACGAAGCGTTGAAACTCCTTTGGGGCGACCGCCCGGGAGCCAAGCCATGATGCGACTGCGGAGGGTCAGCCTGCTCCTTGCCCTCTCCCTGCTCACCTCGGCTGCGAAGGCCCATGGCGAGTGCGCGTGGGTGTTGTGGGAGCAGACGACCACTGGCCCTGCTCCGGTGGTGTGGAAGATCCTTCGGGTCTCGGCAGATATGACGAGTTGCGAGGCGATCAAGGCTCGGACGGTCGAAGTGGCCGCTGCCAGTCCGCCCACTGGTTACGCCAGAGAGCGACGCGGCGATAGCACCGTCATGGAAACGCCGCGGGTGGGACTACTCATAGGCGCCCCTTCGACAGCGCTCCAGTATGTCTGCCTCCCCGACACCGTGGACCCGCGCGGGGTGAAGCGATGATCCGTGTGGGCGATCGCGTGTGGTCAGCAGAGGAAATCACGAGGCTGGCGGACTGAGATGCAAAGGGCTGCCTCAGCGTACCAAGTATTATTTCGATCAGTTTGCCCATACCGGCGGAGCCTGGAATTGGCATCCGAAGGATGTAGAGCGGTTCCGTACCTTTATTCACGCTGCCCATAAAGGTCGAGATCTCCTCCGAGAGAGCCCAGCTTTCCACTACATCGGACCCAACAGGATTAATCCGCGCGGGCCGAAGGGGAAGTGAGCGCGACCTAGTCCCAATACACGGGCCAGAAGAAGATCACCCACGCGGCCAGCAGGGCCATAACGACCACAATTCCGCCGACGCCGATCATGCGCTGTGATTCCGTCAGCCTCTTGGCTTGCAGAACCGTGACAAGACCCCACAAGCCGACTGCAGCGAATGCGCCGATGACAACAAGGGCGAGGATCACACGGAGGGAGAAGTTCACGGTAGGTTTCGCGAGACATTAGTCATGCGCTACTACCGCACTTTCAGCCCCCGCGCCTCTCCGTCCGAGGCGACAGGGGACTGGACGGTGGCCACGCTCCTGCGGGCATCGCCCTCGCAGGCGAGGCCGGTGGCCTGCTTGATGCGCCGGCGTCCAGTCCGGGCTAGTCTACACCGCTACTGAGCCCCCACCATCCGGGCGAGCACCATGAAGCCGAGTTAGCGACCGGCCGGATAAGCAGCCTCCAGCGACCGCTGATGACCGCCCCGCTATGACGTGGGACACCGATCGTCAACGTCACGATTCTGTTATCCCCACCCGGTTACCCGCGTGACCAACCTAAAAAGTGGACCCAAAGTGTACCGCGATGATTCGTAAGTAGGTTGAGTACGCGGACTTCCTGGATCTGGCCCGACACTTGCCGACAGAGATTGCTGATGTGTGCTGGTTCGCCTACTTGATGGGCTGGCGTCGGGAGCAGGTGCTCTCCCTGCGATGGGCGGACATCAACAGGGACTCCGGAACGGTGATCCGCAGAGCTGAGTTCAACAAGACCATGGAGCCTAGGTTCATCAGCACCTCCGCGAGCTGAGCCGAGTCGGCCTTCACCGTCAAGGGCGAGGGCGAAACGACGACGCACAGCTCGACGTTGTCGCCGAGCAAGCTGCGGAGCACCTTGGCATAGTCCACGATGAGGGCATTCAGGTCGACGACCCTGGGCGAGTTGATCTTCCTTGGCCGAAGGCCAAGAGCTGGCGGGTCAGCGCGCCGGCCCGCAGCCCACGTCAGAATTTCCGGAATCGGAATCAGAATTTCCAGAACCAGCAAGCAGGGATTTCCCAGCCTCAGTAGCAGCGTTTGCCTGATTTCCATTCCGCCCACAACAGCTAGACTTCAGACCACCTCGGAGGGAACGGCGATTGTGAGGGCCCGCGGCAGGGTGACCAGCGTTTCGGCAACGACGTCAGGGCGCAGCTCGCCGAGCCCGTTGCCGAATTGGAGGAAGGGCTTACCTGCCGGGGCTGCCACGCGTCTGCCCGCGCATACTGGTCGGACACCATCCCGCTCCGCGTCCATCACGTCGAGGTGCGCTGTAAGAATGGGGACGGCGATGGCCATTCCAGTCTCCGCTGAGATCGTGACCGTGTATCGGCTACTCGACGGCAGCCTTCACCACACGCGGTGTGGCCGGCGACTGATGGTGCAAGGCCGCAGCACGGAGGAACTGCACTGCTACTGCCTCACGTGCGCCGAGTCGGTGTGGCTCCCGCTCTGCGCCCTCGTGCGCGCGGCAGCCGCTGACGGCGCGATCGGGCCTCCCTGGAGCTGAGGCGGCCATGAGTAGCGAGCTCGTCGACACCCCCAACCTCGCCTCATCGTACTGTCCTGGCTGCGACCCTGAGCGTGATCCCCTTCGCGAGATTCTGACAGTCTGCTGGTGTGACGAACACCGACCCACGTGTGAGGGCGCCGAGGACGCAAAGGCGAGCGTCGACCGGACCGACCGGATCGCTTGGAGCTCAGCTAGCGAAGCCAATGCCGAAACGAACCGCCCCTGGTGCGCATGGGTGCACGGCAGCGCCCGGAGGTAATAGCCATGAAATGGCGATCCGCCACGCTCGACCCAGACCTCGTTGGGAACGACTCCCCGGCCCTCGAGGACAAGCTGCGCGAGGCGAATCGTCAGCTCGTGCAGGCGTTCAACCAGAACGAGAAGCTCGTGAACGCGCTCTACGAGGCGCGCGAGCAGATCACCGCGCTCAAGGAAGAGGTCGGCAAGCTCTGCGCCCCGCCCTCGACCTACGGCGTCTACTTGGCCGCCAACGAGGACAACACCGTCACCATCCTCTCCCAGGGCCGCAAGGTGAAGGTCAACCTGCACCCCTCCATCAAGCCCGACACCCTCAAGCCCGGCCAGGAGCTCGTCCTCAACGAGGGCCTCAACGTCATCGAGGCCGCCGCCTACGAGATCCAGGGCGAGGTCGTCATCCTCAAAGAGCAGCTCGATGCCGAGCGCGCCCTCGTCACCCTCCGCGCCGATGAGGAAAAGGTCGGCATCATCGCCGAGCCCCTGCGCGCCCTGCGCCTGAAGACCGGCGACCACCTCCTCCTCGACGCGAAGAGCGGATACCTGCTCGAAAAGCTTCCCAAGAGTGAAGTCG
>QHSU01000114.1 GCA_003220535.1 Candidatus Rokuibacteriota bacterium
TCCCCTTCTCAGCAACCTCTACACTGAGGTGGATGCCAGGCTGGCGCGGGCGAAGGTGGTCACCCGCGACGGCATGACCACGTACGTAGAGTACGCGCGCTATGCCGACGACCTGGCGATTCTCGTGAATGGTCAGTGGCGGAATGGCTGGCTGCTGAGGGCGGTGGACCGGCGGCTGCGGGAGGAGCTCGCGAAACTCGATCTGCGGCGGAACGAGACGAAGAGCCGAGTCGTGGACCTGACTCAGGGAGAGGCGTTCGGATTTTTGGGCTTCACCCTACGGCGGCTCCGCTCGACGCGGGGACGGTGGTGGGTGCAGTTGGCGCCGGCCCTCAAGCAGCGGACGGCGTTGCTGCGGAAGCTCAAGGAGGTGTTCCGGCGCTGGCGCTCTCAGCCCGTGAGGCGGGTGATCGCGGTGATCAACCCGATACTGCGTGGCGGGGTGAACTACTTCCGGGTCGGCAACGCGGCGCGGTGCGTCAGTATCGTGAGGAGTTGGGTCGAGCGGAAGGTGCGGCGCCACATGACGCGGGCGAGGGGCCGGCGGGGCTTCGGCTGGAAGCGGTGGAGTAGGGCGTGGCTCCATACGAAGCTCGGTTTGTTTACGGACTACCGGGTGGAGTACTGGGACCGCGCCTGAAAGCGCGCCCGGCGATAGGTCTCATAACCCTTGACGCGAAGCCGGCAGGAGAGCGGCGTACGGGAAAACCGTCCGCGCCGTTCGATCGGGCGGGGGCTGGAGACGGGCGCATGGCGTACCGCGCCAGCCCTCGACCCTACAGCGGGCCAGAGTGCAGCGCAGGTGCCGTTCGCGGAGGACCAGAACATGATCCAGACACTCGCGCCGGATTGAGCCGATCAGCCGCTCCGCGAAGGGATTCTGCCACGGGCTGTGCGGCGCGGTCAGGACCTCACGGATCCCCATGCCCGTGACTCGTTGGCGGAACGCCTCCCCGTAGATGCCGGCGCGATCGCGGAGGAGATAGGGCGGAGCGGAATCGTCGGGGAAGGCGTCCACGATCTGCTGGGCCGTCCAAGCAGCGCTGGGATGCTCGGTGACGTTGAAGTTGAGGACGCGCCGGCGATCGTGAGCGAGCACCACGAAGACGAACAGGATGCGAAAGCGCGCGGTGGGAACGGTGAAGAAATCGATGGAGACCAGATCCGGGACGTGATTGGTCAGGAACGTGCGCCAGGTCTGCGAGGGAGGTGTGCGGCGCTTCGGGATGAGCCGGGAGACGGTGCGCTCGGCCACGCGGAAGCCGAGCTTCAGCAGCTCACCATGGATTCTCGGCGCGCCCCAAAGGGGATTGGCCGCGGCCATTCGTGTGACAAGGGCCGCGATCTCCGGGTTGACCCGCGGGCGGCCTCGGGTGGGCCGACCGGAGAGGTTGGTCCAGTGCTCACGGAAACGGCGCCGCCGCCACCGCAGAACGGTGTCGGGAGTAACGATCACAAGAGACTGTCTCCACCCGGCCCAGACTCTGGCCAGCGCCACCCAGAAGAGCCGATCTTTCGTGCATAGTTTCGGCCGGGTCCCCGTTTGCTTGTACACGGCGAGTTGCTGACGCAAGGCCAGGTTCTCGAGGGCGAGGTAGCGGTGGCCGCCGAAGAGGAACGGGAGGAGACGAAGCAGGTGGAGCCACCTCACATTCACACAAATTCGGTGGCACCCGTTTGTTTACAGGTCCCATTCACTCCCCTTCGGCCCGCGCGGCCTAGTCCGCTGTCTCGCGGTAAACCCTGTTACCCCCTGGGAGGGATTCACCTGATTGACAGCAAAGCCTCTGCGCTGACAATGCAGGCGAGCGTCATGGACGTCATGGATCTCAGCCCTGGTGATTTTGTTACGCTCCTAGCGTCGGCGGCCATCACGAAGGGCGTTGTCCTGAGCGTCGACGAATACTTCGTCACGGTCCAATGGATCAGCCGGCCGAACATGCAGGGAAAGGTGACGACCCATCGCGAGGCTGATCTCTACAAGCTCGCGTATCGAGGTTCCAGCCGCTCCCTGCAGTCCGCAGGCCGAGAAGGTCTTTCCCCAAGCGATTAGACGCGCGAAGAGCACCCCTCGCACAGGCGTCCGTGACCTCCCAGAGTACGCGCTACCGCCCGAACAGCGACCGGTCGCGCAGCGCCCGGTGCCCATGGTCGAGCCGCGATGCAGCGACCGGAACCTCTCCTTCTGGGCCTCGGACATCGAACGACCAAGCTCGCCGCTGGCCCGCTGGATCGCGGCGTCCCCTTCGGCGCGCGGGTCCATGGTGTCGGCGCGCCGCGCTCAACCACGCGTCGCACGAGGGCCGGACCCGAGGGCGAGAGCGACGAGATGGTCCAGATTGCGCAGATTGAATGGCTTGTGCAGATAACCGGCGGCCCCCGCGATCAACGCCTCGGTCTCCTTCCGGGGTGTCCCGGCCGCCGGTCATCATGAGGACTGGCGCCTTCACGCCAAGGTCGCGGACGTGCTTCAGCAGGTCGAGGCCGCCTAGTCGTGGCATGACCATGTCCAGCAGAATGAGATCGAACAGCTCCCGTATCAGGATGTCGACCTTCGGCAACGGAATGCGCCGATGTGATCTCGTAAGCGTGCCCGTGCTGGAAGCGGGTGAAGAATTCCCGCAGCACCGCGACCACGCGTGGCTCGTCATCGACGATGAGGACTCGCTTCATCACGTCCGTTTCACCGAGAGCCACTCGCGCGCGCCCCACGTTCGTAGCTCGGTGACGGCGGACTCCACGACCCGGACCGTCTGGACATTCCCCGGTTCGGCGATTGGCGCATGGTCTCCCGGAGCGCGTGGAGCGCGGCTTCGGCCTCTCGTAGCAGCACCTCCGAAGTGTCACGCAGGTGACGGCTTCCCTTCACTAGGCGTTGCGCCGCCTCGCGCATCGACCTGCGCACTGCGCCGTACCCCCTCGGGAAGCGTCACGCAGTCGTAGAGATGCGCGCGGACGCTCTCGGTACGGTCCCGACGACATCGAGGGCAGAGGTGCATACGACCGTCGAGAACGTCTGAGACGAGTTCGGACAGCTTGAAGTCACCAATGCATGCGATGCACTTACCGACCGGATGGCCGAGGCAGTAGGCGAAGAGGAGAGCGCGTTCCTCGGCGCTCAGAACCCGAGGCCGTTGACAATCCCAGTGGGACGGACCGCCGGCGCCGAAGACAATAGTATCTCCCGGCGTGATCGTCCGAGAACAACGCCGACACGTACACTTCTGGTGGTCCGCCATAGAAGCATCCCGATACGAAAGGCAGAGATCAGCCGGACGCCATTGGGACAGGACGCCCGCTAGCGTCAACCCGGGTGCTCCAGTGGTAGGCGCGGGGAGGATAGCAGCCACGGCCTCCGTACGCAATATCCTGCCTGGCGGTTCTTGTACACGAGCACGTCATCCATACACGATCGCCCTCGGCGCCACCATCCAGCTCACCACAGCGCCGGTGCTCCAGGTAGAAGACGTCGAGGGCCACGGTGTCGGGAGGCTACGGACGCTCTTCGATCCTTGTCCACTTGATGGAGTAGCGCGCGGGTGATGGTGCTCCCGAGAGTTCGCCGTACCAGACCCGACCCTGCGTATCCAGACCTACGAGACCGACCACCCCCGCGTTCTCTTGCACCACCACTTGGATCTGGGTTAGACCCTCCATGCTATCTGCCCTCCTCATCGGTTGCTCGTCTCACGCTGATATCGCGGCTGGCCTCCTTCAAGAGAAGATCGATTATCTGAAGATCCGCCTTGAGATCGCCCGAACTCACGAAGATAAACGTCGCGGCGTTCTTCTCCAGGGAGAGCCGAAGCGGCCTAGCCTCGTCGGATTGGGCGAACTCGTGAAAACGGCGACGGAAGGTGTCGGACGGCTGATCCGACAGCCACACTCGATACTCTCCAGCAAGGCTGGTTGGAGTCGGGCCGCTTCCAACGTCGGATGGTCACCGTACGATCAGCCGCCTGATCGACTGCGCCAGCAGCCACCACTCCGTTGCTGGGATGGTGTACGTCTCAGAGTCGCGCAAGGACGCCTTGGGCTGTGCGGCGTCGAACGCCTCGGCCAGCGCCACGAGGGCTATCTTCAATCGCTCGTCGTCGCTGCGGGCGTTATCCACGGAGCGCCTCCCTCATGCCAGACGCGGTCGCCCTCGACACTGCCGTCCAGATCGCCGCAGCGGCGGTGCTCCTGGGTCACCGGATCTTCGCCTCCAGCTTCTCTGCGATGACGTGCATTCGTCGCAGCTTCTCGTCGAGAGTCGCCTTCATCAGCGCATGATCGTCATTGTAGGCCGAAACGCCGTGTTGCATCTTCCACTCGTGAAGGTCGCGGAACCAGGAGATGTCGTGTGAGTTGCCGCGCCCTGCATGGCGACAAGCGCCTCCGACCTGCCCGTCGAGCAGCCGACCAAGTTCGAGCTGGTGATCAACACGAAGACCGCGAAAGCGCTCGGGCTCACGATCCCGCAGTCCATCCTGGTGCCGACCAGGTGATCGAATAACGTCCTCAGCCCGCTTCGTGCAGACGGGCGAGACCGTGGAGGTGGGACTCCCGGCGGAAGGTCGCGGCCTTGCGCTCGGGCGCGCGCTGGCCAGCTTTCCGGTCGCCCTGCTCGAGCCTGCGCCGTGATGGCGCGGCGCCTGTTCACGTCTGTCCCTGGGCCTGGAGGTCGAAGCGTATACGCCGAGCGATGTCGCCCCGCAGCCACGCATCGGCTACGACTTCGTGCTGGCGCCCGGCGCAGCTTAGAGGCTGCGCAGGAAGTTCAGCAGGTCCTGCTTCTTCTTCTCACTAAGCTTGTTGAAGTTATCGGTGACTGCGTTCGCCTGCGACGGTCCGAAGGTCGAGTCGCCCGCGCTCTTGTGCGCCTGGATCGCCTGGAGAAGGTCCGTGGTTCGTCCATCGTGAAGGAAAAAGATGCGCTGCCCCAGGCCCCACAGGGGTGCGGTCCGGAACTCATCACCCTGGGCCCCTCCCTGGAAGATGTTGTCAGCCAGGCCCGGCCCCATGGCATGGAGCAAGAGGTCCGAGAAGAGGTTGACGGGCTGGTTCCTGAGCGCCGCCACCGTGGAATTGCCCGTCGTCAGCGTCGGCGTGTGACAGAGCGCGCAACCGGTGCTCACGAACAAGCTGCGCCCATTGCTGATCGAGGACGCGCCCCCAGGCGTGTCTGGCGACGGGGTGGGCGGCGCCAGGAATCGCTGAAAGAAGGCGAACTTCTCGATCGCGTTCAATCCGGCCGGTGTGGTCGTGACCTCGGTGTCGGTGACGTCATTAGGGACAGTGGCGAACTGGCAGTTCGGGTTCTGCTCACGCTCCTGCTGAAACAACTCGTTCGTGATGCCCATCTCGACGTTGTATGCCTCGCCCGAGAACAGCAGCAGGGTCTGGTTCTGCGCCTTCCACCCGAACCTGGCGATCGTTCCGTCGTTGCCGTTGTTGTTCATCCGTCCCGTGATCGCCCTCCCAGACACGAAGAGGTTGGGATGGCCGGCGATGCCCAGTTGTTGCTTGCTGCTGGCGTTGGCGGCCTGGTTGGCCATGATGACGCTGTCAGGGATCTGCTCGATGAGGCCCACGCCGAAGACCGGTGTCGGAATCCTGAAGATCAAGTTGTTGTTGGTGGCCTGGGTGTCGAAGTCGGGCTGGGCCAGCACGCACCCGGCGGCTCCCGTCCGCCCCGTGATCGTGGCGGTGTTGTGCACACCCCCGTCCCGGGTCCCGTCCGGGTTGAACTTGAACCGGGCTTCGCGCACCGGCCCGTTCAGCGTGATGAAGAATGGGACCCGGTCGGTGCCGCCGTCCTTCGAGGCAAACGCCACTTGCGGGTTCACGAACGGGCTGGTGCCGCCCGTTGTCGGCTGGGCGTGACAGCCGGCACAGCTGTCGAGGTTCATCCGCGCGCCGAGCCCATCGGCCACGACCTCGACTTCCTCGAAGTCCGCCTTGCCATCCGTAAAGAACTCGAATTGCCTGGCGGTCAACCCGTTGATCGGTCCGCCCGCGCCGTCCGGCCCACCGCGCACGCCAGGATCACGCGCCGTGACACTTGTGCTGGTCACTGCGGTAGTTGTCGAAGGCGTTTGGGCTCGAATCAGAGTGGCGATACCAAACAGCATGAGTGCCAGAACCAACAGTATGAGTTTGAGGCGTGTAGTGGCCTTCACCATGAAACCTCCGGGAGCCCCTCGCGTGGCTCGCCTCGTTCACGGAGGAAAATGAACGTCACGCGTTTGTCCACCGAGAGCGCGTCACGGCTGCACTAGCCACGCAATACCGGGACCAAAGCACCTCGTTCGGCAAGCATCGGAAATCATTCCCGCTTCGTGATCATCAGTCGGCCGAGTCGTGTCATGGAGTCACGGAGTCACTGGCTGCATGGCACCTCTTCGTCGTGGGCGAGCCGTGATCGCGACGGGAAGGTAGTCGGAGGTAGCCGCGGCGACCTAGTCTACTTCACGGTGCGAAAATGAGCGCGGACAGCCGCTCGTCCTGGCATGATGGCGCCGTTCGAGAGCGCGCCTCGTTCGCTTCTCGTCTTTCTGCCTGCTGGTCATCGGACGAGCCTCGGGACCATGCCCGGCG
>QHSU01000024.1 GCA_003220535.1 Candidatus Rokuibacteriota bacterium
GTCACCGATCAGGTCGTCTCGGCCGATGGCCTTCAGCAGGCGGTCCCAGTGCCGGTTGCCGGCGCGGCTGGTGTAGATGAAGCAGTAGTCATTGAGACCTCCCCCCTTGCACTTGTAGAGGCCGCTGGGGGCGGTCGTGCCCAGCGCGCTGCGGTTGCCCGAGCGCACCGCCGCCTTGCCGCTTGCAGACTGGCGCGCGAAGGCGATGCGGCTGAAGTTGATCACGGCGTCCTGCATGGCCACTTTGATGTGCTGGCCCCGGCCTGTGCGCTCGCGCTGATGCAGGGCGGCGAGGATGCCGATGGCACAGTGCAGCCCGGTGCCCGTGTCGCCGATGGTCGGTCCGGGCTTGAGGGGCTCGGTATCCACGGTGCCCGTGAGGCTCAGGGCTCCGCCCACGGACTGAGCGATCATGTCGAAGCTCACGTAGTTCTCGTATGGGCCCTCGCCAAAGCCCTTGACCTGCGCGTAGATGAGACGGGGATTGATCTCCCGCACGATGTCATAGCCGAAGCCCAGCCGCTCGATGGCGCCGGGGGCGAAATTCTCGATCATGACGTCGGCCTTCTTCAGCATGTCCGTGAAGATCTGGCGACCACGCGCGCTGCTGAGGTTCAGCGTGATGCTGCGCTTGTTGGCGTTGAGCAGCATGAAGTAGTGCGAATCCACCCCCTGCTGGTCGGTGGAAGCACCGCGCCCCTGGTCGCCGCCCCGGGGATTCTCGACCTTGATGACATCGGCCCCCAGCCATGCGAGCGCCTCAGTGCATGAGGTTCCGGCCTCAAACTGGGTCAGATCAAGGACCTTCACGTCCTCTAACGCAGTCTTCTGTGGCATGGTGTGGACCCTCCTGTTAGCGCGAACGGTTCGGTGCGTGCATACGTTTTATATCACGCGGTGCTCCGGGCCGACGGCAACCCGTCCATCGGTCGCGTCATCCAAGTCTCGATTCAGCTCCTCACGCCAGGCCGTAGAATCCCATCGCGCCGCCGGCCAGGATCCCGCGCTTCGTCGTCTCCGAGAGTGCCTTCCGATTGGCGATCATCGCGGGCGCGCCGGGGAAGAATCCGTCGGCATGCGGGTAATCGGTGGCCCACAGGATCTTGTGCGGGCCGATATAGTCGGCGAGCACGTCGAGCGCGCCTTCGACCGGCTCGAACGAGATCCAGCAATTCCGCTGGAACAGCTCGCTCGGTCGCGTCGTGAGGCCGGAGTCGTTGAAGCCCCGGTCGTCGAAGTGCCGGTCCATCCGATCGAGCCATGGCGCGATCCAGCCGCCGCCGGATTCCAGGAAGCCGATCCGGATCCGCGGGAAGCGCTCGCACACGCCGCCCCAGATGACACTCAGCGCCACGAGCATCATCTCCATCGTGTGCGAGATGATGTGCCGCGCGCCGCGGCCCTCGAAGCGGTCGACGCCGACGGTCGGCATGCCGCCCGAGG
The DNA here is from genome assembly GCA_003220535.1 of Candidatus Rokuibacteriota bacterium. Taxonomy (GTDB): domain Bacteria; phylum Methylomirabilota; class Methylomirabilia; order Rokubacteriales; family CSP1-6; genus AR31. The sequence continues at coordinate 1,444 of QHSU01000024.1, forward strand.
CGCCTTCGTGGAAGCCGATGGAGAAGTCGAGGCCCTGTGCCTCCGCCCAGAACGGGTCGTAGTCCGGGTGGTTGGCCATCCGTCCATTGTACGGGTTAGGTCTGAGGAAGCCGCCTTTCATCCCGAGGTTCTGTCGCGCAAAGCGCATCTCGTCGATGGCGAGCTCGACCGATTGCATGGGCAGCATGGCGATGCCGAAGAGGCGATCCGGGTAGGGCTGGCAGTAGTCCGCCAGCCAGCGGTTATAGGCGCGGCACATCGCCGCCGCCAGCTTCGGATCGCGCACGGCTCCGGAGAACAACCCGATGCTCGGATAGAGGAACGCCGCGTCGATGCCGTCGAGCCCCATGTCCTTGATGCGCGCGTGCGGATCGAAGCCGCCGGGACGCCCATCTGCGTATTTCATCGTGTCGGCCGGCACGGTGCCGTCCCGGGCCCCGACGGCGCCGAGCCGTCCCAGCCCCTTGGGATTGCCGAGGATCTGGCCCTCGATAAGCAGACGCTCCTTGCCGTTGTCGTCGAGGACCATACGGGGGGCTCGCTCGCGATAGGCAGGATCCATGTATCGGTCCCAGATGTCGACGGGCTCGAGGATGTGGCCGTCTGCGTCGATGACCTTGTACGTGCGCGACATGACTGGCCTCCTTACCTGTCCTTCAGCTTCACGTCTTCGTAGGGACCGGAGAATGGAAAGCCGGTGATGAGTCCGAGCCCTGATTCTTCCACCCGCGGCCCGAAACCACCCATCGCCGCGAGGTTGAAAATCGGCGCGAACATCGCCTTCTCGTGGATGAGCTGCTGGATCTGATGCAGCGTCACCTCGCGCTTCTTCTTGTCGAGCTCGGCCCCTTGCTCTCTGAAGAGTCCGTCGATGTCGGGATAGCTTCCGTACACGTAGGCGCCACCCGCGGCGACGAAGGCCTCGATCCTGGTCGGCGCGTTCCCGAACGCCGCGCTCGCGCTCAGCACGAGGTTCTTGAACTTCTTCTCGACCTGTCCCTTGTTGTACGCCGCCCGCTCGAGCGGCCGAAGCTTCACACGAATGCCGGCAGCCTGAAAATCGTTGACCACGGGCTCGGCGATGCCCGCGTGGACGGCGTCGCAGGTGAAGTCCCCGGCGTCGAATCCGTTGGGATATCCGGCTTCGGCCAAGAGCTGTTTTGCCCGGGCGCGATCGTGAAGGATGACGGGCGGCTGCCAGAAGAGCTCGAAGTGCCCAGGGATGAGGCTGTATGTCATTCGCGAGAACCCGAGCGTCTCGGCCTGATTGATCCCCTGCCGGTCGATGGCGTGGTTGGCGGCGAGCCGGACCCGGCGGTCGTGCCACGGAGATTTCGGGTCCCACTGGTCCACGAAGTAGACCCAGTAAGTGTTGTTCGCGATCGCGGGCTTGAGCGTCAGCCCGGCAGTTCGCCGGAGCTCCTCGCCGAGCGAGGCCGTCATCCAGTAGCTCACGTCGATCTCTCCGCGCTTGAGCGCGGCGAATCGCGTGGACGGGTCGGGAATCGCCTTGAAGACCAGGCGCTTCACCTGCGGAGTCTTCCGCCAGTACTGCTCGACGGCCTCCAGCACCAGCTCCACACCCGGCGTGAACGAGACGAATCGATACGGGCCGGCGCCGATCGGATGCTTCCTGAATCCATCGTCCCCGACCTTCTCGACGTATTTCTTCGGCACGATCCACCCGGCGCCAGTCGCGCTCGAGTAGAACGTCAGGAAGTCGGGCCACGGCTGCTTGAGACTGATGCGGACGCGCGCCGGATCCGGGGTCTCGATCGCGGTGACTCGCTCCTTGAACGTCTTGCTCGCGGCACCACGGTAGCGGTCGAACGAGAACTTGACGTCTTCGGCGGTGACGGGATCGCCGTTGTGGAACCTGGTCCCTTTACGCAGAACGAACTCGTATGTGAGCCCATCGGGAGCAACCGTCCACGACTCCGCAAGACTGGGCGCCAATGAGCTGCCCGGCAGCGGCTTCACCATCGCGTCGTGCAGTGCGTACATCAGCATGAAGGGCGTCACGATCCCGGTGGTCTCCGCGGGATCGAACCACGTGGGGGCGAGCGAGATGTGAATGCCCCACGTCATCTGACCGGCCGGCGCGGCCGCCAGGGGCCGGACACCGCCGGTCAGGATCATCAGGACGAACAACGCCGTGGAGAGGCCCCGGGAACACGTCATCGTCGCACCCCGCGAAGGTTCGCCGTCGAATCGGTGCGGCAACGGTACCGCTCCGCCGCGGTCAGGTCAAACCGCCGTGACCCGATCTTACGCCTTCGTGGGCGTAGACTGGCGGCACGACGCGGTCGTCTAATGCCCGTCCTGCCCCAATGGAACCCGGCCAACCTGACGGTGGCCTTCGGTCGCCTTGTACGCTCGCTCGGGATAAGAACCCTGAAGTGGCACCATTACGGCACCGGACAGGAGCGAAGTGGGTGTAAGTAGTGGTCCGAAGGCGACTGGCCGGCCCTTGCGCGCATCCCCTTCCCGGAAGGACCGCGCGCGCGAGATCAGCGGTGCGGCGACGCCGGATCGTGGTCGGCCCGCGGCACGGTCAAGAGGTGGATGCACGCGGCGGGAGCGTCGACTAGCGCACGACTGGCCCGGTGTCTGGGCGGTCGCTCTTCAACGGCGGTAGCACGTCGCCGGGATCGAGGCCCAGCTCGAACATGCCGAGCGTCGACAGGCAGAAATCGCGAGGTGGGAACTGTACGGGGGCGACTGCTCCGTCACGAAAGAATCGCTCGAGGGGCGACGTCTTGAACAGCGCGTGGGCGCCGCCCAGCGTCATGGCCGTCCGCGTGACTCGGGTGACCGCCTCGCCCACGAAGTACTTGGCCCGGTAGAGCGCCGACAGTGTCACCGGCGTCGGGCCCTGGGTGTCGCTGAGCCAGGCCGCGTAGTGCGTCAGCAGCCGCGCGGCCTCCAGATCGACGCTCATCTCTCCCACCTGCCGCCGGACGTCGGGGTGATAGGCGAGCGACTGCGTGAAGCCAGGTGGCGTGCGGCCCTTCACGGTCTCGCTGATGGCGCGATACGCCGCGACGCCGATGCCGAGGTACACGGGCGTGTAGGACCCCCAGAACCAGTTGGCGCCATCGCGCCGGAACGGCAGGACGTCCTCCGTCCGGAGCAGCAGCGCCTCGTCCGGCACGAAGCACTCCTCGAGCGTCATGAAGTCGCTGCGGGTGGCGCGCATGCCCAGCGTGTCCCACACCAGATCGACCTTGCGTCCCGGCGCGTCGGGCGGTACCAGCAGGAACATCGCCGCCGCGTTCGAGGTGGCGTCGTCGGGTCGGGCCAGCACCATCACGTGGTCAGCGACGGCGATCATCGAGGCGAACGCCTTGCGCCCCGTGAGGCGGTATCCGCCGTCGACGCGCCGGGCTCGCGTGAGCGGCACCGGCGTGCCGACCAGGCCTGAAGTCGTGGGTTCGGAGAAATTGCCGCCGATGAGCTTGCCCTCGTGGACCACCATCTTCGCCAGTCGTTCCCTGGTGGCGCGCGGCACGAGCGGGCTTTCCATCATCGGCCCGACGACGGAGAGGTGCATGTTGAAGGACAGCGCCGTCGAGGCGCAGCCCTGCGCCAGCTCTTCGGCGGCGAGCGACCAGCCCAGTAGGCCCACGCCGGCGCCGCCAAGCTCGGCCGGGACGTTGAGCCCGTAGAAGCCGGCGTCACGCAGGGCGGCATAGTTCTCGACGGGGTCGCTTGCCTCCCGATCGTGCTGGGCCGAGCGGGTGGCGAAGTCGGTGGCCAGGCACCGGGCGCGATGCTGCAGGTCCCTCTGCGCCGGCGTGACGTGAAACTCCATTCGGAGCTCTCCCACTACCCGCGAGTCAGCGTGAACCCCTCGTACCCCTTGGCGGCGACGCCCTCGCAGATCTGCCGATAGGCGCCGACTCCGCCGATGTAGGGCATAAAGACGCGCGGCTTGCCCGGAATGTTGGCGCCCATGTACCAGGAATTGGCGCGCGGATAGAGCGTGGCGTGGCCGATTTCGTTGACGTGGGCGACCCACGCCTCTTGCGCGGCGGCCGTGGCCTCGATGGTCTCGTGATCCTGAGCGCGCATGCGGTCGATACAGTCAGCGATCCAGTCGACGTGCTGCTCGATGGACACGATCATGTTGCTGAGCACGGAGGGGCTGCCGGGGCCGGTGATCGCGAACAGGTTGGGAAAGCCCGCCACGGTGAGCCCCAGGTACGTCCGCGGTCCTTCCGCCCACGCGTCGTTCAGCGTGCGGCCGCCGCGCCCGCGGATGTCGATGCTCAGCAGCGCACCGGTCATGGCGTCGAAGCCAGTGGCGAACACGATACTGTCGAGCAAGTACGCGGCCTCCCGCGTCCGCAGGCCGTCGGGCGTGATCGCCTCGATCGGCGCCCGACGGATGTCGACCAGGGTGACGTTGTCGCGATTGAACGTCTTGTAGTAGCCCGTGTCGACGCACATGCGCTTGGTGCCGACCGGATAGTCCGTGGGCAGGAGGATCTCGGCCACCGCGGGGTTGTGAACCACGCCGCGGATCTTCTCGCGGCAGAACTCGGCGGCCGTGTCATTGGCGTCCGTGTTGGTCAGCAAGTCCACGTAGGTCGCGGTAAAGCCGAGGCCGCCGCGGCTCCAGCGCCTCTCGTACTCGCGGCGCCGCTCCTCTCGTGTCACCGCGAGCGCGGAGGCCTCGCTGCGCTCCCCCACGAAGCCGACGCGCGACTCGCGCGCCTGGCGCCGGAAGTCGGCGTAGCGCGCCTTCACCTGTCGCTCGAAGTCCGGGTCGAGGGGTGCGTTGCGGGCGGGGACGCTGAAGTTCGGCGTGCGCTGGAAGACGAACAGGTGCGCGGCCTGCTCGGCGATGATCGGGATCGACTGGATGGCCGACGAGCCGGTGCCGATCACCCCGACCCGCTGGCCGCTGAAGTCGACGCCCTCGTGCGGCCAGCGTCCCGTGTGATACGTCGCGCCCCGGAAGGTCTCTCGCCCCGGGAACTTCGGCACCTGGGCCGTGGACAAACAACCGGTCGCCATGATGCAAAAGCGGGCCGACACGCAATCGCCGCGGTCGGTCGTGACGGTCCATCGCCGGCTGGCCTCGTCGAAGGTCGCTGCCGTCACCCGCGTTCCGACCTGGATGTCGCGCCGCAGGTCGAAGCGGTCGGCGACGTGATTGATGTAGGTCAGGATCTCACGCTGGGAGGCGTACCGCTCGCTCCACTTCCACTCCTGCTGCAACTCGTCCGAGAACGAGTACGAATAGTCCATGCTCTCGACGTCGCAGCGCGCGCCCGGGTAGCGATTCCAGTACCAGGTGCCGCCGATACCGTCGCCCGCCTCGAAGACGCGCGCCGGCAGACCGAGGCGGCGCAGGCGATGGAGCATGTAGAGCCCGGCGAACCCCGCGCCGACGATGACTGCGTGGAGGTTAGGCATGCGCATTCGCGATTATACGCGGGGAGCGCTCGGGTCGTCGGTCGCCCCGATCGCGAAGGGTCGGAGCCGCGGTACACTCCTCCGATCAGGAGGAACCCCATGGCAGACTCGGCGATCCTTTCGAATCCACTGAAAGACATGATGAAAGCCGGCAAGGTGGCGCTCGGGATGAACGTGCGCCTCGCGCGCTCAGGCGATATTGCGCGCATCGCGAAGTCGAGCGGCCATGACTTCATCTTCATAGACGGCCAGCACGCGATCTTCACCCTGGAGACCATCGCGCACATCGCGCACACCGCGCTCGGTTGCGGCATCACGCCCCTCGTTCGCGTCAAGAGCGTCGACGACCAGGACGTGCAGGTGCTGCTGGACAACGGTGTGATGGGCATCGTGTACCCGGACGTCAGCACCGCCGCCGAGGCGCGCCGGGCGGTCGCACGCGCCAAGTTTCCCCCGATGGGAAAGCGCTCCGCCGCGGGCGCATACCCGATGTTCGACTACCGCCCGGTGCCCGCGAGCCAGACGGTGTCGGCGCTGAACGACGCCACGTTGGTGGTGTGCATGATCGAGACGCCGGAAGGAGTGAACAACGTCGAAGAGATCGCCAAGGTGGACGGCGTGGACGTGATCCACATCGGCGCCAACGACCTCCTGACCGCGATGGGCAAGCCCGGGGCGTTCGGCGATCCGGAAGGTGCCCGGGCTATCGATCGCGTCATCTCCGTCACCGCCGCGAACGGCAAGATCCCCGGCATGGGCGGGGATCGCAACATCCCGCGCCAGATCGAGTACATCCGCAAGGGTGCGCGCTTCCTCACGACCAACAGCGAGATCGCCTTCATCATGGCCGAAGGAACGCGCGTGACGACGGAGTTACGGCGTGCGCTAGCGGATAAATGAGAGCGGAAATAGGAGGCGCACGATGCTGCTGCAGGAGATGACCCGGCCGGAGATCAGCTCTCTGCTTTCCTTCCGCGCGCACTCCGTCCTCCGCCGTCCGTGGCGCGGCGGATGGCCTGAGGATACCGCCCCCGCGTCTCAGCCTTCCTATGAGCACGGACGCTCAGCAAAGCGACTCCGACGCGGCTTTGGCAAAGGACAGGCGGCCAGTTCCACCGAAGGACTTCAATCTGCGCGCGGATCGAGTAGTATTGGCGGTACGAACTCAGAGGAGGCCTCCATGATGAACGACGCGAGCACGCCGATCGGACTGCCGGCAGCCGTGAACCCCCCGGGCAAGCTGGCGTACGCGACGCCGACCACCGCCCCCCTGGTTTCGGGCCGGCGCTCCTTCTTTAAGTACCGCGACCTCGGCGTCACAGCCGCAAGCAGCGGGAAGATCCGCGCCCAGGTGACGAGCGGGGCCGAGGGGATGACACAGCCGACGGGGTGGCACTACCACGTCTGCGAGGGCCAGTTCGTGTACATGCTCAGTGGATGGGTTGACCTGGAGTTCGAGGACGGCCAGAAACTGCGTATCCAGTCGGGCGAGTCGCTCTACATCCCGGGCGGCCTGCGGCACAACGAGACGGCGGCATCAAGAGACCTGGAGCTCCTGGAGCTCTCCGTTCCCGCGGACATGGGCACCGTGGCCTGCGATCCGCCCGAGGGATGGTCCAAGAGCGCGTGACGCCGCGCTGACGGCGATCCCGCTCGAGGCAAGGCGCCCGAGACCGTCGACGAGGCGCGGTCATCTGTGTGACGGCTTGCGACAGCGAAAATCGACCTCGTCGGACCGAAGCGAAATGGCCTCGCCCAGGGACTGAAACGAGTTCGCGGGGTACTTCGCGGTGGGGGCGATGTCATGGGTCACCGGTTACATCGCCACTCACAGCGCGTTGCGCCCGCAGCCCTTCTACCTCGGGATCATCGCCCACCAGCGAGAGAGCGCGACGAGATCGACCGCGGGGAGATTCACGTCCACCGCGACCCGTAGTGGGCCTGGATGGGCCCGAAGCGGCTCGCTGCCTGCTTCCGCCTTTTGTCTACAGTCTCCTGGCGTTCCTGGGCCTGTCGCGAGCGCATCGGCCGTCGTTAACCGAGTGGGATGAGGTTTTGGCGAAGGACAGGGCAAAAGTCGACGGCCTCCTCGGAAGCGAGGAGGGCGTGCGCATACAATTGGTTGCGGGGGGGGGCGCAATGTTCCGACGGCAACAGCCTCAGCCCCGCTGGAATTGCGTGTTCGGGTGTGCTTCGAGGCTCGACCTTCCCGCGCGCTGCGTTGGGCTGCTTCATCGTGACCTGCGGCTCCGCATGGAGATGTAGGCGGCGACCGATGCAGTCCCATCGATCCCAGCGCTGCATTGAACCGGCACTGGTTTCGGAGGCGGTTATAAGCCTCCAGCAATTCGTCCGGAGGCTCCTCCGGCCGTCAACGGGCGGCCGACATGCCCCAGCGGAGCACAGTCTTGCGCTCGAGCCACCGAAAGAACAGGTTCTCGACCAGCAAGCCGATGAGGATGACCGTGAGCAGGCCCGCGAACACCAGATCCGTGTTCATTTCGAAGCGGTTCTGATAGATGAACCAGCCGATGCCGCCCTGGCTGCCCGACACGCCGAAGACCATCTCGGCGGCGATGATCGTGCGCCAGGCGAAGGCCCAGCCAATCTTGACACCGGACAGAATGTAGGGGAACGCCGCTGGCAGGAGGATCCCCGCCACGAAGCGCCAACCGGTCAGCCCGAAGTTTTGCCCCACACTCATGAGCGTCCGCGGCACGGTCACGAAGCCCGTGTACGTGTTGAGCGACATCGGCCACAGCACGGAATGGACGATGACGAAGATCAGCGACTTCACGCCGAGACCGAACCAGAGCAGCGCCAGCGGCATGAGCGCGATCGCCGGGAGGGGGTTGAACATCGATGTCAATGTCTCGAGAAGCTCGGCTCCTACGCGCGTGGTCACGGCGAGCGTCGTGAGGACGAGCGCGAGAACGCTACCGATCGCCATCCCCGCCAGGAGCACCTGAAGCGACTGCGCCGCGTAGCCCGGCAGTTCACCGTTCACGAGCGAGCGACCGAAGGCGGCAAGCACGATCGAAGCCGAGGGAAACAGCAGCGGGCTCACATCACCCAAGCGCGTGACTGCCTCCCAGATGACCAGGAGAATCGTCAGGATGACAGCCTTCCGGATGGCGGCCGGCAGTCCGAGCCAGCTCACCGGCCGAGGATCTCCTGGACGTCGCGCTGGATCTTCATCACCGCCTCAGTCTCCCGGTGCCCCGCGGCGGGATTGTCGAGGATGCGGCGGACACGCCCCGGGCCCGCCGAGAGGATCAGGACGCGGTCGCCCAACACCACCGCCTCCTCGATCGAGTGCGTCACGAAGAGGATCGTCTTCCGCGTCGCTTGCCAGATCATGAGGAGATCGTCCTGCATCTTGCGACGCGTCAGGGCGTCTAGGCTCGCGAAGGGCTCGTCCATGAGCAACATCTTCGGGTCGAGTGCGAGTGAACGGGCGATGGCGACCCGCTGCTTCATTCCGCCTGAGAGTTGATGGGGATAGGTGGCGGCGAACTTGGTGAGCCCGACCATGTCCAGGTGACGGGTGGCCGCCTCTCGAGCCGAGCCCTCCGCCATTCGCCGCGCCACGCGGAGGGGATAAACGACATTGCCCATCACGGTCCGCCAGGGCAGGAGCTGATCGAATTCCTGGAAGACGACCACGCGATCGGGCCCCGGGCGAGACACCGGACGCCCCTCGAGCTCGATAACGCCGCGCGATGGCGCGATGAAGCCCCCGACCGCCTTGAGCAGCGTGGACTTGCCGCACCCAGACGGACCGAGGATCACGAACTTCTCGCCCTCCCCGATCGAAAACGAGACGCCTTCCACGGCAGTGAACAGCCCGCTCTCGGTCGGGTACGAGATCGTGACGTCGCGAACGCTCAGGAGGCTTGACACACTGTGGACCACTCCGAGGCCGGAGTCATGGGAGGCGAACCGACATCAGCTCATCGGCGAAGATCACCTCACCGTCATAGATCTTCCTCACATCGCCAATGCCCTGTTCCATCGGACCGTGGGTCGCTAGGTGCGGCCCGACGTGGACGAGGACCAGCCGCTTGACGCCTGCGGCCTGGGCCATTCGCGCCGCCCCTTCCGTTCCACACTGACCGATGTTCTCACCCATGGCGCGCATGTGAGCTTCGTCGTCCCAGCACATGCAGAACATGATCTCGGCCCCGCGCGCGAGCTCCACCACGCTCGAGCACGGCTGGGTGTCCCCGGTGAACACGATGCCGCCTTCTGCGCCGTCAACCCGATAGGCGAGGGAGTCCAGGAAAGGCTGAACGTGCTCGGCCGGCGTCGCCATCACCCGCCATTCCCGGCCCTCGTGCACCAGGCCGGGCCCGACGTCCTTGGCCAGGACGGAAGGCGGCTGTCGGGGCAGGGTGCCACCCCGGTTGACATGAACGCGCTGGCTCACGGGATGATTTACGCGCGCCTTCCAGTCGTGCACGAATGCTCCGTTCTCCCCGAGCAGCCGGTCGGTGATGGTCTCGGTGAGTGTCGGACCGTATACCCGGAGCTGGTTCTCCTTGCCCACGCTCTGGTCCCAGCGACAGAGCAGGAAGCACGGATAGTCCACGTCGTGGTCGAAGTGGTGGTGGGTGAAGAACAGATAATCCACCCGCGTGGGCACGATCCCGACCTTGACGAGCTTATGGGTGGCGGCCGGGCCGCAATCGAACATCAAATACTCGCCGCCGACGTCGAGGGCGAAGGCCGATCCCCACCGGGTCGCCGTTGGCGTCGGAGTCCCCGCGCCGAGCACGTAGACCTGGGCCATTCAGTTGCCCGGGAAATGATGGACGGTATCGAAGAAGACTTCCTTCCAGGAGCCCGGTCGCTGCGCAATGAGCCCCGTTCGATGCATGAAGTCAGCGAATTTCATCACCCCGGTCGGCGTGAGTGTGTAGACGTTCTCCTTGCTGATTTGGCGCTCGATCTCCTCCACCGGCACCTTGGACTTCGCCGTCGTCACGTAGATCTCGGCCGCCCGCCGCGGGTTCTGGGTGATGAAGTCGTTGGCCTCGGCGATCGCGTTGAACACCGCCTGGAAGACCTTGGGGTTGTTGCGGCGGAACTTCACGCGGGCAATGGCGACGGCGATGGAAGCGGGACTGCCGATGATCTCCTCCAGACTGGTGATCTGGTGGACCCCCTTTTCTTTCAATTCCTGGGCGAAGAACGGCGGGCTGGCGAAGTGGGCGGTGATTTCCGACCTCCGTGACAAGATCGCCGCGACCGCTTCCGGATGCTGGACGGCGACGGTGATCGGGTCCAGCTTCTTGGGATCGCCGAGCTCTCGCTCGGCGAGCATCGAAAGGGCGACCGCCTGCATCGAGGTTTTGATGGCGGGTACCGCGATCCGATCGCTCGGCGTGAAATCCTTGATCGACTTGATACGATCCTGGTTCGTCACCAGCACGAGATCGGCTGTATTCGCTCCCGCGACGCCGAGAATCTCTCCTTTGGTTTTGGCCCACGCGATGATGACCGGCGTGAGGCCGGCAAGGGCGAAGTCGACGCTGCCCGAGATCACGAGCTCCATCGACTGCGTGGCCCCGCCGCTGATCCGGTAGGTCGCGGCCACGCGGCCGAGACCCAGCTTCTCGGCCTGCTTCTCCACGAGCTTTTCATGGCTCATCACCGGTCCGGTCACATACCCGATACCGGGGTGATGCGAGATGTTCACGGTGGTGACTTCCGCCGCGGCGGGCAAGGTCACGAGCATGTACGCGAGGGCGAGCGTGGCGACAGGTCTCATCCTGACCCTCCTCGTTTGGCGACGAGCTCGACGACGCCTCGCGCCGGCGACATCCGGACAGGATCACCGCTCTCGAGCATCGTGAACGGGTCGGGCCGCCCTGGTGGATGACCGGGAGTCTGGCGAGAACCAGCCAGGAAGGCCCAGCCGGCGGCAGCCCACCACGCAAGGCCGGGAAGTAGACGATCTTGCCGGCTAGCGAGCATCCCTCGAGCGCGTGGCCCCGGCGCGAGATCACCCCGGTCTGGCGGTCCATGTCGTCGCGGATGCTGAACGTATCCTTCGACAGGACGACTTCGGCCTCGACGTCGGGACCGAAGCCGGGTGGCCCGTGGAGCGTCACGGTTATCGCCACCGCGCCTCGGCCGACAGCCGGCTGGCGAGGGCCGCCTCGATACAGTCGGCAGTTCGGCGCAAGATCGGATGCCGTCGGTAACCGCCGATGATGTTGGCGATCTTCGCCGAGTTGGTCAGGACGTTTCGCCAGCCGAAGGGGGACGCCATCTTGGCCGGGTCCATGATGTACCGAAGCGAGGGTCGGCTCACCGCCGCCGAGGCGACGGTCCAGGGGTCGCGGCGGGATTCACCTTTCGACCAAAGAGGTTCTGCCAGAAGGCCATGGCCATTCTCCTTCGTCGGTTTCCCTGCTGCCAAACTCTTTCTATCTATGTTATACGGCAGCACGTTTCTGTATATCACGGTCGCCCTCAGCTCTGGGTCCCGACGATCGGTGAGTTTCCGCGCGGTTGCTGAACAAGGTCCAGGCCCCTTCGCCGAGGACCTACAAGATGTCACCCAGGGAGGCACTCTCCCTCACCGAGATAGCTTCGTTGGAGAGCAAAACGCGACAACATTCGGATGTCTTGCGGGGGCTGGATTTGAACCAGCGACCTTTGGGTTGTCAGCCTAGTACTTGCCCCCCGTCCCCGTTCACGTCCAAAACACGGCCAAACTCGCGACCCCTTCGCGGTGTTGTGTGCGCACCCTACCCCGCCTGATGCCGCTTATAGATCTCCACAACCTTTTGATGCGCCTCTACGACCGCCTTCTCGACGTTCCAGCTCTCGACCAGCACCCGGTGCATCATGCGGCCGATGACGAAGGTGGCCAGCACCTCGCCTGAGGCGGCATTCGTGGTGCCGGGAGAGGGGAACTGGCGTCCACGCTCCAGCATGACCCGCCAGTGCTCGAACACCGGCCGCTTCCAGAACTGGGAGTCGTACATGTTCTTGTATGGCGGCCCCCAGCGGCCATCGCCTTCCTCGATCATGACCTTCAAGTTCTCCGGCGCCATCCAGTACTCGGCTAGGCCCTTGGCCACCTCGGGATAGGGGTTGTGCTTGAAGAGGAGCCATTCCGCCGTCGAGAGCTCCTCGACGGCACCAGCCGGCCCCGCCGGCACCGGCAGCAGTCCCGTGAACTTGTACAGCTCCTTGTCTGAGTCCGCCAGATGGGCGTAGATGCTGGTGGGATTCAAGACGAAAATCACCTGGCGTGACTGATAGGCTTTGTTGTTTCCGGTGTTGTCCCACGCGATCGCCCCTTTCGGGATGATCTTGTGCTTGTTGAACATGTCCGCAATCATTTGGACGGCTGCGATCGTGCCCTTCGAGTGCAGCGCCACTGTTTTGTTGTCCGCCTCGACGAGCTTGCCGCCGTAGGACCAGATCATGTTCATGACATTGTTATCGGTGTCGGTCTGCAGACCCAGACAAAGGCCAAAGCCGGTGAGTTTCGGCGGCTTTTGCAGCTTCTTGCAGACCTCGACGAATTCGTCCCACGTCTTGGGGGGCTCGACCTTGGCGGCCTCGAGGAGATCCAGGCGGGTGACCAGGGGCCAGGGGCTGATGGACTGCGGCACACCATACGCCTTGCCCTGATGCATGACGCTCGGCATGGAGACAGGAAAGAGCCCCCCTTGCAGTTTCTGCATCTTGTTGACCAGGTCGGTCACCTCCAGGAGGTGGCCTTGCGCGCGGTAGAGCTGCACGTACCCGCCAATCAACCGGGTGATATCCGGCGGGTTCCTGGCCTCGAGCGCCGCCACCAGCTTGGGTACGAGCTGGGGCCCGCCGATGATCTGATAATCGATCTCGCTCTCCTTGATCCCCGCCTGCTTGGCGTAGGCATAGCACTGCTCCTGCATGATCCTGTCGACCTGCGGCGCCAGAGCGGCTGGATTCCATACGACCAGCTTCGCCTGGCGCGCCGCATGGGCTCGGCGCACCAGCCACCAGGGTGCTGTCGTTGTCAGGACGGTGGCGGTCTTCCCGGCCTGCTTCAGGATCTCGCGTCGTGTAGGCATTGCCGCCTCCTTAGCCCTTCACTCCTCCGAGCGTCAACCCTTTGACCACCCAGCGCTGGAAGACGAGAAACATGAGCACCGGGGGCAGCGCGCTCATGACGGTCGACGCCATCAGCGGCCCCCAGAAGAACACGTCCTGCGACATGAAGTTCACCAGGCCGGTGGTCACCGTCCGGGCACTGGTGGTGCTGGTGAACACGTGCGCATACAGAAATTCGTTCCAGGCGTGCGTGAACGAGAAAAACGTCACCACGACGATGGCCGGGAGTGACATCGGCAGCACGATACGCACGAGCGCAGTGACGCGGTTACACCCGTCTACCCGGGCCGCTTCCTCCAGTTCCACGGGGACGGACTTGAAATAGCCCATGAGTAACCAGGTGCAGAACGGCACATCGAATCCCAGGTACGCGATGATGAGTCCATGCAGGCTATCCGTGAGGCGGAGGACACTCATCATGGCGAACATCGGGATGAAGAGCAGCGAGGTGGGAACGAGGTACGTGAACACGAGACTGCGCGCCAGGAGTGCCCGGCCGGGGAAATTGAGCCGGGCTATGGCGTACGCCCCCAGACAGGCAATGACGAGGGACACCGCCGTGGAGCCGGCGGCGACCACCACGCTGTTGCGTAGAAAGGTCAGATACGGGGTCTCACGAAACACGGTGGCATAGTTGTCCAACGTTGGCTTCCGAGGAATCAGCGTGGCCTCATACCCGTAAATTTCCTTGTCGTGCTTCAGCGAGGTCGCGATCATCCAGTAGAAAGGGATCGCCGTCCACAGGAACATCAGCACCAGGACGCCATTCCCCAGGCCCTGGAACGCACGGCGTTGCGCGGTCATCCTCAGCGCCATGGCCTACTCCCCCTTCTCGCGGAGCATGCGGCGCGTCAGGAAGACTATGAAGACGACCAGAATGGGGAAAAAGATCAGCGAAACCGCTGCCCCCATCCCCAAGCGCTGGGCGCCGCCGAGCGCGAGGTTATAGGCCAAGACTGGAAAGATCATGGTGCGATCGGCCGGGCCCCCGTTCGTCAAGATCAAGACAAATTGGATGCCCGCTGACGTCAAGATGGCCGACAGCATCACCGCACTGATGAAGATTGGCCGCAAACGGGGCAGCGTGATGTAAGAGAACTGCTGAAGCACCGACGCCCCGTCGATCTCCGCCGCTTCGTAGAGCTCCTTGGGAATCGCCTGCAGGCCGGCCAGAAAGCTCATCGTAAAAAACGGCGTGCCCTGCCAGACCACCACTACGATCACCGAGAACATGGCGAGGTGTGGGTTGGAGAGCCAGGAGATGGTCTCGTCTATCAGGTTCAGACGTACCAGAACATTGTTGATGAGCCCGCTGGCATCGTCGAACATCCAGCGCCAATTGAGGGCGGACATCACCGTCGGAATGGCCCAGGGAATCAGCAGAAAGGAGCGAAACAGGTTGTTGCAGAAGCGCTCTTGATTGAGCACCAGCGCCATGCTGAGCCCGAGGAGAAATTTGACTCCCACGCCGACCGCCGTATAGAGGACGGTGTTGACAACCGTACGCAGGAACTGCTCGCTCCGTAACAACTCCCGATAGTTGTCCAGCCCGATGAAGCGCCCGGGGGCGCCGGCCGTTTTCGCCTGGAAGGTCATTACGATGGCGCTGGCAAAGGGGTAGGCGACGAGGCCCACAATGACGAGGATCGCCGGGAAGAGAAACAGATAGCCCAGGGTCCGGTCGCGCGCCAGAAGGCGCTGGATCCTCTCGCCCCGCCAGCCCAATCTCCGCCGAGACGATGGGAGGGGAAGACTTACAGACGTCGACGTGGCCATAGCCCATGTCCTCCATCAGAGAATTCAGGACACGCACCAGGGACGGGTGAACCCTGATAGCAGACGCCGGGACAGGCCGCAAGAGCAATTTCTGTGGTCCTTTGGCCGCGGTCGCGCGGGAAGCCTGCAGCCCACCCCCATCCTAGCAAGATCGCATCTGGAGAACCGGGTTAGCAGATCCTGGTGACATGAAGACTCGCCGTCAGGTACCGACTCTGGCCCTCGATGACGATCTTTGCCGGGGGCTCGCTGGCGAGCGGCACGACGGGGGCAGGCCCACGAATATCCCTGGCGGTCTGCGCCATCGCGGCGGACGCGCACAGAACGGCCGCGCTCCGATCAGACCGATAAATACTGCCTCCACCTACGGTGAGCCCTGGCGTCTTGACGCCACCACCGGGAGCCCCATGCAGGTGCGAATGGTGTTCAGCGTCTTGGAGTCCCCCTGCGCTGCGTGGTCAAGATGGAGCGCGCAACAGCACGCATGGTTGGCCTCCCAGTCCTCGACCAGGACGTCCGTAGGGCCCGTGACCCCGGCTTCCTGGCAGAGGGCCATGATGAACTCCTGTCGCTTGTTCGCTGCCATTGTCGTCTCCTTCCGCGGGCGCTCGCCGCGCCGTGCTCAGCGCCCAACTCGGACTACCGACGCTTGTGCAGTTGCTCCTGGAAATACTCGCGCCAGGGGGCGGACAAGTAGGGGAGTTGCGCCAGGCGCTGCATCGTGTCGACATCGTCTTTTTCGTGCGCATAGACACGCGTGATGTCGGCTACCGTCACGCCATGGTTGTCACGGCTGAGCAGGGTGAAGGTCTCCCCAGCTTCCACCTCCCCCTCGTGCTCCACCGCCACGTACAACCCCGTCCGACCGCTCGCCAGAAACCGTTTGAGAATATCGTCCCGGCCAAACCGCAGGCCCAGCTTGTAACACGGCATGCGCGGCTCCGTTACGCGCACCACGGCGGTGCCGATGCGCAGCCGGTCACCGATCTGCATGGTGGCTTCCAGGATCCCTTCCGTCGTGAAGTTTTCGCCAAACATCCCCCATGGCAGTGCCATATCGCGGAGTTCCTGACGCCAGCCGGCATAGTGCTCCGCGGGATACAGATACACCGCTTTGTGGGGGCCGCCATGGACCGACAAGTCCGCTTGGGCGTCGCCGTCCAGGTTGTGCTGGCGCAAAGGAACACGACCAGCCACCGATTCCTTAAAAATCCCCGTGGCGACCGTTCTGCCCTTCCACAGCACCTGGCGGGGTTGCCCCACGTTGACAGAAAGCAGCCGCATGGTCATCTTGGTGTGTCCTTTCCGATGCTACCGCCCGTGCGAGAAGTCTCCCCAGCCTCACGGTCGAACCGGGCGATACCTTCAGACGAATGCGGCTCTCCAGGAGCGGCGGCAACGCCCCTGCAGCCCTACTTCATCGTCTTCACAACCTCGTCGGTAGACAGAACCGCGCGTGCAAGAAAACCAAAGTTTTCAATACTCCGCGGCGGGCGAACATCTTGGTCTCGTGCTCCGATGTCTCGAGAGGCCCGTTGAATTTCCAGCCGGCATCGGTCGGATAGAAGTAGTGGGGGGAGATGAAGACCTCGAACCGATGCTGCTTCGCAGCTTGAAAGATCCGCTCCATATTCTCGACGGTCTTGTTCTCCTTGACGCTCTCCCCGACCGCCGCCCACGCCGCGCCTTTCTCGCTCAATACGTCATTCTGAGGGTCGATGAATCACGAACGTGGATCCTTCGACGGAAGTTCGGCAACTCTCCGGTGGACAGCGCCAGGGGGTCAGCATCGCGCGCGCGACGGCCTGGGGGGCGCGGACCATCATCATGGATGAGCCGACGGCCGCGCTGGGCGTCCGGGAAAGCGAACGCGTCATAGACGTCATCCGGAGGCTCCGCGACTCGAACCTGTGCGTGCTCATTGTCAGCCACAACATTCCTCAGTTCCTCGCCGTGGCCGACCGATCTGGGTCGTGCGCGCGGGGCGACTGGTGGCTCACAGGCTGGCGAGCGAGACGAATCACGCCGACATCGTGGGGCACATCACGGGCATGACGCTGGCTCGGTGAAGCATGTGACCCGTCACGAACGAGAATCGCGAGTTAACGAATGGATTGAGTTCAGCCAACACCCAATGACGGCCTGAGTATTGGTCTCCCGGTCACTCCGGCCGCGTGGTTCGAGGCGGGGATATTCCGAAGCGTGCGGCGATCTCGCCGAGCCGGCGCCACGTCGTGTCTTCGATCGGGATGCCCGCGCGGCGGCGGCGTTGCTCGGTGCGGTACTCGATCTCGCCGGGGTAGAAGACTTCGTCGAAGCCGTCGGCGGGAGGCGTGGCCTTGAGGTATCGCACGAAGGCCTCGACCTGGGCTTTGAAGTCGGTCGGTGAGAACGCCCGCGGATCGACGACCAGCATGAATGTGCCGTCGTTGTGACGCCCCTTCGGATCGACGCCGAAGCCCAGGCCCGGAAGCACCGCGGCCAGGGTCTCCACCGCAAAGGACAGCCCATAGCCCTTGTGCCCTTCGGGGCCGCCGAGCGGCAGCATCACGCCACCCTCGAGCTGAGCGTTCGGATTCGTGGTGGGTTTGCCGTCCTTGTCCAGCAGCCAGCCGAGCGGGATGGGCTTCGCTTGGGCACGCGCCAGATTCAGCTTGCCTGCTGCGACCGCACTCGTCGCCATGTCGATGAAGACCGGGCCGGGAAGATCGCTCGGAAAGGCGATGCAGAGCGGGTTCGTACCGAGTCGCGCCTCGCGGCCGCCGAACGGCGCGACGGCCTTGGCGCTCTGGCCGGAGTCAGCCATCATCAGGCCGATGAAGCCGGCTCGCGTGGCCATCAGCGGATAGTCGGCGAGCCGCCCGACGTGGCTCTGCTCTCGAATCGTTCCTGCCGCGATCCGCGTCTCCCGCGCCTTGGCAACGAGGCGCTCCATCGTCCACTCCGAGATGACCGGGCCGAACCCCCACCTTCCATTCACCGCGACGGTCGTCGGCGACTCGTTCAAGATTTCCGGTCGCGCCACTGGCACGATGTGGCCGCGACCGATGCGGTCTATGTAGGTGGGGAGCAGCACCACGCCGTGCGAGTCGTGCCCGACCAGATTGGCCCCGACTTGGTGTGTGGCGACGATCCGCGCGTGCTCAGGCGGTGTGCCTGCCGCCTCATACGCAACGATGGCGAACGCCGTCAAGTCCTCGGCGCCGACGCTCGGCATATCGTCCTCCGCGATGCTTCAACGTGTCAGCCCACGTATCCTACCCCTACGCCGCGTCGGCTGCTCTGAAGGCACCGCCCCCGTCGTCCGTATCCCATCGTTCGCTGGTTCGAATCGGGGGCTGGATTTGAACCAGCGACCTTTGGGTTATGAGCCTAGTACTTGCCGCGACGCCTCCCAACGATCCCCAACTAGAACGGTTACTTAACGCGCCGCCGCAGGCCCGCTTTGGGGTCTTATTGGGGCTCGTTGGGCCCCGTTCACGGCCAAAACTCGGCCACATCCGTCAAGAGATGTCGCGACCGCTCATCCTTGAGCAACGCGGTGGCGTCGGCGCGCCGGCGAACCGTTTCTCTGCTGGCGCGTGAGCAGAGCGCAGGCGAGCTCGCCAAGGGTCTCAAGGCCCTTTTCGATCCGCGCATGCCAGGCCGAGCCGCAACTCAGTCGTAGACAATTAGCGTAGCGGTGGCTCGCTGAAAACACGTCGCCCGGCACGAAGCAAACCCCCTTCTTCAACGCCGCCTCGAAGAGTTCGCGGCTCGCAAGGGGCTTTGGTAGCTGCAGCCATAGCACAAAGCCGCCATCCGGGCGGCTCACCCTCGTGCCCCTCGGGAACACCCGGTCGATGGTGCGAATCATGCGGTCGATGTTGTCTCTGAACGTACGTCGAACCCGGCGCAGATGACTGTCGTATCCGCCGCTAGAAAGGAATTCGGCCAGCGCCGCCTGCGGCAGCGCCGGGCCGCACAGGGTGAATGCGAACTTGCTGTCCAGGACCTTTTCCATGTGGCGTCCAGTCGCAATCCAGCCGACCCGATACCCTGGCGCGATCGTCTTGGAAAAGGAGCTGCAGTAGATCGTGCTGCCGTGCGGATCCAGGGCCATGAACGGCTTCGGACGTTCTTCACCGAAATAGATATCGCCATAGATGTCGTCCTCGATCAGCGGGACCCGGTGCCTCGCGAGCAATTCCAGGACGGCCTTCTTCTTCTCGTCGGACATGGTGCAACCCAGCGGGTTGTTGAA
>QHSU01000025.1 GCA_003220535.1 Candidatus Rokuibacteriota bacterium
CCGCGGGCAGGTCCAGAGCATGAACCAGGCCTTCTTTCAGATGGGGCTCGGGATCTGCTTCGCCGTCCTGCTCGTCTATTTCCTGATGGTCGTCAATTTCCAGTCGTGGATGGACCCGCTCATCATCCTGATGGCGCTCCCCGGCGCGCTCGCGGGAATCCTCTGGGCGCTGTTCGTCACCGGGACGACCATCAGCGTCCCCGCGCTGATGGGCTGCATCATGGCCATCGGAGTGGCGACGTCGAACAGCATCCTGATGATCACGTTTGCCAACGAGCAGCGCCATCCGGATCTCGGCGGGCACGACGCGCGCGCCGCGGCCCTGGTGGCGGGCCGCACGCGGCTTCGCCCGGTCATCATGACGGCGCTGGCGATGCTCCTGGGCATGCTCCCCATGAGCCTCGGCCTCGGCGAAGGGGGCGAGCAGAACGCTCCGCTGGGCCGGGCCGTGGTCGGCGGGCTGATGATTGCCACGTTCTACACGCTGTTCTTCGTCCCGGTGACCTACAGTCTGCTGCGCCGGAAACCGCCGAAGGACCTCGGCAATGAGGACGACAAATGAGCGTCGACAGCAACAATCGTTCCGCGCCCCGAGCCCGAACGCGGACAGTGATCGTTATTGGGATCGGTGCCCTGGTTCTGTTCCTCGTTCTGTTACTGGTCGGTGTGGTTCCCCGTGTGCGAAATCAGCGCGAGCTGGCAAGCGCCGCCCAGACGGTGCAGACCGCCGCGCCGGAGGTTTACGTCATCCGACCGGAGCCGGCGGCCGGCGCCGACCTGTCGCTGGCCGCTACGACCCAGGCCATTCAAGACTCGATCATCTACGCCCGCACCAGCGGGTACCTCAGCAAGCGGCACGTGGACATAGGGGACAAGGTGGAGGCGGGTCAGCTCCTGGCGGAGATCGCGTCGCCTGAGATCGACCAGCAGCTGAGGCAGGGCGAGGCCGACCTCAGACAGTCCGAGAAGAACCTGGATCTGCAGAAGGCCAACCTCGATCTCGCGAGGGCCACTATGGGGCGTTACGAGGCTGCCGACGCGGAAGGCGCCGTCGCCAAGCAGGCGGTCGATCAAAGCGTCTCTGCCTATCGCACCGCCCAGGCCGCTGTGGCCGCAGCCGAGGCGAACGTCCAGTCGAACAGAGCCAACGTCCAGCGGCTCCAGGAGCTGACATCGTGGCAGCGCGTCCTCGCTCCGTTCAGCGGCGCGGTGATCCAGCGGAACGTGGACGTGGGCGCGTTGATCACGGCGGGTAGCCCTGTCAACAACACCGCCGTGGCGCCTTCCAGCGTCACGGGCGGCGCGAACGGGCTCTTCGAAGTTGCTCGGATCGACTCTCTTCGCGTGTTTGTCAACGTCCCCCAGGCCTACGCGCCCAACGTGACGGTCGGTCTGCCGGTCCTGATCGCGGTCCGCGGACAGCTCGGGCAACCGGTCATGGGCAAGGTGACCCGGACCGCCAGTGCGATCGATCCAGGCACGCGAACATTGCTGACGCAGGTCGATATCCCCAACCAGGCGCATCGGCTGCTCCCCGGAATGTTCGTCTACGTCACGTTCAAGATCGCGCCGTCGGGCACGCGCTGGCGGGTGCCGGCCACCGCGGTCATCTTCAACGCGCAAGGCACTCGGGTCGCAATCGTGGGAGTAGGGAACACACTGCGTTTTCAGGAGGTGGTTCTCGGTCGCGACTTCGGGACCTCGATCGACGTCCAGGCCGGACTGCAGGGCCACGAGACGATCGTGAAGCAGCCGACGGTGTCCCTCCAGGAAGGCCAGCGTGTCACGCCCATCGAATCCAAGAACTCATCGGGGCGCTGACCCGCCGATGCGAGCCCGGGGAGATCTCGGCCGGCCGCGCGCCGTCCTTGCCGCGTTGTGGGCCGTGTGTGTCATGGCCGGAGGCTGCATGGTGGGGCCGAACTACGCGCGGCCGGCGGTAGACCAGCCGGCTCACTTCAAATCACAGGCGGACAGCGAGGCGGCTCCGGCCATCGCGAGAGAGTGGTGGCAGCTCTATGCCGACCCCGAGCTCGATCGACTCATCGCGACCGCGAACGCATCGAACCAGACTCTTCGCCAGGCGGTGGCGCGCGTCGACGAAGCCCGCGCGCTCGCTCGCGTCGCGGCCAGCTTTCTCTTCCCGACCATCTCCACCAATCCGAGCTTCACACACCTCCGCACTTCCGGGAACCGCGACAGCACGATCACGGGCAAGCGGGTGCAACAGGGCGTCACGGTCAACGACTGGCTGATCCCGTTCGATCTGGCCTGGGAGCTCGACGTCTGGGGCCGAGTGCGCCGTTCGTTCGAATCGTCCCGGGCCCAGGCCGCGGCGACCGCCGATGACGCCGGCCTGATCCGGCTGACGGTCGAGACCGATGTGGCCCAGTTCTACTACAGCCTCCGCTCGCTGGACGCCCAGCTCCAGATTCTGACGGACAACGTCGCGGCCTATCGGGAGCAGGTCCGCCTCCTCTCCGTCCAGCTCAAGACCGGCCTCATCAGCGCGATCGTCGTGAATCAAGCCCAGGCCCAGCTGCAGGCCACGTTGGCCCAGCAACGGGATGTGGAGCGCGCGCGGGCCAACCTGGAACACGCGCTGGCAATTCTGTGCGGACAACCCGCACCCTCGTTCGCCGTCGCCGCCAATCCACTGCACGAGAGCGCGCCGCCCGCGGTGCCGCCGGGACTGCCCGCCCAGATCCTGGCGCGCCGGCCGGACGTCGCCGCGGCCGAGCAGACGGTCGTCGCCCTCAACGCCCAGATCGGCGTGGCCACCGCGGAGTTCTATCCGCGCTTCATGCTGACGAGCTCGGCGGGGTTCGAGAGCGCCAACCTCTCCACGCTCTTCAACTGGCAAAGCCGCGTCGCGTCCATCTCCCCCAGCATCTCGATTCCGATCTTTGAGGGCGGCCGACTCCGGGCCAATCTCGAGGCGACCAAGGCCCGCTACCAGCAGGCCGTGGCCGCGTACGTGAATCAGGTTCTGATTGCCTATGGCGACGTCGAGGACGCCCTGACCGACCTGCACGCCCTCTCCGATGAGGTCGGAACCCTGCGCGAGGCGGTCAGCGCATCTCAGAACTACCTTCGTCTCGCACAGGTGCAGTACAGGCAGGGCCTGACCGACTACCTCATCGTCATCGACGCCGAGCGGACGCTCCTGGCTAACCAGCTGTCGCTGGCGCAAGCCGTGAATCTCCAGATGGGCGCCAGCATCCGTCTGATCAAGGCCCTCGGCGGAGGGTGGAGTGCCTTTGAGGATGGTTCGTCTCGATGAACGTCACGTGGAACGGCTGATCGTCACCCTTATGCCCATGCCGCCGGGCTTGGTGGTGAGGACCTTCCAGATTCGCCCACCGCTCATGGGCCGTCCTCTGGCCCGCGATGGCCATCGCTCGCCACCCACACTCCAAGGCACACAACGGCGGCCGCGAAGCCGAAAACGAAAAGTGTGACGCCGAGGCTTGTGACGGCCGGCGACCGAGAGTCGCGGTAGACAGTCCAAAGGATGACGCCACCGCCAGTCAGCATGACGGCCAGTGGGATCGCAAACGCAATCGCCCACCACACCGCGCGGCGCGTGAACGGCCGCTGCCATCTCAAAGTGGGCCGCCATTCGAGGATCTCCGCTGAGGATGGTTCGCCTCGATAAGCGTCACGTGGACCGGCTGATCGTCAGCCCCATGCCGCCGGGCTTGGTGGTGAGGGCCTTCCCAGGTTGCCGGATCAGGCGGAGCTTCGATCCAAGGCCTCCCTCACCGCTCGCGCGAGCTCGTCGAGCGTGAACGGCTTCCGAAGGAGCGCCACGCCGTCCTCCAAGGCGCCATGGCGCTGGATCTCGCAGTCGGTGTACCCCGACATGAACAGCACGACCATGTCGGGCCTCGTCACCTTCAATAGCGCCGCCAGGTCGCGCCCCCTCATCCCGGGCATGATCAGATCGGTCAACAGCAGGTGGATCGGTCCCAGATGCTGCGACGCGACGGCCAGGGCCTCGGATCCATTGAGCGCAGCGAGGACCGCATAGCCGTCGCTCTGGGAGACCTCTGTGATGAGGTTGAGGACCTCGAGTTCGTCTTCCACGACGAGAATTGTTTCCCGGCCTGTCGCGGTTCCGGCCGAGTGTTCACCCGGAGGAGGCTGTGCCAACGGCTCGCAGGTTAGACCAGGCGCGTGGTGAGAAAAACAGCCACATGGCTGGAAAATGCGTCACGCGACCTTCAATCCAGCATGCCCGCCCGTACCCCCTTGACGGCCGCTTGTGTCCGATTCGACACGTCGAGCTTTTCCAGGATCCGCTGGACGTAGTCCTTCACGGTGCCCACGCTGTAACCGAGCCGACCCGCGATCTGATGATTGGTCAGGCCCTCGGAGAGCAGGCGCAGCAGCGCGGTCTCAGGGGCGGTGAGCGTGGCCGCGAGCCCGCTGAAAGGCTGCGCAACACCGCGAGCCGATTTCCGCGGAGACGACGGCACCCCGCGGGCGATTCTCCGAACTACTGCCACGAGCCCGGCTCGCGTCACGTTGATGCTGACCCAGTCCGACCACGTGCCGGTCGGCGCCTGCGACAGTTCGGCCGCGCTCCGCTCCACGGTGACGACGACACGGGGAACGCCGAGAAGCCTCTGCTGAGCTCTCTGAGGCGCGTCGAGACCTTCGGAGAGATCCCTCAGGAGGACGACGAACAGCAGATCTGGCGGCCGCACGGCGATGAGCCGAGCAGCATCCGCGATCGTGGACGCTTCGGCGATCACCCGCATGTCGGTGGCGCTCGCGAGCATGACCCTGAGGCCGGTCCGCACGATGGTGGACTCGCCAGCGATGGCGATCGTGATCGCCCGCCGCCCGGATCTCGCCCGCTCCGACCTCCTTCCTCGCATCGGCCTCTTGAAGAGTAACGGCGTGCGGCATGCGCAGAGAATCAGCCGGCGCCTCGAATTCAGGTAGGCCGTGACCTCGGGCCGCGTCGGTGGCCGTCCGACAGGTCAGCGGGGCCGCGTCGGGAAACCAGGGCCGCTCAGGTCACCAGATGGTTCTGCAGCGCATAGCGGATCAGCTCGGCGGTGGTCTTCAGCCCCATCTTTCGGCGGAGGCGGGTGCGATAGGTGCTGACCGTTTTCACGCTGAGCGAGAGCTCCGCCGCGATCTGGCTCACCGTCTTCCCGATGGCGATCGCGCGGAGGACGTGGTGTTCGCGATCCGAGAGCAGTTCGTGTCTCGCGACTCTGCCGTCCGCCTCGACGACGAAGGCCAGGTGTTCGGCCACCGTCGGGGTCAGATATTTCCGGCCGGTGAGCACGGTCTTGACCGCCCTGACCAGCTCCTCGGGGGCGCTCTCCTTGCCGAGATAACCGGCCGCGCCGGCCTTCACGACCCGCACGGCGAACTGCTCCTCTGGATGGATGCTGAGGACGAGTACGGGCACTCTGGAGCGCAGTCGCTTGAGTTCGCGCAGCACCTCCAGCCCGTTGCGTCCGGGCATGCTGATGTCCAGGACCACGACGTCCCAATTCGCTTCCCCGAAGAGCTGAAGCGTCGCTGCGGCGTTGCCGGCCTCGCCGATCATCACCGACGGGAGCTGGTCCGACAGGATCTGTCTGAGACCGCGCCGGACGACCGGATGGTCATCCGCGACGAGGATTCTCAGCACGGCCGACGCTCAGAGGCGTCGGGACGCCCGTAGGGAATGCGGACGGTCACGGTCGTCCCGCGCCCGCGCACCGACGTGATCGTGACCTCGCCACTCAGGAGGATCGCACGCTCCCGCATCCCGACGATCCCGAGCGCTCTCACGTTGGCCCGGTCTGATGAGCGGAAGCCCTTTCCGTTGTCCCGGATCCGAAGCTGGAGGTTGCTCCCGTCTCGCCTCAGACTCACTGTGACTCGAGTCGCCCGCGCATGCTTGGCGACGTTCGTGAGCGCCTCCTGGAGGATCCGGAAGAGCGGGGTCGCCAGATCGGCAGGCAGCTCGAGCGCCCCAGCGCGCAGGGAGACCGTGCAGCGGATGCCCGTCCGGGCCTGGAACTCCTTCACCTGCCAGTCGATCGCGTCGGACGGGCCGAGCGTGTCGAGGACCGGCGGATGGAGCTGGGTGCCGATCCTCCGCACCGACCGTATCGTACCGGCCACGCGTTCCAGCATCCCCTGGAGAT
Source organism: Candidatus Rokuibacteriota bacterium (assembly GCA_003220535.1). GTDB lineage: Bacteria > Methylomirabilota > Methylomirabilia > Rokubacteriales > CSP1-6 > AR31. The sequence goes on from QHSU01000025.1 coordinate 6,159, forward strand.
GACGCCGTGTCCCCGTGTCTCTCGGAAGCCCGCGGCCGAGCCGACCGAGGTCGAACTTGAGCGCGGTCAGCGCCTGGCCGAGCTCGTCGTGCAGCTCCAGCGCAATGCGCCGCCGCTCCTCCTCACGGGCGGAAGTGATGTGAGCGGCCAGGGCCCGGAGCTCGGACGCCAGTTGCGCCGCCTGCTGCTCTGCCTGCCGCCGTGTGGCGACCTCGAGCCGCAACCGCTCGTTGGCGAGGGCCTCGAAGGTGCCGGCGGCCTGATTGGCCGCGATTCGCAGGAGGAGGCGGTCGGTCTCCGTGGGGAGGTCGGGGCGGCGAAAGCCGGCGGCCAGGACCCCGTAGTTGCCAGCGGCTCCGATAGGGACAGCCGCCAGCCGCACTGATCCCGCGCCAGTGGGATCCGGCACTTCGCGAACGTCGGCGCCGGGAGAGATCAATAGCGGCGCCAGGGCCGGCGCGATCTCGGGTCGAGGCCGGGGGACTCCGGCTTGATCGCTGGCGCGCGTGGCCTCGACGGGAGCTTCCCCGGTCACGCCCTCGAGGCGGACGTACATCAGATCGGGTCTGACCGTCACCAGCAGCGACTCGACGAGATCCTCGGCGATCCTCGAGAGTTCGCGGTCTCTCCAGACGACGGTGAGAGCCGACAGGCTGATGATTTCACGGAGTGAGCCACGGAGCAGACGGATGTCGCCCGAGGGATCGGTCGCCGCTGTCCGGCTTCGCATTTCGGCCAGCAACGCATCCGGGGGAGTGAAGAACGGGTTCTCCACGAGGAGACCCCCGATGATCGCCAGCGGGTGCGTTCTGACGACGTCGACGATCTGGCCTGCGCCAAACTTGGCGAGATCGTACGTTCAGATGACCGGGTCATCCTTCGGCAGCATGGCGTTCAGTCGCGCCTCGTAGGCCACGATGTCGAAGACTCCCGGCCGATCCTCGACGGCCCAGTTCATGCTCGCGACGAAGCGGGTGAGCGGAAACCCCTCGGCCCGGCCGCGCTTCAGCGCGTCAGCGATGAAGACGAGCATCGCGTCCTGGTCGAAATGGCCGCCTCGCAGGTAGACCGCTTCCCACGTGCGGACCTCCAGTTGCCCCACGTGTTCGGCCCGGGCGACGTCGACCACACGGGCGAGACGTTCAAGGTGGTCGCTGCGCAGCCGGGGATCAACGAGATGAAATGCCTTCTCCCCCCGATCGATCCCCTCCTTGATGAAGGGGAGAAGCACCCGGTATTCCTCCTCCCGGCCGTGGAAGAAGGCGCACACGTGACGCGCCCGGTCGAGGATGCTGCCGGCGGGTCGGATGAGATCTTGGGTTCCGTTCATAGAAATCCCGTCTCCATGGTCCACCATGGTCCATCTTTCGGACGACCTCTTCGAACCGCCGGTTGCGATGCCGGGAGCTTTGTGGCATGAACGCGCAATGACGGGCCGATGACCACCCCATAGGCGGAGTACATCGGCGATCTGACCAGAGGATTCGCGGGGCTACCCGTCTGGGTAGCGACGCTGGTCGACGGTCCGGGTCGATGCCGAGCCCGGTGGCTGGCTTTGCGTGTTCTTGCGGCAATCTCCCCGGTCTGCTGACGGCGTCAACAGCGACAACGTCGAAAGAGGTGAATATGCCGCGCAGAGGACGGATGCGCTCAGTCCCCTCGGGCACAGTCGCGATGAACCCGCAGAAACCGGAGAGTGCACGCGCCTCTACGTGGGCGGGTCAAAGGAACACTCGGAATATCAGCGGCTGTGGGTGCAGCGTCAGATCGCCGCGGATCAGGCGTGGGCGGCCCAAGAGGCCCAGATGGACTGGGGAATGTGGGAGCCGTGGTGGTGATCTGGTAGCGCTCTTTCCATCTGAATGACACCGAAGTGGAGGAGACGGGCATGCACATGATTGCCGCGACATTGGGTCTGGCTGCGGCCACATTTCTGGCGTCAGCCGTCGAGTTCGTGAGTGGGTGAGGTCATGAAGGTCGGATTCATCGGGCTGGGGCACATGGGCGCCGGCATGGCGGCCAATCTGCTCAGGGCGGGCCATGAGGTCACCGTCTACAATCGCACGGCCGGCAAAGAGCGTGCGCTGATCGAGCACGGTGCCCGGGCGGCCGCTCACGTGGCCGACGCCTGCCGGGGCGAAGTCGTCATCACGATGCTGGCGGACGACGGTGCCGTGGAAAGCGTCGTGTTCGACGACAACGGCGTGATCGGCACCTTGCGCGAGGGCGCGATCCACGTGTCCATGAGCACGATCAGCGTCGCGCTATCGGAGCGGCTCACCGCGGCGCACGCGACGGCCGGCCAGCGCTTCGTCGCGGCACCGGTCTTTGGACGGCCAGACGTGGCGGCCGCGGGTCAGCTGTTCATCGTGGCCGCCGGCGCCAAGGATGCCGTCGACGCGTGCCGGCCGCTCTTCGACGTGCTGGGGCAGAAGGCGTTTCCCGTCGGCGAGACGCCGCGGGCCGCGAACCTGGTCAAGCTCAGCGGCAATTTCCTGCTCGCCTCGGTGATCGAGGCGCTCGGTGAGGCGATAGCGCTGGTCGGCAAGGCCGGCATCGATCGACACCGATACCTCGATCTCTTGACCTCCACGCTCTTCACCGCGCCGGCCTACGAGACCTATGGTGGGATGATCGCCGACGAGAAGTTCGAGCCCGCGGGGTTCGCCGCTCCGCTGGGACACAAGGATATTCGCCTGACGCTGGCTGCCGCCGAAGACCTGCGCGTGCCCATGCCGCTCGCGAGCCTGTTGCACGATCGGTTCCTGGCGCTGCTGGCTCAGGGTGGCGAAGCGCTCGACTGGTCCGCGATCGGACAGCTTGCCGCGAAGGACGCCGGTCACTACTCCGGCTGAGGAGTTTGTCGGCCAGGGCCTGGAGAGAGACACCCGATGTCGGAAGACCGCACGCGCATGACGACGGGCGCGGGCCGCCCCGTGGGGGATAACCAGAATTCGCTCACGGTGGACCCTGGCAAGAGGCTGTTTGTGGCTACTCGTGCGGATATCGAGCGTTACCGCGAGGACTGGCAGGACGAGATCGACAGCGCCTCGGAGTACCGCTCTATGGCGAAGAGCGCAACGGATACGCGGCTCGCCGATACTAGCAAGAGAGAAACACGATTCATGCAGCCGGTGACCTGGGAGGAGCTTCACCGTTGCCGGGGCCTGAATGGAATGGGCGGGAATGGGCACGATCGGTGACCGTCGCGCTCGCCGGGAGCCGCCTTTGCTCGTCGCCGCGAACGAGCGCGGCGAAGACACCGATCGCGGCGACGGCGGCCGAGACCATGAGCGCGCCCCGGAAACCCGTGAGAAACGTCTGCTGCAACGCGCCGACGTCCGCGTCGGTGAGCCCGCCGGCCCGCGCGACGGCGAGTGCGCGGCCGGCCGCGACGCCGCCCAGACCCGCGAACATGGCTCCCGCCAGCGCGACGCTGAGGCTCTGGCCCACCGCGCGCCCGGTGGTGAGCAGACCGGACGCCTCTCCCTGGGCGCTGCCGGGCGCCGCATTCATGAGGGCGCGCGTGTTCGGCGATTGGAAGAGGCCCTGGCCGATACCCGTGAGGATCAGGCGCCAGACGATGTCCCCGATGGTGCTCGTCGCGTCAAGCCGCGCCAGCAGGAGCAACCCCAGGCACGCAAGCGCCAGCCCTCCGGACGCGAGCCAGCGTGAGCCGATGCGGTCGGCCAGCGCACCGCTCAGGGGAGCCACGACCGCGATGGTGAGCGGCAAGGGCGTGAGCAGCAGCCCCGATTTCTCGACGGAGAAGCCTCGCAGCTCTTCGAAGTAGAACGGCAGCATGAAGCTGATCCCGAACAGGGCCAGCATGGCGAGCGTCAGGCTGACAAGCGCCGAGGCGAAGACGCGCTCGCGCAACAGTGCGAGGTCGATGATCGGCTCGTGGTGCTCGTGCGCCGCGAGGGCGGGAGCTTCTATGCGGCCGTGGCCGCGTGAAGGTAGCTCGAGCCCCCTCCCGGGCCGGGCCCTCCCGGGTGGGGGCTCGCCCCGGTTCGTGCGACCCCGGGCCGCGGGCGAACCCGCAAGCCCAGGGTGCCCGCATGGCCCCGAGGGGTCGTTGCCGCCCCGCCGCGCGGCTGGGGAGGACTAGTCCCTTCCGATCTCGCACATGCCGGCCGCGGTGTCCCAGTATCCGTTGTGGTTTTGGCACATGTCTTTGGCGGTCATGGTCTTCTGGGTGTAAGTGCAGTGATGCTGCTGCGCGTTGTACGTTCCGCCGCTCGCCTCGCACATCTTCTTACCGGTGATCTTGAACTTGCTCGCGCATGCCGTCAGCGGCAAGGTGACCAACGTGGCGACCACCAACCCGGTGAGCATCTGGCGCCACTTCATGGCTTCCTTCCCCTCGTGGTGCGTTAATGCTGCGGTGCCAATCCGATCCAGCATGGCCTCGACCCAGGTTCAGTCTCGACCAGCTTCAGTCTCGAGCACGAACGCGAGCTCTTCAGCATCACCTCCTTTTTACCAGGCAGGGTAGGCTCCCACCCTCTTGCTCCCGTCCGTCTGGTTTGTTCGATGTTCATCGTACTCTCCGCCGGTCCGTCTCGCGCTGGACCTCATCGCATCGCCGGCAGTGCGAAGTGGAAGGTCGCCCCGTGGTCCACGTTCGCTGTGGCCCAGAGCCGCCCCCTATGGCTGTCAATGATCGACCGACTGATCGATAGCCCCATGCCCATCCCACCCGGCTTTGTCGTGTAGAACGCCTCGAACAGGCGCGGCGCCTCGGCTTCGCCGAAGCCGACGCCGGCATCCTCGACGGCGACGATCGCCCAAGGGCCATCGTCGCGGTGGTCGGCGGTCGCGCGGATGACCATCCTGCGCCGCACCGGCGGGACCTCCCGCATGGCCTCGGCGGCATTCAGCAGCAGGTTCAAGAGCACCTGCTGGAGCTGGATCCGATCGCCCATGACCTGTGGCAGGTCCGGTGCCAAAGCCATCTGCAGGAGGACGCCGTGTCGCCCGATCTCGGGCCCGACGAGGGGCAGTACGTCGCGGATGACCTCGGTGAGGTCACAGGGCTCATGGGCGAGCGGCGAGCGCGCCAGCAGGGTGCGAATCCGGGTGATCACCGCTCCCGCGCGGTGGCCGTCCTTCACGATGGCGGTGAGCGCCTCCCGGACGCTGTCGAGATCGGGTCGGTCGGCAGCCAGCCAGTTCAGGCAAGCGTCAGCGTCGGCACCGATGGCCGCCAGCGGCTGGTTGACCTCGTGCGCGATGGAAGCGGCGAGCTCACCCAGCGTCGTCACGCGCGTGACGCGCGCAAGCTCTGACTGAGCTTGATGGAGCGCTTTCTCGGCCTGGTCCGCGCGAACCGCCGCCGTGACGTCGCTGCTGACACCGCGGTAGCCGAGGAAGCGACCGTCCGCGTCAAACACGGGCTTGCCACTCGCGGCGATGTAGACTACCGATCCGTCGGCGCTCGCGGTCCTGTAGACGAAGCCGCGAAACGGCTGGTGTGCTTCGAGCGTCGCGACATGCAGGCGCCACTTCTCGGGCTCCTCCTCGACGTCGGTGGCGAGGTCCCACCGCGTCACGCCGATCCGGGAGGCGATGCCGAGCGTGGTGAACTCGTCCGAGACCCGGGTGAAAGAGTGGTCCTGGCCAGTCTCCCAGAGCCAATCCGAGGCCGTCTCGGCGTAATCGCGGAAGCGCTGTTCACTCCCCCGCAGCGCCTTCTCGGCCCGTTTGCGCTCAGCGATTTCTCTTCTCAGTTCTTGGTTGGCCAGGCTGAGTTGACTGGTCCGCTCAACGACACGGCGCTCGAGCTCCTCGTTGAGCAGGTCTTTGGCTCGGTTCGCCGCTTCCGCATCCGCCCTCGCGACCTGCTCGCAGTGGAGAGCATGGTGAACCGCGGTCATGAGCGCCGCGTTGCGGAGGGCGACCTCGGCCTGGGTGGTGATGCTCTGAAGGAGAAATCGCTCGAAAGGCGTGGGGAAGCTCGAACGCCGAGACGCGGCAATGACCACGCCGGTGTGCCCCGCCAGCCCGAGCGCGATCCGGGTCGCGCGCAAGGGCTCCCCGGTGGCAGGGTCCGGGAGAACGAGGGCCTGGTTCGCGTCGGGGTCCGTCGTTCCCTCAGCCAAGAGACCTGCAATCTCGCGGCCGCGACTGGCGAGATCTGGTCTTCCTTGCACGCGAACCGTCTCCAACGGGCCGCTCCCGGCCGGGTCCGCCGCCCGGATGTAGGCCAGATCGAGCCGTAGCATGCTCGACAACACCTCGAGCACTGCCTCCGGGATATCAGCCGCGTCCCGGCCGCTCCACACGGCGGGCAACGCCAGAATCGCGATGAGGTCGCGGAGCTGGCTGCGAAGAGTCGCGGTATCCCTAGGGAGGGCCACTACATGATTCGGTGGCTCGAGCGAAGAGCTACTCCTTTCAGGAGTCGTTTCCACCGCCGGCCCGTGCGCGCAGCTCACGCAAGAATTCATCGGGTGGAACGAAGAAGGGGTTCTCCTGCAAAACGCCGGCGATCACGGCCATGGGGTGAGTGCGGAGGATGTCCATGACGACGCCTGCGCCAAACTTGGCGAGATCGTAGATTCAGAGAACGGGATCCGGGTACTTCGGGAGGATGTAGTTGAGACGCGTCTCGTACTCCACCAGGTCATCCACGCCAGGTCGATCTTCCAACGCCCATTCCATGTGCGCCACCAATCGAGTCAAGGGAAACCCGCGCCGTTTGCCTTCGGTGAGCACCTCCTCGATCAAGGCCAGCATGGCGGCCTGGTCGAAGTGACCGCCGCGCAGATAAGCTTCCTGCCAGGTGCGCAGCTCCAACTGACCGCTCTTCTCGACGGCGGCGACGTCGACACCCGCGGCCGCCAGCCGTTCGACGTGATCGCGGCGCAGTTTCGGATCCACGATGTGGAAAGCCTTCTCCCCGTGCGAGAGACCTTCCTTGATGAAGGGCAGGAAGACGCGGTACTCCTCGTCCCGGGTGTTGAAGAACGCGCACACGTGGCGGTGACGCCCGAGCCGCGCTCCCGCGAAGGTGATCGGCCGCTCGCTCTCTCCAGTCGTCATGCGTTGCCTCCACATTGGTACGAGGTTCCTCGTGCATGAGCCTCGGAGATCGTCGTCCATCGATTACCTGCGGCAACCGAGTTGCGCCTTTGGTGCGGCTAGTCCTTGACAGCTGCGGCCGGCTCGTCAGAGGCCAGATCGGGAAGGCGAGCGGCGGGACGAGCCGTTGCGTAGAGACCTATCGCTTGCGACAACCGCATCAAGTGGAGAAGCCTCCCAACTACGGGATGGTGTGATGCGGCGAAGCAGTTGTCAACAATGCCGACTGCAGGCGGCGTCCTTCCACAGGGACGCGGCTCGGAATCACCCCCTGCCGGGAGGGGCCGAACCCCACCAAAGTAGGGTAGCCGCTACCGCTCGGTCACACTACACTGGCTGCCGGGCCGCCCCGACCACCCTCACTGAGGAACTGGCGAGAACGCATGGCCGAGCGAACGACGCGAGTGGTTTGCGTTGTGGACGACGACGAATCACTGCGTCGGTCCGTCAGGAATCTTCTGTCGTCGGTCGGCTTCCGGGTCGAGACGTTCGCCTCCGCGGAAGAGTTCCTGGAGTCGACTCATCGAGCGAACACCGGCTGTCTCGTGCTCGATCTGCGGATGGCCGGGATGAATGGCCTCGACCTCCTCCGGCATCTGGCCTCCACGGGCTCCCGGATCCCTGTTATCATTCTGACCGCGCACGGTGACGAAGAGGCGCGCCGGCAATCCCTCGAGGCCGGCGCGGTCGCGTTCCTCGGAAAGCCGTTCCGCAGCGACGACCTGCTCGACGCCGTCAGGACGGCGCTGGGCACGTGAGTCTGCGATGAAGCGTGAGCAGCGCCATGGACTCTGGCAGGCACCCGCCCCTCTCTATCTGATCGTCGTCATGTTGGTGTCCCTTCTGCGCAGCCATCCCAAAATGAGGACTGGAGGTGGCCGCGATGACCACCGAGATGCGGAAGAGCGGAATCGACGTCGTCGGCGACATGCCCTGGGGTACGCACGTTTGTCTCTTCTACGAGACGAAAAAGGACCTCCTCGACACGTTGGTCTCCTACTGCAAGGCCGGATTGGAAAGCCAAGAGTTCTGCCTGTGGGTGGTTGCCGAGCCCGTGAGTGAAGAAGAGGCCAGGCATGCGTTGAAACAAGTCGGTCCTAATCTTGATCGATATCTGGCGGACCACAGCATAGACATCGTCTCTGCCGGCGACTGGTATCTCCAAGGTGGCACGTTTGATCTCGAGAGAGTGATGAGCGGTTGGCATGAGAGACTCGCTCTCGCATTGGCCAGAGGGTACGCCGGTGTGAGAGTGACCGGAGATACGGCCTGGCTCGAAAAGAAGGACTGGAAGGACTTCTGCGAATACGAAGAGACGCTCAACGGGTCTATCGCCAATCAGCGCCTGGCCGTCCTGTGCACGTACCCGCTCGCCGCATGCGGAGCCGCGGAAAATCCTGGATGTGGCGCGTACACACCAGTTTGTCATCGCAAAGCGACACGAGAGTTGGGAAATTATCGAAACCCCCGGGCTCAAGCAAGCCAAGGCCGAAATCACGCGCATGAATGAGGAGCTCGAACAACGTGTCGTGGAACGGACCAGCCAACTGACAGCTGTCAACGAAGAGCTGAGAAAGGAAATTCTCGAGCGCAGGCGGGCCGAGGACGCCTTGCTCCAGGCGCAGACGGAGCTCGCCCACGCCACGCGGGTCACGACACTGGGCGAGCTGGCCGCCTCCATCGCCCATGAGATCAACCAGCCGCTGGCGGCCATCATCGCTGACGCCAACGCGTGCCTTCACTGGCTGGAAGCGGACCGACCCGACCTGGACAGTGTCCGAGAGACCTTGGCCGCCGTCGCGAAGGACGGCGATCGGGCCGCGGAGGTGATCACCCGGATTCGCAGCCTGCCGGCGCGAGGGTCGGTCGCCCACGGGCCATGCGACCTGACGGGTGTCATCGGTGACGTGCTTCCGCTCGTGCGTCCGGAACTCGGGCGACACGGTATGATTCTGAAAATGTCCCTGGCGCCAGACCTGCCGCCGGTCAGGGGCGACCGGATCCAGCTCCAGCAGGTCATTCTGAACTTGCTGGTGAATGCTGTTGAGGCCTCGAGGGAAGTCCCGCCGGAGCGACGCCGGCTGACCCTGCATTCGACCCTTGAGTACCGTGACGATGGACCCTGGGCGGTCGTCGGGGTCGAAGATGGCGGCGTCGGCTTCCGCGAGGCTGAGGCGGCCCGCTTGTTCGAGGCGTTCTACACGACGAAGCCGGGGGGGCTCGGGATGGGGCTATCGATCAGCCGCTCGATCATCGAGGGGCATGGGGGACGGCTGTGGGCGACGGCGAATGCGGGCCACGGCGCCACTTTCCACTTCGCCCTGCCGGGGATGCGATGAGCCGCAGCACCCAGATCCTCGATGATTCCTTGGTGGCCACATGCGGCCGATCCCGCGATCCTTGACGACACCCTGTCCTGAGAGCAAGATCACCGCGATCCGGATCAACGTTGGGCGGTCTCTGGCGGCCGGTGACGGGGCACCGCACGGTCCCGGGGACGCGGAGTCGCGTTTGATGTTTCCGTTGCGCTCGCGGTCGCGACAACCTCAACTGTGACGATTGTGATGCTGCCGACGGAGCCCATAGGGAGCATTCCGAGACCCGCGGCGTTGATCGAGGGAATCCGAGACTTCGGAGCCGGGCGCATCTCGCAACCGGAACTGGATGCGCTGTACGATTCTGCCGTCCAGGACACAATTCAGCGTCTGGAAGCCACCGGATCGCCGGTCATTACGGATGGCGAACAGGCCAAGCACAGCTTTGCCACCTATTCCATCTTTGGCCTGGAAAACACCTCGCCGGATGGCATGCCAATTTCGTTCGCGGACGGACACATTCGAACCTTTCCCCGACTAACCTCCGGACCGTTCAGGTACAGGACCCCGGCCGATGTTTACCTGGAAATAGCCCAGCGGTATGCGCATGTGCCGCTCAAGCAAGCGGTCGTCTCGGCCTCGGCGTTGAGCCTGCTGTATCCGCAAGGCGGCATCCGGGGCTATTCACGAGAAGAGTATCTTGATGCTCTGATTGCGGAGCAGGAGGGCGAAATTCGGCGTTGTCTGAAAAAGGGCGCGCATGTGGTTCAGACGGACTTCACTGAAGGACGGCTGTCGATCAAGCTGGACCCGACGCGACGCCTGTTACACAGTTTCATCGACCTGAACAATCTGGTGCTGGAGCGCTTTTCCGCCGAGGAGCGGAAGCGCATAGGCGTGCATACCTGCCCAGGCGCCGATCGCCACTCAACCCACAGCGCGGATGTGGACTACGCCGAGCTCCTGCCGAGCTTGTTCGAGCTGCAGGCGACCAACTTTTATGTGCAACTGGCAAGCGAGCCTGACCGCACGCGTGTCCTGAAATTGATTCGAGACCATGCCAGGGATGGGCAACGGATCTTCGTGGGCGTGATCGATCCACTCAATCCGCGTGTCGAGACTCCAGAAGAGGTCAGGGACCGTGCCCTTGAGGCTGCCGGATACATTCGGCCTGATCGATTGGGAACGACGGACGACTGCGGATTTGCGCCCTTCAGCGACGACACGTCACGCACTCGGGAAACAGCGTTCGACAAGATTCGGGCCCGCGTCGCTGGGACGGCCCTGGCCAGCACCGTGCTCGGTCTCGGGTAGGCGATGCCAGAGCAACGCGAAGCCCACGAGGCGATACTGGACCGGCTCAACCGAAGACTGCGGACTCTGTGTCAGTGCACCAGCACGTGTTTTCAAGCCGAGAGCGAGCAGGAGCTGCTGCAGTCAATCTGCGAAACTCTCGTGACAGGAGGCGAGGTTCGGCTGGCCTGGATTGGCTACTGCGAAGATGATGCCGAGAAGACCGTTCGGCCAGTGGCCCAGGCGGGATCCGGCCTCGACTACCTGGAGCGCGTCAAGACTTCCTGGGGAGAGATGGAAACCGGTCAGGGTCCAGCCGGCATTGCGGCTCGGACCGGCAAAGCTTGTTGGATCGATGATATCCGGACGGATCCGAGGTTTTCGCCTTGGCGAGTCGCCGCCCTCGCACGCGGCTACGCGTCGTGCATTGCAGTTCCGTTGATCGCCCATCGCAAACAGAGGGGCGCGGTGGATCTTCGTGGCACGCTCAATCTTTACTCCGCGGAGTGCAACGCCTTCGACGAGAGCGCGATCGAGCACTATACCGGGTTGGCGACGGCCGTGGCATATGCCGTGACGGCGCTCCGCGGCCATCTAGCGGAAGACCTGGCATACGGGGTGACGGCGCTCCGTGCTCGCGCAGAGCGCAAGCAGGCCGAGGAAGCGCTGCACCAGGCGCGGGAGGAGCTCGCGCATGTCACGCGGGTGACGACGCTTGGCGAGCTCGCCGCCTCCATCGCCCACGAGGTCAACCAGCCGCTGGCGGCCATCATCGCTGACGCCAACGCGTGCCTCCACTGGCTGGAAGCGGACCGACCTGACCTGGACAGTGTCCGAGAGGCGCTGGCCGCCGTCGTGAAGGACGGCGACCGGGCGGCGGAGGTGATCACCCGGATTCGCGCCCTTCTGTCGCGATCTTCGGTCGCCCACCGGCCGTGTGACCTCGCCGGTGTCATCCGCGACGTACTTCTCCTGGTCGGTCCCGAGCTCGGGCGACACGGGACCGCCCTGCAAACGTCACTGGCGACCGACCTGCCGCCGGTCATGGGCGATCGGGTCCAGCTCCAGCAGGTTCTCCTGAACTTGCTCTTGAATGCCGCCGAGGCCGTCCGAAACGTCCCGCCGGAGCGACGCCGGCTGGTCGTGCGCTCGACCCTCGAACAGCGTGACGATGGCTCCTGGGCGGTCGTCGCGGTGGAGGATGCCGGCGTCGGCTTCCGCGAGGAGCAGACGCCCCGTCTGTTCGAGGCGTTCTACACGACGAAGCCGGGCGGATTGGGCATGGGGCTGTCCATCAGCCGCTCGATCATGGACAGGCACCGCGGACGACTCTGGGCGACGGCGAACCCGGGCCACGGCGCCACGTTCCACCTCGCCCTGCCGGGGATGCGATGAGCTCGGCGAGCAGATGAGGCTCATGCTGCATAAGCCAAACGATAGATTCTGGCGTGCAGCCGCTCAATATTTGTCCGGCAGCATTGCGCTCGCATTGGTAACCTTTGTCTGCTTCCGTCTCGGGCTCAATCTCGTTATGACTGCGTGTCTGTATCTGATTGTCATCGTTCTACTGTCTCTCCGGGGCAGCTTCGTTTTGTCGGCCGTCTTCTCGCTCGTCGGAGTTGGGTGTTTGGCGTACTACTTCGCGCCACCGGATTTCTCTTTCCGGGTAAGCGATCCGCTCGATGCCGCGATCATCATTGTTTTTTTGACAACCTCAGCCGTCATCACTCACTTGGTGTCCAGCGTGCGCAAGTCGGCGGAGACCTTACGAGAGCAAGCGGCACTCCTCGATCTGACGCACGACACGATCTTCGTGCGCGATGTGAACGACGTGATCACCTACTGGAACCGGGGCGCGGAGGAATTGTACGGGTGGAAGAGGAACGAGGCCGTCGGCAAGAGTTCGCACGACCTGAACGAGACGGTCTTCCCCGCACCGTTGGAAGACATCATGGCTGAGTTGATGCGCACGGGACGCTGGGATGGCGAACTCATTCACACGCGACGGGATGGGACCAAGGTCGTCGTGGCAAGCCGCTGGTCGTTGCAGAGGGACGGCCAGGGGCGACCCGCGGCAACGCTCGAGACCAACAACGACATCACCGAGCGCAAGCGGGCCGAGGAAGCGCTGCAGCAGGCGCAGGCGGAGCTCGCGCATGTCACCCGCGTGACGACGCTGGGCGAGCTCGCGGCCTCTATCGCCCATGAGGTCAACCAGCCGCTGGCGGCCATCATCGCCGACGCCAACGCATGCCTCCACTGGCTGGAAGCGGACCGGCCCGACCTCGACAGCGTCCGGGAGTCGCTGGCGGCCATCGTGAAGGACGGCGATCGAGCGGCGGAGGTGATCACCCGGATTCGGGCCCTGCTGTCGCGATCGTCGGTCGCCCACGAGCCGTGCGACCTGGGCCGGGTCATCCGCGAGGTGCATCCCCTCGTCCGGCCCGAATTGGGGCGACACGGGATAACTCTGGAACTGTCCTTGGCGAGGGACGTGCCGGCGGTCATGGGCGATCGGATCCAGCTCCAGCAGGTCCTCCTGAATCTATTGATGAATGCGGCCGACGCCGTGCGGGAGGTCCCGCCGCAACGGCGCCGATTGGTTGTGCGCTCGACCGTGGAAGACCGTGACGATGGCCCGTGGGCAGTCGTCGCGGTCGAGGATGCCGGCATCGGCTTCGGGGAGGGTGGGACGGCCCGCCTGTTCGAGGCGTTCTACACGACGAAGCCGGGCGGATTGGGCATGGGGCTGTCCATCAGCCGCTCGATCATGGATGGGCACCGGGGACGTCTCTGGGCGACGGCGAACCCGGGCCACGGCGCCACTTTCCACTTCGCCCTGCCGGCGATGCGATGAGCCCGGAGGGCCCGGTCGTCTTCGTCGTCGACGATGACCGGGGCTTCCGCGATGCCCTCCGCCGACTGCTCACGTCCGTGGGGCTGACCGTGGAAGTCTTTGCGAGCGCTCAGGCGTTCCTGAGCAGCCCCAGACGGCATGCTCCGGGATGCCTCGTGCTCGACGTCCGCCTCCCGGGGCTGAGCGGCCTCGACCTTCAGCAGGAACTTGCCAACACGGACGCGACGCTGCCGATCATCTTCCTCACCGGGCACGGCGACATTCCCATGTCGGTTCGGGCTATGAAGGCCGGTGCAGTCGAGTTTCTCACGAAGCCGTTTCGCGAGCAGGACCTGCTCGACGCCATTCGCCACGCGATCGATCGTGATCGCGTGGCACGCACGGAGAGGCTGGAGCTCGCCGAGCTTCGTCGGCGGTATGACTTGCTGACTCCTCGCGAGCGGGACGTGATGGCCGCCACCGTCGCCGGTCTGCTCAACAAGCAGATCGCCGGGCAGTTGGGAACCAGCGAAGCCACCGTCAAGGAACAGCGTGGGCATGTGATGCAGAAGATGCAGGCCGGGTCTCTGGCCGATCTGGTCCGGAGCGCCTCGCGCCTCGGAATTGCCCCTGCCGGGAGTGCCCCACCCCCACCAAGGTAGGGTAGACGTTTCCCGCCCGACCACTTAGCCTGGGAGTAGATCGACTCGACTCCGACGTTCACTGAGGGACAGCGAGGACGCATGGGCGAGCGCGACAGGCCGGTGGTCTCCGTCGTGGATGATGACGAATCGCTGCGGCGGGCCCTCAGGAATCTCCTGCGGTCGGTGGGCTTCGGAGTCGAGACGTTCGCCTCCGCGGAAGAGTTCTTGAGGTCCGCCCAGCGAGAGAACACCGGCTGCCTGGTGCTCGATCTGCGGATGACCGGGATGAGCGGCCTCGACCTCCTCCGGCATCTGGCGGTCGCGGACTCCCCCATTCCTGTTGTCATCCTGACTGCTCACGGCGACGAGGAGACGCGCCGGCGATCCCTGCAGGCCGGCGCGGTCGCGTTCCTCGACAAGCCCTTCCGCAGTGATGTGCTGCTGGATGCGGTACGGGACGCCCTACGTTGAGCTAGGAGCGACGCCGAGATTCGGGCTCGGCGAGGCTGACGAAACGAGCACGGTCGCTCATCGGCCGCGTACAGACCGGGATCTCGACCTCCTGGAAGCGCTTCGGCTGCACGAGCCGGCGGCGGCGGAGCGTCTTGTCACCACGTACGGTGAGCGCGCGTATCGCTTGGCCGCGGGCATCACGGGAAACGAGCAGGATGCAGAGGAAGTCGTGCAGGATGCGTTCTGGACCGTGGTCCGGAAGATCGATACGTTCAGGGGTGAGTCGGCCTTTGGCTCCTGGCTCTACCGGATCGTGGCGAACGCGGCCTACCAGAAACTCCGCGGCCGGCAGAGCCGAGGTCGAGACCTGTCCCTGGATGAGGTGCTCCCGTCGTTCGATGCCGATGGCCGCCACGTCGGTCCCATGGCCGACTGGTCGGCGCGCGTGGACGACCCCTCGGCCCGGACTGAATTGCGGGCGGCGCTGACCTCGGCGATCAACGAATTGCCCCCCGTCGCTCGGACCGTGCTGGTCCTGCGCGACGTCGAGGGCCTGTCGAATCTCGAGATCGCGAAAGTCTTGGGCCTCAGCATCCCCATCGTGAAGTCTCGCGTGCACCGCGCCCGGCTGTTTCTCCGGAAACAGCTAGGCGATGCGATGACGACGTTGGGTGCAACGACAGCCACTCCATGCGATTCGTGACTCAGATGGGCGAGGCAGACGTGAAATCATTGGAAGGCGTGCTGGAGGCGCACCCTGCGACGACCGGCGTGATGGCTCTGAGCTATCCGGCCAGGAGGCTCGCGAGCAGCAGGAGCAGCACGACTGACGTGACCAGGACGTAGGTGACGTCACGCTGACGAGCGAAGGCGAAGGCTGACAGGGCGACCCGCGCGATCGGTGTGGCCAGGAGCAGCACGACGCCCAGCTGAACGACGTCTCGGCCGTCGAGGCCCAAGGCGCCCCGCATGATGCCCTCCAGCGTGCGGAGGTCCACGGGCTCTCCGCGGAACACGCGATAGTCATACTCTTGCATGGCGTGGCCCAGCAGATAGCCGACCCCGCCGAGCAGGACGACCGCCGCCGCCAGCACGACGCCGACCTGGAGCACCCGACCCAGCAACTGCTCCACCTGCTCGTCCGTCCATGGGCGGCCTGGCATGTCAGCTCGGCTCAGATCCAGCCCGCCAACCCGTGGACGACCATCTCGACGGCGAGCGCAAAGATCACGACGGCGAGTAGCACCCTGAGCGCCCCCGCCTTAGCGGCGGTGAGGAGCCGACTCCCCACGACAGCGCCAGCGAGGACTCCCAGCATCACCGGCATGGCCAGGCCGGGATCGATGTAGCCCCGATGCAGATAGATGCCTGCGCTCGCGGCGGCGGTCACGCCGATCATGAAGTTACTGGTGGTCGTCGAGACCTTGAACGGCAACCGCATGACGCGATCCATGGCGAGGACCTTGAGGGCCCCGGAGCCGACGCCGAGGAGGCCGGAGAGGAGCCCTGCCACCGCCATGAGGCCCCAGGTCAGGGAGACCCGTTGGGGGTGATACGCCTCGCGTCCCTGGGGCGTGGGATACGTCGAGTTCATGCCGAGACGTGTCGCGATGGGATCGGGTGGCAGTGACCGGCCCGTCTCCTGGCGGGCGCGCATGGTCACGTACGCCGAGTACAGCAGGAAGAGGCCGAAGACCACCGCCAGCGCCGACGTGGGGATCAGGCCCGCCAGGAATGCGCCGGCGAGCGCGCCCGAGGTCGTCGCCACCTCCAGGAACATGCCCACCCGGACGTTCGAGTAGCCCTCTCGGACGTAGGCCGCGGCCGCGCCGGAGGAGGTGGCGATGACCGACACCAGCGCCGTTCCGATCGCGTACCGCATGTCGACCTTGAACAGGAGCGTCAGCATGGGCACGAGTACGACGCCGCCCCCGAGCCCGGTCAACGCTCCGACGATCCCGGCGCCGAAGGCGCCGAGCCCGAGGAGAGCGCTCAACTCGAGAACATTGGTCGGCATGTGGCTCTCTGTCGTCCTCTCTTGTGACGCTCCGGAATCGCCCGGCCGCTTCCAGCCCGCTGTCGTGATCTTGCCAAAAAGAGGACGGCTGCCGACAGGAGAAGGTCGCGGTGCGACGACGGCAAGACGCGCGCCGTCCCAATATCGATGATCTTCCCGCTCGCATTGCCGCTCGTGCTCGGCCTCTTCTTGCTCTTGCTCGTGGTCCTGGTGTTCGTGGTCGAGCTGGGGATCCTCGGGTACGCCTATCGGAAGATCGGCGTGCCTTCCCGCTACATGTTCGTCGTCATGCTGCTGTCCCTGCTCGGCAGCCACGTGAATATCCCGCTGTACGCGATGCCCGTCGAGCGCCTGCTGCCGGCTCAGAATGTCGTCGTGTTCGGGCGCGTCCACGTCGCGCCGCCTCTCCAGGAAGAGGGCGTGACGATCATCGCGATCAACGTGGGCGGCGCCCTTCTGCCGCTGATACTGTCCCTCTACCTTTTTCTTCGCTCGAGCGTGCGTTGGCGCATGCTTCTCGGCATCGCGGTCGTTGCCGCGATCGTCCACAGCCTGGCGCAGATCGTGCCCGGCGTCGGTATCGCGGTCCCGATGATCGTTCCCCCGCTTGCCGCGGCCGCCGTCGGCCTCGTGCTGGCCTTTCGTCGAGCGCCTCCGGTCGCGTACGTCTCAGGCTCAATGGGCGCGCTGATCGGAGCCGACCTCTCGAACCTTCAGCGGATCGGGGAGCTGGGCGCGCCCGTGGTCTCTATCGGGGGGGCCGGCACGTTCGACGGCGTATTTCTCACGGGCATCATCGCGGGGCTACTCGCGTGAGCGCTGACGCTCGTCGTCGGGGCGGGTCGATGCCGAGTCCGGTGGCCGGCTTTGCGTGTTCTTGCGGCAATCTCCAGGGCTGCTGACAGCGCCCGCGGCGCCAACGTCGAAAGAGGTGAATTGGAGGGTCCACGATGAACGACCGCGTGTGCAAGGGAAGAACCGTCCTGTCAGTCGCGCTTGCCGCCGCGATGGTGCTGACGGGGTGCGCGACGATCCGC
>QHSU01000069.1 GCA_003220535.1 Candidatus Rokuibacteriota bacterium
TGACGGTGACGTGGGCGGCGGTCGGAGACGTGACGATCGGCTCGGAGCCGGCGGTGTCCGACCTCGGGCCCAAGGCGTCCGCTGGATCGCAGCAGTTCATCGTCGAGCGGGACACGCGGTTCACCCTGAAGGCGAGCCGACTGTTCTCGTGCAAGAGGACCGAAGCGGACGTCGTCGTGGCCCCCCCGGCCAGGGAGTACGGCGGTGTGGCGGCCTGCTCGTCGGCCGAGCGGGCGATCGCGTTGACGGTGCCGCTGGGCGACCGCCAGGTCTCGTCGGCGCTGAAGGTGTCCTCCGTGACCAACGGCAACCGGCGCCCGGTCGTGCTCACCAAAGGCGGCGTGCGCGCGACCATTCCCGCCGGCGGCCGCTCGGCCGCGTTCGATCGGGAGCCGGTCGCCGGTACCTGGACACTCCGGGCGGTCCTCGCACCCGGCGAGAGCTGCGACGACGCGCTCCGGGCCGTGGCGAACCGCCTCACGTTTCGGGTCGGCTTCGGGTGCGGGGAGTAAGCGATGGCCGCACTCGACCAGATCAAGACCATCGTCGTCGTGATCATGGAAAACCGATCCTTCGACCACGTGCTCGGGTACCTGTCCTTGCCGCGGTACGGCGGCCGCACCGACGTCGACGGCCTGATCAACCTCGACACAGACCCGCGCTTCGCGAACGAGTACGATCAGCAGATCTACCGGCCGTTCCCCATGGCCGACGGGCCGCTGCTCCACGATCTGCCGCACGGCCGGCGCGAGATCGCCGTCCAGCTCGCCGTGAGCGGCGAGACGCCGACGATGAGCGGGTTCGTGCGCGCCTACGTGGACGCCAGCCATAGCATCGTCGAGCAGCCGCCCCCGCTCGGGTACCTGACGCCGGATTCTGTCTTCATGTCGGACTTCCTGGCGCGCAACTACCTGGTCTGTGACCACTGGTTCGCGCCGTTGCCCGCCGATACGCACCCGAACCGGGTGATGGCGTTCACCGGGACCGCGACGGTCGACGATACGCAGTCGCGGATCATACCCCACCGCAATCTGGTCTTCGATTGGCTGACCAGACGCGGCGTTCGCTGGCGGGCCTATCACTGTGGGTTTTCGTTCTTTCCGTTGTTCGGAGAGTTCGACCAGATCCTGGGCGGCAACTTCCACAGCATGCGGCAGCTCGCGAGCGACATCGCCAGCGACGACGACGACGAGGTGCCGCAGGTGATCTTCATCGAGCCCGAATACGGCGACTCGCCCGTGCATTTCGGATTCGCGCCGAACGACAACCACCCGCCCGACCCGATCGGTCCCGGCGAGCACTTCCTGCGCGACATTTACGTCGCCCTCAGCAGCAGTCCCCGGTGGGCCCAGACGATGCTGGTCGTCATCCACGACGAGCACGGAGGGTTCTTCGATCACGTCGCGCCGCTGCCGGTGAAGATCCCGGTTCCGGTGGGCGCCCTGTACCAGGAGCCGTTCGTGACCACCGGGGTCCGGGTGCCGGCGCTGATCGCGTCGCCGTTCGTCCGCGGCGGGACGTGTTATCGGGGCAACCTCGACCACACCTCGCTGCTCCAGCTGCTCGCCGAGAAGTTCGCCGGCGATCGGCGGGCCTACTCGGACGACGTGAACCGTCGCATCGACCAGGGGATCGAGAGCGCTTCGAGCGTGCTGTCGCCGCAGGCGCGTCGGGATGTCCCGACGGCGCCGGCGACAGGGGTCTCGGTGACGCAAGTGCTCCGGTCGACGAAACCGGTGATCAACGAGAACCAGAAGGCACTGCTACTGGCCGGGCAAAAGCTCCTCGCCCACGATCGCCTCCGGGCGATCCGGCAGTTCCCGGAGCTGGTGCATCTGCAGAGCTGAGAGGGCCAAGAATGAAGACCGAGCGTCGCATCGCGCCGGCAGGTGTGCGGTTCCTCGTCGCCCTCGTGGCCCTCAGCACGATCAGCGCCGGCTGCGCCGCCGTGCCGACGGGACGATTCGATGCTCTGGCCGCGGCGAGCAAAGGCGTGGAGACACGGACGACTCAGACGGACGCCGACCTCGTCAAGCTGACGCGGCGGTTCATGCTCTTCTCGCCGGCCCCCGGGCCGTATCGGGCCGACAGCTTCGCGCCGGTCGTCGAGGTGGGCGGCGCGCGGCTGGACTTCGATTTTGGCCCGCGCCTCGAGCCGCGGCAGGCGGCGCTCGGCGTCCTGGCCTCCTACACCGAGGCCCTCGCCGCCTTCGCCCGGAAGGACTATGACGGCGAGCTCGATCGAGCGGCGCACTCGCTCGGTGGAAGCGTCCAGCGGTTGGCGGGGCACGTCACGGCGTCGGCAGCCGCGAAGCAAGGCGCCGGCGTCCTGGCGACGGCGGTGAACGGCCTCGGCCACGCGATCACCGAGCGCATGCGCCGGGCGGCGCTTCGCAAGGCGATGGACGACGCGGCGCCCGGCATCGCGGCGATCGTCACGTTCGTGAAGGAGATCAATACGCTCGGTGCCGCCGCCGTCACGACCATGCGCGATCAAATGATCCGGAAAGCCAACAGCCTCACGGTCGCCGACGGCGTGGCGCGGCTCCAGCTCAACGAGGCCGTCGAGGGCGTGATCGTCGAGAGCAACGCCCTCCTGGCTCAGCTCAAGCAGGAGAGCGCGGCGGTGGACGCGATCGCGCCCGCGCACGCCGAGATCCGCGACTCGATCGACCACGACGAGCGGGCGGTGCTGGAGAAGCTCAAGACGCTCGTGGCGGAGGTCAAGCGGCTCCAGGGCGTCTACTCGTCGTTGAAGTAGCGCCTCGACCATCGAGAGCGTCTCGACAGGCAGTCAAAGGGGATCGGAATGAGTGACCACGCGCTGGCGGAAGGCTTGGCGGGGCTCGCGTCACGCGTCGACAACCTGGCGCACGTCACGACGGGCGACGACAGCCGGACCCTCGAGGATCAAGAGGATCGGCTGGCGAAGCTGACGCTCGTCGCGATCGCGCTGGAGATCGACGCGACAAATGCGAAGTACCAGGACGCCGTCAAGCGGGTGCAGTCTGCGATCGACGCGATCGGCGACGCGGACAGGAAGATCCAGAACATCGCCCAGGTCATCGCCCGCGTCGCCAAGGCGCTCGACGTGGCCGAAAAGCTCCTGGCGAAAGCCGCCGGTATCTGACGCCGGGCCCCGGGGCGGCGCCGATCAGAGCGACGCAGCCAACCGTGCGAGTTCCGGGTATGCCTGGCGCACCTGGACGGTCTCCTCTTTGAGGAGCCTGAGCGCTTCTGGGACGTGCTTGAGGAAGTATTTCTTGCCCTTCACCTCGGAGAGAAATCCGTAGGCGCCCAGCGCCTGCATGTGCCGCTGCAGACGGCAGGCGATGAGACTCTCCAGGAAGGCCTTGTCGTCGAACGTCTGAAAGTACACCTTCATCTCGCCCACGTAGCAGGCCAGCAGCCGCTCGCGCAACCCGTCGTCGAGCCGATAGTAGGGGTCCCAGAGCACCGAGGCGACGTCATAGGCGGGCGGCGCCATGCGGGCGCCCTGATAGTCGATGATGCGGGGCACACCGGCGTGGATCATGATGTTCTGGCACTGGAAGTCGCGATGGATGACGGCTCTGGCCTGCGCGTCGACTCGCTGCGCGAGACGATGGAGCTCCTCGTCGATGGCGGACCGGTGCCAGATCTCGAGCTTGCGGAGCCCGGCGACGAAGCGGTCGAGAAAGTACGTCGTCTCCCACCTGAGATAGTCGTAGTCGAAGATCCGTGCCCGCAGGAGCGGGCACTCGTGGACGTGACGAGTGGCCGTCGTGTGGAGCGTCACGAGGCTCACCAGGACGCGGCGATAGACGCTCTCGATGCTCGCCGGGTCATGGGGAAGCTTGAGATACGCGTAGAGCGAGGTATCGCCGAGATCCTCGAACAGCGCGCGCTTGTTCACCTTGTCCGCCGAGAGGAGCGCGGGCACCGGGACGGCGTGACGGGCGAAGAAGCCCGTGTACGCGAGATGCCGTTCGAAGTCCGGGTCCTCCGGGCGGCATTCCATCAGCACCGCCGTCCGGCCGTCGCGTCGCAAGCGGAAGTACCGTCGGTCCGATCCGCCCAGCCCGATGAGAACGGCGTCGGACCAGAGTGGGGAGTCCGGAGCGGGCGTCGGTCCGCGTTCGTCTCGGACGTGAATCGCGAAATGCCGCGCGAAGAGGGGATCGCTCAGCGAGACGCGCTTCTTCTCGGTGGCGTGGAGCGAGGGCTGCATGTCGGCTTCCGAGAGGGAGATCGCGTAATCGGGTCCGATGATCCTGTTCTCGCGGCTCCCTGAGGCGTCGGCGCCCGGCAGCAGAATGCAGTTCGCGATGCGCGACCCGTCCCGGATCTCGCTGCCGGCTTCCAGGACGACATAGCCGTCGATCTCGACGCGTCCGCAGCGGGCGGCCGGAGAAAGATAGACCGTCTCACCGCTCTCCCGGAGCGCGTCCAGGATGCCCCTGGCGTAGGTCGCGGGATCCCCCACGTCGTTCCAGTAAGCGCCCGTGAAGTCCATCGCTCGGACTTTGCGTCCGGCTTTGGACGCGGCGATCCACGCAACCGTGGCATGAGAGACACCAGGGGGAAGGAACGCGAGGATCTCCGACGAGTAGACGGCGATGCCGGTGTAGGCGACCTTGTCGGCGACGTGTGACGGGTCCGGCCTCGACGCGCCCGGGTTCTCGACGTCCAGCACCTGACCGTTCTCGTCGACGACCACGTTGCTCAAGTGCGGCAGCCGGTGGCACACGAGGGTCGCGGTATTGCCGGAGGAGAGGTGCTCCTCGATCAGGCGAGAGAAATCGATATCCAGCAGGATATCCGAGTTGTGGACGATGAAGGGCCGTCCGGAGAGAAACGATTCCGCGTTCTTCAGCGCGCCGCCGGTGCCGAGGATCGGATCCTCGGGAAAGAAGACGATCCGGTCGTGCCAGGGGGAGGCCGCGGCCCAGGCGCGCAGCAGCTCGGCCTTCCAGTGCAGGTTGACGCCGATCTTGCCGTCGCAGACCGCGGCGAGTTTTCTCAGGATGCGCTCGATGATCGGCACGCCGAGGATCGGCAAGAGGGGCTTGGGCAGGTGATTCGTGAGGGGTCGCAGCCGTTCGCCGAAGCCGGCCGCGGGGAGGAAGATATCGAGCGGATACCCGCCCATCGCTACGAGCTTATCGCTCGCCGACGCTCAAGACACCATGAAACCGCGTGATCCGCACTCGGGTGATAGCGCCGCCCAGCGACCTAGAACTCAGCTCGGGATCGATGCGCGAGCGGCGACTAGGCGCTCTCACCAGACAGACTGCGACGCGCTCCGATCGCGGAGCCGTCATCGCGGTGCCGCTCGTGACTAAGAAGCGGTCGGCGTTCTCGCCGAGCTACGGGCCCACGCGTAACAGAGGCCAGGCCTTAACCAGTCGCCGAGGCCCGCTCCGAGGCCCGGTGCACCGGCGGAACGATGAAGAGGTGATCCACGGTGATGGCGTCCGGCCGAAGTCGCCAGGCCTCGGCGCTGACGATCCGCATGACTGCTTCGCGGAGATCCGGCGTCGGTACCTCGCCCGCCACCTCGATCGTCACGGGCGATCCACGCCAGCGGGAGACGCGGGCCCTGGGCGTGATCGTCAACCCTCGCAGCTGAGCCTCGCGGGCAATCACGTCGAAAAGCTGCGACTGGAGGATTGTCGCTTCCTCGATCCGCTTGCGCCTGGTGGCCAGGAATCTCGCCACGACGACGATGGCGGTCACGATCGCCGCGAGGAAGCCCAGGGTGAGCATCGTGCTCACGGTACTACCAGAAACCGCAAGGGGCGGACTGGTCGGGCCCACCGAGTCTTGGGCCCAACTGCCCGAAGTCGACCCGATCAAGAACGCGACGATCGTGGCAGGGCCGGAAGCGATCCGGTCGAAATGCTTTGATCCCAACATGGAATCCCCCTTCGACACCGGGAACGGCTCGGGCCCGACCTCGGTGTGGCTCGAAAACTCGATCCGATCGAGGGTGAAGAACGACCGCTCGTAGCGAAGGGCGTGTCCGGACATGCTGGTCTTCGGCATGGGCGAGGAGGGCGCCGAAAGGTTGTCGAGGCACCCGAAACAGGGGCATGCGCCTCCCCCTGTGAGCGTCGAATTCCGGAGATGCGGTGTCGGGGAGACGATGCGATCGGGAGGAGGCTGCTGTCCAATATATTTTTCCAGCAATGTTGAGACGTTGATGATATGAGTCACCGCATGGAGTTGCGCCACCTCCGCTATTTCCTCGCGGTGGCCGAGGAGCTGCATTTTGGACGAGCGGCGGTGAGACTCCATATCTCTCAGCCGCCCCTGAGCCAGCAGATCCGGCGTCTCGAGAAGGAGCTCCAGACGCCCCTCTTTCATCGAACAAAGCGTCACGTGGAGCTGACGAACGCCGGGCGGGTGTTTCTCGGAGAAGCGAGGGCGATCGTCGCGCAAGCCGAGCACGCCGCCGGGGTCGCGCAGCGGGCGAGTCGTGGGGAGGTCGGTCAGTTGCTCGTGGGGTGCGCTCCATGGGCCGACTTCCTCAGCGGTGCGAAGATCATTCGACTCTTCGCCCGGCGGCATCCGGATGTCGAGCTTGAGTTGCGCGACCTCACCGCCGCGGAGCAGATAGCGGCCCTGGAGGCCGGGCGCATCCATGTGGGGATTCTTCGGCCACCGGTACAGAGCAAGACGTTGATGACGGAACGCCTGCTGTCGGAGACATTGGTCGTCGCGTTCCCACCCGGGCATCGATTCAAGAGCTACGAACGAGTCCCCTGGAGGGCCCTCATCGATCAACCGTACGTTCTCTTCTCGCGCCGAAGAGCGCCGGCCTTCGAAGCTGTGGTAGCCAGGGCGTGCCGTGAAGCGGGGCTGACGTTGAAGGTCAAGTACGAGGTGGAGCATCCGCAGACGATCCTGGCCATTGTCGAAGCCGGCCTCGGCATCTCGTTGGTGCCAGCGTCGTTAGGGATGCTCAAGAGGCCTGGAATCACCTATCGACGATTGTGGCCCGCCGGTCCGTCTCTGGAAACCGTCATCGCGTGGCGGCGAGGAAGCGAGCTGCCCCTGGTCCAGGCATTCGTCCGCGTCGCGCGAGAAGTCGCGCGTCCGCGGCGGCTGCTCTCGTAACGGCGTCCGGTGAATCGCGCCCGAGCCGGCCTTGACAAGCAAGTAACCATATGGATACTAAGCGACAAGAACAATTACCCATATGGTTACTTCGAGCCGCGACCCCGAGCGCACCCGCCAGCGCATCCTGCGCGCGGCGCGTCGCGAGTTCGTGGCCAAGGGCTTCGCCGGCGCGCGCGTGGACGCGATCGCCCGGGCCGCCTCCGTGAACAAGCGGATGCTCTACCACTACTTCGGGGACAAGGAGGCGCTCTTCCGCGCCATCCTGCGCGAGGGGATCGCCACGAACCTCGACCTCGTGGCCGCCGCGCCAGCCGACCCCGCCGACCTCCTCCCGTTCCTCGCCGCGCGGGTGCTGCAACGCGTCGACGGGATCCGGCTTCTCCAGTGGGAGGCGCTCGGGCACGGCGAGGGGAAGCTCATCGCCGAGGACGAACGCCGCAAGGCATGGGTGGAGGGCAGCGAGCGCCTGCGTGACGCGCAGCGCGCGGGGCACGTTCATCCGGACCTCGACGCCGAGTACCTCGTCCTGGCACTCATGGCGCTCACGATGTTCCCCCTGGCGTTTCCCCAGCTCGTCCGCATGGTCACCGGCACGCGCGCGGACGACCCTGAGTTTCAGCGGCGCCAGGCCCGCTTCTTGCGCCGTCTGGGCGCCTGCCTGCGTCCCCAACCCCCTGGCACGGCAGTGCGCGCCGGTGGCCGTCGCGGGGCAGGGGCCCCGCCGGCCGAGGCGCGGCTACAAACAAAGGAGAAGCACCAATGAGCTCCGTGCAGACCGCGCTGCTCGGGCGTTCGACCGCGGCGGCCGGCGCCCGCGTCGAGTCCCTCGGCCTCTACCGCGTCGCGCTCTGGGTCCTCCTGGGCGCCAACCTTCTGGCCGGATGGGGCGTGCAGTGGGACATCCAGTGGCACGTGCGGGTCGGCCGGGACTCGTTCTGGATCCCACCGCACGTCATGACCTACGCCGGGGTGACCATCGTCGTCCTCGCCAGCTTTGGAGTGTTGGCCCGCGACACCCTCCGACGCCTGGTCGCCGGCCGCCCGCCGACCCTGCGGATCCTCGGCCTGAGCGGCACCCGTGGGTTTCACCTGGCGGCGTGCGGGATCGCTCTGACCGTGCTGGCCGCGCCGATCGACGACCTCTGGCATCGCTTGTTCGGGCTCGACGTGACGCTGTGGAGCCCGCCGCACCTGCTCGGACTCTTCGGCGTCTCGGTCAACACGCTGGCGTGCGTGCTCATCGCCCGCGAGGCGTACCCGGCGCAACCCTGGGCTCGCTACGCCGGTATCGTCGTCGCCGCGAGCAGCTTCTACGGCAGTCTCGCGGTCGCGCTGCGGCCGTCGGGCCGGCTCGCGTACCTCTACGGCGGGATCTGGTTCTATACCTATCCGATCCTGGGCGCGCTTCTCCTGCCGCTGGCGCTGGTCGCGGCGGCACGCTTCACCGGCCGGCGCTCGGCCCCGCTGGTGGTCGTGGTCGTCGTGATTGCCTTCGGCATGATCGGCGCGAACATCGCGCGAGTGGGGTTCGAGATTCTGCAGCCGGTGTCGGTCATCCAGGAGGAGATCGCGAAGGACCCGACCTCGCCGATCGCGGTGTCCAATGCGATCGCGCGGAAGAACGGGAGCGCCCCGGGCGGCGCGCTCGGCGGGAATCTCGTACGGCTCGTGTCGCTCGTGCCCGTGCTGTTCCTGGTGGCGCTCGATCCGCGGCGTCGACCGGTGCCGGCGACGCTCGCCTACGCCGTGGGCCTGTTCGCGGTCTGGGGAGTCACGATAGGGCGGACGCCGGCGTTTCAGTCGATGATGCCCGGCGCCGGGCCGACGGCCGCCGCGCTGCTGCTGACGCTCGGCATGGCGCTCGTCGGCGGCGTCGCGGCTCACCGGCTCGCCACGAGCCTGACGCGGTCGGAGCGCTCACCCGCGGAGGCGAACGCTCGCTGATGAGCGCTCGGCCCTCACGGCAGGTAGAGCCGGGTGAAGTGATTGTCGATCACCTCGCCGTCGGCGCTGACGGTGAAGTTTGAGGTGATCAAGCCGCGGGCGCCGGCGAACGCGCCTTCACCGGCCGTGATGGTCCAGAGCACGCCGCCGACCACCCAGCCCGGCCGCGGCGCTTGTGTGACCCATCCCCGTCCGATCGTCTCGAACGTCACTGCGCCCTTGGCGCCGTAGGTGATCCGGCCGTCTTCGGCGAACGTCCCGTCGCCGAAGCGCTCCACGCGAGACTCCAGCACGGCGCTCTCACCGGCCGCTGCGTCCACGCGCGCGCGGATCCCGTCGCGCCCGAGAATGGTGGTCAGCGTCTGGCTCGGCGCTGTCGACCGCGCCTGTCGCGTGCTCTCGGATCCGGGCAGCGGGGCGGCGCGGCCCCTGAACTCGAGCGCGAACACGAGCTCGCGCATGGTCAAAAGACGATCAGGCCGCGCGCCAGCTCGCCGGCGGCGAGCGCGCGGAAGGCCTCGTTGGCCTCGTCCAGGTCATAGCGACGCGTGACGAGCTGGTCGATCTTCAGCTTGCCGGCCAGGTAGAGGTTGGCCAGCCTCGGGAGATCCTCGCGGGTGCGCGCGCTGCCGTAGCTGCAGCCGCGGATCACGCGCTCGGCGGTCACGAGCGGCCGCACGTCCATCGGCACCGTGGCGCCCGTCTCCGGCACTCCGATGAGCACGCAGGTGCCGCCGGGCGCCACCGCCTCGATGGCCTGGCTCACCGCGCGCTTGTCACCGACCGCCACGAACGTGTAGTCCGCGCCGAGGCGCGTGAGGCGGCGGATGGCGGCCACCGCATCCTCGCGCGAGGCGTCGATCGTGTGGGTGGCGCCCAGGGCGCGCGCGTGCTCGAGCTTGGCGGCCTTGACGTCGACGGCGATCACCGGGTGCGCGGCGACGAGCGCGCCGCCCTGCACCACGTTGAGCCCGACGCCGCCCACGCCGAACACCGCGATGCTGGCGCCAGGCTCCACCGCCGCCGTGTTGATCACGGCGCCGACGCCCGTCATCACCGAGCAGCCGATCAGCGCCGCCAGGTCGATGGGCACGGTCGTGTCGATCTTGATCGCGCACGACTCGTGCACAACGGTCGACGACGCGTACGTCGCCACGTGGCCGTAGTGATAGACGGCGCGGCCGCGTAGCGACATGCGCGTGGTGCCGTCCGGTAGCACGCCGCGACCCGGCTGGCGCCGCTCGCACAGGTTGGGCCGGCCGATCACGCAGTAGTGGCAGCGGCCGCACGTCGGCGCCCACGACAGAATCACGTGGTCGCCGGGCTGAAGCCCGTCCACGCCGGGGCCGACGTCCTCCACCACGCCGGCACCCTCGTCGCCGAGCACGATCGGCACCGGCACGCCCTTCCAGGAGCCGTCGGCGGCGTGCAGGCAGGAATGGCAGACGCCGCTGGCCGCCATCCGCACCAGCACCTCGCCCCTCCGCGGCGGCTCCAGTTCGAGGTCTTCGACCGAGAGCGGCTTGCCTTGCTCGAACAGCACCGAAGCTCGCATGACGCCTCCTCAGCCGAGAGTCGCTACGCGCTGTAACGAATCCGCGGATCGAGATACCCGTACAGCACGTCCACGGCCAGATTGATGGTCATGAACATCACGGCGATGAACAGGATCGTGGACTGGGTCAGCGGGTAGTCGCGCTGGTAGATCGACCACAGCACCAGGCGCCCGATGCCCGGCAGCGTGAAGACTTCCTCCACGACGACGGTGCCGCCGAGCAGGATGCCCACCTGCAGCCCGGCCACCGTCACGATCGGAATCAGCGCGTTCTTGAGTGCGTGCTTGAGGATCAGCACGCGGCCGGTCAGCCCCTTGGCCGCCGCTGTGCGGATGTACTCCGAGCGCAGCACGTCGAGCATGCAGGCCCGGGTGGTCCGTGCGATGTTGGCCGCGCTGGCGGTGCCCAGGCACAGCGCCGGCAGCAGCATGATGGTGAGGTTCCGCGCCGGGTTGGTGAAGAAGTCGACCCACACGACCGGCGGCATCCAGCGCAGGTAGATCGAGAAGAACAGGATCAGCATGGTCCCCTGCCAGAACACGGGGACGGAGAGCCCCAGCAGCGTGCCCACGCGAGTGACGTTGTCGATCGCCTGGTCGCGGCGGGTCGCCGACACGATCCCGGCCGGGATGCCGAGCAGCAGCGCGAAGCCGACGGCCAGCGACGTCAGCTCGATCGTCACTGGCAGCCGCTCGAGGATCAGGGTGACGACCGGCTTGCCGGTCCGCCACGACGTGCCGAGATCGCCCTGGGTGAGGGCGGCGACCCAGCGTCCGTATTGCCGCCACCACGGCTGGTCGAGGCCGAAGAACCGCTTGAGCTCCGCCACCATCGCCGGGCTCACGATGGCGTCGGCGCCGATCATCTGCTCGACGACGGTGCCGGGCACGAGACGCAGCATGAGAAAGACGAGTAAGGACAGGCCCAGGAGCGTGAGGGCCATCGAGTAGAGACGCACGACGACGTAACGGCTCATTATGTTGGGGGAACCCTGGGAGGGTTCCCCCAAACCCTCTCCCTTTTCCCTTTACCCTCTCGTTGCCTCATGCCTTGTCGAGCCAGACTCCTTCGAAGCCATAGAGGAGCGTGGTCGGATGCTGGCGGAATCCCTTCATCGAGGTCTGGGTGAAGTCGATCGTATCGGCCGAGAAGAGCCAGAGGTGCGGCACGTTCTCGAGGATCATGATCTGCACGCGGTCGTAGATCTCCTTGCGCTTCTTCGGGTCCATCGTGCGCCGGCCCTCTTCCAGCAGCGCGTCGAGGTCGGGCACGCTCCAGGAATTCCAGTTCTGGCCCTTGGTCGAGTGCAGGGCGCGGAAAAACGCGGTGTCGGGATCGGCGTAGCCCGGCGTGGTGTTCATCGTCAGATCGAAGTCCTTGGCCAGCCACCGCTTGATCCACACCGCGTACTCGACGTTCTCGATCTCGGCGGTGATGCCGATGCGCTTGAGCTGGGCGGCCACGACCGGCGCGCCCGAGACCATCGTGGGGAAGGTCGGGATCACGCCGAGCTTCACGGTGAAGCCCGCCGCCTGGCCGGCCTCGGCCATGAGCTTCTTGGCCCGGTCCACGTCGGGCTTGTAGTACTTCATCCACTGCTCCTCGGGGAGCTGCCACTGCTTCATGGGCGCGGTGGCGGGCGCGGTGAGCCGGCCGAAGCCCGACGCCGCCACGCGCAGGATCTGGGCCCGGTCCACCGCGTAGGAGATCGCCTGGCGGACGCGCACGTCCTTCAGCGGCCCGCGGCTGGCGTTGATGTTGAGGAAGTCGTAACCGAGGCGCGAGGAGCGATAGCCGGTCAGCGACTTTTCGTCCTTGAGGAGGTTGTAGTTCTTGTTGTCCTCGATGAAGGCGTGATGGATCTGACCCGTGCGCAGCGCGGCGACGATGTTGGCCTCGTCGGGGATGACGCGCAGCATCACCTGGTCGACGTGGGGCAGCCCCTTCTTGAAGTAGCCCCCGTGCTTCTTGAGGACCATCTGCTGCTCGACCTTCCAGTCATCCAGCATGTAGGGCCCGGTACCGAGGGCGGCCTTGTTGAGGTCGCCGTGCTTCTTGATGCCTGCCTCGCTGATGATGAAGCCCCAGAAGCCGCCGAGGGCCGCGAGCAACCCGGCGAACGGCTCCTTGGTCACGAACTTGACGGCGTACTTTCCAGCAGGCTCGACCTTGTCGACCGCGATGAAGTCCGATTTCCCGGGCGACTTCTCGAAGAGCCGATCGAACGTGAACTTCACGTCGGCGGACGTCAGCTCCTGGCCATCGTGGAACTTGACGCCCTGGCGCAGCTTGAACGTCCACTGCAGGCCGTCCCCGCTCACCTGCCACGACTCGGCCAGCTCGGGGACGGGCGTCATGTCCGGCTCGAACCGGACGAGCTGGCTGTACATCATCGGCGATCGGGCGCTTCGCGAAAACGCCGGGACGAGCTGCGGATCGAGTCCGGTCGCTTCCGTCGTCCGCGCCGAGATGAAGGTGCCGCCGTCCTTCGGCGTCTGGCCGAGGGCGGGGCGGCCGAGCGAGAGCGCGCCGAGCGTGAGGCCGCCGGCCTGAAGGAGCTGGCGACGGGTCAGCGATGCGGTCATGGTCTGCCTCCTTTATCTACTGCCTCATGCGTTCGGGTCGAGAATGTCGCGGAGACCGTCGCCGATCAGGTTGAACGCCAGCACGGCGATCATGATCGCCACGCCGGGAAACACCGAGATCCACGGCGCGGTCTCCAGATAGGTCCGCCCCTCGTTCAGCATGTTGCCCCACGACGGTGTGGGCGGTTGCGCCGACAGTCCGAGATAGCTCAGCGAGGCCTCGATGAGAATGGCCTGCGAGAAAGCGACGGTGCCTTGCACCACGAACGGCGACAGCACGTTCGGGAGCAGGTGCTTGAGCGCTACCACCAGTCGGCCGGCGCCCAGCGCCCGGACCGCCTCGATGTACTCCTTCTCGCGCTCGGCCAGCACCGGCCCTCGCATGACGCGGGCGAAGAGCGGGGTGTAGACGATCGTGATGGCGACGACCGCGCTGTTCACGCCCGGCCCTCGCATCGCCGCGACGCCCACCGCCAGGAGGAGCCCGGGGATGCTGAAGAACACGTCCATCACGCGGTTGATGGCGTTGTCCCACCCGCCGCCGGCGTAGCCCGCCGTGAGCCCCAGCGCACCGCCGACCAGCATCGCCAGCCCGATCGACGTCACCGCCACGTAGAGCGAGACGCGCGCGCCGTAGATCACCCGGCTCAGGACGTCGCGGCCGAACCGGTCGGTGCCGAACAGCGCCTGCGCGCCCGGCTTCGCCTCGATCAGGTCGAAGTTCTGCTCGTCGGGAGGATGCGGCGCCAGCCCACCGGCGAACAGCGCCATGCCGACGATCACCAGCGCGAAGACCGCGCCGATCACCACCACGGTGCTGCGCACCGCCCGCCGCAGGCTCTTCGTCGCGATCCTCCGCGAGCAGGAGACTAGGCGGGAGCGACCGCGAGTGTCAAGACGGCAGGGCACACTGTCATGACATGTTGACGGCGTGGCGCCGCGGCGAAACGACACGGCAGCCGAAAAAAAGGTCGTGAGATCCCGGGTCGCCACGCTATGAATGTGTCGATGACCCGGTGGCGCGAGGTCGTCTATTGGCCTGCCGCCGCGCTCGCCCGGCCATCGCCTCCATGGTGTCTGACGAAGTACCGAGATCCACCGGGCGGGTTGATGTCGGATCGCCTACCGCATCTGGCGTGGCGTCCAGACGCCTGTGCATCGTCTCCCGCGATCGGCCTCTGTCCGGCGCGTTCGTCACGGCCCTCACGACGACACTCGGACCTGGCGACGAGTTCGAGATCATCATGGACCGGCGCGGCGACGGGGCCCGGACGTATCAGCCGCCGATCGAGCGCCGCAACCATCCGGACGTCGATCACGCACTCGAGCGAGACGGCTTCGCCATCGTGCCGATGCAAGCCACTCGACCGGCGAAGTACGGGAGTCTGAAAGTTCCGCGAGTCCCATCGGCGTCGCCGATCGAGCGCCTCGCCCTCACGGACGCGGATGCGCGCGAACTCGAGCGCATTCTCGGGTTCAAGCGCCGCCGGAGAGCTCGACCCACCCGATGGTTGATCCTGGCCGGGCTCCTGAACGCGATCCTGGTTCTGGTGATCCTGTGGCCGGCGACGAAGACCCTCCTGAGTCGGGCTCGCCCGGCCGCACCACAGGTCGCCGAAATTCTTCGGCCGACGCCTGCTCCGCCGGTCGCGGCGACTCCTTCGCCGACCCCCGACGTTCGCGCGTCACCGCGCGCCGTCCGCCCGCAGAGCCCAGACGCGCGCCCACGTGAGGCAACGACCTCGACGCGAGGGCTCTCGGGCCCGAGCGCGGCCCCGCCGAAGGCGGCGCCAGGCCCGAGCGCCGTCGCTCCGCCGGCGACGGGAACAGCGTCCACAGCCACGCCCCCGCCGGTCGCCCCGCTGCCCCAGGCCGACGTGACCCGCAACCCTGCGCCGATGTCGGAGGGCGGGGGCGAGGCTTACACCGTGCGGCTCTCGGACCAGGCCGGGCGGCCCGTCGCAGGTGCCCAGGTCTCGCTTGTCATCCGTATGGCGGACGGCTCGCTACTCGACATCCAACTGGGCTCTGGTCCCGAGTTGGGCACCTACCACGTGACGGTCCCGCCCCTCGAGGCAACTCCCGTCGATCTTCGGATCCGAGTGGTCACGAGCGACAAGCGAGTCGAGATCCCGCTGACGCCGTAGCCCGCGCCGGAGCGACAAGGCGCGACTCTCTAAACGGAGGACAGGCGCTCGTACATCCCGTGCACGTCGGCGCCGTGGAAGCGCGCCACGTGGTTCGTGGGCGGCAGCGGCTCCGTGTAGAAGAACTCGGGCAGCTCGTCGTCCTTCTCGGTGAAGCCGGCGCGGCGGTTGAACTCGTACTCCAGCCGCAGCGCCTCGCGCCCCAGCGGCTCGAAGAAATCCTTGGTCAGGCTCGTCCCGTGAGCGGCGTTGATGGCGTTGACGAGGAACTCCGTGTTCGGGTTGGTCACGCTCATGCCGAAGATGCAGAGCCCTAGCGAGTCGTTCGCGGCCACCCGCGCCTGGTGGGCGAGGCTCTGCTCGACGATCTGCTCGGCGGTCATCTCGCGGGTCTTGAGCCTCGGCAGATTGCCCGCCGTGTGGTCGGCGCCCTGCGCCGTCGCCATCATGGTGATCCCGGTGGCCTCGACCACGCGCGGGTCATAGGCGCTGATCGCCTGCTTCTTGATGACGGGGACGCGGCGGACTTTGTAGTGGGCGCCGACCCGCGCTGTCCCCTGCGCCCAGAGGCGCCCCTGCTCGGTGCCCCGGCGGATCTCGGCCATGCAGTCGGCCATGAACTTCACGTCGCCGAAGGCGCCGAGACCGGCTTCCATCAGCACGGCCAGGGTGGCCCCGAGCTCGATCGTGTCCACGCCGAGGTCGTTCGCGAGGAAGTTCATCTGGGCGAGGTCGTCGGGATCGCTCAGGCCGCAGTTGGTGCCGAGCAGGCCGAGCGTCTCGTACTCCACCGGCGAGACCACTTCCTTGCCGCTGGCGTCGACGTACACGTTGCTGCACTGGATCACGCAGCCCGGCATGCAGGCGTGCGTGTGCTCGCCGCCGCGCGAGACGTTGAGCTGGCTGATGTGGTCGCCGCCCATCTTGAACTTCTCGCCGCCGGCTACGTTGACCTGCTGGCCGGCGCTGAAGTTGCGCACGGGCAGCCCGCCCAGCGCGTTCTGGAGGTCGGCCATGCCCATGGTGCCGATCTTCTGGTAGAAGTTGGTGACCATCGAGTCGGCCAGCAGCATCTTGGCGTAGTCCTTGATGGCCGCGTTGACCTTCTTCCCATCCGTGAAGGGCGGGATCTTGTCGAGGTCGACCACGACCGCCTTGACCTTCTTCGAGCCCATCACCGCGCCCACACCGCCCCGCGCCGACAGCCGGGCCGGCCGGCCGTCCTTGTCGCTGAAGGCGATGCCCGCGAGTAGCCCCTGATATTCGCCGACGGGACCGCAGAGCGCGATCGTGACCTTCTTGCCGTACTTCTGGTGGAGCATCTCCTGGGCCTCGAAGTTGCCCTTGCCCAGATACGTCGCGGCGTCGTCGAAGTCGATGGTGCCGTCCTTCTTGAAGTGGATGACGACCCACTCCGCGGAGGCCCCGTGCAGCGTGAACCCGGCGACCTTCAGCTGGCCGAGCCCGTAGCTGAAGCTGCCGCCGCCGTTGGCTTCCTTGATGCCGCCCGTGAGGGGACTCTTGCAGCCCACGCTCGTGCGGTTGGCATTGGAGAAGCTCGTGCCGGCGAACGGGCCGGCCGAGAAGACGAGCGGGTTGGCGGGCGACAGTGGCTCGACGGTGGCGGCGCCCAGCTCGAGCAGCGTCTTGGCGATCAGATAGCGGCCCGCCCTGACGATCTCCTCGCCGTGCAGCTCCCGCTTGGTGACCGAGCGGCCAGTCAGGTCGATGTCGTAGTAGATCCGCATGCCACGCTCCTGGTGGTTCGGTGCGATTGTGTCCCGAGTCGCAAAGTAAGGCGGCCGGCCGCCTCGTGTCAAATCGCTCGCCTGGTGCGGGGCCGCCGGCCATCGCGAGCCTGGGCCCCGCCGGCGAGGCGCGGCTTTAAGAGGAAGCCGGCTGGAACTAGCGACCGTGCCGCGGGCGGCGCGCCCATCGAGCCAATGCATAGAGGGCGATGGCCACCACGACGACCAGGAGCAGCGCGCCCAACGATTGAATCAGCCAGCGCCCCAAGCTGCCTCCATCGTGACTTCGACCAACCCGGAGGGCAGGGGCGAAGTCGGCACCATGCCAGACCAACGCTGATTCCAATCGGCCGAAGGCGCGCCCGCGGCGCTCTCGCACGGAGCCCGCTCATACCCTCACCGCGGTCGGAGGAGATTTGCGATCCGGTGTATCCCCCGATTGGCGGGAGGAAAATCACCGAAACGCCGGATCTGAAGGGCGAGCGGCGACGTGCCGGCATACGCGCTCGGGCATACTGGTCGCGTGAGCGTGGCCGAGCTGGATCGGCATCGGTACTTGTGTCTGGCGACTGTCCGGCGAAACGGGAGCGAAGTACGGACGCCGGTCTGGTTCGCGTCGGCCGACGGCAAGCTCTACGTCTTCTCTGCGGGCAACTCGGGCAAGGTCAAGCGCCTTCGGCATTCATCGCGGGCGCGCGTCGCCCCGTGCGACGCGCGGGGCGGCGTCCGTGGTGACTGGCGAGAGGTGACCGCGCGCGTGGTCACCGACCGGAGGCTGATCGAGCGCGCGCACGACGCTCTGCGCGCGAAATACGGCTGGCAGCTCCGGATCCTCGACCTGTTCGCCCGGCTGGCGGGGCGCATCGAGCGCCGCGCATGGATCGAGATCGAGTAAGCTAGGGGCCCTCACGGGGGGTGACGCGATGGACTTTGGGTTGCAGGGCAAGCATGCGCTCGTGACCGGAGGAAGCCTGGGCATCGGCAGGGCCATCGCCCTGGAGCTGGCCCGCGAAGGGGTCGAGGTGGCGATCGTGGCCCGCTCCAAGGATCAGCTGGAGACGACGGCGCGAGAGCTGGAAGCCAAGACGGGGCGGCGGATCATCCCGCTGGCGGCCGACGTGACCAGCAAGGATCAGGTCGATCGCGCGGTCGCCCAGGCCGCCGAGCGGCTCGGCGGGCTGCACATTCTGGTGAACAGCGGCTCTCCGCCGGGAGGCTCGGCCACGGCGACCGGCCCCATCGAGACCGTCGTCGACGAGGACTTGCTGCACGACTTCAATGTGAAGTACGTGGGGGCGCTGCGCTGCGCCCGCGCCGCGATTCCCTACCTGAAGCAGCAGGGGTGGGGCCGCATCATCAATATCAGCGGCACGAACGCCCGCAATGCCGGCAATCTCAGCGGGGGCGCGCGCAACGGTTCGCTCGTGCACTTCACCAAGACCCTGGCCGTGCAGCTGGGCCGCTACGGGATCACGGTCAATTGCATCCACCCCGGCACGACCCGCACCGAGCGGACCCCACGCCTGCTGGCCGCGCGCGCGGCCGAGCTGGGCATCACTGCGGAGGAAGTGGAAAAGCGCGACTTCGCCCACGACTCCCCACGCGGCAACGCCATCGGGCGCATGGTGGACGCGGCGGAGATCGCGTATCTCGCGGTCTTCCTCGCGTCCGACCGAGCCTGGGCGGTCACGGGCGAGCTGGTCGTGGCGACCGGCGGCGCCGGGCGAGCAGTGTACTACTAGAGCCGGCCCGAGCAGGTGTCGGCAAATTCAATGGGTTCGAGCGCCGGCCTTGCCGGCGCCACGATCGACGCCCCGCCGAGGAGGACCGGTGGGGGGCATTCGGGGGGAGCGGCGCGCTCCCCCCGATGCTCAATCAAATTGGCGCGCCGACCGCGCCCCGATTCGACCCCGAGGGTTACCGCGCGAGCGGCGCCGCTCCCCGCGATGTTCTAGGGACGCACGAGCACGTCGAGGACCGCGCCGATGCGCGGCGCCTCGTCGAGGTGCCACAACGCGTGCACGGCGGCGTTCACCCGCGCGTCGCCGAGGACGTCCACCGAGAGGTCGCGGAACTTCGTTTCCACGTCGGCGTCCGTCATCGGGTTTCGAGCATGGCCCTTCGGGTACGTGGCCTGCTCCGTGAACCGCTGCCCGGAACGGGTGACCACGTCGATTCGAGACTGCAGCTCCTGAGGGAAGTGTCGCGTGAACTCCGAGCTCTCGGCGACGCGGATGCGATTCATGAGAGGCCGCAGGCTCGGATCCAGGTAGTGCTGAGGCTCGAAGCTCGCGGGGGTGAGGCGACCGTCCCGCAGCGCGACGGCGAGCATGTACGGCAAGCTGTGGTCGGCGGTTTCCCGCGTCCTCGGGTCCCACTTCGCGGGCTCGCTTCCGATCTCGCTGTAGGCCATCGCGTAGATCTGGACGTCGATGGCTTCGATCTCCTCCGTTCTCACCTTGCCTCGGAGGGCCAGCGCCATCGCCAGCGGCGCCTGCGCGTGATACTCGGCCGCGAAGAATTTGAAGTTCGTGCGCTCGATGGCGAAGGGCCGGCCGCGACCGCCGAGGGCGCCGATCTCGAACGGCCCCGTCACTTGCTCGAAGAGGCCGTGACGGCCCTCGAAGGCGGCCGTCGGTCCGGTCATGCCCTCCTGGGCGAGCTGCGCCGCGAACAGCCCGGCCTTCGCGGCCGCCGCCGTCGCGCAGCCCTTCCACATCGCGAGCTCGCCGGCGCGCGTTTGCCGCGTGGCCACGTTCGCGCTCGCCGCGATGGCGATCGCGTTGGCCATCTGAGCGGCGGAGAGGCCGAGCAGGCGTCCGGCCCCGGCCGCCGACGCCGGCGCGATGAAGACGCCCTGGTCCCAGCCGCGGTCGCGCAACGACACCTGGTCGGCCAGGGCGCCGAACACCTCGTAGCCGGCGACGGTCGCCAGCACGAGGTCCTTCCCCGACGCGGCCTGGAGCTCGGCCGCGGCCAGAAGAGCGCCGAGCATGTCGCTGGGATGGCCGGAGCCACGCGCGATGTACGTGTCGTTGGCGTCGAGGAACCGGATCATGACCGAGTTGGCGAAGGCCGCGGCTTCTGGTGTCGTCGGCCGGCCCTCGCCCAGGAGCCGCGCCGCCGGCGTGCCGCTCGGGGCCACCCGGCGCGCGATGATAGCGGGCTCGCTGCCATAACCTCCCATGGCGCAGCCCAGCGAGTCGAGGATGTGGCGTTTCGCCTCCTGGACGGTGCGGGGGCCCAGATCCTCGTAGCGGAGCGAGGTGACGTAGCCCGACAGCGTTTCGGTCGTCGTGTCCATCACGGCCCTTGCCCGAGAGCGCTCGGCTCTCGTGTCACGGAACCAGGATCAATTTCCCCGTCGACTGCCGCGACTCGAGATAGCGATGGGCGTCGGCCGCCTGCGCCAGCGGGAACGTCTTGCCGATGTGCACCTTGAGCCGCCCGTCGCGCATGAGGGCGAAGCAGCGCTCGGCGCTCTCGCGCGTCTTGTCGGGAAAGCCTCGCGTCAGCGTCGGCAACGAAAAGGCGCTCACCTTCTGCGACTTCGGCGAGAGCATCGAGACGTTGAGGGGATCCGGAGCCCCGCCCGCGCGCCCGTAGAGGACGAGGTGGCCGAAGGGCGCCAGGCAGCGCAGCCCCTCTTCGAACGTCGGCTTGCCGACCGCGTCGAGAATGAGGTCCACGCCCCGATCGTCGGTCAGGCGCATGACCTCGTCCGCGAACTTTCCCCCGGCGTAGTTGATGATCGTGTCGGCGCCGTTCTCCTTGACGAGCCCCGCCTTGGCGTCATTCGACACCGTCCCGAACACGCGAGCGCCGGCCACCTTGGCGAGCTGAACGGCGGCGAGCCCGACGCCGCCCGCGGCCGAGTGGACGAGGACGCTCCGGCCCGGCCCAGTCGAGTCGGCTGTGTGAAGCAGGTGATACGCGGTCAGCGCCTGGATCAGAAACGCCGCGCCGTCGGTGAAGCTCACGAAGTCCGGAAGCGGAACGACCATGAACGCGGGAGACACGCAGTACTCCGCGTACGCCCGACTGGTGAACGCGGCGACGCGCATCCCCGGCTGGAGGTTCGTCACGCCGTCGCCGACCGCTTCGATCACGCCCGCCGCCTCCATGCCGGGTGAGTCGGGGAGCCGGGGCTTCACCGTGTACGTGCCCTGGCGAAAGCGCGTGTCCGCGAAGTTCACGCCGATCGCATGGTTCTTGATCAGGACCCCGCCGGGGCGCACGTCCGGTCTGGGGATGTCCGCCTGGGCCAGCACCTCGGGACCACCCGTCTGCGCGAAGACGATCGCTTTCATCCTCTCCTCCTTGGCCGGCCCGACTGTGCATGCGCGCGCGAGCTCTCGCAAGGGGAAATTGTCGGCGGGAGCCGGTCCCGGTCGTGGGACCCGTCGACGCCTCTTTCAGACGGCCCGCAACGCCGGCGGAGGGATCGAGGTGGCGGCAGTCGTTCTCGAGCCGCTTCTGCATCAACGCCGCCTCGATGCTGAGCTCCAGGTAGGCGGGGTCCGGCAAAGTCGCGGCAGAAGATCCTGGACTTACGATTCCCGGAGAGACGGATCGCGGTCCGATGAACCTGGTTCGTTGATGCCAGTACACGGGAGCGACATTGGCCACAAACGGACCACGAGATTTCGGAAGGTGTCGAAGCTCAGAACTCGCGGGGTGGCTGACGTGATGGCTTCCAGTTTTCACCAGAGCATCCGAGCGGCGATTCCAGACTGTCCCGCCCGCCGTCGGCCGATAACTTGACGAATGCGGCGTTTCTCGTGTTATCTCTCGTTCAACGCAGCGCGAATCGCCTGGCGATTGACCGCGATGGCCACCAAATCGATCAGCCACGTTCGAGTCCCGGACTGGCCGCCGCCCGTCCGTTACGCCGTTGCCCTGGGCGTCACCGCGGTGGCGGTCGCCTTGCGCGGCGTGTTGACGGGGCTATGGGGCCACGACCAGCCGTTCATAACGTTCTTTCCCGCCGTCGTGGTGAGCGCGTGGGCGGGCGGGTTCTGGCCGGGCATGCTCACGACCGTGCTCTGCGCGGCGGCGGCTGACTACTTCTGGCTGCCGCCGCTCTACGGCTTCAGAGTGCTGGGGCTCGGTGAGGCCGTCGCCCTTCTGCTCTTCGTCGGCATCGGCGCCCTGATCAGCGGCCTCAGCGAGACGATGCATCGCGGACGCCGGCGGCTCGAGAGCTTTCTCGAGAGCCTCGACGACGGCTTCATCGTGTTCGATCGGGGCGGACGCTGCCGGTACGTCAACGACAGGTCCGCCGGCCTGCTCCGGCAGACCACATCATCGATCGGCGGCAAGACTCTCTGGGAGGTGTTTCCCGACATCGTCGGGACCGAGATCGACCCGCGCGTGCGGCAGGCGCTGGAGGCCCACACGGCCGTCGAGTTCGAGACCTTCTCGCGGGCGGCGGGGCGATGGTTGAGGACTCGGATTCTCCCGACGCCCGACGGCCTCTCGGTCTTTTTCGAAGACACCACCGACCGAAAGCGTGCCGAGGAGGCCTCGCTGCAGCTTGCCGCCATCGTCCGGTCATCCGACAATGCCATCGTCGGCAAGGATCTCGACGGAGTCGTCACCGCGTGGAACCCGGCGGCCGAGCGATTGTTCGGCTTCACGGCGCCGGAAGCGATCGGGCGGTCCATCACGATGATCATTCCAGCCGACCGCCGGGCCGAGGAAGACGAGGTGCTGAGACGACTTCGGCGGGGGGAGTCGATCGACCACTTCGAGACTGTGCGCGTCCGCAAGGACGGGACGCTCGTCGATATCTCGCTGACGGTGTCGCCGATCAAGGACGCCAGCGGCCGCATCGTCGGCGCCTCCAAGATCGCGAGGGACATTGGAGAGCGCAAGCGGGCCGAGGAGGAGCGAGCTGCGCTGCTGGCTGCCGAGCAAGCGGCGCGGGCGCGGGCCCAGCTGTCCGAGCGTCGGGCCACCATCCTGGCCGAGGCGAGCGGTGTGCTGGCCTCCTCGCTCGACTCCGCCACGACCTTGCGGACGGTAGCCCGACTGATCGTTCCCGCGTTCGCGGACTGGTGCATCGTCGATCTCGTGTCGCGCGACAACGCGCTGGAGCGCGTCGCAGTGGCTGCCGCCGATCCTCGCACGGAGGCGTTGCTGTCCCAGCTTCAGCGATACGCACCGGAGTGGACATCGCCGCAGCCGGCCGCGCAGGCGCTCCGCTCCTGGAAGCCGGTCCTGTTCCCGGAAGTCACCGAGGAGACATTGGTTTCGACCGCCCGAGACGGCGATCACCTGGCACTCATGCGGCGGCTCAACCCGCGATCGGCCATCGCCGTCCCGCTGGTGACGCGTCAGCGCATCGTCGGCGCCATCACGCTCGTGAGAACGACGCCCGGACATCCCTACGATGCCGCCGACGTCGCGATGGCGGAGGAGCTGGCGCGTCGGGCGGCGCAGGCCGTCGATAACGCGACCCTCTACAGCGAGGCGGAGCAGGCCCGAGGGCAGGCGGAAAGCGCCAACCGGGCGAAGGACGTGTTCCTCGCGGTGCTCTCGCACGAGCTGCGGACACCGATGAACGCGGTGTACGGGTGGGCGCGAATGCTCCAGATGGGGCAGATCGACGTGGCGACGACGCCCCGCGCCCTGGACGCGATCGTGCGGAACTCGCATGTCCAGCTCCAGCTGATCGACGACCTGCTCGACGTCTCCCGCATCATCAGCGGCAAGATGCGGCTCGACATCCGTCCAGTGGATCTTCCGCGTGTGCTGGAGGCGGCGCTCGACGCGGTGCGGCCGGCGGCCGAAGCCAAGAGGCTCGAGCTCCAGTCGCTCATCGATCCGAGCGCGGGACCGCTCAACGGCGACCCGGACCGGCTGCAGCAAGTGGCATGGAACCTCCTGATGAACGCCGTCAAATTTACGCCCAAGGGCGGCCGGATCCAGCTCATCCTTCAACGCGTGAACTCGCACCTCGAGATCGTCGTCAGCGACAGCGGCGTCGGCATCCCCCGGGACGTGTTGCCGTTCGTCTTCGACCGATTCCGACAGGCCGACAGCGGGAGCACACGAACCCAGGCTGGTCTCGGCATCGGCCTCGCCCTGGTGCGTCACCTCACCGAGCTGCACGGCGGCTCCGTCACCGCCGAGAGCGCCGGTGAAGGCCAGGGCGCGACGTTCCGCGTGAAGCTGCCGCTCGTGGCCGCGAGCGGCGAAGGGCCGATCGACCGCGTCCACCCCACCGCGGGGAGGCTGACGCCGGCGTACCGCGGCCCGTCGCTGCGCGGCCTGCGCGTGCTCGTCGTGGACGACGATCCTGATGCCCTCGAGCTGATCGCGACGATCCTGAGACGGGCCGAGGCGGACGCCATGCCTTGCTCGTCGCCTCCCGAGGCGCTGGCACTGCTCCACTCGTGGAAGCCTCACGTGCTCCTGTCGGATATCGAGATGCCCGGGGAAGACGGATACTCCCTGATCCGCAAGGTCCGCGCGCTGGACGGGTCGGAAGGGAAGATCCCGGCGGTCGCGCTGACCGCCTACGGAAGGCCGGAAGACCGGGTGCGCTCGCTGTCGGCCGGCTACAGCATGCACGTGCCGAAGCCGGTCGATCCCGTCGAGCTCGGCGTGATCGTGGCCAACCTCGCGGGCCGATCGTTCGAGGCGCGGTAGCGCAGGCCCTTCGGCGAGTGGCGATCGGTCCGGGAGACGCCCTGGCGGTCGGCTTCGACGGGACGCGGATCCCCGACGACCTCGGCGTGCTCGCGGAGCAGTCCGGGCTCGGCGGCGTCGTGCTGTTCGCGCGTAACTGCCCGAGCCTCGAAGCCGTGCTCTCGCTCACGGCGGCCGCGCGCGGGCTCGGTCCCGACGTCCTCGTCATGGTGGATCACGAGGGGGGAAGGGTTCACCGCCTGCCGCCTCCGTTCACCCGCTTTCCTCCGGCCGCTTCGATCGGACGTTCCGGCGGGCCGCGCCTGGCGGCGGCCGTGGCGAAAGCGATGGCGCGCGAGCTCCGCGCCGGCGGGTTCGACTCCGGGCTGGCGCCCGTGCTCGACTGCTTGCTCGATCCGGCGAACACCGTCATCGGTGATCGCGCCTTCGGGACGACGGCGGCTCCCGTCGCGGCGTGCGGGGTCTCGTTCGTCGAGGCGATGCTCTCGGAGGGAGTCGCGCCAGTCGCCAAGCACTTCCCGGGGCACGGGCGCACCTCCATCGACTCGCATCTCGCCTTGCCGGACGTCGGCGCCGCGCTAGACGACCTGGAGCGCGTCGACCTCGTCCCGTTCCGTGCCGTCCTCGACGCCGGCTGCCCCGCCGTGCTGATCGCCCACGTGCGATGCCGCGCGCTCGATCCGGAGCTCCCGGCATCGCTCTCGGCGGAGGTCATCGGCGGTCTGCTGCGCCGGCGCCTCGGCTTCACCGGGCTCGTCCTGAGCGACGATCTCGAGATGGCCGCCGTCGCCGGCTCCTGGGGCATCGTCGACGCAGCGCGGCGGTTCCTCGGCGCTGGCGGCGACCTGGCGCTCGTCTGCCGGAGCCGCGAGGCGCATCGCGAGGCGGTGACGGCGATCGGTCGGGATATCGACCGGGGTGCCCTCGACCTCGGCCAGGCCGTGCGTCGCCGCCAGGCGGTCCGCCGGCTCATCGACGCGGTCGGAGCACGTCCCGACGTCTCGGTGATCGGCTGCCCCGAGCATCGGGCGCTCGCCGAGGAAGTCGCGCGCCGATCGGCCGCCGGAGGCTGACCGTGCGATTCTATAGGCCTGATGCGTGACACGACGTTCGGGCGGCGAGAGTTCCTCAGCCTGGTAGGTGGTGCGCTGGCGAGCGCCGGGGCATTGGCGGTCGCCCGCCCGGAGCGCGCGCTCGCAGGCGTTCGTGATGCACGTTTGTTCGCCGGCCAGGAGACGTTCGAGCGGCTGCTGGGGCTGGCGCGCGCGGGCGCGTGGAGCGAGTTGCCGATCGGCGAGCGGATCGGCGCGATCGGGATGGCCCTCCGGCAGACGCCCTACGTCGCCGCCACGCTGGAGCTCTACGACGATCGCGAGGTCTGCTCGGTCGACTTCCGCGGCCTCGACTGTGTCACCTTCTTCGAGATCTGTCTGGCCTTCGCGCGAATCCTCACACGCGGCGGGCGCACCCCGGAGGCGCTGCTGTCGGAGGTCACCTTCCTCAGGTACCGGGGCGGCCGGCTGACCGACTACGCGTCGCGACTGCACTACACGAGCGACTGGTTCGTCGACAACCAGGACAAGCGCGTGGTCCGCCTGATCACGGCCGACCTGCCCGGCGCGACGCGCTTCACCAAGCTCGTCGGCTTCATGAGCGCCCATCCCGAGGCCTACCGGCAGCTCAAGGCGAGCCCCGACCTGGTCCGGAAGATCGCCGCTATCGAGGCCGAGATCAACTTGCGCCAGATGCAGTACCTGCCCAAAGAGAAGGTCGCGGCCGCCGCGCCGCTCCTGATGACCGGGGACATCGTCGGGGTCACCACCACGATCGACGGTCTCGATTGCGCGCACTCGGGTCTGTGCTACCGGGACGAACGGGGCGCGACGCGGCTCCTGCACGCGTCGACCACGATGAAGCAGGTCGTCCTCGACGAGGATCTCGCGACGTACCTGGCGAGCGTGCGAACGCACAGCGGCATCATCGTGGCACGTCCGCTCGAGGCGACACGGTCATGAGCGCCGCGCCGGCGGTGGGTCCGGTGGGCGGGCGGGGTCGCCCGGGAGCGGGGGCGAGGGGGTACGCGACCGGCTCCGTCACCCACTGCACCGGTCGCGTACACCAGGCGCTGCGGTCCTGACTTCAAAGCAAACGACGGAGAGGGATCACGAGTCACTGACTTGCAATGGACCGGGGCGAGATGTATCGTTTCGTTTCGTTCAGGTGAGCCTGCAATGTATCTGTTCCTCTGATCCGACCGAGTAGACGAGCCGCGTAGGCGGCCCCGTCGATCCGTCTTCACCCGAAGACGGGCGCAGGG
The DNA here is from genome assembly GCA_003220535.1 of Candidatus Rokuibacteriota bacterium. Classification (GTDB taxonomy): domain Bacteria; phylum Methylomirabilota; class Methylomirabilia; order Rokubacteriales; family CSP1-6; genus AR31. Next base: position 27,058 of record QHSU01000069.1, read on the forward strand.
GCACGGACGCGCCTCACGCGTCCCGCGCTCGACCACCGACCTCGGTCTCCCCGTTCCAGCTCGATCTCGCGCTATCAGTGCGCCTGCGCGTCGTGTCCCGGGCGCGCCTGGAGGTGCCGGATGCTTCCGGCGATAGAGGTTCACGATGTGAAAAAGCGGTTCCGCAAGCGCCGCAGCCTGCGCAAGGCGAACGCGTCGGCGGAATGGGCACTCGCGGGTGTGTCGTTCACCGTCGCGCCCGGCGAGACCTACGGCCTGCTCGGGCCCAACGGCTCCGGGAAGTCGACGCTGATCCGCATCTTGTCGACGCTGCTGATCGCCGACGGTGGCGAGGTTCGCTTGCTCGGCCACCGCCTGCCCGACGAGCAGGCCCACGTGCGTCGCCTGATTGGGCGCGTCAGCGTCGACGCTGCCTTCTACAAGAAGCTGTCCGCCCGCGAGAACCTTCTCTACACCGCGCTGCTGTACGGGCTCGAACCCGGGACAGCCGAGCAGCGGGCGATGGCCGTGCTCGAGCGGCTCGGGATGGAGGAGCGGACGTTTTCAGCCCCGCTCGAGGAGATGAGCCGCGGCATGCAACAGAAGATCAGCATCGCCCGGGCGTTGATGCTCGACCCGCCGGTGCTCTTGCTCGACGAGCCGACGACGGGACTCGATCCGAAGAGCCGGCGCGACGTGCAGACGTTTCTGGAGGACCTCCGGCAGCGGCAGGGAACCACCATCCTGCTCACGACGCACGACATGGCCGAAGCCGAGCGGCTCTGCGCCCGCATGGGCTTCCTCGCGCACGGGCGGCTCGTCGCCGAGGGCACGGCCGACGGGCTCAGGCGCCGGGCGCTGGCCGACACGCTCGACGACGCCTTCATCAAGCTCGCCGGCGAGATGGTCTCGAGCGGCGACAAGCAGAAGGGATAAGCTCACCGTGGAACGCACGCTCCGCCAGACGTGGGCCTTCATGTTCCGGGGCTATCACCTGACCCGGCGCTACATCTCCTGGGTCATCGTCTTCAACTTCTATGCGCTGACCGGCTCGGCGGCGGTCGCCCTGATCGGCGTGGCAGCCAACGACCATCAGCTGACGCTGACCCTGGTCAGCGGAGCCCTGCTCTGGAACTTTCTCTCGGTCCTCTACAACGAGATCGCCATGTCGGTGGCCTACGAGCGCTGGGAAGGCACGCTGGAATACACGTTCATGGCGCCGGTGTCGAGGCTCGTTCACCTGGCCGGGCTCAGTCTGTTCGCGCTCTGCAACAGTGTCGTCAACACGGCGATCGTGCTGCTCGGGCTGATGGCCTTCACCGATCTCACGGTGTCGGGCGCGAACGTCGCGGGTGTCGTCGTCGTCATCGGAGCGAGCACGCTGGCCTTCGTCGGACTGGGCGTGATGGCCGCCGCGCTCCCGGTCCTGAGTCCGGAGCGCGGGGCCGAAGGCACCCACATCTTTCAGGGCTCGCTGCTTCTGGTCTCGGGCGTCTACTACCCGGTGGAGGTCTTGCCCGCGTGGATCCGGCCGATCTCGATGTTGTCGCCGGCGACCTACACGCTCTCGGCCTGCCGCAAGCTGATCGGGGTCGGTGACCCCGCGACGACGCCGCAACGACTGGCCGGGGCGCCACTGTCCGGGGTGAGGTCCGAACTCCTGGTGCTGGTGGCGATGGGGGTGGTGCTGGTTCCGCTCGGGCTCTGGATCTTCGGGCGGGTCGAGCGCTGGGCCAAACACACGGGACGCTTGAAGCGAACGGGTTGACGGCTGCGCGGCGGTCAGCTGCCGCCGAGTGCGCGCGCCAGCCCGAGCCGGCGGCCGACCCTCGCCAGCGCGGCGGCGAGTCGGGGCCAGAGGCGCCGGCGGAGGTGACCGACCATAGCCTCGAGCGGCGCCTCGGTCGGCGGGGCCCCAGCCCCGCGACGACCTGCGGCGCGCACAACCTCGGTTTGGAGTCGCGCCTCGGTCGGCGGGGCCCCAGCCCCGCGACGACCTGCGGCGCGCACAACCTCGGCGAGGTGGCGTCGGGCTGCCGACCGCCTCGCTGAAGCGAGGCGGTTGCGCACCAGGAAATCGGCGTGGTATTCGTTCAGCCACACGGCCGATCCGCCGGCGCCCGTCAGAGGATCCGTTCCATCACCACGATGTCGACCCATTGCCCATCCAGCACGCCTTGCTCGTGGTACACGCCGACGTCGCTGAACCCGAGGCGCTTGTAGAGCGCCATGCCGGCGTGATTGAAGGGAAAGGCGGCGAGCACGAGCTTGTGGTAGCCAAGCTCGCGGCCGCGCGAGATGAGCGTCTCCAGGAGCCGTCGTCCGACGCCCCGCCCGCGCCAGCCGCGCTCGACGTAGACGGAAAAATCCGCGACGTGGTCGTAGGCGGACCGCGGGTTGAACGCGTTCAGACTGCCCCAGCCGACCACCCGGCCGTCGACCTCCGCGACGATCACCGGATGGCGCGGCCCGCGCGCGAGGAGCCAGCGTCGGCGTTCGTCGGCCGTTCGAGTCTCAGTCTCGAGCGTCGCCAGGCGGTCCTCGATCCCCTGGTTGTAGATCCACGCGATCGCGTCGACATCGGACAACCCGGCCGCGCGCACGGCGATGCAGCACATGGCTGAACTCTGCCGCGAATCCAGGAATTCGCAAAGTGAATTGTAAGAATGAATCCGATTCGAGATACTTGGCCTCCGACGATGGACGACATCAACCCCGTGCACGTGCGGACCCTGCAGGTGATCGCCCGGTGCGGCAGCTTCTCGCGAGCCGGCGAGGCCCTGCACTTGAGCCAGCCGGCGATCAGTCATCAGATCCGACATCTCGAGCGCGCCGTGGGCGTGCCGCTTCTGGAACGGCGTGGCCGGCGTGCTTCGCCCACCGAGGCCGGCGTGGTGCTGCTGGACTGGGCCGGCCGGGCCTTCAAGGAGCTGGAGGTCGCGCGCGAGGCTATCCATCGGCTCCAGGGCCGGGTGGCCGGACGCGTCAGCGTCGGGACCGGAGCGACGGCGAGCATCTATCTCCTGCCGCCCGTGTTCCGGCGGCTGCGGGCGCGATATCCCCGGCTGGAGCTCGTCGTGGTGACGGGAAATGCGGCCGAGATCGCGGCGGCCGTGCTGCGCGGCGAGCTCGACATCGGGATCGTCACGCTTCCCGTCCGGGAGGCACGGTCGCTGGAGGTCTCGCTGTTCTACGTCGATCGGCTCGTGGCGATCGCGCCGCCGGGGCAGGGATGGAAGCGCCGAGCTCCGCTGACGCCCGCGGAGCTGGCCCGACATCCCGTGATCCTCTACGAACGGGGCGGGACCATCCGGCGGGTGGTCGACGACTGGTTCCGCCGCGGGCACGCCACGCCGCGCGTGGCGATGGAGCTCGGCAACGCCGAGGCGACCAAGAAGCTGGTCAGCGCGGGCCTCGGCCTCTCGGTCGTCTCCGAGATCGCGGCGCGGCCGGAGGCGAAGGCGGGGGCCATGGACCTAATTCCGTTGCGGCCGGCGCTGCACCGGAAGCTCGGGATCGTCCGGCGCCGTGAGGGAGCGCCACGGCCGGCGCTCCAGGCGTTCATGACCGCACTCGAGAGCGCCGCGCGGCGAGCTCGTGGCCGCGCGAAGCCTTGACCGTGTCCGGTGAGGGCGCTAATGTCGGCTCACCAGTTCCGCGTGAGAGGGATGACACCATGAGCGACCGCATCGACACGTTCGCGACCGCGACCGAGATGCTCGCGGCGCTTCGCGCACGCCGAGTATCCGCCGTCGAGCTGCTGGACCTGCACCAGCGGCGCATCGCGCGCGAGAACGGGGCACTCAACGCCATCGTGGAGCCCGACTTCGAGCGTGCGCGCCGCGATGCCGAGGCCTCCGACGCGCGGCGGGCGCGCGGCGAGGATGGACCGTTGCAGGGCTTGCCGATGACGTTGAAGGAGTCCATCAACGTCCGCGGCCTGCGCACCACCGCCGGCATGGCGATGTGGAAGGACTTCCGGTCGGAGCACGACGCGCCGGTCACCACGCGCGTGAAGGGCGCCGGCGCCGGCGTCATGGCGAAGACGAACGTGCCGCAGATGCTGGCGGACTGGCAGTCGACCAACCCGGTCTACGGTCGGACGAACAACCCGTGGGACCTCTCGCGCACGCCGGGCGGCTCGACCGGCGGTGGCGCGGCCGCGCTGGCGGCCGGGCTCACACCGCTCGAGTTCGGGAGCGACATCGGCGGCTCGATCCGCGTGCCGGCCGCCTTCTGCGGTGTCTACGGCCACCGTCCGAGCGAGACGGCGATGCCGCGGAGCGGTCAGTTTCCCATGCCGCCGATGCCCAACGCCGCGGTCGTGATGGGCGTGCAAGGGCCGATGGCGCGATCGGCCGACGATCTCGAGCTGGCGCTCGACGTCGCGGCGGGCGCCGAGGTGGGCGAGGACATCGCGTGGAAGCTCGCGATTCCGCCGGCGCGCCGCGAGCGTCTCGGCCAGTTCCGCGTGGCGGTGCTGCCGGCCGTCGACTGGGTGCCCCTCGACGCCGACGTGGCCGCGGCGCTGGAAGCCCTCGCCTCGCAGCTCGGCCGGCTCGGCTGCCAGGTCAAGACCGCTCAGCCGGACGGGCTCGGTGATCACCGGCAGCACTACGCGCTCTATCTGACGCTGCTGGCGGCGGTGACGTCGGCCCGGGTGCCCGCCGCCGACCGGCGCGCCCGGCTCGAGGTGATGCGTACCCGCGACGACGAGTGGAGCCGGGCGTTCCAGCGTGGGATCGAGAGCGGCGCGCCCGACTACGTCGCCTGGTTCGGGCAGCGCGAGCAGTATCGCGCGGCGTGGCGCGCGTTCTTCCGCGAGTGGGACGTGCTGCTGGCCCCCGCGTTCATCGTGCCGGCCTATCCGCACTGGGACAAGCCGTGGCCGAACACGCCCGAATCGATCCGGAAGACCCTCGACGTGAACGGCAAGCCCGTGCTGGAAGAGCTCGGTCTGTTCTGCGCGGCGGTGGCGACGCTAGCTGGCCAGCCGGCGACGGCGTTCCCGTCGGGCCGCACGCGCGGCGGCCTGCCGATCGGGCTGCAGGCGATCGGACCGTATCTCGAGGATCGCACGCCGATCCGCTTCGCCGCGCTCGCCGGTCGCGAGCTCGGCGGCTTCGTGCGGCCGCCACGGTACGAGGGAGACTGAGAGCCCATGAAGATCAGCGCCTTCCACTTGATGCCCTACCGGGAGCTCCCCGCGGACTTCGAGCAGCGCTACGAATCCGTCTGGGTCACACCGCCCTGGTGGGAGCTTGCCGACGCCCGCCGGGTCGGCCAGTACTACAACTGGACGCTGGACGAGCTCCTGTACGCGGCGAAGTGCGGATTCGATGGCGTCTGCACCAACGAGCATCACCAGAACGCGTACGGTTTCATGCCGAGCCCGAATTTGATGGGTAGCGTCCTGGCCCGGCAGACGAACGGCACGAACGTCGCCATCGTGCAGATGGGCGCGACCCTGCCGACGTCCAATCCGCCGCTGCGCGTCGCCGAAGAGTACGCCATGCTCGACTGCATCAGCGGGGGGCGGCTCGTGGCCGGCCTGCCGCTCGGTAGCCCGATGGACGTGAATCTCTGCTACGGCATCACCCCGATGGAGCATCGCGAGCGGTACCGCGAAGCCGTCGCGCTGACGCTGAAGGCGTGGCAGGCGCGCGAGATCTTCTCGTGGAACGGGCGGTATTTCCAGCTGGCGACCGTGAACTTGTGGCCGCGGCCGATCCAGCAGCCCCATCCACCGGTCTGGATCCCCGGCTCGGGGAGCATCAGCACGTTCGACTTCGCCGTGGAGCACGACGTCTGCTACTGCTTCTTGAGCTACTCGGGCGCCCGATCGGCGAAGACGATGATGGACGGCTACTGGCGCGTCGTCGCCGAGAAGGGGCGCGATCTCAACCCGTATCGCGCCGGATTCCTGCAGCTGGTCGTCGTGGCCGAGAGCGACGCGCGCGCCGAGGAGAAGTACGCGCAGCACGTCGAGTACTTCTACCACAAGTGCCTCCACGTGCCGCCCATGTGGTTCTCGCCGCCGGGTAACCAGGACTATCGGAGCCTCGTCGCCACCATGAGCAACCCCGTGCGGCGTGCCGAGAATCCCAAGACGCTGCGGTACCGGGAATTCGTCGACAATGGGTACGTCATCGCCGGCAGCCCCGCCACCGTGCGCGATCGGTTGAAGGAGGAAGTGATCAAGAATCTGCGCGTCGGGAACCTGATGGTGCTCCTGCAGATCGGCTCGATGCCGCACGAGCTGGCCCTCGAGAACATCGAGCTCTTCGGCCGCGAAGTGCTGCCGGACCTGCGCGACACCTGGGACGACGAGCCCTGGGTGAACCACTGGTGGCCCGAGCGGCTGCGACAACGCGCGGTGGCGCCGGTGGCGGCCGGGGTTGCGGCGGGCGGGGCGTGATCGAAACGCAGGAACGCACGGTCACGGTCTGGCAGGACCGCGTCCGCATTCGGGTCCTCTCGAAAGGCCACGGCCCGGCGCTGGTCTTCTTCCACGGCCCCTGGGGGCTCACGTGGGATCCGTTCCTCGACGAGCTGGCCCGGAGCTTCACGGTTCTGGCCCCAGAGCACCCGGGCACGACGCCGGAGGCCCATGACGACATCTATCACCTCGACGGGCTGTGGGACCTCGTGCTCTGCTACGACGAGCTGCTCGAAGTGCTCGGGCTCGAGAGCGCCGTCTTCGTGGGCCATTCCTTCGGCGGCATGGTGGCGTGCGAAGTGGCCGCGGCCTATCCTGCCCGCGCCCGGCGTCTGGCGCTCCTGGCGCCGCTCGGCTTCTGGCGCGATCCCGATCGCATCATCAACTGGATGATGCTGGAGCCCGGCGAGCTACGTCGTCACATCTTCCACGACCCCGAGTGCGACGCGGCCCGGCGTATGTTCCCGCCCTCCGACGCCCACGACGCGACCGCCGCGGCCCGGGTGCGGATGGTGTGGGCCATGGGGACCACCGGGAAATTCATCTGGCCCATCCCGGACAAAGGACTGAAGAAGCGGATCCACCGCGTCACGGCGCCCACGCTGCTCGTCTGGGGCAAGGAGGACCGTCTGGTCCCGGCGGTCTACGCGGACGAGTTCACGCGGCGCCTCCAGAGCGGCCGCGTGCAGACGGTGGACGCTGCCGGCCACGCTCCACATCTCGAGCAACCCGAAAAGGTCGCCCGTCTGGTCCGTGATTTTCTGAGCCAGTAGCGCGCGCCGAGGCGCGACCGGATCAGGAAGAGGGGTCCGCCTCGCGCGCGCCCGGCAGCGGTAGAGCTGACCCTGGCGCCCGGGTGGCGGGTCGCTGGAAGAGGCGCGACTCTGATCGCTGGAATGCCAACTCCTTGCGACACGTCCAAGCTGGTGGATTCATGAGATGGATTCGCCAGGTGGAGGGTTGACATGCTCAATGGCGAGCGGATCGTCCGGCTGACCTCGCTGGTCTTGGCGGTCGCCCTGACCCTCGGTGCGGCTCCTGCCGGCACGCCGTCGAGCGAGGGCGAGGCGGGAGCCATCGGCCGCACTCCTCCTCGCTTGAGCTACACCGACGGTGAGGTTTCGTTCTGGCGTCCGGGCGCGCAGGACTGGGCTCCCGCTCAGGTCAACACACCGCTGGCGCCCGGCGACGAGCTCTACACCGGCAATCGAGGGAATCTCGAGTTGCAAGTGGCGCCACGCGCGTTCGTGCGGGCCTGGGGCGACACGCAGCTCGGTCTCGTGAATCAGGAGCCGGACTTCCTACAGATCAAAGTGACCAGGGGCCACCTCTCGCTGGACCTCCGAGGCCTCGATCCGGGCCGTACGGTCGAGCTCGACACACCCCACGCGGCGTTTACGATCGAGCGCTCCGGGTACTACCGAGTCGACGTGACGCAGAACGCGACCTCGTTCATCACGCGGCGCGCCGGGCAGGCCACCATGACCCCTGCGGGCGGGCAGGCCGTGGTCATCACCTCGAGCGAAGAGGTGGTTCTCGAGGGCACGCCGGCGCCGAACGTGCGCAGCTACGTCGCGCCGGAGCTCGACGCGTGGGATCGCTGGAACTATGCTCGCACCGATGACCTGCTCGATTCTCTGAGTGCCCGCTACGTGTCCTCGGGCGTGTACGGCGTCGACGACCTCGATCACTACGGCGACTGGCGAGTCGTTCCCGACTACGGCGCTGTGTGGGTTCCTCAAGCGGTTCCAGCCGGGTGGGCGCCGTACAGCACCGGCCGATGGGTCTCGGATCCGTACTACGGCTGGACCTGGGTCGACACCGCGCCCTGGGGCTGGGCGCCGTATCACCATGGCCGCTGGGTCTTCGTGAATGGCTTCTGGGCGTGGGCGCCCGGACCGGTGATCGTCAGGCCAGTCTATGCTCCGGCGCTGGTGGCTTTCTTCGGAGGGCCTAGCGTCCGCGTGGCCATCGGTGTCCCCGGCGTCAGCTGGGTGGCGCTCGGCTGGGGTGAACCGCTCGTGCCGTGGTGGGGACGGTCCCAATTCATCGGCCGGCCGTCCTGGGTCGGCTGGGGCGGTCCGCACGTCGTCAACGACGTCGTCGTCAATCGAGCGACTGTTGTGAACGTCACCAACATCACGGTCTACAAGAACACGAGTGTGCAGAACGCCGTCGTGGCGGTCCGCGAGGAGCATTTTGGCCGGCGCGCCGTCAATGACACACGAATCGCGCGGGTCGACGCGCGTCGGCTCGAGCCCGCGCGGGCGCCGCTCCGCGTGACGCCGGACGCGTCGAGCTATGTCGCGGCGAGCGGGCACGCCGTGCGCCCGGCCGAGAACACGATCTCTCGCTCCGTGGTCGCCACACGGCCGCCGTCGCGGCACGCCGTAGCCCCTCGCGCTGAGACCTCTCGAGGCGGGGCGCCGCAGGCGACCCCGAGTCCCGTCGCGCCAGCGCCGCGAATCGTCCCGGCGCCCAAGCCAGCGGCAACGGCACCGGTGCCGGCCCGCCCGCCGTTCGGGCCGAGCCCGACGGAACGCCAGCGGCCGCCATTGCCGCGGCGCTTCGAGCCATCGCAACAGCCCGAAGGCCGAGGCACGCCGCAGAACGGCGGACCGCGGACCGGCGCCGCCCCCGTGGCCCCTCGCGAGGGAAGCGCCGGTCAGCGCGAGGGAGTGGGCAATGCGCGGCCGACGCCGCCGCCATCGTCGGCCCAGCCGGCGCCACGCCCGGAAGCTCAGGCCGCTCCCGCTCCTCAGAGTGGCCCGCCGCGCTCCGGCCCCGCCACCGCGGCGCCTCGCGAGGGAGCCGGTGGGGCTCGGCCCGTGGGGCCGCCGTCGGTCCGTCAGCAGCGAGGTGAGCCGGGGCGGGGTCCGCAGCAGTCGCTTCCGGGTGAGCCCGCGAACCGAATATCTCCCGCCCGGGCCGAGACGCGACCCCAGCAGCCGCAGGGACCCCAGCAGCCGCAGCGTCAACAGCAACCGGAGCGTCAGCAGGACCGACAGCAGTCAGAGCGTCAACAAGACCGACGTGGGCCGGGCGGGAGATGAGTCGCGCCGCCCGACCTGATTGATGCCGCCGCGCGACTGTCAACTCTCAGCGCCAGAGCTGCCGCGTCGCCAGCACCGCCCCCTGGGCGAGCGATTCGAGCTTCGCCCACGCGATCTGATGGTGCACGCGGCCACCGAGCCCGCAGTCGGTCGATGCGATGACGCGCTCCTTTCCCACGAGACTGGCGAAGCGCTGGATGCGCTCGGCCACCAGCTCCGGATGCTCGACCACGTTGGTGGCGTGACTCACGATGCCCGGCAGGATGAGCTTGCCGTCCGGGAGCTTGACGTCCTGCCACACCTTCCACTCGTGCTCGTGACGCACGTTGCCGGCTTCGAACGAATAGGCGCGGCACTTAACGGCCAGCATCACCTCGACGATGTCGCGCATCGGAATGTCCGTCGTGTGCGGACCGTGCCAGCTGCCCCAGCAGAGATGGAACCGGATGCGGTCCTCCGGCAGACCCTTGATCGCGTGGTTGAGCGCCTCTACCCGAACCATCGAGAACTTCTTGTAGTCGGCCACGGCGGGCTCGGGGTTGACCATGTCCCAGTTCTCGGCGATGGCCGGGTCGTCGAGCTGCAGGACGAGCCCCGCGTCGACGATGGCCTTGTACTCCTCGCGCATGGCGTCGGCGCAGGCGAACAGGAACTCCTCCTCGGTCTTGTAGTAGCGATTGGCGATCCGCGAGGCGCTGCCGGGCGCGATCGAAGTCATGAAGCCCTCCTCGACGCCCGCGGCCTCGAGCGCCGCCTTGAAGTTGGCGATGTCGGACCTGATCGCCTCGTGACCCGTGTACATGAGCTTGCCGACGCACACCGGCCAGACCGCGGCGCGGGGCCCGGTCGAGACGCCCGAGTCGGGATCGGCGTAGGCGGCCGCGAACTTCACCCGGTCGCGTCGGTCGGAGAAGCTCGTGAGCACGACCTCGCCAGGCCGCGAGCGCTGCGGCGGCATGTCGTAGAGGCCGGTCGTGCCGAGCTCGAGCCCGCCCAGACGCTGGAACGAATAGCTCCACCAGGCACGGTAGTTCACGCGATGCCCCATCGACTTGCCAAACTCGCCGTCGCCAGGAATGGCGATACCGAGGTCCTTCTGGCGGCGGACGACCTCCGCCACGCTCGCGCGCAGCTGGTCCTGCAAGCGACGCTCGTCGGGCGCGCCGCCTGATTCGCGCGCGCGGTTTGCCTCGATCAAGTCATCAGAGCGCGGCAGGCTTCCGGCGTGGCTCGTCAGGATGCGATCTCGACTGTCCCTCATGACGTGTCCTCCGTTCAGGTATCGGCATCCTTCACATGAGATCCATGGCGCGCCACGCGGGCACGCTGGCGCAGAGAGCGAGGATTCGGTCGCTGGCGCATCGAGGGTGATCGGGAGTGTACTCGATCCTCGGCCCGTCGGGCCGGTGCACGCTCGGTGTCCCGCCACGTGACAGTGTTGCTGTCCGTCTGTTGACGACGCCGCGCTGGAAGGCGATGCCGACCGGCACGACCCGAGTAGAAGTTACTCGGTGCCGCGTAACTTCTGCTCTCTTTCCGCGTCGCTGGGCCACACCGGACCCCGCTACCTGCCGATTCGAGTCCACCCGGCGCTGAATTTTCTACTGGAGCAAGGACATCGGGCGCCCGGTCCCCGAACAGCGAGTCAGGCATCGCCGTTGCTTCTCAAAGTCGGTCTGCTGTCTCGCGACGGACAGAGGGGGAAACGGATGGCTGAGCAGGACCGAGATCCGGTCTCGCTGGATGACATTGGATCGCCTCCGAGATCGGAGGAGCGGCCGAGGCGCCTGTGCATCGTGTCCAGCCAACGGCTCCTGTGTGCCCAGTTCATGGCGGCCCTCCAGACAGCGCTGAACCCGCATGACGAGCTCGAGATCGTCGTGGACCGGCGCCGGGGTCGCGCGCCCATCGAGGCCAGACCCGACGCGGCGGAGCAGCCGTCCGTCGATCGCCGCCACCATCCCCACGTCGACCGCCTGTTGAAGATGGACGGTTTCGCCATCCTTCCGGCCCCCGCCACCGGCCCGAGAGCGCAGAGGACCCCTCTCTCCTTGCTTCTCCCGGAGGTACCGATCGAGCGGGTCTCCGCAGAAGACCTGGAGGACGAGGAGCGGCTCGAGAGCGTCCGCAACTTCAAGCGAGGACGGGCCGGCCGGCTCGCCACGTCGCTGATCCTCGCGGGGCTCATGAGCGCGGTCGTGGTCCTGTTGGCTTTGTCGCCCGCAGTCAAGACTCTCGTGAGCTGGATTCGCTCCGACGCGCCACCGTCAGAAGGCCAGCCCGCGCCAGCGCGTCAGGACAAAGAGACCGCCGCGGTGGCGCACGCTCCAGCCGTCACGGCGAATTCCGCGACCGCTCAGCCTTCCGGACTCCCCGAGGCTTCTTCACCGGTGGGCGCCGAAAATCCTCCGTCAGACGCCGCCCGTGAGTCCCCTGCGACCGGCCGCTCGGAGCCCACGCAATCCGCGCCTGCACGCACCGCGACCACCGCGACCGAGCGAGCGCAAGAGGAGAGCGCCGCCGCCAGAGCGATGCCCTATCCACGCGCGCCTGCGCCGCGCAGACCGATCGCCAGCGTCCCGACCAGTCCCATCGCGCGCGTCTCACCAGATCCGGTGGGCACCAGGATCACGGCGCCGCGGTTTCCGGGCTTGCCGCGTGTGGAAGTGGTGCGGAGTGCTGCCGCCGTAGCAGGTCAAGGCGACGCGTATGCCGTACGGATTTCCGACACAGCCGGCCAGCCCCTCGCCGGCGCCGACGTCCTGCTCCTCGCTCGCATGGCGGACGGCACCGTGCAGAACATCTCGCTGGGCTCCGGCTCCGAGCCAGGAACGTACCAGGGGACGGTGCCGAGCGGCCGCGCGGCACCGGTCGATCTACGGATCAGGGTCACGACGAGCGACAAACGGGTCGAGATTCCCTTGAGGCCGTAGCTCGAGACTCTCGCTGACGACCGCGCCGTCGCCGCAAACCTTGCGGTCGCCGCCGCACCGCCGGCCATGCCGAAGCCGACACGGGTCCGCGATCTCGCCAGAGATGCGGGCGAGCCGCCAAGGTGTTCTACCACGTGTCGCAGATGAGCGATCGACTCACGCCGGCCGACCTGGACGAGGCCCGCCGACGCCGAGCTCGGCGACGCCAGAGCACCGTGGAGACGCTCCGAGCGAATTTGACTTGCGTTCGCCACGGAGTGGAGCCAGAGTAGCGCCCTCGAGCGATGGGGTCGAGCTTGTTCTAACAGCTGGAACGAGGGCGCGCGTCGTCTCATATGCTCGCCGATCGCAAATACTCGCTCGGTCTGGCCGCGATCTTCGGCCTCTACGTCCTCGCCGGCAAGGTCGGTCTCTCGCTCGCCCTCATCCACGCGAGCGCCTCGCCGGTCTGGCCGCCGACCGGGATCGCGCTCGCAGCGCTCTTGACGCTCGGCTATCGCGTCTGGCCCGCGATCTTCGTGGGGGCGTTCGTCGTGAACATCACCAGCGAGAGCTCGGCGACGATCTCGCTGGCGATCGCCGTGGGCAACACCCTCGAGGCGCTGCTCGGCGCCTACCTCGTCGATCGGTACGCCAGCGGGGCGCGCGCGTTCGACCAGGCGCAGAACGTCTTCAAGTTCGCCGCGCTCGGGGCCCTCCTGAGTAGCCTCGTCAGCGCGACCGTCGGCGTCGGCAGCCTCGTGCTCGGCGGCGATGCGGCGTGGGCCGACGTCGACAACATCTGGCTCACGTGGTGGCTCGGCGACGCGACCGGGGCCCTGATCTTCGCGCCCCTCCTGGTCTTCATGATCCGGGATTGGCGCTCGGATCCCTCGCGCGGTCGCCTGCTCGAGGCCGCCGCGCTCTGGCTCACCACGATCCTGATCGGGCTCGCCGTGTTCGGTGAAGGCCTCGCGCACCTCGGACTCATGACGCTTCCGCTCACGTTCCTGTGCACGCCGCCCCTCGTCTGGGCCGCGGTGCGCTTCAGGCAGCGCGAGGCGGCCATGCTCGTCGCCGTCCTGTCCGGCATCGCGATCTGGGAGACGCTGCGCGGCTACGGGCCGTTCGCGAGCGTGCCGGCCAACGAGTCGCTCCTGCTGCTGCAGGTCTTCATGGGTACCGTGTCCGTGATGGTCGTGTCGGCAGGCGCGATCGTCGAAGAGCGCCGTCGCGTCGAGCAGGAGCGCGAGGACCTCCTGGTCGGCGCGCAGGCCGCGCGGGCCGAGGCGGAAGCCGCCAACCGGGCGAAGGACGAGTTCCTGGCGATGCTGGGCCACGAGCTGCGCAATCCACTCGCGGCCATCATCAGCGCCGTCAGCGTCCTCGATCGCATCGGAGGCCACGACGACGTTGCGATGCGCGCGCGCGAGGCGATTCGCCATCAGATCACGCATCTCGGCCGGCTGGTCGACGATCTCCTCGACATCGCCCACGTCACCGGCGGAGACATCGTCCTGACCTGTGAGCCGATGAATCTGGCGACCAGCGTCCAGCAGTCGGTGAGCAATCTGGCCAGCACGGGCCGGCTCGAGCGCCACGTCGTCGACGTTCGCGCCGAGCCGGTCTGGGCGAATGCGGACCCGTCGCGGCTGAATCAGATCGTGGGCAATCTCCTGACGAACGCCATCAAGTACACCTCACCCGGGGGGACGATCCGGGTGCGCGTCGGCAGCGAGGAGCATCAAGCGGTCATCGGCGTTGCGGACACCGGCGTCGGGATTCCGCCCAAGCTGCTCCCGCGCATGTTCGACTTACCCGTGCAGGGCGAGCGCCGGCTCGATCGCGCGCAGGGTGGGCTCGGGGTGGGCCTCACGCTGGTGCGCCGGCTCGTCCAGCTCCACGGTGGACGCGTCGAGGCGTTCAGTGATGGCCCGGGGCACGGAAGCGAGTTCGTCGTGTGGCTCCCGCAGATCACGCCCGCGTCACAGATGGAGGCGCAGTCCGTCCTGCGCGTGGTGGGAAAAGTCGCCTCTGTCAGGCACTGAGTCGAGACCGCGATCCGGCCGTTTCGGGGCTTGAATACCGTCGGTGTGTAAGTTATGCACTGGTGTGGATAACCCTGTTAGTAAGAGTGGACGTCTGGCCCTCAACATCGTGATAAAACTCACGGTTCCAGTTTATGCCTGAGAACCCAAAACTGGCGGTTGTCGGCGCCACTTTGATCGACGGGACCGGCCGTCCACCGCTGACGCCAGTAACGGTCATCATCGAGGCGGACCGCGTGGCCGGCGTCGGTCCGGCGGCGACCACGCCGGTTCCGGCGGGCTCCACGGTCATCGACGGCCGTGGCAGGTTTCTTACGCCCGGGCTCGTCGACATGCACGTGCACGTGCACACGCCGGAGAAGTGGCACCCCGAGCTCTTTTTGGCCGCCGGCGTCACCACCGTGCTCGACCTCGGCGGCCAGCTCGACGATGTCGTCGCGTATCGCGCGGCCGTCGAGTCGGGCGCGAGGCCCGGCCCGCGCATTCTCTTCACCGGGCCGATGCTGGAGGAAGGCGAGCTGTACCCGGGCTTCGCCGGCTTCTGTCGTCGTTTCGCTGCGGCGCGCACCGAAGCCGAGATCGACGCGCTGGCTGACGCGGGTGTGGATGGGATCAAGCTCTACGTCACCGTGCGCGCCGACACGGCGCGCCGCGCGTGCGCGCGCGCCCACGCCCGCGGCTTACCGGTCTTCATGCACCAGCACGCGACGCGGGGCGCCGAGGCCGCGCTGGCCGGGGTCGACTCGGTCGAGCACGTCAACGTCTTCGGTCAGCTGGCACCCGCCGGCTTCTGGCTCGCAGAGCCCGCGAAGCTCAATCCATTCGAGTACGGCGGCTGGCTCTGGCGCTGGCTCGGCGATCTCGATCCCCGCTCGGACGCGGTCCATCGCCTCTACGACGGCCTGGTCGCCGCCGGCACCGCCCTCGACCCGACGCTGGTCCTCTACGCGGCACGCCCGGCGGCCATCGGCGACGACGTCGGCGACACGTCGATGGACGATCCCGAGCGGACGAAGCTCCTGCCACGACTCCCCGCCGCGATCGGAAAGGAGCTCGTCGGCCGATGGGCCGAGCGCCGCGCCGCCGCCCGTGGCGCCTCCGAGGCCGCGAAGCACCGGATGCGGCGCGCCTGGGACAATATTCTGGCGCTCGTCGGAGGCTTCCATCGAGCGGGGGGGATGGTCCTGGCGGGAACCGACTGTCCGAACGTCGCCATCGTCTCGGGCTTCTCGCTGCATCGCGAGCTCGAGCTGCTGGTGCGCGCCGGCCTGTCACCGAGCGAGGCGATCGTGGCGGCAACGCGCCGGCCGGCCGAACGGTTGGGCAAACGGCAGGTCTTCGGAACGATCGCCCCCGGCCGCGCCGCCGATCTACTCCTGCTCGACGCTGATCCCTGCGCCGACATCCGCAACGTCAGACGCATCGACCGCGTGATCGCGCGCGGGGTGGTCTACGAGCCGGACGCGCTCTTGGCCGGCTTGCGAGCGAGCTGAACGCGCGCCGGCCGCGTCGCGGCCTCTATCCTGTCGCCGCCTGGGCCGGTGGTTCGTGGACCCCGACTCTGGTCAGCGGCCTCTTGGCGGCGGCTCTTCGATCGACCCAGTACGAGCAGACCTGAGCGTGGGCGCTGACGACCTGGCTCAGATCGCTCCCGCACAGCGGGCACGGGAACACGCCGGGATCCGCGCGCGAGATCCAGGCGAGCCGGTACGTGTTCTGACATCGCTGGCAGGGGACGATGTGCTGGCCGCAGCAGAGAAACAGGATGGCTCTCGCATCCGGGTCGCGCCAGTCGATCTGACTCGAGGCGCGGGGAACAGCGATCCATCGGTCGACCCTCAGCTCTGCGTCCGCGTCGGGCCGGATCCGCCGCTCGCCCTGGCGCCGCTCGGGCCGGTGTGTGTCGGCTCGGGCTCGCCGGTTACCGAGTCGACGGTCAACGATCACCTGGACCGTCGAATCGTCTGCGAATGTGTGGCTCAGCGACCGGCATGTCTCGTGTCCGTTTCTCGGCACCACGATGAGGATGGAGCGCTCGCCATCTGTCATACCGGGCTCTCCTTAGGTGAAGGTCAAGCTTACTCCCAAGGCGCCGAGAAACCAGCAAGAACTATCAGCGACATTTTACAAGAAAACCGGGAACTTGCGAGGCTAGTCGCGAAGGAACGAAGAGCGGCGGTCGATCAGCCCGCCCACGCGCGATGGATGGTGCCCACCGCGGCTCGGAGCGCACCGCGGACCACGTCCCAGCTGGCGCTCGCGTCGCCGAGCAGGACGATGAATCCGACGGGCGTGCTGCCGAGAAAGGCGGCCCCCTGAGCGGTCGCGAACTGTGCCATCGGGAACGTCCCGCGTCGCAGCTGCGGGCCGCGCAGCTCGAGCTGGCGGCCTAGCGTGGCGGCGAGTGCCGAGAGCGGCTCGGCGGCGATCCCGCTCGCGAGCTGGGCCGCGATCAAGAGCCCGTCGGGGGCGACGATGAGCCCGCCGGTGATGTGATCGAGCTTCACGAGCTGGCCGAGCAGACTGCGGAAATCGCGGCCGAGCATCGGTCGCTCGTCGGTGATGGCGCCCGCGGCGCCGCTGGCCGCCATGATCGAGCTGGCCGACATGGGGCTCGCCGCCGTCATCGGGCCACCTGGCTCGAGGCCGCCATGCTCGTGAGCTCCGCGCGGCAGTTGGCCCACACCCGCTCGAGATGGCCGACCGCGGTGAGAGTTTTCACGTCGTGGCCGAATGCCAGCGTGAGCAGAATGTCGTCGTCGGCGCGGAGGTACGTCGTCTCCGCGGCGCCCTCGATGACGGCGTGATGCAGAGGGCCGAGCCCGGCTCGCGTGAGCAGCGCGGAGGCGATCCGGGAGAGTTTTGCGGCGCGCGCCGCCGTCTCCTCCGACCGCAGGCCCCGCGGCTGCGCGAAGATCAAGGTTGCGTCGGCCCGCGCGAGAAGCGCGTCGAGGCTCTCCCCGGGCAAGCGCAGCCGGTCGGCGCGGATCGCGCTGCTCCGCAGGAGGGGCCGCTTCGCGGTGTCGCTCGCAGGAAGACTCTGGGCGACGTCAAGCAGCGCCGTGGCCTCGGGAAAGTCCGGATAGCGCGCCAGCGCTCGGGTGAGGAGATTCGCGCAGGCTCCGTTGTCGCCGTCTTCGAGAGCGATCCGCGCGAGTCCCAGCAGCGCCCGCGGGTGAGTCGGTTCCAGCGCGAGCGCGCGCTCGAACGAGGCCCGCGCCTTGTCCATCTGGCGGAGCATCACGTGGAGCGAGCCGGCGAGGAGGTGGCCGACCACGTTGTCGTGATCGAGAAGCAGCCCGCTGGCCACGAGCGCGGCGGCCTCCTCGAAGCGGCCTTCGTCCCGAAAACGACTGGCTTGCCGGAAAATCTGCATGCTGCTCGGCAGCCGCTTTTCCCCCCGGACTCTGTGCCAGATGCGCGCCAGGCCCATATCGTTTTCCCGAGACGTTCAAATTCCCGGCCAGATGCACCCGTCTTTTCGTACGCCTTCACCGTCGCGCTCTTGACGGTCGCAGGCCAGGATGGCACGACACAGTCGTGACAGAATTTGTCGTCGGCCGGACCAGTTGTCACGACGGGAGAGCCGGCGACCCGAGCTAAGTCTCCATAGCATCGCGTTTGTTCGCGCCTCCAAGCCTCCCGGCACCGAGCCGTCCGAGCCCCTACGCCCTGGCAGATGGGTTGCACCCAGGCACATATGGCGGACACGAAGGCAGGACGCCACACGGGGAGGCCTGCGCCCGATGGCCAAGGTGATGGTGGTCGACGACGCGTACTCGGAGCTCCAGGTGATGGAGACGATCCTTCGATCGGCGGGTCACGACGTGGTGACGTACCTGGACGGCGACGAACTGGAGGAGAAGATCGTCAGAGACCAGCCCGACGTCGTGCTGCTCGACATCGTGATGCCGAAACGGAACGGCTTCGAGGCGCTCCGCGGCCTTCGCAAGGACGAACGCACCAAGCAGACGCGCGTGGTCGTCGTCAGCTCGAAGAACCAGGAGAGCGACCGCATCTGGGGCATCCGGCAGGGCGCGGACGAGTACTTGCCGAAGCCGTTCACGCCCGACCAGCTCCTCACGATCGTCCGGCGGTTCCTCAAATGACGACGAGTCTGCTCGACACCTCCGCGGCGGTCCGCGCGTGCGTGTTCGCGCTCGTCGGCGAGCCGTTCGCGATCGACGTCACGCAGGTGCGGGAGGTCGCGATCTTCGAGGAGTGGACGACGGTGCCGCTCGCCCCACCGTACCTGGTGGGTGTGGCGAACCTTCGGGGCGACGTTGTCCCCATCGCGGACGTCCGGGCGACGCTGGGGCTCCCGGAGCGTCGCGGCGGGCGCAAGCTCCCGACGCTGATCGTCGAGGCCGAGGGATTCGAAGTCGCGCTGGTGATCGATGAGAAAGTCAGCCTCGAGGCGTTCGGAGGGATCACGCCGCTGGACGAGTCGAGCCCACAACCCTTCGCAGCGTGGGCCCTCGGGTTCTTGCCCGACGGCGAGCGGCTCGTCCCGTTGCTCGACCCGGCCAGGCTCCTGCGCGCGCTGCGCGAGACGCAGAGGGAGGAGGCGTGACGATGGAACGGCGGACGGTGCTCAAGGTTCTTTCCGGGGCGGCGGCGAGCGGGGTCCTGGGCCGCGACCGCTCGACCGCGTGGGCCCAGGCGCCTGCCCGCAGCGGCGTCGAGCTCCGCGGCGGCACCGCCGGCGTGAGCGCCAAGGACATCAGGATCGGCATGAGCGCCGCATTCAGGGGCCCATCGGCGGGGCTGGGCAGCGAGCTCTATCGTGGTGCGCAGGCCTGGTACGACGAAGTCAACCAGCGTGGGGGTGTCCACGGCCGGACGATCTCGGTAGTCGCGCTCGACGACGGCTACGAGCCGACACCCTGCATCAAGAACACGATCGACCTCGTCGAGCGAGAGCACGTCTTCTTTCTCTCGAACTACGTCGGGACGCCCACGCTCACGCGTGCGTTGCCGGTGATCAAGCGATACGCCGATCGCCAGGTGATCCTGGTCGGTAATTTCACGGGCGCCCAACCGCAGCGCGAGGAGCCCTACATCGAGCAGGTCTTCAACATCCGCGCCTCGTACCGCCAGGAGATGATGGCCCTGGTCGACCGCTTCTGGCAGACCGGGGCCCGGAAGTTCGGCGTCTATTACCAGATCGACGCCTACGGGCGCAGCGGGACCGACGGCGTGGCCCGCGGGCTCGCGCAACGGGGGACCAAGATCGTCGCCGAAGCGACGTACCGCCGCCACGACAAGTTCGAGGACGACATGAGTCCGGCCGTGCAGGCGCTCCGCCAGGCCGGAGTGGATGTGGTGCTGTGCACCGGCTCCTATCAAGGCTGCGGCGCGTTCGTCAGGACCGCGCGCGACTTCGGCTGGACCGTGCCCATCTCGAACGTGTCGTTCGTCGGCTCCGAGGCGATGCTGAATCTGCTGCTCAAGCACGGGAAGGCGACCGGCCGCGACTACACGCAGACGCTCGTCAACTCGCAGGTGGTCCCGAGCTACGGCGACGTGAGCCTGCCGGCCGTCGTCGAGTACCGGGCCCTGATGGAGAAGCACAACCCGCAGGTGCCGGAGGCGCTGCGCGACGCCAAGCAGCCGCCCGAGCAACTGAGCTTCCGCAGCCTCGAGGGCTTCGTCAACGCCAAGGTGATCGTCGAGGGCCTGCGCCGCGCCGGGCCGAACCCGACGCGCGCCGGCTTCCGGCAGGCGCTGGAGTCGCTCAAGAACTTCGACCTCGGCATCGGCGCACCACTCACCTTCGGACCCGAGCGGCACCAGGGATTGGACAGCGTATATTTCACCAGTGTCGTGAACGGACGGTGGGCCCCCATCACTGACTGGGCGGCCGCGGTGAAGGCATGAACAAGCCACGGAAGCTTCGACTCGGGCTGCTCGGGAAGATCATCCTGTTCCTGGCCGCGACCCTCGTCCCGCTCGCCGCGGTCACCTGGTGGATCTCGGTGCGGGCGCTGACCACGAACCTGACGGCGGAGTTCACGTCCAAGGGCACCGCCATCGCGAAGAGCCTGGCGAGCTCCGGTGTCGACCTCCTGCTCACGCGCGACGCCTCGACGGTGCAGGGGGTCGTCGACCAGTTCGCCGCCATCAGCGGCGTGAAGTACGTCATGGTCTACGACCCGCAGAAGACGCTGGTCGCCCACACCTTCTCGCCCCTGGTGCCTGCCGGGATCGTCGACAAGAACGTGGTGCCCGGAGAGGCGGCGCAGCAGATCCGGGACATCTCGTATCCCGATCCGGTCACCGGCGCGACGCAGCAGATCATCGACATCGGCGTCCCGGTGCTCGCGGGCCAGTTGGGGACGGTTCGGGTGGGGATGGACCGGTCGATCATCACGACGGCGGCGGCGCACGCCGGCCAGTACCTCCTGGCCGTCTTCGGCGGCGTCGCGCTGCTCGCGGTCCTGGCCGGCATGGTCTTCGCTCACCACATCACGAAGCCGGTGACGCAGGTCGTCCGGGCGGCCGAACGGGTGGGCCAGGGCGATCTCTCCCGGCTCGTGACCGTCACCTCGCGCGACGAGATCGGCCAGCTCGCGTCGACGTTCAACGACGCCGTCGTGCGACTCCGCTCGCTGGTACAGACCGAGGCCGAGCGTGACGAAGAGCGGCGCAAGCGCGAGGAGCTCCAGCGCAACATCACCCGCTTCCTCGACGTCGCCACCGAGATCGCGCAAGGCGACCTCACCAAGCGCGGCCAGGTGACCTCCGACGTCCTGGGGAGCGTGGTCGACGCGATCAACATGATGGTCGGCGAGCTTGCGGCCATCATCGACGACGTGCGCGACGCCGCCCAGCAGGTCCAGACGAGCGCGCACGAGATGATCAGCGCGATGGACGAGACGGCCAGCGGCGCCCAGGCGCAGTCGCGCGAGGCGGTGGGCGTCAGCAGCGCGATCGAGACGCTGTCCCGCTCCATGCGCCGTGTGGCGGAAGACGCCGAGGCCGCGGCGGCCGCGGCCAACCTCACGCTCGACTCGGCGACGAGGGGCGAGCAGGCGGTACGGGTGAGCCTGTCGGGCATGCAGCGGATCCGCGGCGAGGTGCAGGGTATCTCGAAGAAGGTGAAGGGCCTGGCGGATCGCTCGCTCGAGATCTCCGAGATCGTCAACACGATCGAGGACATCGCCTCGCAGACGAACCTCCTGGCGCTCAACGCCGCCATCGAGGCCGCGGGCGCCGGCGAGTCCGGTCTCCGTTTCGCCGTCGTGGCGGAGGAAGTTCGTAAACTCGCCGAGCGCTCGGGCAAGGCGGCCAAGGACATCGTGGTGCTCATCAAGGCCGTGCAGGGCGAGACGCAGCAGGCGGTCATGGCGATGGAGGAGGGCACGCGCGAAGTGGAGGCGGGCTTCAAGGTCACCGTCGAGGCCGGCGAGCGTCTGCACCAGATCGGCGAGATCTCGCAGAAGGCCGCGGCGCTGGCCCGAGACATCTCGCAGGCGACGCAGGAGCAGGTGCGCGGTGTCGAAGGCGGCGCGGTCGCCGTCCAGTCGATCGCGGGTGTGGCGGTCGAGACCGAGAAGGCCGTGGTCGAGACGCGCAAGACGATGGATCAGATGGTCCGGGTGGCCGAGGCCCTCACGGTGAGCCTCGCGCGGTTCAAGCTGGGTGCCTGAGGCGCCGATCGGGAGGAGACAGAGCGTGGCCGACGACCGGCAGTTCCTGCTGAGCGTCTTCTTGATGGAGGCGTGGGACACCCTCGCCGCCGTCGAGGACGGCCTCGTCGCGCTGGGGCAGTCGCCGGGCCAGGCGGCGGCGACCGAGCATCTGGGCGTGGTGACGCACCGGCTACGCGGCTCCGCCTCCCTCAGCGGCTTCCCCCAGGTGGCGGCGCTCGCCGCGGCCATGGAAGAGGCGGTCGAGCGGATGGCCGCCACACCGCCCGAGGACCGGCAGGCGCTCGAGGCGCTGCGCTCGATGGTCGCCTCGCTCAAGACGGCGCTCGACGTCATCGGTGACACCGGGGCCGAGAATCCCGAGGCGATCGCCGAGGCGCTCAGCCACCTGGTGGCCGCGCCGCCGCGCGAGCTCGGCGGCGAGACGGCGCGGCGCCTCGCCGAGCTGGACCGCTTCTTCACCGATCAGCCGGACGTCCTCGAGTACTTCGTGCCAGAGGCGGTCGAGCATCTCGAGTCGATGGCGCAGTCGCTGGTGGCGCTGGAGGGCGACGCCTCGATCGACGCCGAGATCGCGGCGCTCTTCCGGGCGGTTCACACGCTCAAGGGCGCGGCGTACACCGTCGGCTGCCGGATGATCGGCGACCTCACGCATCGCATCGAGGACATGCTGGGCGAGATCCGTGACCACCACCGGCCCCTGAGCCGTGGGGCGATCGAGACGGTCTTCGCCGGGCTCGACGCCCTCCGGCTCCTCGTGCGGAGCGGGGACGACCGCGCGGACGGCCGTGCCGCCGTTTACGATCGCGCCATCGCGCTACTCGATGCGCTGCCGATGACCGAGGCGCCGCCGGCGGGCGCGCCGGCGATGGACACGTCGGTGCCCGCGTTCGAGACGGCGAGCGCCGCGGCGCCGTCCGCCCCCGTCATCGCGGAGGCAGCGCCACGGCTCGAGCCGGTCACCGCGGCTCGCGGGCCCGTCCGACCACCCCGCGACGCGGGCCCTCGGCGGATCCGCCCGAGCATCCGCGTCAGCCTCGACCGCCTCGACGCGCTGATGAACCTGGTGGGCGAGCTGGTCATCACGCGAAGCCGCCTGGAGCGCCATCTGACCCAGCTCGAGCAGGCCGGCGAGCTCCTGTCGTTCACCCAGTCACGCATGACCCAGACCGTGGCCGAGTTCGAGTCCAAGTACGCGAACCGCGCCCTGCTGCCCGACGAGGTCGCGGGGTACGGCGCGCCCGCGCTGAGTGCGGCGTCGGCCGGCCCGCTGGCCGACGTCTTCGCGGAGCTCGAGTTCGATCGTTACGACGACTTCAATCTGCTGGCCCGGCGGGTGGGGGAGATCTCGAGCGACCTCACCGAGATCCAGCTCCAGCTGGCCGGTCTCGTGCGCGTCGTGCGCGAGGACGCGGGGGGCGTCCAGCGGCTCAGCGGCGAGCTGCGCGGCCAGATCACCCGGGCGCGCATGGTGCCCGTCGGCCGCCTCTTCGCGCCGTTCGTGCGCATGGTCCGCGACGCGGCGCGAGCCGAGGGCAAGAGCGTCGGGCTTGAGGTCCGGGGTGAGACCGTCGAGATGGACACCACAATCGTGGAGTTGATGGCCGATCCGCTGCTCCACCTCGTGCGGAACGCGATCGCCCACGGCGTCGAGACCGAAGAGACGCGGCGCGAGCAGGGCAAGCCGCTCCAGGGCACCATCCGCCTCGGCGCCGCGCACAAGGGCGGGTCGATCTACATCGAGGTGTCGGACGACGGCCGCGGGATCGACCTCGCGGCGGTCGGCGAGGCCGCGCGTCGCGGCGGGTTCGTGACGGCGGAGACCCTCGGGCGGCTCGGCGAGCGCGACATCCTGGACCTGATCTTCCTTCCCGGCCTCACCACCGCGACCTCGGTGACGACGACCGCCGGCCGCGGCGTCGGCATGGACGTGGTCCGCACGAACGTCGGCCGCCTCGGCGGTGAGATCGAGGTCCAGACCGAGGCGGGCCGTGGCACGCGCTTCCGGATCAGGCTGCCGCTGACCGTCGCCATCTCCGACGCGCTCATGGTGCAGGTGGGCTCGGAGACGCTGGCCATCCCGGTCCCGGCGGTGAAGTCCGTGATCCACGTCCGACCCGAGGAGATTCGGCTCAACGACGGCGCGGAGTCGATCGAGATCGAAGGCGAGCAGGTGGACCTCGTGCGTCTGGACCGCCTGCTCCGCATCGCGGGCCGCGGAGCCGAAGACCCACTGTCCGTCGTCACGCTCCGCACCGGCCGCAAGACGCTGGCGGTCGTGGTCGACGAGTTTTTCGGCAAGTCCGAGATCGTGATCAAGAACCTCGGCGCCTTCGTGCAGGGGATCGGCCCGTTCGCCGGCGCCACCGTCACCGGCGAAGGACGAGTCATCCTCATGCTCGACGCCCTCAAGCTTCTCGAGATACGCGCCGTCGAGCCGGTGCCTCGGGAGGTCGAGATCCGCCGCGAACGCGACGCGCTCGCTGCCCCGGCCTCCGACGGCAAGCGCTGTGTCCTGCTCGTCGATGACTCGGTCAGCGTGCGAAAGTTCGTCGGCGGCATGCTCGAGCGCGCGGGCTTTCGGGTCGTCGCGGCACGGGACGGCGCCGAGGCGCTGCAGCAGCTCGCCGAGCACGCCGTCGATCTCGTCGTCACCGATCTCGAGATGCCGCGCCTGAACGGGTACGAGCTGATGCGCGATCTCAAGCGAGAGCCCACGACGTGCGATCTGCCGGTCGTCGTGCTGACCACCCGAGCGGGCGCCAAGCACGTGAGCCTCGCGCAAGAGCTCGGAGTCGAGCACTACGTCGCCAAGCCGGTCGACGAGGCCAGCTTCGTCCGGCTCATCGAGTCCCTGGCCGTCGCCGCGCCGGCGCGGGTGGGAGAGTAGGCCGATGCCTCGCATTCTGCTGATCGATCCCGACCGCCGTGCCCTCGCCGTCCTGCAGGCGGCCCTGCGCGCCGCGGACTTCCACGACGTCGCCGCCGCGACCAGCGGATCGTTCGCGCTGACGATGCTCGAGCGCAACCGTCCCGACCTCATCGTGAGCCGGGCCGGCGTGCCGGACATCGACGGCTATGAGCTGTGCGCAATCGTCCGTAAGGACCCCTCGATGACGGGCGTGCGGTTTCTGCTGCTTGCGAGCCCCGGCGACGCCTCCGATGCCATGCTCGAGG
The DNA here is from genome assembly GCA_003220535.1 of Candidatus Rokuibacteriota bacterium. Lineage (GTDB taxonomy): Bacteria > Methylomirabilota > Methylomirabilia > Rokubacteriales > CSP1-6 > AR31. The sequence goes on from QHSU01000069.1 coordinate 52,318, forward strand.
ACAAGCCGGACCAGACGCTGGCCGGAGACCTTCCCATCCCCACGATCGTGTCCGAGGTGACGAGCCTGCTGCGCGGCAGCGCCGCACCCGCGGCTATCCCGTCCCCGCCGCCGGCGCCATCCGCGGCTCCGCCCGACGCGACCCACGGCCTCCGCGGCTCACTCGGGGTGATGGACCTGCCGGACATCACCCAGGCGATCGCGCTCGGCAACAAGACCGGCCAGCTGGTCGTCACGTTGCCGTCGGGCCGGGGAGTCATCGTCTTCGATCGGGGGCGGGTCGTGCACGCCGAGTTCTTCGGGCTCATCGGCGAGATCGCGTTCGCGACGCTACTGGTGGCGACGCAGGGTGAGGCGCAGGGGAATTTCGTCTTCAATCCGCTCGAGGCCGGGGCGGCGACCACGACGAAAACGATCCACCGCGACCTCAAGCAGCTGCTGCTCAGCGTCGCGGCGGAGCTGGACGAAGGCCGCGCGGACGCGGCCGTGGCCCCGCTTTCTTAGGAGGACACGTGATGCCGAAGGTCCTCGTGGTGGATGACAGCTTGAGCGTGCGGAAGGTAGTGGAGAAGGCGCTCGAGGGTCGTGGCTTGCAAGTGCTCTCCGCCGCGTCGGGCGCCGAGGCGATCGAGTCGATCGAGCGCAACCGCCCCGACGTGGTGATCTGCGACGTCATCCTGCCGGACAAGGACGGTTATCAGATCTGCCAGTACGTGCGGACGCATCCGGCGATGAGCGCGACGCCCGTGCTCCTGATCTCCGGGATCGACAACGGCACCGTCCAGGCGCGGGCCGCCGAGGTGCGATCCAACGAAGTGATGTTCAAGCCCTTCGGCGTCGACGACCTGGTCCGGAAGATCGATGGACTCCTCGGCGGACGGGCCAACGGTGCGACGCAGCCTGCGACCACCGTCCCGCCGGCGGCCACCGCCGCCACCGCCCCGGCTGCCGTCGCCTCGCCCGGCCAAGGCCTCAAGGAGCGATTGGAAGGGCTCGCCGGCACGCCCGGCGTTCGCTTCGTCGTGCTCACCGATCGCGAGGGGTTCCTCATCGAGACGGCGGGCGACTTCGCTCCGGACACCGACGAGGTGGCGGGCGCGCTGGCGTCGTGTCTGGCGGAAGCCTCGGACGGTATCGGTTGTGAGCTCGGCCAGGGCCAGCTCCTGGGCGCGATGCTCGAGTACGAGGCGGGCACGCTCTTGCTCCACACCGTCGGGCCCGCGGCGCTGCTGGCCGTCCTGGTCGGCGATCAGGGAGCGCTCGGCAAGGTCCGCTACTACGTGAGGAAGGCCGTGCCGGAGATCGTGCGGGCGCTCTGATGCGCTTTCTACGCACATCGCGAATGAGGCTCATCGGATGGCTCGAGCTGGGGCTGGGCCTCGAGCTCTACGCCTGCGCCGTGCTGGCGCTCCACGCGCGCGGCCTCAGGGCGACTCCGCTCGACGCCACCCCGGTGCTGGTGCTGCCGGCGCTGGTGATACCCCCGGTGTTCTACCTGCTCGTCGCAATCGTCAGCATGCGTCCTTTCTCGCTGACCCGGGTGCTCGGTGCGACGGGCGCGATGTGCGGGATCCACGCCGTGCTCGTCGCGGCGACGGGCGCCCTCTTCATGATTCCTGACCTCGTCGACTACGCCGGGGCGCTCGCGTTCGCGCTCTGGGGCGCGCCGGCGGTGACGCTGCTCCAGCTGACGGCGGCGCCCCTGGTGTTCGCGCGCCTCCGCCCGCTCCTGCTGGCGCCTCGTGGGGCGCCTCGCGCCGACGCGAGCGGGACGGCACCTCCGCGCCGCGTCGAGACGCCCGGCGTCGCGGCGCCGCGAACGCCGGTCGCCGCGCCGAGGGATGTCGCCCCCCCTCTGGCGCCCCGCGCACCGGTCGTGACGCCGCCGCTGCCGCCTCTGGTCGCCCGCGAGTCCAACGCGTTGCTCCCGGCGTTCGCTGCCGCCCGCCCGGCCGTCCTGACGCCGCCGGCCGCACCGCCGCCACTCGCGATGGCGGCGAGAACCGTCGCGCCGGCGACGGCGGAAGCGATGGTCCGCGTCCCCTTCAACAGGATCGCGGAACAGCTCCCCGTCGATATGTTCGTCCGAGGTCGCGAAGGGTTGAATGCCACGCTCCGTCCCGGGGTCTCGCTCCTCGTTCCCAGGCGCCTGCTCCTGCCACATCTCGGCGAGGGGCTCGCGCTGGTGAAGTGGGGCGTGGTCGCCGATCAGTTTCCGCACGACGAGCTCGCCCTGACGCACGACCAGATCGCGAGTCGGCTCCCCAACGGCTCGCTGATGTTGCCTCTCGACGAAGTGGTGCCGCAAATTCCGGCCGAGCTGCTCGCGCTCTCGACACCCGCCGTCGACGTCTACGGGATCGAAGAATTCCCGCCACCGTTTCAGCCGCATGTCCCGCCATCGTCGGAGAACGCCGTCGCCGATGCCGGGGTTCCGGCAGAGCTCGAGGCGCCGGCGCTCGCAGAGCCCGAGCCCGTGTCGGCGTCGGAGCAGGTCGAGGCGCCCGAGCCTCCGCCGGAGCTCGAGGCGCCGGCCGAGCCCGAATCCCTCGCCGAGCCCGAAGCCCCGGCGGAGCTCGAGCTCCCGGTGGAGTCCGAGTCTTCGATGGACCAGGAGCCCGTGGCGCCCGAGCCCGCCCCGGGGGGGCTGGTGGACCGCGGACGGACGGCGGAAGCGCGACGCATCGCCACGCTCCTGGCGCCGCTGATGAATGGACTCGAGATCGGCGAATGCGACGGCGCCGGGATGACGCTCGTCACCGTCGTCGCGCCGGCCGTCAGCGAAGATTCGGTCGTGCGGACAGCCGTGCGGGTCGCGTCATTCCTGACCGACGCGCGGCTGCCCTCACCCGTCACTCAGGCCACGCTCACGGGGGCGGAGGCGACGGTCGTGTTGACGCCGTTCGGATCTCTGGACGATGGCGGCACGCTCCTGGTGACGGCGATGGCCTCTCGCGCGTCGCTGGCGTGGCTCGAGCGGCTCTCGCGGACCGCTGCCGGTGAGGCGCGGGCGGGCTCCGGGAACGGCAAGCACGCCGGGACGAGCGGCGATCCGCTCCGGGAGACCGAGTTGCGCATCACCACCGTGCCGCCGTCCGTGCGCGAGCTGGCGGGCTCGCTGACGGCGTTCGGTCCCGTGGCGCCGACCGTGCTGCGCGACACGGCGGGCGCGCTCAGCGCCTGCCTCTTCCTGCCGAGCTCGCTCGAGGCGCTGCCGCTGGCCGAGTTCGCGCGGGACCTCTACGGCGTGCTGGAGGAAGCGGAGATCGGAGCGGTGGCGTCGGTGATCGTGAAAATGGGCGCGCATCGCCTCGTCGTGCGGGCGGTGGACGGCGTGTCGGGACGGGCGATGCTCGTCGGCGGCGGACCCATCGATCGCCCGGGGCTGGCGCGGATCGAGCTCGACCGGGCGGCGACGCGGCTCGGCGCCCTCGTGCGAGGCTGAGTGGTGTCGGTCATCAACTACGCGAAGAAGGTCATCGACTTCAAAATCGTCTACTACGGGCCGGGGCTGGCCGGGAAGACCGCCAACCTCCACTACATCCACAAGTGCCTGCCCAACGACCACCGGGGCGAGATGATCTCGCTGGCGACCGGCGACGATCGGACGATCTACTTCGACTTTCTCCCCGTGTTGGCACTCACCGTGCGGGGATTCGACACGCGGTTCCAGCTCTACACGGTGCCGGGCCAGGTGCAGTACAACATGACGCGGCGGCTGGTCTTGCGCGGTGTCGACGGCCTGGTGTTCGTGGCCGACTCGCAGTTCGAGCGCCTCCGCGAGAACATCGAGAGCCTTCGCAACCTGGACGCCAACCTCCGCGAGTACGAGTGCACGCTCGACGAGATCCCGTACGTCCTGCAGTACAACAAGCGCGACCTGCCCAACGTCGCGCCGGTGGAGTATCTGGAATACGTCCTCAACCGCCGGGCCAAGCGAGTCCCGTTTTTCGAAGCGACGGCCCTCGAAGGGAAGGGAGTGTTCGACACACTCAATACCGTCTCCCGTATGGCGCTGGCGAGCGAGTTCGGGGGCGGGCGCGAGGGGCGCAATGAAGCTTCGTGACACGGTCATCCAGGAAGGCGACGCTGCGCGCATCCAGGAGATCCTCACCCGCTTCCTCGGCGACTCCGGCGCCGGCGAGGCGCTGCTGATCGACCGCGGCGGTCAGCTCCTCGCGATGGACGGCGTCTCGCGGACGCTCGACACGGTGTCCATCTCCGCGCTGGCGGCCGCCGCCTTCAGCTCGACCGCGGCGATGGCCCAGCTGCTCGGCGAAACGGAGTTCACCGTGCTCTTCCACGAGGGGGCGAAGTGGTCGATCCACGTCTCGACGGTCGACAAGGAGGCGATCCTGCTCGCCATCTTCGACGATCGGACGACGGTGGGCATGGTGCGGATCTTCGCCAAGGAAGCGAGCCGGGCGGTCGGCACGGTGCTGGGCGAAGCCCGCGCGCGCCCCAAGCCCGCCGGCGAGTTCGCCGCCCCGTTGAGCCCGTCGGAGGCCCGTCCGGCCTGGACGCCGCCGGCCTGACGATGGGGGCCAACGCTCACACCCGCGCCCGCGCGCGCCGCGGCTGACATGCGTCTGGTGCGGGTCGGGGGTCGATATCTGGAGGGCCGCGAGCGGCGGTTGTGGATGGCGCTCGCCGCCGTCGTCGGGCTCGCCAGCGCGGGGGTGGTCGTCGCCGCCGGGATGCCGGGCGCGCCGCCCCTTCATCCGAAGCTCTTTCATCTGGGTGCGGGGACCGCCGCAGTGCTGACTGCCTTCCGGCTGGGCCCACCGGTCACGCGCCGCCTGCGGAATGTCCGCAAGGGTCGGCTGGGCGAGCGCCTCGTGATCGATCTGCTCTGCGGTCTCCCGGATGACTACTGGCTCATCAACGACGTCACCCTGGGCGTGGCCCGAGGCAACATCGACCACGTGCTGATCGGTCCGTGCGGCGTGGTCGTGATCGAGACGAAGCGGGTCGCGGGGCGCATCCGGTGCTGGGGCGACGATTGGTCCACGGACGGCTATCAGCGCAAGAGCATCAGCCGGCCGGTCAACTCCGAAGCCTGTGGGGTGCGCCACTTCCTGATCGAACGGCACCCGGACCTGGCGTTCTCGGCCTTACGCTGGGTGGAATCGATCATCGTCTTCACCCACCCGCTCTGCCGTCTGGAGGTGAACCAGCCGCGGGCCACGATCGTCCGCTACTCGCAGCTGTTTCAAGTCGTGGTCGAGCTCGCGCGGAAGAATCAGATGCCGCCGCCGATCGCGGCACGGCTCGCCGAGAGCCTGACGGCCGCGCAGGCCTCCGACGCCGTCCGCGTGGGGCGCCGGTCGCTCACAGTCGCGTCTTGATCCGCTCGATCGCCTCCTCGGTCTCTCTTCGCGAGCCGAAGGCGGTGAGGCGGAAGTAGCCCTCGCCGCTCGGGCCGAATCCGGAGCCCGGCGCGCCGACCACGTGCGCCTCCCCCAGGACCCGGTCGAAGAAATCCCACGACGAGACGGACGGAGGCGTGCGCACCCAGATATACGGCGCGTTGCGCCCGCCGTAGACGGTGAAGCCCGCGGCGGCGAGCCCGGCGCCGATGATCCGCGCGTTCTGCATGTAGAAGTCGATCAGCGCCCGCACCTGCTTCTGGCCGTCGGGCGTGTAGACGGCGGCGGCCGCCTTCTGGATGATGTAGGGCGGCCCGTTGGACTTGATCGCGGTGCGGCGCGCCCAGAGCGCGTTGAGGCTCATCGATTTGCCGTCGGCGGCTCGGCCGCGGAGCTCCTTGGGCACGACCGTGTAGGCCAGGCGCATCCCCGTGAAACCCGCGTTCTTGGAGAAGCTCCGGCACTCGATCGCCACCTGGCGCGCCCCGTCGATCTCGTAGATCGAGTGGGGGACGTCGGTGTCGACGACGTAGGCCTCGTAGGCGGCGTCGTAGAGGATCACGGCGTCCTCGGCGCGGGCGTAGTCGACCCACCGCCGGAGCGCGTCGCGCGTGACCACGGCGCCAGTGGGGTTGTTCGGATAGCAGAGATAGATCAGATCGACGTGCCGGTCGGGCAGCGCCGGCTGGAAGCTGTTGTCCGCGGTGCAGGGAAGATAGACGATGCCCGCGTACCGGCCGCTCTCGTCGGCGGGCCCGGTGCGTCCGGCGACCACGTTGCTGTCGGCGTACACGGGATAGACCGGATCCAGCAGGGCGATCACGGCGTCCGGCGCGAAGATCTCCTGGAGATTCGCGCTGTCGCTCTTGCCGCCGTCGCTCACGAAGACCTCGTCGACGGCGATCTTCACCCCGCGCGCGCCGAAGTCGTGCGCGGCGATCTCGGCGCGCAGGAACTCGTAGCCGACGTACGGGCCGTAGCCCCTGAAGGTCTCCCGCCGCGCCATGTCGTCGGCGGCCTCGTGGATGGCGCGGACGACGGCGGGGGGCAGTGGCTGGGTGACGTCGCCTACCCCCAGGTCGATCAGGCGGACGTCCGGGTGCGCGTCGATGAAGACCTTCGTTCGGCGCCGGATCTCGGCGAAGAGGTAGCTCTGGTTGAGGTTGAGATAGGACTCGTTGAATCTGGGCACGGCGTTGTCCCCGCTCGGATTCTAGCCGATCACTGGATAACGTGGTCAGATCTCGTCCGCGTCTTGCGTGCCCGCGCTCGATCGTATACGGTGGCGGCGCGAACGACTTGGTCGACTCGGCGGAGGCGCACGATGAGCGTGGTGACGACGTTGCGGGCGGTCGTGGCAGTGATCATCGCGTTGGGCGGGCCGGTGACGCCGGCCGCGGCGCAGCCGGCGGGCACGCTGGTCGTCGGCCTGGTAGCCGAGCCGGTGAACCTCGATCCGGCGCAGGTGACCGACCTCAACTCGAATCGGGTCGGCCGCCGTATCGTGGAGACGCTCGTGACGTTCCCCGAAGAGAGCACCCAGGTCGTGCCCGGCCTGGCCGAGTCGTGGACGGTGTCCCGGGACGGTCTGCGCTACACGTTCAAGCTCCGCAAGGGCATCACGTTCCACGACGGCACGCCCTTTACGGCCGAGGCCGTCAAGTTCTCCATCGAGCGACAGTTCGATCCCGAGCATCCCTTCAACAAGCTGGGCAAGTACCCGTTCGCCAACTACTCCTTCGGCAACGTCAAGGCCGTCGAGATCGTCGATCCGTCCACGGTCGAGTTCGTGCTGAAGGAGCCGCGCGCATCGTTCCTGGCCATCCTCACCGGCGCGGCGGCGTCGATCGTCAGCCCGACGGCCGTGAAGAAGTTCGGCGCCGACTACGCGCTCCAGCCCGTCGGCACGGGCCCGTTCAAGTACGTGTCGTGGGATCGCGGCCAGCGCGTGGTGCTCGAGAAGAACCCGAGCTACTGGCGGTATCCGGTGAAGCTCGACCGCGTTGTCTACCGGCCGATCGTGGAGGATCAGGCGCGGCTCACCGAGCTCCTGACCGGCTCGCTCGATCTCATCGTGGGCGTGCCGCCCGACTTCGTGGGTCAGCTCGAGACAAGCGGCAAGGCGACCTTGCGCAAGCAGGTCGGTGCCCACGTCTGGTATCTCGGGATCAACAACCAGAAGAAGCCGTTCGAGGACAAGCGCGTGCGCCAGGCGCTGAACTACGCCGTCAACAAGGAAGCGATCGTGCGCGATGTCCTCAAGGGCACGGGCTCGCTCTCGCGCGGGCCGGTCCTGCCCGCCACCTGGGGCGCCGAGTCGTCGCTCAAGCCGTATCCCTACGACCCCGAGCGCGCCCGAAAGCTCCTCGCCGAGGCCGGCTACCCGAACGGCTTCTCGACCTCGTTGTGGGTGCCGGAGTCAGGCTCGGGGATGCAGTCGCCGGTCGCGATGTCGACGGTCATCCAGTCCAACCTCAAGGCCGTGGGCGTCACCGTCGCGCTGGCGACGATGGAGTGGGGCGCGTACCTGGCCAAGCTGCGCACGAAGGAGCAGGAGCTCTTCGCGCTTTCATGGATGGCGGGCAACGAAGACCCGGACATGGTCATGTACCCGCTTCTTCATTCGAGCCAGTGGACGCCCCTGGGGCCGAACCGCGCGCTGTACAAGAACGCGCGGTTCGACGAGCTCTTGCACCAGGCGCGGCTGGTGACCGACCAGGGCAAGCGCGCCGAGCTCTACCGCGAGGCACAGCGGATCCTCGTCGACGACCCGCCGTGGATCTTCATCGATCACGAGATCCAGACGGCGGCGCACGCCAAGCGCGTTCAGGGGTTCAAGCTTCACCCGAGCTTCGACCTCCGCGTCGAGACGATCTCGCTGAAGTGAGGCGATCGCGCTCCTGATGTCGTCCGCCATGGGGGAGCGCCGGTGAGACGCTACCTCGTCCGCCGGCTGTTGCTCCTGGTGCCGGTCCTGCTGGGCGTGTCGGTCATCATCTTCATGGTCCTCCATCTGGCCCCGGGGGATCCGGCGGAGATCATGCTCGGCTCGCAGGCGACTCAGGCAGACCTGGCGCGTCTGCGCGCCGAGCTCGGCTTGACCGAGCCGCTCTCCGTTCAATACGTCCGGTGGCTCGGACTGGTCGCGCGCGGCGACCTGGGCCGCTCGATCTGGATGAAGCGCCCGGTGCTGGCCGAGGTGCTCGGGCGCTTCAAGGCCACGCTCGTTCTCACGGGCTCGGCACTCCTGCTCTCGACCGTAGGCGGCCTGGCGCTCGGCATCGCCTCCGCCACGCGGCCGAATTCACTGCTCGACCGCCTCAGCGCCGTGGCATCGCTCTTCGGCGCCAGCATGCCGGTCTTCTGGCTCGGCATCGTGCTGATGGTGATCTTCGCCCTCTGGCTCGGCTGGCTGCCCGCCTCCGGGATGTTCTCTCCGTACGGCGGCGGGGACCTGCGCGATCTCCTCCTTCACCTGGCCCTGCCCGCCGTCACGCTGGCCGCGGCTTCGGTCACCATCATCGCGCGGCTCACGCGCAGCACGATGCTGGAGACGCTCGGGCAGGACTACATCCGGACGGCGCGGGCCAAGGGTGTCGTCGAGCGCGCCGTCGTGCTGCGCCATGGACTCAAGAACGCGCTCATCCCCATCGTCACCGTCGTCGGCGTGCAGGCCGGCTACCTCCTGGGCGGCGCCGTGCTGACCGAGACGGTCTTCGCCTGGCCGGGCGTGGGTACCCTGATGGTTCAGGGCATTCTCGCGCGAGACTTTCCGCTCGTGCAGGGCTGCGTGCTGGTCGTCGCGCTGAGCTTCGTTCTCATCAACCTCGGTGTCGACCTCCTCTACGCCTGGCTCGATCCGCGCATCCGGTATGAGTGAGGGGGACGCGCGATGAGCGTGCGAGTCGCGACGGTCCCGAGTGCGGTCGAGCGCGGGACCAACGCCACCCGGCGGTCGCGCGCGCTGGCGCGAATCGCTCGACGCAATCGCCTGGCGGTGCTCGCCGCGCTCACCCTTCTCGCCGCCGTGCTCCTGGCCCTGCTGGCGCCGTGGCTGCCCCTGCTCGACCCGGACACGGTGGACACGCCCAACCGCTTGCGTCCGCCGCTGACCGCCGGCCACCGGCTCGGCACCGACGAGTTCGGACGCGATCTGCTCGCGCGTCTGGTATGGGGCGCGCGCGTGTCGCTGCTGGCGGGCGTCGGCACCGCGGCGGCGGCGATGCTGATCGGGGTGGCGCTCGGGATTCTCGGCGGGTTCTACACGGGCTGGGTCGAGACGGTGGTGATGCGCCTGACCGACATCCTGATGGCGTTTCCGTACATCCTGCTCGCCATCGCCATCGTGGCCGGGCTCGGCCCCGGCCTCCGCAACGCGATGATCGCCATCGCGATCGTCGGGTTTCCCATCTATACGCGGCTCGTGCGCGGCGTGGTCCTGTCGCTACGCGAGCGCGAGTTCGTCGAGGCGGCCCGTGCGCTCGGCGCGACCGATCCGCTCATCCTCGGCCGCCACATCCTGCCCCACTTGCTGTCGCCGGTCATCGTCGCCTTCAGTCTCGACGTCGGTGCGAAGATCCTGGCGACGGCCGGGCTGTCCTTTCTCGGGCTCGGCACCCAGCCGCCGACCGCGGACTGGGGGAGCATGCTGGCGACGGGCCGGCAGTTCGTCATCCTGAGCCCTCACGTGGTGCTGCTCCCCGGGCTCGCGATCTTTGCGATCGTGCTGGCGCTCAACCTGGTCGGAGACGCGTTGCGCGACCTGCTGGATCCCCGCACCCACGCCCGCTGAGAGTGAGGCTCAGCGGGTGGCGGCGAGTGGAGGGGACGCGGCTCTCGCGTAGCTGATCGTGAGAATCTCCCAGAGGTGCTCGTCACCGTCCTGCCAGTAGAGGTTCTTGCCGCCGAGGCGCGTGTTGATCTGCATGTCGTCCTCGCCGCGCGGTCGGCTCCGGTACCTGAGCCCCGCCGCCTGGATGCGGGCGAAGATCGCGTCGAAGTCGGCGTCGCTGACACGGAAGCACAGGTGATGGCGCTCGAACGACTCGCGGTCGGCGAAGTCCAGGGTCAGGGAGTCGTTGACGTAGACGGGGGTGAACTCACCCTGGGATTCCACCCAAGGCACGCCGAGAAGAGCGGCCAGGGACTTCGCCGACTCGCGCCGATTGTGCGAGGGGACGATGACGTGGTCGAGCATGATGGCCATCGGGCACCTCCGAAAAGTTTTGGGGTCTCTACTGCTTCTTCAAGCGCATGTCTTCCCAGGGGGAGGTGAAGTAGAGCTGCGCGCTCAAGCCGACCCCGGCCTCCTCGACGCGTGGCCCGATCCCGTGCAGCGTGGCCGGCTCGAAGATCCCCCCGTACATGACGCGCTCGTGCATCAGCCGCTGGATCTGATGCAGCAGCGCCTGGCGCTTTCCGCGGTCGCGCTCCTGCGCCTGCTGCCGGAACAGATCGTCGATGTCCGGATACCCGCCGGTCGCGTAGGGGGCGGTGCTGATGACAAAGTTCTCGATGCGTGAGGACGCGTTGCCCGGCGCTGCGGTGACGGTCACGTACACGCCCTGCCGGCTCCGCGTCCGCCACGCCTCCATGAAGGTCGCCCGCTCCATGCCGCGCACCCGGGTGCGGATGCCGACCGCCGCCAGATAGTTCGCCACGGCCTCTCCCATGGTGGTGAACGGAGGAAGCGGAGTGAGCTCGCCGGCATCGAAGCCGTTGGGGTACCCGGCCTCGGTGAGGAGACGCTTGGCGTGCGTGGGGTCGTAGGGATACGGCTCGAGGCGCAGGGCGAACTCCATGACACTCGGGATGATCGATCCCGTCAGGCGCGAGAAGCCCAGGCGCTCGGCCTCGTTGAGGGCCTGCTTGTCGACCGCCATCGTCGCCGCCAGGCGAACCCGGCGATCGGACCACGGCGATTTCGGATTCCACTGCTCGGGAAAGTCGAGCCACCAGGCCGCCGGCGGAATCACCTTGACCAGTCGCAGCTTGGGATCGGCTTTGATGGTCGCCGCTTCGACGCCGACCATGAGGTAGCCGATGTCCGCCTCGCCCGTCTTCAGCATGGCCAGACGCGTCGTGCGGTCGGGAACGCCCTTGATGACCACCGTCTTGATCGACGGCTTCTTGCGCCAGTACTGCTCGTTGGCCTCGAGCACGAGCTCGACACCGGGGCTCTGGCGGACGAAGCGATAGGGCCCGAGCCCCACGGGCTGGCGCCGGAAGCCCTCCTCGCCGACCTTCTCGATGTATTTCCGGGGCACGATCCAGGCCGCCCCGGTGGCCGGGGTGGCGTAGAAGAGCAGAAAGTCCGGCCACGGCTTGTCGAGCACGAACCGCACGCGATACGGATCGAGGACGTCGACCGCTTTCACCCGGTCGTGCAGCAGCTTCGCGGCGGCGCCCTTGTAGCGCTGGAAGCTGAACTTCACATCGTCCGCGGTGAACGGATCGCCGTTGTGGAACTTGAGGCCCTGGCGTAGCTTGAACTCGTACGCGAGCCCGTCGGGGCTCTCCTTCCACGATTCCGCCAGGCACGGCGCCATGTCGTTACCCGGCAGCGGCTTGATGAGCGCGTCGTGCATGGCGTACAGAAAGACAAACGGAGTCCCGATCCCTGGAGTCTCGGCCGGATCGAGGAACGTGGGGGCGATCGACGCGTCGAACGCGATCGTCAGTTGCCCTTCGGGTTGACCCTGCGCGCCGACGGTCCCGCACCACACTGCCAGGATGATGCCGGAAGCGAGGACGATCCTTCGCGAAAGGCCGTTCATAGCGGCGACTCTCCTCACGGATTGATTTTCGTTCGCGCCTCGCTCGCCGCGCGCCAGAGATACCAGGCGGCGACCGAGCGATACGGCTTCCATCGCTCGCCGAAGGCGCGCAGCGCCTCTGGCGTCGGGCGAGCCCGCCGCCCGTACGCGACCCGGTACCCCTCCCGCACGCCGAAGTCGTCCACCGGTAGCACGTCGGGCCGACCGAGGGTGAAGATCAGGAGCATCTCGACCGTCCACTGGCCGACGCCATGGATCTGCGTCAGCCGCTCGATGAGCACCTGGTCGTCGAGGTGCCTGGCCGCGCGGCGCGTCGGCACCGCGCCCTGGAGCGCGTGGCGCGCAATGTCCTTGATCGCCCGCACCTTGCCCCGCGAGAAGCCCGCCCTCCGCAGCGTCGCGGGGCGGGCTGCCGCCACCGCCGCGGGCGAGGGGAAGCGCCCGTTCGCGAAGAGGGCGACGAAGCGGGTCAGGATCGTCTCGGCGGCGCGACCGTTGAGCTGCTGGTGGGCGATGGCGCGCGTGAGCGCCTCGTACGGCGACCACCCGAGCGGTGCCAGCCCGCAGGGGCCGTGACGCCGGATCAGGCGGCGCATCACCGGATCCCGCGAAAGGTGGCGATGTGCGGTCGCCGTCACGGTGCTCCCCATCGCATCCCGATACAGCGCCGGTGACGGTGGAGTCAAGCGCGAAGTTTCAGAGGAGCGCTACCCTCCGGCATCCACCGCTCGTCGCTGTTCCCAGCGCACGCCGCATTCGACGCATTCGATCCACGCGACGCCCCAGGGGAGCTCGTTCTGCGTCACTTCCGCGATGCTGCCGACGAGCCCATCGCACTCGCGATGCTCCGCGAAGTACGTCTCGAAGCTCCGCAGGAGCTCGGTGACGACGCGAGCGCGGTGCGCTAGCTCGCGCGGCACTCGCGGCCCCGGCCCGACCGAGGGCGACCGTCGGCCGCGATCATGGCCTCTCGGACGCTGCCCAGAGGAACGAGTAGCCCGGCGAGCAACGATCGAGATGTGGTGATCATGGTGACTGCCGCTCGCCGACGGGCGGTTGGGTCCCGGCGGGAAACTGGATGATATCGCCACTCGGGGTTCGACCAACCAGCGGTGGCGTGTAGACTTCGTGGTCGCCGAGTCTGCGCTCCCAATGCCCGGGCACCATGACGGGACCGTCGGTGCCTGGGATCTGAACGGTGCGATCCGGCACCCATGTCATATCGGGGGCCCGGACCGCCGGTGGCGGCACCTGCGGCACCGGGCGCGTCGTCGCGCCGTTGAGACGATCGAAGATCCCGCCACTCGGTGTCGTGCCGCCCGGCGGTGACTTCATCTGGCTCAGCGCGACGTCGGGCACCCCGAGACTCAAGAGAACCGCCGCACCCACGACGGCGATCAGCATCCGCATGTTCGGGCTCCCTTCTCCTCCAGACCTCTCACGTATTCTAACCATCGCGTGAGCGTCGCGCGTGCGGCGAACCGCGACGGCCGCCTTCGCCTCTTACGATGGCGGAGGGGTGCCCGGGGGATGCGGGCTGGCGGTGAACGGCCTTTCGGGGTCTTCAGGCCCTCCGCGCGAGCGGCCCTCGCAGCAGGCGGCCCGGCAAGGCGCCCGTGTGCTTGCCGTCGCGGAGCAGGATCTCGCCGCTGACGATCGTGGCCGCGATCCCCCGCGCGCGCTGCACGAGGCGTCGGGCGCCCGCCGGCAGGTCGGCGACGACCTCCGGCATCTCCGGGCTGATCGTCTCGGGGTCGAAGACGAGCAGATCGGCCGCGAAGCCCTCGCGCACCAGGCCGCGGTCGGCGAAGCCCCAGTAGGTCGCGGGCACGAGCGTCAGCATGCGCACCGCCTGCTCGAGGGTGAAGGCCTGCTTCGCGCGCACCCAGTGGCTCAACAGGTGGGTCTGGAGCGACGAGTCGACGATCTGCGAGACGTGGGCGCCCGAGTCCGAGAACGTCACGACCGCACGCGGGTGGCGCATCATCTCGAGCACGGTCGCCTGGTCCTCGTTGGCGACCGGATGGAAAAAGAAGCGCTCGAGGTCCCGCTCGAGCGCGAGGTCGATCATCGCCTCGGCCGGGTCGACGCCGCGCTCGCGCGCGATCTCGGCCACGGTGCGGTGCGGGCCGTCGACCGTGTCATAGAGGAAGATCCACTCGTACGGGAAGGGGCGCGCCTCGGTCCCGAGCGTCGCGCGGTCGGGCGTGTCGTGGGCGCCCGCGACGAGCCGGCGGCGCGTGGCGGGGTCGCGCAGGCGCGCCCGCTGCTCGGCCAGCGGCAAGGCGCGGAACGGCTTCCACGCCGGCAGATTGTCGAACGGCAGCTGGGTCTTGAACGACAGGACGACGTTGAGCCCGCGGCTGTGAACCTGGGCGAACATTCGGCCGCCGACGGCGGCCGTCTCGTCGAGCAGGCTCATGTAGTGTCGCCACACGTCGGGCGCCTCGAGCCGGCTGAAGCTGCCGAACGTCACCGGGCGCCCGGTCTCGACCGCCAGGTCGCGCAGGCGCACGTGGTACGCGCGGAAGGCGGCGGGGTCGTTCAGCTCTCGCCCGACCGCCTCGCCGGCCAGCTCGAAGATGCCGGCGTTCATCTCGCCCATCACGCCCACGAGCCGACGGATCTCGTCCCACAGCGCCAGACGGCTGGCGACCGGCCGGCCGTCGGCGGTCTCGTGGATCGGCGAGCGCGAGGTCGTGAAGCCCATGGCGCCGGCGCGGATCGCGTCGCGCAGCTCGCGCTCCATCGCTTTCAAATCTTCCCCGGTGGCGGCCTGCTCGAAGGCGCGCTCGCCCATCACGTGCGCGCGGAGCGCGGAGTGGCCGAGGTATCCGGAGTAGTTGATGCCCTTGGGCAGCGTGTCGAGACAGTCCAGCCACTCCGGGAACGTCGTCCACTGCCAGCGGATGCCCGCCGCCATGGCCTCGGCCGAGATGTCCTCGGCGCGCTCGAGGTTGCGCACGACGAGGTGCTTCTTCTCCTCCGCGCACGGCGCCAGCGTGAAGCCGCAGTTGCCCATCACCACCGTGGTGACGCCGTGCCAACAGGAGCAGGTCCCCAGCGGATCCCAGAAGATCTGCGCGTCCATGTGGGTGTGGCCGTCGACGAAGCCCGGAGCGACCACCAGGCCGTCGGCGTCGATGATCTCGCGCGCGCGCTCACGGATGCGGCCGATCGAGACGATCCGGCCGTGCCGCACGCCCACGTCGGCGCGATAGCGGGGCAGCCCGGAGCCGTCGATCAGCACGCCATTCTTGATCACCAGGTCGTAGGGCATCGTCCGAGCCTCCTGAGCGCCCGCGGCGTCGACGTACAGCCTGGCCCATCGTACCCGATGCCGTGAGCGATCGCTCTCGAGACGATTCCCTACTCGCCGCGCCAGCCCGACGCGGGCCGGCCGGGATGAGAGGCATCTCATCGCTGCCTCATCGCGGCTTCATCTCCGGCCACTACGGTCTCGACAGGCTCAACCTCCAGGTCCGCGGCGAGGAGGAGTGGGTAGCCCCTATGTGGGACGAAACCTACACGTCCGTCTGTCGGCATCACCCTGACGTGATCGCGGCGTTCGAGTCGCCGTACGGGCGACTGGCGCTGCTGCTCCGTCACACGCTGATCCCGCTGCCCGAGGATCGGGCACGCTGGCTCGACGACACACGGCGCGTGGCGCGCGCCGTCGTCGCCAATCTCCGCTCGGCTGGCCTCGTCGATGACGTGACGATTCTCCAGTGGCAGCCGCTCCGGCAGGTCGCTCACGTCATGCGCCGCTGGGACTGCTGCTATGAAAGCGACACCGCGGGCGATGCAGAGCTCGGCGACGATGCCTCAGCCTTCGCACTCACCGATGGATCGCGGAACGCATCCTCGGGCTCATGACGCGCATCGTGGATGAAGAGTTTTTCACCCCAGTCTCATCCTGATCTCACATCCCGGCGCGACGTTCGAGATGGCTGGAGGTGGACCGTGGAGAGGCAGTGGAGGAGGATCCTTCATCCGACCGATTTCTCGGCGGTGTCCGAGGCCGCGTTCATACACGCCGCAAGGCTCGGTCGTCAGCATGACGCGGAGTTGTTCCTCCTGCACGTCCTGGTCAGGCCCACGCCCTACGAGATCCAAGCGGTCGGATGGCATGGCCTCCACGAAGCAGCGGAGGTCGAACGGGGGCACGACGCGCAGGCGCAGCTCGACGCGCTCGTCGAGAGGGCGACCCAGGCCGGCACGCGGGCGATCTCGCTCCTCGTCGATGGTGTTCCGCACCGCCGCATCGTGCACACGGCCACCTCGATGCGTGCCGACCTCATCGTGATGGGGACTCACGCGTGGAGCGGGCTCAGCCGCCTGCTGTTCGGGAGCACCGCCGTCCAGGTGATTCGCGCAGCCGAGTGCCCGGTGCTGACAGTCAGAGTCCCATCGGCGAAGGCCCCGCTTCATTCGAAGCCATTCCATCTTCACGCCGACCTGACGACCGGATTGAGGAGGACACCGACATCCGGGTTCGTCGTCGGATAGATGATGCGCTGCCGACCGTCGGGCGCGGTGCTATGGCCCACCGCGCATCAGGCTGTAGGCGAGCACCGATAGGACGATGGCGGTCACCACGACGTAGGTGGGGTCGCGGAGGCGGACGAAGGCGACCAGCGAGAAGACGACTCGAGCGACCGGCGTCGCGATCAGCAGCAGCAGACCGAGCTGCATGATGCCGCGCGCTCGAAGCGCGATGGCGCCGTGGACGATGCCGGAGAGACTTCGAAGCTCCGAGGGCTCGCCGCGAAAGACGTGGTATCGCGGAGTCGTCGACCCCTCCTGGATGAGATACAGCACGCCTCCGAGCGAGATCACGAGCGCCGCCAGGCCCACGCCCGATCGAAGCAGGTTGCCCATGATGTGCTCGACGTGCTCGTCGGACCAGCTCGTCACGGCTCGCCCCTCACAGGCGCCCGGTCAGGCCGCCGTAGATCATCTCCAGCGCGAGGACCGCGATCACGACACCAAAGACGAGGCGCAGCGTCCGCGTCTCGGCCGCCGGCAGGATCCGAGCACCGCCGAGCGCGCCCAGAGCGACGCCGAGCATCACGGGCATGGCGAGTCCCGGGTCGATGTAGCCCCGCGTCAGGTAGACGCCGGCGCTGGCCGCGGCCGTCACGCCGATCATGAAGTTGCTGGTCGTCGTCGAGACCTTGAAGGGTATTCGCATGATCTGGTCCATGGCGAGGACCTTCACCGCGCCGGAGCCGATGCCGAGCAATCCCGAGAGCCATCCGGCCACGAACATGAGGCCGAAGCCCGCGGGCACGGCCCGGACCTGATAGAAGCGTGGTCCGTCGGGCGTCGGGTAGCTGCCATGCAGATTCAGGAGCGTGGCGATATGGTCCGGGCGCCGGTCCGGCGGCGGCGCGACCCTGGGCCGGATCGACAGGTAAGCCGACACCAGGAGAACGACGCCGAACGTGACCGCGATCGCTGCGGTGGAGAATAGCGTGGCGGCCGCGTAGGCCCCCACCAGGGCGCCGAGCGTGGTGGCGATCTCGAGGAGCATGCCGATGCGGATGTTGGAGTAGCCCTCCTTGACGTAGGCGGCAGCTGCGCCGGACGACGTGGCGATGACCGAGACGAGGGTCGCCCCGATCGCATACCGGATATCGACGCCGAACAGGAGTGTGAGCACCGGTGTGAGGACCACGCCGCCCCCGAGCCCCGTGAGCGCCCCGAGCAGTCCGGCCAGGAGCGACGCCCCCCCGATGAGCACGCTGAACTCGAGGAGGTTCCACGCCCCGTTCATCGGCCTCGAGCATGGGGGCTCGACATGGGGTCTCGATGAGCGGTGGATGAGAATGCTCTCATGCGGTGGCACGCGAGGAAGGACCGCTCCGCACGGCTCAGCAGGCGGGCCCGCTAAGAGGTTTCTCATTCACCTCTCACGGCGGGCTCATGCCCCGTCACTACTCTTGTCGACGAACCGGAGGCGGGCCCGTGGCCATCGCGAGCGAAGGCCGCACCCATCGTCCTCATTGCATCAAGGACACCCCACTTCGAGGAGAGCAACATGGCTGACTGGTGGACCGAGCTCGAAGGTGAGATCCTGAATTGTCTCGAGCGAACGGGCATCACGACGCCGGCGGAGATCGGCCGCCGTCTCGGTATCCCGGAGGCAGCCACGACGTCGCTTCTATCTATTCTGGTGCGTGAGGGGAAGGTCAGGATGTGTCTCGTGGAGCTTGCCGGCCAGGAGGCGGACGTGCACGAGCCCGGCGCGGCCGCGTCGATGCGCAGGCCCGCCTGACGCGACGGCTCGCGACGACGTGCGTGGGCGAGTTGCGAACGGGATGCGGATCATCGTGGTCGAAGACGAAGCGAAGGTGGCGAGCTTCATCCGCCAGGGGCTGGAGGAGGAAGGCTACGCCGTCGAGGTGGCTCACGACGGGGCCTGCGCGATCGATCTCATCGCCGGTGGCCCGCCATCAGATCTCGTCGTGTTGGACCTCATGCTGCCCCGGCTCGACGGTCTCTCGGTGCTGAAGGCGGCGCGCAACCGCGCCGTCCCGACGCCGATCCTCGTCGTCACCGCTCGAGGTGGCGTCGCCGACAAGGTGAAGGGCCTCGATCTCGGCGCCGACGACTATCTGACGAAGCCGTTCTCGTTCGACGAGTTCCTGGCGAGGGTCCGGGCGCTGCTGCGCAGGAGCCGTAGCCAGCGCGAGCCCGTGCTGCGAGTCGCCGATCTCGCGCTCGATCCAGCGACGCGGGAGGTGACGCGCGCCGGCCGCCGCATCACGCTGACCTCCCGCGAATACGCGCTCCTGGAATACTTTCTACGCAGCCGCGGGCGGGTCCTCACGCGCCCGATGCTCGCCGAGCACGTCTGGGGCCTCGACTTCGACTCCGAGAGCAACCTCATCGATGTCTACGTCGGCTATCTCCGACGAAAGATCGATTCTGGCGGGGAGCGCCGGCTTCTCCATACCGTGCGCGGCGCCGGCTACGTGCTGAAGGCGGACGACGAGTGATGCGCTGGAGGCCCCCCGCCTCGATCCACACGCGGCTCACGCTCTGGTATACGGGTGCGCTGCTGACCATCCTCCTGGTGACCAGCGGCTTCTCCTACTGGCTCCTGGCGGTGGCGCTCACGCGGGACGTCGACCCCTCGCTCCTCGGCCTCGCAGAAGTCATTCGCGATTCCGTGGCCGCCGGGCACGGCGCCTCTGGGGCCTTGGAAGCGGCCGTCGGTCTGGATTCGGAGTTCCGTGACCACTTCGTGCAGGTCGTCGACGCCCGCGGCACGCCGACCTACCTCTCGTCGCGGCTCGAAGGTCGAGCGCTGCCCCTATCCGCCAGGGCTCTCGACAACTCTCGGGCCGGCGAGCAGACGTTCGAGACACTGCAACGTGACCACCGGCAGGTCCGCCTGGTGACGCTGCCCATCGTGCGCGACGGACGCCCGTCCGAACTCGTCCAGGTGGCCGGCTCGCTCACCCGCAGTCACCGCGCGCTCGCGCGATACCTCGAAACGCTTTTCGTCATCGTCCCGCTCGGGCTGGGGCTCGCGGCCTCGGGCGGCGCTCTCATGGCGCGCAAGGCGCTGGCGCCCGTCGACGCGATGTCGCGCACGGCCCGGCGCATCAAGGCCGAGGAGTTGAGCCGCCGCGTCGAGCTCCGGGGCACCGGCGACGAGCTCGATCGGCTGGCGGAGACGCTGAACGAGATGCTTGCCCGTCTCGAGGGCGCCTTTGGCGAAATGCGGCGCTTCTCGGCGGACGCTGCCCACGAGCTGCGCACGCCGCTCACGGCGCTCAAGGGCGGGCTGGAGGTCGCGCTTCGCGCCGCGCGATCCCCCGAGGAGTACAGGCAGGTGCTGGGCGCCAGCCTCGAAGACGTCGATCGTCTCATACGGCTCGCCGAGGATCTTCTGCTCGTCGGCCGTTCCCGCGCCGACCTGGCAGCACCGCGCGCGCCGGTCGACCTGGAACAGCTGGCCCTCGAGGTCCTCGACGTCGGAGCACAGCTCGCTCAGCCCCGCCGCGTCACCATCCGCATCGAGGTCGGGGAGCCGGTGACGGTGCTCGGCGATGTGACGGCGTTGCAGCGGGCGGTGCTGAACCTGATCGAGAACGCGGTGAAGTACACGCCCGCCGGGGGCCTCGTCGAGCTCACCGTCGACCGCGAGGACCACAGCGGTCTCCTGAGCGTCCGGGATACCGGGCCTGGTATCCCCTCGGGAGAGGCCGCGCGCGTCTTCGAGCCGTTCGTCCGTCTCGACGCCGCCCGAAGCCGCGAGAGCGGCGGTGCGGGGCTCGGCCTGTCGATCGCGCGGTCGATCGTCGTCGCCCACGGCGGCACGCTGACCCTCGAGACTGCGCTCGGCCACGGCTCTCGCTTCACCATCCGCCTTCCGGCGGCGGGATGAGTGCCATGGACCTTCTCATCGGGGTCCTGACCGCGCTGCTTGGGCTCGGGTTCGTCGTCGCGCCGTGGGCGCTTGGGCTCAGCGCCAACTCGCTGGCATCGACGACGATCGTCGTCGGCGGCGTCATCGTCACGCTGTTGGGCCTGGCACTCGCGCGGCGAGCGCCTCGCGGGTGGCGGACGGGACGACCACAGCGCTGACCCGCCGACGCTCGGTCTACTCTCCGCGAACGGCCTTCGTGCAGCCGGGCGTGTCGTCCTTCGAATAGAAGTAGACGACGACGTCCCGGCCCCGGAAGTCCTCGAGCGACACGCGCTTGTCGGTGCCCTCCGGATCAGACCGCCTTCAGGAGGGTTTCGGCGTCGCTGACCTCGAACTTGCCCGGCTGCTCGACGTTGACCGCCCTGACGACGCCGTTGTCGACCAGCAGGGAGTAACGCTGCGAGCGCACGCCCATGCCGCGCGCGGTCAGGTCCATGTCGAGCCCGAGCGCCTTGGTGAAGATCGCGCTGCCGTCGGCCATCATCCGGACCTTGCCCCCGGCCTTCTGGTCCTTGCCCCAGGCGCCCATCACGAAGGCGTCGTTCACCGAGATGCACCAGATCTCGTCGACACCCTTGGCCCGGAGCTTGTCGAAGTTCTGCACGTAGCTGGGCACGTGCTTGGCCGAGCAGGTGGGCGTGAAGGCGCCCGGCAGGCCGAAGATCGCGATCTTCTTGCCCTTGGTGCTCTCGCCGACCGCGAAGCTGTTCGGGCCGATGGTACAGCCCGGCCGCTCGGTCTCGATCATCTCCGTCAGGGTTCCCTCGGGCAGCCGGTCGCCGGCCTTGATTGCCATCACCGCCTCCTCAGAAGTCAGTCGTGGTTGAAGAAGTCCGTCGTGGTTGACGATCGCGGGCTCACCACGCGGCCAAGTATCCGACGCCCCCCGCGAAAATGCCAGTGGTGCCCCGGACCGTCATCTGGCGTATCATTGATGCCATATGGCGCGAGCTCCGGTGACGGCTCGGCGAATCGTCGACAGCCTCGGGGGCCGGCGCGTGCTGCGCCGGCGGCCCGCGAGCCTCGACGCGCTGCGAGAGCGGCTGCGCAAGGGGCTTCCCTTCGCCGCGCTCGAGTCCGTGGCGGCGCGCTTCGGGCTCGCCCCTCACGAACTCGTGGTGCTGCTGGCGCTCGCGCCGCGCACGATGGCCCGGCGCAAGGCCGAGCAGCGCCTGCGCGCAGACGAGTCCGACCGTCTGTTCCGTGTGACCCGGATCGCGGCGCTGTCCGAGGAGGTGCTCGGCACCACCCAGAGAGCCCGACACTGGCTCCACAGCCCCAATCGGGCGCTGGGGAATCGCACGCCGCTCGCTTTGCTCGACACGGACCTGGGGGTGCGCCAGGTCGAAGATCTCCTGTCGCGGATCGCCCACGGCGTGTACAGCTGATTCGAGTCTGGCGGATCGCCAGGCGCCGTCACGCGTCGTTCGACGGCGCGGGCGCCCGCATCGGCGGCGGCCGGTGGAACCGGAAGGGCACCGCCGTGGTCTACACCTCCCAGAGCCTGGCGCTGGCCGCGCTCGAGTACCTGGTGCATCTCGATGCGATCGATGCCCCCGATGACCTGGTGTCCGTCTCGGCGGAGATCCCCGGCTCGCTCCGGATCGTGACGATCCGAATCGAGGACCTCCCCCCTCGCTGGCGGAGCTATCCGGCGCCCGAGGAGCTGGCGGCGCTCGGGACGGACTGGGTCGATCGGCGCACGAGCGCTGCCTTGCGCGTACCCTCGGTGATCGTGCCGAGCGAGCACAACTACCTGCTCAACCCGTCGCACGCCGACTTCCCCCGGATCCAACTCGGCGACGCTAGGCGCTTCAGCTTCGACACCCGCCTCCGCCGCTAGCATCTTCCCGAAAAAATCCCACCTGCTTCATGCCGCCTCGGACTGGCAGCCGTCAGCTCTCGAGCCTGCGACGCCCGGCTAGCCCCAGATCCGGCGGGGGCGCGGGGGGCCGGGGTCCCGACTGGGATCCGTGTAGTCAGGACCGCACGGGCGTTGAACATGTGATTGAAGGTACCCGCAGTGCAGCCGTCGGATCCCAGCCGGGACCCCGGCCCCCCCGCGCCCCCGCCGGATCTGGGGCTAGTCGGAACGCCAGGGGCGCAGGGCGAGCCAGGCCGGCTGCCACCAGTTCCAGCGACCCATCAAGCGCATGGTCGCCGGCACTAGCAGCGCGCGGACGATCGTCGCGTCGACCACGACGGCGATGCCGATCCCGACGCCGACGGCCTGGATGATGACGGACCGCGCCAGCCCGAAGCCGAAGAACACCGTCGCCATGATCGCCGCCGCGCCGGTGATCAGCCGCCCGGTCCGCTCCAGACCCACCGCCACCGCTCGCGCGTTGTCGCCGGTCCGCTCGTACTCTTCCCGCACCCGGCTCAGCAGCAGGACCTCGTAGTCCATCGACAGCCCGAAGACGAGGCAGAACATGATGAGCGGTGTGGCCGCCTGGATCGGTCCAGGGGTGAAGTCGAGCAGCGCGGCCAGGTGGCCGTCCTGGAAGATCCACACGAGCGCGCCGTACGAGGCGGTGATCGAGAGCAGGTTCATCACGATGGCCTTGAGCGGGAGCAGCACGGAGTCGAGCAGCACGTACAGCACCAGATAGGTGACGATCACGACGAGGCCGATCGCGAGCGGCGCGTGGCGAACCACGAGGCCGATGAAGTCAAGGTCGAAGGCGGTCTGCCCGGTGACCAGCACCTCGCCGTCGAACGGTGGATGCGCGCGCCGGATCTCCTGCACGAGGGCGCGCGCCTCGTCGGTGGCCGCACGCAGGTTGGTGGTGACGACCAGCATGGCCACGTGCTCGCCCACCGTGTGGCGCAGCGCGGCCTCGAGCTGGGGCGGCCGTGCCTCGCGCGGCAGCGCCGCGATCTGCTGGTACGTCGCCAGGCCGAGCGAGGGATGGAGGTCGACGAAGCTGTCGACGCGCAGGACGTGCGGACGACTCCCCAGCCAGCGGCTGAGCGAGTAGGTCTGGGCGACGCGCGCGGCCTCGAGCGGCGAGCCGGGGCCGGCGTCGAGCACGGCCACGATCTGGTTGTCGTCGCCTCCCGGGAACTCCCGGCGCAGCAGGTCGTCGCCCCGGCGCGACTCCGCCTCCGGGGGCAGGGAGGTCGCGTCGCCGGAGCCGACGCGCAGGTGCAGAAAGGGCAGGCCGAACAGGAGCAGGACCCCGACGACGGGCACGAAGACGCGCCAGGGATGCGCCATCACCGTCGCCGCCAGGCCATGCCAGAAGCCCAGGCCGGTGCCCTCGCGGTGGAGGAACGGCACGCGCAGCGCGTTCACCCGCGGCCCCAGCACCGCCAGGAGCGCGGGGAGCGTGGTGAGGCCGTGGACGACGGCGAGCGCGACCACGATCGTTCCCGACCAACCGATGGAGCCGAGGTTACCCAGACCCAGGAACAGCATGCCGAGGAGGCCGATCGCCACGGTGAGCCCGGAGAACAAGATCGCGCGGCCCGCCGTGGCGACGGTGCGCGCCAGCGCCTCCGGCGCCGGGCGCGCGCGAATCTCCTCGCGGAAGCGGCTCACGACGAAGAGCGAGTAGTCGATCGCCACGCCCAGGCCGATCATGCTGACGATGTTCGGCGCGTAGATCGACACCGAGACGAAGCGGGCCAGGAGGAGCGTGCCGGCCATCGCGCCGGCCATCGCCAGGCCGCCCACCGCCAGCGGCAGCGCAGCGGCGACGACCGAGCCGAAGACGAGCAGGAGCAGCAACGCGACCGCGGGCAAGATCACCGCCTCGACGCGGCCGAGGTCTCGGCGCGCCACCTCGGTGAAGTCGTGGTTGAGCGCGACGTTGCCGACGGAGACGACCTCGAGCGTGTCCGTGCGGACCAGCGCGCGGAGCGCTGGATAGAGATCGGGCGGCAGGCCGGAGTACTCGAGGGAGGCGAAGCCCGACGTCTTCCCGTGCAGCTCGACGGTCACGAGCGCGCGCCGCCCGTCTCGCGAGACGAGCGCCGCGGTCCCCCCGGACGGGTCGTTGGGGGGTCCGTCGTAGACGCTGCGGATGCGGGCCACCCGCGGATCGCGGCGGAGCGGGGCCAGGGCGCGCTCGAGCTCGGCGCGGAAGGCCGGGTCGCGCGCCGATAAGGTCTGGCTGCTAAAGATCAGACCGAACGACGGCGGCTGGCCCGGCAGCTCTTTCTCGATCAGTTGTCGTGCGCGGCCCGACTCGGTCTCGGCGGGCGCGCCGGGCGGATCGAGCCGGCCTCCCACGTGAATGCTCCACAGGGAGGCGCACAGCGAGAGCGCCGAGAGCGTCAGCACGGGCCAGCGGGCGCCGTGCACGAAGCGCCCCCAGCGCGCGAGCAGGACGCCGGCCTCCCGACGTCGCCGAGCCATATTCATCGCGCGGCGGCGGCCGAGGCCCGCACCACCGGCGCCACCTCTTCCGCCACCCGGCGGAGGTGAGCGAGGTCCAGCGTCGGCACGCCCAGCATGAGCTTCGTGATGCCCGCCTCCACGTGTTCGCTGAGCCGCGCGGCGACTTCTCGCGGCGGGCCGAAGATGGCGTCGTGATCGACGTCGAAGCGGGGGCCATAGTAGCCGTGGAGAAACGGGCGCAGCGCGTCCCGCGCCCGGTCACGCTCGTCGTCGACGGCGACGTAGACGAGCCGGCCGGCGAGCAGCGTGTCGGCGTCCCGGCCGGCGGCGCGGGCAGCGTCCTTCACGACGCGCCACGCGCGCGGGAAATCGTGGACGCTGCCGAACGGTCCCATGATCCAGCCGTCGGCCAGCTCACCGGCGCGTCGCAGCGCGTCCTCGACGCGGCCACCGACGTAGAGCGGGACCTGCGCCGGCGGGCGAACCATCGCGTTCTCCAGGCGAAAGAACTCGCCCTGGTAGTCCACGGGCTGCCCGGCGAGCAAGCGGCGCAGCACCGTCACGCTCTCCCGGAAGACCGCCACGCGGCGCTTCATCGGCACGCCGAGGCCGAGGTATTCCTCCGGGCGGCCGCCGAGGGAGACGCCCAGCGCCAGGCGTCCGCCCGAAAGATGGTGGAGCGTGGACACCTGGCGGGCGACGACGGCGGCGTGGCGCAGGGTGAGGACGAGGACTGCGGTCCCGAGCTCGATGCGGCGCGTGCACGCTGCGGCCGACGCCAGGAGGATCAGCGCATCGAGCATGTTCGCGGCGTGGAAGATGCGATCCTCGGTCCAGACCGCGTCGAGCCCGAGCGCCTCCACCTGCCGAAAGAACTCCGTGTAGGCCTCGCCCGAGCCCAGCGGAGCGACCGCGGAGCTCGGCACGTGGATCCCGACGGACACGCGCGGGGTCACGATCGACGCGCGAGCAGGCGAGCGCGGATCGGCACCTCGGTGATCTCCGGGGCTCCGGCGCCGAGGGCATCGGCCACCGCGTTGGCGATCGCGGCCGGGCCCGGCACCGCCGAGCCTTCGCCGGTACCCTTCAGCCCGAGCGGATTGAGTGGCGAGGGCGAGTCGTAGCTCGCGACTTCGATCGCCGGGACACTGTCGGCGCGCGGGAGCGCGTAATCCATCAGGGTGCCGGTGAGGACCTGACCGCTCGCGTCGTAGACGATCTCCTCTCCGAGCGCCGCGCCGATACCCTGGACGGCACCGCCCTGCGTCTGTCCTGCGACGATCAGCGGGTTGATCTCGTGCCCGGCGTCGTGAACGGCGTGATAGGCGAGGACCGACACGGCGCCGGTCTCGCGATCGACCTCGACGGTCGCGACGTGAACGCCGGAGGCCCACGTCACGCTCTCCGGGCTCACGTACCGCGTGGCGGCGAGACCGGGCTCGCCGAGCGAGCGAACGACGTCCGGGTGCTGAGCCAGCGCGGCGAGCGCCGCGAGGCCGAGCCCGCGGTCCGGCGCGCCCTTGACGTGAGCCCGTCCGTCCGCGATCACGATGTCGTCAGCATCGCACTCGAGCGCGCGCGCCGCCACGCGCCGGGCCTTGTCACGCACCACGTCGGCCGCCTGCGCCACGGCGCTGCCGACGATGACCGCGACGCGGCTCGCATAGGTGCCGGCGCTCGCCGGAAACCGCCCCGTGTCGCCGCCAGTGACGGCGACGCACTCGAGACCGACGCCGAGGCGGTGGGCGCACACCTGGGCGAGCGTCGTCTCGTGTCCCTGGCCCTGACAGGGCGCGCCCACGATGACGCGCACACGCCCGTCGCTCTCGACGCCGACGGTCGCGCCCTCGTGCGGCCCGATGCCGGTCGCCTCGTTGTAGGCGGCGATCCCGAGGCCGAGCAGCCGCCCCTCCCGTCGCGCCGCGGCCTGCCGCGCGCGAAATGTCCGATGGCCTGCGGACTCGAGCGCCTTTTCCAGCAGCGTCGGGTAGTCGCCCGAGTCGTGCACCATCGGCATTCCGTCCCGATAGAGGAGCCCCCGGTCGAACGGCATCTCGGCGGCGTCGATGAGATTGCGCCGGCGGAGGTCCGCGGGATCGAGTCCGAGCTCGCCCGCGGCGATGTCCATCAGCCGCTCGGCCACGAAGGTCGCCTGCGGGCGGCCGGCGCCGCGGTAGGGCGCGCTCGGCACCTTGTGAGTGACCACGACGCGGCCGCGACACCGGAACGCCGGGACGCGATAGAGGCCGACGAGGTGCGTCGCCGTGACCCCGGCGACGACGGCTCCGCGGGGGAGGTAGGCGCCCGCGTCGATCAAAAAGTCGTCGGCGAGACCGAGGATGCGACCGTCGCCCGCGAGGGCGAGCGTCGCGGTGTGAAGCTGGTCGCCCGCGTGAGTCGTGCTGAAGAAGCTCGCCGATCGGGTATCGGTCCAGCAGACCGGCCGGCCGAGCCGCCGCGCCAGCGTGGCGACGATCAGCTCTTCCGGGTACACGGGGCCCTTCGTGCCAAAGCCCCCGCCCACGTCGGGCGCGGTGACCCGGACGGCCTCCGGGGCCAGCCCGAGCGCTTCAGCGATGCGCTGCCGCACGCCGTACGGCATCTGGGTGCTCGACCACACGTGCAGGCTGGCCGTCGCCCGGTCCCATCGCGCGGCGGCGGTCCGAGGCTCGAGCGGAAGCGCGGTGAGGCGGGCGCAGCGCACGCGCCGGGTCACCACGATCGCGGCCCGCCGGAGCGCCGTCTCGAAATCTCCCATCTCGAGGGTCAGGGTCGCCGCCACGTTCGTCCCCCAGTCGGCGTGAACGAGCTGCGCCCCGGCCTCGAGCGCCGCCTCGGGATCGACGGTCGCCAGCAGCGGCTCGTACTCCACGCCGACGGCCACGGCGCCGTCCGTCGCCGCGTAGGAATCGGTGGCGACGACGACGGCGACCGCCTCGCCCGAGAACCGGACGACGCCGTCGGCGAGCGCCGATTGGCGATACGGCTTCACGGCGACTCCGGGGACGACCGGAGGCGGCAGCGCGCCGCGCAGCTCGGGGAGATCTGCGAGGCTGAAGACGCCGAGCACGCCGGGCTGAGCGCGCGCCGTCCCGGCGTCGACGCTGACGATCCGTGCGTGAGCATGCGGGCTCCGCACGACGGCGACGTGCGCCGCGTGCTCGAGTGGCAGGTCGCTGACATAGCGGCCGCGGCCGGTGAGGAATCGCAGGTCCTCACGGCGTCTGGCGGGCTGGCCGATCATGCCCACGATGGCTTGCGCTCGCCTTCCAGCACCGCGCGCGAGTCGAGGATACGCTCGACGAGGTGGTACGGCGTGTAGGTGTCGGGCGAGGCGACGGCGCGATCCGCCGGGCTATCCGTGGGATGCGCACATTCCGGGCAGAACTTCGCGGCCGGTGGCCGCGGCGTCCCGCAGCGCGGGCAGGCGCGCCGGAGCGGCATCACGCACTCGACGCAGAACTTCGCCCCAGGCGGATTCTCGTGACGGCATCGCGGACAGGTCACGGCCGGCGCCACGAGTGCCGTCCGCGCGCCTCAGTCTTCCAGTGACCAGAGCTTGGGGGGCGCGCCCGTGAAGCCCAGCTCCGACCAGCGCGCCGCCAGCGACTCGTAGACGGAGCGACGGAGCTTCGTGCGCCGGGAGAACTGCTTGATGTAGCGGTGCTCCATGCACGCGTTGATCAGTGCCTTGGAGCCGTAGGGACGCTCTTCGGGCGGATTCTGCGTCGGGTCGAGCCAGGTCGACCATGTCTGCCGCAGGATGTCGATGTCCTCGACGGGATTGCAGCGAGTAGACATCGCCCACAGCACCTGGTTGATGTTCGACGGATCGACGTCGTCGTCGACGGCGATGATCCACTTCGCGTAGTAGGCGCCTCCGGGCACTTGCGCCGCCAGCGCCAGCGCCTGCGGCGCGTGGCCCGCGTAGCGCTGCTCGAGCGACACCACCGTCATCCCCCAGCCGCCGGCGGCGGCGGGATGGCTGTACACGCCCTTGATGCCGGGAACGCCGACGCGGTCGAGATCGTTCCAGATCTTCGCCGAGCGCGCGATCGAGTACAGCAGCGCGTCCTCGTTGGCCGGGTAGTCGGCCATCAGCGCGTGGGTGAGAATCGGATCGTCCCGATGGTGGATGGCCTTCACCTCGACGTTGAACGCGTAGTCCTCTGGGCGCCCGTAGTAGCCGGTGAACTCGCCGAAGGGCCCTTCGAGCTTGATGGCCTTGGGGTGGACGACGCCCTCGATCACGATCTCGGCGCGGGCCGGGTAGGGGATGCTGCCGACGTGACCCTTGACGAGCTCCACGGGCCGGCCGGTCATCCCACCGATGAACTCGAGCTCGGAGACCGTCTTCGAGAACGTCAGCGAGGCGGCGATGAACATGGCGGGATCGACGCCCCAGACGGCGACGATCTCGCACGGCTCGTTGCGGCTCCAGTAGCGGTCGATGTGCAGTCGCGCGTCCTTGCCGGGCGAGAGGTAGAGGCCGACGTGGTTGCGATCGTGCACCATCTGCCGGTAGCAGCCCACGTTGAGCCAGCCCGCGTCCGGGTCGCGCGTGATGATCGCGTCGGCGGTGCCGATGTAGCGTCCGCCGTCGCCGGGCCAGTGGCGCGCCGCCGGGAAGATCGTGATGTCGACGTCGTCACCGTAGCGGTGGTGGGCGTTGACCGGCGCCGCGTCGGCCTCGACCATCACCGGCGGCAGGGTCCGCGTGAACTTGCCCTTGCAGCGCTGGATCAGATCCATCGCGCTGCGTCCCGGCGGCTCGCCGATGGCGAGGGCGAAGCGGTCGACGCTCGAGCCGATGATGTTCCAGAGCGCCCGGTATCCCGCCGGACAGCCCTTGATGTTCTCGAAGAGCGGGGCGGGAGCGCCGATCTGCTGATGCGCCATGTAGGTGAGGGCGCCCATTTCCTCGTTCCAGTCGATCGGCTCGCGGATTCGAGTGATCTGGCCGATGGCTTCGGCCTTCGCGAGCCAGTCGCGGAGATCGCGCGGCGCCGGGGCCTCGGCCCCGTCGGGCGACCTCGGAACGTCGTGGACCGCGCGCGTATTCTCCATACCAAGCCTCCGCTAGCGAGCTCGTTCGAAGGCTATCACATCAGGACTTCGGGGCCGACCGGGGGCCGAAAGGCTCCGGACGGAATCCGCCGTCGCGGGCCTCCAGGAACGCCTTCAGGCCGCCCGACTGCATCGCCGCGATGAGCTCGGCCCGCTCGGCGTTGTACGAGGCGTGCGCCATGCTCGAGAACGGGATGTTCATCAGCATGCCGGCGCCCAGGCCCATGGCGAGCAGGCCGTAGCAGGTGACCGCCTTGTTGAGCCGCACCGAGGGCTCGGGCACGCGGGCGATGCGCTCGGCCAGTGCCCGGGCGCGCGGCAGGAGCTCGGCCTGCGGCACGACCTCGTTGACGAGGCCGAGCCGAAGAGCCTCCGCGGCGTCGAAATGGTCGCCGGTCAGGGAGTAGCGGTGGGCGGCCTTCCACCCCGCGAGCGCCGCGAAGAGGAACGTGGTGTTCGACGTGTGGCGAACTTCGGGTTGCGCGAAGACGCTGTTGTCCGCGGCGATGGTGATGTCAGACGCGAGCGCGTACCAGAAGCCGCCTCCCATCACCCAGCCGTGGACGGCCGCGATGACCGGCTTCGTGAGATGCCAGAGATGCAAGAGCTCCATCGCCGAGTCGCGGTCGCGCACCCACCATCGCTTGATGTACTCGGCGACCTCGACCCCGGTGGCGTCGAGCGACGACCGGCCGTCGGGGCGGCGCGCGATGTCGAAGCCAGCCGAGAACCCACGGCCGGCGCCGGTCAGGATGATCGCGCGGATCCCGGCATCGGCGTCTGCTTCGTCGAGGGCGCCGTGGAGCTCCGCGGTCATCTGGGGGTTGATGGCGTTGATGGTGTCGGGCCGGTTGAGCGTGAGCGTGGCCACCGGTCCCTTCTTCTCGTACACGATCATCTCGTAAGGCATCGCGGCACCTCCCAGGCTGTCAGGCGAACTCGATCAACCAGTCCACCGCCACCACGCCTCGACCGTCGTCGAGCACGAGGAGCGGGTTGAGGTCCAGGGCCCGGAGCGACGGCCGATGCGCCTCGGCGAGCGCCGCCAGCCGGACGATCGCGTCGGCGAGCGCTCCTCTGTCCGCCGGCGCTCGGCCGCGCGCGCCCGACAAGATCGCGGCGCCCCGAAGCTCGGCGATCATCGATGCGGCGTCGGCGGGACCGATGGGCGGCACGCGGAGCGACACGTCGCGCATCTGCTCGACGAAGATACCGCCGAACCCGCACACGATCGCCGGGCCGAAGAGCGGATCGGTCTTGACGCCGAGGATCATCTCCCGGCCCCCGAGGATCATGCGCTGGACGAGCACGCCGTCGAGGCGCGCCGCGGGGGCCCGCCGCCGGACCTCGTCGAGCATCTCCCGGTAGGCCACGCGAACCGCCGTGGCGTCGCCGCAGCCCACGCGAACGCCGCCGACGTCGGTCTTGTGGGCGATGTGTAACGAGTCGATCTTGACCACCACGGGATAGCCGAAGCGCTCTGCGGCCTGCACCGCTTGTTCGATGTCTTTCGCGGTGATCGTCTCGGCGAGCGGCACCCCGAAGTCGCGCAGGAGCTGCATGGCCTCCACATTGCCGAGCACCCCGCGGCCGGCCGGTCGGCTGATCGCTCGCGGCGGCGCCGCGACGGCGCTCGGGGTCATCGTCTCGGATCGCTCCAGGAATCGGCGATGCTCGCGCGCGTTGCGCACCGCAAGCATCGCCGTCTCGGTGCTCTCGAGGAACGGGACGCCGACTTCGGCGAGAGTGTGGACGACCTCCTGGTCGAGGTCGCCACCCGCGAACGAGCTGAAGGCGAGCACGAGACGATCGGTGCCGGTCTGCAGCGCCTCGTTCATGGCGCGGCTGAACTGCCGCGAGGGTGCCCCGCCGCCCGGGCGCGGCACGTTGACTCTCAGGTTCACGGCCAGCACGTCGACGGCCTCGTCGCGGAGCAGGACGTCGAACAGCTGAGGGAAGAGCCTTGTGTCCTCGTACATGGCGCCCGTGCCATCGAGCGGGTTTCGTGGATTCGCGAAGTCCGGCATGAAGGCTTTCAGCGTCTCGACGGACGTGGCCGAGAGCGGCGGAAGCTCGACGCCGGCGCGATCCGCGGCGTCCGATACATGCCCGCACTCCCCGCCGAGGCCGCTCAGGATCCCGACCCGCCAGCCGCGACGGGCATGATGCCGTGCCGCGGACAGGAGAGTGAGCGTGTCGACCATCTCGTTGATGCTCGACACCTGGACGATGCCGCTCTGCCGGAGCACCGCCTCGACGATCTCGGGCGTGCCGGCCAGCGATCCCGTGTGCGCGAGCATCGCCTGCCGGGCGTTTTCGGACCGCCCCACCTTCAGCACCACGATGGGCTTCCGCTGCGCCTTCGCGCGCGCCGCCGCGACCCGGAACTTGTCCGGCCGCTTGAATCCCTCGACGAACGCGCCAACCACCGCCGTCTCGTCGTCCTCGACGAGGAACGCGGTGTAGTCCTCGACCGTGAGCCCGGCCTGGTTGCCGCACGAGACGATGTAGCTCAGCCCGACGCCCCGCTGCTGCATCAGGTACTCGCCGATCGCGTGACTGAAGCCACCGCTCTGGGACACGAGCCCGACGACGCCCGGTCGCAACGGCTCTGCCACATCGGCGCTGAAGGTCGCCGCGCCCAGACGGATGTTGAAGACGCCGTAGCAGTTCGGTCCGCAGATCAGGAGCCCGCGGTCGGCGGCGAGGCGCTCGAGCTCGGCCTGCCGCCGCTGGCCGACGGGACCCGCTTCGGCGAAGCCGCTCGACAGCACGACGGCGCCGCGCACGCCGCTGTCGACGGCGGCCGCGAGGATCGCCGGGACCTGCTCAGCCGGGATCGCTACCACGACGGTGTCGGCCGGTTCCGGCGTGGAGGCGAGGTCGGGATAGCAGGGCAGCCCGAGGACGTCCGTGTACTTCGGATTGATCGGAAAGATCCGCCCCGCGTAGCCGAAGCGCTGGAGGTTGGCGACGACTCGGGTCGCGCGGGTCATCCGCTGCGAGGCACCGACGACGGCGATGCTCGTCGGCTTCATCAAGGGCGCCAGGTCCATGAGCGGCACGGGCCGCCCGACTATGGCGGAACCATCTTCTGGTGTCAACGCGCGTCTGTGGCGGGGTCCGGTCCTGGGGCAGGCCGGCGGGCGGGGTCGCTCGACCACGCTGCACGCGCACGCATGACCCGTCGCGGCTGGGCTCCATCTGGGCCCTTCGCTTCCGAGTGTCACTCGGCGGGAACGGATCTCGTCGACCCCGCCCGCCAGCCTGCCCCAGGACCGGACGGGCAGGCCAGCCTAGCCAGGGTGTCGGCATAGCGCGGGGTTAGCGGATGGTGGTGGGGGGGCCGGTGTGGGGTTGGAGGTAGGGGCTCGCTGGCCCCGCGTAGGGAAAGTAGCGTGTCGTGCCCGGGACCTCCTGATTGTCCGCCGTCAGGCAGGCGCAGCCGACGCCCAGTGGCGCGGACCAGGTCGGTAGCTGGCACCAGCCCCACTCCGTCGTGCAGATGTTCGCCGGTGGTGGCGCAGGCCCGGGAGCCGGTCGTGGAAACGGCAGGGGACGCGATGCTGGAGGAGGCTCGGGACGCTGGGCGACCTGAGCATGAAGGGCATCGATCGCGCCCACGAACACCAACGCCAAGAGTCCGAGCGCGACGTGTGGTCGGCGCAACAAAGCGAGACTACTTCAGCCGCGGGTCGAGCGCGTCGCGGAGGCCGTCGCCGAAGAGATTGAAGCCCAGCACCGTCACGAAGATGGCCAGGCCCGGGAACAGCGAGATCCACGGGTTGGACTGGATGAACGAGACGTTGGCCTTCAGGTCCCAGCCCCAGCTCGGCGTCGGCGGCTGCGTGCCGAGGCCCAGGAAGGACAGCGTGGCTTCGACGATGATCGAGGTCGCGATGCCGAGCGTAGTCGTCACGATGATCGGCGCCAGGCAGTTCGGCAGGATGTGGCGCAGGAGGATCCGCGGATTGCGCACGCCCACGGCACGGCACGCCTCGATGTATTCCTTCTCCTTGATGGAGAGCACGCTGCCCCGGACCAGCCGCGCGTAGATCGGGATGCGGACGATGGCGATGGCGCCGGTGACTTTGATCGTGCCGATGAGCCCGGCCGTGGGCGCGAAGATGACCATCAGGATGATGGCGAGCAGGTAGATCGGGAAGGCGAGGATCAGATCCATCGCCCGCATGATGATCGAGTCGACGCGGCCGCCATAGTACCCGGCGATCATCCCGAAGGGGACGCCGACGAAGAGGGCCAGCAGCACCGAGGACACCCCCACCGCGAGGGAGATCCGGCTGCCGTGGATGATGCGGCTCAGCATGTCGCGACCGAGCTGGTCCGTCCCCAGCGGGTAGTCGCGGCTCGGGCGCTCGAAGGTGTGGGTCTGGTCGCTGGCGATGGGGCTCTGCGGCGCGAGCACGTCCGCGAAGAGCGCGACCATCAGCAGCACGGCGACGATGCCCGCGCCGATGAGCGCGGTCGTGCTCTTGCGGAGCCGGCGCAATCCCTGCACGAACGGCGATTCCGAGTGATCCGCCGCCCGCCAGGCGACGTCGGGCGCCGCCGACAGATCCGCCTCCTGAATGCTGCCTCCGCTGATGGGCCGGGGATGCCCGGCGCGCGGCTCGCGATCGTCGGCCATGAATGTCCTCTAAGAGTACCGGATCCGCGGATCCAGGAAAGTGTACGTGAGATCGACGATCAGGTTGATGACGACGAACGCGAACGCCGTCACGAGCGCGAACCCCTGCACCTGCTGGTAGTCGCGCGCGATGATCGCGTCGATGCCGAAGGTGCCGAGCCCCGGCATCGCGAAGAGCGTCTCCACCACGATGGCGCCGCCGATCAGGAAGCCGACCTGCAGGCCCATCACGGTTATGGTCGGGATCAGCGCGTTCTTCAGCGCGTGCTTGAAGATGACCGGACGCTCGCTCAGGCCCTTGGCGCGGGCGGTCGTGACGTACTCCGTGCGGATGACCTCGAGCATGCTGGCCCGGAGCAGCCGCGTGAGGAGCGCGGCCCGGCCCACGCCGAGCGCCAGGGCGGGCATCAGGACGTGCTGCGTGTTGCCCCACAGGCTCGCGGCGCAGACCACGGTCTGGCACGTGCCCGGCAGGTACACCCAGCCCGAGCTGGGCAACCAGCCGCCGAGGCCGACGGAGAAGATCAGCAAGAGCAGGACGCCCAGGAAGAATTCCGGAATGGAAACCCCCACCATGGCCACGGAGGTCGCGGTGTAGTCGGCCCATGTGTTCTGGCGCAAGGCTCCGATGATGGCGGCGGGTATCGCGATCGCGAGCGCCACCGCCATCGAGAGGACGATCAGCTCGAGGGTCACCGGCAGCCGCACCATGACGTCCTTGAGGACGGGCCGCCCGCTCAGGATCGAGGTGCCCCAGTCGCCCTGCACGAGCTTGCCGAGCCAGATCACGTACTGGACCATGACCGGTTTGTCGAGCCCGTAGTCGACGCGCGCCTTGATCGCGTTCTCCTCGGTGTAGGCGTCACCCAGCAGCGCGACCACCGGATCGCCCGGGATCGACCGCATCATGACGAAGACCACCAGCGTGATCATGAGCACGGTCGGGACGATCTGGAGCAGGCGCTTCAGGATGTAGGTCCACATCGACTACTTGTCCAGCCAGACCCTGTCGAAGTGCACCTCGAATTCCGCGTTGTAGACGTACCCCTTCATCCACGGCTGCGCCACCATGTAGAACGGCGACCCGGAGATGGTGTTCCAGTAGAGCTTGTCGGCGCTGAACTCCTGGAACTCCTTCGCGATGGCCTTGCGTCGGATGGGGTCCATCTCGCGCGCGTAGCGAGCGTAGTAGTCATCCACCTTGGCGTCGAGGTGGCGCGTGTGGTTCCAAGAGGCCCCG
Source organism: Candidatus Rokuibacteriota bacterium (assembly GCA_003220535.1). Taxonomy (GTDB): domain Bacteria; phylum Methylomirabilota; class Methylomirabilia; order Rokubacteriales; family CSP1-6; genus AR31. The sequence goes on from QHSU01000069.1 coordinate 88,205, forward strand.
GTGGTCGACAGAAACGCGTTGCTGTCGAGCGTCAGCAGGGACAGCAGATCCTCGACGTACATGTCCCACGGGCCGTCCTGGTTCGCGGCGGTCATCCAGGTGACCTTGTCCACCAGCCGGAGGTTCGCGGTCACGCCGATGCGCGCCATCTGCTCCTTGATGACGGTGGCGATGACGTTGAACACGGTCTTCTCGGTGTTGGTCATCAGCTCGAAGGTCAGAGGCTTCTGCGGTCCGTAGCCGGCCTCGGCCAGCAGCGCTTTCGCCTTAGCCTGATCGTATGGACACATGCTGGTCACGTCCACGGTGTCCATCGTGCCGGGCGGGATGATCCCGACCCACGGGGTGGCCTGGCCCTTGAACGCGATCTTCACGATTTCCTTGCGGTCGATCCCGTAGCAGCCGACGGCCTTGCGCACGCGGATGTCGCTGAAGATCGGATGCGGCGCCCGGTCCTTGGACATGGGCTTGCCGTCCTTGGGGACGGTGACCTTCATCGCCGCCAGCATCGGGGTGGTTTCCTTCCCGGTCATGATCAGGGCGCGCGGGTTCTGCGCCTTCATGGTGTCGACGTGCTCGGGCGAGAACGAGGCGATGAAATCGACCTCGCCCTGCTTGAACGCGGCCATTTCAACAACCGGGTCCTTGATCACGCGGATCAGAACGCGATCAAGGTAGGGCAGCCCGGGCTCGAAGTACTTGTCGAAGCGGTCCATCGCCAGGTGGCTGCCCTTGACCCACTCGATGAGCTTGAACGGCCCGCACCCGATCACGGCGCCCGGCTTGCCCTGCTTGCGGTCGTCGAGGGTGAACTTCTGGGTGGCGGTCGGCGAGTAGATGATCAGGCCCGTGCGGTAGCCCGCCAGCATGTGGAGCATGAAGGCGTACGGGTGCTTGAGCCGGATCTGCACGGTGAGGGGATCGACCGCCTCGACCGAGTGCACCGACTCGTAGAAGATCCGCATGCCGGATCCGGTGGCCGGGTCCATCAGGCGATCGATGCTGAACTTGACCGCGGCGGCGTCGACCTTCGTGCCGTCGTGGAAGAGGACGTTCTTCTTGAGCTTGAAGGTGTAGAGTAGCCCGTCCGGCGAGATCTGCCACGACTCGGCGGCGTCGCCCACGAACTTGCCGTCGGGTGTGATGTTGACGAGCCCGCACCCGACGTTCATCGCGACCCACATCATTTCGTAGCCGGGGGCGGTGTGGAAATCGAGGTTCGCGATTTCGTTGCCGTACGAGACCCGGAGCGTGCCGCCGCGCTTCGGCGTCTGCGCCTCGGTCGGGGACGCGCCGATGAGGCCCAGCAGCATAACGGTTCCGAGGAGGAAGCCGAACAGCGGACGGGTCGAGCGCATCGAGATATCCTCCATCATCGGATGGCCGTCAGCATGGCCACCCGATCACTTGTCGAGCCAGACTTTCTTGTAAAGGATCTTCCACTCGGCGTTGTAGACGTAGTCCTTCATCCACGACTGGGCCACCTCGTAGAACGGCGACCCGGAGATCGTGTTCCAGTAGAGCGTGTCGGCGCTGAATTCCTGGAACTCCCGGGCGATGACCTTGCGCTTCGCCGGGTCCATCTCGCGCGCATAGCGGGCGTAGTAGTCGTCGATCCTGACGTCGGTGTGGCGCGTGGTGTTCCATGCCGCGGTGCTATGGGAGAGCAGGGTGTTCTGATCCAGCGTGAACAGCGACGCGAGATCCTCGACGTACATATCGAAGGGCCCATCCTGCGTGGCCACGTTCATCCAGGTCACCTTGTCGACCAGCCTGATGTTCGCGGTCACGCCGATCCGGGCGACCTGCTCCTTGATGACGGTGGCGATGACGTTGAACACGGACTTCTCGGTGTTCGTCATCAGCTCGAAGGTCAGGGGCTTCTGCGGTCCGTAGCCGGCCTCCACCAGCAGCGCCTTGGCCCGGGCCGGATCGTAGGGGCACAGGTGCGTCACGTCCGCGCTGTCAGGAGTCCCCGGCGGGATGATTCCGATCCAGGGGGTCGCCTGGCCCTTGAAGGCGATCTTCACGATCTCCTTGCGGTCGATGCCGTAGCAGCCGATCGCCTTGCGGACCCTGATGTCGCTGAAGATCGGATGCGGCGCGCGGTCCTTGGACATGGGCTTCGCGTCCCTCGGGACCGTGACCTTCATCTGGGCCACCATCGGGGTCGTCTCTTTGCCGGTCATGATCACGGCGCGTGGGTTCTGCGCCCTGAGCGTCTCGACGTGCTCGGGCGAGAAGTCCACGATGAAATCGATCTCTCCGGCCTTGAACGCCGCCATCTGGGTGACCGGATCCTTGATCACGCGGATCACGACGCGATCCAGGTACGGCAACCCCTGATCCCAGTACTTGTCGAAGCGGTCCATGACCAGGTGGCTGCCCTTCACCCACTCGACCAGCCGGAAGGGCCCGCATCCCACCACCGCCTCCGGCTTGCCGCTCCGCCGATCCTCGAGCGAGTACTTCTGCGTGGCGGCGGGCGAGTAGAACACGAGCCCCATGCGGTAGGCGGCCAGCATGTGCAGCGTGAACCCGTACGGCTCCTTGAGCCGGATCTGCACGGTGTACGGATCGACGACCTCGACCGAGTGCACCTTCTCGTAGTAGACCCGCATGCTGGACCGGGTCGCCGGATCCATGATGCGGTCGATGCTGAACTTGACCGCGGCGGCGTCGACCTTGGTGCCGTCGTGGAACAGGACGTTCTTCCTGAGCTTGAACGTGTAGAGCAGCGCGTCGGGCGTGATCTACCACGATTCGGCGGCCTCCGGGAGGAACTTGCCATCGGGCGTGATGCCGAGCAGCCCGCAACCAATGTTCATCGCCACCCAGTTCAGCTCGTAGCCGGGCGCGGTGTAGAAGTCGAGGTTGGAGATCTCGTTGCCGTAGGAGACGCGGAGCGTGCCCCCACGCTTGGGCGTCTGGGCCTCGGAGAACAGTGGCGAAAGAGCGAGGATCGAGGCGAGCGAGGTCAAGGCAAGCAGGAGGCTCGGCCGAAGGCGTCGCGGCGTCATGGCGTCTTCCCTCCCGATATCGTTGCGAAAATGCGCGATCTCGCCCAGAGTTGGCCTACTTTACAGGAGCCGCCGCCTGTCAACAAGTGATCGAGCCGACTACTTGTCGAGCCAGACCCGCTTGTATATGACTTTGAACTCTGCCTGGTAGACGTAGTCCTTCATCCACGGCTGCGCGGCCTGATAGAACGGCGAGCCGGAGATCGTGTTCCAGTAGAGCTTGTCGGCGCTGTACTCCTGGAGCTCCCTGGCGATGGCCTTGCGCTTCACCGGGTCCATCTCCCTGGCGTAGCGAGTGTAAAAGTCGTCGACCTTGGTATCGACGTGGCGCGAGTGATTCCAGGCCGCCGTGCTGGCCGACAGGTACGAGTTCTGGTCCACCGTCAGGAGGGACGCGAGGTCCTCGACGTACATGTCGAACGCGCCATCCTGCGTGGCCGTGGTCATCCAGCTCGGCTTGTCGACCAGCCGAATGTTCGCGGTCACACCGATCCGCGCCATCTGCTCCTTGATCACCGTGGCGATCACGCCGAACACCGACTTCTCGGTGTTGGTCATGAGCTCGAAGGTCAGCGGCCTCTGCGGGCCGTAGCCGGCCTCGGCGAGCAGCGCCTTGGCCTTCGCCGGGTCATAGGGGCACATGTGGTTCACGTCCACGGTGTCCATGGTGCCCGGCGGGATGATCCCGACCCAGGGCGTGGCCTGACCCTTGTAGGCGATCTTGACGATCTCCTTGCGGTCGATCCCGTAGCACCCCACCGCCTTTCGCACCCGCAGGTCGTTGAAGATCGCATGCGGCGCGCGGTCCTTCGACATCGGCTTGCCGTCCGCCGGCACGGTGACCTTCATCATGGCCACCATCGGCGTCGTCTCTTTCCCGGTCATGACCTGGGCGCGCGGGTTCTGCGCCCGCAGCGTCTCGACGTGATCGGCCGAAAAGTCGGCGATGAAATCGATCTCCCCGGCCTTGAAGGCGGCCTGTTGCGTCACGGGATCTTTGATCGTGCGGATAATCACCCGATCCAGGTAGGGAAGGCCGGGCTCGAAGTACTTGTCGAAGCGGTCCATGACCAGGTGGGTACCCTTCACCCACTCGACGAGCTTGAAGGGGCCGCAGCCGACGAGCGCCTCGGGCCTTCCGGCCCGGCGCTCTTCCGGAGAGTACTTCTGCGTCACGGCGGGCGAGATGATGATCATCCCCATGCGGTACGTCGCCAGCACGTGCATCATGAACGCGTACGGTTGCTTGAGTCGGATCTGGACGGTGTGGGGATCGACCACCTCGACCGAGTGCACCGCCCCGAGGAACTGGCGCATGTTTGCCCTGTTCGCGGGATCCAGGACGTAGTCGAACGTGAACTTGACGGCAGCCGCGTCGACCTTGCTGCCGTCGTGGAACAGGACGTTTTTCTTGAGCTTGAACGTGTAGAGGAGCCCGTCGGGCGAGATCTGCCACGATTCGGCGGCGTCGGGGATGAACTTCCCGTCCGGGGTGATGCTGACGAGCCCACACCCGACGTTCGTCGCGACCCAGACCATCTCGTAGCCGGGCGTGGTGTAGAAGTCCATGCCCAGGATCTCGTTGCCGTAGGCGACGCGCAGGGTTCCTCCCCGCTTGGGCCCCTGGGCCTCCCCCGCGATGGGTAGCACGGCAAGGAAGGCAGCGAGAGCGATCAGCGCGGATCCGCGACGTGACGGGCGGCGTCGTGAACGCATGGCGTCTTTCCTCCTCCTGATGGGGGACGGAGTCGAGGCCGGCGCCTACTTTACAAGAGTCTCCTCCTGTCAACAATCGCTAGAAGGCGTTAGTTCCGCCTGTGAGCCGGCGCCCCGCCAGCACGCCCGTGTGGTCGCCGCCGTCGACCACCACCTCGCCGTTGACGAGCACGGTGGAGACGCCAACCGCGTACTGGTGGGGATCGTCGTAGGTTGCCCGGTCGGCGATCCGCGCCGGGTCGAAGACGGCCACGTCGGCCCAGGCTCCCTCGCGGAGCACGCCGCGGTCGGCGAGCCCGAGCGCCGCGGCCGACGCGCCCGTCGTCTTGTGGATGGCCGCGGGCAGCGTCAGCAGGCCGTCGCGGACACACGATCCGAGCAGGCGCGCGTGCGTCCCGTACGACCGCGGGTGTGGCTTGCCACGGCTCGTGGCGCCGGAAGTGGCGAGCGCGTTGGCGTCGGATCCGACCAGCACCCAGGGCGCGCCGGTGATATCCCACACGTCCTTCTCGCTCATCGACGTGATCAGGATGCGGGTCTCGCCGCGGTCCGCGAGGAGGAAGTCGCAGACACCGTCGAGCGGGTCCACGGAGCGGCGCCGCGCGATCTCGCCGAGCGTGCGGCCGGCCTCCTGGGGCAGGTTTGGCGCGATCGCGACGCGCACGACGTCCCACGAGGGAATGCGCCCGAAGTTGTTGAGGCCGTCCCTCGCGATGTCGGCGCGGAGGCGGGCCCGCACCTCGGCGCGGCCGAGGCGCGCGAGCATCGCTGGGATCCCGCCCTCGACGACCCAGCGGGGCAGGAGGTTGCGCAGGGGATTGGTGGCGGTGTCGTACGGGTACGCGTCGCAGTCCACGGGAAGCCCGCGGCGCCGCGCGGCCGCGATCTCGCCGAGCAGGCGGCCGGCGCCACCCCAGTTGTCGATGCCCGAGAGCTTCAGGTGGGCGATCTGCACGTGGACACCCGTCGTCTCCGCCACCGCGATGGCCTCGCGGACCGCCTCGGCGCCGCGGTTGGCCTCGTCACGGACGTGCGAGGAGTACGCGGCGCCGTGGCGCCGCAGCACACGGGCGAGCGCCACGATCTCGTCGGAGTCGGCATGGCAGCCGGGCGCGGTGAAGAGCCCCGACGAGAGCCCCCACGCCCCCGCGGCCAGCGCCTCCTCGAGCAGCCGCTCCATCGTGGCCAGTTCCTCGCGCGTGACCGGCCGGCTCTCCATTCCGGCGGTCATGAGCCGGAGCGTGTTGTGGCCGACCTGGAAGATCACGTTCACGGAGGTCGCTGGGAACGTCGCGACGTACTCCCCGAACGTCGTCGGGGAGAGCTCGAGCTCGGACGCGCTCGGCGCCAGGTACTCCCGGTGCATCGCGATCCGCTCGGGCATCGCCGGCGCGACCGAGAAGCCGCAGTTGCCCACGACCTCGAGCGTGACGCCCTGGCGGATCTTCGACTCCGCGCGCGGATTGAGCGGCAGCGTGAAGTCCGAGTGCGTGTGGATGTCGATGAGCCCGGGCGCCACGACCTGGCCGCGCGCGTCGATGGCGCGGTAGGCCGGCCGCGACGAGCGCGACTCGATCGCGACGATGCGTCCGGCGGCGATGCTCACGTCGGCGTCGCGGCCGGGCGCGCCGGTGCCGTCGATCACGTGGCCACCCCGAATCAGCAGGTCATCCATGGCTTTTCCTCAGGTGGAACTCGACGCCTGGATCACCCGGCCACTCGATCCGGAACATCCCGAACGCCGGGCGGAGCAGCCGGTCGGTGGTGGGGACGTCGTCCTCCGCCGGGATGCAGAGCGTGTGGAGAGACGAGTTCACGAGGAAGATCAGCTCGCCGCCAGGTCGGAGGAGCCGCGCCGCCTCGGGGAGCCACCGACCGGGGTCCGCCCAGAGACAGGCGCCGTACTCCGAGATCGCCAGGTCGAAGGCGGCGTCGCGGCACGGTACCGCTTCGGCATCGCCGTGGATCAGCGTAAACTCGAGCGCGTGCTGCCGCTGAAGCCGCCGCGCGGTCGCCAGCTGGGCTATCGACGTGTCGACGCCGACGACCCGCGCCCCGCGGCGGGCGAGCCACGCCGACACGTAGGCCGTGCCGCATCCGAGCTCGATCGCCTGCTTGCCGACGAGATCCGCGGGGAGAACCTGCAGCTGCGACTCGGCCACTCGCCACACGCCCCACGCCGGCTCTGCGCGCTCCCAGGCTCTCTCGCCTCTCGCGGCGTAGTCCTTGGCCTCGACGTCCCAGCGGGCCCGGTTCCGGTGCACGTGCTCGAGCGGCTCGCGATCTTGCGTCACGCCGTTCTCGTTACTCCCGCGCCCGTCCCGAGGTGGACGTCACGTCGGGCCTGAAGGTCGGGATCGGCGTAGGACATCAGATCCGGCCGCGCGCGTCCGAGCATCACTTGCAGGTAGGCGGGCTCGAGGCCGACGTTCTCGAAGCCGTGCAGCACGCCGGCGGGCGCGGACACGCAATCCCATCGCCCGAGCACCGCCTCTTCTCGCCGCCCAGCGCCGTCCTCGAAGAAGACCTTCACCTTGCCGTCGAGGATGAAGAACACCTCCTCGACCTCGTGCGTGTGAGCGGCGTTGCCCTGGCCCGGCGGCACGAACATCACGCTGAGCGTGAAGTGCTCGGCAGCGATCGCGCGCGGGTCGCTCTTGCCGGAGGCGCCGGCACCGATGTAGCGGTGCTGGGCGCGGCGGAAGCCGTCGACACGCGCGTCGGCGAAGGCGTCCCAGTCGGGCTGGCGGTCCACGAAGCGGGCCACGCGGGTGCGCAAGAGCTCTTCGAGCGTCGTCATCATCGACTCCTTCTGGAGCCGCCCAGTCGGGCGGCACCGAGTAGAATACGCCCGTGCGGATCGGCTTCCACCTCACCCCGTTCTGGAGCCCGACGGACCGCGAGCACACGGCCATCATCGACGAAGCGATCGAGGTCGTGCGAGCGGCGTCCACGATGGGCTTCGCGTGGGTCTCGATCGGCCACCACTGGGTCTCGCACCCGACCGTCTGGCCGCAGCCGATCCCGATGCTCGCCAGGCTCGCGCCCGAGACCGGCCAGATGCGGCTCAAGACGTCGATGCTCCTGCTGCCGCTCCTGAACCCGGTGGACGTCGCGGAGAACGTCGTCACGCTCGACCACATCACGCACGGGCGTCTGGATCTCGGCGTCGCGATCGGCTATCGCGAGCGTGAGCTGGAAGCGGCCGGGCTCGGGCGCAAGGACCGCGTGCCCAAGCTCGAGGAGTCGCTCGCGGTGATGAAGCGGCTGTGGGCGGGCGAGGAGGTCACCTACGAAGGCACCTATATCAGGATGGCCGGAGCGCGCCTGGGCTTCGGGCCGTGCCAGCGCCCGCACCCGCCGCTCGAGATGGGCGCCCAGAGCGTGCGTGCGACACAGCGCGCGGCCCGCCTCGTCGACACCGTGTTCTTCGGGCCCCAGGTCGCCTGGGCCGACATCGGGCGCCTGGTCTCCGTCTATCGAGAGACGCGCGCCACGAACAGGCCGGGAGCCGCCGGCACCGCGATCGCGTCGCGCAGCCTCATCGTCGGTGAGAGCAAAGAGGCGGCGCACGCGGCGGCGCGCGGCTACCTCGAGCGGACGTTCACGATGTACCGGACGTGGGAGATGCAGGAGCCCGGCATGGTGCAGCTCCAGCTCGGCTTCGACAAGAACCTCGACGACTGGACGATCAACGGCACGCCGTCCCAGTGTCTGGAGACGATCACGCGAGCGCACCGCATGGGCCTCGACGGCATCGGCCTCACGATCTACAGCCTGCCGCACGGCGCCGGGGCGCGCATCGAATACCTCCAGATGATCGCCGAGCAGATCGTGCGCCCGGCGGCGGCGCTCGGGCGCTGACCCTTGCTCCGGCCGTTCACGCTCCACCGTCCCGAAACAGCCGAAGACGCGTGCGCGCTGCTGGCCACGCTTGGTGAGGACGCGGCGCCGTACGCCGGCGGGACCGAGCTGCTCCTGCTCATGAAGCTCGGTCTGCTCCGGCCGCCCCACCTGGTCGACGTCAAGCGCATCGCCGGATTCGGCGACATCGCCGACGGCCCCTCGCTCACGATCGGCGCCACGGTCACGCATCGCACACTCGAGCGGTCGCCGCTCGTGCGCGCGCGTTGCCCGCTCGTCGCCTCGGTCGCGCGGCACGTGGCCAACGTGCGCGTGCGAAACGTCGGGACGGTGGGCGGCAACCTCGCGTTCGCCGACCCGCACAGCGACCTCGCCACGCTGTTCCTGACGCTCGACGCCACGGTCGAGCTGGTGTCGCCACGCGGGCGGCGCGAGCTGTCGCTCGCCGAGTTCGTCCGCGGGCCATGGGAGACCGCGCGAAGGCCCGACGAGCTGCTGGCGGCGGTGCGGCTTTCACCATGGCCGGCCGGGACCGGCGCCGCCTACGTGAAGTTCGGCGTTCACGAGCGCCCCACGCTCGGTATCGCCGTGGCGCTCCGCCTCGACGGCGCCGGCGAGCGCACGCGAGTGGCTGACGCGCGCGTCGCGATCGGTTGCGTCAGCCCGCGACCGATGCGGGCGGAGTCGGCGGAGACGAGGTTGAACGGAGTTGCCGCGGCCGAGCTCGGCGATGTCACCGGCGTGGTGGCGGACGCGGCCGCCGAGAGCGTAGACCCGGCCGACGATCTCCACGGCTCCGCGGAGTACAAGCGCGAGATGGTCGCAGTGTTCGCGCGACGCGCGCTTCGCGTCGCGGCGGCCCGTGCGCGTGGTGTCGAGCCGGCGGCGCGCTTCCCGCACGCGGTGGTCGCGTGATGGACGGCGCGGCCCTCGTGCGTATCCGTGTGGTGGTCAACGGAAGCGCTCGCGAGCTCGAGGTCGTTCCTCACGCGCTCCTGCTCGACGTGCTGCGTGACACGCTCGACCTCAAGGGAGCGAAGCGCTCGTGTGACACCCAGGTGTGCGGTGCCTGCACGGTGCTCGTCGACGGCCAGGCCGTGAGCGCCTGCACCTATCTGGCGGTGGAGGCCGACGGCAGTTCGGTGCTCACGGTCGAAGGACTCGCCGACGGCGAGGCGCTCGATCCCCTTCAGCGCGCGTTTCTCGACGCGGGCGCGGTGCAGTGCGGCTTCTGCACGTCGGGCATGCTCCTGACCGCGCGTGCGTTGCTCCGCGAGAACGCCGCCCCGAGCCGCGAGGACATCCTGCACTACCTGCGCGGGAGCCTCTGCCGCTGCACCGGCTACCGGAAGATCGTCGAGGCAATACTGATTGCCTCGGGGGCGACCCGATGAGCGCACGCCCGCTCCGCGTCGTCGGCCAACCGGTGCCGCGAGTCGATGGGCTCGAAAAGGTTACCGGCCGCGCGCGCTACGTGACCGATCTGGTGATCCCCGGCATGGCCCACGCCAAGGTGCTGCGCTCGCCCTACGCCCACACGCGCGTGCGAAAGGTCGACGTGACGCGCGCTCGCGCGCTGACGGGCGTGCTGGCCGCGCTCTGTGGCGCCGATCTGACGTGGTGCGAGCCGTACTATGGCCCGGCGTACCGTGATCGCCCCGTGCTCGCGATCGACGTCGCCCGCTACGAGGGCGAGCCGGTCGCGGCGGTGGCCGCGGTCGACGAGGCGACGGCGGCCGCGGCGCTCGATCTGATCGAGGTCGACTACGAGCCTCTGTCGCCGGTGATCACGCTCGAGGAAGCGCTGGGCCCGGGCGCGCCGCTAGTCCATACGGGGAAGCCGCAGGCCGGCATCTTCGCCGACCTCTCGACGCTTCGGCCTGAGCTCGGGACCAATATCTGCCACCAGTTCCACTTCGCGCGCGGCGACAGCGCCGGCGCGCTGGCGGCAGCCGACCTCGTGCTCGACGACACGTATCGCTTCCCGCCGGTGCAGCACTACGCGATGGAGCCGCATGCGGCGGTGGCGGTGTGGAGCGAGACCGACGGGTTGACGATCTGGGCATCGAGCCAGAACCCGTACTCGGTGCGCGTCGAGCTGGCGAAGATGTTCGGCGTGCCGCTCGCGCGGATCCGGGTCGTCGTGCCGCACCTCGGCGGCGGCTTCGGCAGCAAGACCTACGCGAAGCTCGAGCCGCTGGCGGCGGCGCTCGCGCGCGTTGCGGGCCGGCCGGTACGGCTGGCCGCGTCGGTGGCCGAAGCGTTTCAGACCGTGCGACGCTGCGCCGCTCGCGTCCACGTGCGCGTCGGTTTCCGTCGTGACGGTGCGCTCGTGGCGGTCGAATGCGACGCCGACTACGATGTGGGCGCCTACGCCGACATCGGCCCGCGCGTCGTCCAGAAGGGTACGTACACGGCGACCGGCCCCTATCGCGTCCCGCACGTCAGGCTCGACGCGCGCGCTGTCTACACCAACACGACGCCCGGCGGCGCCTTCCGGGGCTTCGGGGTCCCGCAGCTCGCCTGGGCGCTCGAGTCGCTGTTCGATGTGGCCGCCGACCGGCTCGATCGCGATCCCGTCGAGCTGCGGCGCCAGAACTTCCTCGCCCAGGGCGAGGAGTTCGCGCCGGGCGACACGCCCATCGACGGCAAGCTCGAGGAGAGCCTGTCGCGCGCCGCGGAGGCTATCGGCTGGACTCGGGCGAGCGCGGCCGACCGGGGGCGCGGTGTGGCCGCGATGCTGAAGGCTTCGGTGGCGCCGAGCGTGTCGGAGGCGATCGTACGCCTGCACACCGACGGCAGCGTCAGCGTGCTCGCGAGCGCCGTCGAGATGGGGCAGGGTACCCGCACGGTCCTGGCACAGATTGCCGCCGAGGTGCTCTGCGTTCCGCTGACGCGCGTGACCGTCGTCCAGCCCGACACCGCCGTCACCCCGTACGACCAGACGACCAGCTCGAGCCGCTCGACGGCGATGACCGGGCGCGCGGTCCAGATGGCGGCCGAGGACGTGCGCGAGCAGCTTCTGCGTGTCGCCGCCGATGCGCTCGGGGCTCAGACGCGCGATCTCGCTCTCGAGGACGGCGCGGTGGTCGCGCCGTCACGGCGTCTCGCCTACTCCGAGGTGCTCTCGCTGCGATTCGGCATGTCCGGCGGCGAGCTGATCGGTCGTGGCGTGGTCGCGCCCGGGCGCACCGCCGCGCCGCTCGGCGGTAGCACGCCGTTCTGGGAGGTGGCGGTCGGCGCGGCCGAGGTGAGCGTGGACGAGGAGACCGGTGCCGTGCGCGTCGAGCGCTACGTCTCGGTCGCCGACGTCGGCCGCGCGGTGAACCCGCTCCTTCTGGAGGGCCAGGACGAAGGCGGTGTCGTGCAGGGGCTCGGTCACACGCTACTCGAGGAGATGCTCTACGAGGACGGCCATCTCCTGAACGGCACGCTGCTCGTCTACCGTGTGCCGCGCGCCGACGATGCGCCGCCGGCCCTCGAGTGCCACTTCGTGGAGAATGCCGACGGCAGCGGCCCCTTCGGCGCCAAGGGCGCGGGCGAGGGAAGCCTGATCCCCGTGAGCCCGGCGGTCGCCAACGCGCTCGCGCGGCTCACCGGCGTCCGGCTCCGCGACCTGCCGCTGACGCCCGAGCGCGTCTGGCGGGCGCTGAAAGCGCGGAGGAATCGATGACGGTGGAGCCGGCGCTAGAGCGCCCGGTACACCTCCGCCTCGAACTGCCCGAACAGGTCGATCGCCGTGTGGTCGTAGAAGGGAAGGACCTGCGAGAGAAAGACGCCCGAGACGCGCTTCGTGCGGTCGATCCAGAAGTAGGTATTGGCGAGACCGGCCCACGCGAGGCTGCCGGCCGCGCGGCCGGTCGGCGCCTGCTGCGTGTTGATCAGGAAGCTCAGGCCCCAGCCTTTGCGCATCCCCGGGAAGAGCTCGACGTCGTTGGACAGGGCGGGGATCGCCGTTTTCATAGCTGGAATGTCGAGCGGCGCGATGTGGTTCTGCGCCATGAGGTCGACGGTTTCGGGGCGCAGCACGAGAGCGCCCTTGAGGCTGCCGCCCTGCAGAATCATCTGCGTGAAGGCCAGGTAGTCGCGGGCCGTTCCGTAGAGTCCGCCGCCGCCCATGAGGAACTCGGGGTCCTCCGGGAGTGCGAACTCGATCGGCGCGAGGACACCCTTGTCGTCGCGCTGATGCACGCTCGCCAGCCGGGCGCGCTGCGATGACGAGAGCTTGAAGGAGGTGTCCTTCATGCCGAGGGGACCGAAGATGTTGTCCTGGAAGTAACGGTCGAGCTTCTGGCCGCTCACCGTCTCGACCATCTTCCCGATCCAGTCGATGCTGATGCCGTACTCCCACCGGTCGCCCGCGTCGAACAGCAGCGGCGTGGTCAGGGCGGCGTTCGTGCAGGTCGTGATGCCCGGCGTGCCCGTGGCGGTCTGATACTGGGCGATCTCCGGCCGCCAGATCTCGTAGGCGAAGCCGGACGTGTGGGTCAGCAGGTGCTTGAGCGTGATCGGCCGCTTGGGCGGCCGCAGGCGCGGCTTGCCGGCCGCGTCGAACCCGTCCAGCACCTTGGCCGCCGTGAGGCCCGCGACGACCGCGCTCGCCGGACGGTCGAGACTCAGCTTGCCGCGCTCGACGAGCTGCATGGCGGCGGTCGCCGTGATGGCCTTGGTCATCGAGGCGATCCACACGACCGTGTCGAGAGTCATCGGCGCATCCTGGCCGAGCGCACGCTTGCCGAAGGCACCTTCGTACAGCGTTCCTTTGTCGGTGGCGGCGACCGCCACGATGCCGGGCATGGATTTCGATTCGACGGCCTGGCTGAAGATTCTGTCGATCGACGGGATGGTTGGCATGGTCTTCTCCTTCATTCGGAGGCCACGGACTCGATGGGCGAAAGCTTAGAGTAGGATTCGCGACGCCGCAACGCCTTGGCCCGCACGGTATAGACTGAGCGCGCTATGACGAAGCTCTCGTGAGGGGTCGGCGATTCGTTGAGTCAGGAGGAACCGATGGGAACGTATCGGCGCATCAACGTCGCGTCGGGGCGGTCGCTCGAGAAGCTGGCGCACTATTCGCGGGCCGTGCGCGTGGGCGACATGGTGCTGCAGTCGGGCACGACGGCCATCGATCGGCGGGGCGACGTGCGCGGGGTCGGCGACGTCGCCAAACAGGTCGAGACCATCATGACGATCGCCGAGTGGAGCGTGGCCAGGGCTGGCGGCACGCTCGGGGATGTGGTGCGAAGCCGGATTTACGTCACCGACATCGGTGTGGGCGCCGACGCCGGGCGGGCGCTCGCCCGATACTTTCGCGACGTCCGGCCGGCGGCCACCCTCGTTCAAGTGAACCGGCTCGCGCGGCCCGAACAGCTCGTCGAGATCGAGCTCGACGCGGTCGACGGCGCCGGGGCCAAGGCGCGACGGGTCTCGTCGGGGCGGGCCATCGAGGACGAGTACGCATACTCACGCGCCGTGCGCGCGGGCGAGCGCGTCTACGTCTCAGGGTCGACGGCGCTGAACGCCCGGGGCGTCGTGGAAGGCCAGGGCGACCTGTACCGCCAGACGCGCAGCGCGATGGACACGATCTTCTGGGCCCTGGAGCAAGCGGGCGCCTCGCGCGAGGATCTCGTCTACACCAAGACCTTCGTCACCGATCTGGCCGCCGCCGCGGACTACACGCGGGCCTGGCTCGAGGCGCTCGGCGACGTGCGGCCGACCTCGACCTTGCTGGGCGTCCCGGCGCTCATTCACCCGGAGATGCTCATCGAGATCGAGGCCGAGGCGATCGTGGGGGCGTCGAGAACGCGTCGCGATTTCTACACGCAGCAGCAGCGGGAGAAGCCGCGCGGCTACGCGCGCGCCGTGCAGATCGGGGACTGGATCTGGGTCAGCGGCTGCACGTCGATGAATGCGGCCGGTAAGCCCCAGGCATCGGGCGACTGGGCGGCCCAGTCGGACCTCTCCGTCGAAACGATCCGGTGGGCGCTCGAGCAAGCCGGCGCGACGCTGGATGACGTCGTCCGCCGGCGCGTCTTCACGGTCGACGGCGCGAACGTGAACCGGCCCCCCGGCCAGGGCCCGGCGTGGTTCGCGAAGAGCTGTCCTGCGTCTCTCGGCTGTCGCATCGCCGGGCTCGCGCGGCCCGAGCTTCTCGTCGAGGTCGAGGTGGTCGCGGTCAAGGGCGCGCACGCCGGCATCGAGTGGATCGCGCCCGACGCGATCGACGTGCTGGACCGGCGGTCGGCCTGACCCTCCTCGCCCTCAGGGAAGGAGATCCGTGATCGGGATCCGGGCGCCCGGCGAGGCGAGCGGCGAGAGGCTCGCTCCCCGGCCGAACGCCCGAACCGACTGGTACACTCGCCGAGGCCTTGCCGGGTCGAGCGCGACCAGGTCGCGGCGAACCTCGACCACCGCGTCGACGAGGTTCACGATCCAGTAATCGGCAATCCCGGCGCGCGCGTAGATCGACGCCTTGCGCGCGCGGTCCAGGGCCAGGCTGGTCTGCGAGATCTCGACGACGAGCGCGGGATCAGTGGGAGCCGCGCCGAGGTAATCGCGCGGGGAGCCCCGGACCACGGCGACGTCCGGCTCGGGCCGCGACCGGCGGCCCAGGGCCAGCGGGGCATGAACCCTGACGAGCCAGCCCTCGCCAAAGGCGTGCCGTAGCGCCGCCGCGACGAGGTCGACGGCGACCGCATGGGAGTCTCCTTGGGGCTCGCTCACGACGAGCAGCCCGTCGAGCAGCTCCAGCTGCTCGTCCTCGCGGAATACGCCGCGGTCGATCAACCGCTCGTACTCCGGACGAGTCCATCGCCTCGTGTGGACGAGCATCGCGCTTACCGCCCTCTGGGAAGTCTCTACTCGAACATCAGCACCGTGCGCGCGACCTCGCCCGCCTTCATCGCCCGGAAGGCGTCGTTCACGTCCTCGAGGCGGCCGCGTCGCGTGATCATCTCGTCGAGGCGAAGCAGGCCCCGCTGGTAGAAGTCGACGTACCGGGGCATGTCGACCTTGAAGCGGTTCGAGCCCATGCTGCAGCCCTGGATGCGCTTTTCCCGGAGAAACACGCTGCCCTCGAGCTCGATCTTCTGGCCGACGGGGATCATGCCGATCACCGTCGCCGTCCCGCCCGGGCGGATGCATTCGAAGGCCTGCTCGGCGGCCTTCTTCAGACCGATGGCCTCGAAGGAGTACTCGACGCCGCCGTTGGTCAGCTCGCGGATCGCCTTGACCGGGTCGCCGGTCGAGGCGTCGACCGTGTGCGTCGCGCCGAGCTCGCGGGCCTGGGCGAGCTTCTTCGGGAAGATGTCGACGGCGATGATCATGCCGGCGCCAGCGATGCGGGCGCCCTGGATCACCGCGAGGCCGACGCCGCCGGCGCCAAACACCGCGACCGTCGCGCCCGCCTCGACGCGCGCCGTGTTCAGCACGGCGCCCACGCCCGTCGTCACGCCGCAGCCGATCAGCGCTCCGCGGTCGAGCGGCATGTCGTCGCGCACCTTCACGAGGCCGTTCTCGTGCACGAGCATCTGCTCCGCGTAGGCGGACAGATTCGCGAACTGGTTCACCGGCGCGCCCTTCCAGCTGAGCTTCGGCGGCTCTTGCGGGGTACGCACGGGCCGCGACTGGCAGAGATGGGTGCGCCCGGTCAGACAGTAGGTGCAGTGTCCGCAGAAGACCGACAGACACGCGATCACGTGATCGCCCGCCTTGAACTCTGTGACGTGCGGGCCGACCGCTTCGACGATGCCGGCGGCCTCGTGGCCGAGGATCGCGGGGGCCGGGAAGGGATAGAACCCGTCGACGAAGTGGAGGTCGCTGTGGCACACGCCACTCGCGACCGTGCGCACGAGGACCTCGCGCCCGATCGGCTTCGCGATGTCGACGTCCTCGATGGTGAGCGGTTTCTGGGGACCATGGAACACGGCGGCTTTCATGGGTTGCTCCTTTCTAGGGCAAGAGGTCGCTGACGCGAAGGCGCGTCCCCGGGGCGGCCAGAAGCTCGACGGAGGATTCGGGGCTCAGCGCCTGCGTCGAGGCGTAGCGCCAGCCGAACGGCGCGGACTGATCGGGGACGGGCTGTCGGTAGACCTCCAGGACGCGATCGACGAGATTTACGATCCAGTAGTCCTCGAGTCCGGCGCGGGCGTAGAGGCTGCCCTTGTGCTCACGGTCAAGGAGAAGGCTCGAGTCCGCGACCTCGACGACCAGAGCGGGCCGCGACGGATGCCGGCGCGCGTAGCTCCGTCGCTCTCCGCGCGTCACCGCGACGTCGGGCTCGGGCTCCGACTCGTCGTCCAGCTCGATGGGGCCTTGCGACCGCACGAGCCATCCAGGCTGGAGCGCCGCCCGAAGGGCGTCTTCCACGAGGCCGATCGCGGTGTAGTGCGCGCTGTTCTGGGGCTCGCTCACGATGAGCTCGCCCCCCAGCAGCTCGACGGGCTCGTCCGGGCGGAAGACGCCGATGTCGATCAAGCGCTCGTACTCTTCACGCGTCCAGCGCCGCATTCGGGCTGGATAGGTGGTCATGATGGGGACGCTACGTCACGCCGTACCGGACGTCAATGTGTCCGATTCGAGACTGTCCGATCCGGGACGATGGTCAGCGGCTAGCGGTCACGAGCGGCCCTCTGGCTCGCGCTCGACGGCGCGGCCGGCCGCGATCCAGCCGGTGAAGCCGACCTCGAGGTGCGCGACGCTCGGGAACCCCATCTCGCGCAACACGTCCGCCGCGAGCGCTGAGCGCTGGCCGCCCGCGCAGTACACGATGATCCGCTTCGTCGGATCGACCTTGCCGCTGTAGTAGTGCGACGTCGGGTCGAGCCAGAACTCGAGCATGCCGCGCGGCACGTGGACGGAGCCCGGAATGAAGCCGAGCTTTCGCCGCTCGCGGACGTCACGGATGTCCAGCACCTGGACGTCCCCGCGGGACATCTCGCCCTCGACCTGCGCGATGGACAAATTCTCGATCCGCGCTTTCGCTTCCTCGACCATCTGGCCGACGGTCTTCCTCGGTTTCCACATCGGTAACTCCCTCAGGTGTGAATCTTCGCACCGTTGCCCAGATCGGGCAACGCCCCGGCCGCTGCGAAGCGCCCGATGTCCTGGCTCGCGCGGTCGGTCAGGCCATAGGTCGCGCGCTCGAGTCGAAGGAACCAGCCATAGACGTCACGCTGGAGAATGCGCGGGGCATTGGGCACGAGGTGAGTCTCGCGCAGCACCTTGAGGCTGGCCCGACCGCCGCGCTGGATGAGCAGCGCACACCGCAACGCCTCTTGCCGGTAGGCGGTGACGATGGGCGTCCTCGTGACGCCGCCGCGATTCGGATCGCCCATGCGCCGCGCGTGCTCACCGAGCAAGCGCGTCAGGCTCGCCGCACGTTTGCGTGGACGATAAGGCAGGGGGTCGATTACCACTTCGACACCGGAGACCGCGCGGCCGGGCGCGACGGTCATGAGGCCCAGGCCGAGCCGCCGGCACAAATCACGCACGCTGCGCCGGTGGACTGACGCCCCGCGAGCCCGGCGGCTTCGCGGTCGGCTGACCGCCAGATAGACGCGATCCGTCAGCGAGAGCCGATCGATGCCTTGCAGCAGCAGGGCCAGGTTGAAGCTCACCTTGAGCTCGACGATCACGGGCGGTTCGTCGCCGCGCGTCGCGACCACGTCACAGCCGCAGACCTCCGCCTTGACGTCGTAGCCTTGACCTTCCAGGAAGGCCTTCACCGCCGGATACATATCGCTCTCGACGGGGGCGGCTGCGGTCCGCGACGGCATCGACCGCGATTTTACGAGACCTTGATCTCCTGGCCGAACATAATCCGATGCCCGTCGGGAGTTTCAATGGAGAACTCCCTCGTGCCCCACGGCCGGTTGACGAGCTCCTGAATGATTTTCACGCCGTTCGCCCTGTACTCCGCATACAGGCCGTCGACGTCGACCATGTCCACGGACGCGAACCAGGAGTGGTCACCGATCGTCGTCGCCGGCGCTTCGTCCGGCAATGGCCGAGCATGACCCTGAAGTTGTCCCTGGAGAGGAAGAACCAGCCCTCGACTTCGAAGTCGAGCTTGAAGCCGAGCTTCTCGCGATAGAAGTCGGCCGATTTTCGGTGGTCGTTGACGGCGAGCACGCACCGGACCTGGTTCAGCTTGGGCATCGTCCTTCTCCAGAGCGCACCGCGGGGAGCACTTCCTCGCCGAAGAGGCGCACGGTGCGAACAGGATCGACGGCGAGGCTGACCGAGAACATGAGCCGCTGGACACCGGCCGCCTGGGCCGCGCGCACCTGCGCCAGGCACTCTTCTGGCGTGCCGCACACCGCGAGCCGGTGCCTGAGGTAGTCGAACAAGCCGAGCTCGGCGACGAGCGCGGCGTCGACCTCGCCCGGGCGCGTGCTGTAGCGGCGGCGCAACTCGAGCAGCGGCCCGCGGTGCTCCGGCGGCACGCCGCGACGCGCGAGATCCCCGCCGCCCATCACGTACGCCGCCACGAACGCCAGGATCGCGCCGATCTTCCGGCGGGCGGCGTCGCCGTCGGCGTTACAGTCCAGACACGCGATCTGCCAGACCTCGACCTCGTCCGGCTTCCGCCCGGCCGCGCGCGCCGCCTCCAGGACCGCTCCCTCGGACGCCTTCACATCGCTCGCGCCGAGCCCGTAGTTGATGAAGACGCCTTCGGCGGTGGCCCCGGCGGCTCGGAGCGAGCGCGGGTGCGACGCTGCGAGAAAGACGGGGCTGGGTTCCTTCACCCACGGGAGATGAGCGGTCCCACCGTGGTACGACGCCGGACGACCCCGCAAAAGTTCTCTGATGAACGCCACGCCTTCCGCGAGCTCACCCGCCGGCAGGCTGGGCGCTCCGAGGTTTCGCGTGCCGCTGTGGCCGACGCCGATGCCGAGCAGGACGCGCCCCGGAGCCAGGAGGTTCACCGACGCGATCGACGCCGCCGACACGGCGGGGTGCCGGGTGACGAGGTTCGTGACGCACATCGCAACCCTCGCACGCCGGGTGCCGGCAGCCAGAAGCGTCGTCGCGACCCAGGGGTCCATCGCGTTGCCTGGCGTGTCGGCGATGCCGACCATGTCGTAGCCGAGGGTGTCCGCCGCCTCGGCCATCGATCGCACGAGGGCGACGTCGTACGGCCAGAAGAAGAAACCGATCTCCATGTAGCTCCGGCCTCTAGACCAGCTCGTGCCTGCGTTGTAGCTTGGCCGAGTCGATGCGGTCTGGGCGACCGTCTCGGGATTCGGCACTGTCTGGCTAACGTCCGCGCGCGTGAAACGCGATGTTAGGCGGGGGGCTACACAGCTCTGAGAAGATCGCCGACTCGGTATCCGGCATCGGTGACGAAGAAGACCTCTCCCTTCCCGGCGCGGTCCTCGACAAGCCCCAGGTTATGCAGCTCATCGACCGCGCTTCGCCATCGTGCAGCGGATCGGACATTGCCCGACTCCACGAAGCCGCGTTGATTCGTCTGGACGTGCGTACCCCCCAAGGTGCCCAACCGCATTATGACGCCCGCAGGGTCTTGCACCGCCTCCAGGAGCAGGTCGCGGGCCGCCTCGGAGAGATCGGGTGGCCGCTCCGCCGGTGGAGGTCGATCAAGTTCGGTCGCATGCTCACCGCCCGCGAAGCTCGCAATAACCCTCTGCGCGAGGTGTCGTGCGAACTTCGTTCGAAACGATGTCAAAGTCCTCGTACTCATCAAACAGACCTCGGGAGCGCAGATTCTCCTTGAAGGCACGAAGTTTCTCGTACTGCTCGCCATCAACGCTGTCCATGCGTACTGGGACGGCGGAGAAGTAGATCATCGCCGGCTTCCCGCTCACTCCTGAATGACATCGCGGATCAGCAGACGCTCCTTGGCCACATCGCTTGGGGAGGCGATCATTACCTTCACAACCCGAGCGGTGTAGCTCATGTGATCTCCTCGCTTCTCTGCCTAGCTCTCGCGGCGGTGTCCCGCGTGATGTGGAAAATGGGGGCATGCCTTCCGGCAATAGTTTCCGCTTCGTTCCTCACGCGGAGCGACACTTCATTCAACGAACTTCACCTTATACCGTCGTCATGGCAATCCGGGGCCCGCTGCGATCATCGGGCTCGGCTCAGCGACTGTCAGCACGTTCAGGGAGCACGCTGATTCGAAGACCGCGCGAACCTCAGGAATGGCGTCGTCAGGGGAAACACCCGCGATGCGCATCACTTCGCTCTTTTCCAGTGGATCGGCCCGGCTACGGATGTCCCGCGCCGGGAATGGTGACGCGAATCATATCGAGACGGGAAGTCGATACTCCTCGCGCCAAGTCCTCGTGCGTGGTCTGAGCGCTAATGCAAAAGAGAGTGCGACGATCTTCACCACCAAGAGCGCATGCGATGCCGCGGCCCGGCAGCGCGATCCGATCGGTAATGTGCCCTTCGCGATCAACACGGATGACCGCATCCTCCTTGAACGCGCCGATCCAGACGCCTCCCCCGCGATCGAGGCAGATGCCATCGGGCTCGCCGATGTGGGCGAAGCGACGGCGAAATGTGAGCGCGCCGCCCGACTCGATCTGGAACTCCGATAGGCAATCGCCGTTGCTTTCAGCCACGATGAGAGTGCGGTTGTCGGGCGATATCGCTATGCCGTTGGGGAAGCGGAGTCCCGTCGCGGCGATCCAGGCGATACCGTCTGGTGTCACGAGGACCAGGCAGCCTGTCGCATCGGCAGGGACGCCCAAACGCAGATCGAAGCCGAGATCACCGACGAAGGAGCGTCCCTCACCGTCTATGATCATGTCGTCGATCGTGCCGCGAGCGACTTTCGAGAGGTCGACGTAATTCGTCACCCGCCCATTGGAGTACCTGAGGAGCGACTGTTGGAACATCGCCGTCACGACAGCCTCGCCGGTCGGCAGAAAACCCAGGCCTGCAGGGACATCTGACACCTCGCACAAGATCTCGCAGTGTCCGTCTCTGTCGATCCGCGAGACCGTGCGCGCCAGACTATCGACCAGCCAAAGAAACCCGTCACGCCAACGAGGAGCTTCGAAGTATCTCCCAGTCGCCAACGTGTGAAGGGGACGCTTTATTACGATTGGGAGCCTCGTCGCGCAGGTTTCAAGCGGTAACTCGTGCGGGCCGCGCTCAGTCGCCGCCCACTCTGGACATGTTGTGCGCGAGGTACGTGCTATCCGCTCGTCGCATTGGGTCAGCGTGCTACGCAGACCTGTGATACACGGGTCCGATCGACCTGGTAGAGGCGATCAGCTCGCATCGTCACAGGCCAATCCGACCGGTCGCCGGCGGCCTACCGCCGGGTCAGCTCCTCCCGCAGCCGCGCCGCGACGATCGCTTCCTCGCCCGGCTGGAGGTTGATCGGGTCGACGGCGATCTCGTCGAAGTAGCCACCTTGATGGGCCCCTTGCTGGACGTAGATGTGGGGCTCGCCCTGGGCCAGGGCGACCTGCACCGCGTGGCCGGACGGGCCCGCCCAATCGGGCGTGAAGTAGACGACCGCGTGCGGGATCACCCGGTTCACGGCGTCGTGCTCGACCACGACGCGGAGCCCCGGCAGGTCGGCGAGCGCCTCGACGATCGTCGCGCAGACGTCGCTGTAGCGCTTCATCTCGGCCGACTCGTCCTCCGCCATGAAGAGCTCGAGCGCCGTCACCAGGCCGCAGATCTCCTCCTTGGAGGTTTTCGCCGCGCGACCGAGCGCCTGGTTCGGGCTCGCGTTGAGCGAAGCGGCGCGCACGAGATCGCGGCGCCCGGCCAGAATGCCGGTGCTCTGCGGCCCGCGGATGCCCTTGCCGCCGCTGAAGCTCACGAG
This sequence comes from Candidatus Rokuibacteriota bacterium, assembly GCA_003220535.1. Taxonomy (GTDB): domain Bacteria; phylum Methylomirabilota; class Methylomirabilia; order Rokubacteriales; family CSP1-6; genus AR31. The sequence goes on from QHSU01000069.1 coordinate 110,615, forward strand.
GTCGGCGCCGAGGCGGAGAAACTTCGTCAGGTTCTCGCGCGGCGGCAGCATCGAGGCGGCGTCGACGATGACGGGCACGCCGCGGCGATGGGCGATCGCGATGACCTGCTCGAGCGAGAGGATGCCGGGCGGGCTCGTGAAGGGCGAGATCAGGTACGCGACCGCCGCCGTCCGATCGGTGATCGCCTCTTCGAGCTCGAAGGGCTGCGTGCGGCGCGCCAGGCCGATGTCGACGAGCACCCCGCCGGCGACCCGATAGGCCTGGTCGTAGGCGAATCGGTGCGCGCGCTGGATGACGATCTCAATCCGCATCCCCCGGGTGTCGGGCAGGCGCGTGATCTTCGCCGGATCGTCGCCGGCGATGCACGCCGCGGCCTGTAGGATCAGGCCCGAGCTCGCGCCCGCGGTCACGAACGCCGCCTCGGCGCCGAGCATGCGCGCGATGGCCGCGCCCGCCGCCGCGTTGAGCTCGTCGAGGTTCACGAGGACGCGCGACGCTTCGCGCATCGCCTCCAGCGCTTCTGGCCGCAAGAGCGAGCCGCCGTAGCGCGTGGTCGTCCCCGAGCCGTGGATGACAGGGCGGACGCCGAGCTTTCGGTAGATCTCGGGGATCATGCGAGGCCTTCTTCTTTCATGGCGCGGATCGCAGCCTCGAACGCGGCGAAGGTCTCGGCGAGGATCTCGTCGGTGTGGCAGGTGCCCACCAGCGCCCGGGCGCCGTTGAAGTCCACGCCGTTCAGGATGAGCGCCTGTCTGAGCGCGCGGCTCTGCTCGGCGTTCTTCGCGTCGAGCCGCCGCCACTCCACGTCCTGGACGGACTGATCCGATCCATCGCGCGGCGGCGCGCCCGCGCCGAAGAAGATCTTCCAGTCGCTGTGCTCGCCGTAGATCTTCCAGGCGACCTTTTCGCGCGCGAGGATCTCGTTCATGCCGTGGCGCAGCGTGGCCGCCTGCTGATTGGCGAAGCGGATGGCCTGGCCGTCGGCCACCGAGGCGAGCATCGCGACGCCGGCGGCGGCCGAGAGCGGATTGGCGTTGAAGGTGCCGGCATGGGCGATCTTGGCGCGGCGATTCGCTTCCGGGTCGGGCTTGGTCGCGATGTAGCTCAGCACGTCCGCGCGCCCCGCGACGGCGCCTCCGGGGAGGCCGCCACACAGAATCTTCGCGAGCGTCGTCAGGTCGGGTATCAGGCCGAGCTTCTCCTGCGCGCCCCCGGGGGCCACCCGGAAGCCGGTGACGACCTCGTCGAAGATCAACAGCGCTCCGACACGCCGCGTTTCCTCGCGAAGCGCCGCGACGAACGACGCGGGCGTGGGCACGGAGCCGAAATGGCCGCCCGTCGGCTCGATGATCACCGCGGCCACGTCGCCCTTCGCGAGGCGATCGCGCACCGCGACGATATCGTTGGGCGGCAGCACCGAGACGAGATCGACCACCTCCGGAAGCTGGCCGGCCTCGGGCTCGGCTTCGTAGGGAGGCCGTACGCCGATCTCGAGCCCTTCGTGCCAGCCGTGGAAGTGGCCCGCGAACTTGACGACGTGCCGCTTGCCGGTGAACGCGCGGGCGAGGCGCACGGCCATGTGTGTGGCCTCGGTGCCCGACGCCGTGAAGCGCACGCGCTCGGCGCTCGGCACCAGCCGGCAGACCCACTCGCCCCACTCGACCTCTTTCTCGTGGCAGGCACCATAGTGGGTGCCGCGGAGCGCCTGCTCGCGCACGGCGTCCGCGACCGGCCGGGGATTGTGCCCGAGCAGCAAGGCCCCGTGCCCCATCCAGTAGTCCACGTACCGGTGGCCGTCCACGTCCCACTTGTAGGCGCCGTCCGCGTGGTCCACGTAGAGCGGAAAGGGCTGCATCCGGCGGTTGTCGTGAGTCACCGCGTCCGGGAAGAGGAGCCGTGCGCGCTCGTACAGCGCGCGCGAGGCGGGCAGGGCGTCAGCGTACATGTCCTGGAGCTTGGGCGAGGTCGTGAGCCGGGCCATGAGGACTCTCCTCTCCTGAACGCTGTGGGGTCTGCGACGTCGGTACGTTACGCCGGACGTCCGGGACGGGTCAAGGAAGGCGCTGTCCTTGACGACGCCTGCGGCGCGGGCGCAGTATCACGGCCGTGCCGTTCACCCCGCCATCTTGGGAGAGGAGACGAGGCTCATGTACACGCTGGTTCGCTCGATGCCGTGGGGTCGCCTGCTCCTGGAGCAAGTCCCCGCTCTCGCGCTGTCGTTCGTGATCGCGGAGCTGTTCTACAAGTTCCACAGCTTCACGCTGGAGACGCTGGCATTCCTCGCGACGTGGGGGGTCATCGACGCGGTGATCCAGGTCGGGCGATACCTGGTCACCGGCGGACGAACGACGCCGGCCAACGCGCCTCGGCGCTGACCGGCGTCGCCAGGGGAGAGGTCGGCGCGGTTACTCTAGATCCAGCGGATCGCGCTTCGGCCCGACCGCTTGCATGGTCTCGAAGCCGTTCTCGACCATGTCGCAGTAGAGCTCCACGCGGTTTCCGTCCGGATCGAAGAAGTAGACGCTGCGCGTCACGTTGTGCTCGGCAGTCCCGTCGAGCGGGATCCCCATCCTCTTGAGCTCTTTGTAGGCGGCCTGCAGCTCCTCGAAGTTGTCGAGGCGCCACGCCACGTGATGGAGACCGGGCTGGGTCTTCGCGGGCGGCTCGCCGGTCGCCTGCTGGAACAGCGCCAGGTCGTGGTGCTCCTTGCCGAAGCTGAGGAACACCGCGCCCCGCTCCAGATTCTCGTGGGCTACCTTGAGCCCGAGCGTCTGCGTGTAGAAATCGCGCGACTTCTCGGCATCCCGAACGTTCAGCACGACGTGACCGAGCCTCTTCGCCTGGATCATGGTGTCCTCCCCCTAGAGAGAGCCTCGCCTCGGACGGCGGGGCCCCAGCCCCGCGACGCCCTGCCGCGGCGCCCGCCATACTCTACCGCGCTTTTGCCCTCACCGCCCAACCCCTGCTGTGACCGCCGCGACGAAGCCGTCCGGATTCTCCCACATCATGCCGTGGGCCGCCCTGGGCACGAAGAGGAGCTGCACGCCCCGGGCTTCGAGCTCGTCCTCGTGTGGATTCGGGCCGCTCGCTTCGCCCCGGATGAGCGTGCGCGGTATCGAGAGTCGGAGCAGGCGCTCTCGCATCGTCGGTCGCGTGCCCTTCACGAGCCCGACGGCGCTCCGATAGAGGCCGTGCGCCGACGCCACCTGGAGCATCCCGCTCGTGATGGCCCAAGCCTGGCTTCCGCTGCGCCCTTTGGCGATCGATTCGCCGACGAGCTCGGAGAACCCACGCGTCCGGAACTCCGCTTCGGATTGCGCGGCGATCCGCCGGCTGAGAAATCCTCCGCCTGGATCCAGGTTCGGCTCGGCGAGGACCAGCGAGGCCGCGAGATCCGACCGGGTGGCCGCCAGCGTCACCGCCACGGCGCCGCCGAAGCTGTAGGCGACGATCGGCGACGCGCGAAGCCCGAGATGGTCGAGCAGGATCGCGACCGACCGGGCGTGGTCCTCGAGCGTGTACGAGAACGCCTCCGGGGCGTCGCTGAACCCCGCGCCGAGGAAGTCCACGAGCACGGCTCGACGGGCACCGAGGGTTGAATCGCCGATGCAGCGGTCGTAGGTTCCAGCCGCCGCAAGGCCCAGGCCGGTGAGATAGACCAGCGCCGGCTCTCGACCCGGCACCACGGTGTAGCGGAGAAACGCCTGAAGCTCGGAGAGATAGAGCGCGTCCATCTCACGGAGCGCGTCACGTGGCCCGCGAGCCGGCGGGAACGCCCTGCCGCTCGCGGCGCTCGACCCCGGCCCGGATGAGCGGGATCAGGTCGCGTCCGAAGTCGATCGCGTCCTGGAGCGGGTCGAATCCGCGGATGAGCACGGTGGTCGCGCCGGCGTCGTAGTAGTCCAGGAGCGATTCGGCGACCTGCTCCGGGGTGCCGACCAGCGCGGTCGTGCTGCCGGCGGCGCCGGTCGCAGCGGCGATGGCGGTCCACAACCGCTTGTCGTGAACCTCGCCCTGTGTCGCCAGGTCGAGCAGCCGCTGCGAGCCGACGCTCTGGGGCCGCGCGGGCGCGTTTGCGTTGCCGCGTACCTCGAGGATGCGCGCGAGGATCGCTCGGGCTCGTGCCCAGGCCTGGTCCTCGGTCGCGCCCAGGATCGGCCGCACCGACACGCTGAAGCGTGGGTGGCGGCCGGGGGGCGCCGCCGCCCGGACCTCCGCGATCGACTGCCGGATCGCCGCCACAGGCTCGCCCCACAGCGCGTACACGTCGCAGTGCCGGGCGCCGACCGCGAGCGCCGGGCCGGAGACGCCCCCGAAGTAGATCGGAATCGCCGGGCGCTGCCACGGCTTGACCTCGGAGAACGCGCCGCGCACCCGATAGAACTCGCCGTCATAGTCGAACGGGCGATCGCTCGTCCAGGTCGTTCGTACGATGTCGAGATACTCGTCGGTGCGGCGATACCGGGCGTCGTGGTCGAGGAAATCGCCGTCGCGCTGCTGCTCGACGTCGCTGCCGCCCGTGATGATGTGGAGCGCGATGCGGCCGCCAGTGACGTGGTCGAGCGTGGCGGCCTTGCGCGCCGCGAGCGTGGGCGCCACGAATCCCGGCCGGTGGGCGATGAGATACTCGAGGCGCGTCGTGACCGACGCGGCGTGCGCCGCCACCACGAAGCCGTCCGCGCCGGTCGAGCCGTAGCCGACCAGCACGCGGTCGAAGCCGCCGTCCTCGTGCACGCGCGCGAACCGCGCAATGAACTCCCGGTCGACATCCCCGGTGATGATCGACTTGCCGTAGAGCTCGGAGGCGAGCGTCGTCGAGATCATCCCGATGATTTCGATTCCTGCACGGTGCAATCGTCGCTCCTTCGCCGAGAACGGGTTCAGCCGCCGCGCGGCGTGCTTCGCGCGGCCACGCGTCGGCGAACGTAGCGCCAGGGCGGCAGGCCAGTCAAGGCCGACCAGCGGCTGGGAGAGCGACCGCCGTCACTCGGCCAGGAGCGCGCCGTTCAGCAGGGTGCGACCGGTGACCGGCACCGGGTTCTGGAGCGCCTGCATGACGAAGCAGCCGCGCTCGGCGTTGCGCACGACCCTGGCCACGCGCTCGGGCGAGTCGGGCGAATCGATCTCGAGCGTGGTCTCGGCGCCCAGCATCCGGCCCTGGATGGTGTCGTTCAGCACCGAGCCGTCCACCCGGTAGCGCGCCGTCACGCGCATCCGCATCCCGTTCACCGTGACCTTCAGCATGTGCCCGTACCGGGACACCTGGGTCATCAGTCAGAACGCGAGCGCGGCACTGAAGTACATGAGCGGCGTGGGCGCCGAGCCGAGACCGCCCAGGTTGGGGCCCTCGTCGCAGGCGAACGTCATGTGGCCCGAGCCACCGCGGCTGACCGTCGCCAGCTTGAGAAATGGCGTGACCAGGTTGACGTCGGCGTCGAAGACGATCTCGCGGGTCTCGATCTTGGGATTTAGCCCATCGGGCACAGTGGACATGATCGCTCCTCAGGAACGGCGTAGATTCTCGAGGATCTCCACCGTTCGAGCCGGCTCCGACCGCCGCGTGTAGTCGGGGTCCGCGTCGACGGCGCGAATGATGCCCTGGCGATCGATCACCAACCGCGCCGGGATGGGAAGCCGCCAGGTGCCGTCACCATTGCCCCGCGCCAGGTCGATGCCGAACTTCACGTAGATCTCGCGCAGGTCGTCGGGCAGGGTGAAAACCAGACCATACCGCTCGGCGACCGGATTGCCGGAGTCACGTAGCATCTCGTACGCGAACGGCTTGGGTTCCTCGGTCTCGCGCGGCGTGCGCGCCACCTGCGGCGAGATGACGGCGAGCGTGGCGCCGGCGGCGGTGATCGCGGGCAGGGCCTGCTGCAGAGCGTCCAGCTCTGCGTTGCAGTACGGTCACCAGCGGCCGCGGTAGAACGACAGCACGAGCGGCCCGCGGGCCAGCTGCTCCTTGAGGCTGACCGGTCGGCCAGCGGCGTTGGGCAGCGTGAAGTCCGGCGCCGTCTGGCCCACGCGGGCGACGCGGTTCATGATCCCGGAGGCCCGGAGATCGTCGATGCTGCGCTGCATGACCGCCCTGGCCTCGGGCGGGATCCGCGTCTTGGAGGCCTCGCGCATGGCGTCGAGCTTTTCCTGAAGCGTCATCGACCCCTCCTTCCGTGAGAGTCGTCTACGCGGACCGTACCACATTTTCTTGACCGATCATTCCGAAACTGATACTCGATAGGCGTGGCCCGCCCCAGGGAGTTCACGCACGACGTGGTTCTCGACCGGGCCATGCAGGTCTTCTGGTCGCGGGGGTACGAAGCGACGTCGATCCAGTACCTCGTGGACCGGATGGGCATCCAGCGCGGCAGCCTCTATGGCACGTTCGGAGACAAGCGGGCGCTCTTCTTCGCCGCCATCGACCGCTACGACCGCGTGGTGACCGCGAAGCTCCTGGCGGCCCTCGACGGGCCGGCGTCGGGAAAGGACGCCATCCGCGAGTTCTTCCGGCTCAAGGTCGCGCTGGCCCTGGAGCCGCGCCGCCCCCGCGGATGCCTGGTGACCAATTCGGCGGCCGAGCTCGCCTCGCGCGATCGCGCGACGGCGACCAGGGTCGGGGCGGTGCTGGCGAAGATCGAGGCCGCCTTCCATCGCGCGGTGGTCCGCGCCCAGACGGCGGGCGAGATCGACCGAGCGCGCGACCCTCGGGCCCTGGCGCGGTTCCTGACCAGCAGCGCTCAGGGGCTGTCCGTCATGGCCAAGACCTTCCCCGAGCGCGCCGTCCTGAAGGACATCGTCCGGGTCGTCCTGGCAGCACTCGAGTGAGGCGATTCACCCCTTTGACACCGCGAGGAGGTTTTCCATGGGCGAAGTTATCCACGTGACCAGGGCGCGAGTCGTCAAGGAGCCGGGCCGCGGCATGAAGACGGCCTACCTCGACGCCTTTCCCGACACTCCCGTCCCCTACGGCATCCACGGGGGCATCAAGAAGTTCTACAAGGCCGAGCCGGAGGTGGAACGGCCCGCCACGCTGGACCATCTCGTGATGGCGGTGGCCGGCTGACTGACCGGCAATATGGGAAGCGCGCTGGATGCGCGCGGGATCAAGAGCTCACCCGACAACCTCGTCGCGCACGTCGAGGGCATCATCGAGAACGTCGACGGCGTCCCGCTCATCACGACCATCCGCGTCCGCTACACGTGCAAGATCCCCAAGGGCAAGCGCGCCGAGGCCGAGCGCGCGCTCGGCGTCCACGAGAAGGGCTGCCCGGCCAGCCAGAGTGTCCGGCGGGGCATCAACGTCGAGTACACCGCGGAGTTCGAGGAGGTGTGAGACGGCGCCGCGGGCCCGCGGGCTCAGCCGCCGGCGCGTGGTCTGGGAACGATGGCGGCGACGCCCGCGTCGCGGCAGAGGGCGTTGAAGGCGAGGACATCCTCGGCGAGACACCGGTCGAGCTTCGCCAGCTCCATCTCGGCCGCGAGCGCCACATTCTCCGAGAGCTCGCGAAGCGCCTGCGTGGGCGCGGCGTCGGAGTACTCGATGAGCCCCACGATCGTCGCGATCCGCGAGTTGAGCTTCGCGGGGAACATCCGCGGGTCCTCGGAGCGGACTTGAATCAGCTCGCCCTCGATGGCGGAGAGCGTTCGCGCGAGCGCCTGGGCGGCGTCCTTGATCGCCGGAGTCTCGGTACGGCCGGCCCAGGCGTCGGCCTGCGCGCGAACGTCGCGGAGCGTCAGGACCGCGTCGTGCACCCGCGTCAGCAGACCGTGAGCCCTCTTGGCCCACGCGTATTGTGTTTGTAAGTCTTCGTCCGTCGCCAGGACGCGCGGATCCTTCACGAGCGTGAACGGCTGCGTCAGCGAGCGGCCGCCGACCGTGAGGCGGACCTGGTAGCGGCCCGGAGGTACGCGGGGTGCCGCGAGCGCGTCGACGGTGCCGCCCCGGCCCTTGTTGTCCGGCAGCTTCGTGGCGTCGGGGCCGCGCAGGTTCCAGACGAAGCGGTTCGCGCCCGTGTTCTTCGTGGGCCGCGGCTCCTCGTCGGCGCCGTCCTTCGGCGCCGACGATCCGTCCGCCGAGCGGCTGAACGACCGGATCTGGCGCCCCTCGGCGTCGAGGAACGAGAGCGTGACGTCTCCCGGAGGCGCTTCCTTCAGCCAGTAGTGCACCACGGCGCCGTTCGGCGGGTTCTCGCCGGCGTCGAGCAGGCGCTCTTTCTTCTCGCCGGTCGGCGCCTCGACCTGCCGATAGGCGTAGCCGATCGAGCCGACCATGCGATAGGCGAACTCGCGGCCGGGCCCGGGCTTCATGCCGTGGCCCCGGTAGGCCCGCCAGCGCGTCGTCGGACGCGGCGCGAAGAGGTGCGCGTCGGCGTTGGCGACCGCGTCCGCCATCTGGTGGAGCGGCGTGAGGTCGTCGAGGATCCAGAACGAGCGGCCGTGCGTGGCGACGACCAGGTCGGTGTCCTTCACGATCAAGTCGTGGATCGGCGCGACCGGCAGATTCGACGACAGGCGCTGCCACGAGCCCCCGTCGTCGAGCGACACCCACAGCCGGGTCTCGGTGCCGCAGTAGAGCAGCCCGCGCCGGCCCGGGTCCTCGCGCACGACGCGCGTGATCTCGCCCTCCGGCAGGCTGTTGGTGATGCGCTTCCACGTGCGCCCGTAGTCGCTCGTCTTGAAAAGGTAGGGACGCGTGTCGTCGAGCTTGTAGCACGTGGCCGCCACGTAGCACGTGGCCGCGTCGTGCGGCGACGGCTCGAGGACGCTGACGAGCGCCCACTCGGGCAGCTCCGGCGGCGTCACGCGCTGCCACGTCCGGCCGTGGTCGCGAGAGAGATGAACGAGGCCGTCGTCGGTGCCGGCCCACAGCACGTCGCGCTCGTGGTACGACTCGGCCAGCGCGAAGATCGTGCAGTAGACCTCGGCGCCCGTGTTGTCGCGGGTGATGGGCCCGCCCGACAGCCCGAGCTTCGTCGGGTCGTTGCGGGTCAGATCCGGGCTCACGGTCTCCCAGCTCTGCCCCTCGTCGAGGGAGCGGAAGACGCGATTGCCGGCGATCCACAGCTCGCGCGCGTCCCACCGCGAGTAGAAGACGGGGAACGTCCACTGGAAGCGGTAGCGGTGCTCGGCGGGCGCCGTCCCCATGCCGTAGGTCTCGGGCCAGACGCTGATGATCCGCTCCTGCCCGGTGCGGTGATCGTAATGGATGAGCCGCCCCATGCCGGGGCCGGTGCCGATCGAGCCGCCCACGACGATGGCCGGATCGCCCGGCTTGACCGCGATGTAGCCGCTCTCGCCGCCGCCCGGCTGGACCCAGTCGATCGCGGCGATGACACCGCGGTGGGACTGGCTCGGGAGACTGATGGCCCAGTTGTCTTGCTGCGAGCCGTAGATGCGGTAGGGCCGCTGATCGTCGGCGCACACGTGGTAGAACTGCGCGGTCGGCTGATTGTAGATGGTCGACCACGACTGCCCGCCGTTGAACGACACGCAGGCGCCGCCGTCGTTGCCCTCGATCATGCGGCGGTGATTCGCGGGGTCGATCCAGAGGTCGTGATTGTCGCCGTGCGGCGTGGCGACCTCGCCGAACGTCTTGCCGCCGTCGGTGGACTTCCACAGGGCGTAGTCGGCGACCCACACGGTGTCGACATCCACGGGGTCGGCGAAGACGTGCATGTAGTACCAGGGGCGGCCGCGGAGCCCCGCCTCCTCGCTGCCCCGCTGCCAGGTGGCGCCGCCGTCGTCGGAGCGGAAGAGCGCGCCGTCGTCGGCCTCGACCACCGCATAGACCCGCCGGCCGTCGGCCGGAGAGACCGCGACGCCGATGCGTCCGAGCACGCCGCGCGGCAGCCCCGGGGTTCGCGAGATGTCGGTCCAGGTGTCGCCGCCGTCGGTCGACTTCCAGAGGGACGACTCCCCTCCGCCGCTCGTCATGCTCCACGGCGTGCGCTGCGCCTCCCACACTGCCGCGTAGAGAACGCGGGGGTTCTGGTGGTCCATCGAGAGGTCGACGGCGCCGGCGCGCGCGCTCTTGAAGAGCACGTGGTCCCACCGGGCACCACCGTCACGCGACCGGAAAACCCCGCGCTCGCGATTCGGGCCCCACGCGTGTCCGAGCGCGGCGACGTAGACCAGGCTGGGATCGCGCGGGTGCACGCGGACGCGCCCGATGTGACGCGTGTCACGGAGCCCCACGTTCGTCCAGGTGGCGCCGCCGTCGGTGGACCGGTAGACGCCGTCGCCGTGGGACACGTTGCCGCGGATGCACGCCTCACCGGTGCCCGCATAGACCACGTTCGGGTCGGAGGGCGCGACTGCGATCGCGCCGACGGCCGAGGTCTCGAAGAAGCCGTCGGAGACGTTCTCCCAGTAGGTGCCGCCGTCCGAGGTCTTCCAGACGCCACCGGCGCAGGCGCCGAAATAGAAGGTCATCGCATCGGTCGGATGGCCCGCGACCGCCACCACGCGGCCGCCGCGGAACGGCCCCACCATTCGCCACTGGAGCGAGCTGAGCAATCGGGGATCGACGGTCATGCGGTCCTCGGGCTCGGCGTGAGACCTTACGGCGCGGGATAGACGACGTTGGCGCCGGGCGCCGCGGACTCGCGCGGCCAGACGATGACCCATCGCCCGTTCTGGCTCTGCTTGACCTTCGTGTGCTCGGCCCCGTAGTTGTTCTCGCCCTCGAAGGAGAGCTGGCCGAACGGCGTGTCGATCCGGTTGGCCTTGATCCAGGCGGCGATCGCCTTGTCGTCGAGACTCTTCGCGGCGTTCACGGCGGCCTCGAGCAGAAGCCACGCGGTCAGCGACCCCGCCGCCTGGCTCTCCACGAAGGGGTAGGGCAGGCCGGCCTGCTTGGCCCGCTCGCCGAAGAGCTTGCAGAGGGCGTCGGCGGCCGGATTGCTCGTCATCGGCGGGTGCGCCTCGAACGTGCTGTAAGCGAACGCGAACGCCGAGCCCGGCGCCGTGAGCAGCGGCCCGGGCGACGGGAACAGGTGGTACTGACCGCGCGGCCGGTAGCCGATCGTCTGGAACGCGTCGAGCAACAGGTTGCCATCGAGCCCGATCGTGCCGACCCACAGGAAATCGGCGTCCGCCTCCTTGATGCGCGCGGCGATCGGCGCGAAGTCGCGGTTGCCGAACTCGTATTCCAGATAGAGGACCACCTTCACGCCGCGGGCGGTCGCCACGTCGCGGGCCCCGGCGGAGATGAACTGCACGGAGGGAAACTTGCTCGTCACGATCGCGATCGTTTTCGGCGGACGGCCGGTCGACGCGAGAGCGTCCAGGAGCTTCGCGGGCACGACCTTCTCGGATTCGAAGGCGAGCCCGCTGGCCGAGAAGTGCATCGGATACTTCGCCAGCTTCGGAATGCCGAAGGTGTGATGGATCAGCACCTTCTGGTAGCGCTGCGCCACCGCCATCGCCGAGAGGATGGCGCCGGTCGCGTAGGGCCCGAGGATCAGATCGACCTTGTCGACGGTGATCAACCGCTCGTAGAGGGTCCGGGCCACGTCGGGCTTGGACTGGTCGTCGAGCAACACCCACTCGATGGGCCGGCCCAGGAAGCCCTGGCGCTTGTTGATCTGCTCGACGGAGATCTCGCCGGCGATCTTGTGGACCATCGACGTCGCCGCCAGCGGCCCGGTCAACGCCAGCGTGCTGCCGATCCTCACCGGCGGCCCGGCCGGCGCGGCGGCCCCCGGCGCGGCCGCCGCCAGCGCGGCGAGGACCAGGAGGAGAAGCGATGCGATCCTGCCGCTCAAATGTGGTGCCTCAGGCGATCACACGAGTGAGGAACCTCTCCGGCGGCCGCTCGCCCCACTGGGAAACGAGCCCGTCTTCCGCCGAGATCAAGTTCGATCCGTTCTTCCGGTTCAGACGGTCGGTGTCCGACCAGTGCTCGTGCACGCGGCCCCACGGGTCCGCCCAGTAGTCGTAGATCTGGCTCCCGAGGAGGTGCCGGCCGATCCCCCACATGTGCTCGTACTTGCCGAGGTTCCTCAGATACTCGTGCCCCGTGAACACGTCGTCGATGTCCGCCACCTCGAAGGACAGGTGGTTCAGGCCGGCCCGCTCGTTCCGGACGCAGAAGAACACGTGATGGTCGACGTACGTGTCCCCACGATCGAGTCGGTTGAACGAGCCGATGATGTTGTCCTTGCTGCCCGCGTACACGTCGTCCGAGCAGATGAACCCGAGCGTGTCGCGGAACCACCGCGCCGTCTCCACCACCTTGGGCGAGGCCATCACCCCGTGGCCGATCCGCTTCACCCGTGCGGGGCCCCGGTGGATCCTCATCAGCTTGCCGGCGCGCTTGAGGGCGTCCGACCCGAGGTTCAACGGCTGGCGCTTCACCGGGATCGGCTTGAGCTTCTTCATCCCGTACACGACCTCGACCTGATACCCGTTGGGCTCCTTCAGCCGGACCCGCTTGCCCCCGCCGGGCTCGTCGATGTCCTCGACACCGGACGCGCCCGGGGCCTTCGCCACCCGCTTGAGGTCCTCCAGGCTGGCCGCGTAGTACGCGAGCCCCACGAAGCCGGGATCGCCCTTCTCCGTGACGTGGAGATGGTGGGCCGGATCGGTTCCGCGCATGTAGAGCGCGGTCGGCGTCCGCGCCGTCCGCACCATCCCGAAGTTGGTCAGGAACTCCTCGGCCACGTCGAGGTCCGGCGCCCGAAGCCGCCCGTACGCCAGGTCCGTCACCTTGATCAGTGCCATCGTTCTCTCCTCCTGTTTGCGGACGCTCGACATGCTAGACCACCGTCGATCCGAGGGCAAGATTCCGCATCGACTCAAAATTTCACGGTCACTGCTGGCCGAGGTAGGCTTCGCGGATCCGGGCATCCTGCGCGAGCTCCGACGGAGCCCCTTCGGCCACGATACGCCCCTGCTCGAGGACATATGCCCGGGCGGCGATGGCGAAGGCCTGGATGACGTTTTGCTCGACCAGCAGCACCGCGACGCCGTCGGCGTGGATGCCGGCGACGACCTCGAACACCTGATCGACGATTTGTGGCGCGAGCCCGAGCGATGGCTCGTCGAGCAGCAGGAGTCGCGGCACGGCCATCAGCGCCCGACCGATGGCGACCATCTGCTGCTGGCCGCCGGAGAGCGAGCCGGCGAGCTGTCGCCGGCGCTCGCGCAGGATCGGAAAGGTCGCGTAGACCCGCTCGAGGCTCCGGCCGCGCAACCTCCGCGCTGGCGGCGCGTAGCAGCCGATCTCCAGGTTCTCCTCGACGGTCATGGCCGGAAAGAGGCGGCGGCCTTCGGGGACGAGCGCGATGCCGTGGCGGCAAAGGTCGTGCGCCGGTACCGACGCCAGATCGCCACCGTCGAGGCGGACGGTTCCGGCCCTGATCGGCAAGAGGCCGGCGATCGCGTTGATCAGTGTCGTCTTGCCGGCGCCGTTCGGTCCCACCACGGTGACGAGGTCGCGCGGGCGGACGCTGAGCGACACGTCCCAGACGGCGACGGCGTCGCCGTGGGCCACTTCGAGGTGCTCGACCTCAAGCATAGGCCTTTCCGAGATACGCCCGCACGACCTCCGGGTCGCGCATGACCTGGCGCGGAAGTCCTTCGGCAATGACCTGCCCGTAGCTCAGCACCACCACGCGATCGGCGAGGTCGAGGACGGCCCGCATGATGTGCTCGACGAATACGACCGTCGTGCCGCGGTCGCGAATCCGGCGAACGAGCCGGAGGGCGTCGGTCATCTGCGCCGGGGTCAGACCCGAGAGTACCTCGTCCAGCAGCACCAGGCGCGGCTCGGACGCGAGCGCGCGCGCCAGATCGAGGAACTTCCGCTCGAGCAGGTTCAGCTCGTCGGGCAACGCGTCGGCTTTGGCCTCGAGACCGGTGAAGGCCAGCCACGATCGCGCGAGGCTCCGTCCCCGTTCGAGGCCGTGACCGGCGCCGAACATCGCCGCCAGGGCGACGTTGTCGACGACGCTGAGGCGACGGAACGAGCGCGGGATCTGGTACGTGCGGGACAGGCCGAGGCCGGCGATCCGGTGCGCCGTGACCCGGGCGATGTCCCGGCCGTCGAGCACGACCGAGCCGCCGTCGGGCCGGTAGTAGCCGCTGACCACGTTGATCAGCGTCGACTTGCCCGACCCGTTGGGCCCGATGAGGCCCAGGATCTCGCCGGCGCGGACCTCGAGTGTCACGCCCGCCAGGGCCTGGAGGCCGCGGAACGCCTTCTTCACGTCGGTGCAGCCGAGCAGCGGGACGGCGGCCGGGCGTGACGGGACCCCCGTCGCCAGCGCGAGGGCGCCGCTCGCGACTGGTGCGGCGACCGGTGCCGTCGCCCGACGCGCGCGTCGTCGGAGCCCGCCCGCCACGCCGTCGGGCAGGAACACGATGACGACGATCAGGATGGCCCCGATCAGCGCGCGATTCAGGACCGCGCTCTCGCCGCCGGTGAGGGACTGGGTGAGCGCGGTGACGATCACGGCGCCCAGGGCCGGGCCGTACCAGAATCGCGTGCCGCCGAGCGCGGCCATCATGATCGCGTCCACGGCGAGGCCGACGGAGAACGTCTCGGCGACGGTCACGTACGTCACGAACATCGCGTGAATCCCGCCGATCAGCCCGGCGATGAAACAGCTCAGCGCGAAGGCGACGAGCTTGTAACGGTATGTGGGGACCCCGAGGACCTCGGCGACGTCCTCGTCGTCGCGGATGGCGAAGAGGCCCATGCCCCAGCGCGAGCGGTAGATCGCGAGGGCGGCGAAGGCGGAGAGGAGCGCGACCGCGAGGGCCAGGTGGTAGAGCGTCGTCGCCGGCGCGCCGAGCAGCGTCGGGATGGGGACCGCGGCCAGGAATACTCCCGGGCCGCCGTCGATCTTGGTGTTGAGGGCGATGGTGGACAGCACGAAGGTGACGGCGAGCGTGAGGAGCCCGAAGAGCTCGCCGCGGACACCGCGGACGCGGAAGACGACCGCCGCGATCGCGGTTCCGAGGAGTGTGGCGACCAGTCCCGCTGCCGGCAACGTCCAGAGGAACGGGACGTTGAAGGCGGTCGTGAGGGTCGCCGTGGCGTAGACGCCGGCGCCGAAGAACGCCGCGTGGCCGAAGCTGAAGTAGCCGGCGTACCCGCTGAGGATGTTCCAGCTCGTGGCCAGCGACACCCAGAAGAACACCAGATAGAGGAACGTCTCGTAGAAGGCCGGGAGCCTGAGCGCCGGCACCAGAGCCAGCGCGACGCCTGCGACGACGAGGGGGAGCGCCGGGGCGAGCCGGGACGCGTTCACAGCTCGGGCCGCAACAACAAGATCACGATCAGCAGCGTGAAGGACACGAGCGGAGCCCAGCCCGGCGCGGTGACGGCCATGGTCAGCGCTTCGCTGGTGGCGATGAAGACCGAGGCGGCGAGCAGGCCGAAGGCGTTGCCGAGCCGGCCGATGATCACCGCGGCGAAGACGACGCCGATCCACGAGTAGATCTGCGACGGCGCCAGCGTGTGGTTGAGCGCGATGAAGAGGCCCGCGACGGCCGCGTACGCCGAGCTCAAGCCGGCGAGCAGCAGCGCCAGGCGGCGACGGTTGACGCCGAAGGCGCCGGCCATCGGCCCGTCCTGCGCGCTCGCCCGCGCGGCCTTGCCGAGGTAGCTCCAGCGGAGCCACGCCCAGGTGCCGAGCGTCAGAAGCGCGGCCGCGCCGAAGGCGAGGAGCCCCGTCAGGCCCACGAAGAGCGTGCCGACCCTCAAGGACACGCGCGTGTACGGCCACTCGAGGCGCCGGAAATCGGCGGTCCAGATCCACTGGATCAGACTCTCGAGGATGACCGTGAGCCCGAAGGTCACGATCAACGACGTCAGCTCGTTGATCTTGAAGCGCAGGAACCCCGCCTCCAGCGCGATGCCGACGACGAAGAAGCCGGGCACGATGACCACGAGCGTCAGGATCGGGTCGAGCCCGAAGGCCGTCGCGAGCTGGTAGGTGAGGTACGCCCCGAGAAACGCCAGCGCGAAGTTGGCGAGGTTGATGACGCGGAGCAGGCCCCAGGTCAGGCTGAGTCCCAGGCCGAGCAGCGCGTAGAGACCGCCCGTGAAGAGCCCCGCGAGGAGCGACTGGCCGATCAGATTCAGGCTGGGCAGGGCGCGGTGCTCCCCTCGTCGCGCCGAGCGCGACAGCGTCGAGCGGAATTACGGGCCGGCATTATACCGGGATTCGTACGTGCTCGGGCCGGACGCCGACGCCGACCACCCGGGCCGGAATCCGACGCAGCAGGGGAAAGCGCTCGAACAGGCGGAGCGCCCACGGAACAGCGAGGGTCTGGCCCCGGCTACCGAGGACACGCGTGACGATGCGATTCTGGATCACGATCTGGAATCGCTGCACGATCCGCGTGGCGGGCAAGCGCCGCCGCTGGACCCGGAGCAGGTGATCGACCGAGAGTGTTCCGTCGCGAAGCGGCGCCGCCAGGAGGTTCGCGGTCGCGACGGCGTCCTGGATTGCGAGATTGATTCCGACGCCGCCGACCGGCGACATGGCGTGAGCGGCGTCACCGATGCACAGGAGCCCCGGCCGGTACCAGGTCGTCAGCCGGTCGACGAGCACCGTCAGCAGCTTCACGTCGTCCCAGCTGCGGATGTCGGCCACTCGATCCCTGACGAACGGGGCGAGGTCCGCGACGCCGTCGCGAAAGGCCGGGAGCCCCTCTCGCCGAATCTCCTCGAGGGTGCCTTTGGGAATGACGTAGCCGCACTGCCAGTAGTCACCCCGATTGAGCATGACGAAGACCCGCCCGGCCTGGAACCGGCCCATGACCGCGGGGGAGTCCTCGGGTCGCCGGGAGATTCGGAACCACAGTACGTCCATCGGAGCGCCCAGCTCTTCGACCGGGAGCTTCGCCTTCTGGCGGACCACCGAGTGCCGGCCGTCGGCGCCAACGACGAGCTTGGCGCGCACCTCGAGGCGGCCCTCCGGCGCCCCGACCTCGACACCGACCACGCCGCCCCGCTCCTCGAGGAGGCCCACCACCTCGGCGCGCATCCGGAGCTTGAAGGTCGGGTAGCGGGCCGCCTGCTCCGCGAGAAAGTTCAAGAAGTCCCACTGGGGCAAGAACGCGATGAACCCGCAGCGCGTCGGCAGATGGGTGAAGTCGGCGAACGGCACCGTCACGTCGCCGATCTGCACGGTCAGCTGGTGCACCTTCTGGTGCGGCAGCTTCAGGAAGTCCTCCAGCAGCCCGAGCTCGTGCATGACCTCGAGCGTGGACGGATGGATCGTGTCGCCGCGGAAGTCGCGCAGGAAGTCGGCGTGCTTCTCGAGCACGAGGACCTCGACGCCTGCGTGGGCGAGGAGCAGCCCGAGCATCATCCCGGCCGGCCCTCCGCCGGCGATGCAACAGGTCGTCGAGAGGGAGGCCACGGCTCAGGCCGGCGCGAATGCCCTCGGCCCTGGCCCCGGCGTCGTCATGTGGAGAATCGTCATGTCGAGAAGAGTGGTAGCCGCTGGCCCGGCGGCAGGTTGGCGACCGCGTCCTCGAGCGTGCGCGCCTGGCGCCACTCGCTCGCCGGACGCACGTACCCGTTCGTGCCGACCTGGTCGATGCCCCAGTAGATCTCGAGGTTGTTGCCGTCGGGATCCTGGAACTCCACGGCGATCTGACAGCCGGCGCGTCTGCGCCCTTCGAAGACGATCGGCGCGCCCTGCTTGCGCAGCCAGGTTCGCGCGCGGAACACCTCGTCGAGCGTCGCCACCTCGAAGGCGAAGTGGTTCAGGCTGCTCCGCTCATTGTTCTTGGCGCCTCCGACCAGCGCCACACCGTGGTGGTCGGCGTTGCAGCGCATGAAGACCATCCCGCCCGGGACCATGCTGTCCGGATAACGGTCGCTGACCTGCAGCCCGAGCACGTCAGTGTAGAAGCGCACCGACGCCTCGAGATCGGTGACGTTGAGCACGACGTGTCCGAGCTTTCGCAGCTGGAACTGGAGCGGAGCTTCCGACTTCTCTGCCATGGTCGTTCTCCTTACTCCGTAGTCGCGCTACTGCGTCGCCAGCGTCTGCCGGCGCCCCCGGTGGTACTTGCACCCCGAGGGCTCCGTCCCGGCGAACTTGGCCACTCCGGCGGGCGGGGTCTGGCGGAAGGCGACGGCGACCGGCCGGCGCCGCAGGCCGAGGCTGTCGGTGAGCTGGCGCGCCACGGTGCGATAGTCCGTCACGGTTGGGCTCCGATGCGCGCGATGCTCACATCGCGGTCTTGACGATGCGCCCGCTCGCTTCCACGTACCATTTCTCGCTGGGGAACGACTTGCCGGCGAGGGTCGCCGCAATCCAGTCGGCGGCGAGGATCGGTGGAAAGGGGCCGAGGTTCGCAGCAGGCACGTTGCCGACGGAATGACGCGAGTCCTGGTAGACGACCAGGCGCTTGGGCCCCCGGAGGGCCTTCATCAGGCGCTCGGTGTGCTCGAGCGGGGACAGCTCGTCGAATTCACCCGCGACGCAGAGATACGGCGCGCAGATCTTCTCCGCGTGTCCCTCCCAGGTCATGCTCTTGCGGAACTCATCGAACTTGACCTCGTCCGTGATGCCGGACATGTACATGAAGCGCATCTTGAAGGTCGGCGACGCCTCCTCGAAGATCGTGTGAAAGCCGGGCTCGTGGCACACCGCCGCCACCGCGACCGCGCGGATGCGTGGCTCGTGGGCGGCCGCGATGGTCCCGAAGAACGACCCGAAGCTGTTGCCGGCCAGGCCGATGCGGGTCGGGTCGATTTCGGCGCGCGTCGTCAGCCATTCGACCGCGGCCGTGCCGGTGGCGATCCACGCGGGCATGCTGAAGTAGATGTCGAGCACGGGGCTCTCGTACTGCCCGGGCCCGTCCAACGCCAGCACCGCCATGCCGCGCGACAGCCAGCGATCGCCGTACATGGCGACGCCGATCTCCTTGAAGCTGTCCATGCCGGGAAGCGACACCACCACCGGGATGCGCCCGCCACGATAGCCGGGCGGGAGGTGGAACCAGGCCGGCAGCGACTTGCCGCCCGGCAGCGGGATCCACGCCGCCTCGACGTGGTGGTCGGCGAGCCCCGCGTACTTCGCGTAGCACTCGCGCTTCTTGCCGTTGTAGAAGCGGTTCAGCTCGTTGTTCTCGTCGATCGGCCACTGCGCAGCGGCCCAGTGGATGCTCGCCATGAAGTAATTCTCACGAGCCGTCACGACGTCCTCGTTCTGCCCGGCCGCCTGGGCCTTGGCCTCGCGGCGGCGCGCGACCGCCTCGAAGGCCGGCGACGCGTCGGCGAGCTTCGTGATGCGCTGGCGAATCGCGGTGAAGTCGGCGTTGGCTTCGGGACCGCAGGGTACGGAGAGATAGATGGAGCGCGGCTGATCCCAATCCATCCCGACCGATCGGATCGTGTTGTCGAGCAGCCAGCGCTGCTCGGTCCAGCGGCGCGTCAGCGGTCCGCCGTGACTCGGCGTCGACGGGCGGCTCGCGGATCCGGCGCCGGACGAGGGAGTGCCGGCTTTCACCTCGTTGACCAGCTCGAGAGAACCGTCAGGCATTGCGTCGCCTCCACAGATTAGAGTCGCGCCTCGGCCGGCGGCGTCTCAGCCCCGCAACGGCCTGCGGCGCGCACCGCGTGAGTGGGCGGCCGGACACCGGCAATATACTGCGGCCCGCCAACTCTATCCAGGGAGCCCGAGCAGCGAGAGGGCGGACCTGACCGAGGACGGACCTGACGAATCGAGCTAACGGGGGTGATCGCCGAGGTTGTCTCAGCGCAGTTCGAGCGCGGGCTTCGCCCGCGCAATCCCTGTCCGACGGGGAGGCATCGGAGGGGGCCGTCGAGGCCCCCTCCGAATGCTCTTTACCCGGCTTGCGGCGGGATCGGCGGGACCGGCGGCGCCGCGCCGCTCGGGATCCACACCCAGTAGTATGGCGTGCTCCGGCCGTCGCCGTAGAGCTGCCAGCGCCCCTCCGGGTAAGTGTAGGTTCGATCGGTCGGCGGGACGACAACCGTCGAGGAGACCGTCGGACTCGAGGGCGGCGGCGGCGCCGAGGTCACCGTCGACCCGTTCGGGATCCATACCCAGTAGTACGGTGCCCTCTTGCCGTCTCCGAAGAGCTGCCAGCGGCCCTCTGGATACACGACGCGGTCGGTGGCGACCGCCGGAACCGTCGGAACCGCTGGGGCCGGCGGAGCCGGGGTCATGACGACCGGGCTCGGGGTGGTCTTCTCGACCTCCCTGCCGTATACGCAGCCTCCGAGCACGGCCAGGAGCAGCGGTGCGATCCAAATTTTTCGGCTGAGGCCGGTCCTCATTGCCTATTCCTCCCTACCTGAGCAATTCGTGCCGCTCCCCCCCCTCCCAGAGCATCTTTCATGCCAGTGGGCTTATCGGGGAACGGATTCGAAGAGATCACGAAATTGCGAGGGGTTAGGCTCAAGGGACCGGCAGGCCGCCACCTCATTGTTGTGCCGGTAGCGGTAAGACCTACAGGCGCTTTTTTCGCACTCCGGTGCTTTCGTTCGGCAGCCCAGACCCACTTCGCGTTACCATCCGCGTTGACCCCGATCGATAGGGCGCGTCGTGCGCGCCGCAGGCCGTCGAGGGGCGGGGCCGCCGAGGGGCGACGATCAACTGAAGGAGGCGTCAATGCTCGCGATCTGGGTGAAGGTGCGGGTGAAGCCGGACCAACGGAAACGGTTTCTCGAGGCGATCGAAGTGGACGCGCTCGGCTCCGAGAAGGACGAGCCCGGCTGCCTGCGGTTCAACGTGCTTCAGGACGAACAGGACGAGAACACCTATTACTTCTACGAGGTCTACAAGGACATGGCCGCGCTCGAAGCGCATCGTGCCGCGCCGCACTACGCCGTCTGGCGCGCCGCGGCCGACACCCTCGACGGGCCAGCCGCGCCGACGCGCTGTAAGACCGTCTTCCCGGCAGACCGTGCTTACTGGGGCAAGGCGTAGGCGGTCGGTGGCGGACGGTGGTCGTCAGAACCCCGCGCGCGCTGTCCGCTGGGCGTCGCTGCTGTCATCGTTCGATCACCTGGGTGAGGGGGCCGACCGTCGGCAATCTTCTGAATCAGGGAGTTCCTGCGCGTGTCGGGTGTGGCGCGGGTATTGCTTGAGTTGCCGCCGATGATGCTATCAGACCGCCTCCTGGGGCTGTTTTCGTCAGATCTCGCGATCGACCTGGGCACCGCGAACACCCTCGTCTTCGTACGAAACCAGGGGATCGTGCTCAACGAGCCCTCCATCATCGCGATCCGCAAGACGGATAACGAGGTGATCGGGGTCGGGCACGAGGCCAAGGCGATGCTCGGCCGCACACCCGAGAACATCATGGCCATTCGCCCCTTGAAAGACGGCGTGATCGCCGATTTCGACGTCACCGAGCGGATGCTGCAGTACTTCATCGCTCGGGCGCGACAGATCTCGACCGGGCGCAAGCGGGCCTGGTTCCTCGACCGTCCCCGTGTCGTGGTCGGCGTGCCGTCGGGGATCACCCAGGTGGAGAAACGCGCGGTGCGAGACGCGGCGCTTCAGGCGGGCGCACGTGAGGTGTACTTGATCGAGGAACCCACGGCGGCGGCCATCGGCGCCGGTCTGCCGATCCACGAGCCGGGCGGTCACCTGATCGTCGACATCGGCGGCGGGACGACCGAGGTCGCCGTCATCTCCATGTCGGGCACGGTGTACTGCAACTCCGTTCGGATCGCCGGCGACGAGATGGACGAGGCGATCATCCAGCACATCCGCAAGCACTACCGACTGCTGGTGGGCGAGCGGCGCGCCGAAGAGATCAAGATCGCGCTGGGCTCGGCCCATCCGGAAGCCCTCGACCGGTGCTCCATCGAAGTGAAGGGGCGCGACCTCGTCGACGGCGTCCCGAAGACGCTCGTCGTTACCGACGAGGAGATCCGGGAGGCGCTTCGCGAGCCCGTGATGACCATCGTCGAGACGGTCCGGACGTGTCTCGAGCGTACGCCGCCGGAGCTCGCGGCCGACATCATCGAGAAGGGCGTGGTCCTGACGGGCGGCGGCGCGCTCCTGCGCGGCATCGACTGGCTGCTGCAGCACGTGACGCAGCTGCCCGTGCGCGTCGCCGAAGATCCGTTGAGCTGCGCGGCGCGCGGGGCCGGGAAGGCGCTCGACGACTTCGAGCTCCTGAAGAAGGTCGCGATCCCCGCCTGAGACCGCGGCTCCGTCTTAATCCACGCCGAAGTCGAAGACTCTCCCGCTCGCCCCGGAGGCCATGCCGAAGGTGAGCACGAAGCCGTACTCGCCGGTCGGCAGGGGTTGCTTCGGCGTCAGCTTGTAGAGCCCGCGCGAGTCCTTCTCCGACTCGACATCGATCGTGTCCTCGCTCCGGACCCCCATCTTCTGGGTGCCGCCGAAGGGGTGGAACGCGCCGCTCGAGATCTTGAGGTTCCGGTCGTCGTGGTCGTCGCCCCTCTTGAGCCGCACCAGCGGCGCCTCGTTCGCCGGCCACGCGCTGTAGAAGACCGGCTGCTTCTCCGAGACGCGATACTGGGCCTTCTTGCCCTTGAGGACCAGCTCGCTGCTGCTCGAGAAGAAGGCGACGTTGGTCTCGATAGAGGACACGGCGGCCCGGAGCTCGACGTACTTGCCGTCGGCCAGGTGGAAGATCGTTTCGCGGGGCGACGTCGAGCTGGCCGCGGGGGGCGCGGCCGTCGCGGCCGGAGGCGCCGGTGTCGCGGCGCTCCCTGGAGTTCCCGGATGGCTGACCATCGCCTCGATGATCTGATCCGACAGCCCCGCACCCTTGAGCGCGATCAGTCCCTTGGTGCTGACATCGAACTTCGTCGGGCTCGTGCGGATCTTCGCGAGGATCAGCGAGTCCGACAGCCCCGCCTTCTTCATCGCCATGACCGACTCGTTCGTGAGCACTTCCTGCGCGGTGAGGGCCGTCGCGTTGAGCAGCGTCAGCGACACCACCGCGAGCACGAACATGAGCCGGAGTCTTGCCGAGTGCACCATCACGATTCCTCCCGATTGGCCGCCGAGACGGGGCGCTATCACGTCAGCGGAGTTGCGGTCACGTCTGCGGAGTTATAGTGTGCGGTCCCGCTCGCTGTCAAGCGGGCTCGTCCCGGCATTCGTGTTCGACGCGGCGGGTGGTGCCGGACGGCGAGCCACGCGGGCCGGCCGATGCGCGAGCCATAGTCCCAGAGCGACGCCGACGAGCCCCAGGAGGGCCAGCGGCGAGACGTCTTCGGCCAGAAGCCAGACCCCGAGCCCAGCCGCCGTGAGGGGGCTCAGCGCAAGGAATGCGGTGACCTGCGTTGCCGTGGCGCGGTTCAGCGCCCACAGCCAGAGGTAGTACCCGACGCCGCTGCTGACGCCGATGAAGCCGACCGCCAGCCACCCGCCGGCCGTGAAGTGGGGCAGGGAACGGAAGAACCCTTCGCCGGCGGCCAGCAGCGCGAGGAAGCCGATCGAAGCCAGCATGGCGAAGGCGCTCACCGGCAACGTCGGATACCTTCTCAGATACGGCCGGTAGAGCACGCTGCAGACGGCGCCGCTCAGGGCGCTCGCGAGCACGGCCAGCTCGCCGACCCACTCGTCGGCCGCGGCGTCCCGCTGAAGCGCCTTTTCCCCGAGCGCCAGACCGACGCCGGCGACCGTGAGGAGCACACCGAAGATCTTCGCCGGCGTGAGCCGCTCGCGGCCCAGCGCCGCCGCGACGATCAGTGTCAGCAAGGGGAGCGTCGCGAAGATCAGCGCGGCGCGCGCCGCCGGCACGAACCGGAGCCCGTAGTTCAAGAGCGCGATCAGGACCCCGAACTGCGTGATCCCGAGCAGGCCGATCGGCAGGAGATCACGCCGCGCGATCCGCGCGGGCTGACGAACCAGTAGGACCGGCGGCAGGAGGCAGCCGAATCCGACGACGTAACGCAGGAGCGCCAGCGACGCCGGGCCGGTCTGATCGACGACGAATCGCGTGGCGACCATGGCCGAGCCGACCAGGATGCCGGCGGCCGCCGCCGCTGACGCGGGCCAAAGCCGCGCCCTCACAACGAGAGCTCCCACGTCTCCCCGATCAGGTCGCGACCGAAGCTCCGGTGCCGCTCCTTGCGGACCAGCCGGAAGCCGGCGGCTTCGTAGATGCGCCGCGCGGCGCGCAGCACGCTGTTGGTCCAGAGCGTGATCTTCCGGTAGCCCACCTGCCGGGCGAAGCGCACGCACTCGGTCACCAGGTGCCCGCCGATGCCGAGCCCGCGCGCCTTCGGCTCGACCAGCAAGAGCCGCAGCTGCGCGACGGTCCGTGACGCGCTCACGAGGAACACGGAGCCGACGATCTCGCCGTCCTTCTCGGCGATCCAGCACCGCTCGCGCTTGGGATCGAAGTTCTGGATGAACTTGGCCACGACACTAGCGACGAGGGCCTCGAATTGCTCGTCCCAGCCGTATTCCTGGCCGTAGAGGGCGCCGTGGCGGTGGACCACCCAGCCCATGTCGCCCGGCTGGTGCGGGCGGAGCACGTAGGCGGCTCGCGACTCGGCGGGCGCGCCCAGGAACCCCTCGATCGTTTGCATCGCCTCGATCAGCCTCCGCTGCTCGCCCGGGCCGAGCCGGTCGAGCATCGCGCCGATGTCCGCGCGCGAGCGTACGTTGAGCGGAGCGAATGCCGCTCGGCCACGTTCCGTCAGCGACAGGTGGCTCTGCCGCCTGTCGGCCTTCGAGGGGGTCCGGCGGATCAGGCGGCGCCGCTCGAAGCCGCGAAGGATGCGGCTCAAGTAGCCGGCGTCCAGCCCGAGCTCGCGGGCGAGCTCGGTCGCCGCCGGCTTGTCGCGGTGCGCGAGCTCGTAGAGCACCCGGGCCTCGGCCAGCGAGAACGAGCTCTCCAGGTAGCCTTCGTGCAGGAGACCGATCTGCTTGGTGTAGAAGCGGTTGAAGCGCCGCACGGTCGCGACGCGCTGCTCGAAGTCGGTGTCGGCCATCGCCGCCGCCTCCCTCCGCCTTCCGCGTGAGTTGCTATAGTCAATTAATTAGTTGACTTTGTCAAATAATGGCCCGGCTTGACCCGACGCCCCAACGCGTGGTACCCGTCCAGCACGTCGCCGCGGCGGCGATCGGGGAGGACTGACCATGCTGGATCTCTTGATTCGTGGAGGCGACGTGGTGACGCCGCAGGGCGTCGGGCGATGGGACGTGGCCATCGAGCGGGAGCGCATCGTTGCCCTCGGCCTGCCCGGGCACGGCCTCGAGGCGGGGCGCGTGATCGACGCCGCCGGCAAGATCGTCGTGCCCGGGGGCGTCGAGCCCCACACGCACCTCGCGCACTTCATCTCGATGCAGCCGGAGGAGAATCTCCATACCCTCGGTCCCGAGGAGGACACGCGGGGCATGGTCTTCGGGGGCACGACCACCCACGTGGACTTCTGCTTCGTGCGCCCGGGGACCGACGTCCAGCAGGTGATCGAGACGCGGGCCGCGCGCTGGAAGGGCAACTCCTACGCGGACTACTCCTTCCACGTGGCCCTCCAGGGCCAGCTGCCCCTCAAGGTGTTCGACCAGATTCCCGAGGCGATCCAGGCGGGCTTCCCGAGCTTCAAGGTGTTCACGGTCGACGTGCTGCCGCCGCATCCCAAGCGCCATCCCTACCGGCTCGACTTCGGGCGGATCCAGCTCGCGATGGAGAAGGTCGCCCCGAACGGCGGGCTCATGGTCGTGCACGCCGAGGACCACGACATCGTGCAGTTCATGTACGAGAAGTTCCGCGAAGAAAAGCAGACGGACGGCTGGTTGCTGCCGCTCGTACACAACAAGCTCTCGGAGAAGCTCGCGTTCCGCCGCACGATCCAGCTCGCCGCGCACACCGGCGCCGGCGTCTACTTCGTCCACACCTCGGCCCGCGAGGGCGTGGACGCGGTGGTCGAGGCCCGCGCCGCGGGGCTCCCGATCTACGCCGAGACGCTCCACCACTACGCCTGCTTCACCGCCGAGGACTACAAGTCGCCCCGCGGCTTCTGCTACCACACGTATCCGTCGCTCAAGTACCCCGAGGACCAGGCGGCGCTCTGGAACGGGCTCGTACGCGACGGGGTGTCGACGACGGCGACGGACGAGTTCCCGACGTCGCTCGAGCTCAAGCTCCGCGGCCAGGATCTCGAGAACGTGACTGGCGGCAATCTTGGCGCCGAGGCGCGGATGGGGATCGTCTATTCCGAAGGGGTCGTGAAGCGGCGGATGACGCTCGAGCGTTTCGCCGACGTCACCGCCACGAACGCCGCCAGGATCCTCGGACTCTACCCGCGGAAGGGTGTCATCGCCCCCGGCAGCGACGCGGACATCGCGATCATCGATCCGTCGATCAAGAAGACGCTCGCCCGGGAGGATTTTCACGTCAGCGACTACAGCCCGTGGGAGGGCTGGGCGATCCAGGGCTGGCCCGTGACCACGATCCTCCGCGGCCGCGTCGTGGTGGAAGACCGCCGGCTGGTCGGCGACCGGCGCGACGGAAAGCTGGTGGCGCGAAAGATCCCGGCCGAGGTGCTGCGCCGTCCGGCCTGCTGAGCGAGCGCAGGGAGGCGCTCGGGCCCGGACCTAGGAGCGGAGCGCGACCTCAGTCCTCGGGCGCGCCTCGACCGGTGGGGCGATCTCCGTCTTGCTCGCCTCGTACGCGGCGGTCCCGGCCCCCGGCCGTGCTCCGGCTCGCACCGCCGCCTCGGGACGGCCGGCGGCGCCGACCGCCGCATCCGCGACGCCCTCGCTGGGCGTGGCCGTGTACACCGGGACGAGGCGGCGAATCTCGTCGACGTCGAACGGCTTGCCCACGCTCTTCGCCCCGGTCCGATCGAGGAACTGCCGGGTCGTCGGGTTCAGCAAGTCCCCGGTGACGAAGACGATGCGGCGCTCGAGGCCGGGCCGCCGCTGCGCCACCTCGCCGTAGAGCTCCGCGCCGCTCATCCCCGGCATTTTCATGTCGCTGAAGACGAGGTCGAAGGCGCGGTCGAGCAGCCGATCGAGCGCGGCGGCGCCGCTGTTCGCCGTTTCCACTTGATGACCGTCGAGCGCGAGCGCGTCGGCGAGAAGCTCCGCCACGTCCGGCTCGTCGTCGACGACCAGGATCGTCTTCCCAGACGCCGCCTCGAGCGTCTCGCCGGGGTGGTGCGCCTCGCTCGCCAGGAGCGGCGCGCCGGCCGGCAGCTCGACTACGAGCGTGGCGCCTCCGCCGGGCGTCGTCTCGAGCCGCAGGCTGCCGTCGTGACCTTCGACGATCCC
Organism: Candidatus Rokuibacteriota bacterium; assembly: GCA_003220535.1. Classification (GTDB taxonomy): domain Bacteria; phylum Methylomirabilota; class Methylomirabilia; order Rokubacteriales; family CSP1-6; genus AR31. The sequence continues at coordinate 137,822 of QHSU01000069.1, forward strand.
CCGGCAGAGCGAGAGCCCGAGCCCGGTGCCCTGGCCGGGGGCCTTCGTGGTGAAGAACGGGTCGAAGATCCGTGTCCGGACGTCCGGGGAGACGCCGGGTCCGCTGTCCGCGACCTCGAGCACGATGCGATCCGTCACGGGATCGTGGCGCGTGGTCAAGATGAGGCGGCGGGCCGTCGGGACACCGCGCATCGCCTGATGGGCATTCGTCAGGAGGTTCACGATGACTTGCTGGATCTGATGGGGATCGGCCCAGAGCTGGGGCAGGTCAGGCGCGAACCGCCGGATCACGTCGACGTCGTCGATCCTGAGCGGATAGGCCAGGAGCTCGACGGCGTCGTCGACGAGCTGGTTCATCAGCACGAGCTGCCGCTCCGGCGGATACTGGCGCGCGAGCGCCAGGAAGTTCGTCACGATTCGGGTGCAGCGCTCGGCCGACTTCGCGATCTTGTCGAGCTGCTCGGCCATCGGCCCGACCCCGACGCGCATGAGCAAGAGTTGCGTGTACCCCACGATCGTGGACAGCGGGTTGTTCAGCTCGTGAGAGACGCCGGCGAGCAGCTGGCCCATCGCCGCGACCTTCTCGGCCTGGAACAGCGCCTCCCGCTGAGTCTCCAGCTCGAGAGTCCGCTGCGTCACCTGGGCTTCGAGCTCGGCGGTGTGGGCCTGGAGGGCTTCCTCGCGGACCTGCCGTCCGTAGACTTGCCGGACCAGCGGGAGCAGCAGCAGATAGAGGATCAGGGCGCCGGCGAACGAGATCGTCCAGATGACGATCCGGGCTCGCTGGATCGTGGCAAAGAGCCGGACCGGGCTCTTGTACACCTCGACGACGCCGACGACCCGCCGGGTCGTCTTCGAGAAGATGGGCACGTACACCTCGGCGAGCGTGGTGAACTGCCCGCGCTCGTACGCATGCTCGCGCCGGCTCAGCGTCTTGATCTCGACGCTGACCTCGCCGGCCAGCGCCTCCTTGAGCTCGTCGTTGTCCGCGAATCGCTGGCCGATCAGCCTGGGCTCGTCCGACCAGAGCACGGTGGCGTCGCGATCCCACACCTTGACGCGGACGACCTCCGGGAAGCCGGCGAGCAGCTTCGAAAACTCCCCTCGAGCCCGCTGACCGGGCGCCGCGCTCGGCGGGGCGGAGAAGAGCGCGTCGACGCCGGTCAGCTCCACCTCCCGCCGCGCGACGGCCGCGGTGTTCTCCCATTCCCACTCCGCCACCGCGTGCGTGAGAAGCCACGACAGGGCGAAGCCCATGGACAGGGCGAGCGCCATGACACAGAGAAAGCTCAGCGCGGCGAATTTCGCTCCGGACGAGAACTTCATCCGGGTGATCCTCAGGCGGTGGCGGGCAGCTCGAGAATGAACGCCGCCCCGCCTTCCGGGCGATTGGTGGCGCGCAGTGAACCCTGGTGCTGCTCGACGATGGCGTACGAGACCCAGAGGCCGAGTCCGTTGCCCTCGCCCGGAGCCTTCGTTGTCGTGAACGCCTCGAAGATTCGAGGGAGCACGTTGGGATGGATGCCGGGACCGGAATCGAGCACCTCGAGGCGAACGTGCGCGCCGCCGGTGTCCGACAGACGCAGGGTGATCACGCGCTGCCCCGGGTGCTCGGCCATCGCCTGGCCCGCGTTCTGGATGAGGTTGAGCAGCACCTGCTGGATCTGGCCTTCGTCGGCCAGGACCGGCCGAACCTTCCCGAGCTCGGTGACGACCTCGACCCCGTCTCGCATGAGCTGGTGGCCCTTGAGCTCGAGCACCCACTTGATCAGATCCTCCAGACGCAGCGAGCGCCGCTCGGACGACTGACGCCCGGAGAAGCGCAGGAGGTTCTGGAGCATCTGCGCGGCGCGCGACGTCTCCTGCACGATGGTGTGCAGGCGTTCGCGGCTCTTGATGGGACCGTCCGATCCCATGAGCAGGAGCTCCGCCTGGCCGAGGATCGCCGTCAGCCGGTTCCGCGTCTCGTGCGCGAGGCCTGCCGCCAGCTTGCCGACCGTGGAGAGCTTCTCGCCCTCGATGAGCTGGGCCTCCGCGGACTTGAGATCGTCGAGCTGCCGCCGGGTCGCCGAGTAGAGCTGCGCGTTCTGCAGGGCCAGGCCGATCTGGTTCGCGCTCGCTTCGACCAGCGCGATCTCGGATTCGGTGAACGGCTCGCGCGACCGGCGGCCGAGCGACAGCGCGCCGAGGATCCGTCCCCGGCTGTGGATCGGCACGCACACGAACGCGTGGATCCCTTCCTGGGTGACCGCGGCCCGGGCCGCCGGCAACAGATCGGCGGACTCGCTGACGTGCGCCCAGTGCAGGGTCTTGCCGGTCGCCGCCACGCCGCCGATGAGGCCCTGCCCGGTGGGCAGCTCGCGGTTGATCTCGCGCAGGCGGGGCCGCAGTCCCCGGTCGCCCCGAAGGTGCAGCGTCGCACCGTCCGGCGACAGCAGGTGGAGGCTCGAGATCTCGTGCCCGGTGACGTGGGTGAGCGCGTCCAGGGCGATGCGGAGCACCTCGTCGACGTCGAGAGTCGCGCTGATCGCTTCGCCGATGCGATGCAGGATGCGGACGTGGGACTCCACGTCGACCGTCGGAGCGCCCGCCGCGCGCCGGACCAGCTCGCCGAGCTGCTCGAGCCGCTCGTCGGCACGATCCTGGAACGCGAATGCGTACCCCTCGTCGTCCTTGCGGACGAGGATCGACGGCACCTCGAGCTGGGTGTCGCTCTCCGGCAAGGTGATAGAGAGCGTCGCCGTTTCCCCGGAATGACGCGATCCGCTGCCACGGACCTTGATGCCGGAGGCGCTCAGGTTGACCGAGGTCGACTCCCATTCCGCCCCGCTCTGCTCCCTGACGCGAACGGGCACCGCGACGACCGCGCGCGGCGCGCGGCGCCGCTCCGCGGCGGCGGACTCCTTACTGCTCCGCGTCCCGGGGCGCGGCTCGAAGCACGCGAGCGCCTCCTGCAACCGTCGGAGCGCGACCGGCTTGCCGATGAAGTCGAAGGCGCCGGCCTGCAAACACTCCTGGGCCTGGCTCTCGGTCGCGCGGCCCGAGATCACCAGAATCGGGACGCGCAGATCTCGAACGGCCTCGAGCTTCAGGAAGTCGAGTCCGCTCATCCCGGGCAAGCACACGTCGACGAGGACGGCGTCGGGCCGCTCGGCACGTATGGTTTCGAGCGCATTTTCGGCCGTGTGGGTGATGAGCGGCTCGTGGCCGATCTCGTGGAGAAATTCCCCGAAGACCTCGCAGACAGCCTGATCGTCGTCGATGACCAGTACGCGCATAGGGTTCGCCGGTTTAGGGCTACCCTTTTCCAGCAATCGGCGTACCAGTGTGAGGAACAGCGTAACTAGCTGTCAGACAATAGATTTCCGCAAAGTGTGACGTCTTGAGACTGGATGATCCGTCGTCAGCCCTGGCCGCTTCTGGCCAGCCCGAAGAGGACGACCGTGTGTCGGGAGTTCGCTCTGGACGGCTCTTCTCGAGCGCCGGCTTTGCCGGCGCAACGACCTGGGAGCTGGCCGCCGAGGGAGACCGGTGGGGGGTATCCCCCGATCAAAAGTCAGTCGGACGCAGCCCGAGTGGTAGCGCGATCTTATAGTAGGACGCGAGGAACCCTTCCCACCACTCCCGGCGCTCGCCGCCGCGCGCCACCTCGACGAAGAGGCGAAGGCTCTCGTCCTGCCACTGCTGGATCGTGTCGAGATTCCCGGGATCGTCCTCGATCAGCGCCTTGACGAGGGCGCGGCCATAGCTGATGTGGCGGGTCTCGTCGCGGATGCGCGCGCGATGGTTGACGGCCGACAGCACGTCGCCGCGGGCCTCGGCGCCGTCGGCGAGCACGGTGAAGGTGCCGGGCCCGGCGGCGCCCTCGGCGACGAAGTTACCCTTGACGAGAATCTCGATGCTGTCCTCGAGCTCCAGCAGGTGGCGGAAGAAGCGGCACGTCGTCCCCGGCGATTCCCAGGCGGCGAGCCAGTCGCGTTCGGGGATCCCGGCGCGCTCGAACACCTCGCGGTCCATCTCCAGGTGGCGCTGCTCGTCGGCGAGCTGGAACAGCGCGCATTTCTTCAGCTCGTCGAAGGGCGCGTTGGCGGCGGCGGTCGCGACGTAGTGGGTGGCCGACAGCTCGGAATAGTAGTTGTTCGCGAACTGATCGACCGCGTTCTCGAGGTAGCGCGAGCTGACGTCCTTGTAGTCGAGCGCGTCCTGGGGAATCGTGGCGCGCTCGGCCAGGTACCGCTCGCGCTCGCGGGCCTGGAGGGCGACGTAGCGTTCCCAGGTGAGGTTTGCCGGGTCGTTGAAGAGGGCAGGATTCTCGAGCGTGATTCGCTTACGCGCCATCCCGGCCTCCTCCTCTAGCAGGCTGCGGAAAAACCCGACATTAGATGCCGGGCCGCGTTGAGAGTTGGACTACGATGCGCGCAACGCCAAGCGAGGAGGCGCGCATGCGTGGTGAGGGAACAGGGTCGGAGCCTCACATGTGGAGCTACGTGCCGCTGGAGCGACGCA
>QHSU01000119.1 GCA_003220535.1 Candidatus Rokuibacteriota bacterium
TCTACCTCCGTAAGCGAGCGCAGGGCAAGAAGGCCAAGCAGGCGCTCATCGTGGTCGCCGTCAAGCTGCTCCACACCGTCTACGCCATGCTCAAGCATCGTCGGCCCTTCAACCCCTCACGCCTACTCGTCGCTGCGGCGACGATTGGGACTTGACATCTCATGGGATGTCTCGGTGGAGGACGGCTGGCGGGGAGTCTAGCTGAACGACACGGGTCGCACCAGCGCCCCGGCCTCGACGAGCACCGGGGCGCGGGCCAGCACGCGCTATTCGATCACGTGGTCCGCCCGCAGCAGCACCGTCTGAGGGATCGTCAGGCCGAGCGCCTTGGCCGTCTTCAGGTTGATCACCAGCTCAAACTTCGTGGGCTGCTCGACGGGGAGGTCGGCGGGCTTCGAACCCTTCAGGATCTTGTCTACGTACGTCGCGGCCCGCCGGTACATGTCCGAGTAGTTCGTGAAGTATGACATCAGGCCACCAGCCTCAACAAATTCTCTCCGATGCAACATCGTCGGCAGCCGCTGCTGGGTCGCGAGTGCCGCCAGACGGCGCCGCTGCTCGGTGAACAGGGCGGGCATCACGAGAAGCGCCTGGGTGCGCTGGGCGACTACCGCGCGCACCGCCGCCTCGGGTGCCTCAGCAGCGCGCACCTCCACCGGTTGCAGCTCAAGGTTCAACACACGAGCCGCCCGCTCGACTTCTCTCAGCTGGAGTGCGGCAGGCGGAAAGGTGGGATCCCAGACGACGGCCACACGCCTGAGCCCGGGCAGGGCCTCGGCGAGGAGCTCCAGCCATTTGGCGGCTAGGTCGGGGGCGAGGGTGCTCACGCCGGTGAGATTCCCGCTTGGCCGCGCGAGGCTGGCGACTAGGCCTAATGCCACAGGATCGGAGATACGTGTGAAAACAATGGGGATCGTTTCCGTGGCGTTCTTGGCCGCCCGAGTTGCGGACGTGCCAACCGCAACGATGACGTCGACCTTGAGCTGAACCAATTCGGCGGCGAGAGCAGGCAGGACCTCGGTCTTGCCCTCCGCGTGGCGGTGCTCGAAGACGATGGTGCGACCGCCCAGGTATCCGAGTTTGCGAAGCTCCTGTGCCATGGGCTCGAAGGAAGCGACCCCTAATGACCGGAACTCGTCAGATAGATACCCGACTCGCGGAACCTTTGTCGCTTGCTGCGCCCCGTGAGCGAGCGGCGCAGACAGCGCCCCAAGCGTCAGCCCGCACAGGAACGTGCGCCGGTTCATCACCGGATGATCTCGTCGGCTCGCACCAGCAAGGATTGCGGGATAGTCAACCCGAGGGCCTTCGCCGTCTTGAGATTGATGACCAATTCGAATTTAGCCGCTTGCAAGACCGGCAGATTCGCAGGCTTTTCGCCCTTCAGAATGCGGCCGATGTCGCAGAACTTCGCGTGAGGCGGGTTCTCCGCCTGGCACCCCTGACACTTCATCGCGATCGCGCGTTCCGGCTCAGATACCCAAGAATTGGCGCACCGCTCGCTCGAATGCGTCGGGCGCGTCGGCGGGAACCGAATGCCCGGCCCCCGGAATTTCGACGAGGCGGCTCCCTGCGATGAGTTCGTGCATCCGCTTCGCCGTCTCCGGCGCGAAGACATCGCTTTCCGAACCGCGCAGGACCAGCGTGGGCACCTTGATCTGCGGGACGACGGGCCACAGGTCGACTTGGGGAGGACTTCCCTGCCGCCGTTGGTCGCGCAGGAACTTGTCGTACTTCCACGCGTACCGGCCATTCGACAGCTTCTTCATGCCGTGTTCGACTCGATAGCGCAACGCGGCCTCCGCGGCAGGCGAGGTGAGCGTGGCATATTTCCGGAGGTATGCCACGGCCTCCTCGAGGCTCGCGAATTCCTCGGGCGCCTCGGCGGCCATACGACGCACGCGCTCTGCGCCCTGCGGAGCGATATCCGGTCCGATGTCGACGATCACCAGCCTTTCGACCTTGCCCGGATGCCCGGCCGTGTATCTGATGGCGTTGCGCCCGCCCATCGAGAGCCCGATGAGGACCACCGGGCTGAGCCTCAGTCCATCATGAAACGCGCTGATGTCCGCGGCGTGGTCGTCGACGGTGTAGGCGCCATCCTTCGCCCAGTCGCTGTCGCCGTGTCCTCGCTGGTCCAGTGCCAGAACGCGGAACTGGTCGCACATCGCCCGGGCGAAAAGATCCCAGGTGTGAGCATGGCCAGAAAACCCGTGCAAGAGCAGCATCGGCGGGGCAGCGTCGTTGCCCCAGGTGAGGTAATGCAGTCGGAGCCCGTTCGCGTAGACGTTCTGATCCTGAAATGTCCTGTCGGCCGGCATCGTGCACCTCCTGCTGGTCTAGATCCGTGGTCACCGCTGGGTCGCCTCTCAAATCGAGTCAGCTGCCGTCTCGACATTCATTGTGTCACCTCTCGCAGCTCCGCTTCTGCCTTCTCCAGCCAGAACGCCATGTCCATCTCGCGGTACATCGTCGTCGCGATGGTGAGATGCTCGTGCGCCTGCTCGCGCTTGCTCGTGCGCCGGTAGAGCTTGCCGAGGCCGAGGTGACAGTGGGCGACGAGGGGGCGCATGCCGCGCGGCTCGGCGAGCGCCAGCGCCTCGCGGTAGTGGGCCTCGCCGCTCTCGGCATCGAACCGGTCGGGATGGGTGGCGATGTCGCCGAGCAGGTGCAGCTCATGGGCCGCGAACCCGGGATGACTCCGCGAGGATTCGACCGCGCGGTCACCCAAGCGCTCGGCCTCGTCGAGCCGGTCGAGCAGCAGACAGGCCCGACCTAGCCAGGCCCAGCTACGATAGCCGATGAATCCCCTCGCCGCGGCACGCTCGAGGAGCTGCTCCCCTTCCCGGAGCCGGTCTACCGCCTCGCTCGCTTCGCCGAGCTGGGCCAGTACCCAGGCGGAGGCGGCGACCGCGATCGGAAGCTGGAGGACGACGTTCCTGGTCCGTAGCACAGCGATCCAATGCTCGATCAGCGAACGTGCCTTCGTCCAGTCGCCCTCAAGGAGGTGGAGCATGCTCGCTGCGCGGTGGGCCTGGCTCACGGTGTACGCATGGTGCGTCGGCTCGGCGAGCCGGATCGCCTCGGCTGCGTTCTGGGCCGCCTCGGCGAATCTGCCGAGCTCGGCGAGGCTCATGACGAGCTGGACGCGATCGTAGACCGATGCCGGTGCGGCGTTTCCGAAATGCTCGTAGATCCACTCGGCGGGCAGCGCCGCGAGGTTGTCGGTGGCCAGTTCGATCACCCGCGCGTAATCACCCCGGAGGTAATGCGCCTGCTCGAGAAAGCTCGTGGTGAGGATGCGGAGTCTCAGGTCCCCGAGGCGTCCAGCGATCTCCAGCGCGCGGGTGCCGGTCACGAGCGCGGCGTCCAGCTCGCCGAGCAGCGAGTGGGCGGTCGTCATGAACGCACAGACACGCCCGCGCCGGCGCTCGTCGCTCAACCTCTCGGCGAGGGTCTCGGCTTCGCGCAGGCGCTCCAGCATTCGCCGGGGTTGACCGAGCTGGGCCAGCACGGGCCGCAGCTCCACGCGGATGTCGAATGCCTGCTCCAGCGTGGACGCGCTCCCCGGCAGCGTCTCGAGGACACTCAAAGCCTGCTCGAACCAGACCTCGGCGTCTAGGAGCGCCGACCGCGCGGCCGCCTTGCTCCCGGCCTGCCGGAGATAGTCCACCGCCTTCTCCTGCAACTCGCCTCGGAGGGCGTGGTGGGCGAGCCGCTCGATCTGCTCGCCAAGGCGATCCCGGTGGAGCGTCTCGATCGCATCAACGATCCGCGCGTGGAGCTCGCGGCGCCGCTCCTGTAGCAACTCGCCGTATGTCACCTCGTGCGTGAGCGCGTGCCTGAAGGAGTACTCGAGATCCGGAAACAGCCCGGTCTCGTAGAGGAACTCGGTGGCCTGCAGGTGATCGAGTCCCCGGCGGAGCGTTTCGTCTGGGATCTCGGCGATTGCCTGGAGCAATAGCCACGGCACGTCTTTACCAACGACGGAGGCGATCTGTAGGAGGCGTTTGTCTTCCGAAGGAAGACGGTCGATGCGTGCGGCGAGCACCGCCTGAACCGTGGGCGGAACTTGAATGGCCTGGAGGGGTTGCGTCAGTCGATACCGTCCTCGCTCCCCCACTAGTGCCTTGGTGTCCACCAGCGTGCGGATGGTTTCTTCCAGGAAAAAAGGGTTACCGCGTTTGACAAGGAGTTGCTTGAGCGACGTGAGTTCAGAGTCCTTGCCGAGGAGCGCATCCAGCAGCTCCCCGGTAATCTCGGCCGGGAGCGCGTCCAGTCGCAGCTGGCTGTAGTACGTCTTGCCGCCCCAGCCGTGCTGGTACTCGGGACGGTAGTTTACGAGCAGGAGGAGGCGCGCCGAGCCTAGGCTGTCGACGAGCGTGTCGAGAACGGCCTGAGTCTCGCCATCGATCCAGTGAAGATCCTCGAAGATCACGAGGAGGGGTTGCTCTCGCGCCTCCCGTAGCAGCAGCCGCTTCACGGCATCGAGCGTGCGCTGGCGACGCTCGACCGGGTCCGGCGTCTGTCGTTTGGCGTCGTCCGCGGTCACGTCGAGCAGGCCCAGCAACGCCGGTAGCGTCGGCTCCAGCGCGCGATCGAGCGTCAGCAGCTTGCCCGTCACTTTCTCGCGGATCTCGCGGGGGTCGTCCCGGTCCTGGATCTTGAAGTAGCCCTTGAGGAGGTCGATCACTGGCAAATAGCTCGTCGCCTTACCGTACGAGACCGAGACGGCCTCGAGAACCAGCCAGTCCTGGAGGCGGTGCGAGTGGGTGAACTCGTAGACGAGGCGCGACTTGCCCACCCCCGCCTCCCCGACGATCGCTGCCACTTGGCCGTGACCGGTGCCAGCGAGCTGCTGAGCGCGGCGGAGCTGCTCGAGCTCAGCGTCGCGGCCGACGAACCGCGTCAGCCCGCGCCGGGCGGTCGCTTGCAGGCGGGTCCGCGCCGGTCCCGCTCCCGTCACCTCGTAGACCTCGACCGGAGCCGCGAGCCCTTTCAGCGGCACTGGGCCGAGCGACTTCACCTCGACATAGCCCTCGACCAGCGCGAGCGTATCGGGCGTGATCACGATCCCGCCGGGATCGGCGAGTTGCTCCATTCGTGCGGCCAGGTGAGTCGTCTGTCCCACGGCGGTGTAGTCCATGTGGAGATCACTACCGATGGCGCGCACGACGACCTCCCCGGAGTTCAGCCCGACGCGGATCTTGACCACGGCCGCGTGAGAGCGGCGCACCTCTTCCGCATACTTCTTCACGCTCTCCTGCATCCGGAGCGCCGCATAGCAGGCCCGCACCGCGTGATCCTCGTGCGCCACCGGCGCGCCGAAGAGCGCCATGATCCCGTCGCCCATCACCTGGTTGACCGTTCCCTCGTAGCGGTGGACGGCCTCCATCATCCGCTCGAGCACGGGATCGAGAATCTTACGCGCCTCCTCTGGGTCGCGGTCGGCGAGCAGCTCCATCGAGCCCTTGAGGTCAGCGAAGAGAACCGTTACCTGCTTGCGCTCGCCCTCGAGCGCGGCCTTGGACGTGAGGATTTTCTCGGCGAGGTGCTTGGGGGTATAGCTGTCAGGAGACCGCGACGGCGTGCCCGCTCCGCCAGCGACGGGATGAGCGCAGGCGTGGCAGAACTTGGCCGTGGCTGAGAGGGACGTCCCGCAGTTCGAGCAGGTCCCGGCCAACGGGGTCGCGCACTCTTCGCAGAAGCGCGCCCCCTGCGGGTTCTCGTGCTGGCACCGGGGACACTTCATGTCGAGCCTCCAGTGGATCGGGCCGGGCGTTGGGGCAGGGCGACAGTAGCCCGGGGGTCAGGGGCTCGTCAATGTGCGCGTATTCAGGCGGGACTCACAAACGCCGTCCCTCAACGGCCTGCAGCCATATTGCCGCCGTGACCGACGACGGCCCACGTTTCTATCGCAGGTCTGGGCCAGTCCGCATAGACTGAATCTAAGCTCGTGGCGATAGAGGCGGTAGCTCGCCGAGACGTAAACGGGCCCGCGAGCAATCTTCCAGGGCTCGACCCGAGGGAGGCGATGAACGGGATCGAGAAGAACCTCCCGAGCGAGGCGACCTCGGCAGCCGCTCTCACGTTGCTCCTCAAGGCCGCTCGGCAACGCCGTCGCTACCCGAGGATCGGCGACCTAATCGCGTGGCAGGCGTCAAACACAGCGCAGCAGGCGCTCGTGATCGCACTAGACGCCGCGATCCTGGCGGGCGAGGACGGGCGGATGCTGACGACCAACCTCGTGTTCGACGCTCTTGCCGCGCGGTGGAGCGATCACTACTGCAGGGCACTCGATGACGGCCCCGCGCGGGTCTCCTACGAGATGCACCCCGATGTCCTCGACGCGAGCCTGCAGGACCTTCGGTCGCACGGGTTCACACTCGTCCGTCTCGGCGCGCTGC
>QHSU01000118.1 GCA_003220535.1 Candidatus Rokuibacteriota bacterium
CGCCTCGTGCAGGCTCAGGCCCTGATCGCGCACCAGCCACTCGATCATCGCCCTCACCGCCTGCTTGGCGTCCGACATCAGATCAGGCCCGACCCCGGTCGTCTGGTAGAAACCCTTGGCCCGCATCTCTGGAGTCAACGCGAAGTCACTCGGGTTGGCGAGGGGGACGATCGCCTGCGGTGACTCGATGATGGTGTTCTTGGTGACCTTGAAGCGACAGGTGACACCCATCAAGGTCTCGATGGCGGTCACGCAGACCTCGCCGTCACCCTGCGCCATGTGCCCGTCTCCCACCGAGAACTTCGCGCCCTTCACGTACACCGGATAGTAGAGCTTCGACCCCTTGGTGAACTGCTTGATGTCGGTATTCCCGCCCATTCCGCCGCTGACGTTCGGCGGGACGGTTCGGTACATGCCCTTGCGCAGAGGGGCGACACCGTAGACACCCATGAATGGCGCGATCGGGATCTGGGCCTTCCTCCCCGTGTCCTTCCCCACGAAGCTCGCGAACCCGGTGTTCTGCCCCTTGTTGAACGTGAAGATCTGGACGAACGGCGCGCCCGTGTTGAATGGTTGATTGTCGGGGATGGCGCCGGTCACTTTCCCGGGCGTCGGATCGCTCAGCTGCGAGGCTTCGGTGAAGGCGTGGAACGGCGCGAGGATGTCGGGTTGCAGGCTTCCGAACAGGCCCAGCACCGGCCCGATGGTGACGTAACCGAAGTCGACGAGCGGCGCGACATCCAGGATCTCAACTTCGAGCATGTCGCCCGGCTCCGCGCCTTCGATGCTGACCGGCCCCGTAAGGGGATGGACCTTGCCGAGGTCGAGGGTGAGAATGCCGTCCGGCGTCAGGGATCTCGCCGCTGTCCCGATGTCGAGGGCATCCCGGCATAGGAACTGTACGGCCTCACCTTCCTTCACGGTGATGGCGGCCGGGATGTCCTGGTTGAAGCGGTTGTGCATTACCTTCGAGAACCCATCGAGTGTCTTGGCGCCAGCCGCCCCCGGAGGTGCCTGCGCCACGACGAGATCCGGCCTGCCCACGCCAGCCGCGGGGACTCCTTCCGCGGTTGTCGCCAACGTTGTGCCGACGCCGGCCACTGCGGCCGCAGCGGCCGCCCCCAGAGAGATCTGCTCGATAAACGTTCTCCTCGAGATGTCTGAGTGAACGAAGCACACGGCGCACCTCCTCGTCAGGCAGTTGATCAGGAGTCTGCTCTAGAGCCTGCTGTCGGCCTTGCTCACGTGTTGGGCAGCAGCCCTCCTTTCACCGTGTCGCAGGAAGCACAAAGCCCCGGGCGACCACCTAGTGGTCACGTCGGGGCTTCTGCGACCCGCGAGCCATGCGGCCCTCCCAAGGGTGGGAGCCGACTTACAACCTCACCGTGATCACGCCTACCGCCCCTATAGGAGACCGCACGGTCAGAGTCAAGCGCGATTCGCGCGGCTCCAACAAATCCAAGCCATTGTCGTCAGCAAAGGGCTCTCGGCGAATAGCGTGTATAGCGCCACAAAGGCCGCCGTCCGTTCGTTCGCGCGGACATGGACGACGGACGCTCATGACGTCGAGGTGGGAGAAGATCGCGTGATTGCCGAGCTCGTCGGCTGTTCGGGCGGTAGGCGCTCGATCCAGAAGATCGCGTCTGTAATCACACCGGATCCGTGGGCGCGACCATCACTCCCCCCTAACGGACCCGCACGCGAGGGACAGGTCGCGGCTAGGGGCCCGTTGGAGATAGACGGCGTCGAGTTTCTCGCCGGAGACCAGTGCGTATCCGTCGTCCCGGATCTCGGTTCCCAGCCAACACTTCGGCTTTGCAATGGACACCGCAGATTTTTCAACGTATGAAAGCAGTCGGCTTTCCCAACAGGGGGACTTCATGGGATAAAGCAGTGTTCACGGTCCTGGATGACGCATGCGCCCGAGGGCCGGGGAAAGCCGTCCACTGATTCAATGATCCCAGCGCGCACTCGCTGGGAATCGAGGCCTGCTGGCCCCGGCGTCGTCGAGGGACAGCCTCCTCCCTGCAGAGGGGCGAGCCTGTTGTGAACAGAGGCGCAGCCTGCGGCGTGGTGCATCACAACCTCGCTCTGTTCAAAGCGCCTGCGGGAGCCCGGCAGACAGAGAAGGGAGCGATCGGCCTGAATCACTTTGCGTTCAAGGTGGAAAGCTACCGGGCCCTGCAAGCGGCCCACAAACGGTTGGTGGAGGCTCGGGCAACCATCGACCACATCGTGGACCACGGCATGACACGCAGCGTCTACTTCCTGGATCCGGACGGGATCGAGATGGAGCTCTTCTCCGATACCTACATGAAATCCACCCGCGGAGGGGCTGTCCCGATGGACATCACTGCAGCGGAGCCCCCACGGGCGAAAATCCCCAAGGCTGACTTTACCCGTGTCGGCTAACAGGCCGCCGGCGGCGACCAGCGCCCCGGGAAGTCTGCCAACGTGCAGGCCGGGGAAAGTGCACGTGCGGCGTACCGGCTGAGCAAGAAGGGAGACGTTCATGGACTTCGGGCTCTTCATCGAGTTCCCATGCCGTGAGGGGATGACGGACCGTGAGGCCTTTGCCGAGTGCTTTGCGTTGGTGGATGCAGCCGAGGCCCTGGGCGTCAACTCGGTGTGGCTGGCGGAGTACCATTTCTCCCCGATCAGCGTCCTGTCCTCCCCCATCACGATCGCCAGCGCCATCGCCGCCCGGACCCAACGCATCCGCATTGGCCTGGCGGTGGTCCTCTTACCCCTGGCCCATCCGATCCACATCGCCGAGGACATCGCCACCGTGGACCACATCAGTCAGGGCCGGGTCGAGCTCGGCGTGGGGCGGGGCACGTTTCCTGACACGCATGATGGCTTCAACTCCCCCTTCGCCGAGAGCCGAGAGCGGTTCGACGAGTACCTGGAGATAATCGTCAAGGCGTGGACTCAGGAGCGCTTCTCCTTTACGGGCAAACATTATCGGTGCGATAACCTGTGGGTCCGGCCCAAACCGCTGCAGCAACCCCACCCGCCGATCCGCGTCGGTATCACCTCGGAAGTCACCTTCCCTCTCATCGGACGCCTGGGGTTTCCCATCATCATCAACCCCTCGAGGGTGTTTGCCCTCTCCGAGCTGGCACCGTACATCCAGCAGTACCGGGAGGCCTGGCACGAGGCTGGCCATGCCGGGGCTCCCCAGGTGGGCCTCAGGGTGCCACTGTACGTGGCCAAGACGGCCGAACGTGCCTATGCAGAGCCTAAGGCCAGCACGATGGCTGCCGTGAAAGGCTTGGGCGATCGCGTGGCAGGCAGCGCTTCCCGAGTGGGCACGACCGGTGACTGGAGCGCTCAGGCCGAACACGTGCGACGCATGAGCTACGAGGATTGGCTGCGGGACAAGGTGGTCTACGGTATCCCAGAGATCGTGGTTGAGCGACTCCACCAGCTGCGAGAGGAGCTCGACCTGACGCAGATTCTGTATGAGGTCAACTACGGGCGCCAGATTCCCTATGCGCTGCAATTGGAAAACCTACGGCTGATCAACGAGCGCGTCATTCCGCAGTTCAAATAGTCCCCCTCTGGAGTTCTCAAGGAGGACAAGCGATGGCACGATTCACCGCTGGATCGAGCCTTCGCTAGGCCTGCAGCGCGACGAGCATGTCGTCGATGTAATCGTCCGGGTTGGCGATCACAAGCATCAGGGACCATGGCCGCACCTGCGCGAGCGTTTTCGACACCGCCTCGTCCGGCGCTGATTTGGCGCCCACGACGAGGGCAGTCTCATCACGCGTCTGAGGCTGTACGCCTCGCCGACGATCGCCGCCTGCGCGTGGCCGCCGGGCGTGGCGACCATGACGACGAGGTCCGCTGTATCGACCTCGTCCATCGGGCCCTGCGGCCCCCGGCGAAATCGCTCAGCCATCCATCCACGTTCGCCGTGGCGGTCAGGAACCTGGCGTGACGCCACGAGCTCTTCGCCAACCGCCAGCAAAGTCCCTGCTGGCCCGGACCCTGAATCAGCACGGTCGAGGCATAGATCGTGTCGGGCGTCGTCCACGGATCCGTGTAGTCGTCGAGCTCGTAATGCATGTCCAGCGTGTCATCGAGCCATGCTCTGGGCATGCTCATGTTCCTCGAGGCGTGATAAGCGGCAGCCCTTCCGGACGTCGCACGTCGCCGACCCCCCTCTCAGGCCGCGGTCACCCCGCCATCGACGGGAAGGGCGGCGCCGGTGATGAACGACGCCTCGTCGGACAGGAGGAAGAGCGCGGCGCTGGCGATCTCCTCGGGCCGGCCGGTCCGGCCGAGGGGCACCGAGCCGTGGGCACGCTTGCGCACCAACTCCTCCGGGTCCAACCCGGCGGTGGACTTCTGATCGGGACGCGCCACGAAAACGCGCAGCATCGGCGTGTCGATCGGCCCGGGACAGACGGCGTTCACCCGGATCTTCTCGGGCGCGAGCCGCAGCGCCAAGCTCTTGACGAAGCCGACCACGCCGAACTTGCACATCGAGTAGACCGGGCTAAACCCGGAGCCCACGAGTCCCGAAGTCGAGGCGGTAAAGAGGAGGCTGCCGGCGCCCCGCGCGCGCATCTCCGGAATGGCCGCCTCGGTCGTGATCAGCACCGTGCGGAGATTCAGATCGACGGCGAGATCGAAGGCGCTCATGTCGATCCCCTCCACCGCCGCCGGTCCCGGATGCCCGACGTGGTTCCAGACGAAGTCCAGCCCCTTGAAGCGGTTCACCGCGTCCCACACGATCCGGCGCGAGTCCTCGTCCTTCGTCAGGTCCGCGGGAATCCCGAACGCGCTCCCGCCGGCGGCGGTGATCTCGCTCACCACGCGCTGCACGCCCGCGGCGTCCACGTCTACCACGGCGACCTGCGCGCCCTCGCGGGCGAAGCGCAGGGCTCCGGCACGGCCCATCCCCGAGGCGGCGGCGGTCACGATCCCGATCTTCCCGGCGAGGCGCATGGCTTGGTCCTCCCGATCCGAGCGCTTGAGCGCCGATTGTATACTCTGCGAGCCGGTGTGGCGTGTCCGCTCTATGCCCAGCGGTGCCGAGTGTGTGAGACCGACGCGACGGTCGCCGCGAGCGCCAACGCGAGGTAGAGCGGCAACCGGACGAGCAGCTCCTCGATGACCGGACGTCAGGTCCACAGCGAGGTGCCGAAGTCGAACCGGAGCACGCCCCAGCGCCACGTGCCGAACTGCACGACCAGCGGCTGGCTGTAGCTTCGCATGCTTCGATCAGTCCTCGCTGAGCCACACGTCCTGGAGTTTCTGGTTCGAGTAATGATTCGGCGGCGCCACGTAGTTCTTCACCTTCGCCCAGTGCACCACGCTCCGCGCCCACCAGATGCCCGGGATGTAGTACACGTGCCCGAGCACGATCTTCTCGATCTCGTTGATGAGCTTCTTGCGTTCTGTGGGATCCAGAGCCCTCGCCTGGCGCGTGAAGAGGTCGTCGATCCTCGGATCGGAGAATCGCCCCCAGTTGTTGCTGTCGCCCGTGGTGTACCGCTCGAGAAACTGGTCGGGATCGTCCATGAAGTTGAACGAGGGGCTGACGATCAGCTCGAAGTTTCCGGTGTCCCGGCCATCCGCGAACCAGGACGCCGACTCGAGAGGCCGGTGCTCGACCTCGATGCCGATCTTGCGCCACTCCTGGATCACGAATACGCCGAAGTCGACGTACGGGACTCGGACGTTGCGGTTTTTCAGAACCGCTTTGAATCCGTTGGGGTATCCTGCCTCGGCCAGGAGGCGTTTGGCCTCGGCGCGATTCTTCTCCACGTCCTTCCCGAAGCCCGGAAACTTCTGAAGCTCGGCGTCCGACATCGCCCACTCCGTCGCAGGACGCATCAGCCCGCCGACGTCCTTGAGGCTCGCGATGGGGTAGAGCACGCGACTCGCGGTGTACCGATCGAGACCGAGCGTCAGCGCCTTACGGACGCGTTCGTCGTTGAAGGGCTTGATCGTCTGGTTCACTGCGATGCCGAAGATGCCGGTGGCCGGTGTATCTTGCACGACCACCTTGTCGCCGAGCTGCTTCCGGATCGTCTCGACCTCAGACTGCGGCATGGTGCGGAACTCGATCCACGCGCGCCCGGAGCGAATGGCCGCCGCGCGCACCGATGTCTCCGTGCTGACGAAGAACTTGTAGCCGTCGAGATACGGTCGGTCCTTGATGAAGTAGTCGGGGTTCCGCTCGCCCTCGAACGTGGATCCGCGCGTGTGGCTCTTGAACTTGAAGGGCCCGGACCCGACGATGTTCGCCTTGAAGTAGTTCGGATCCTTGTCGAGGT
>QHSU01000026.1 GCA_003220535.1 Candidatus Rokuibacteriota bacterium
AAGATGCCGCCGCCGGCCATGGCGTTCACGATGTTGGACGGCCCCGCCCCGATTCCGTCGAAGACGGTGTTCTTAACGGTGAGTGCTGCAAAATTCGCGATGGCGCCCCCAGCCGCGGCGTCATTGCGGGAAAACCAGCTCGTCTTGATTGTGGCCGTACCGAAAGCATTGACAATGGCGCCACCAGAACCGAATCCGCCATCACCTTCGTTTTGGACGAATGTGCTGTTCTCAACGCTGAGCGTGCCATCACTGAGGATGCCCCCGCCGCTGCCGGCTACGTTATGGGAGAACAGGCTGTTTTTGACGTGGAGCGTGCCCTTATTCCAGATGGCACCCACGGCCACGAAAGAGCCGTTGTCCGAGAAGGTAGTGCTAATAACGGTAAGCGTGCCCTCGTTGAGGACGGTCACAAAGTTTTCGGAGAATGTGCTGTCCTTGATGGTGAGCGTTCCCTCGCTGAACAGGGCGAAGCCGGCGGTATTACCGGCGCGATTGAACGCCAGGCTTTTCAAAATGGCGGTGCTGCCATGATCCACGAGAATGAGATCCTCAACTAGGCTAGTGCTGGACCTGGAGAGTGTGATCAGTCCGCCACCGTCAATCGTCGTATTGTTCGGAATCGTCAGAGTGTCTGTCAGCGTGATGATGACTGGAGCCCTGCCGCAGTTGAACTTGATCGTGCCACCGCCGTGGATTGCGGCGAAGGCCAACGCGAATTGCAACGCCGTCTCCGTGCAACTTGCCGCTGTGCCATTGCCCACCGTGAGCGGATTGGCGGCTCCCGCGGAGGGGGGCGACGCGAACAGAGCGACCAAGACCAGCGAGCTCGCAAGGCACCTGTCCAGTCTCATTGCCAACTCCTCTTCTCGCGACGGTGACAGGACCCTACAGTGCATGGCAATCATCGTCAAGAACGAAAAGTGGTTTCGGAAAGTGATCAACGATAGACGTGCTGCACAGCCGAAGATTCAGAGAAGGATGATGTGATCCTCGCCCGCGTCGTACTCCAGTTCGAGATGCCCACCGGAGTCGCGGTCACGCTTGACAGGACGCGCTCGGCGAGGCACCAGTCCCACGAACAGATCGAGTCCGTGTTACGAGGAGATCGCCGCGGACCTCAAGCGCCACTACGAGGCAGCCGGCGCCGCGACCTGAAGGAGTACGCGCGCCGCGTGCAGCACCTGGACCGGTTCTTCGCCGGCCGGCGCGTGGGCGCGATCGGCCAGCCAGCGGTAGACGGCCTACGTCGTGCACCGCCAGGGCCAGGGCGTCGTGGCCTCGACCGTCCGGCGCGAACTCGGCACGCTGACCAAGATGCTGCGGCTGGCTTACAAGAACGGGAAGCTCCTTCGCCTGCCGTTGCTCGACAAGCCGACGGAGGGCGCGCCCCGCCCCGGCTTTTTCGAGCGGGAGCAGTTCGGCGCCGTCCGGCGGCGCCTGCCGGAAGACCTGCAGGTGGCCGTGACGATCGCCCACACCTACGGCTGGCGCATGCAGAGCGAGGTACTCGCCCTGGAGCGGTGCCATGTCGACCTCGGCGCGGGCACGCTGCGGCGCGATGCCGGTAGTACCAAGAACGGCGCGGGCCGCGTGGTCTACCTCACCTCGGAGATCCGGCGCCTCGTCACCGAGCAACTGGAGCGCGTGGACGAGCTGCAGCGCGAGCTGAAGCGGATCATCCCCCACGTGTTCCCGCACTTCGCCGGGTCGCCGCAGCGGCGGGGCACGCGTCGGTGCGACTTCCGCAAGGCGTGGGCCACGGCATGCCTGGCGTCAGGAACATGGTGGCCGCGGGCGTGAGCGAGCGCGTGGCGCTGGAGATGACGGGCCACAAGACGCGCAGCGTGTTCGATCGGTACAACATCGTGAGCGCCGGCGACCTGGCCGAGGCGGCCCGGAAGCTTTCGGGGCCGTTCCCGGGGCCGTTGCACCACGCTATAGGGATTCCGTGGCGCAAGTTCCTGATAGAATTAGCGGGGGCGGATAGCTCAGCTGGGAGAGCGCGGCCCTTACAAGGCCGAGGTCACAGGTTCGATCCCTGTTCCGCCCACCACTGAATCCCCTGTGAAATCGCGCCATTCATGCGTGTTTCCCGTCACTCGTCGCCGAAGGCTCAGAGGCACGAAAAGGCCCCAAAAGACCCCCCGCGTGGCAATAGCCGTGGCAATAATCTGGCGCGCCAGGCGCTCGGGGTAGACTCGACATCGCGGGGCACGACGCCGGTCTGATCACCGGCGTCGGGGGAGTCGCCTCCACGGCTCCCCAGCCTCGCGTGCTTCTCGCTCGTGGAGGAGACTCATGGAGGTGAGTCATCACGTCGCGCGGCCGCCCCACTCGCGGCAAAGCCGAAACGCCAATCAAGCGGCTCGCCCGCCACGAGGCCGTGTGCCGCAGCATCCTGAAGACGCCGTCAGACATCCTGAAGACGCCGTCAGACCCTCGCCGGGAGCTCGCCACAACAACGCTCGAATTGATCGGTATCGCTCGAGCGACCTTGCGCTTCCCCGAAGACTCTGCGGCCGGGCACCCGATGCGCCGGGAGCTGCTGATCACGCGGGTCGAGGAGCGCATCGCCGCGATGGGGCGGGCGCAACGGTCGCGGATTGGCAATGAGGCCAGACAGCGCAAGGCGGCCCACCAAGCCCGAAAGTGGGTCGCGAAGGCCAGGGAGATCCGCAAGCACCAGCCCGAGTGGAAGCGCAGCGCGGTCATCGCCCATCTCCGGCGAATGACCATTCCCAAGGGCCCGCGCAAAGGCAAGCCCGTCTTTCCTAATTTGCCGTCTCCAAAGACGATGGGTCGCCAGTTGAAGGCCGCCGGCATAAAGTAGCCCCCCCCAAAGAAAGTGGGACACACCGTCCGGTGTGTCCCTGCGCTGCTGCTAAGGTTTCACCATGGCAGCGATCACGTTCACTGCGGCCGACGTCAAGCGACTACTCAACCTGCCGTCGACCGGCGCCGTCGAGTTGCTGATCCAGCAGAAGGTGCTCGACATCCACGGTTACACGCGCCTCGGAAGACCGCTCTTTACCGCCGAGGCCATTCATACGGCGGCGGCGCACATTTTCAAGACCAGCGATCCGCTCGAGCAACTCCGGCGCAAATACGCGTCGATTCCGCGCGCGGCCGAAGCGAAGAGCGCGGCGGACCTCGTCCAGATCATCTGCACAGACCAAAAATATCGGGAGGGCGGCGACTTCCGATCGGTCCTCAGCGCCGTGCTGGACACAGATCCACTTCTGAAAGAACTCTATGCTGGGTAACACGCCCCCGCTGGCGTTGCTGTTCGCGGAGGCGGAGAAGCGCCTCATCGAGCGAGTCTCCGGCCTCGGTGCTCGCCTTGACGCTGGCGAGAACCTCCTCTGGAGCGAGTATTGTCAGGCGCTCGAGACATTGAAGCGACTCGTTGGCGAAGCCCGCGAGCCCTTGCTCACCACGAAGCAGTTGAGCGAGAAGCTCGCGCTCACGCCGCGCACGATTCGCCGACTTAGTAAGACTAAGAAGCTCCAGAACGTCGAGGAGGTTCGGCTCGGCGCGCGCGGGACGGGCGCGATCAGGTGGCGGGCGTGACAATTATCGCGCACCCGCGGCGGCGGTCCTGTTGTCAGCCTTGTGATGCGGTCATCTTCCACTTTGCCGGGGATGACGAGATCCACGTGTACGTGGAGACCACTGCGCCTCAGCGGCTTGCTGGCCGCCTGGCGCGACTCGTCAGTCGTCTCGTCGAGAATCCGACCGCGGTCCTGGCGATCACGGGCACGACGGACTCGCCGCTCATCGCGAGGCGTCGACAGTGACGGTGGCCAGCCGACAGGCTGTGGAGATCCCGCCCAATGACCTATCGGCCGAGCACGCCCTGCTTGGTGGCGCTCTCAGCGAGCCCGACATCGCGGCTCTCCTTCTCGAGCGGCTCGCCGCGTCGGACTTCTATACCGACGCGCACCGCGTGATCTATGGCGCTATGCTTGCGCTTCACCGCAGCGGGCATCCGGTCGATCACGTGAGCCTCGAGGCGCGTCTCCGAGCGACCAACGAATTTGACTTCGTCGGCGGCTATCCGAAGATTCAGCAGCTCTTGCAGGATGGTGCTCTCGCGATCGTGGCGAACGCGCCCACCTACATCGGCCAAGTCCGCGAGGCCGCGCGCAAGCGCGAGCTCCTCGCGCTTGGCAAGCGCGTTACCGAGGCCGCGCTCAACGGCAAGCCGGCCGACGAACTGCTTACCGAGATCGCGACAACCGTCAAGCACCTCGGGCTAACGCGCGAGGATGGCGGCGCCCCATTCGGTCTCGGGCTTGGCGAGTTTCTCGCGCTCTTACGGACACCGCGCCACGTGTCGGTACGGCCAGCGCCAGCCGCGCCCCCAGCGCGTGGTGTACGGCGCGACGACGGTCGCCGATCTTGAGCAGCTATACCTCGACCATCGCCACGACGCGATCGAAACGGCGCGCCACCAGGGCGCCCGGGCCGACGCGGAAGACTTCGTGCAGGACGCGTTCGTGCGCTTGCTGACCGCACGTGCGTTTCTGCGGAGCGCTTCGCCGAAGTATTTGTACCTCGTCACCCGGGGCATCGCGATCCGCCAGGTCCAGCGCCGCGCCCGGGTCGTGCTCGCCTCCGAGGACCTGCTCGATGTGATCCAGGTTTATCGGCAGCGACAGGAATACGGCCGGCGGATCGCCCCGCCCCCGCGTCGACTGGACACGATGAAGTGGTGCCGACCCGTCGGCGACATCCGCGACATCATCGCTGCGGACCAGGCGGGGCGCTATCGCCCACGGGTCCTGAGCCTTCCTCGCCCTACGGGGGACGAGTGATGCCGGGTCCCCGCGCCGGAGTACGCCGCAGCGACCTGGGCCAGAAGCGCCGCGAGTTTCCCAAAGACTTGCCCTGCCCTCGGTGCGACAAGGTGCGCCTCGCAACATCGCCAGGCGATCGCTACTGCAGGACATGCCGCGCGGCCGCGGCTCGCCTCGACGGAACGCCCGAGGTCACTTGGCGGCGATGATCATCCGTGGCCAATTCTTCTCGCCCCTAGAGTACGAACCGGGGCACGGCGTGCTCACAATGCTGCAGGTCTGGATGAATCACGAGCTCCTTCCCGAGATGTCCCCAGAGACGCGCGCCCGCCGCGCCGCTGAAGTCGAGCAGCAACGTGTCCAGGCGCTCGCGGCGCGCTTCGGCATCCCGGTGCGATGAGGCCGCGCAAGAAAGGACGACGCAATGAACGGCAAGGTCCTTGAGAAAACTATCCAGCGTGACCCGGCGGGGCGCATCGCGAGGATTCTCGAGCGGGAAGTCGACCCGGCGCGGCCGGCGGCTGATTGGATCATCGTCGATATGTACGCGTTGCGCGTGCTGGAAAGCTTGGCTAATCCGGAGGTTCTTGCTCGAAGCGACGTCGTGACGGTCACGCCGCATGTCCGCTGGTCGCTCCACGAGCCTATCGACGAGCTCGACGAGAAGATCGCCGCGCGCTTAAAGGCATCGCCGGCATATGCGGCACTCGAGGCGCAGGCGCGATGGGAAGCCGTCGAGATCTCCTGGCCGCCCGAGACGGAGTGAGCAGGTGCCCGAGACGGCGGAGCTGATCGGCTCGCCATGAGCGCCTGGAGCAGCTGGCTCCCAGCGATGCCGTGGCGTTGTATCGTCTGCGGCCTTATCCTCGTGACCCGGGAGATCGCGCCGCGTTTGTGGGCGGTGCGGCTTCAAGGAAGGGACGTAGCGCAATTCACGATTTTGGCGACGGTGAGGCGACTCCTGACTTTTAATATGTCCACGGACATACTATGACACCGAAGAGGTTCAGCACAGTGCTTCGACAACTGAGAGAAGCGCAGGGGATGACGCAAGCGGACCTGGCCAAGAAGGCGAAGGTCGACCAAGGCTATATTTCGACGCTCGAGGCCGGTCAGAAGAAGAATCCGGGCATTAACGTCCTCAAGCGCCTGGCCCGCGCCCTCGGCGTGCCGGTGGGGGAGTTGCTGGAATGACCGAGACGACTGAGCGTCGCATCCCGCACACCGATCTGACCCTCGTCGCCTTCCGCTGTCTGCACTGTAAGGCCGAGCTGACGCTCGACTTCACGAACGAGACCCAGCGCCAGGGGCTCCTCGGCAGGAAGGATACCGGCACCTGTTCGTTTTGCGGTCAGAACTTCGACCGCTGGCTCCTTGAAGCTCTGCGCGCGTTCCAAGAGATGCGCGACAAGCTGAAGGACACCAACGCCGAGTTGGTCTTCCGCGTGGCCGAGCGTCCGAGGCCGTAGTAAACAAAGCGCCCCCGCGCGACTGGCACCGCCGGGGGCATGGCCCACAACCCCAACCCTGAACGGAGGATGCTGTGGACAACCTCAGAATAGCACCGACGCCGGCAGCACCGAAGGCCCAACCGGAGCCCAGCCTGAGATTTCCGGGCAGCTTCATCGACGCCGAGAACTGGCTCGATGCCGGGAACGTCAAGGAACTCGCCTATGGCCTTCGCATCAACGCGGAGCTGGCCGATCTCGCGTACAGAGGATTGCGGGCACATGAGGTAGAGATGGGGAGGCCATGCAAAGGAGGCGCAAATGCTCGACGCGCTCCCCGATGAGAACGCGTGATGGCGACCGTGAAGCCGATCAAGCCCGCGATGTCAGTCGAAAGTATAGCGTTCGACGGCGCAGTCAGCAAAGCCCGCGCGATGGCGTTCGTGCTTGAAGAGCTCCGCGCGTATGAGGGCGCGACCATCCGCAACAACCTTATCCACGGGCTTGAGGGCGATCACGTGCCCGACGGCACACGAGACTGGCTGCACGGCGTCGTCGGTGAAGCCCTCCGCGCGGCGCTCGATGAGATCGAGGCCGAGTATCGCAAGACGACGAAGGACGGGGCGTGATGGCGGCGCGGGTGATCGCGTTTCCGGGGGAAGGAGGCTTCCCATGGTTAGCGACTTCGGTATCGAAATCACGCTGTGGAACATCCTGGCGTTCCTGATCGGCGGGCTCGGCCTCGCAGTCGTCGCCGTGCTGGTTGTGCGGTGGCTCGCCGACACGAAGCCGCCTGCGAGGCGCTGGTGATGAGCGCGCAGGACGCGCATGAGGCCTTTTGGCCTTTTGACCCACCATGATCGCCGCGATCTACGCCCGCAAGTCCACGGACCAGGCCGGCGAGGATGGAGTGCGATGACCAGCCGTCGCACCACATTCGAGGCCCTCCGATCCTCGCTCGAAAACAACATGAAACACATTTACCGCGTCGATCAGATCAATGAGAGCCAGGCGGGACACTACCCGGTCGTCATCATGGTGCTCGTCGGATCTGAGGCACTCAGTGCGTTGCAGGGCAGGGACGCCGCCGACGTGTTTGTGGAAATGATGGCCGCGCACGACGTCGAGATGCCGCTCGCTCGAAAGCTGTTTGACGCGTTCAGGAATGGCCTCGCGCACCTATGGGATACAAAGTTTCTCGACGTGGGGAGAGAGAAAGTCGAGTTGTTCATCAGCTGGGAGGAGCACCGGCATCTCACGATGAGCGAAGGCCGCCTGTATCTCAACGCCTGGACCATGTGGAAAGACTTGCAGAGCGCGCTCGCGAACTACGCGGCGGTGCTCGAAAGCAATCCGGAGATCGCCAAGGCCTCGGTGGAGCCCCAGATAACATCCCTCACCGACAGCCCCGAGATCCGGCAGGCATGGCGGCAATTCGTCGAAGCAGGGAGGAGCTGATGGCCGTCAAGTTCACCACGATCAATAGCTCGCAGAAAGTGTGGATGGCGCGCGTGGCCTACAAAGGGTTACGCCGAGCGAAGGTCTGCAAGACGAAACAGGAGGCGCGGGATGTCGAGGCCGAGCTCCTCCGCGCGCTGAAGGCCGAGGCGCTTCAGACCCAGCAGGCCACTGCGGCGCCGGCAACGATCAAGCACCTGTGCGAGCTCTACGTCCTCGACCTCGAGGCGCGTGGCAGGGCGGCCGACAGCATCGGCCGCGCCGTCACCACGGCCAAGGCGATCGAGGCGGTGTCGCCGGCGCTCCTGGCCTTACCAATCAGCCGGGTGACCGCGCGCGACGTCTACGACTTCCGGCAGGGCCGGCTCCGAGCGGGCTCGAAGCCCTCCACCGTGAACCGTGACCTTCGCACGATCCGGGCGATGCTCAAGCAGGCCCGGCCCGACTTCAAGTTCCCTGGGGCCGCCTTCCTGCCCGAGGACGAGACGCGGGTGCGGTGGCTCCGGCCGGAAGAGGAGATCCTGGTGCTGGAACCCATGCCATCACCGTTCCGGGAGATCGCCAAGCTGGCGGCGCTGACGCTGATGCGCCAGGGCGAGATCCTGACCCTGCGCCGCGAGCATGTCCACCTCGACCAAGGTGTCGTGATGCTTCCACGGGCCAAGGCGGGCGCCCGGCCGGTGATCCTGAGCGCCGAGGCGCAGAAACTCCTCCGGGACCGCCTGGAGGCCACCACGGGGTGCGAGTGGGTCTTCCCGAGCCCGCAGGGGCGCCCCTACGACCGCTCCTACATCGGACGCGTCTTCCGCAAGGCGGCCCGCGCCGCGGGGCTCAAGGACTTCCGCTTCCACGATCTGCGTCACCACGGCGCAACCATGGCCCTCAACCGCGGCTTCACAGCGCCCATCGTGATGGCGCTGGGCGGCTGGAAGACCGAGCGGATGATGCGGCGGTACGCGGCGGTGACGGATCAGACGTTGCGAGCGGCCGCGGAAGCGGTGAGTGGTGCCGAAGTCCTGGGGCCGAGACTGGCGACTGACCGAGCATCTGCTTTAGGGCACGAGTCTGCTACTATGACCCCTCGATGAAGGTTGCCGGCCACGCGCTGCTGACGTGTGACGCGAGCGCTGTCGACCCCACCGGCAAGATCACGCTCTATGGGATCTTCGACAGGATCTGGGCCCCGGATTTTCCGTCGGTTCATGCGCTATTCGCCATTTACTGGCGCTGCAGCGCTCCTGGCCCCGGTCGAGCCGGGGTGACGATTCTGCGGCCCGATGGCTCGACACTGGTCGATCTTGAGCCTGTCGAGACGAACCGCGAGGGGCAGCACGTCATGCAAGGCACCTACACACTGGGAGGCGTCGAGTTCCCAGTGGAGGGCGAGTACACACTGGTTCTCAAGCACAACAGCGTAGAGATGATCCAGACGCCTTTGTTCCTCCAGAAGGCGCAAGCCCGATGAGCACAGATCTTCTGGCGCCGAGTTCCCAGGTCAGCAAGGTCGCCTTCGTTGAGGGGCCGGTCCTGACGTCGACTAGCTGGGAGTTGCCATCCGAGGTCACATCACAATCACGCGCGCAAGCCGTAACTTTCGGCGTCGTCGACTCGCGGCCAAGAGCGGGCGACCGCGTCGGCGCGGCCGTCTACCGCTTCGCGAGGCGATTGCAGCAGCAACTGCCAATCAAGGCCGTCACCTATGCGACCGAGGGCAATGTCCATCTCGTCTGGACGTTCATCCCGGAGCGCAGGAAGGAGCTTCGCGAGAGAATCTATGGTGAAGAACGAAGGCTGATGGCCGACTTCCCCGACCTCACTTTCGACTTTAACGTGCTTGCCCTCGACTCCCTATCGGATCGGCCACTCCTGCCGGACGACATTCAGGGCCAGATCGTCTATTACCGCGGCGCTCCGTAGCCGCCGGCGCGCGTGATGGCGAGCGTTGCCGAACATCTCGCGCAGGCTCGCCACAATGAAGCCTTCCTTGAGAGTCTAGATCTTCGGACGACGCCGTACTTGGATTGGGCGGTGACGATCATCTTCTATGCCGCTCTTCACTACATCCGGGGATTATTGTCACGCCATCAAGTCACGAACATCTCCACCTATGGCGACATGGACAAGGCATTCGATCGGCTCACTCTGCTCCGGCAGAACCCGAGCATCCATACTGACTACCGACAGTTGAAGGACGACTCTAGGGCCGCTCGCTACAACATGTGGAGCCCAGCCTACGGCGACATCGTCGACTTCCGCGATGGCGAGCTTCGGCGCATCCGCGAGTTTGTACTCGCACACGTCGCACGCTGAGCTTCGTGGCAATGGGCAGTGGCAATTGACGGCTAACACCTTGAAATCAAGATAGGAGCCGCAACCCTTACAAGGCCGAGGTCACAGGTTCGATCCCTGTTCCGCCCACCATTGAAATTCTGCGGCCTTCGCTATTTCCTGCGCAGTGGGCCCTCTCGTCGCACAGCCTCAGAAAGAAGCCCCACAGTCCCCCGGAATCACCCCATCAAATGGCAACGAAGTGGCAACGGACGCCCTGTCCCGCCCCGAGCACCTCGCGCGGCACGCGGCAGAGCACGGCAACTCAGACCCCCCGGTAGGGGGGATCGAAGGTCTCCTGGCGCGGGGGCGAAAAGGCGTCCGCGGGGTGGTGAGCGTCGCGATGAGGAGGGAGCGGGTGGCTGCCCCTGGTCCACGGAGGATGACCGTGAAGACGACGACGACTGCGCCCGCGAGACGACCAGCCGGGCCGGGCACCGCGTGACCCTGGCCACCGAGCAGATGACCTACCAGGGCGCGCAGCCGACCGACATCATCAAGCGGTACACGAAGACGGGCCGGCCGATGGAGCAGCGATACGTGCCGGTCGTCTAGGAACCGGTAGCCCCCCAGACTTCAAATTGTCGAGCTGCTCGCAACGGCCGTGATGATCCCGGTCGGTCTGATTCCAGTCAGCACGGAATTGATCAGGCGCATTTCCTTGGGGGCAACTTCAGCGGGACCTCGTCCTGCCGCGTCGCCGGGCACGGACAACGAGACCTGTGACGCCAAGGCCGAGGAGCAGCGCGAGACCAGGCTCGGGAACCGTTGGCGCGCTGTCGTCGACCAGGCCGTACGTGAGGTCATCGATGGTGAAGCCGCTGGGGCCTCCCACGATGCTGACGAACTTGATGTCGTTGGTCGCGCGGGTCACGGCCACGAAGTTTCCCGCGCTGCCGATCACCGACTCCAAGCCGATGCCAGTGGCGTCGAACGCCGTGAAGAGCGCCGAGCCGAGGGCGGGATTGAGCCAGACACCCGCCCTGTTCTGAAGTGTCGTCGTGAAGATGACCTCCACGAAGTTATCCAGGTCGAGCTGTAGGGTGTTGATTTCCAGGCTCCCCACCACATTGCTCACTGAGTGGGCGTTGCCAGCGATCAGCCCTTGCAGTTGGAGAAAAGCCGTCGGAGTTCCCGGGTTGGCGCTCGGGTTACTGGGGGTTGCGCCGCCGCTGTGGAAATGCAGCCCCGCGATTTGGCCGCCCAGTTGGGCGCTGAGCGGAACCGCGGTGCTACTGTTGAGCGCGTTCAAGTATGAGCCCAGGCCGAGGGGCGTCAGGCCCGCAATACTCTCAAAGGTCTGAATCGTCGCCCCCGCCGCGAACGCGTTGTAGACGGTGAGGTTGTTCGTATTGATGGTCGTGCCGAACGCGGGCGGCGCGGCCGCCATGATCATTGTCAGCAGAGCAAGCGCTCGAATCATTCTCCTTGCCTCCTCTTTGGAAGAGTCCCGTTCGCCACTCGATGTCAAGCGACGACTGTTACGTCCGTCAGCATGATCCGAGCCAGATCGAGTGACTGATGCAATAACCGATACTTTTCATGCAGCTTCGGCGCGATACGGGGCCTCTTCGTAAAGTCAGCCGACAGGCTCAGAATTTCCGGAAACTTGTCGCGAGGTTGTGCGTAGGCCTAACTCCAGCGAGGGGCGTCTTTCTGTCAGGTTCCTTTACAAAATGAGCCCCTCAAGGGGCCCGGGGGCGAAATTCGTCGGCCGGGCGAGTCGCGTTTATGGCGCAGGCCACCTAGGTAGCCGGTGCCAATCACTTCCCCGTCGGCCCGCGGGTCCACGGTGTCGGGGAGGCAGCGAAACTGCTGAATCTCACGGTAGATCTCTCCGACGCAGCTCGCCCCACGGCGAAGCCATCGATGGTTTCGCTTGAACCTCCATCGGCAGGAATCGGCGTGCGACGGTTTGCTCAGGTCCCTTCTCGTGCTGCTTATCGGCCAACGCGGCGGTTCGGCGACTGGCGAATTGTCTCCCGGAGCGCGTGGAGCGTAGCTTCGGCCTCTCGTAGCAGCACATCCGAAGCGTCACGCAGGAGGCAGGTTTCCTTTACTAGAGTTCGCGCCGCCTCACGCGCCGCCTGCGCCCTGCGTCGGACTTGCCCTGGCAGCATCGCGCAGCCGTAGAGATGCGCCCAGATGCTGTCGGTCAGGTCCGTGTGACACCACGGGCACCCGTATGAGCGGACGCCGAGATCAAGTGAGGCGACCTCTCGCAGGTGGAACCTTCCTGCGCAACGAACGCACTCGGCGACCTGGTGGTCCCGACAGTAATCCCCAATGCAAAAGGAGGCGGGTGGGCCTGACGCCAGGGGGCACGACGCCCGCTTGCGTCACCCCGGGTGCTCCAGTGGTCGTCGAGCGGGCGAATAGCACCGAGGCTCTCCTTGCTCAATGCCTGCGGTTCTCAGCGCCTCCGACGCCGCTCGCTGCGTCACGTGCCACGGCGTGCGCTCCCACGCCGAGCCCGTGGCACTCGTGGGCGAGTGTTCCGTCACCCTCGTGCACGCGTTCCTCGCCCTTGCTCCGATCTCCCAGCCGACGACCACCCCCGAGGATGTGCTGCGCGAAGCCGGCATCAGCAGCACGCGCCAGACGAGGTATCAGCGTCGGGTGTCGAGCCGCCTCACCGGACGATGATGACCTGGCTTCGCGGCGGCTCGCGCCCGGGGCAAGCACGGATAGGGCACCGCGCCCCCCCTATATGTGAAAGGCCCGGCGCGCCTTACCGGCAATACTTTTCACCGTCTCACTGTGCGGTCCGGCTCTAAGCCCCTGGGAACACAGCGAGGTGGCCCCGCGGGCATCGCTGGCACGGATCTTCCTTGATGATGCCCTTTTCCTCGCGCACACCGAAGGACTGGATCGGCGTGGGGACAACCGGGCTCGCCCTGGTGCAGATGGCAGTGCTCGGGCGGCTGGTGGGACTCGGGCGGTTGCTGGCGCGATGATCCAACGCTCACCGGCAACAGCTTGAGGGGCTGGGGGCAGTGACCACTCGGATCCGCTTGCGCATGGCAGTCTGCCCGACCTGCGGCTCGTCGGCCGCATCGCGCGCGCCCTGGCAGCTGCAGTGCCCCTACTGCCCGCCGGAGCCGAGGTCACGCTTGAAGCTTTGGCTTGTGGCGGGCGTGGTCGCTGGCATCGCGGCCGTCTTACTGGTGCGATGATCACCGCGCGCGGCGCCGCGCTCGATGCCGTCTTCCTCGAGCACCGTGATGCAACTCGTCCCCACTGAACTGCGCCTCACAATGTCGGAAATACGGAAGTGGCTGACCGGTGAATACGGACCGCTTCCGCCCGGAATCACCCTACTCATCAAGCCGTCAGACTTTGAATATGCCGTGCTCAAGGAGCTTTCTGAGATAGAACTTGTCATTCGCGCAAGAGCGCTTCTCGGAGACACGCGCAGAGTGATCGATCAACTCGCGCTCGGGCATCCGAACGAAACGCGCTTCATCAATAACCTCACCTTCCATTCCTCGGCCCTCTCAGAAATGCTCCCGAAGGCTTGAGAGAGCAGGGGCTGACGGCAGCCCGTCGGTAATCAGGGCTCTGGCGGCGAAACGCCGGTGCGCCGACCGACACCCGATTCTGGGGCGCGCATGAGGGGCTTGCGGTGAGGCGAGCATGAGCGGGGCCTGGCACTTTTGGCGAGTCGACCTCTCTTTGCGGCGATCGTCGCGGTGCTCATTCACGTCGTCCTGAGACTCCTCGCGAAGTGCGAGGCCTTTCGTTGGCTCGAGCAGCGGCGTAGTTCGAGCTTCCACATTTTCGGCCTGGCATTCTTCCGTTGACCTCGAGCTGGCGCACGATCTTCTTTGATCTAGGCTCCGCTTCTTCGTCCCGTGCGCCGTCTCATGGGACCCGGAGACCGGCGAATTCGCGCGCGTCGAGGGGCCCACGGAGCTTGCGACGTGGGAGGAGGCGGAGCAAGCGAGCCGGTTCGACGGAGTCGCGCGGTGAGCGGCGGCGACCCCGGCCTCCTTGAGATACTGAAGCAGATACCCGCCATAGTGCTGAGGCGTGGCATGTTCCTGCTTGAACAGGACGGCCTTCGATGGTGGCGTCGAGCGAGGAAGGCGATCAGGCAATCAACCCGCGGCGGCGGCGATTCCCACCGAAGAGATTAGCAGTAGGTCAGGTTGACCGAAACGCGCCTCTCGCCCGTCAAATTCTGTCAGCAGAAAGACGGGCGCCTTGCGCAACTTCGCGGAATTCCAAGACCTGCGGGACGAGGCACGCGGTTTGCGTAATGTGTATCCGGAACGGGAATGGTCGAGAACCCCTCGCAGGGGAACGATATGAAGGCACTCATGACGCTCGTGGTAATCCTCGTTTCTCCGGGCCCTGCGTTCGCCGAGTGGGGTCTATACGCCAACCGGAACGGCAAGGGCTTCGTGCTGGAACAGACGTTCGCGTTCTACGAGGACTGCAACCGGAAGGCGCGGGACCTCTGGCGGGCCAACCCGGCGCTCGCGTTCGGGTGTGCGGAGTACACCGCGACGGCCTACAGCAGGACGCAGCAGCTCCGTGAACAGCATCAGAAGGCGATGGAGAAGTACAACCGTGACAGGGCCGCGGTGCTCGAGCGGGTCGAGAACAACCGGCGCCTCGAGAAGAGCGCGAGAGAAGACTACGATCGTGCCAAGCGCGAGCTCGAGCAGGGCACTGGCTCGCGCGACAGCGTTCTCCGTGCCGCGGAGAAGCTGCGCGAAGTGCGTGAGGACGCGCCGAAGGTAACAGTGCCGAGGTGATGACCCGTCCTTAGACCGCGTCCCGCACTGCTCCTTGTCGCCGTGGCGATGCTCCTTTCTGCCGGCTGCGGAGTGCATTATTGGCAGCGCTCGGGCGCCGGCGTGCAGGGCTTCCAGGTGGACAGCCAGGCCTATATCGACGAGGCCAAGATCGTCTGTTACGGCATCGAACCGGAGCACGTCTACCGGGCCTGCATGCGAGGCCGCGGATGGCAGCGGGTGCAGGCGGGAGTGCCGGAGAGCAACCAGTTCAGGGGCCCGGAAGACGTGGAGGACTTCGCCCAGCCACCGTCGCCCACCACTGGCCAGGGGAGCGGCCACAACGCGGCGACCGAGCTAGCGTGTCGACGAGCGACTGCGGCGAGGCCGCCGGGGGTGGTCTGCCCGCCGCGGCGATGACCCTCGAGATCTCGTGTCTCCCGATGAGGTAGAGTGGCGTCAGGAGAAACCTCTCGGATGGCGAAAGCCCGGCGATATCTCTTCCTGCGTGCGTGGGCCGAGGGTCAAGTCGTCGGGGGATGTCTCGTGATGATCCTGGGCGGACTCGCGGCGCTTGCTGTGTTCATGTCGTGGCCGGCCGACCTCTTCGCGCTGGTGCCGGGCGAGTGGCGCGCCCGGCTGGGCCTTCCCGCCGCCGCCCTCATCCTTCTTCTCTCGCTCGTCGTCGGCGGGGCGCTCGTGCTCGGCGGCGAGCTGCTCCTCCTGCTGCGCGATATTCATCGCCGCTTGGTGCGGATGGACGCGCGCGACAGGCGGCGGGTGCGCGACCCCGAACGATCGGCCGAGCGGCGGGACGCGACGGCGCGCCTCATTCCGCGGCGCTGAGAGCGATCGATCCCGGCGCCCGCAGCGGCGCCCCGGGCTATCGAGGGGCGGCCGCGCGCCTCACCTGCCGCATGACGCCACCGGCGGTCACGGTGCCGGACGCTGTCACCGAGAGCCCGGCCGAGCCAAGCGCCCGCGCGACCCACGTGTTGCAGGTGTTGAACAGGTGATAGGTACTGCGCGCCGCGTAGAACCAGCTCGTCCCGTACAGGCCGCGCTCGAGGCGCAGGGTCCGGCCCGCGTGGTCCCGCCGGTACTCGTCGTGGACGAAGCGAGTCATCGCGTCGAAGCCGCGACGTGAGAGACGAAGCTCGACGGCCTCGCTCTCGGCGAAATACGTGGCGATGGGCACGCCGAAGCCCACGACGTGGAGCACGCTGCCGGAGGCGAGGAACGCGGCCTTGACCCCGAGCCAGAGCGTGGCGGGCTTCGCCATGTAGAAGTCACGGTCGCCCCAGGCGACCTCGACAAACGTCGCCTCCACGAAATCATCGACCTCGGGCCAGATCGTGACGTCGACGTCGCTCCGGCGGACCACGATGGCCGTGTGCCAGCCGTGGTCGAGGACCCAGACCGCGACCGACGACTCGGCGCCACCGGACGGCGCGAGCTCGGCGACCGGAGCCAGACAGCCGCCGGCCAGCGCGATCGCGGTCAGGAGCCCGGCGACGCGAATCGTTGACCCCACCTCGATGAGCACTGTAGGACGCGCGGTAATTCTTACTCTGTAGTTTTTCTTCGCCCTGTAGTTTTTGGCCGCCCTTCTTACTCGACCTCACTGCTTTCCCGGACGGAACGTGTCTCGCGCCAACGCGGTCACGGCGAGCGATCGCGGACACGGCCAAAGGATCCAAGGAGAACCAGCACGTGGTCCGTGTGGTCGTCGGAGATGGCATGGTCGATGCTCGACCGGACAAAGGCACGGCAGTACCAACGACGACCGTGAATTCCAAGTCCCGTGGGCGGCGACCGCCGTCCACGGCAGAACCACCAGGAGGTACGGGATGCTGAAACGTCGAGCATTGTTCGCGACCGCAGTCACCGGGCTCGTGGCGCTCGCGCTCCCGATCGGATGGGCGTGGGCCGAGCACGTGCGGATCGAAGTGAGCCCGCAGCCACAACCCCCCGCGTCATCGACCACGGTGATCGTGCCGGCGCCGGCCGCGCCCGCGATCCCGGCGCCGCCCCAGATGCTCAACGCGGAGCAGATCAAGGCGCAGCAGGTTCGCGCCGACACCATCTATGCCAACCGGATCGAGGCCGATGAGGTGCGGGGCCAGATCCACCAGACGAAGGACGTCAAGATCGGGGACACCCGCGGTGAGATCAAGGCGCCGGAGGTCACCGCCTCGGTCATTTACGCCGACGAGATCAACGCGAATGCCGTCGTGGCGCAGCACATCTACGTCCGCGATCTCCGACGGAAGTAAGCAGGTCAGCGACGCGAACAAGATCCAACACTATCTGAGGAAGGTGAGCGCCGGATCCGATGGCAACCGCTGTTCAGATCGTCGTGACCCCTGGCTCGGGCGATGGCCGGGCCCTGGACGTGGCCAGGCACGTGTGCTGTGGGCTCCACGCCCAGGGATACGCGGCAAGTCTCTTGACCTTCCGCGAGTTGGACCAGCTCAAGCTGTGGACGAAGACGTGCGACGCCACCTTCTCGTATCTTGTCGCGATCGGAGGTGACACGACGCTCAGCGAGGCTGCCGCAGCCGCCGCCAGGCTCTCGGTTCCCTTCGCGCCTGTTCCCGGCGGCTTCGGCAACCTCTTCACAGGCGCGTTCGAGCATCCGCGTGAGCCAGAGGATGTCGTCGATCTCCTCGGACGGGGCGATGTCCTCTGGGCGGACGTGGGCGTCGCCCGGAATCGCCTGTTTCTCTCGCACGAGAGCTTCGGCTTCCTCGCTCGAATCCAGGACACCGTCGAGCGCGTCCATCGGCATCCGCGCCAGCGTTACTTGCGCCTGCTGACGTACTACCGGATGGCGGTCAAGCGGATGACCGACACGTCTCTCGATTCGATCCAGGTCGAGGTCGACGGCCACCTGGTGGCGGACAGGGCAGCACTCGTCACCGTCGCGAACGTGGAGACCTACCGGGGCTTTCTCAGCCTCACCCCCGCGGCCTCGCCGGTGGACGGCTTCTTCGACATCTGCATCATCCCGCGCGCGACCCGGCGGCGCGTGCTGGCTCAGCTGATCAAGGTGATGCTCGAGTTGCCCGGATGCCGCGACCAGATCGGGCTCTACCGGGGCCGGCGCGTCAGTGTCCGCGTCAATCGGAGGCAGCCAGAAGAAGTCCGCATGATGGTCGGAGCGCTGCCCCTGCTGGTGCCCGTCGGGAGCCTCGAGCGCCTGGAGGCGCGGCGGGCCGCGGCCGAGGCCGCCACGCCGGTGGTCATGTTGTTGCCTCCGGAGCGAGTCGTGCCCGTCCACGCGCCAGGACAAGCACGAGCCCTCCGAGACCGATCCATACCACCTGCCGAAGTCGCCTGAGCACGCTGAAGGCCAGCCCGGCCTGCGCCCCGAACCCGAGCGCCGCGAAGGCGGCGGTGTTCGCGCCTTCGAGCGCGCCGAGGCTTCCGGGCATGAAGAACGTGGCGAAGCGGACGGCGGAGCCGAGCGCCTCGATCACCATCGCGGTGGCGAGCGAAGCCGGGATCTGAAGCACGCGCAGGAAGAGCCAGGTCTCGAGCACGCCCATGAGCCAGCCGAGCAGGTGAAACCCCACTGACAGGGCGAACCGCCGCCACTGCCGCCGATAGAAGCTCTGCAGGGTCTGGTCGAGGTTCTCCGCGGCCGCCAGCGCTTGCAGTTTCCCGAACCGCGCCAGCACGCGTGCGCCCCGGCTCATGAGGCCGGCGACCTGCACGAGCAAGAACCCCCCGGCGCCGATCAGCTCGACGAGCAGCAGCCAGAGCATCGCTGTGACCAGTCGCGAGTCGACAGCCAGCGCTAGCGCGAACGTCACGCCGATGAGCAGGAACAGCGCCTGGGAGAGCGTGATCGTGGTCTTCGCGACGATCACCGACGCCACGCTCTCGCGATAAGGCACGTGAGGTCGGAGAAACCAGACCTTGATCGCGTCGCCGCCGACCGGCATCACCGCGGTCATCACGTTCAAGGCCTCGCCGGCCATCCGGGCTCCAACCAGTCGGAGAAACGGCACGCGATCGTAGGCGAAGGCAAATCGCCACCCGAGCGTGTCGACGGCCATGATCAGCGCGAACGGCAGGCAGACGAGAAACGACCGCCAGCCGAGGGCGCGCGCCGTCGCGGCGAGCGCCTCGTCTCTTCCCACCAGGCCGACCAGGACGGCCAGAATCGCCAGGCCGAGGACAATCGAGAACGAACGAAACGCACGCATTTAGGCTGACGGGGCAATGCCGGGGCCACCGGTGGCACCAGGTAAATACCTGTGCCATACTTCCGGGGTGCAGATCGGAGGCGCTGGGCTGAGCGGGTCGCGACGACTGCTGTCCGTGGCGATCACGTCTCTCGCCGGCTTCCTAGGGCTGGCCGCCATGGCTGTGGGCAAGCAGCTCTCCGGTCTCGACCACGCCACGCAAACCCTCGTTCAACTCGCTCACGACCCACTCCTCGACGCCGCGATGAATGGAATCTCTGGCCTGGGCGAGAACTATGGACTCGTTTCGCTCATAGCGCTGGGCGTCGCGCTTCTCTGGCACCGGCGCCGTCGCTGGGCGCTCGTGCTGCCGCTGCTCATGGCGGGAACCGGAGCGCTCCAGCTCGCCGCCAAGTGGGCGGTGGATCGCCCGCGCCCGAACCTCGCGGCCTGGGGTTTCCCGAGCGGTCACGTCTTGAGCCTCGTGGTGTTCTTCGGCCTCGCGACCTACCTGCTCGGCACATCGACGCTGACCCGGCGCTGGCGCTGGCTCGGGACCGCGGGCTCGGCCGCGACGGTGCTCGCCGTTGCCTTCAGTCGCCTCTACCTCGAGGCGCACTGGCTGTCGGATGTCGCCGGTGGCTTCATGCTCGGGATCGCCTATCTCCTGGGGGCCATTTGCCTCGTCGAAACCGTCGCCCGCCGCGCGGGAGACGCGCGAGTGTCGTCGACTCAGAAGCGGATGTTCACCCTGCCGACGACGAACGGCCCGGCGCCCACGTCGATCCGGTTGTCGTTGCGATCGGAGTAGGACTCGCCCTCGTAGTAGAAGCGGTCGAGCGCGTAGCCGCCCGAAACCTCGAAGCCCACGTGCCGCAGGTCGAACCGCAGGCCGGCGGTGAGGCGCTTCTCGTAGTAGAAGATCTTGTCGGACTTGTCCTCACGGTCGGCGCGGTAGAAGTGGTCGTGGTCCCAGTCGAAGCCCACGTAGGCCCGCAGCGGCTGGACGATCTGCCAGGTGACGCGAGCGCGAACCCTGCGGACCGGGACGTACAGGGCCTCCAGCGTGAGGCTCTCGAGCGGCTTGTACTCGACTATCGAGAACGGGAATCCAATGACGGTCCGGAAACTATCGGACGGCACCCACGCGTACATGATGCCGGGAACCGGCACGACTTGGTTGAAGATCTCCTCGTCGCTGGCGTAGGTCAGCGTGAAGATCCACGCGTTGCGCTCGCCCTGCGGGACGCGGAGTAACGCGATCGCGCGGAAGTACATCTCGTCCACGCTGTTGAACGGCTCGTCGCTGGCCGAGCCTGCCGTCACAGCCAGCCCGCCGATCCAGCCGTTGTCGAACTTGTGGCGATAGCTGAGGCCGGCGCTCGCATCCCAGAGCTCGCTGGGGAAGCGGCCGCCCGCATCCGGGAACCGCGCACGGGTGTCGATGTCCTGAAAGAGCGTCTTGGCCGAGAGCGCCCATTCGTTGGCGGTGTCCTGGTAGAGAGGGACGAAGAACGAGGCCCGGTGCTCGCTGAGCTTGAAGTGCGTCTCCTGGTCTTCGACTTTCTGATCGGGATAGTGGGTGAACCGATAGTCGGACCGCGGGATCTGCTTGCCCATCTCCGGATTGAGCCACGTTTGGAGCTCGGCCTGGGCGCCGGCGGGGACCGGCATGACGACCAGCAATGCTGCGCCAAGGACGAGCACCCCCACCAGCGCAGCGGGAGGCATTTAGGGACCCTCCTTTGCCGATCTCGTTAGGCCGCGGTGAGACCAGTCTAGCAGGAGAGCGGTCGGCAATAGGCGAGCCAAAAGACGGTGGTGGGGAGGCGGCGTCGGCCTTTTCCGCCGACCCTTGCGGTGCCGTTATGACGTAGTGTGGGGATGTGAGCGCCGTCGAGCCGATCACCGACTGGCAGATCACACCCGCCCGTCGGTGGGCCATCACGTTCTCCGTGATGATGGTCACGGTCATGCAGGTGCTGGACTCCAGCGTGACCAATGTCGCGCTTCCCCACATGCAGGGCTCGCTGTCGGCCGGCATCGAGGAGATGTCCTGGGTCATCACCTCGTTTCTCGCCGCCAACGCCATCATCATTCCGGCGACCGGCTGGCTCTCGGCCCGGTTCGGCCGCCGCCGGTTCTTCCTGATCTGCACGGTGGTCTTCACCGTGAGCTCGTTCCTGTCGGGGATCGCGCCGACCCTGGAGTTCCTCGTGGCCATGCGGGTGCTTCAGGGGCTCGGCGGCGGGCCGGTCATCCCGATGGCGCAGGCGATCATGTGGGAGATCTTCCCGCTGCGCATGCGGGGCACGGCCATGGCCGTCTGGGGCGGCGGCATCATGCTGGCGCCCATCCTGGGCCCAACCGTGGGCGGGTGGATCGCCGACAACTGGTCCTGGCGCTGGATCTTCTACATCAACCTGCCCATCGGCATCGTCGGCTTTCTGCTGGTCAGCGTGTTCCTGTTCGACGCCCCGTTCGTCACGAAGCCGCGCGGGATCGACGCCGCGGGGCTCGTCCTCATGGTGATGGGATTCGGCTTCCTGCAGCTCGTGCTCGACCTCGGAGAGAAGAAGGACTGGTTCGACTCGGGGTTCATCGTGGGGCTGCTCATGCTCGCCGTCTGCGCGATCGTCGCGTTCGTGATCCGCGAGCTGCTGGCCACCGAGCCGATTCTCGATCTGACGGTGTTCAACGACCGGAACTTCGCGGTCGGCACCATGTGCATCGCGATAATCGGCCTGGGCTTCAACTCGAGCGTGCTGCTGGTGGCGCTCTACACGCAGAAGATCCTCGCCTGGGATGCCTGGAACGCCGGGCTCGTGCTGGCGCCTGGCGGCCTGGGCACCATGATCTCGCTCATGATCTCGGGCCGCCTGGTGGCGCGCACCGATCAGCGGCTCATGCTGGTCGGTGGATGCCTGCTGAACGCTGTGGCGGCGACGATGATGACGAGCGTGACCCTGGGCATGGACTACTGGAGTCTCGCGTGGCCGC
Source organism: Candidatus Rokuibacteriota bacterium (assembly GCA_003220535.1). GTDB lineage: Bacteria > Methylomirabilota > Methylomirabilia > Rokubacteriales > CSP1-6 > AR31. The sequence goes on from QHSU01000026.1 coordinate 21,972, forward strand.
GGTTCCTCCAGGGGTTCGCGATGGGCTTCGTCTTCCCGCCGCTCCAGACACTGACGCTCGCCACGATTCGCCTGGAGCGTCTGGGCAACGCGACCGCCGCCTACAACGTGGTGCGCAACATCGGAGGCAGCGTGGGCGTCGCGCTGGCCACCACGTTCCTGGTCCGCCGCAGCCAGGCGCATCAGACCGCGCTGGTCTCCCACTTGGACGTCTGGGACGCCGAGACGGCGGCTCGGCTCAAGCAATGGACCGACCACTTCGTGAGCCAGGGGGCCGACTCGTACACGGCCGGCCGCCGGGCGCTCGCCATGCTGTACCGCGGCGCCATCGAGCAAGCCCAGATCATGGCCTACGCCGACGACTTCTGGCTGGTCTCGATGCTGTTTCTGGTGATCCTGCCGCTGATTCCCCTCATGCATCGGGTACGCACCGAGCAGAACGAGCGCGCGCGCGAACGCCCCGGGCGCGTCGAGGCCTTGCCGGCCCCCGACAATTCACCGATCGCTCCCGATCGCGGTCGGGACTGAGCGGACGAGGGGACATCGCGGGGCCTCACGCTACACGAACTGCAGAAACTTCGACACGATCTCGGCGGCGATGTCGGCGCCCGCGCGGCTGGGTGCGCGAAAGAGATCGTGCCCGGCGCCGGGGACGGCGACGAGCGCCGTCCGCACCGGGATCAAGCGCCGCGCCGCCTCGATGTCCTCGGGCGAGCCGAACGGGTCGCGCGAGCCGTGCACGAACAGCGTCGGCGTTCTCAGATCGGGCAGGTGCGCGGTCCGGAGCTCGGACCCACGACGTGGCGGGCGGAGCGGATAGGAGAGGAGCAGGAGCGCGTCGGCGAGCCCCGGCTGGCTCGCCGCGAGCATGCTCGCCTGACGGCCTCCGTACGACTGCCCGCCGAGGAAGACGTGACCGGTCACGCTCGCTCTGATCGACGCCACCGCGCTGCGCAAGCCCTCGCGGTCCTTGGCAGCGCCCCCCGGGCGTGGCGGCCCGGTCGGGCGCTCCTGGCGATAGGGAAGGTCGTAGCGGAGCACCGTGAGGCCTCCGGCCGCGAACCCCTCGGCGAGCGCCAGCAGGAGCGGCGCGTTCGCGTTGCCGCCGGCGCCGTGGGTCAGCACGAGCCCGTCGCCTGAGGGCGATCGGGGGCGATGCAGATGCTCGCTCACGCCCGGTCGTTCGCTACGAGATGCGGCGGTAGATCACGTGCCGGCGGTTCGTGGTGTAGGGGCGAACCTGCTCCGCCCACCGCCCTTCCTCGACGGCTTTCGCCCAGGCATCGCTGGTGAGGACCGCCGGGCTCTCGATCTCGTAGAACGCGTTGTAGGCGGGCTCGCTCTCGATCACGATCGTCTTGCGCTCACCGCCGAGCATCATCGTCACCGGCTCGCTCTTGAAGCGCGCGACCGCGATGACGCCCGGCACGCCGAGCAGGGACGGAACGTGCTCGGTGTCGTACACCTCGTTGAAGAGCGCGTCCTTGTCGGGTCGGACGTTCATGGCCGCGCTGAAGAGATACCGGGTCTGGATCGGCATGACGGTCTCCTTTGGGAATGATCGAGCTCCGCCATCAAATCGCGCACCGCTACTCCAAGTCAAGCGGGCGCGACCAGGAACCCCGCGGTCCCCGCCGTCGCGTCGTGGCCCGATCGTGTGGCGTCTCGGCCCGTGGCCCCTATTGGTTGGGGGTGTCGCGCTTTGCCGTGTGCGTGAGGCCGGATGCTACGATGGCGAGGGAGGATATTTATGACGTTCGGTGGCACCATTTTTCTCCTCGTTCTCGTCGGCCTCGTCGTCGCCATCGTCATCACGTACAACAAGCTCGTCGGGCTCCGCCAGCGGTCGGCCGAGGCGTGGTCGGATATCGACGTCCAGCTCAAGCGCCGCACCGACCTGGTCCCCAACCTGGTCGAGACCGTGAAGGGCTACGCCGCGCACGAGCGCACCACGCTCGACCAGGTCGTCCACGCGCGCGGCGCCGCCGTGTCGGCGCAGACGCCCGAGGCGCGCGCGCAGGCGGAAAACCAGCTGACGGGCGCGCTGCGCCAGCTCTTCGCGCTCGCCGAGTCGTATCCCGATCTCAAGGCGAACGAGAGCTTCCGCGAGCTCCAGGGCTCGCTCGGCGGGATCGAGGAGACGATCCAGAGCTCGCGCCGGTACTACAACGCCGTCGTTCGCGATCTCAACACCGCGATCGATAGCTTCCCGTCCAATCAGATCGCGCTGTTCTTCCGCTTCGCCAAGCGCGCGTATTTCGAGCTCGATCGCCCCGAAGATCGTCAGGTCCCGCGCGTGTCTTTCGGGAGCTGAGCGCATCGGCCGGATCGCCGCGCTCGTGCTCGTGCTGGCGGCCGCGTCGCCGGCCGCGGCGCAGACGCGGGGGCTCTACTCGATCGACAGCTTCGTCACCAGCCTCGTCGTTAACACCGACGGGAGCCTGATCGTCCGCGAGGACATCACGTTCGAGTTCCGGGGAGCGCACCAGGGGATCTTTCGCCGGATCCCGCTGCGCTACACGCGGGACGGGCTCGAGTTCCCACTTCACCTGAGCGGCATCGGGGTCTACGACGAGGCGAGCCAGCGGCTACGCACCGAGGTGTCGTACCCGGGCGGCTACGTCGTGATCAAGGCCTGGGTGCCCGGCGCCGTCGACACCAAGAAGCTCGTCACCGTCGTCTACCACGTGCGGCGTGGGGTCTTCGCCTACGACGATCACGACGAGGTCTACTGGAACGCCACCGGGAACGAGTGGAACGCGCCGATCAACACGGCCGAGGTGTTCGTGACCGTGCCTCCGGGCGTCGGCGACGCGGTGCGGACCGTCGCCTACACCGGAGCGCTCGGCACCGCCGGGCAGGACTACGCGGTCGATCGGGTCCAGAGCTACTGGCGGTTCAGGGCCACCCGCGCGCTGCGCCCGCGCGAGGGCATCACTGTGGTCGTCGGCTGGCCCCCGGGGCACGTGGCGCATCCCTCCGAGCTCCGCCGAGCCCTGTGGCTGATCGCCGACTTCTGGCCGCTGGCGCTGCCCGCCCTGGCCCTTGTCTGGGGCGGGTTCGTCTGGTGGGCCTTCGGACGCGACCCGGGTTCGAACCGCTCGGTGAAGCCCGAGTACGCGCCGCCCGCGGACGTGATCCCGGCGGAGGCGGGCGCGCTCGTCGAAGAGCGCGCCCACCCGCGGGACGTCATCGCGACGGTCGTGGACCTCGCGGTGCGCGGTTACCTCCAGGTCGAGCCGATCACGACGGCCTTCGGCACGCCCGACTTCATGTTCAAGCGCTTGAAGCCGGTCGGCGGCGATCCCGACCTGAAACCCTTCGAGCTCTACGTGCTCGCCAAGATCTTCGGCGCCGACTGGGTGATCAACATGCGATTGTTGTCCGAGGTACGGCGCGACTACGAGAACGTGTTCCCTCCGATCCGCGATCAGCTCTATCGCCTGATGGTGCAGGACGGCCTCTTCCCCACCTCGCCGGGAAGCGTCCGATCCAGATGGATGCTGGCGGGCGCGATCACGGCCGCCGCCGGATTCCTCCTGCCGATGTTTGCACCCTCCTGGCTCGCGCGCTACGACCCGTGGCTCCGCATCGGGATCGTCGCGAGCGGGCTCGTCTTTGTCTGCTGGGGTTGGGTGATGCCGCGCAAGACCTTGGCGGGCGTGCGGATGCTCGCGCAGGTGCGGGGCTTCCAGGAGTTCCTCGAGCGGGCCGAGAAGGACCGCCTCGAGCGGTTGCCGCCCGACACGCTGCACCGGTGGCTGCCGTGGGCGATCGCGCTCGGCGTCTCCGAGCGCTGGATCTTCAACTTCCAGGGCATCAAGGTCGCCGCGCCGACCTGGTACCAGAGTCGCGGCGACTTCTCGCTGCCGAGCTTCGCCCACGATCTCGGCGCGTTCACGCAGCGGACGGAGGAGGCGATCCTCACGACCCGGCGTGGCTACAGCGACGGCGGCGGAGGCGGGGGCGGCTTCTCCTCGAGCGGCTCGTCCGGCGGTGGAGCGGGCGGGGGCGGCGGCGGGACGTTCTGAGGAATCCGCGTCGTCGATCGCGGCCGGGTGGACGAACCTCCGTCGGCCGGTGTATGGTAAGTGACCTCGGGCTCGTGGTGCAGCCTGGTTAGCACACTGGACTGTCAATCCAGAGGTCGCGGGTTCAAGTCCCGTCGAGCCCGCCATTTCAGTCGCTTACGCGCCATCGCGCGCTGGATCAAAAATCCTGGTGTGGGCGCGTCTCTGCCCACCAGTTTCTCAGCACTTAGCGAACGCCCTCTCCGTGCTGTAACCGAAAGTGTTACCGGAATTGTCACCGAACGCCGCATTTAGAGGCCGCTAACCCAGAGGACAGCTGGGCCCTCGACCGGAGTCTTGAGTTGCGCGTCCTGGACGCCATCCACCTCGCCACGTTCGTGCTCGCCCGACGCGAACTCGAGGGACTCGAGCTGGTGACGGTCGACGAGCGCCTCCTCGCCGCAGTGGCGGGCCACGGTGATGCCGGCGCAGAGCATCCCTGGCGCGACGTGTGAAGGCGCTGATCAGCGCCTGTAAACGAATCGCGTGATCAAGGGACGCCAACGGACCACGTGCTGGGCTCGCAGCAGCAGGAAGGGCGGCGCCATGTGAGCCCGTCCCATCGTCCTTGCCAGGCTCGAAAGTCGTGCAGTATGATCGCCGTCACATCGCACATACCGCCGACATCCGGACTTCTGGAGGCTGCACATGAATCACGGCTGTTCCTGGCTGACTCTCGTCCTTGCCATCGTCATGCTGGTGGCGATCCCGTCCGTGCCGGCGCTGGCGCAGACGCGGTTCGTGTTCGCGAACGAGAGCCCGTACGACACCATGGACCCGCACGCGGCCTTCGACGTCGGCCGCGTGGCCGTGCGCCTCAACCTCTACGACGGGCTCTACCGCTGGCTCGACAACCCGCCCAAGCTCGAGCCGTGGCTGGCCGAGAGCCACACGGTCTCCCCGGACGGCCTCACGTACACCTTCAAGCTGCGTCGAGGCGCCAAGTTCCACGACGGCGCCGAGATCACCGCGGAGGACGTGCAGTACAGCGCCGACCGCATCCTCGCCCTGAAGAAGGGCGCGGCGGCGCTCCTGTCCACGATGATCGCGCCCGGCGCGACGAAGGCGCTCGATCGTCACACCGTCCAGTTCACGCTCACCAAGCCCGCCGCGATCTTCGTGGCCGT
>QHSU01000116.1 GCA_003220535.1 Candidatus Rokuibacteriota bacterium
AGGCCGGAGCTCCCGAGCGTAATGGCGCCGCTATAGAGGCTGACCAGATCACGGACGATCGCGAGCCCCAGGCCGGTCCCCGGTACGTTCTCGTCGAAGCGCGCTCCCGCGGTGAGCGCGAATCCCTGCTGCTCTGCCGGCAAGCCGGGTCCGTCGTCTTCGATCGCGACCGTCAGGCGGCCGTCGTCGCGGCGGCTCGTTATCGCGACACGGCCGCGCGCCCACTTGCAGGCATTGTCCATCAAGTTGCCGAGCATCTCCTCCAGATCCTGTTGCTCGCCGCGGAAGACGTGGTCGGCCGGGATGTCGATCGTGAACTGCAGGTCGCGACCGACGTGGAGGCGGGCCAGCGTGCGCCGGATGGCGGCCACCGATGGCGCCACCAGGACGCGCGCGCCCGGCACGTCGATCGAGGCGGCCGCGCGCGCGCGCGCCAGGTGGTAATCGATCTGCTGCTGCATCGTGGTGATCTGGCCTCGCATCGACCCGGCCAGCTGCGGGGCGCCGTCCGCGGCGAGCCGATCGACCTCGTTCGCGAGAATGCTCAGCGGAGTTTTCAAGCCATGCGCGAGATTGCCGGCCTGGATGCGCCCGCGGGACACGATTTCCTCGTTGCGCTGGAGGAGCGCGTTGAGATCGTCGACCAGAGGCTGGGTCTCGGTCGGAAATGAACCTTGGAGCCGCTTGATGCTGCCCTCCCGGATGGCGGCGACGCCGGTGCGAAGGCGATGGAGCGGTCTCAGCCCGACCCGGACCTGCATCGCGGCCGCGGCGAACAAGGCAGCGGCCAGGACAGCAAGGGACACGACGAGGGTGCGGGTGAAGGCGGCGGCCGCAGCGGTCAGATCAGCTTCGTCCGTCGCGGCGATCACGCGGTAGGCTCCCGGTACGTCAGGCAGCGTCACTGTCCGTTCCACCACGATCAGCCTTTGCCCTTCGGGGCCGGAGATTCGATGGCGGTGGACGGCGCCGTCGGGAGACGCGTCGCGCGGCAGGCTGAGCGCGACGTCCCACAGCGACCGGGATCGGAAGATCGGACCCTCGGCCCCGTCGACTTGCCAGTAGGACCCCGAATACGGCTTCCGGAACCGGGGATCGCTGGGCTGATGCGTCAGGATGAGCTGTCCCGCCGCTCCTCGCTCGAGAGCGGCCGAAATCTGGTCGACCTGGATCGTCAACTCGGCCTCGAGTCGCCGATCGACATGAGCGCGGAACAGAGCCGCCAGCAGCGTGCCGGCCGCGGCCAGCGCCAGCGTGATCCAGATGACGGCGCCGACGAGCAGCCGGAGGCGGAGGGAATTGACGGCGATCACCCCGGCTCTTCCAGCCGATAGCCGAGACCGCGGACAGTTTTGATCACGTCGACGCCGAGCTTGCGCCGGAGCCGAGCGACGAACACTTCGATCGTGTTGGAGTCGCGATCGAAGTCCTGAGCGTAGATGTGCTCGATGAGCTCGCTGCGCGAAACGACTTCACCTTTGCGGTGCATGAGGTAGCGAAGAACCCGGTATTCGTGAGCCGAAAGATCGATGGGACCGCCACCGACCGTGACCCTGCCCGACCGGGTGTCCAGGGTGACGCCGTCGCACGTCAGCTCGGTGGTGGCATGCCCGTGTGCGCGGCGAATCAGCGCGCGGACCCGCGCCAGGAGCTCTTCCATCTGAAATGGTTTGGCGAGATAGTCGTCGGCTCCGGCATCGATGCCCTGCACCTTCTCGGGCCAGCTCCCGCGCGCGGTAAGGATCAAGACCGGCATGGTTCGCCCGGCGGCGCGCCATCGTTTGAGCACCGTGATCCCGTCGAGCCGGGGCAGGCCGAGATCGAGGACGACGGCGTTGTAGGGCTCGGTGTCGCCGAGGAAGTGCCCTTCTTCGCCGTCGGCGGCGCAATCGACCGCGTCACCGGCCCGCGTCAGGGTCTCGGCCAGCTGCCGGCTCAGGACCGGGTCATCCTCGACGACCAGAACTCGCATCACTCTTGGCGCGGCCGCCGCGCCGCGTCAGCAGCGCGGCCCTTGGCCCGAAGCAGGCGGGCGTCGCGGGCATCGTATTCCAGCTTGACGATCGCCCCGCCCGGCGCGAGCAGTTTGACCTTGTAGATGAAGCGGCCGTCGTCGTCGTCGAGCTCGATCTCGACCGGAGAGCCATTGAACTCCGCATGCACGCGATCGAGGATCGCCTGGAGCGGGACGATCTCACCGGCCTCGCGCGCCGCCCGGGCCCGGGCGTGATCGTCGTCGGCGGCCGCCGCCGCCGCACAGGCGAGAACCAGGGCCACGGCCAGCAGCCTGACGGGCCGGTGAAGGTCCACGCCGAATAATACCGCGCTACGGGCTGAACGGCAGATGAACGCGCGGCTCACGGCCCGTTCAGGCACGGTCAGCCATTCTCGCCTGGTCGTCGAGGATCGACCGCAAGGAGGAACGCCATGCACGCCACGCTTCCGCTGGTCGCGCTTGCCACCGGAGCGGCGCTTCCGTCACCACTCCGTGCCGTCCACGAGGCGCTGGTCAACGGCGCCTCCGTTGCCGCCCCGGACGCACGTGGCTCGGCTCGCCAGCTGAAGGTCGTGCTATCAGCGCGCCTCCAGGAGGAGGTCCGGATCGTCGGCGCCCTGGCCGAGCTCTTCGCGACGGCCGCGGCTGAACATCTCATGAACGCCGGGCTCACGGCCAGTTCAGACGCGGAGATCTATCGTGGGCCATCGAGCCGGCGAAGGAGGCGTGCGACGCCACCGACCTTGCCCCTCATCGCGCTGGCGGTCGGCGCGGCGCTGTGCAGTCCGTTGCTCGCGCAGCCGGCGACCTCGAGGGGGCATGGGTCGGCAGCCGAGAGGCCGCATCGATTCCGTCGCGGCGTGGCCCGGGGACCACGTTCAGCATGAAGAGCGCGAAGGGGGAACCGAAGCAAGGTGAACGAGACAGACAAAGGAGGGCTTCATCATGCGCAGAGTTCTGTGGTTCTGGTTCATCGTCGCGATCGGGATCGGGTCGCTGATGCTCACCGGGTGCGTGAGGTCGGGTGATTGGACGTCGCGGTTCGTGATGGAAGGGGATGAGCTGGTCTCCATCGGGCGCAATCCGTACTTCATCCTCGAACCGGGCTACCAGCTGGTGCTCGAGGGGGGCGGCACGCAGCTGATCATCACCGTCCTCAACGAAACGAAGATGGTCGATGGTGTGGAGACGCGGGTGGTCGAAGAGCGGGAAACCAAGAACGGCCAGCTGATCGAGGTTGCTCGCAACTACTTCGCGATCAGCCGACGGACGAACGACGTCTTCTACTTCGGAGAAGACGTGGACATGTACAAGGACGGCAAGGTCGTGAGTCACGATGGGTCCTGGCTCTCCGGCGTGAACGGCGCGAAGTTCGGGCTCATCATGCCAGGCCGGCCGCTCTCCAATGCGAGCTATTACCAGGAGGTGGCACCCGGGGTGGCGATGGATCGCGCCATGATCATCAGCACGACCGAAACCGTCAACACTCCCGCCGGCGAATTCACGAACTGTCTGAAGATCAAGGAGACCACTCCGTTGCAAATCATCACGGAGTACAAGTACTACGCTCCAGACATCGGAATGGTGAGCGACGGAACGATGAAGCTCGTGAAGGGCGGGAAAATCGACCTCAAGGCACGGCCATAATGCTCGACATGGGAGGACAAGCGATGAAGATTTCGGCAACGGACGGTCGAGGCGCAACCCGGACACTGCTGTGGATGGGAGTGGTCACGGGAGTCGCGGCGGTTCTTGCCACGCACGCCTCCGGGCAGACGCCTCGCCCGGGCGGCGTGAGTGGGCCGCCGACGTCGCTGGCGCAAGCGGTCCGCGTCGCAGAGCAGCAGACCGGTGGCCGCGCGACGAAGGCCGAGATGGAGCGCGACAGGGGCGTGTATATGTACGAGATCGAAACGGTGTCCAAGGAGAAGACAGCCGAGGTCGTCGTCGACCCGGCCTCCGGCAACGTCGTGCGTGTCGACGCACCCGGCTTCTTTTCCTCCATCGGCAACGTCTTCGACAGGGACGACCAACGGAAACACCAGGCGGCGCTCGCGCGGCTCGAAGCATCTTCGATGACGCTCGTGGCCGCCATCGAAGCGGCGGAGAAGGAGACTGGCGGGCGGGCCGTGAAGGCCGAGCTGAGGAGCCTGTACGGCTCGACGTTGTTCGAGGTGAGGGTGGTGAAGGACCTGACCACGCAGACGCTCGTCGTCGATCCAGCCACGGCCAAGGTGGTGCCGGCTCCCGCCAGGGGGAAGCACAAGGACGACGACGACTAACCCTGTAGGAGAGTGTCGGAATGGGCCGGTGCTCGAATATCCTACCGCGCGAGAGGCGCGACTCCCGTCGGCCACGGCCGCAGCGAGCCGTGGCCGTCGGTTTCCGGTCGTTCCATGGCCGATTCGCAGGGATGAACGGCCGAAGACAGGCCGGACATTGGAGGTGACCTTCACGTGAAACGCTCCGAAATCACCCGTTGGCGTATGGTCTGCCTGGTGTCGTTGGGCTTCTTCGTCGGTCTCGGTGTGGCCGTCTACGCGACGGGAATCCTGCCGGGCGATTTGCTCGTCCGCCAATTTCTCCTCGGGAGTGACGGCGGCATGGTGCGCAAGCTCGCGCGCTGGGCCAATTATGGAGGCCGCGTGCACGTCCTGTTGCCGGCCGCCGTCCTGCTGTTCGTGATGTCGTCGGTGGCGCGGTGCCACTGGCGGGTCTGGTGCGCCGTCATGATCGGCTCTTCGCTCATCCAGCACGCGGTCAAGTTCATGGTCGGCCGATCGCGACCGAGCGGGTCTTCCCTCGGGTTTCCGAGCGGCCACACCACCGCAGCGACGACCTTCGCCGTCGTGCTGATCTATATCGCGAGTCGGGAACGGATCAGCCGGAGGCAGCGGTGGATCGTCGATGCACTTGCGATCTGCTTGATGCTCGCGGTCGGTTGGGCCCGCATCATGCGCCATGCCCACTGGCCATCCGATGTCCTGGGGGGCTTCCTCCTCGGCATTGGCTGCGCGGCGGCCGCTGCCTGGTGGGCGAGCTCGCATCCCCAGGCCGCGCCAGAGAGCCAGAGTCTCGACGACTCCGAGACACCGCGCCTGGTGATGCCGACTACTTCTCGGTCGTGAATGTCGTCTCCACAAACGTGATGTTGCCTTCGCGAGTGACCGCGCCGATGGCCAGCGTATATTTCTTGCCTGGCACCAGGAAGCCATCGGGCACGCCGAAGGACGTCGATGAGGCGGGCACGAGCGCCGTGAGGCTCACGTTCAACTCCTCCTGCGTGATACCGACGGAGTAGGACGCGACCCCCTCGACGGGACTCCAGGCGAGCCTGAGGTCTTTGACGGACAAACTGGCTTTCGCCGTTGCCGGCTTGACGAGGGTGGCCGTTGCCGCCAGCCGGTGACTGAGCGTCGCCTTCCCGGCAAATTTCGCCCCTTTCGAAGTCCGCCCGGAAAACTCGTAGACCCCTTCCGGATACGCGGCCTTCAGCGCTTTGATGTCGGTGGGCTCGGGCGACTCGAACCGAAACGCGCGGATGCCCAGCGTTGAGGAATCGGGCGCCTTGAAGGCCACGACCGTCCGGCGGTCGGGCGAAAGCACCGTGAGTTCAGCGAAGCCGTCCTGAGCGCCCTTGACCTCGAAGACGACTTCGAAGTCACCGTCCGTGGCATTCCGCTCGAGATGAACCGTTGCGACCGGAAAGGCAGCCGTCGCGGCCGGTTGGGCTTCGGCCCGGCCGGCCAACCCGCTGGCCACCAGTACCAATGCCGAGACGACCGTGGCACGTGCGAACACTCTCATTGCACGCCTCCCTGGGGCCCGCTCATCATCGGGTCGTTCATGGCTGCTGCAAAGTATGCCGCACGGTGACTGTGGACAATCAGAGTCCTACCGATGAGGACGTAGGCGTGGGCCGGACGCCTGTGTAGGACTTCGTCCGTCAGTCGGGGATGATGGCGCACGGGCGCGACAGGGCACCGCCAAGCCCGGATGACCGCGCCCGGTACAATATATATTGTCGTGACGCTGGACGAGAAGCTCGCCACGCTACCCGATCGCCCGGGGGTCTACCTCTACCGCGACGCCAAGGGCCAGGCGCTGTACGTAGGCAAGGCCGCCTCGCTGCGGAGCCGCGTCCGCTCGTACTTCCAGGAGGCACGCCCCCGCGATGCGAAGACCGACGCCCTCGTGCGCCAGATCGCCGACCTCGACTACGTC
>QHSU01000117.1 GCA_003220535.1 Candidatus Rokuibacteriota bacterium
TGGGCCGCGACGGTGTCTCGCGCGGCGGCTGCCAGGGAGACGAATCCCGAAAGCCCGTTGCTCCCGGGCCCCGTCGGCAAGCGACGGGCGGCGCTCAGCTGCGATTCCGCCTCGTCGCGGTGGCCGCGGGAGAGCGCAACCTGCCCGGCGACGACCCGCCCGAGCCCGTACAACGGGTCCGTCGCCACCGCGCTGTCTGCCCACACGGCTGCGCTGTCGTAGGCGCGCCACCACCAGTAGTGGATGCCGAGAAACGCGAGGGCCTCAAGGCGCCCCGGATCCAGGGCGATTGCCCGGTGCCACGCAGCTCCCGCGCTGTCCCGCCGCCCGACTTCCTCGAGCGCCATGGCCAGCTGATCCCACGCCTCGGCATTGAGCGAATCGAGCGCCAGCGCCCGACCGATGGCTCTCAGCGCAGGCCCACGGCTTGTCGGGTCAACGTCGTCGGAGACCTTCGCCCGAGTCAGCCATGCGTCCACGCTGGTGCTGTCGAGCTCGAGGGCGCGGTCGCTCGCGAAGATCTCCCGCGTCAGCAGGCTCTCCGGCCGGACTCCACGCACAGGGAAGCCCCATCGGTTCGCGTTGTGGAGCACTCGGGCGAGTCCTGCCCACCCGGGCGCGAACGTCGAGTCCTTGCGTATCGACTCGGAGAAAAGGGCCACTGCTCGACCGAGGCTGGGGGCGGTTCGCCTCGAGGCTGCGTAGCGGCCCCGCAAGAACAGGTCGTAGGCGGCTGGATCGGGGGGCAGCGCGGTGCCCTCGGTGGGAGCCCCGGCTCGGGCCCCCAGCGCGCCAAGAAGTTCACTCGTCAGCGTCCGAGGTACGGTGATCGTCCCGCGGCTCCGGAGGGCAAGCCGGGTCGCCCACACGATCTCGCCAGAGCCGTTGCGCTCGAGTTGCGCCGTGACGTCGAGGGTGTCCTTCGCATGCCTCACGCTCCCGGTCAGGATGTAATCCAGGCCGGGGCGCGCTTTGCCCACGCGAAACACGCGCAGGACGTGGGCGGCACTGAGCGAGCGGGTGAGGTCCTCGGTTAGCGCGGCACCCAGGTATGCGTCGAGCGTGTCTCCCGAACGGTTGTCGAACGGGATGATCCCCACGGAGGCGTGGCTCAAGCGCGCGTTGGCCTGCCCGTGTCGGATCGCCATGACGGCGGCCAGGAGGGCCGCGCCGATGGTCCCGACGACCCAGCGCGTGCCGGGTCGCGTGAATCGACGTGCCGCCGGCTCGGTGGGCACGGCCGAGGGCGGCTGTGCGGCTGCCTGAGGCGCTGCGTAGGACGCCGGAGCCGGGCGCAACGCGGGGGGTGACGCGGCCTCACGCGAGCGCACGAGCGCGATCAACGCCTTCGTCTCGGCCGCTGGTTCGACCTGGTACTCAACGGCGACGCGCCTCGCGAACTCTTCGTACACCTTCACGGCGCCCACTCGGTCGCCCAGATCGTCCAGCAGCGCGACCAGGCGGCGGAGCGTCTCCTCATCGTCGGGGACGAGCGCCGCCGCGCGACGCGCCCACTGTGCGGTGTGTACGAAATCGCCTTCCGCCATGCTGCGCTGTGCGAGCGTCCACGCAGCCTGGCATGCCCGGTTCCGCAACCGCGCTCGCTCATCCTCCAACCAGCGCTCGAATTCGGGCGAATCCGAGAGGAAGAAGCCTTCGAGCGGACCCCCCTGGTAGAGTTGGAGCGCGCGAGTCCAGTCCTCGGCCTCGAGGGCCTGGTGGAATGCGCGAACATCACACCACAAGCGCTGCTCGTCGACACCGACTTCCTCATCGCCTCGGCTCGTGAGCACGTCGGTGCCGAGGCCCTGTCGCAGACCGTGGAGCGCCTGGCGCAGCGCGGCGCGCGCGTGCTCCTGGTCGAGTTCTGGCCAGAACAGTCCGAGTAGCGTGTCTCTGCGGTGGAAGCGGGGGGGAGTAGCAGCGGTGAGGAACGCGAGGAGAGCGACACGCTTTGGCTGAGTGAGGAGTCCGTCGAGCCTGAGCCCGCCGCCCCTTCGCAGGTCGAGTCCACCCAACAGCCGAAGCTCGATCACTCAAACCCTCACGCGCAGCCGCACACTGAGCGCGACGGTTGATGACGCTCCCATAACGCACCCATCACAGTCCGCTGACGGGTGCGTCCCATCGTGCCCTCACCATCAAGGTACCGGCCACATCCCGGGGCGGCAACTAGGTGCCGCACGGGTGGGACCACAACAGGAGTAGTCCTATGAAACCGTCCGCTGCAAGGATTCTCCAGATGTTGCTCGCCGTCGCTCTGGTCCAGGCCTGCGATCGAGATCGCGGGCCCGTTAGTCCCGACGCATCGCTCGCGCGGGCCGGCGTGACTTCTCGAGAGCAGCCCGCGGCGGGGACCTGGAGCCCCGTCGCATCGATGCCGACCGCGCGCTTTGGGCTCGCGGTGGCGACCGGAAAGCACGGCATGATCTACGCCATCGGCGGCTCCAGGGCTCTTCCCGGCCCCATTGTGGCCAGCGTGGAAGCCTACGACCAGAAGACTGACAGCTGGTCTGCAGTGGCCCCGATGCCGACGCCTCGCCGCTATCTGATGGCCGCGACCGACCGGCGGGGACGGGTCTACGCGATTGGCGGCGCGCTCGCAGGTGTGTTCCGTAGCATTGTCGAACGCTACGATCCGGCGACCGACACGTGGAGCCCCGTGTCACCGCTGCCCGTGGCCCTGTGTTGCGGAGCGGCGACGACCGGCCGGGACGGCAGGATCTACGTCATCGGAGGATTCGCCAACGGCAACGTGCAGCTCAGCAATGCGGAGGCATACGATCCGGAGACCGACACCTGGACCAGCCTGGCCCCGTTGCCCGCGCCTCGCGCCGGAAAGCTGGCGGCCGTTACGGCACCGGACGGCCGGATCTATGCGATTGGCGGCGTTAACGGCGTCAGTACGGTCGCCACGATGGACGCGTACGACCCGTGCACCGACACGTGGACACCGGTTGGCAGCATGGCGACACCTCGCCGATTCCTGGACGCCGTCCTCGGTCGCGGCGGTATCATCTACGCTCTCGGTGGCACGGTCGGCTCCGTCGGATTTCCCGGTACCCAGGAACTGACGACGGTGGAGGCGTACGATCCCTCCGCGGACACGTGGACGGCAGTGGCTCCGCTGTCCACGCCCCGCGGGGCGCTTGCAGCGGCTGTCGGGCGCGCCGGAACCATCTTCGCCATCGGGGGCTTCGATGGCAGCAGCGCGCTCAGCTCTATCGAGGCGTTCACGCCCGGGCACCTGGATATGGGGGACGAGGAAAGCGACGCCGGCGACGCGCCGGCCCCGCGCTGCGAGGACAGCCAGGCCCGGGCGCAGTAGTCAGAGCGCCGCGCGATAGCGCTCCCACTGTGCCTTCTGCTCGCGCAGGAACGAGACGAAGCCCGGATCGTTCCGGATGTTATCGAGATTGTGATCGCTCACAAATAGCGGGTAGCACGGCAAGCCTTCGGTAGCCGCTCGGCGTAGCCAGTCCACGGATGCGTGCGACTGACGGAGCAGGGCATACGCCGAGGCGATGCTGTATGCCGTGTGGTGAAAGTGAACGAATCCTTTCCCTTTCACTGCGGCGGACTGGATGTCCGTCTCCGCCCGGCGTGCGTCGCCCTGCTTGGCGAACACGACGGCGCGCAGACCGGTCATCAGGCCGCCGCGGTCTTCCGGATGGTCCTGGAGATAGTGTTCGATCAACGCCGAGGCATCCTGAGTTCGGCCGAGCTGAATGAGTGCCCACGTCGCGTCAGCATGCCAGAGCGGCGGGTTGTATTCCGGAGGAACCTTCTGGACGATCCTGTATCCCTCTTCGTATCGCCCTTGCCAAAGCTCGGCCTGACCGATGCGCTCCTGCGCCATCCAGTCGCCGGGATCGATCGCGAGCGTCTTCCGCAGCTCCTCGAGGGCCTTGTCGAGCAACCCGATGTGCATGTAGACGAGCCCGAGATGATGGTGCGCAGCGTCCAGGTTAGGGCTGAGCTCCACCGCACGCCGGTCTTCCTGAATCGCCCGCTCGTGGGCGAACTGTTTGGTCGCACCCCACAGCAGATTGGCCCTGGCGAAGTGCGCCTCCGCGAGATCTGGGTCGAGCTGGAGGGCCTTCTCCGTGGCGAGGAAGGCCCCCTCTAGGGCAGCGGAGTCCCGAGGCGCGAACTGGGCGACTCGCAGCGTGTAGGCGCGCGCCAACCACGCGTGCGCGACGGCAAACGATGGATCGAGCGCCACCGCGCCTTGTAACAGCGCAATCGCGATGGAGTCGTCGGCCCGGGTCTCGTGCCGCACGCGGATTTTTCCGCGCAAGAAGAGGTCGTAGGCCTCGAGGTTGCTGGTCGGCGGCGTCCGGAGCGTCCGTGCCTCCGTGGCGGTCACGGGCAATTTCAGGGCCGAGAGGACCCCACGCGCAGCGGCGTCCTGCACGGCGAACCGGTTCTGGGTCGTGTCTTCGAACCGATCAGCCCAGAGCTGGCTCCCGGACGCCGCATCGAGCAGCTCTAGGTCGACCCGGAACCGATCCCCCACTCGCTCGACACCTCCCTCGAGCAGCGCGTCCACATGCAACGACTCGCCGATCACCCGCGCGGGGAGTGCCGTAGTCTTGAAGGGCATGACCGATCGCTTGGAAATCACCCGGAGTGTCCGAATCCGCCCGAGATCGGTGATGAGCGCCGTCGTCATCCCGTCGGCAAAAGCGTCCTGCGTCGTGTCGCCCGATAGGTTGTCGAGCGGCAACACGGCCACCGAACGAAGCCAAGTGCCGCCGCTCTTTGCCCAGAGGTGCTGGCGCCAACCACCGACATTGAAGCCAATGAGCAGTGCCACAACCGCAGGGAGACCGGCGGCGAGCGCAACCATGACGCTTCGCCTCCGGGCCCCGCGCACTGCTGGCTTGGGCTCGAGGCTCGACGCCGCCAGGGCCTGCGCGAACTCGGCCGCACCGGCGTGGCGATCGGCGGGCACCTTCGCCAATGCCTTCAACACCGCGCTCTCGACACCGGGGGTGACTGTATCTCGCACTGTCCGAATCGGGGCAACGGGATCGATGGCGTGCCGCGCGAGGATCGCTTGCGCCGTAGGGCCGGTGAACGGTGGCGTGCCGGCGAGCATCTCGTACACCACGCAGCCCAAGGCGTACAGGTCGCTCCGCCCGTCCACCTCCCCGTCCTCGGTCGCCTGCTCGGGACTCATGTAGGCCGGGGTCCCCAGAGCGATTCCCGTCTCGGTGAGCCGGTCGCTACCCGCAGCACTGATCGCACGAGCGATCCCGAAGTCGGCGACGAGGGCGCGGCCGTCGGCGAGCAGGATGTTCTCCGGCTTGACGTCCCGGTGCACGACGCCCAGGCCGTGGGCGTAGCCCAACGCGTCGGCCACGTCGCCCGCAATGCGGAGCGCCTCGGCGATCGGCAGCTGTGGCTCGTGGTCGAGACGATCCCGGAGTGACTCGCCCACGACATAGGGCATGACGAAGTAGAGCAGGCCATCCGCTTCGCCCGAGTCGTGCAGCGCGACGATGTGGGGATGCTCGAGCCGGGCGGCGAGCTGGATCTCGCGCAGGAAGCGTTCCGGCCCCACCGCGGCGGCGATCTCGGGATGTAGCACCTTGAGCGCAACCGGACGATCGTGCCGTGAGTCGTGGGCCAGGAACACCGTAGCGGTCCGCCCGCGGGCCAGCTCGCGCTCGATCCGATAGCGCTCCCTGAGGCCCGCTCGAACGCGCGGCAAGAGGTCTACGGCGGCGAGCTGAACCCGCGGCGCCACTCGTTCCCGCGCCCGTACCGCGGCGACGAGCGCCTGCGTCTCCGCGGCCGGCTCGGCTTCGTACTCCGCGGCCAGCCGCTGGGCGAACGCCTGATACGCCTGGAGCGCGCTGGCGCGGTCTCCGTGGTGGTCGAACACGCTGATCAGTCGCCGCACCAGCGCTTCGTCGTTCGGCGCGAGCTCGACCGCCCGCCGAGCCCAGTGCGCGGCGGTAGTGAGATTGCCACGCGACTCGCACTGCTCGATCAGCGCCTGTGCGGCCCGGGACGCCGTTTCCCGCAACCGGGCGCGCTCGGTCTCGAGCCAGCGCTCGAACTCCGGTCCGTCCGAGATGAAGAACCCTTCGAGGAGAGGGCCGTGGTACAGGTCCGTGGCTTCGAGCCACTCGCCAGCGTTGACGGCGCGCTCCAAGGCCGCGACATCCGACCACACCTGCCCAAAGTCGAGACCGACCTCCTCATCGCCGCGCTTGACCAGCACGCCCGAGCCGAGGGCGGTGCGGAGCACGCGGAGCGCCTGACGCAGCGCTGTGCGCGCGTGTTCCTGGTCGAGCTCCGGCCAGAAGAGCGCCAGCAGGGTGTCGCGGCGGTGGAAGCCGAGAGGTGTCGCGGCGGCAAGGTAGGCGAGGAGGGCGAAGCGCCGCGGCTGACCGAGGAGCGTCCGCACCTCCCGCCCGTCGGCACCGGTGAGGCTCAGTCTCCCGAGCATGCGGAGCTCGATCATGTGAGGCCTTTGTGGCGCACGCGGCGCCGTCCAGAGGTCCACGCACCCTTGGGACACCGTGACGGCCGGCGTCACGCTCGCGTCACGGGGACGCTACGCCTCTCTCCTAAACTGGCTCCGCAAGCGAAACCTAGCCCGGCAACGAGGGCGAGGCAATTCGGAGCCGTCACTCTGGAAAACCCTTTGGAGGTGTCCTATGAAACCGATCGGAAGCATCACGCTGCTGTGTGCGCTCGCGGCTCTGGCGTACGGGTGCGATTCGGACCAACCACTCACGGGGCCCGGCGTTGCGAAGCCGTCGGCGGCCGCCGCTGGTGTGCCATCCACGGAGGGACTCGCGAGTCCCGAGTGGCAGCAGCTCGCGCGCAACTTCATCATGCAGTCCGCGCTGTCGGGCAACTCCACGAAGGCCACGCGCGTGTACGCCTACCTCAGCGTGGCGCAGCATGACGCGGTGGTACGCGCCGAGGACGCGATTGGCGGAAGCGAGTCCGAGGCGGAGCCAACGCCCGGAAACGGTCTTGGGCCTGGCGGTCGGAGCCAGCTCGAAGCCGACCGCGGGGCGGTCGCCGGCGCGTCGGCCGCTGTGCTGACTTACTTCGATCCGGCCGACGCGCAGCTGTTCGAGGACAAGGTCGAGCAAGAGGCGAACGCGGGACCTGGGCAGCCGCATCCCGACTTCGCTCGCGGTGAGGCCGCGGGCCGGCAGGTGGGCGCGGAGGCGATCGCGCGAGCCCAGACGGACGGCTTCGACCTGCCCTGGACGGGCACCGTGCCGGTCGGCCCGGGGCTGTGGTTCAGCAGCGCGAAGCCGCCTCAGCCACCTGCCAGCGCGCAGCTCCCGGGGATGCGTCCGTTCTTCCTGACGTCGCCCGATCAGTTCCGGCCGGCCCCACCGCCGGCGTTCGGGTCGCCGGACTACCTCGCGGCGCTCGCCGAGGTGCGAAGCATCTCCGATACCCGCACCGCTGAGCAGGTGAACATCGCCCTGTCCTGGGCGAGGGGCGCAGGCACGAGCAGCATCGGGGGTCTCTGGAATACGATCGCCACCGGGTGGATCGAGGAGAGCGGGCTGGGCGAGCGTGAAGCGACGCATGTGTTCGCGTTGCTCGACGCGGCCATGATGGACGCGGCGATCGGCTGCTGGGACGCGAAGCTCACGTACTGGTTCATTCGCCCCCCGCAGGCCGACCCGGCCATCACGCTCATTCCCGCGATCGGTCTCCCCAATCACCCGTCGTACCCATCGGCGCACAGCTGCTACTGCGGCGCGGCCGCCGGGATTCTGAGTGCCTTCTTCCCCGCGAAGACCGATCGCCTGGACGCGATGGTGCACGAAGCCGGGCTGGCGCGGATTTATGCCGGCATTCACTACCGGTTCGACGTTGAGACCGGGGCGCAACTCGGGCGGCACGTGGCGCAGTTCGCGGTTGAGGTCGAGCGGTCGCGCGCTTCGGCGGTGGTGGTGCCGTGAGGGAGGGAAACCACGACTGATTACCGTCACGCCGCCGGTGACGCTGCGGTTGCGACGCGGTGACGCCCTGGCCCCAGACTGGCGCAGTCCACTGGCGGGTGCCCGTTCTTAGGGGTCTCGGCAATCGATACAGGGGTGGTCCGATGAAGACGACACGCGGAATAGCAGGAGTCCTGCTATTCCGCGTGTCGTCTTCATCGGACCACCCCTGTATCGATTGCCGGCGGTACTCCCGAGCTGAGAGTGATGGATCCTGACGGGAGCAACGTCCGGACCCTCTTGGGCGGCCCCGCGACCTACCAGTCGCCAGCGTTCTCGCCGGACGGGGCCCGCATTGCGTTCAGCTCCAACCGCGACGGTGACTTCGATCTCTATGTGATGAATCGCGACGGCACCGGGCTGGCGCATGTTACAGGCCCGTCGGTCCCGGACACGACGTACGACGATTCTCCGTCGTGGTCGCCCGACGGGTCGAAGCTGGTGTTCGGCCGTTTGTTCTCGCTCGGGGCAGAACTGGGGGTGGTGAACGTCGACGGTACGGGCGAGACCGCACTCACCTCGGTGGTGACATCCGGATATCTCGATTGGCCGGCTTGGTCGCCGGACGGGACCAAGATCGCCTACACCGGCGGCGGGACGCCGCACATCTACGTCATGAACGCGGACGGCTCCGGTGCCGCGCCGTTGCCTGCCCTCGTCGGCGATACGGTGGACCACGCCGCTTGGTCACCCGACGGCACGCGACTCGCCGTGCACGATCTGGCGCACGGCATCGTCGTGATGAATGCGGATGGGTCCAATCCGGTGCCGTTGCTGCCCAGTGGGGAGTACGGGACCGAGCCGGCCTGGTCGCCTGATGGTGTGTACGTCGTGTTCACGAAGATCTTCCCAGGCAGCCCAAGGATCGCGCGGATCAAGGCGGATGGGAGCGCAGAGCTGGAGCTCACGACCGGCGTGGGGGCCGTGGATGGACACCCCACCTGGTCGCGGTGACCCACGTTGCTCAGAACCGCCGCGCGTAGCCCACGAACATCAGGACGCCGGCGAGATCGCCGGAGCCGATCGAGCCGCCGGGCCCTTTGAGCAGGTTCGCGCTTGCCAGGCGAGCGAACATTCGAATCGGGGTACCAACGGTAAACGTGCTGGCGCCCCGCTCGAGCGCAACAGCTGGATCGAGGAAAACGATATAACCCGGCCGCCGGAAACCGTCGCTCTTGCCGATCAGATCGTGATACGGGATCCCGTCAACCCGGCCGCCGAGGCTCACCGACAACCCCCGCTCCGGCAGCAGGCCGTAGCTCAAGCCGAGGCGTCCCGTGTACACGTCGGGCACCGATACGTGCACGGCGGAGCCCGGCGCTATCGGCGCTCTCACGACGTCGGTCTGATTGCGCGGACTCACCAGATAGGAGCCCGTGAAATAAACGAACGCTCGCGGGGTCACTTGTCGAAAGGCCTGCCCTTGCAGGATGACGCCCCGGCCGCCGTCCCCCAGCTCGATGGATTGATCCACGGGGAACTGGACCGAGTTCCCGGTGGAGTCGAAGTAGGCGGCGGCGAACTTGTAGTTTCCCGTGGGGAACTTAATTCCTGCCCCGATGGCGAGGTTGCCCTTCGTGTGCGTCCGCGGGTTCAACAGCCATACGGTGCCGACCAAGCCCACGTCGCCGATCCCGCCGGCCCGCGCTATGTGGCGGGCCGTATCGGCGTAGAACCGCGACTGGCTGCCATAGGAAACGGGAACGGTCAGCCGCACGCTGATGCGATCACTCGCGGCGTACGTCACGTTGAGGTTGGCGGTATGAACGTTGATGATGAGCGGCTGGCCGAAGAATTGTTTGGGTGGCGTTGTCTGTTGGCTGCCTACGAAGAACCGGTCGGCGTGGAGATAGCGGTAGTCGACGGCAACCTGCCACTCACCGGCCCGCAGATCCGTCGATTGCGACTCGCCGTGTCCCCCCAAACTGGGGGTTGTGAAGCGGATCGGGACTCACCCCTGAGCGAAAGACTGGCGCGGCACGAACGGTACGCCGACGCCGATCGTGAGGACCGAGACGAGGAGTTGAGCCCGCTTGCATGGAAGTCGCATATGTCCTCCCTGACGCCGGGACGCTATTGCGCGGGCAATATCTCGACCAACCCGCGCTGGATGGTTTCGCTAGTGATGGGACCAGGATTGACCAGCCGCACGACGCCACGCGCGTCAATGAACACCGACGTCGGCACGCCGCGTAGCGCGTAGCGTTTGCGCACTTTGCCCTTCTCATCGAGCAGGACCGGAAATGGCATCTGGAGCTCGTCCACGAACTTGCGGACGTCGTTCAGCTTCCGTTCCTGATCCGTCAGGTCGATAGCGAGGACTTGAAGGCCTTCGTTGGTGTGGGCACGATACGCGCCGGCGATCTCTTCCATTTCCGCGCGGCACGGCCCGCACCAGGTCGCCCAGAAGTTGAGGAACACCGGGCGGCCCTGAAAGCTGGAGAGAGTCGCGGTGTCGCCCGCGAGGGTCTTCAGTGTGAAATCGGGCGCGGGCGATCCGAGTGTCTGGGCTGACAGCGGTCCCGCGGCGGTGAGGAACGTCGCGAATGCGATTGGTAGGAGTTGCAAGCGAGGCCGCACGTCGATGCTCTACGCTACGCGGCGCAACATTGTCCTCGGGCGCCGGAGTGTCAAGATCGCGCCGCTCACAGCGTCGCTCGGTACCGCTCCCACCGTGCCTTCAGCTCCTCCATGAAGGCGATGAAGGCGTGTTCGTTGCGAATGTGATCGAGGTTGGGGTCGTTGGCGAAGTACGGGTAGCACGGCCAGCCCTCGTCGGCTGTCCGGCGCAGCCATTGCAGGGCGGGCGCGGGCTGCCGAAGGATCGCGTAAACTGACGCGATGTTGTAGGCGGTGTGGTGGAAGTGGACGAAGCCCTTGCCGGACACCTCCGCTTGCCGGATGTCCTCCACCGCACCGCGGGCATCGCCCACCCGGGCGCGCAGAATCGCCCGCGTGCTGCGAACGACGCCGCCCGGGTCCGTGGGATGCGCGCGCAAGTACTCCTCCATGAATGCCGAGGCCTCGGCGTCTCTCCCGAGGTACAAGAGCGCCCAGGCGACCTGGTAACTCCACAGCGCCGGGTTGGCCTCCGGTCCCGCCTGGCGGATGAGGGTGAGGCCGTCTTCGTACTGGCCCCGATAGATCTGGGCGATGCCAATCCGTCGTTGCGCATTGACGTCGAAGGGATTGAGGGTCACAGCGTTCCGGAGCTCGGCGACGGCCTCGTCCAGGAGCCCAAGGTGCAGGTAGATGACCCCCAGGTGCTGATGCGCCTCACCGAGGTTCGCGTTCAGCGCGAGCGCCCGGCGGTCCTCTTGGATAGCCCGCTCATGTTGGAAACCGGGGGCTACGTCCCACAAGAGAAAAGCCCTGGCCCAATGGGCCTCCGCAAGGTCGGGGTTCAACTGGAGGGACTTCTCCACCTCGACGTAAGCCTTCTCGAGCGCGGCTGTGTCCTCGCGGGCGAACTGACTGACCCGGAGCCCGTAGGCTCGCGCCAGTTGCGCATGCGCGGCCGCGAAACTCGGATCGAGCGCCACGGCCCGTTCCAGCAGCCCGATCGCCACGGAATCGTCCGCCCGAGTCTCGTGCCTGATCCGAATCTTGCCGCGGAGGTAGCAGTCGTACGCTCCG
>QHSU01000089.1 GCA_003220535.1 Candidatus Rokuibacteriota bacterium
GGCGGCGAGGGTCTTTCCGAAGTCGAAGAGCAGCTGGGACAGCTGGACCTGCGCCAGGAAGGTGTCGGCGGGCTGGCGGCTGATCGACACGGCCACGGTGCGGCGCGTCGTCGTCGAGGTCGACAGCACGGTGCTGCTGCTCCGCGTCGCCGACGCCGTTCCCGAGAGCTGCGGCAGGAGCGGCGCGAGCGCCTCACGCACCCGCGCGCGCGCGGCCGCGTAGTCGTAGAGCGTGGCCTGGATCAACGGCTGGGCCTCGAGCGCGATCGCGATGCACTCGTCGATGGTGAGGACTCGGCCGACGACGATCGGTGGCGGCGCCGGTGCAAGGGGAGCCGCCTGGGCGCGCGCCGCCGCAGGCAGGCTCAGGACGAGGAGAAGCGCGAGAGCGACCGGTCGCAGTCTGGTCATAGGGATCCTCCCTGGGACGGACTCGGCGGTGCGTCCCGTATCACGCGGTCCGACGGCGGGCGAGAGACCGCACGAAGTTTTTTCTCGATCGGTGTGCGAGCGCGCCGAGCAACGAGCGGTCGAGCTTACCCGGCGGCCAGCACGCGCTCGGCGAAGAGCTCGACCATCCGGGTAGCAGGAAAATCGGCAAAACCGAGCATCAGGTCGGTGGCGCCGGCCGCGGCGTACTGCGCGATGAGCGCCGCCACGGCATCCGGGGTGCCGACCAGCGCCGCCGCCAGGAGCGCGTCGCGTTCCTCGATCGCCCGCGCCGCGCAAAACCGCCGGAGACCGTCCTTCACCTCGGCGTCAGTGAGCCCGAGGACGACGTCCAGCTCGACGGAGCGACGATAGTCCCACCACGGGCGTCCCGCGCCTTCGAGCAGCGTCCGGAGCCGCGACCAGCGCTCGCCGAACGCCGTCGGCGTCAGATACGACGCCTCCCACCCTGCCGCGCGCCTCGCCGCGACGCCGAGCGCGCCCGGACCCATGGCGGCGAGCCAGACCGGCGGGCCCGGCTTCTGGATCGGCGAGGGCACGAGCCGTGCGCCGCGCAGCGTGTAGAAGCGCCCTTCGTGATCCACGGCCTCGCCGGTCCAGAGCTTCTCGAGGATCGAGATCGTCTCGGCCGCGAGCGCGACGCGCGTCGGCGCGTCCGGATACGGAATCGCGTGACTCCGCCAGGCGGCCGCCGTCGTCGGGTCCTCGGCGCCCACCGCGAGCCTCAGATCGAGCCGACCGCCCGAGAGATGATCGACGGTGACCGCGCGCTTGGCGAGCCACGACGGATGGTGGGACGATGGGTCGAAGCAGTACGTGACGGCCGGGCCGAGACGGGCACGACGGGTGAGGCCGGCAAGCGCGCCCAGCATCGTCCAGCCGTCGTGCGTCCATCCCCACAGCCCGTCGCCGTACGTGATGCGGGCGTAGCCGAGCTCGTCGGCGACCTGCCAGTAGCGTCGGAGCGCGACGACATCGGTTCCCCACGTCTGGACGCCGACCGAGATCACGTCCGGAGCATCGCCGACGCTCCGGAGGGAGTCAAGATTGACGGCCCTCGTGCCGGGCGGTAGAGTTCGCGGGGATGCGAGCCCGCCTGCTGATCGTGGTCGCGATCGTTCTCGCCGCGTCCGCGTCGCGGGCCCAGACCCCGGTCGAGGCGGCGCGCGCCCTCGTCGGCCGATATCACGAGGACGCCAGGGTGCTCGACCGCGCGCGCGATCTCCTCGACGCGGCGCTCGCCAGGGACCGGCAGGTCGAGACGTTGGTGATGCTCTCGTACGTCCAGTTCCTCCTCGGCGAGATTCGCGCGACCACGTCGGACGAGAAGCTCGCCGCCTACGACCGGGGCCGCGAGCTGGGGAAGCGCGCCGTCGAGCTGGCGCCCAAGAGCCACGACGCCCATCTCTGGTACGCGATCAACACGGCGCGCTGGGGCGAGACGAAGGGCATCCTCCGCTCGCTCTTCCTCTTGCCGACGGTCAAGGAGGAGATCGCGATCCTGCTCGAGCTCAACCCGCGCTCGACTCGCGCGCACGTGCTCGCCGGCAACGTGTTCCTGGAAGTGCCGGGGTTCGCCGGCGGCGACCACGCCAAAGCGGAGGAGCACTTCAAGAAGGCGCTCGAGGTCGACCCACGGTTCACCGGCGCCCGACTGGACCTGGGACGCCTCTACATCGCCGACTCACGGTACGCCGACGCGCGGCGGGAGCTGCAGCGGGTGGTCAACGAGACCAACCCCACGATCATCGCCGACTGGACCGCGAAGGACGCGCCACGCGCCAAAGAGCTCCTCGAGTCCATCAAAGATCGCAAGTAGCGATCAGTGCCGTCATCCGCCGGCTCCGGCGGAGCGCGCCGCGCTGGAATCCGACCGCGCTCGCCGTCGTCGCGGAGCGCGATCGCGATCCGTTCCGCGTGCTGATCGCCTGCATCCTGTCGCTCCGCACCCAGGACACGACCACCGGTCCCGCGTCCGATCGCCTGTTCGCGGTGGCGGCGGCGCCGGAGACCATGCTGGAGCTGGCGCCGCGGCGTATCGAACGGCTCATCTATCCGGTCGGCTTCTACCGCACGAAGGCGCGCGTCATTCTCGGCATCTGCCGGGATCTGCGTGCGCGCTTCGACGGCCGCGTGCCCGACACGATCGACGAGCTCCTCACGCTCAACGGGGTGGGACGCAAGACGGCGAACCTGGTCGTGACGATGGGCTACGGCAAGCCGGGGATCTGTGTGGACACCCACGTGCACCGCATCTCCAATCGGCTGGGCTACGTGAAGACCCGCAATCCCGAAGAGACCGAGATGGCGCTCCGGGGCAAGCTCCCGCGCCGCTACTGGATCGGTTACAACGACCTCCTCGTCTCATTCGGCCAGAACGTCTGCACGCCGATCTCTCCCCGCTGTTCCCTCTGCCCCGTCACCACCCTCTGCCGCCGCGTCGGCGTGACGACGACTCGCTAGTCCGACGACTGCGCGCAAGCGAGCTCGGCCGGTAGCGGGGCGGGTGCCTCCCGGGATCCGTGTAGTCAGCGTTGCACTCGCGCGGAGCCTGCGCATCCATCGAACGGATTTCAGCAGTCGGATCCCGGGAGGCACCCGCCCCGCACCCCCGCCCCGCTACCGGCCGAGCCGACGCCGCAGTCTTCTGAGGACGGCGAGATTGCGGAGATCGGCGGCCGGCTCGGGCTCCTTGGGAGTCTCCAGGACCTTTGGCACACGGGCGAAGCGACGGTCGTTCAGCAGGAGCCGGAACGGCGTGAGGCCGAGCGATCCGCGACCGATATGCTCGTGGCGGTCGAGTCCGGAGCCGAGCGGCGCCTTCGCGTCGTTCAGATGAAACGCCAGCACTCGTCGGTGCCCCACGGTGGCCGCGCACTCCGCCATCGCCTCGCGGTAGCCCTTCTCGGTGCGGAGGTCGTAGCCCGCGGCGAACAAGTGGCACGTGTCCACGCAGACCCCGATTCTCTCTGGCCGTGCCGCGCGGTCGATCAGTGCCGCCAGCTCGCCGAAGGTCCGGCCGACCGAGTTGCCGCCGCCCGCGGTGTTCTCGAGCGCGACCTTGACGCGACATCCGGACGTCCGCGCGAGCGTCTCGTCGAGGGCCGCGGTGACCCGATCGACGCCGGGCTCGAGCCCGGCGCCCATGTGCGAGCCGGGATGGATGACCACGCACGAGAGGCCGAGCGCCTCCGCGCGCTCGAGCTCGTCGGTGAACGCGGTCACCGCCTGTGCCCACGCGGACGGGTCCGGGCTCGCGAGGTTGATGAGGTAGCTCGAGTGAGCGAAGAGACGCCGGATGCCCGTCCGGCGCCGGGCCGCGTGGAACATGCGAATCTCGTCGGCGCCGAGCGGTTTCGCCGCCCATTGCCGTTGGTTCTTCAGAAAGATCTGGACCGCGCCACAGCCGAGCTCGCGGCCCCGCTCGAGAGCGTGATGGAGACCGCCCGCAATGGACATGTGAGCCCCGATCTCGTCGCAGCGCCGAGTCATGGGGCGCGTGGCCGGCGAATCGTCTTACGGAGAGGCCGGCGGCGGGCGTCGAAGGGGGCCGGCGGTCTGCTGCCACTCCAGCATGGCCTCCCGGAGCGCGTCGAGTGCGGCTTCGGCCTCCCGAATCAGCACGTCCGCAGAATCACGCAGCTGGTGACTTCGCTTCGCCAGGGCCTGCGCCGCCTCGCGCGCACCCTGCGCTCGGCGCCGGACTTCCTCGGGGAGCATCGCGCAGGCGTAGAGATGCGTGCGGACGGAATCGGTCAGGTCCGTTCGACACTGAGGGCACAGGAGCGTGCGCGGGCCGAGCACGTCCGGGGCGAGCTCGACCACGCGGAAGCTTCCGGCGCAGAGGACACACCCGACCGCGTGGTCCCGACAGCAGGAGAAGAGCGCGCGCGCCTCGGGGCTCAGAGCCCGAGGTCGCTGGCAATCGAGATGGGACAGGTGCCCATAGCCAGAGACGACGGTGTCTGCCGGCCAGATCGTCCGAGAGCACAGCGGGCACATCCGCGCGTCCTGTCTCACCATTGCGCTTCGGCGACGTGAGGATAGCATACGTGAACGCCACCCAGCTCGGGCGACGGCCCCGCAGGATCACGAGGCGCGCGGTCGACTACTCTGATATCCTGACTCCATGAAACCCCTCGCGATCCCCTCGGCATTCACGACGACCTTCACGCTGGAGTACGGTGTCGCCGAGGCCGACATGCGGCGGCTCTATGAGAACGCCAAGCGCGACCAGTGGAACGCTTCCCGGGACATTTCCTGGTCGGCCGAGCCCTCGCCGGACGGGCGCGTGATCGCCGATGAGCTGATCGACGTCTACGGGAGCCCGCTGTGGGAGCGTCTGCCGGAGAAAGACCGGGTCGCGCTGAATCGCCGCATCGCCGCCTGGCGCCTCTCGGTGCTCATGCACGGTGAGCAGGGCGCGCTCCTCGCCTGCAGCCAGATGGTGGACATCGTGCAGGGGGCGGACGAGAAGTTCTTCCAGGCCACGCAGGTGGTGGACGAGGCACGGCACAACGAGGTCCTGAGCCGCTACCTCACCGACCGTCTCGACGGGCTCACCTACCCGATGCCGGCGAACGAGCGCGACCTCTTCGACTCGATCCTGTCCGAGAGCCGCTGGTATCTCAAGACGATCGCGCTGCAGCTCGTGGCGGAGACCTTCGCGGTCGCCCTGTTCAAGATGATGAGCGAGAGCGCGCGCGATCCCGTCCTGGGAACGATCTGCAAGCGGATCCTCCAGGACGAGTCGCGTCACATGGGATTCGGCATGCTGTCGCTGCCCCGGGTCGTCGGCGAGGCGTCGGCGACCGAGCGCCGCGAGCTCGAGGACTACACGTGCTTCGCGCTCGAGAAGACGCTGACGGGCTTCTTCCCGCTCGAGGCCTACCAGGACGTGGGGTTCAGCCCGCGCCAGATCGACGAGGTCAAGCGCTATCGACGCGAGATGGCCGGGGCCAATGACTACGCGCCGTTCCGCAAGTACTTCAAGCGGGACATGCACGGCTCGATGGTCGCGAACCTCGCGCGCCTCGGCCTCCTCACCGACCGCGTCCGCCCGCGCCTCGAGAAGCTCGGCGTCACCCTGCCGGCGAGCTGAGCGGCCCGATCAGCTCGCCGAGCCGCCGCGTCCGATAGCGCCACATCGCCGCGATCTGTCGACGCACGCAGAGCCCGTGCGCGAGGCGGCCGAGCGGCCCGAGCGGTAGCCGGTAGGTGACCCGGTCTTCCACCCACGTCCCACCGTGCGCTTCGAGGAATTGGTGGCGGTGCTCCCAGCGGGCGTACGGCCCCCGCACCTGGACGTCGACGAACCGGAACGGCGGGTCCCACTCGCGGATGAACGTGCGCCATCGCACCGGCACGCCGAGCCACGACAACCGGAGATCGACGACCGCGCCGGTGGAGAGCGCCTGCGGTCCGGCGACGACGCGGAGGCCGAATGACGGCGGCGTGAGCAAGACGAGGTTGGCGGACTCGGCGAAGAACGCGAAGACCTCGGGACGCGCCCTGGCGAGCCACACGCGCGACTCGAGGATGTAGTCGGCCATGACGCGCGGGCTATCATAGGCAGGTGTCCGGAACGAGTCAAACCCGCGCCTACGTGGCGCTTCTCGCGATCGTGGCGTTGTGGGGAAGCTTTCCGGCCACCGCGAAGCTCGCGCTCGACGATTTCCCGCCGTTCTTTCTGGCCGCCGTCCGCTGCACGGTCGCCTCGTGCTTCCTCCTGGTACTGCTGGCGCGCTCGTCGAGGAGACGATTCGTGGGCTCGGGCCGGGCGACGCCGGCGTCTTCCTCGTGCTCGGGACGGCCGGCATCTGGTGCTCGACCCAGTTCACGTACCTGGCACTGCACTTCACGACCGCCGGCAACGCGGTGATCCTCCAGGCGGTGACGCCGGTGATCGTGACGCTGATCGCCCGCTTCTATCTCGGTGAACGACTGCGTCGCGTCCAGTGGCTCGGCGTCGCCGCCTCGGTCGTCGGCGTGCTCCTGGTCATCACCCGGGGTCGCCTGGTCCTGCTCGAGCCCGCGGACCTGCACGCCGGCGACTTCATCACGCTCCTGACGCTCTGCAGCTGGGCCGTCTACACGGTCTATGGCAAGCACGTCTCGCGTCCTACTCGCCGCTGATGGCGACGACCGCGGCGTATGTCCTCGGCTGCTGATCCTGCCGACGGCCGCGCTCACGGCGCCGCTCTTTGCCGCCCCGCGCCTGGGATCGCTCACCGCGTGGACGGTCGTCGGCTACCAGGGGTTGCTCGGTGCCGTCGCGCACATCTGGTGGTACCAGGCGGTGCACGTCGTGGGGCCGAGCCAGGCCGAGATCTTCACGAACCTCCAGCCGATCGTCGGCATCGTGCTGGCGCCGCTCCTCCTCGGTGAACGCATCGGTCTCGGGCAGGTCGTCGGGACGCTCTTCGTGCTCGGCGGCGTCGGCCTCACCACCCGCCCCGGAAGCTACGCAGCGAAGGCGGACGGACAAGACCGACGTGGTGGATGAGAAGCTCGCGAGTAAGAGCCGGCCCGGCGCCCTCCGCCGGACTGGCGAACGGCTAGCCGAGCTTCTTGATCTCGGCGAGAATCTTGTCTGGCTGCGGTAACTCGCCCTTGCCGTATCGTTCGATGAAGCGGACCTTACCCTGCTTGTCCACGATGAACGTCGCCCGGCTGTTGGCGTTCCAGTCTGGCCAGTAGACGCCGTAGTCCTTCGCGGTGGTGCGGTGGACGTCCGAGAGGAGCGGGTAGTTGCTGATGCCGACCGACTTCGCCCAGTTGTCGTGACTGAAGGGGCTGTCGGTGCTGATACCCAGCACCTGGGTATTCGCCGCCTGAAAGTCGCTGATGCGCTTGTCGAAGGCGGGCATGCACGTGCTTCAGCCCGGCGTCCAGTCGAGCGGGTAGAAGAGAATGACCACGTTCTTCCCGCGAAACTCCTTGAGGCCGACCTCCGTGAGCCCGATCGTCTTGAGCGTGAAGTCGGGCGCGGGGTCGCCGACGTTGAGCGTCTTGTTCTCGCTCACTCCTTGAATCCTCCTTCCGCGAATCTGCGCGGTATGCGGTCGTTCATCGTAACATGCGGGTCCCCCGCCCGCGCCGGCGGCTTCCGCACCGCCGCCCACGCGAGGTTCCGTCGGCTCTCGAGCGGCGCCTCCGGGAGGCCCAGATACGCCGCGGCGGTGACGACGCGACCCGTCTCCCAGAGCCGCGCGAACCGCTCGGCGAACCGAAGGTCGCGGAGCGCGTGATGATCCATGATCACGCGGCACCCCGTCACGTCGACGACGTGCACCAGGTGGTCGATGGCGCGCTCGATCGCGTCGCGCCCGACGTCGCGCTCGAGGTAGGACACCGGCCCGGAGAGATAGAGCAACGTCGGCCGTTGCTGGATGAGGTAGGCGGCGGCGACGGGGGACGCCGGCCCCTGGAGATCGGAGGCGAAGACGAAGCGCTCGCGCTCGGCCGGATCGACGATCGTCAGTACGAGGACGGAGCCGAAGGGCGTGCCGTCGATCCCGTGGGGCAGCGGGGGCGACACGCAGAGCTCGAGCGCCGTTTCGCGGCGATGCGTGCCGTCGGCGCTCTCGACTCGCGCCTGGCCATCCAGCGCTTTCCAGAGCGCGTCGGCGCGCTGGGCCTGCCGCCCCGCGATCATGCGCCGTGGATCCTTGG
Organism: Candidatus Rokuibacteriota bacterium; assembly: GCA_003220535.1. Taxonomy (GTDB): domain Bacteria; phylum Methylomirabilota; class Methylomirabilia; order Rokubacteriales; family CSP1-6; genus AR31. The sequence goes on from QHSU01000089.1 coordinate 8,125, forward strand.
CGAGCACGAGTCGACCGACGTACGACGCGGGATCCGACCGGAAGTGGTCCTCGTGATAGTGGCTCACGAAGACGAGGCTCGCCCGCACCGCGTACGCGGAGATGCGGTCGTTGGCACGCCGGAGCGCCTCCCATTCGTCTTCGGTCGGCGGCAACCCGAACCGCGCGGGCGCCAGGGTGGCGCCGGGATCGATGAGGATCCCCGTGCGCCCGACCTCCACATACGTCGCCATCGAGCGCACGCCGAGCGACTCGGCGGCGAGCGGAATGATTTTCATGTTTACCGTGAGGCGCCTGGTCAGGGCCTCCGGCGGCGAATGGTCAATCGCGTCATATGCAGCGCCCGCCGTCGACTTCGACGCACGTCCCGGTGATCATCGCCGCGTCGTCGGAGGCGAGGAAGACGGCCGTCCGCGCCAGGTCCTCGGGCTGGTTGAGGCGACCCAGCGGCACCGTGGCCACGTAGCGGGCGCGCCCCTCCTCGTCCACCACCCGCTTGCCCATGAAGGTGGGGAGCATCGGGGTCTCGGTCGCCACCGGTGCGATGGACACGACGCGGACGCCGTGGCCGGCGGCCTCGAGCGCCAGGCTCTTCGTCAGCGTCACCACGGCGCCCTTCGAGGCCGCGTACGCCTGCACGCCGGGCCGGGGCCTGATCGCGGCGGTCGACGCGGTGATCAAGAACACGCCCCGGCGCTGTTTCTTCATCACCGCCAGGGCGTACTTGGCGCCGAGCCACACGCCCTTGACGTTCACCGCCATGATCCGATCGAAGATGGCCTCGTCCACATGCTCGACGTCCTCCGGCGCCTGGGGAACGCCCGCGTTGGCAAAGAAGATGTCGAGGCGTCCCCACGCGGCGAGCGCCTTTTCGACGATCATCTGATTGTCGGCGGCCCGCGTGACGTCGGCGCGCACGGCGAGCGCCTGACCCCCGGCCTTCTCGATCTGCTCGACCGTGGCCTTGGCGCCGGCCTCGTTCACGTCCACCACGACCACGCGCGCCCCTTCCTTCGCCATCGCCAGCGCCGAGGCGGCGCCGATGCCCGATCCTGCGCCGGTGATCACCGCGACCCTACCGTCGAGTCTCATCCGTTGTCCTCCAACGTCCCGTCGTTAGGAGCCAAGCTCAGCCATCGTGCGCACCGCCAACCGGTCGCCGGAGACCATCAGCGTCGTCACCCCCGCCGACCGCCACTCGGCGAGACGCTCGCGGATCCGCTCGCGCGGACCACAGAGCGCGACCTCGTCCACGAGCGCGTCCGGGACGGCGGCTTCAGCCTCCGCCTTCCGGCCCGCGAGATAGAGATCCTGTACGGTCTTCGCCGCCGCCTCGTACCCATACCGGCAGGCAATGTCGTTGTAGAAGTTCCGGCCGCGGGCGCCCATGCCGCCGACATAGAGGGCGAGCCTGGCCTTCACCGTCGCGCGGCACGCGGCGACGTCGTCGCCCACGACGAACCCGACCATCGGCATGATGTCGAAGGTCGCGGGCGCGCCACTGCGCGCGCGGAAGCCCCCGTCCAGCCACTCGCGAAACATCTTCATGCGGCGGACCGAGAAGAAGGTCGGGATCCAACCATCGGCGATCTCCGCCGCGAGGGCGACGTTCTTGGGGCCGACGGCGGCCAGGTAGATCGGGAGGTCCGGCCGGCCGTGCAGGATGGACTTGAGCGGCTTGCCGAGGCCGGTCGCGTCGGCGCCCGCGTACGGGATCTGGTAGTAGTCGCCGCGGTGCTCGAGCCCTTTTTCTCGGCGGAAAATCGTCCGGACGATCGCCACGTACTCGCGCGTGCGCTGGAGCGGCCGACCGAACGGCTGGCCATGCCAGCCCTCCACCACCTGCGGTCCCGACACGCCGAGCCCCAGACGGAAGCGGCCGCCCGAGAGGGCGTCGAGCGACATCGCCGTGATCGCCGTCGCGGCCGGCGTGCGGCCCGCCAACTGCATGATGCCGGTGCCGACGTGGAGGCGCCGGGTCAGCGCGGCGATCCAGGCGATCGGCGTCACGGCGTCGGACCCGTAGGATTCGGCGGACCAGATCGAGTCGTAGCCGAGCTGCTCGACCTCACGCACGAGGTCCATGTCGAGCGCCATGCGGGCGCCGGAGTAGCCGAGCGTCAAAGCAAGTCGAATCGGAAGCCTCCCCTCTTGCGCGACGCGGCGCTCCCCTGCCATCGGAACCGGCGCAGGACGACGCGGCCACGCCGGAAGACGATGCCCTCCTGCTCGAGGCGGATCCGCTGCGTCATCATGCCCGTCATCCGGGAGCGTCGGCTGATGCCGCCCTGCGCGTTGACGACACGGTGCCAGGGGACCGCACCGTCGGCGTGGCTCAGCGCCTGCCCCACCGCCCGCGCCGAGCGAGGCCTGCCGAGGAGCATCGCGAGCTGGCCGTACGTGGCGACACGGCCGCGCGGGATCTTCGTGACCAGCTCGAGCACGGCGGCCTGGAAGCTCACGCCGGCGCGGCGCCGGTTTGCAGCTCGTAGAGCCTCGCGTAGAGGCCGCCCCGCCGCAGGAGCTCGGTGTGGGTTCCCTCCTCGTGGACGCGTCCCCGGTGCAGCACGAGGATCCGGTCGGCGGCGTGGACCGTCGAGAGCCGATGCGCGATCGTGATACTCGTGCGACCAGCGAGGAGTCCCGTCATCGCCTGCCGGATGAGCGCTTCGGATTCAGGATCGACGCTCGACATCGCTTCGTCCAGGACGAGAACGGCCGGATTGTACACGAGGGCCCGGGCGATGGCCAGCAGCTGGCGCTGGCCGTGAGAGACGTTCGCCCCTCGCTCGCCCAACATTTCGCCGAGCCCTCGCGGCAGGTCCGTGACGAAGCCCGCGCGCGCGGTCTCGAGGGCCCGAGCCAGCTCCGCCGGCGACACGGCGCCGTCGGCGCCGAGGCGCAGATTCTCCTCAACGGTTCCGGCGAACAGGACGCTGTCCTGGAAGATGATCCCGACGTGACGGCGCAGGCTCGCCAGCTCCCACTCGCGGACGTCGACGCCGTCCACGCGGACCCGGCCCTCGCGGACGTCGTAGGAGCGGTTCATCAGGCGCGCACAGGTCGTCTTGCCTTCGCCGGTCGCGCCGACGATCGCCACCCGCTCGCCCCGTGCGACACTGAGCGAGCAGTCGCGCAGCACCCACTCGTCACCGTCGTACGCGAACCAGACCGAGTCGAGCTCGACCGCCGGCGCCTCCGCGCGCGGCGGCCGCGGGCGGGTGGCGGTCGGCGACACGATCCCGGGAGCGCGGTCGAGGAGGCCGAAGATCCGCTCGGAGGACGCCATCGCCCACTGCATCACGGTGTACTTCGCCCCGAGATCGCGGATCGGCAGGAAGAAGCGATTGGTGTACTGGATGAACGCGACGAGGGCCCCGAAGGTGAGCGATTCGGCCACGATGCGCCCGCTCCCGTACCAGATCAGGAGAGCGAGCGCGACGGAGCCCAGCGCCTCGACGGAGGCGTAGAGCGCGGCCTCCCATCGCATCGAGCCGAAGAGCGCCTGGCGGTACTCGGTGTTGAGCCGACCGAACCGCGCGCGCTCGTGGCGCTCGCGTACGAAGAGCTGGACCACCGTCATGCCCTGGAGCGACTCCTGGAGGAAGCCATTGAGGCGCGCCAGGCGCCGGCGGACCTCGCGATAGGCGTCGCGCGCGTTCAGGCGGAAGTAGACGGCCACCAGCAGGAGGATCGGCACGAGCGAGAAGGTCACGAGCGCCAGGCGCCAGTCGATCCAGAGCATCACCGCGACGACGCCGGTGAGCGTGATCACGTCGGCCACGACGGCGAAGAGGCCGCTCGTGAACGCCTCGCTCACCGCTTCCACGTCGTGGAGCACGCGGGTCATCAGCCGCCCCACCGGGTTCCGGTCGAAGAACCGGGCCTCCAGGCGGAGCAAGTGGTCGAAGATCGCCTCGCGAAGGTCGTGGATCACTCGCTGGCCCGTGAGCTGCATCAGGTACCCTTCCAGGGTTCTCAACGCGTAGAGGATCACGAGGATACCGATGTAGAGACCCGCGACCCAGGTCAACCCGAGCCAGTCCGACTTCAAGATGTGATCGTCGATGGCGATCTTGAGCAACCACGGCTGAGCGAGCTCGGCGAGCGCGATGAGCGGGAAGAGGAGCATCGAGCCGGCGATGAGCCCGCGGTGTGGCCGCGCCGCGTGCATGAGGCGGGCGGCCAGGCGACGGTCGAAGGCGCGGCCGAGCTGCTCGTCGGCCTCGGGGTCGTAGGCCGACTCAGGCACGCGCGATCTCCTCCTCGAGCTGCTGGATGCGCCAGAGGCGGGCGTAGAGCCCGCCCCGTCTCACGAGGTCCTCGTGACGGCCCGCTTCGACGATCCGGCCCGCGTCCAGCACGACGACGCGGTTGGCCGTGCAGGCGGCGCGCAGCCGGTGCGTCATGAGGAGCACGGTGCGTCCGGCCACGGCGCGACGCAGGCTGCTCAGGATCTCTTCTTCCTTGGCCGCGTCGACGGAGGCGAACGCGTCGTCGAGAACGAGGACGGTCGGCCTGCCCGCGAGCGCGCGCGCCAGGGTCACTCGCTGGCGCTGCCCACCCGAGAGCGTCAGGCCCCGCTCGCCGACGACGGCCTCGAAGCCCGCCGCGAACCTTTGAACCTCGTCGGCGATGCCGGCGACCGCGGCGGCATCGTGCGCCTGTTCCCGTCCCACCCCGTCGCGGCCGAGGTCGATGTTGTCGGCGATGGACCGGGAGAAGAGGAACCCCTCCTGCGGCACGTAGCCGAGCCCCGCGCGAAGGGAGGCGAGCGGAAGCTCCGTCACGTCGCGTCCGCTGACGAACACCGCCCCGACCGGCGGCTCCCAGACCCGCGCCAGCAAGAGTCCCAGCGTGGACTTTCCGCTGCCGGTCGGACCGACTACGGCCACCATCTCGCCGGGCGCCACCTCGAAGCTCACGTCGCGGAGCGCCGGCGCGCGTCCGGTGTACGAGAACGTGAGATGCGAAAAGCGAATGCTCGGCGCCACGGCCGGAGCAACGGAGCCGGGTGGCGCCTGTCGCAGGCCACCCTCGGTTTGCTCCGAGCTCACGGACCCCGCTCCAATAAAGCCGGGTGGCGCCTGTCGCAGGCCACCCTCGGTTTGCTCCGAGCTCACGGACCCCGCTCCAATAAAGCCGGGTGGCGCCTGTCGCAGGCCACCCTCGGAACGCTCCGGGCTCACGGACCCCGTTTCGACCGCCGCTCCGACAATCTCCTGGATTCGCGTCATCGACGTCAAACCACGACGCACGATCGACAGCGTCCAGCCGAGCGCGATCGTGGGCCAGGTCAGGTACGCGAGGTAGCCGTTGAACGCGACGAGCGCGCCGAGGCTCAGCCGGCCGTCCACGACGGCCCGGCCGCCCGCCCAGAGCACGACGAGCGTGCCGACGCCCGCGATCAATCCCATCAGGGGGGAGAAACCGGCCTCGGTCCGCGCGAGGGCGAGGCTCAGGCGCAGGTACTCGCCGTTGGCCTGACCGAAGTCGGCGTGCGCGCGTCGCTCGAGGGTGTACGCCCGCACCACCGCCATGCCGCCCAGATATTCCTGGACTCGCTCCGACAGGACGCTCAGCTGGTCCTGCGCCGCCTGCGCCCGCTCGTTGACCGCGAGGTTGAAGCGCCGGGCCAGGACCACCAGGACGGGATAGGGCGCCAGCGCCCACAGGGTCAGCCACGGATCGACCGCCAGCATCGCGGCGAGCACGCCGATGAACGCGAAGACGGTGGAGACGAGGCTGATCGTGCCGAAGCCGAGGAGCGAGCGCACCGCCGTGATGTCGCTCGTGGCGCGCGCCATCAGGTCGCCCGTCGAATGGGCCGCGTAGAACTTCGGTGGAAACGTCTGCAGGGCCGCGTAGAGGTGGTCGCGGATGTCCGACTCGATGCGCTGGCACCCTCCGGTGATCGCGAAGCGCGAGCCGAGCCGTGCGACACCGTTGACGAGCGCGAAGAGCACGATCAGACCGACGTAGTGCCCGACCGGCGCCGCGTCCCTCTGCAGAGCGTCGATTGCTCGCTTCACCGTCCACGGGATCGTGAGCGACGCGAACGTCGCGGTCCCGAGGCAGGCGATGCCGACACCGTAGCGCGCTCGGTACCGCCAGACGTAACGCCAGGCCGCCCGGGCGGGAGAGGTCAGCCGCGCCTCCCCGCCGCATGCGGCAGGAGGGCCGCGTAGACGGCGAAGACAGCGGGCGTCGGCACCCCGAGGCGTTCGCCGAGGCGCGCCGCATGCCCGTGCAGGGCTTCGAGCTCGAGTCGCTTGCCCTGCAGGAGGTCCTGGGCCAGCGAGGCCCGATTGCCGGGCGCGATGGCCTCGGCGAACTTCACGGTCTGATCGACGACGTCGCCCGGAAGGTCGACGTCCGACGCGCGCCCGAGGGCCGTGACTTCCTCCACGATCGTGCGGAACAGACGCCAGGTCGGGGGCGTCTCACGGACGACCCCGACCGTCTCGCGCGTGACGGCCGTGGTCCCGGCCACGGCGCAGATGAGGATGTATTTCTCCCAGAGCGCGCGGCGCACGTCCTTGGACAGCTCGGTCGGGATCTCGGCGCGCACGAACGCGTCGCGCAGGCGCTCGGCGCGATCGCTCGTCCGACCGTCCAGCTCGCCGAAGATGATGCGCCCGGCCGCCTGGTGCCGGATCACGCCGGGAGCCTCGATCGTCGCGAATACCTGCGCGACGCCGCCCATCGCCCGGCCCCGTCCGAGCTGGGCGTCGATCTTGTCCTCGTTGTCCACGCCGTTCTGGAGCGAGAGCACGGGCGTGTCCGGGCCGAGGATCGACCAGAGCCGCGCCGCCGCATCCTCGGTGTCGAACGACTTCACGCAGAAGAGGACGGCGTCGGCCCGCGCGGCGCCCTCGAGACGCTCGACCGCCGCTGGCCGCACGACGGCATCCCCCTCGACCGCCGAACGGATCGTGAGGCCGGCACGGCGGATCGTCCCGAGGTGGGCGCCGCGAGCGACCATCGTCACCTCGAGCCCCGCCCGCACGAGCTTGGCGCCGAAGTAGCCGCCGACGCCGCCCGACCCCATCACCACGATGTGCACGACCCGTATGATACATGGCGCGGAAACGGGGCATCGCTCGAACGACGCGTGCCGATCGACGCCGGGCGGGTCGCACGCTAGACGCCGATTCCGTAGTAGGTGAACCCCAGCGCCTCCACGAGGCGCCGGTTCCAGATGTTGCGGCCATCGAAGAGAACGGGCTTCCGCAGGAGGCTACGAATCCGCTCGAAATCTGGAAAGCGGTATTCGTTCCACTCGGTCACGAGGAACACGCCGTCGGCCCCTTCGAGGATTCGATACGCGTCCTGGTCGAGCATGACGCGATCTCCGAACAGCTCACGGCCGCGCTCGAGCGCCACGGGGTCGGTGGCCCGGACCTCGGCGCCGCGCGCGAGGAGCCCCTCGACGATTTCGAGTGCCGGGGACTCGCGCATGTCGTCGGTGCCGGGCTTGAACGCGAGGCCCCAGACCGCAAAGACTTTCCCGTCGAGGTATTCCCCGAACTCACTCTGCGCCCGGTGGACCAGGACTCTCTTCTGCGTCCGGTTGACCTCCAGGGCGGCTCGAATCGTGCGAAGGTCGATGCCGCAGCGTTCGCCCAGGTGGAGCAGCGCGGCGAGGTCTTTTGGGAAACAGGATCCCCCAAACCCGGTGCCGGGAAACAGGAACGAGCTGCCGATCCTCGAATCCGCCCCGACACCGTGGCGCACGTGCTCGGCGTTCGCGCCGACCTTCTCGCAGAGCGCGGCGATCTCGTTCATGAACGAGACGCGCGCTGCGAGCATGGCGTTGGACGCGTACTTCGTGAGCTCCGCACTGGCCGCGTCCATGACCAGGATTCGATCCTCACGCCGCATGAACGGGGCGTAGAGGGTGCGAAGGAGCGAGATGGCCTCGGCGTCGTCGCCTCCAAGGATGACCCGGTCCGGGCTCATGAAGTCATGAACCGCGGCGCCTTCCTTGAGGAATTCGGGGTTCGCCATCACGGCGAACCGATGGGTCGTCTTGTCGCCGATCAACGCCTTGACACGCCCCGCCGTGCCCACCGGGACGGTGGATTTCGTGACGATGACCTTCGGACCATCCATGTTGACACCGATGGCCCGCGCCGCCTCCTCCACGGCCGACAGATCCGCCTCGCCGTTCGGACGGGGTGGGGTGCCGACCGCCAGGAAGATGATGGGGGCGTGCCGAACCGCCGACGGCAGATCGGTGGTGAAGATCAGACGCCGGTCCCGGAGATTCTTTTCGACGAGTGGGGCCAGACCCGGCTCGTGGAACGGGATCTTGCCGGCCTTGAGGAGGCTGATCTTGTCGATATCCTTGTCCACGCACATGACCGTGTTCCCGGTCTCGGCCAGACAAGCCCCCGTTACCAGCCCAACATACCCCGAGCCAATGATCGTCACCCGCATCGGGTCATCTCCTCAATTGTGTCGCTGCGGCAATCGTATCGCTGCGGCGAGACGTGGTGCGAGACTGGAGAGGCTCGACGTCGGGCGCCCCGGCGTCACGACACTGCCCGACGGTGAAGCGAGCAAGCCGCCGACGCGACCCGACCCCTCACCACGATGTGCACGACACGTATGATACATTGCGCAGAAGCATGGCATCGCTCGAACGACGCGTGGCGATCGACGCCGCGCGGGCCGCCGGGCATCTCCTGAAGAGCGAGCTCTCGGGATCGCGCCGCATCGCCTACAAGGACAGCCCCACGAACCTCGTCACCGAGATGGATGCGCGCGCCGAGGAGCTTATCGTCGGGCGCCTGGCCGCGGCGTTTCCTCACGACGCGGTGCTGGCCGAAGAGCGCGGTGCCACGGCGGGCCGGTCGGGGCGGCGCTGGATCATCGACCCGCTGGACGGCACGACCAACTACGCACACGGGCTCCCGACCTTCGGCGTGTCGATCGCGCTCGAGGCCGACGCGCACGTCGAGCTCGGCGTGGTCTTCGACCCGAACCTCGACGAGCTGTTCGTGGCCGAGCGCGGCCGCGGCGCGACGGTGAACGACCGGCCGCTCGCCGTCTCGACCACGCCGACCCTGGGCGAAAGCCTGCTGGCGACCGGGTTCCCCTACAACATCCGCGTGGCGAAGGACAACAACCTCACCGAATACGCCGCGTTCAGCGTGCGCGCCCGGGCGGTCCGGCGGATGGGCTCCGCCGTGCTCTACCTCGCGTGGCTGGCCAGCGGTCGGCTCGACGGCTACTGGGAGCTGCGGCTCGGGTCGTGGGACGTAGCCGCGGGGAGCCTTCTGGTCGCGGAGGCGGGTGGCCGCATCACGGACCTGACGGGGGGCGCGCTGGACATCGATCGGCCTGCCATCGTGGCGAGCAACGGCCGCATCCACGATGCGATCCTCGGCGTGTTACGCGAGATCCGGGGAGGCTAGCCCCGAGCGTCAGTGGACCAGTTGGAAAACCACGGCCCACGTGAACAAATCGCGAGGCCAAGTCCCTCGCTTCGGCTGGCCTCCTCGCTGGGGCACGGCGAAACGTGGCGCAATCGGGAGATCCCGGTCCAACGGGAAATCGCGCTTCCCGAGAGGAACCGATGTTCTTCCGGGTTGATCGGAAGCACGTCCACTTCGACGGTAAATTGGCTCGCCAATGAGAGGATCTTCTGGATGTGACTCGGCGGATCGAGCGGCCGGACAGAGAAGAAGAGGTCGACGAGACGATGGCGCCGCGCCAACGTTCGGTCCACGAGCCGGCGATAGACACGATTGAACCAGCCCTTCCCTCCTCGCCGAAAGGAGTAATTTCGCCGAACAATGGTACCGGACGGGAGCAGTCCTCCGAGAATCACATTGGCGCAGAGGCCGCCACGACGTACTCGAAGGAGCGGGCGAGCGAAGGGTGGAAAACCACCGGGGCAAAGCGGTGTCGCAGGAGGAACCGTGCGAGCTTTCGCTGGCGCTCCACGAGTGGGGAGGGACACTTCGGCGACGAGAACTCGTTGCTGGTGTGTCATCATAGATGGGCGGTGTCGACTTCACACGCCCGGGACAGCGATCATCGCCCTCTCCGACGTTGTTCTACGATCGCCGAACCGCCGTCACGATGCCCGTGGCAATCGGAAAGATCCCGCACCGGTGGTCTACCGTGACACTGTCCGCCGCGCGGCGTCTCGCTCGCTTCGTCGTCGATCTGAGGTTCGAGGACCTGCCGACGCCCGTCGTGGACCAAGCCGGGCGGCTGGCCCTCGCGTCCTCGTGGGCCTGCTCGCGTCGATGCTGGTGCTACCCGCCCTCCCCGCTCTCGCGCAGGACGCTCGCGTGGAGGCCGCGAAGAAGGAGGGAAAGGTCGTCTGGTACACCTCGCTGGCCCTGCCGACCGCCGAGAAGGTCGCGAAGCTGTTCGAGGCCGCCTACCCGGGCATCAAGGTCGAGGTCCACCGGACCGGCTCTCAGCGCATCCTCCAGCGCGTGATGCAGGAGCTCCAGGCGAATCTCCAGCTCGTCGACGTGATCCACACTTCCGACGCCGGCCACTTCGTGCTGCTCAAGGAAAAGAAGCTGCTGATGAAGTACACGCCGCCCGGCGTCGACGCGTTTCCGGCGGGTTTCAAGGACCGGGACGGCTACTACTACGGCTGCGCGCCACCGTGAACGTCATCGCCTACAACACGAAGCTCGTGCCGGCGGCGGAGGCCCCGAAAGGCTGGAAGGATGTGCTGGACCCGAAGTGGAAGGGGAAGCTGGTGACGGCCCATCCGGGTTACAGCGGCGTCATCTCGACTCACGTGCTGGCGCTCGTCCATTTGCACGGATGGGAGTACTTCAAGCAGCTCGCGCAGAACAAGCTCATGCTCGTCCAGTCGGCCGTCGACCCCGCCGGCGTCGTGGCATCCGGCGAGCGCCAGGTGGCGGTGAACGGAGGCGACTACTACTACTATCAGATGAAAAAGAAGGGGAACCCGATCGAGGTCGTCTATCCGAAGGAAGGTGTTCCCCTCGTCGTGTCCCCGACGGCCATCGCAGGCTTCGCGCCGCATCCGAACGCGGCCAAGCTCTTCACCGACTTCACCTTCAGCCGAGAGCTGCAGCAAGTGATGGCGGACAGCGAGGGCCTCTACACCGGCCACCCGGAGGTGAAGTACCCCACCGACAAGCCGAAGCTCTCCGAGCTCAAGCTCCTCACGGTGGATCCGGACGAGCTCGAGAAGCGGAACGAAGAGATCAAGAATCGCTTCGTCGAGTTCTTCGGAGCCTGAGCGGGCCATGAGCTTCGCCCGCCTCCAGGGCATCGACCGCTCGCTCCCGATCTGGATCGCGAGCGCCCTGGCGCTTGTGGTCCTGATGGCGCTGCCCATCGGCTGGCTCGCCTCGCTCAGCGTTTCCGGCGAGGCCGGCCCGACGCTCGCCCACTACCGCCGGGTATTCGCGGACGCGGCGCTCCAGCGGGCGCTCTGGAACACGATCGTCCTCGCCTTCTTGGTGGGGCTCGCCTCGATCGCCGTCGGGGCGCCGCTGGCGTGGCTGACCGCGCGCACGGACGTGCCCGGCCGCGGCTTGATTCGCGGGCTCGTCCTGGCCTCGTTCGTGACGCCGCCCTTCCTCGGGGCCTTCGCGTGGGTGATGCTGGCCGGCCCCAACGCCGGGCTCGTGAACAAGGTCGGGCGAAGCCTCACCGGCGCCGACGAGGCGCTCTTCAACATCTTCAGCATGTCCGGGCTCGTCTTCGTCGTCACGCTCTACACCTTCCCGTACGTCTACATCATGATCGCCAACACGCTCGCGCTGATCGCCTCCGACCTCGAGGAGGCGGCGGCGATCCTCGGCGCCGGGCGGCTCACGGTCGCTCGCACCGTCACCTTGCCGATGGTCGCTCCCGCGCTCGTGAGCGGGTTCATCCTGTCGGTCCTGCAGGCGCTCGCCCTGTTCGGCTCGCCGGCGATCCTCGCCATGCCCGCCGGATTCCACACGATCACCACGCAGATCTGGTCGTTCTTCCACTTCCCGCCCAAGACCGAGATGGCCGCGGCGTTCTCGATGCCGCTGCTCCTCGCGACGGCGCTCCTGCTGCTCGTGCAGAAGAAGCTTCTCGGACGGCGCGGCTACGCCGCGGTCGGCGGCAAAGGGGGCCAGCGCCGGCCGATCGCCCTCGGGCCGTGGCGGTGGCCGGCGTTGCTCGCCGTGCTCACCGTGATGGCCTTCGCCATCTTCCTGCCCTACGGGATCCTGGCCAAGGCCGCGGTGTCTCGCGCCTGGGCCCAGCCGCTCAGCTGGGACAATCTCACTCTGGCGAATTTCTCCTTCACCTTCTTCGAGTACAGCGCGACGCGGGCGGCGATCGTGAACACGCTGGAGCTCGGCGTGATGACCGCCTGTGTGGGCGCCGGGCTCGTCGCGCTCTTGTCCTACGTGACGAACCGGCGGCTCGTCGTCGGCCACCAGCTCGTCGCGTTCCTGGCCCTCGCCCCCGTGGTCATTCCGGGTGTTGTGCTCGCCGTCGGTCTCTTCATCGCGTACACGCGGCCGCCGCTCCTGCTCTACGGCACGCTCTGGATCCTCTTCATCGCCTACCTGACCAAGGAGATGCCCGTCGGCTACGCGCAGTCCGACGCGACGTTCCGGGCGATCCCGCCCGACCTCGAGGACGCCGGGAGAATTCTCGGCGGCGGACGACTGCGCGTGCTCCGCGATATCACCGCGCCGCTGGCCAAGAGTGGCGTCATCGCCGCCTGGTGCTGCATCTTCATCGGCGTCATCCGCGAGCTGTCGGCCTCGATCATCCTCTTTACGCCATCGACCAAGGTGATGTCGGTCGTGATCTTCGACCTGAAGGAAGAAGGCCAGTTCGGCGCGATCGCCGTGCTCGGTCTGGTGATGCTCGTGATGACCTTCGCGACGGTGGCGCTGGTCCAACGCGTGCTGGGTCGCGTTTCCTGGGGACGCGGGAATGACGAGGGCGCCCGGAGGGCGCGAGTCCGCGCCCGCGAGCGCTAGTCGAGGAGGGCGCGGACGGCCGAGCGAAGCTCGTTCAGATGAATGGCCTTGATGATCGTCACCTCCGACACAACGGTCGCATCGGTGTACGTGGGAAGTGGCCGACCGGCCGCCCGATACGCCTGGTTCAGGGCCGCCCGGAGCTCGCTCAGGTGGGCCGCCTTCGCCAGGGTGATTCCAGGGATGAGCGCGGGATCGGTCCACTCAAAGCCGACCCACCCGAAGGCCATCCGTTCGCTGTCGATCGCCGAGCGTAACTCGGTGAAGTGGACAGCCCGAACCGGCGTGCTCGGGCCCAAGGGATCGTCGGTGAACCCGAAGGCGAGCGTCACCGTCAGGGTCGTCGTTGCGGTGTTGCCGGCGGCATCGCTCGCCGTGACGGTGAGCACATTCGTCCCGATCCGGAGGAGGATTCGATCGGCCGTCCAGCTCGTGGTGCCGCTGGCCGTTCCGCTCCCGCCCCGGCTGCTCGTCCACGTCACCCGGGTGACGCCGACATTGTCCGACGCGATGCCACCGAGCGTGAGAAGCGGGCTGGTCGTGTCGTAGGTCGGCCCGGCGGTCGGCGAGGTGATCGCCACGGTGGGCGGCGTCGTGTCGGGCGGGATGAACGTCGCCGTCAACGTGGCCGTCCCGGTATTGCCGGCGACATCGCGTGCCGTGACGGTCAGCACGTTCGATCCGGGCTGGAGGACGATGCCGCTGGCCATCCACGCCCCGGGGCCGACGACGTTGGCTGTCCCGTCGCCGCCCCGACTATTGGTCCATGCGATCTGAGCCACGCCGAGGTTGTCCAACGCCGTTCCCGACAGACTGAGGAGAGCGTTGACGGTGATGTAGGTCGCACCTGAAGTGGGCGAAGCAATGGTCACGGTGGGGGGGGCACTGTCGATGGTCCAGGTGAAGGTGGCCGGGGTCGGGTCGGTATTCCCCACCGAGTCGGTGGCCCGGACCTGGAAGGTGTGGCTTCCGGCGGCGAGCGCACCGTAGCTCAGGGGGCTGGTGCACGGCGCGAACGCGCCGCCATCGAGCTTGCAGTCGAACGAGCTCTCGGGTTTTGTCGCTGCGAAGCTGAAGCTCGCGTTGGTGGTGTTCACGATTGCGGGCGGCGTGGCCGTAAGGGCGGTATCGGGCGCGGCGGTGTCGATGGTCCAGGTGAAGGTGGCCGGGGTCGGGTCGGTATTCCCTACCGAGTCGATAGCCCGGACCTGGAAGGTATAACTGCCGGTAACGAGCGTGCTGTAGCTCTGGGGGCTGGCGCACGCGGCAAAGGCCCCGCCGTCGAGCTTGCACTCGAACGTGCTTCCCGCCTTCGTGGCCGTGAAGCTGAACGTCGCGCTGGTGCTGTTGGTCGCCGCGGCGGGGTTGGCGGTGATCGTGGTATCAGGCACGGCGGTGTCGATGGTCCAGGTGAAGGTGGCCGGGGTCGGGTCGGTATTCCCTACCGAGTCGATAGCCCGGACCTGGAAGGTATGACTGCCGGTAACGAGCGTGCCGTAGCTCTGGGGGCTGGCGCACGCGGCAAAGGCCCCGCCGTCGAGCTTGCACTCGAACGTGCTTCCCGCCTTCGTGGCCGTGAAGCTGAACGTCGCGCTGGTGCTGTTGGTCGCCGCGGCGGGGTTGGCGGTGATCGTGGTATCAGGCACGGCGGTGTCGGCCTGCGCCTGGAAGGTGTGACTGCCGGCGGCGAGCGCGCTGTACGTCTGGGGGCTGGTGCACACAGAGAATGCCGTGCCGTCGAGCTTACATTCGAACGTGCTCCCCACCTTCGTCGCGGTGAAGCCGAAGCTGGCGCTGGTTGCGTTGGTGATCGCCGAGGGGCTGGCGGTGATTGTCGTATCGGGCGCGGTCGTATCGATGGTCCAGGTGAAGGACGCCGGGGTCGGATCGAAATTGCCTGCGAGGTCGATGGCACGGACCTGGAAGGTGTGACCGCTGGCGGCGAGCGCGCTGTAGCTCCGGGGGCTGGTACATGCAGAGAACGCCGCGCCGTCCAGGCTGCATTCGAACGTGCTCCCTGTCTTCGTCGCGGTGAAGCTGAAGCTGGCGCCTGTGCTGCTGGTGACGGCCGGCGGCGTGGCCGAAAGCGTGGTGTCGGGGACGGCGACGTCATACGTGACCGTCAGGGTGGTGTTGGCGGGATTCCCGACGGCATCGCGGGCCGTGACGACCAGCACGTTGACTCCGGGCTGCAGCACGATGCCGGTGGCTGTCCAGATCGTGGTGCCGGAGGCGGTGCCGGACCCCCCGGCGCTGTTGACCCACGAGACTGCCGACACGGCGACATCGTCCGCGGCGGTGCCGCCGAGCGTCAGCGGGCTCGCGTTGGTGAGATAAATGGGATTCGGGGTGGGCGCAGTGATGCTGACGGTGGGCGGCCTGGTGTCGGACACTCCTTCCACCTCGAGCACGAGTACCCAGTCTTCGTCTCCGTCCGTATTGCTGCCCGGGGTGAGGAAGTTGAGAAGCCCGGTGTTGGGCAGTGGCGAGCCGGGGATCGTAGCGAAACTCCCGGAGGCCGGGTCGTACCATCGGCCCGTGACAGGCCCGCTCAGCCGACTCATGTCGACCGTCAGTGTCCGGGCGGTGGGCACGTATGCCATCGCCAACGTGCCATCGGGCGTTCGCGCGGCCGTCACGTAGTCTGCAGTCGCGAAAGTGCCGAGGCCGGCCGTGACGAGCGTGTGGGCCTGATCGGGCACGAGGTCGTACCACCGGCGCGGAGCGAACAGCGCCATGAGGTGCGCGATCTGCACGGCTCCGGGCGTATCGAGCCGGTCCTGCCAGCGCTGGTCGGGATTCATAGTCAAGGAGAACGGCCAGGTGTACCGGTTGCCGTAGACCTGGCCGGAGGCGCCGCTCAGCAGCGTCCAGTATTCCTGCGCCCGCAGATTGCGGGGCGCCGTGCCGAGAACCGCGATGTCCTCGAACTCGTATCCGGACTCGGCCAGAAACACGGGCATCGGTGGCGCGTAGTCGTAGCCCCTCAGCACCACCTCGTGCGTGGCCTGATAGGTATAGGCGGCGTTGAGATCGACGATGGAGAGCCACCGGGGGTTGTCCGTGGACAAGACCGGCGGGTTGTCGAACGAGGTGTTGAACAGCACGGTGTGGAGGTGCTCCGTGTCGAACTCTTTGATGCCCAGCGCGACCGCGGTCACCACCTCGTCATTCGCTGCGCTGGTATCGCCGTAGTCGTTGCCGTGGAACCAGACGAGGTGCGCGACGTTCGCGTAGCGCTGACCCAGGTAGCGGCCGAACTGGCGGGCCCGGTCGGCGCCGTTGGCTCGCAGGACGCTGAGCCAGCTGCCCGTCTCGGCCGGGTCGAGGAGGACGAGGAAGCCCTGTTGGGCGGCGAGCTCCAGGATGCGGTCGGCGCGCGCGAAGTACGCCTCGTTCGGCGTGGTGAGGTCCGGAATGGACGTGCCGCTGAGCTGCTGCGTGAACGGCACGATGCCGTCGAACGTGCTGCCATCGGCGCGGCACCCGGTGTAGGTCGCGCACAGCAGATCGATCAGCACGGTGTTGAAACCGTAACCCCTGCGGTTGGCCAGGAACGTCTGGGCCTCGGCCTCGCTCAGGTTGCCGATCATCGCCTGGGGCGACTCACCGGCGATGAGGAAGGGGACCCCGTTTTGGTCCACGAGGTAGCGCCCGGTGGGTCCGACTCGAACGGGAAAGACGGGCGACGCGCTGATGGCTTCTACGATTGCCAGCGGGACCAAGAGGACGAGAGCGGCCGCGATCCCGATCCGCAGTCGGAGGCTGAGGCAGGCTACGGTGCTCCTCGCGAAGACCGCGAGACGGACAACCAGTTTGGTGGTGACGTTAACGGTGCCGGCAATCGCCATCGGGACATCGTCCCCGCCAGAAGCCGTACGACGCCACTCTGGCGCGCCGTTCGGACTGAACCTAGATGGCGACCCGCAAACGCGTTGCCAAAATGGGGGACACGGGCAAAGTGCGCTTAGTTGTTGCTAGTTAGGCCGAGGCGACATCGCAAACCGTGGGACAGACTTTGCCGAACAACCGGAAAGGGAATTCACATTCTGGGTAGCGGACGATTCAATTGAAGTTGAAGGGGTACCCGAACTGCACACCGAACCTGACACGATTTTGGTCCACGTCGAACTGCGTCGACGACGATCCTCCGGTGCGCTGTCGCAGGAACGTGTACCCGCCGAAGAAGGATATGTAGTCACCGATCTGATAGGTCGCCGCGAGAGCCAGCGTGAGCGTCTTGACCTCGACTTGCTCCGTCTGTCGGGAGCTCAAAGAGTCCGCAACGCTGTACGAGGGGGTGAACATGATCAACAAGCCCCGATAGAGGCTCGACAGCGCGAGCGTGCCGGAGCCGGTTTGAGTATCGGTGGTCCCGCCGAAGCCACCCGCCACGCTCACACCCCGCGTGTATTGAAGCGCCACTGATCCGAACGACAGCAGCTGGACAAGACTCACGGTTCCGGCGGGCGATATGATCGTCTCGTTTCCGACTTCGGTGATGGCCGGGCCGCCGCTGACGCTCGCCGTGAGGGTCGACGTCAGCAGGTAGGTGAGGCCTATCGAGGGCGTGTGAGTTTTCGAGGTGTCCTCCCCGTCGGGATCGAGATACGTGAAGCCATAACCGAGAAGGCCGGAGAAGCGTGGCGTGAAGGTGTGAGTGAGAGTGCTCAGGAATCCATACGTATCGGAATCACGGCCGGTCCCTTCACCGATGAAGCGCAGCGCGCTGTAGCTCGCGCTGAGACGCAGCGAGTTCAGGGACGTCATCTGCCACGTCATCCCCGGGGTGAAGGTGTTGCTCCACGATTCCTGCCGCCCGGTGGAGAAGCCCTGCTGCGTCGTGAGACTGGTGTCTCGAGTGTACGCGAACGATTCGGACACGCTGAGCGTCAGCACCGACGACGCGTTGTAGAACCCGTCGACGACGAAGTTTTGACGGTTGAAGGCTTTGTTGAATTGACTCTCTCGCGCGTAGATGTCGGCGCCGAACGAATAACCGGCCCTCAGCTGGAACGCGGGGCGGTTGATCAGCAGCGTGAGGGCTGGGCTGAAGGTCGTGATGAAATCGGACTCCCGGTTCCGATTGTCGGAAAAGATATTGTCGTTGTACTCCTCGGAGACCGATATGGACGGTGTCAGCGTCAGCGGTCCTCGCGCGGCCCGCGGCGCCAAGAGCCCCAATAACTCGAGTGGGTAGGCCGCAAGCGACGGGCCCGCGCTCGGGGTGCCAACCGTCGTTTCGGATGCTGGCGTTTGTTGCTGGGCACCCGAGCCACGCGGAGGAGGTTCTTGTCCCCGTGCCGAAGATGCGATGAAACAGACAGCGATCCCCACGAGACCAGCGCACAGCCCTGCCCGGCCACATATCACCGCGCGCGATGTCATGAGGCCAGATTATATGCCCGCCCACCCGGGCTGTTGCGAGGTTTATTGGGCCGGTGCCGACTGCCGAGACCGTCCCGCTAGTGGACGGGCGCCGTGGCTCCGTCGAGGACCATCCGATGAACCGCGTCCGCGAGCTCGCGGACGTTTCCCGGCCACGCCTGGGCCTGGAACGCGGCGATCACGTCGGGGCAGAGCTGCACGTGCCGCCCGTACCGGCGGTTCAGCTGATCGACAAAGAATGAGGCGAGGACGGGGATCTCGTCCATCCGTTGCCGCAGCGGGGGAATCAGGAGCTCGACGGCGTCGAGACTGCAGAGTCCCGCCCAGAGGTCGCCGTCGCGGGTCGCCGCATCGTGCGCGGTCGAGGCGATGAGCCGCACGTCGACGACGATCGTCCTTTCGTCACCGATCCGCGAGACCTCTCCCGTCCGCAGCACATCGAGAAGCTTGGGGACGAGGGCGTGGGGGAGGGCGCCGATGTCGTCCAGATAGAGCGTGCCGTGGTTCGCGAACTCGAAGCTTCCGAGTCGCCGTCGGCTCGCCAGGGGCGAGGTCCCCTTCTCGTGGCCGAACAGCTCAGCGTCGTGACGGTCGGCTGGTTGTCCGGCGCAACTCACCTTGATGAACGGCTGACGCCCGCGTCCTGAGGCTTCATGAAGGAGGCGAGCGAGGGAGTCTTTGCCGACGCCGGGCTCACCGCGGATCAGCAGTGGGGCTCGAGGATTCGCACGCTTCCCAGTGGCCAGAAGGTCGAGGATTCGCGTGGTGCCAACCAGATTCGGCACACATTCGCTCGTCGTGCTTCGAGCGAACATCGCCCCTTCCCTCCCGCGTCAGGCCGCGGGCCGGCCGCCCACTACCCTCGCCGACGGATCGGAAGCCTATGCGATCCCTAAGTCCTCGTCAACAACCATTTTTTTTGCTTCGGCGTGAATTTCCCGCACGAGCGCCTCTGTTTTCAAGGCCCTGGGCTGCGAGCGCGCGTCAGATGGTCCGATTCGTTCCCTGTGGACAAGGGTGGAAATTGTGGACGGCGGGAGGCTAGGTCACCCCCTGTGGCCGTCGAACTTTTGCACAGGACGACGCCGTTCGACTGCAACCTCTCGGACCATGGCTCGCTGAAAATTGGAAACGCGCGTTCACATGAAAGTTGCCGCGAAGCCCTGATCGAGGGGCCGGCATTTCCCGGATGTAGGCGCCGTACCAGGGATTTCTGGAAAGTGTAAACGATTTCACCATGGGTCCCGAACTACCCACTTGTGGGTAGCGCACTATGCAGTCTGTTGCACAACTTCCGAAAAAACTTTCTGTGAAAAATCAGTAGCATCGACTGCTCGCTGTCGCCGTACCGGCTCTGGTACAACATTTGCCCTTCCCTTCGCACGGCTTACGCGCAATGGCCAACGCCACGAACAGCAATGACTGAGCGAAGAGCACTCGTAGTCGAGGTCGACGCGGCTACGCAGCTCGGGCTCCTCGGCTTTCTGAGGGCCCGCGGGTACCAGTGCGTCGCCGTGTCATCAGCGGACGAGGCTGCAGAGGCGCTCGCCGACGGCAGCTTCAACTTCACGCTGGTCGACTTGAGTGGCAACGGATCAGACGCGGCGGAGTTGATGGAGTGTCTGAAGCTATGGGGTCGAAGCTCTGGCCCGATCATCGCAGTTTCCAACCGCCGTGACGACGGCGCCGCCATGGCGCCGATCGAGGTGGAGGCGATGCTACATAAGCCGCTCAGTCTCGACGAGCTCCAGCAGGCGATCGACAAGCTTGTCCGCCCCCAGGCCGAGGCACTCGGGCCGGCTCCCGAGCAGCTCGGCGGGCGAATCCGACGTGAGATGGAGCTCTGGTGCAGCCCAAAGATGCTGGAGGCGCGCCAGATCATCCGAGAGGCCGCCCGTGTCGACGTCACCGTTCTCGTCACGGGCGAGACCGGCACCGGCAAGGAGCTGGTCGCCCGCGCGATCCACCATTTCTCCTCTCGCCGAGCCGGGCCCTTCGTCAAGGTCAACTGTGCCGCGATGCCGCGCGAGCTGCTGGAGAGCGAGCTCTTCGGGTACGAGCGCGGGGCCTTCACGGGCGCCCACAAGCTCAAGATCGGCAAGTTCGAGGCGGCGCACCGGGGCACCATCTTCCTCGACGAGATCGGCGATCTCCACCCGGCGCTCCAGGCCAAGTTGCTGCACGTCCTCCAGGACGGCGAGTTCTCGCGGATCGGAGGGAAATCGACGCTGAGCGTGGACGTCCGGGTCCTCGCGGCCACCAACCAGGACCTGGAGCGAGCGGTGGCCGAAGGACGATTCCGCGAAGATCTCTACTACCGTCTGAACGTCATCCACGTGCTGGTCCCGCCCCTGCGCGAGCGCTCCTCCGAGATCCCGCTCCTGGCCAGCTACTTCGTCGAGCGCTACGCGAAGCTCTACCGCCGTGACGGGTTCTCCATTCCCGTGTCGGTCGTGGAGCGACTCACGCGTCACCGTTATCCCGGAAACGTCCGCGAGCTGGAGAACCTGGTCAAGCGCATGATCGTCCTCGACGATCCGTTCCTGGTCAGGATCCCGCTCCCCGACGCCCGGACGAACGGCGGACGGTCCCCTGTGCCGCCGCCCGCGTCGCTGGAGCCCGCACTCGCCGCCCAGGAGCCGTCCCTCAAGGAGATCTCCCGTCGGGCATCGCAGGCCGCCGAGCGCGAGGCGATCGCCAAGATGCTCGAACAGACCGGGTGGAACCGGGTCCGGGCGGCCCGGGCGTTGCGGATCAGCTATCGAGCTCTCCTTTACAAGATCAAGCAAGCCGGGCTCGACGTGGAGCGATCGTCGGCTCGCTCGGCTCTATGAGGCTCGCCGTGACGAAACACCGCATGATCTCCCTGTTCATCGTCGCCGTGATATCCGTCGCGGGCCTGTTCGTGCCCGGCCCCGTCGGCGCCCAGGCGCCGGCCGCCACGCCAGCGGACCGCAACGCGAGCCAGACGTCGACGACGGAGACGTACCGGATCGGCGCCGAGGACGTACTGCAGATCGCCGTGTGGAAGAACGAGACCCTGAGCCGAACGGTGCCCGTCCGGCCGGACGGCAAAATCTCGCTCCCGCTCATCAACGACGTGCAGGCCGCTGGGCTCACCGCGGCCGAGCTCCGCGATGTGCTGACGAAGAAGCTCGCCGAGTACATCCCGAGCCCCGAGGTCTCCGTCATCGTGTCGGACATTCGTAGCATGAAAGTCTCGGTCATGGGCGAAGTCGCCAAGCCGGGCCGCTACGATCTGAAGAGCAACGCGACCGTGCTCGACGTCCTGGCCCTGGCCGGTGGGTTCACGCAGTTCGCGTCACGCTCGAAGATCGTCATCCTCCGTCCCGACGGGGGCGCGATGAAGAGGATTCCCTTCAACTACAACAAGGTCTCCGCTTCGGAGCAGGACAACTTCTACGTCCGCAACGGCGACGTCGTCCTGGTGCCGTAAGCGATGCGCGACGTGGGGAGCGACAAGACGATGGCGGAAGAGACACGGAAACAGTCGGGGCTGGGCTCGCTCCTGGCCATCTGGAGCCGCCGGAAGTGGCTCGCGATGCTCGCGTTCGCCGGCCCGATGGCTGTCGGAATGAGTCTCGTCGCCTTCCTGCCCAACATCTACCGGTCGACCGCCACCGTGCTCGTCGATCGCCAGCAGGTTCCCGAGGCGTTCGTGCGGTCGACGGTCACCAGCGCGCTCGAGACCCGGCTGCACACGATCAGCCAGGAGGTCTTGAGCCGGGCCCGGCTGGAAGATTTGATCAATCGCTTCGGCCTCTACGTCGAGCTTCGCAAACAGGCTCCGCTGGAGGACGTCATCGCCCGCATGCGCGGGGACATCAAGCTCGAGCTCAAAAGCGCGGAGCTGCGAGGCCTGCGTGAGGCCACGGTGGCATTCACGATCGCCTATCAGGGGAGCGATCCGGCCACGGTCTCGATCGTCACGAACACCCTCGCGTCGTTCTACATCGAGGAGAACACGAGGGCACGCGAGCGCCAGGCGACCGGGACCGCGGAGTTCCTGAAGATCCAGCTCAGCGAAACGAAGGCCCGGTTGGACGAGCAAGAGCAGCGGGTGAGCGGGTTCAAGCGGCGTTATCTCGGTGAGCTTCCTCAGCAGATGGACGCGAACCTCACCACGCTGGACCGGCTCCACCAGCAGCTCCGGCAAAACGCCGACAGCCAGACCCGAAGCGCGGAGCGGCGGCAGGCGCTGACGAGTCAACTGGCGGACGCCGAGTCGATGTTCAGCTCGCCTCAGTTCGCTCCCGGGCTGGCGGGGACACCCCTGGTGCCTCTCGCCCCGGCCGACCGCTTGGTTCAGAAGAGGGAGGAGCTGGCGCGGCTCCGGACCCAGTACAGCGAGAAATATCCCGACGTCGTCCAGCTGAAGGCGGAATTGGCCGCCCTCGAGCGTGAGCTCGCCGCCCTCAAGCAGGCTGAGTCCAAGTCGGCGCCGAACGCGTCGGCGTCGCCGGCGCCGGCCTCGGCGGCTCCGATGGCCCCCTACGTACTCCGGCTCAAGGAGGCGCTGAGCGAGGTTCAGACGGATCTCAAGATCCTCAAGACCGAGGAGGCCCGGCTCCGGGAGGGAATCGCGGTCTATCAGGCGCGGGTCGAGAACGTGCCGCGACGCGAGCAGGAATACAAAGAGCTCTCGCGTGACTACGAGAGCACGCGCGAGCTCTATGGCTCGCTGCTGAAGCGCTACGAAGAGGCGCAGATCGCCGAGAGCATGGAGCAGCGTCAAAAAGGTGAGCAGTTCAGGGTGCTCGACCAGGCCGTTGCGAACCCGCAGCCGGCCGCGCCCAATCGCGTCCGGCTCTTCCTCATCGCGCTCGCGGCGGCGGTCGGCCTGGCGGTCGGCGTCGTGCTGATGGTCGAGCACATCGACACCTCGTTCCACGAGCTCGACGAGCTGCGCGCGTTCAGCAATGTGCCGGTGCTGGCGAGCATTCCGCGAATCGTGACTCGAACCGATCTCCGCCGCCAGTGGTGGCGCATGCGGCTCGGCGCCACCGCGGCCCTCGTCGGCCTCGTCCTGATCGTGGGCGTCGCCTACTTCCTCGCCCACGGGAACGAGCGTTTGATCTTGCTCCTGACGCGTCTGGCGTCGTGAGGGGTACGACATGTATCTGCCGTTCTACGGACTGACCGAGAAGCCGTTCAACGCGACCCCGGATCCCAAGTTCCTCTACATGAGCCCGGGACACCGCGAGGCGTTGGCGCAGCTCCTGTACGGCACGCAGGAGAGGAAGGGCTTCATCGTCCTGACCGGTAAGGTGGGTACTGGGAAGACGACGCTCCTCCACGCGCTCTGTCAGCGGCTCAACGGACAGAGTGCGGTCTCGTTCGTCGTCAATTCCACCCTGCCGTTCGACGAGCTCCTCGAGTACGTGCTCGAGGATCTCGGGATCGGCAAGACCGGGGAGTCGCGCGCGCAGCGGCTCATCGCGCTGAACAACTTCCTCATCGAGCGCGAGCGCGCGGGGCAGAACACCGTCCTCATCATCGACGAGGCGCAGAATCTGGACGCGCTGACCCTCGAGCAGATCCGATTGCTCTCGAACTTCGAAACCCCCACGAGCAAGCTCCTGCAGATCCTGCTGGTCGGGCAGTCGGAGCTCAAGGCCCGGCTCAATCTGCCCGAGCTGCGACAGCTCAAGCAGCGCGTCGGATTGCGGTGCCAGATTCCGTCGCTGACCCTGGAAGAGACCCGGGCCTACATCCGGACCCGGCTCCGCATCGCGGGCGCCCGGGATCTCGGGCTGTTCGCCGACTCGGCGGTGGATCGGATCTCGGCGTACTCGGGCGGGATCCCGCGGCTCATCAATACGGTCTGCGATCACTGCCTCCTCTTCGGCTACGCCGACCAGAAGCGCCGGATCGATCGGCACGTCGTCAACCAGGCGATCGACTACCTGGAAGAGGGCACCCGACCGCAGCGCAAGGGGAAGGAGCTGATCGGCGGGCGGGCGCAGCTGATCCTACGATGGGGCCTCGGCACCCTCGTGGTGACCGTCGTGAGCGCCGTCGCCGCGCTCGCCCTCAAATCCAATGCGGCCACGCTGAGCCTCGTTCAGTCCGTGCGCCAGCTCCTCGTCCCATGAGCACCTTCTTCAAGGCCCTCGAGCGAGCCGAGCAAGAACGGGCCCTCCGCCACGGGGCCCCCCCGTCGGCGCCCGCGAATGAGCCGGTCGTCGCCGCCGTGCCCGCCGCGCCCCCTGCCCCAGCGCCGGCTCCCGTTCCGGCGCCGGCACCTGCGCCTGCACCTGCGCCTGACGTCCCGGCGCGGGCGCCCCAGTCGGTCTTCAAGCCGCCGCGGGAAGTCGCTGCGCCGATCAAGGAGCGCGCCACCGAGATCGAAGAGCACCTGGTGAGCCTCCTCGCCCCGACGTCGTTCGAAGCCGAGCAGTATCGGGCGCTCCGCCACATGATCGAACAGCTCCACCGGTCGGCCGATCTCTCGGTCATCGCGATCTCGAGCCCGGACGCCGCCGACGGCAAGACGACGACGGCCATCAACCTGGCGGGCACGCTCGCCCAGGCCGTCGACTCGCGCGTGCTCGTCATCGACGCGGATCTGCGCGGCGCGAACGTGGCCGCGCATCTCGGGCTCGACGAGCATGCGGCCCCGGGGCTCGTGGACGCCATCCTGAACACGCGGCTGACGCTCGAGTCCGTCGTACAGACGCATTCGCATCTCAACCTGTCGGCGATCACCGCGGGGCGCCGTCCGTCCGCGCCCTACGAGGTGCTGAAGTCGCCCCGCGTCGGGGAGCTCCTGGCCGAGGCGCGCCGCAAGTACGACTACGTCATCGTCGACACCCCGCCGTTGGTCTCGGTCCCGGATAGCCGTGTGATCGAGAAATGGGTCGACGGATTTCTCATCGTGGTCGCCGCCCACCGGACCCCGCGCCGGCTCCTCGAGGAGGCGCTGAACCTCGTGGAGCCGGCCAAGATCGTGGGCATGGTGTTCAACGGCGATGATCGCCACCTCTCGAGGGAGTCGTACAGCTCGAGGCGGCATCGCGTCGTTCGCAACAGCACGAGCAGGAGACAAACCGCCCCGGACGAGTAAGGCCGGTCACGCGCGGTCCTGTGACCGGGGGCGGTACGGCGCGGCCGGCAGTATCGGTCGCGAGACAGAGACAGTCGTGAGTTGGTCCCGCACCGAAGAGGGACGCGGGGACCAAAGGGGGCGAAGCCTTGCTAGAGACCGGTCGAGAGTCGATGACCCCACCCTGGCGTGTCCTGTGGACGCGCAGCAACTGCGAGCAGCTGGTATACGACCAGCTCGCGGTGAAGGGCTTCGACCTGTTCTTGCCCACCGTCGAGGCGTGGGCGAGACGTGGCGGCGTGCGGCGCCGTGAGCGCGCGCCCCTGTTCCGCGGCTATCTCTTCCTCCGCCACGCCGTGGACAAGGCCAGCTACCTCGAAGTCTGTAAGGCGCGCGGCCTCGTGCGGCTGCTCGGGGAGCGCTGGGACCAGCTCGAGGTCGTTCCGGATGGGGAGATCCACGCCATTCAAAGGCTCGTCCGCTCCGAGCTGCCGATTCTCCCCTATCCCTATCTGCGTGAAGGGCAGCGGGTGCGGATCACTGAGGGGCCGCTGGCCAACGTGGAAGGCATCCTGGTCCGCGGGAATCCCAAGAAGGGGCTTCTCGTGGTCTCGGTGAATCTGCTCCAGCGCAGCGCCGCCGTCCACCTCGACTGCACGCAGCTGGAGGCCGCGTAAGGCGGCACGGCTATGTGTGGAATCGTCGGATACGTCGGCCACCACGACGCAGCGTCCGTTGTTCTCCCCGGTCTTCGCCGGCTGGAGTACCGCGGGTATGACTCGGCGGGCATCGCGACGGTCTCGGACGGGTCGCTCGAGGTCCGGAAGACCGCCGGCAAGATCGCCGCGCTCGAGGCCTTGATCGCCGCTGACCGACCGAACGGCACCCTGGGCATCGGCCACACACGCTGGGCGACCCACGGACGGCCGTCGGACGCCAACGCCCATCCCCATGTGGATTGCCGATCCACGCTGGCCATCGTCCACAACGGGATCATCGAGAACTACCGCGAGCTGCGGAAGACGCTGGCGGGGGACGGGCATCGCTTTCGCTCCCAGACCGACACCGAGGTGATCGCCCACCTCATCGAGCGCTATCGGACGAACGATCTGGCCGACGCGGCCCTTCGGGCCGCGCGTGACCTGCAGGGCGCCTACGCCGTAGCCTGCGTCGCGGCCGATGCGCCGACGATGCTGGTCGCCTTCCGCCGGGGAAGCTCCCCGCTCGTCGTCGGGTACGGCCACGGCGAGATGTTCGTCGCGTCACACGTGCCGGCCTTGCTCGGCAAGACACAGGAGATCCTCGTCCTCGAGGACGGTGAGCTCGCGGTGCTGACCCCCGAGGGCATCTCCGTGCGCACGCTGGACGGGGTCCCGGTCCGGCGGTCGCCCCTCACCGTCGACGCAGACGGCGAGGCGGCCGAGAAGTCGGGATATCCCCACTTCATGCTGAAGGAGATCTTCGAACAGCCCGAGGCGGTCCGAAACACGATGCGCGAGCGCGTGGATACCGAAGCGCCCGACATCCGGATCCCGGAGCTGGGGCTGAAGGATCGCGAGCTCGCCGGTCTCAACCGACTGTGCTTCGTGGCGTGCGGCACCTCGTGGCATGCCGCGCTGGTCGGCAAGTACCTCGTGGAAGAGTTCGCCCGGCTGCCGGTCGAGGTCGATGTGGCGTCGGAGTTCCGCTATCGCCGGCCGGTCGTGGACAGCCGCGTCCTCACGGTCCCCATCTCCCAGTCCGGGGAGACCGCGGATACCCTGGCCGCGCTGCAGGAAGCCATGGGCCAGGGGTCGCGCGCCGTGGCCATCTGCAACGTAGTCGGCAGCTCGTTGGCGCGCGAAGCCGACGGGGTCGTCTACACCCGGGCCGGCATCGAGATCGGCGTCGCGTCGACGAAAGCCTTCACCGCCCAGCTGGTGGCCGTCACGCTCCTGGCACTCAAGCTCGGCCTCGCCAGAGGCTTCGCTGACCCGGCGCTCGTGCGCCAGGTCGTCAAGGGGCTCGCGGAGCTGCCTGATCTCATGGCGGTCGTGCTCGAGCAGAGTCAAGCGATTCAACGGGTCGCCGAGCGGCTCGCCGATCGCAGCCACTTCCTCTTTTTGGGGCGCGGGCTCAACTTTCCCCTGGCCCTGGAGGGCGCCCTCAAGCTCAAGGAAATCTCGTACATCCACGCCGAAGGGTACGCGGCGGGCGAGATGAAGCACGGCCCCATCGCGCTCGTCGATCGGCAGATGCCGGTCGTCGCCATCGTCCCCCGGGGATCGACCTACGAGAAGATGGCCAGCAACATCGAGGAGATCAAGGCGCGCGACGGCGTCGTCGTCGCGCTGGCGACGGCGGGAGACGATGAGATCGGCGCCAAGGCCGATCTCGTGATTCACGTGCCCTCGAGCCTGGAGTGGCTCCAGCCCCTCCTGGTCGCCCTTCCCCTGCAGCTCCTGGCGTATCACCTGGGAGTGCTACGAGGTTGTGATGTGGACCAGCCCCGAAACCTCGCCAAGAGCGTGACCGTCGAGTGACGAGGAGGACGCCCAATCATGTCTGATCACTCTGCCGCGCCCACGAGCTGCGAGACGACGCTGAGCCGTCGCATCGCGACGCACGCCGCGCGGCTCACGATCATCGGTCAAGGGTACGTCGGCCTCCCGCTGGCCGTCGAGTTCGCCAAAGCCGGCTTCTCGGTCGTGGGATTGGACACCGACCCCGACCGTATCGCGGCCCTCGCGACTGGCCGTTCCCACGTGCCCGACGTTGGGAGTGAGGAGCTGCAGGCCCTCCTCCGAACCGGACGTTACGAGGCGACCGCGGAGCCTGCCGTCCTGGCCGAGAGCGACGCGGTCATCATCTGCGTCCCCACGCCGCTGCGGAAATCGAAGGACCCGGACATCTCCTACGTCGTCGCCGCGTCCCGGGAGGTCGCCACCCGGTTCCGCCCGGGACAGCTGATCATTCTGGAGAGTACCACCTACCCGGGCACCACCGAGGAGCTGCTCCTACCCCTGTTCGAGGAGCACGGGGCCAGAATCGGCGAGGATCTGTTTCTCGCGTTCTCCCCGGAGCGTATCGACCCCGGGAACCCCACCTTCAGGGTCAAGGACATCCCGAAGGTGGTGGGCGGCCTCACCCCGGCCTGCACGCGTCTGGCGGCCGCGCTCTACCGGGAGATCGTGCCGCGCGTGCATGTGGTCTCGACACCGAAGGTGGCCGAGCTCGCGAAGCTCTACGAGAACGTCTTCCGGAACGTCAACATCGCGCTGGCCAACGAGTTCTCTCTGATGTGCCGGTACCTGGGGGTCAGCACCCGGGAAGTCATCGATGCGGCGGCGACGAAGCCCTTCGGCTTCATGCCCTTCTACCCCGGCCCGGGGATCGGCGGGCACTGCATCCCGGTCGATCCGCTCTACCTTTCCTGGAAGATGCGTCTCACGGGCTACGAGGCCCGATTCATCTCCCTGGCCGACGACATCAATCGGGCGATGCCCGCGCACGTGCTGAGCCTCGTCGGCGAAGCCCTCAACGACGCGGGGCGGGCCCTCAAGGGCAGCCGGATCCTCGTGCTGGGCGTCGCCTACAAGCGCGGCATCGGCGACACGCGGGAGTCGCCGGCCTACGAAATCATCGCCACGCTCCGCCGCAAGGGCGCCCACGTCTTCTACGCCGATCCCCACGTGCCGACGTTCTCGGTGGACGGGACGGAGCTCAAGGCCGTGGAGCCGACCTACGACGAGCTGCGAGCGGCCGACTGCGTGCTGATCCTCGCCGACCACTCCGAGTTCGACTACACGGCGATCGCCCGCGACGGCCAGCTGATCGTCGACACGCGGAACAGCATTCCGGAGATCCAGGGCTCGCGCGGACGCGTGGTCAGGCTCTGATTCGAGCGGGTCCAGGGACTGTGAAAAATGCTGCGGCACGTAGGTAGGGAGCTTCATCAAATGGGTGGCCGCCTACCCGAGTCCGAACACCGCGTGCGGGTCCCCCAGCGCCAATCCCCTGAAGCTCAAAGCATTCCAATAACTCTGGATAGTTCCGTGGCATGGCATCTATCTTGCCCCAGCGTATTACCACTACTATGGGTCTCCCCGAGGTAAAAGCCTTGTTCTCCAGTTCCTCTCGAAACGGGTCATCGACTGAGGCGCACGGGCTCCTGCCCGAGCCTATGTTCCTTCGCGCACTCCGCCTGGAGCGCAAGCGGGCCGAACGGTCGCGCAAGCTCTTCGTGCTGATGGTGCTCGATCTCGCGACGCCCCCCCAGAAGAGGGACGCCAAGAACCCCCTGAGCCGCGCCGTGCCCGCCATTCTCTCGTCGATCAGGGAGACGGACATCGCCGGTTGGCACCAGGACCAGGCGGCGCTCGGCGTCATCTTCGCGGAGCTCGGACCCGCCGACAAGAAGACCATTCTCGAAGCCCTACGCGGCAAGGTGAGCGCCGTGTTGCAGTCGAGCCTGAAGGCGGAAGAGCTCACGGGTCTGCGCGTCACGTTCCACACGTTCCCGGAAGACTGGGGCGACGAAGAGACCGGGCTGCCGATCGAGAAGCTCTACCCGGATCTGGTGCAGCGCGACGAGTCACGAAAGGTGCCCCAGGCGATCAAGCGCGGCATCGACGCCCTGGGCAGCGCGATGGCGCTGCTGATCCTGTCACCCATTCTGCTGGTCGTCGCTCTCGCGATCAAACTGACCTCGCCCGGGCCCATCCTGTTCCGCCAGAAGCGGATCGGCCAGTATGGCGTCCCCTTCACGTGCTTCAAGTTCCGCTCCATGTACACCGGCAACGATCCGCGGATCCACATGGACTACGTCAAGCAGTTCATCGCCGGGAACAACGGTCACGGCGCCGGCGCTCCGAACGGTCAGGCCACGAACGGCGCGACCAAGAACGGCAACACCACGAACGGCGCCGTGTACAAGATCACCAAGGACCCACGGCTGACGAGCGTCGGGCGACTCCTGCGCAAGACCAGCCTGGACGAGCTCCCGCAATTTCTCAATGTCTTGCGGGGGGACATGTCGATGGTTGGGCCTCGCCCGCCGATCCCCTACGAGCTCGAGGCCTACGACATCTGGCATCGGCGGCGCCTGCTCGAAGTGAAACCCGGGATCACCGGCCTCTGGCAGGTGAACGGGCGCAGCCGGCTCCCCTTCGACGATATGGTGCGCCTCGATCTCCGCTATGCGACGACGTGGTCGCTCTGGCTCGATCTCAAGATCCTTCTGCGGACGCCGCAGGCCGTGTTCTCCGGTGAGGGCGCGTACTAGCCTCATCCCGTTCGGCTTCGACCCGGCACATTCCTCAACTTGCGGGTGAATACACCATGATTCGAATCGGC
The DNA here is from genome assembly GCA_003220535.1 of Candidatus Rokuibacteriota bacterium. Lineage (GTDB taxonomy): Bacteria > Methylomirabilota > Methylomirabilia > Rokubacteriales > CSP1-6 > AR31. The sequence goes on from QHSU01000089.1 coordinate 38,892, forward strand.
GTCATTGGCTACGGCTATTGGGGTCCGAACATCGTCCGCAACCTGCGCGGCCTCGAAGGCTGCCACGTGGCGGGCGTCTGCGACCAGAACTCCAAGGCCCTCAAGCGCGTCAGGCAGGCGCACCCAGACCTGGCCGTCACCACGCAATCCTCCGACCTGCTCACGTCGCCGGACATCGACGCGATCGCGGTGGTGACGCCCGTCTGCGCACACTTCGACCTGGCGAAGGCCGCCCTGGAGAACGGCAAGCACGTCTTCATGGAGAAGCCGTTCACCTCCACCACGCGACAGGCCGAGGAGCTGATCGAGCTGGCCGAGCGGAAGAGTCTCCGGATCATGGTCGACCACACCTTCCTGTTCACGGGCGCGGTGCGGAAGATCCGTGAGCTCATCGACGAGGGGGTGCTGGGTGACCTCTACTACTACGACTCGACGCGGGTCAACCTGGGGCTCTTCCAGCACGACGTGAGCGTCGTGTGGGACCTCGCACCCCACGATCTCTCGATCATGAGCTTTCTCATCCCGCAGGAGCCGGAAGCGGTTGTCGCGACCGGGCAGTCGCACCTCAACGGGCTCGTGGACGTGGCGTTCCTCACCGTCTACTTCCCGGGTAACACCATCGCGCACATCAACGTCAACTGGCTGTCGCCGGTGAAGGTCCGGACGACGTTGCTCGGCGGCGAGAAGAAGATGCTGGTCTGGAACGACCTGGAGGCCGACGAGAAGATCAAGATCTACGACAAGGGCGTCCAGATGGCCAGCGGACAGGGGCTGTACGAGCTGATGGTGAGCTATCGTTCCGGCGACATGTGGGCGCCGCGCGTCGAGCAGGCCGAGGCACTGAAGGTCGAGCTCGGCTACTTCATCGAGTGTGTCACGAAAGGCCAGACGCCCATCAACGACGGCGTCGCCGGCCTGCGTGTGATCAAGCTGCTCGAGGCGGCGGACCGCTCGCTGGCCGAGCGCGGCCGCGCGGTCCAGCTATGAGCGAATTCCTGAGCATCACGCCCGACGTGAAGCTGGGCGAAGGGGTCAAGCTCTCCCGGTTCATCAATCTGTACGGGTGTGAAATCGGCGACCACACCAAGATCGGCGCCTTCGTCGAGGTGCAGAAGAACGCTCGGATCGGTAAGAACTGCAAGATCTCCAGCCACACGTTCGTCTGCGAAGGGGTGACAATCGAGGACAACGTCTTCGTCGGCCACGGCGTGATGTTCATCAACGATTCCTACCCGCGGGCCACCAAAGCGAACGGCGCTTTGCAGACCGAGCAGGACTGGAAGGTCGAGCCGACGGTGGTGCGACAGGGCGCGTCGATCGGCTCCGGGGCGACCATCCTGGCCAACGTCACCATCGGTGAGCACGCTCTGATCGGCGCGGGCAGCGTGGTGACCCGCGACGTGCCGGCCCATGCGATCGTGGCCGGCTGTCCCGCGCGCCTGTTGCGGTTCGCCGAGAACGGCGCGAACGCGGCGCGATAGGGACCACGCGACCCGTCGATTGCACGGGTCCGAACCTCGGAGAAGGTGGGGCGTGCTTACATTGGAATTCGCCAAGCCGCGAGACCACGGGATGCGCATCCTCTGTGTGGGCGCCCACAGCGATGACATCGAGATCGGCTGTGGCGGCACCATCCTGCGGCTCTTGTCCCAGTATCGAGATGCCGAGATCAGCTGGGTCGTGCTCGGATCGAGTGGCGAACGAGACGACGAAGCGGTCACGAGCGCCGAGCAGTTCCTGCAGGGGGCGTGGCGGAAGGACATCATTGTCGAGCACTTCCGGAACAGCTTCTTCCCGTATGTCGGCGAGGAGATCAAGTCGTTCTTCGAAAAGCTGAAGATGAGAGTTACTCCCGACATCGTCTTCACCCACTTCCGGAGCGATCTCCACCAGGATCATCGCCTGGTGTCGGAGCTGACGTGGAACACGTTCAGGAATCAGCTGATCCTCGAATACGAAATCCTGAAGTACGACGGTGACCTGGGCTCACCGAACGTCTTCGTCCACCTGGACGAGGCGACCTGCCAGAAAAAGATCAGCGTGATCATGGAGTGCTTCAAGAGCCAGCAGGACAAGGATTGGTTCACCCCCGATGCGTTTCTGTCGCTATTGAGGATTCGGGGCGTCGAATCCAAGGCGCCCCAAAAGTATGCCGAAGGCTTCTACTGTCGAAAGGTCATTCTGTAGCTGACGTCGGGTCAGCCGCCTTTCTTTCCCGCCACAGAGGACACCAAAACACATGCGCATCCTGGTCACCGGCCACAAGGGCTACATCGGCACCGTGATGGTGCCCATGCTGCTCGCCGCCGGCCACGACGTGGTCGGGCTCGACAGCGACCTGTTCCGCCAGTGCACCTTCGGCCCTGGCATCCACGACGTTCCAGAGCTTCAGCTCGACCTCCGGGACGCCCAGACGCGGCACCTCGAGGGCTTCGACGCCGTGGCCCACCTCGGCGCCCTCTCCAACGATCCGCTGGGCGACCTCAACCCGGACATCACCTACGACATCAACCACGCCGCGTCGGTGCGGTTGGCCCGGCTCGCCAAGGAGGCGGGCGTGGCCCGCTTTCTCTACTCCTCGTCCTGCAGCAGCTACGGCCAGGCCGGAGACGAGCTCGTGGACGAGACGGCGGACCTTCGCCCGATCACGGCTTACGCGATCTCGAAGGTCCGGGTCGAGCAGGACGTCGCGAAGCTGGCGGACGACCGATTCAGCCCGACGTTTCTCCGGAACGCGACGGCGTACGGCGTCTCCCCACGCCTGCGGTTCGATCTCGTCCTGAACAACCTCGTGGCCTGGGCCTACGCCCAGGGCCGGGTCCACATCAAGAGCGACGGCACGCCGTGGCGTCCCATCGTTCACATCGAGGACATCTCGCGCGCGTTCGTGGCGGTGCTGGCGGCGCCGCGCCAGGTGGTCCACAACCAGGCGTTCAACGTGGGCCAAACCGAGGAAAACTATCGGATCCGGGACCTCGCCGAGATCGTCCAGGAGGTCGTTCCCGGCTCGCGCATCGAGTACGCGAAAGACGGGGGACCGGACCCGCGCTGCTACCGGGTCGACTTCGGCAAGATCCATCGCCAGCTGCCCGAGTTCAAGCCGCGGTGGAACGCGCGTCGCGGCGCCGAGGAGCTTTACGCCGCGTACCGGGCGGCCGGCCTGGTCATCGACGATTGCGAAGGGCCGCGCTTCAAGCGCATCGATCACCTGAAGCACCTGATGGCGAGCCATCGCGTGGACGCGACGCTCCGCTGGAGGAGCGCGTAGCATGGCCGGCTGCCTCTTCTGTTCGGAGCCGCTGCGGCAGACCTTCGTCGACCTCGGCATGTCGCCGCTCTGCGAGAGCTTTCTGACGGCCGAGCAGGTCAACCAGATGGAGCCCTTCTATCCGCTGCACGTGTGGATCTGCGAGCGCTGCTTCCTGGTCCAGGTCGAGGAGTACGTGCGGCCCGAGGGCATCTTCACGGAATACGCCTACTTCTCCTCGTATTCGGACAGCTGGCTCGCCCACATGCGCGCGTACGCGGACATGATCACAGCTCGGCTGGGTCTCGGCGGGCAGAGCAAGGTGGTCGAGCTCGGGAGCAACGACGGCTACCTCCTGCAGTACTTCGTCGCCAAGGGCATTCCGGTTCTCGGCGTCGAGCCCGCGCGGAACGTCGCCCAGACCGCGATCGCCCGCGGCGTCCCGACGGTGACCAAGCTCTTCGGCCGCCAGACCGCCCGCGAGCTCGTCGCCGAGGGCGTGCAGGCCGACCTCGTCTGCGGTGCGAACGTCCTGGCGCAGGTGCCCGACGTGAACGACTTCGTCGGTGGCATCAAGCTCCTCTTGAGACCGGGCGGGGTTGTGACCGTCGAGTTCCCGCACCTCATGCGGCTGATGGCCGAGAACCAGTTCGACACGATCTACCACGAGCACTTCGCGTACTTCTCGTTCCTGACCGCCGAGCGGATCTTCGCGGCGCACGGCCTGACCCTGTTCGACGTCGAGGAGCTGCCCACGCACGGCGGCTCGCTGCGGATCTACGCCCGCCACGCGGAGGACGCGTCCAAGCCCGTGGGCGAGCGCGCCGCGAAGCTCCGCGCGCGTGAGGAGTCGGCCGGTCTCGACCGCCTGGAGACCTACGCCTCGTTCACCGAGCAGGTGCACGAGACGAAGCGGCGACTGCTCGAGTTTCTGATCGGCGCCCGCCGCCGGGGCAAGCGCATCGCGGGCTACGGCGCGCCCGGCAAGGGCAACACGCTCCTCAACTACTGCGGCGTCCGCACCGACTTCGTCGAGTACACGGTCGACCGCAACCCGTACAAGCACGGCCGGTTTCTTCCCGGTACGCACATTCCGATCCATCCGCCGGAGAAGATCGCGGAGACGCGCCCCGACTACGTCCTGATCCTCCCCTGGAACCTGAAGGAGGAGATCATGGAGCAGCTGGCGGCGATCCGGAGCTGGGGCGGCCAGTTCGTCGTTCCGATCCCGGACGTCAAGGTCTACCCATGATCTTCACCGAGACTCCCCTGGCGGGCGCGTTCGTCATCGAGCCGGAGCTGCTGGAGGACGCGCGGGGGTTCTTCGCCCGGACGTGGTGCTCGCGCGAGTTCGAGACGCGCGGGCTGGTGACGCGCATCGCCCAGTGCAGCACCTCCTTCAACAAGCGGAAGGGCACGCTCCGCGGCATGCACTACCAGGCGCTCCCCTTCGCGGAGACGAAGATCGTCCGGTGCATCCGGGGCTCGATCTACGACGTGATCGTCGATCTCCGCCCGAGCTCGCCCACCTTCACGCGGCATTTCGCGGCCGTGCTGACGGCGGAGAACCGCAAGATGCTGTACGTGCCGGCGGGGTTCGCGCACGGCTTTCAGACACTCGAGGACGACACCGAGGTCTTCTACCAGATCTCCGAGTTCTATTCCTCCGCGCACGCTCGTGGCGTCCGGTGGGACGACCCCGCGTTCGGGATCCGGTGGCCCGACGACGAGCGCACGATCGTCGACCGCGATCGGACCTATCCCGATTTCCGCCTGGCCTTCGCCACCGATCCATGACCATCGGCGAGGTGCGCTCGAGCCTCGAGGGGGAGACTCTCGGTCGGCAGTTGTACGACTGCGTCGCCGACCTCTATCCCATCTGCCGCAGCATCACCGGCGACGGCGTCCGCGAGACCCTGAGGCGCCTCCAGCGACTGACGCCCCTCACGGTGCACGAAGTCCCGAGCGGCGCCGAGGCCTTCGACTGGACGGTGCCGCGGGAATGGAACGTGCGCGATGCATACGTGAAGAACTCGCAGGGTGAGCGGGTCGTCGACTTCCGGCGGTCGAACCTGCACGTGGTCAACTACAGCGTCCCGGTCCGCCGGCGCATGTCGCTCGCGGAGCTCCGGCCGCACCTCTTCACGCTGCCGGACAAGGCCGATTGGATCCCCTACCGGACTTCGTACTACGCGGAGAGCTGGGGGTTCTGCCTGAGCCAACGGCAGCTCGACTCGCTGCCGGACGGCGAGTACGAGGTCTGCATCGACTCGTCGCTCGCGCCGGGCTCCCTGACGTACGGCGAATGTTACCTACCGGGCGAGTTGACCGACGAGATCTTGATCTCGTGCCACGTGTGCCACCCGTCACTGGCCAACGACAACCTGTCCGGCGTCGCGATCGCCGCGTACCTCGGCCAGGCGCTCAGCCGGATCTCCCGCCGCCACTCGTTCCGGTTGCTGTTCATTCCGGGCACCATCGGGTCGATCACGTGGCTCTCGCGTAACGAGCCGATGATCCCCAGGATCCGGCATGGCCTCGTTCTCGCCTGCCTCGGCGACGGCGGGCGATTCACCTACAAGAAGAGCCGACGCGGCGACGCGGTGATCGACAGGGCGGCCCAGCACGTCCTCCGCCAGCTGGGCGATCACGAAGTGCAAGAGTTCTCGCCGTACGGCTACGACGAGCGACAGTTCTGCTCGCCCGGCTTCAACCTGCCGGTCGGTCGGCTCTCACGGACGCCGCACGGCCGATTCGCCGAGTATCACACCTCGGCGGACGACCTGGACTTCGTCCACCCCTCACAGCTGGCGGACTCGTTCGCGGCGTGCCTGGCGATCCTCGAGGTGCTCGAGGGCGACCGGACCTACATGAGCCAGAACCCAAAGGGCGAGCCGCAACTCGGGAAGCGAGGCCTCTACCACGCGATCGGCGGGCTCGCCCAAGCTTCCGCGAACGAGATGGCGATGCTCTGGCTCCTCAACCTCTCCGACGGTGAGCACAGTCTGCTGGACACGGCGGAGCGATCCGGCTGTGACTTCGCGATCATCAGGAACGCGGCGGCCATTCTCTGCGACTTCGGTCTTCTCAAAGAGGTATCGATGTGACGCGCCCGAGAAAGGGGAACGGTATGAACGCGGTCTTTTTCGACTCGAAGATGTCCGATGACGCCCGGCGTCGGTCCCTCTACGACGGGCAACTCTACCTCTTCTCGCCGACCCCGAGCTCCATCGAGCTGGTGGGGCTCGCGCGCGAGATGGCGCAGGATGCGTTCGCCCCCCTCGACCCGGAGTCAGCGCAGTTCAGCCTTCCGGTGGAGAAGTACGTCGAAATCCTGGCGGGGCTGAAGCCCCGGTTCATCCATCACCCGAAGTGCAAAGAGCTCCTCCCTCGGATCCTCGGGGAGCTCGGGTGTGATCTCGCCAAGACGTACTTCGACGTGCCGCGGCTGCGCACGGCGACGTCGGGCGGCTACCTGACCGCCGGCATCGCGTACGCCTTCCATCCCCACCGGGACACCTGGTACTCGGCGCCGATGTGCCAGATCAACTGGTGGATGCCGGTGTACGACATCGAGCCGGAGAACGCGATGGCGTTCCATCTCCGGTACTGGGCCCACGCCGTGCGGAACGGCTCGGCGGAATACAACTACGCCGAGTGGAACCGGGAGAGCCGGCGAAACGCGGCCCAACACATCACGGTGGACACCCGCAAGCAGCCGCGCCCGGAAGAGACGGTCGAGCTCGATCCCCAGGTGCGCCTCATCTGCCCACCCGGCGGGATCATCGTGTTCTCGGGCGCCCACCTCCACTCCACGGTGCCCAACACGTCGGGGCGCACCCGGTACAGCATCGATTTCAGGACCGTGCACCTCGACGACGCGAACGCCGACAGCGGCGCCCCCAACGTCGACTCGGCGTCGACCGGCACGACGATGGGCGACTACCTACGGGGCACGGATCTCGCCCACCTTCCGGCCGACGTGATCGCGCGGTACGACACCTCGCCCGTCATGGTCGGGTCCGGGGAGGACGGGCGCTGACGTCGATGACCGACCCCAACGGCGGCGGGCTCTTCGGGACGCGGGTGCTGGTCACGGGCGCCCGAGGGTTCCTGGGCAGCCACCTGTGCCGGGCGCTCGTCGGTGCCGGCGCCGACGTGGCCGCCGTGTCCCGAACCGCGCACAGCGGGGAGCCCACGGCGGTCCGTTGGTGGCAATGCGAGCTGGAGGACTTCGCGCAGGCCGAGGAGCTGGTTGGCCAGGCCCAGCCCGACGTGATCTTCCACCTGGGAGGGCGGGTGAGCGCTGCTCCGGATCCTTCTCTCGTGCTCCCGACGTTCCACAGCTTGCTCACCACCAGCGTGAACCTCCTGACGCTCGCGGCGCGGCGCGCATGCCGACGGGTCGTGTTCGTGGGTTCACTCGAGGAGCCATACGGTGCGGCGGCGGAGGACGCCACGCCCGCCTCGCCCTACGGCGCCGCGAAATGGGCGGCCGGCGCCTACGGACGGATGTTCCACGGCCTCTACGGTTGCTCCGTCGTCAACGTCCGCCCCTTCATGACGTACGGGCCCGCGCAGGCCTGCGACAAGATCATTCCCTCGACGATTCTCTCGCTCCTCCGCCACGAGGAGCCCCGGTTGTCGGGCGGGCGGCGGCCGCTCGACTGGGTCTATGTGGACGACGTCATCGATGGCGTGCTCCGGGCCGCGACGGCCCATCGCGCCGAAGGACGGACGATCGATCTCGGCTCGGGGACCGCGGTGCCGGTGCGTGACATCGTCGAGCGGCTCGTGCGGCTCATCGATCCGTCGATCACACCACGGTTCGGAGCGCTGCCGGACCGGCCGGGCGGCGACGTCAGGGTCGCCAGCCTCGATCGGGCCGATGCCGTCCTCGGCTGGCGGCCGACCACCCCACTGGAGACTGGCCTGAGCCGGACGATCGAATGGTACCGGATGCGTCACGCCGAGTGCGCGCGCGAGCGACGCTCGGCGCACTCGTGAGGAGGCTGGAATGAAGGTGGTCCTGTTTTGCGGCGGTCTTGGCACCCGGTTGCGCGAGTACTCGGAGACCGTGCCGAAGCCGATGGTCAACATCGGCTACCGGCCCATCATCTGGCATCTCATGAAGTACTACGCGCATTTCGGTCATACCGAGTTCATCCTCTGTCTCGGATATCGCGGCGATCTCATCAAGCAATATTTCCTGACCTACGACGAGTGTCTCTCCAACGACTTCGAGCTGACGGGCGGGAGCAAAGAGGTCAGGCTGTACGGTCGCGATATCGAGGGCTGGAAGATCACGTTCGCCGACACCGGCCTGCACTCCAACATCGGCCAGCGTCTCAAGGCCGTCCAGCGGTATCTCGGCGACGACGAGACCTTCCTCGCCAACTACAGCGACGGGCTTTCGGATCTCCCGCTGAGGGAGTACCTCGATCAGTTCCGCCAGCAGGACAAGATCGCCAGCTTCCTCTGCGTCCGACCCAGTCAGAGCTTTCATGCGGTCTCGCTGGGCGACGACTCGCTCGTCCGCGACATCCGTCACGTCGGCGGTTCCAGTCTCTGGATCAACGGGGGCTTCTTCGCCTTCAAGCGCGAGATCTTCGACTATCTCAAGGAAGGCGAGGAGCTCGTCGAGGAGCCCTTCCAGCGGCTGATTCGCCTCGAGCAGCTGGCCGCGTATCGCTACCGTGGCTTCTGGGCCTGTATGGACACCTTCAAGGACAAGCAGGCGTTCGACGATATGAACGCGCGCGGCGAGACTCCGTGGACCGTCTGGAAGTCCGCCGCCGAGACTCTTGCGACACAACCTCACCAGATCAGGGGCGGCGAATGAAGACGGAGGGGATTCCTTTCCTCGATCTCGTCACGGTTCATCGCGAATTGCGGGGAGAGCTCCGCGCGGTGTTCGAGGCTGCCCTCGACACCGCCGGGTTCATCGGTGGCCCGATGGTCCAGGAGTTCGAGCGCGACTTCGCCGAGGTGTGCGAAACGCGGTACTGCGTGGGCATGGCCAGCGGCACGGACGCGGTGCGCCTGGCGCTGGTCGCGGCGGGTGTCCGACCCGGCGACACCGTGGTGACGGTCCCGCACACCTTCTTCGCGACCACCGAGGCGATCTCGCAGGCCTGCGCGCGCTTCGACTTCGTCGACATCGACCCGCGCACCTACACCATGGATCCCGAGAAGCTCCTCGCCTACCTGGAGACCGAGTGCGTCCCCGACCCACGGACGGGCCGCCTGGTGAGCCAGCGCACGGGTGGTCCGGTGACGGCGATCATTCCGGTACACCTCTACGGCCAGGTCGCCGACATGGACGCGATCCTCGACGTGGCGGCCCGGTACGACCTGATCGTCGTCGAGGACGCCTGCCAGGCGCACGGCGCGGAGTACTTCTCGAAGCGTGAGGGCCGCTGGCGCAAGGCCGGGTCTATGGGGCGTGCGGCGGCGTTCAGCTTCTATCCCGGCAAGAACCTGGGCGCCTGTGGTGAAGCAGGGGCCGTCACCACTGACGACCAGCAGCTGGCGCGCGCCTGCAGCATGCTGCGCGACCACGGGCAGTCGAAGAAGTACATCCACGACATCGAGGGATACAACGGCCGGCTCGACGCCATCCAGGCCGGGCTCTTACGGGTGAAGCTCCGCCATCTGGCCAAGTGGAACGAGCAGCGGCGCGAGAGCGCGCGCAGCTACGACGAGCTCTTCGGCGAGACCCACGGGAAGGTCGTCCTCCCGCACGTGCCGTCCTGGTCGCGGCCGGTCTTCCATCTCTACGTCGTGCGCGTCGCGGACCGGGAGCGGATCCAGAAGGACCTGACCGCCGCGGGCATCGGCACGGGCATCCACTACCCGATCCCGCTCCACCTGGTCAAGGCGTACGAGGCCGAGGGCTTCCGCCCGGGCGACTTCCCCGTCTCCGAGCGGGCGGCTTCCGAGGTCCTGTCGCTACCGATGTTCCCCGGGCTCGCCCCCGAGCAGCAGCAGCGCGTCGTCAGCGAGGTCGTGAAATTGGTGGCCGCCCGGGAGGGTCGCCCGTGAAGCTCGTCTCCATCGTGGGCGCGCGGCCGCAGTTCATCAAGGCGGCCGCCCTGAGCCGCGAGCTCCGCCAGCGCCACAAGGAAATCCTGGTGCACACCGGGCAGCACTACGACTACGAGATGTCCGGCATCTTCTTCGACGGGCTCGAGATCCCGCCGCCCGACGTCAACCTGGGCGTCGGGTCCGGCTCGCACGGGAATCAGACCGCGGCCATGCTCCGCGGCATCGAGGACGTGCTGCTCCTCGAGCGCCCGGACTGGCTCGTGATCTACGGCGATACGAACTCCACCCTGGCCGGCGCCCTGGCGGCGTCGAAGGTCTCCGTGCCGGTCGCCCACGTCGAAGCGGGGCTCAGAAGCTTCAACCGCCATATGCCGGAGGAGATCAACCGGGTCGTCGCAGACCACCTGTCGAACCTCCTCCTCTGCCCGAGCGACACCGCGGTGCGGAACCTGGCGACCGAGGGCATCGGGCGCAACGTGCATCTCGTGGGCGACGTCATGCTGGACATCCTGAACTGGGCCCGGCGGCGGGTCGCCGAGCACCCACCGGAGATCGTGGAGCGACTCGGCGTGAAGCCGAAGTCCTACGTGCTCGCCACGGTCCACCGCGGCGAAAATACCGACGATCCGGCCCGGCTGTCGGGCATTCTGAAGGCATTCGCCGCGCTCGACGAGCCCGTGATCTTCCCGGTTCATCCGCGTGCCCGTCGGGTCATCACCGAAGCGGGCTGGCGGCTTTCGCCAGATGTTCAGATGATCGACCCGGTGGGCTATCTCGACATGGTGGCCCTGGCGGGCTCCGCCCGCGTGGTGCTCACGGACTCCGGCGGGCTCCAGAAGGAGGCCTACTGGCTGGGGGTCCCCTGCGTCACCTTGCGGGACGAGACCGAGTGGGTGGAGACGGTGGACGCCGGGTGGAACGTCCTGGTGGGCTCTGACACAGAGAAGATTGTTCAGACCGTTCATTCATTCGAGCCAGCGGAATCGCGTCCGGCTCTGTACGGCGACGGTTGCGTCGCGGCCAGATGCGCCGATCTGTTGGATTGAGGAGATTCATGCACAACGGACCAGTCGGGACGCCCAAGATCAACGTCGCCGTCGTTGGAGTCGGCTACTGGGGTCGGAACCTCGTCCGGAACTTTCACCAGCTCGGCTCCCTGGCCGCGCTGTGTGACGCCGAGCCGTCCGTCGAGGAGACCTACCGGCGCCAGTACGAGAACGTCCGGTTCGTCAGGGAGTTCGACGCGGTCCTGGCCGACCCCTCCATCGGCGCCGTCGCGCTGGCCACGCCGGCGGTCACCCACTACGAGCTGGCGAAGGCGGCCCTGGAAGCGGGCAAGGACGTGCTCGTCGAGAAGCCCTTGTCCATCGAGGTCGCGCAGGGTGAGGCGCTGGTGAAGCTGGCGGCGGCGAAGGGCCGGATCCTCATGGTCGGCCACATTCTCCGGTACCATCCAGCGATCTTGAAGCTGCAGGAATTGATCGGGGACGGCGCCCTCGGACAGATCAACTATCTCTACTCGAATCGGCTCAACATCGGGAAGATCCGTACCGAAGAGAACATTCTCTGGAGCTTCGCGCCGCACGACATCTCGGTGATGCTGGCGCTCCTGAACGAGAGCCCGACCCGGGTGTCCTGTCAGGGCGGCGCCTACCTGAGTCGCAACGTCTTCGACGTCACCTTGAGCCACTTCGAGTTCCCGAGCGGGGTGAAGGCCCACATCTTCGTGAGCTGGCTGCACCCCGTCAAGGAGCAGCGGCTCGTGGTGGTCGGGTCGGAGAAGATGGCGGTCTTCGACGACACCGCCGAGCAGAAGCTCGTCCTCTACCCGCACCGGGTCGAATGGAAGAACCGCGTGCCGACGGCGGTCAAGGCCAACGGGGAGGCCGTCGCGCTGGACGATCGCGAGCCCCTCAAGGCGGAGTGCCAGCACTTTCTCGACTGCATCCGGTCCCGGACCTCGCCGGTGAGCGACGGCGCGGAAGGCCTGCGGGTCCTGCGCGTCCTCGACGCCTGCCAGCGCTCGTTGCTGCTGGCCGGCGGCTCTGCGCCGGAGCCGACCGCGCTTCCCGTCGAGAAGAACGAGCACGAGCGCCCGTACTTCGTCCACGAGTCGGCCTACGTCGACGACGGCGCCGAGGTCGGCGCGGGGACCAAGATCTGGCATTTCTCCCACGTCATGAAGGATGCGCGCATCGGCGAGCGTTGCGTCATCGGCCAGAACGTCAACGTCGACGGGGGCACGCGGCTCGGGAACAACGTCAAGATCCAGAACAACGTGTCGATCTACACCGGCGTCGTCATCGAGGACGACGTCTTTCTCGGGCCGTCGTGCGTCCTCACCAACGTGACAAACCCTCGCTCGCAAGTGAACCGGCACTCGCTCTACGAGACGACGCGACTCAAGCGCGGGTGCACGGTCGGCGCCAATGCGACGATTCTCTGCGGCGTCACGATCGGGCGGTATGCGTTCGTGGGCGCCGGTTCGGTGGTGACCCGGAACGTCCCGGACTTCGCGCTGGTCGTCGGCAACCCGGCCCGCCAGGTGGGATGGATGAGTCGCCACGGCCACCGACTCGACTCGCCGGACGCCGACGGGGTGATGCGGTGCCCCGAGAGCGGCCACCGGTATCGCAAGAACGACGAGGGCGTGCTGCAGTGTCTCGATCTCCATGAAGAGGCTCCCCTGCCCGACGAATTGAGCAAGGGCACCAAATCGTACCGACAAGTGAGGGAAGAGGCCAAGTCATGAACGTGCCGCTGCTGGATCTCAAGGCGCAGTACCAGAGCATCAAGGCCGACGTCGACGCGGCGGTCGCGGAGGTGGTGGCGTCCCAGCACTTCATCCTGGGACCGAAGGTGGAGCAGTGCGAGAAGGCCGTCGCCGCGTACTGCGGATGCTCGTACGCGGTGGGCGTCTCGTCAGGCACCGACGCCCTGCTGGCCTGCCTGATGGTGGAGAACATCGGCCCGGGCGACGAGGTCATCACGACCCCGTACACGTTCTTCGCGACCGCCGGAGCGATCGCCCGCCTGGGCGCGACGCCGGTCCTCGTCGACATCGATCCGACGACCTATAACCTCGATCCGGGACGGATCGAGGCGAAGGTGACGAAGCGCACCCGCGCCATCATGCCGGTCTACCTCTACGGCCAGATGGCCGACATGGAGCCCGTGATGTGGGTGGCCGACAAGTACGGCCTCGCGGTCATCGAGGACGCCGCGCAGGCGATCGGGGCCGAGCACAAGGGCCGGCGGGCCGGCAGCATCGGCCAGTACGGGTGTCTTTCGTTCTTCCCCTCGAAGAATCTCGGCGCGTTCGGGGACGGCGGGATGATCGTCACGAACGACGCCGAGCGCGCGGAGAAGCTGATGTGCCTGCGCGCCCACGGGTCCAAGCCGAAGTACCACCACAAGGTCGTCGGCGGCAACTTCCGCCTCGACGCGCTCCAGGCGGCGGTCGTGTCGGCCAAGCTGCCCTACCTGGATTCGTGGACGGCCGCGCGCCAGCGCAACGCCGAGCGCTACGATGGGCTGTTCGCCTCCTCCGGGCTTTCGATCGCCGACAGCGCCCCCCTCTCCACGACGGGGTCGCCGCAGATCGTGCTCCCGAAGGTCGTGACGGACCGCCACATCTTCAACCAGTACGTGATCCGCGTGCCGCGGCGCGATCAACTGAAAGCCGCGCTCCAGAAGAAGGGCGTCGGAACGGAAGTCTATTACCCCGTCCCGATGCATCTGCAGGAGTGCTTCGCGTACCTGGGCCACCCAGCCGGCTCGTTCCCCGAGAGCGAAGCGGCCGCGAACGAGACGCTGGCGCTGCCAGTGTACCCGGAGCTCACGGACGCGCAGGCCCGGTACGTGGTCGAGTGCACCCGGGAGTTCTTCACGACCGGCGCGTAGTGCGCGACGCCGTTCGGAGGCTTCAGGCCATCACGCTACCACCGACTGCCAGGCGTGCCGGCCGACGTCCGGCCGTGCCGAGCCGCGGAGGGAATGCGCCGTGATCGGGGTCGTCGCCAAGGCGGATCAGCGCGCCGCCGTCGAAGAGTTCTTCCAGCTGTTCAAGACGCCGTGGGAGTTCCACCGGCCGGGACGAACCTACGACGTTGTCGTGGCCACCGCGGACGAGATTCCCGCCATCGAGGCGAGGCTGCTGGTCGTCTACGGCGCCGCGCTCACGAGCCGGGACGGTCGAGCCGGTGTCGGGGCGCGCGCCCTGCACCGCGGCGCATCCCTCGCCTATCGCGGAGCCCCGCTCCCGATCTACGGCGAGGTCCTGACCTTCGAGGCACCGAACGGCGCCGCCGACCCATGCGTCACGATGGGTGCCGAGGCGGCCGGGCTCAGGATCGCGGGGGCCGATGGCACCGTGATTCGCCTCGGGTACGATCTGTTTCGCGAGGTCGAGCTTCTTCTCTCGGTCGGTCAGCCCCCCGAGCACGCCGCCAGCCCGACGCTCGACGTCCACATCATGATGCTCCGGGAATGGATTCTGAGCGCCGGGATCACCCTGGTGGAAATTCCCCCCACGCCCGCGGGATACGGGTGCGTCGTGTGCCTGACTCACGACATCGATTTTGCCGGGATACGAAACCACCGATTCGACCACACGATGTGGGGATTCCTCTACCGGTCCACCGTGGGCGCCCTGCGTAATCGCCTCCGCGGCCGACTCTCGACGTCCGAGCTTCTCCAGAGCTGGCGCGCCGCCGCGTCTCTCCCCTTCGTGCATCTGGGTTGGGTCCGGGATTTCTGGGAGCCGTTTGGCTGGTATTTGAACGTGGAGCGGAATCGGCCGGCGACCTATTTCGTGATTCCCTTCAAGGGGCGGCCCGGCGACAAGGTGGCCGGGGGCCATGCCTCGCGACGCGCGGCCGCGTACGATCTCGGTGAGCTGGCGGATGGGACGACGATGCTGTTGAAGGACGGCTGCGAGCTCGGGGTGCACGGCATCGATGCCTGGCACAGCGCGGAGAAAGGGCGGGACGAGGCCTCGCGAATCGCGGCGGTCAGCGGCGAATCCCGGATCGGCATCCGGATGCACTGGTTGCTGCGCGACGAGAACACGTTCCGGGTCCTCGAGGACGCCGGATACGACTACGACTCGAGCGTCGGCTACAACGAGACCATCGGGTACCGGAGCGGGACCACCCAGGTCTTTCGCCCCTCGGGGGCGTGCGCCCTTCTCGAGCTCCCCCTGCACATCCAGGACGGGGCACTGTTCTTTCACAACCGGCTCGACCTGTCCCAGGCGGACGCCTGGAGGCGCTGCGCCGCCTTGCTCGATCATGCCGGAGCGCTCGGCGGCGTCCTCACGGTGCTGTGGCACGATCGAAGCCACGGGCCGGAGCGGTTTTGGGGCGACTTCTACGTCCGGCTCCTCGACGCCGTAAGCGCCCTCGGGGGATGGTTCGGCACGGCCGGTCAGGTCGTGGGATGGTTTCGGAAGCGACGCGAAGTCGGCTTCGAGCGGGTCGAGGCGGCCGACGGCACGGCGCGGACTCGTCTCTCCTACCGCGGCGAGCCGGTGTCCCCGGCGTTGACCATCCGGGTGCACCGTCCGAGCGCTGGTGGCAGCGTGTTCGTCGATACTGCGTGGAACGGCGCGACCCCGGTGGATCTCGACCCGTCGTGGCTGGCCGCGGAGGCGACCGCCGGAGCCTCGCTGCGATGAAAGCCGTCTGCATCCTGCTCCAGAACCCCTACGATATCGACATGCGAGTGCGGCGGAAGGCCGAGGCCCTCGTCGCCGCTGGCTACGCGGTCGACGTGCTGGCGCTGCGTGCCGGCCGGACCGAGCGCACCTACACCCTGAACGGCGTGAAGGTCTACACCCTCGGGCTGGGCAAGAAGCGCGGATCGCTCGCGCGCTACGTCTTCGAGTACGTCGCCTTCTTTGCGTGGGCGCTCGTGCGCCTGCCGCTGCTGATGCTGAGGGCGCGCTATGCGGTCGTCGACGTCAATACGCTGCCCGACTTTCTGATCTTCGCGGCCGCCCCGGCCCGCTGGATGGGCGCCAAGCTCATCCTGGACATGCACGAGATCACCCCCGAGTTCTACGTCTCCAAGTACGGGATCGCCGAGAGCTCGTGGGTGATCCGTGTCCTGCGACGGCTGGAGAAGATGAGCTTCGACTTCGCGGATCGGGTGATCACCATCCACGAGCCGATCGAGGATCTGCTGGTCGGCCGCGGGCTGGCGCGCGAGAAATCGACGGTGATCATGAACGCGGTGGACGAGGTGAGCTTCGGCGCCCACCCGCGGTCATCGTCGGCTGGCGAGGCGCCGCGGGCGCCGGGACGCTTCGTGATGATGTATCACGGGACGTTGACGCCGATCTACGGGCTCGACAGCGCGATCGAGGCCTTTGGCATGGTGCACGCCGAGATGCCCGGCGCGGAGCTCTGGATCCTCGGAGGCGGCCCCGAGAAGAGTGCCCTGGAGCGTCTGGCCCAGACGCGGGGCGTGGCGTCGAAGGTCAGGCTGCTCGGGTCCGTCCCGCCAGCGGAAGTTCCGGCCTGGCTGCACCAGTGCGACATCGGGGTCCTGCCGATGCGCCGCGACGTGTTCCTCGAGTTCGCGTTTCCCAACAAACTGTCGGAGTACATCATCTTCGGCAAGAGCGTCGTCGTTCCGCGCCTGAAGACGATCCGGCACTACTTCAGCGAGGCCGCGCTGGCGTACTTCGAGCCCAACAACTGGTCGGACCTGGCCAGGCAGATGGTGCGTGTCTATGGCGACCCGGGATTGCGCGATCGCCTGGCGGCGCAGGCGAGGGTGGAGTACGCGCCGATACGCTGGGACGTGATGAAGCAGCGATATCTGAAGCTCGTGGACGCCATGGCCGGCCCACGGCGGCCGACCGCGGAGCCGTCGAGGGCCGCCGAAGCGACGGTCGGGCAGCGATGAGTCTCCGAGCCAGAGCCCAGGAGTCGCGGGCCGAGGCGCCCCGCGAAGGCGCGGAACCTGGCGGCGGGGTCCTCATCGTGAACGCCGACGACTGGGGCCGGGACGACACGACGACCGATCGAACCCTCGAGTGCTTCGATCGGGGCACGGTCGCGTCGGTGAGCGCGATGGTGTTCATGGAGGATTCCGAGAGGGCGGCCGCCCTGGCTCGCGCGCGTGGCATCGACGTCGGTCTGCATCTGAACCTGACGACGCCGTTTTCCATGCGGGCGTGTCCAACCCGACTCGTCGAACGACAGCGCGAACTGGCGCGGCACCTCTTGCGGCACCGATTGGCCCCGGTGGTCTTTCATCCTGGGCTTGCTCGTGCCTTCGACTATGTCGTCGCGGCCCAACGGGATCAGTTCTTCCGCCTGTACGGGGTACCGCCTGAGCGGGTGGATGGCCATCATCACATGCACCTCTGCGCCAACGTGCTGCTGGGAGGACTTCTTCCCCCCGGCGCGGTCGTTCGGCGAAACTTCTCGTTTCAGCCCCGGGAGAAGAACCTCTGCAATCGTCTCTACCGCCGAGGGGTGGACCGCCTGCTGGCCCGGCGCCACCGCGTTGTCGACTTCTTTTTCTCGCTGGCACCCGTCGAGCCGGTCAGCCGTCTGCACCGGATCTTTTCGCTGGCACGCCAGGCCGTCGTCGAACTGGAGGCGCATCCGGTCCAACCAGACGAATACCGCTTCCTCAACGAGCGGCTGGTCCGGCGTCCAGACGCTCCTCGGATCGGACCATTCTCGGCCGTGTCGTGGGCCCGGCCGAACCAGATCGAGAGGTAAATCGAAGGATGGCGAACAAGAGTGTCGAGATCAGCTTCAAGGGGAAGTGGGAGACGGTTCCCGCTCTGGACGTCGACGGTTACACCATCGTCGTCGACGGGCGATGGATCAGACTGGCGGTCGTCCTCGATGAGGAGTGGCTGGAGAGCGAACTCGAGGATCCCGAGGGATGTGTCGAAACGTTGAAGCGGCGCGAGCATGGATTGAAAGCCGACGTCTTCACGTTCTCGCAGAAACTGCCGGCGATACGCCCCAAGTACCACTACCCGATGGAATGGGACAGTGTCGCGGCGATTCACGCGGCGAGCTTCAAGGAGTGGTGGGAGAAGCTTCCGCAGGAGAGTCGCAAGAACGTGAGACGATCGCAGAAGCGTGGCGTGGTCGTCAGAGTGAAAGAGCTCGATGACGAGCTCGTCGATGGGATCGTCGACGTCAACAACGACTCACCCGTCCGACAGCACGTGCCGTTCGTTCACCACGGGAAGACACGAGATCAAGTCCGGAAGGATCAGTCGACGCATCGCGAGCGGAGTGACTTCGTGTGTGCCTATCTGGGTGATGAATTGATCGGCTTTTTGAAGCTTGTGTACCGACGGGACGTCGCCTCGATACTTCAGATTCTGCCAAAGGCGAGCCGTTACGATGCCAGACCCGCCAACGCCTTGATTGCAAAGGCTGTTGAACTGTGTGAAGCGAAGGGCATCTCCTACTTGACGTACGGCAAGTACAGTTACGGGAACCAGGGAGCGACGTCCTTGAGGGAATTCAAGGCGCGCAACGGCTTCGAGGAATTGCTTGTGCCGAGGTACTACATTCCGTTAACAATGAGGGGTAGGATCGGCATGTCGTTGAAGGTCCATCATGGTCTTCTGGGTGTGCTCCCCGAGAGCACGATACGGCTGAGCGTCAAGCTGCGATCGACCTGGTACAACTGGAAGCTCTCGAAGGGCCGGTGTAGCTCAATGGCAGAGCGGCCGAAATTGTAATTCGGCAGACGGAGTGTTCGAATCCTCCCGCCGGCTCCATTAACGAACTGGGTTTCCGACCCCGTCTGAAACGACGCACTCCAATGCCGGGAATCGTCGGTGTCGTCACGCGGATGCCTCGGGAACGCGCGGAACGAGACGTTCGGCGCATGGTCGAGAGCCTCCACCACGAGAAGTTCTACGTGACCGGCGTGCGCTCGGATGAGGCGCTCGGTGTGTACGTCGGGTGGTCCGCGCAGAGGGATTCGTTCGCCGACAGCATGCCGCTGGGGAACGAGCGCGGGGATGTGAGCCTCGTCTTCTCCGGGGAGGAGTATCCCGAGCCGGGGACGGCTCGCCGGCTGAAAGAGCGGGGCCATCGACTCGGGGGCGAGGAGCCGTCCTACCTGGTCCACCTCTACGAGGAAGACCCCTCCTTTCTGGCGGGGCTGAACGGACGCTTTCATGGAGTGCTGACGGACCGCACGCGCGGAACGGCGACGCTCTTCAACGACCGATTCGGGATGCACCGAATCTACTACCATGAATCGAAGGACGCGTTCTATTTTGCCGCGGAAGCCAAGGCGATCCTCGCGGTCCGCCCCGAGCTGCGGACGGCAGACGCGCGCAGCTTGGGAGAGTTCGTCGCCTGCGGCTGCGTGCTGGGGGACCGGACGATCTTTCAGGGTATCCAGCTCCTGCCGGCGGCCGCCGCGTGGGTATTCGAGGATGGCTCGGTCCGGCAGCGCGGCACGTACTTCCGGGCGCGCGAGTGGGAGGATCAGGATCGTCTGGAGCCGGAAGGCTACTATCAGAAGCTCCGCGAGGCGTTCGCGGGCAACCTCCCCCGCTATTTCGATGGCCGGGAGCGGATCGGGATGTCGCTGACCGGAGGCCTGGACACCCGGATGATCATGGCGTGGCGGAAGGCTCCGCCTCGGTCGCTTCCCTGCTACACGTTCGGCGGGATGCTTCGCGACAGCCAGGACGTCGTGGTGGCGCGGGAAGTCGCCACGGTCTGCCAGCAGCCCCACGAGGTGATTCGGGTGGGAAGCGAGTTCCACGCTCGATTTTCCCATTATGCCGAACGCAGCGTGTACCTCACGGATGGGTGCGTCGACGTGAGTCGTTCCCCTGACCTCTACGTCAGTGAGAAGGTCCGTGAGATCGCCCCGGTGAAGATCGTGGGAACCTATAGCAGCGAGATCCTCGGTGGCGTCCCGACGTTCAAACCGGTGAAGCCGGCACCGGGGTTGTTCAGTCCCGAGTTCCTCGCGCACGTGCAGCACGCGGACGCGACCTACGCCGAGGTCCGTCGCGAGCACCCGGTGACGTTCGCGGCGTTCCGACAGTCGCCGTGGTGGCATTACGGCGTCCTCGCTCTCGAGCAGACTCAGCTCACCGTGCGCGCGCCGTTCCTCGACAACGAATTCGTGCGCACGGTCTTTCGCGCGCCGGAGTCGGCCGAGACGAACGGCGACGTCCGCCTGCGCCTGATTCGCGAGGGCAGTCCGGCCCTCGGGAAGATCCGCACCGATCGCGGAATCGGTGGAGGCCCGTCAAGCGTCGCGGCCGCCTCGCGGCGTCGGCTCCTCGAGTTCACGTTCAGGGCGGAGCACGCCTACGACTACGCGATGCCCCAGTGGCTGGCCCGGATCGATCGTGTGTTGTCGCCGCTGCGCCCCGAACGCGTCTTCCTCGGCCGACACAAGGCGCTGCACTTCCGCGTCTGGTACCGCAACGTCCTGGCCGGATACGTGCGCGACATGCTGCTCGACTCGCGGAGCCGCGCGCGACCGTATCTGGAACGTGGCGGGCTCGAGGCCCTGGTCCGGGGCCACCTCGCCGGAGGTCGGAACTACACAACCGAGATTCACAAGGTCCTGACACTCGAGCTTCTGCATCGGCTATTCCTGGATTCGAGATGACCCGCCGCGATCGCTCGAAAACTCTTCGGTCGAGACGCTGATGCCTCCGGGGATCGCCACCGTCGCTTGCCTCGTCGCGATCGTCGGGCTGTTCGCGCTCGATCGGGACGAGAACGCGCGGACGTCGAAGGCGCTATGGCTTCCAGTGCTGTGGGTGTCATTGGCTGGGGGCTCGCGGATCGTGTCGCTGTGGCTCGGGCTGGAGTCGCCGATCAAGTCAGCCGAGCAATATCTGGACGGGAGCCCCGTCGAGCGGGCTCTCTATACGGCGCTCATGGCGATCGGCGTGATCGTGCTCATGGGAAGAGGCCGAGAGGTCGGAGAGATCCTGCGAGCGAATGGGCCGACCATCGTGTTCTTCGTGTACTGCGTCGCCAGCGTCCTGTGGTCGGACTACCCGTACGTGGCGTTCAAGCGCTCGACGAAGGCGATGGGCGACCTCGTGATGGTGTTGATCGTCCTGACAGATCCCCACCGGCCTGCCGCGGTTCGGCGGTTCCTGACCCGGATCGGGTTGGTGCTCGTCCCCGTGTCCATTCTCTTGATCAAGTATTACCCCGCCCTCGGACAGTCCTACAGCGGTATGGAAGGAAATGTGCGCTATATCGGCATCGCAACGGACAAGAACTCGCTCGGAGCCATCTGCCTCGTCGTGGGACTCGGATGCGTCTGGCGCCTCGCCGAAGGCCGGAAGGGGACTCGCAAGACTGGGATGCTGACGGCTCAGGGCGCCCTCCTCGCGATGGTGCTGTGGCTCTTTTGGAAAGTCAATTCCCTGACCGCGCTCGCCTGCTTCTCGTTGGCCGGTGGCGTGATCGTCGTGACGAGCCTGCCCGCGCTGCGACGAAGGCGCGCGCTCGTGCATCTTCCGGTGGCGGTGGCGCTGTGCTTTGCCGGGGCTGCGCTGTTTCTCAACGTCGGAGCGGAGCTCGTGGAGACCATGGGAAGGGAGGCGACCCTCACCGGGCGCACGGGTCTCTGGGAGAAGCTGCTGGCGATGACCCAGAACCCGTTGCTGGGGACTGGCTTCGAGAGTTTCTGGCTCGGGACGCGGCTCGAAGAACTCGCGGCGGATTACTGGTGGCACCCGAACGAGGCTCACAACGGTTACCTCGAGGTCTTCTTGAACTTGGGGTGGTTGGGGGTGGCCTTGCTCGGCTTCGTCATGGTGACCGGGTACCGGAACGTCGTGAGCGCGTTCCGCCGCGATCCGGACCTGGGCGGGCTCAAGTTGGGGTATTTCGTCGCCGGAACCATGTATGGCTTCACCGAGGCGGCGTTCCGAATGTTGAATCCCGTGTGGATCCTCTTCGTCCTGGCGGTCGTCGCTGTTCCCAAAGCGAACGCGTCACCGGTCCGAAGCGCCACCCCGTCGCGGTTTCGCCACAGCATGCGGGAACGGTCACCTGACCACTCGCCCGTACGGCGGAAGCAAGACGTCTCGTTGGGCTGAGCCCAGATCGTTCTCACACGCCCGAATGGGCAAACTCACTCGTCTCGCGCTGTGTCGTGCTGTGTTCCCTGAGGTCGCTCCTCCATTGGTCAAAGGATTCGCAAGGAGATTCGTCAATGTCAACAGATGCTGAGCGTCGTGAGACGGCCCGCGCCTACCTTCACGCGAGTGCAGACACCAAGCGCCGGACGGCCGAGGCATGCGAAGATGCTATCGTCGCGGCGGCCGATCTGATTGCCCAGGCCTTCCGCGCCGACGGCAAGGTACTGATTTGCGGAAACGGCGGCAGCGCCGCCGATTGCCAGCACATGGCCGCGGAGTTCGTGAGCCGGTTGACGAAGGACTTCGAGCGGCCGGGTTTGCCGGCGATTGCGCTGACCACCGATTCGTCGTTCCTGACCGCTTTTGCCAACGACTGCGGGTTCGATGGGGTGTTCGAGCGGCAGGTCCAGGCGCTGGGGCGACCGGGCGACGTCGTGATCGGGATCAGCACCAGCGGCAATTCACCGAACGTGGTCCGCGCTGTGCGCCTGGCCCGCGCCCAGGGTCTTCGGTCCGTGGTCCTGACCGGGGCGCAGGGACAGCTGGCCGGCCTGGCCGACGTGGCGATCTCGGTGCCGAGCACCGACACGCAGCACATTCAGGAGGCGCATCTGGCCATCGAGCATCTGATCTGCTGGCTCGTGGAGCGCGATCTCTTCGCCGCTGCCGCGGTCGTGCCGGGTCGGGAGGGCAGCGCATGATCATCAGCCGAACCCCGTTTCGGATCTCCTTCTTCGGTGGCGGCACCGACTATCCCGAATGGTATGCCAAGCACGGCGGCGCCGTGCTGGCCACGACGATCGACAAGTACTGCTACATTAACTGTCGCTACCTCCCGCCCTTCTTCGAGCATCGCTACTGCATTGTCTACTCGAAGGTCGAGCACTGTCAGACGCTGGATGAGATCGTCCATCCGGCCGTCCGGGAGGCGCTCCGATTCCTGGAAATCCCGCGCGGCGTGGAGATCCACCACGATGCGGACATCCCCGCGCGCAGCGGCATCGGATCCAGCTCGGCCTTCACGGTGGGCTTGCTCAACGGCCTCTATGCGCTGAAGGGCCAGATGGTCAGCAAGCATCGGCTCGCGATGGAGAGCGTGCACCTGGAGCAGAACATCCTCAAGGAGACGGTCGGGTCACAGGATCAGGTGCTGGCGGCCTACGGCGGCCTGAATCACATCCAGTTCCACCAGAACGGCGAGATCTCGGTGACACCGATCACCGTCGGCGCCGACCGGATCCGGGAGCTCGCCGCCCATCTGATGCTGTTCTACACCGGCATCAAGCGCACCGCCTCGAGCATCGCCGCGACCTTCGTCGCCGGCATCGACGACCGGCGGCGCCAGCTCCGGATCATGCGCGATCTGGTGGACGAGAGCATCTCGATCGTCAGCGGCGACCGGGACATCCGGGAGTTCGGCGAGCTTCTCCACGAAGCGTGGCTGGCCAAGCGCA
Source organism: Candidatus Rokuibacteriota bacterium (assembly GCA_003220535.1). GTDB lineage: Bacteria > Methylomirabilota > Methylomirabilia > Rokubacteriales > CSP1-6 > AR31. The sequence goes on from QHSU01000089.1 coordinate 62,767, forward strand.
GCCTGAGCGCCACCATCTCGAACTCCGAGGTCGACGCGCTCTACGACGCGGCGCGCGCCGCGGGCGCGATCGGCGGCAAGCTGATCGGCGCCGGCGGCGGCGGGTTCTTTCTGTTGTTCGTGCCGCCGGCCAAGCAGCAGAGCGTGCGCGAGACGCTGAACAGCGTGATCCACGTCCCGTTCAAGTTCGACTTCTCCGGCAGCCAGGTCATCTTCTGCGACCGGGAGGAGGACTACGCGGCCGAAGAGAAGACCCGGGCCGCCCAGTCGATCCGCGCATTCCGCGAACTGACGCAGTGAGCGGCCGGACACTCGACGACCCTGTCGTGAGCACGCTCCGATCGGCCTCGCCGCGCACCGCCGCCGAGATCGACGTGGGGCTGCTCACGGGCGGCATCGACCGGCCGTACGCGTTCGGCCTGGCGCTGGCCTTGCTGTCGAAGGGCGTCGCGGTCGATTTCATCGGGAGCGATGACCTGGACAGCCCCGACCTGCGCGGCCGTCCCGGGCTCGTCTTCCGCAACCTGCGCGGGAGCCAGCGGGAGGATGCCAGCCTGGCGCGGAAAGTCTCGCGGGTGTCGATCTACTACGCCCGCCTCATCCGCTACGCCGCGGGGGACGGGCCGAAGATCTTTCACATTCTGTGGAACAACAAATTCGAGGTGTTCGATCGGACCTTGCTGATGCTGTACTACAAACTACGGGGAAAGAAGATCGTGCTCACGGCGCACAACGTCAACGCCGGCAAGCGCGACTCCAACGACTCGTGGATCAATCGACTCACGCTGAGAATCCAGTACCGGCTGGCCGACCACATCTTCGTCCACACGGACGCGATGAAGCGGGAGCTGGTCGAAGACTTCGGCATGCGCGCCGGCGCGGCCACGGTCATCCCGATCGGGATCAACAACTCGGTGCCGGTGACCGGGCTCACCTCCGCGCAGGCGAAGCGTCGGCTGGGCCTCGACGACGGTGACCGGGCGATCTTGTTCTTCGGCCACATCGGGCCCTACAAGGGACTCGAGTTCCTCGTCGCGGCGTTTCAACGGATCGCCGCCACGAACCCCGCCTACCGGCTGATCATCGCCGGCAAGCCCAAGAGGGGCGGCGAGCGCTACGTCGACGAGATCCAGCGGGCGATCCGCGGCGACGCGAGTCGAGAGCGCGTCATTCAGCGGATCGAGTTCATCCCGGACGAGGAGACCGAAGTGTACTTCAAAGCGGCCGACGTTCTGGCCCTGCCCTACACGCAGGTGTTCCAGAGCGGCGTGATCGTCTTGGGCTATAGCTTCGGGCTGCCGGTCATCGCTGCCGACGTGGGATCGCTGAGGGAAGACATCGTCGCGGGCCGGACGGGGTTGCTGTGCCGGGCCGCCGATCCCGCGGACCTGGCCAACGCGATCGAGACCTATTTCGAGAGCGAGCTCTTCAAGAGCTTGGAGAGTCGGCGCCGGGAGATCCGCGAGTACGCGGCGGCGCAGCATTCCTGGGACGCGGTGGGCGAGGTGACGCGTGCGGTGTACACGGAGCTGCTTGCCCGTTGAGCGGCGGAGACTGACGATGCGCATCGCGTACATCGCGCCGTACCAGGGCCCGGGTCTCTTGAGCCGCCGACCCACCCTTTTGAACCTCGGCCTGGCGGCAAACGTCAAGATGGAGCTGGTCGCCGAGCTGCTCCAGCGGAAGCTGCACACCGTCGAAGTGTTATCGCAGGGCGCCGTGGTCGAACGGCGCCTCAGACGGTATCCGGCTTTTCGTGAGCCGAAGCCGTTTGACCCGACGATCCCGGTGTTCTACGCCTCCGCGCTGCCCATCAGGCGCGTCAACGGGCTCTGGTCGGCCTTCTGGACCCTTCAGCTCTTCAGGCGACGGCACCGCCAGTCTGCGTTCGATGCCGTCCTCATCTACAACCTTCAGCTCCCGCAGGTGCTCTGCGCACTCTATGCGATGCGACGTTTCGGTCTCCCGGTCGTTCTGGAATACGAGGACGACGCGTTCGTCGATGTCGGGGGCATCCGGCAGAACAGTTGGTCGGACCGCGGGCATCGTCGTCTCGCTCGAGCCGTGCTGAGTTCGGTCTCGGGATGCACCGGGGTGTCGCCGCACATCCTCTCCCAGGTGCCGGCCGTCGTTCCCAAGGCGCTTCTACGCGGAGTCGTGAGCGCGAACGTGCTGGAGGCGAGTGGCGTGCCCGCGAGCGCGCGAAAGGACTGGGTGGTGTTCTCCGGTACCCACTTCAGGAGCAAGGGGCTGGAGCAGCTCGTGAAGGCCTGGGACCTGGTGAGCCTGCCGAATTGGGAGCTGCACATCGCCGGTCATGGCGAGAAGACCGACATGCTGAGGAAGATGGCGCAAGGCAACACGAGCATCGTGTTCCACGGGCTGCTCAACCGGGAACAGAATGCCCGACTGCTGAGCATGGCGAAGATCGGCGCGAATCCGCACGACGTGAGCGCGATCCCGGGCAACGTCTTCGCCTTCAAGATCATCGAGTATCTGGCCGCCGGCACCCACGTCGTCACCACCCCCATGGGCGCGCTGGAGAGCGAGCTCGAGGCCGGCCTCACTTACATGCCGGACAACTCGCCGGAGACGATCGCGGCGACGCTGCGCCGAGTCGTCGGCGAGCGCGCGTACGAGCGGACCGCGAGGCAGGCGGCCCAGCAGCTGTACGGGCCGGAGGCGGTGGCGAAATCCCTGGACGCGCTGCTCAATCAGGCTCGGACCGGCGCCGTCGCGCACGTCTGAGCGAGACGATGACAGCCCCGGGACGAAGGAGCTATGCGGTTCATCTCAGCTGCTTGCTGGTGCTGGTGGGCGTCATGCTGACCGGAACGGTCCTAGAAGCGACGGTCCTGTCCGAGGGTTCCATCGTCGGAACCAAGCGTCGGGCGGCGGCCTTGATCGTCGGGCGGGTCCTGCTGGTTGCCGCGGGCGCCTACTTCCTGATCAGGCGACCGCGCGTTACCGTCGTGCACCTCGGCGCTCTGGTGCCCGGCGTCCTGGTGTCGGGGGTCGCCGGCGCGGTGTTGCTGCAGGTCGGGTACAGGCCGCCGCCGATCGTGAGCGGATGGAAGTCCTTCGCGCCGGCCGCTGAGCAGAACCAGCTCGGGTTTCGCGGGCGGCGGATCGCCTACGCCCCGGAGGACTACGTCATCGTCCTGCTGGGCGATTCCCAGGTGGAGGCCATGGCGTTGACCCTCGACACGATGCCGGAGCGACGGCTGGAGTCCCATCTGGACGCTCCGGGTCGCACGATGCGCGTGTTCAGCCTGGGCGCCGGGGGGTATGGACAGGACCAGGAGCTGTTGGCGCTCCAGCAATACTTTCAGACGTACCGGGCCGACCTCGTCGTGCTCTGGCAAACGCCAGGCAACGACATCTGGAATAACGTGTTCAAGACCCACATGTTCAACCGGAACCCCAAGCCGACATTCTGGCTCGACCGATCGGGAGCGTTGCGCGGCCCGAGCGAGTCCCTGTTGCAGCCGCTCGCCGACTCTCGGGTGGTCGTGGCCAGCCTGTGGAAGCGCGCGTTCGGCCTGCCGTGGCGGGACAAGAGCTGGGAGCGGAGCCTTCCCCCACCGTACAGGCCCCTGGACCACTACGAGGGTCCGGTGCAGACCGAATGGCAGGAGCGGTGGAACGCGAACCTCGGCCGGATGCGCGATGAGAACCTCGCGACCGAAAAAAGCCACCTCGCGGTCATGCTGGCGCCCCGCAGCGAGCGCATGCAATACGGCCTCGACCTGACGCGCGCCTTGACGCAGCGGATCCACGAGCTGGTGACGGCCCACGGCGGCCGGCTGGTCATCCTCCAGGTCGACGCACACCACTTCACCTCGGACGCCGACCAGGTGTACGTGCTGAACAAGAAGTACTACCGGGTGTCCAAGCGCCAGTTCGAGGCCAACTGGAGCGACGTGAACCGGGGCTTCGACACGGAGATCATTCCGGTGACCGTGGAGGACTATCGAGTGGGACCCGAAGACGGACATTTGAACGCACGGGCGACGGACCAGGTAATGGCGGATCTGGCGAAGCGACTCCGCGCGAGGATCGCCGAGAAACGACACGCGAGTGTGGTTCCCCGATGAGGTGCCGGCCGTGAATATTTTGGGAATTTCCGCCTTTTATCACGACAGCGCCGCCGCGATCGTCGTCGATGGCGATATCGTCGCGGCCGCGCAGGAAGAGCGGTTCACGCGGAAAAAACACGACGCGGGGTTTCCGCGCCACGCCGTCGCGTACTGTCTGGACGAGGCGGGGCTCAGCCCCGAGCAGCTCGACTTCATCGCCTTCTACGACAAGCCGATGCTGAAATTCGAGCGCTTGCTCGAGACCCAGCTGGCGTTCGCGCCGAGCGGCATCCGCAGCTTCGTCATGGCGATGCCCGTCTGGCTCCGCGAAAAGCTGATGATGCGCCGCATGGTCCGGGGCGGTCTGCCGGAGAAGACGAGCGCGCCGCTCTTGTTCATGGATCACCACGAGAGCCACGCGGCCAGCGCCTTCTTCCCGAGCCCCTTCGACGAAGCGGCCGTGCTCACCCTGGACGGCGTCGGTGAGTGGACGACGGCGTCCTGGGGCGTCGGGCGGGGCAACACGCTCGACCTGCGGCAGCACCTGCAGTTCCCGCACTCGCTGGGGCTCCTCTACTCGGCCTTCACCTACTACTGCGGGTTCAAGGTCAACAGCGGCGAGTACAAGCTCATGGGCCTGGCCCCCTACGGCTCGCCCATCTACACCAAGGCGATCTGCGAGCATCTGATCGATTTGAAGCCCGACGGCAGCTTCTGGCTGAACATGGACTATTTCAACTACTGCCAGGGCCTGACCATGACGAACCATCGCTTCGACCGGCTGTTCGGCGGCCCGCCGCGGGATCCCGAGACGAACATCAAGCAGCGACACATGGATCTGGCGGCCAGCATCCAGGCGGTCACCGAAGAGATCGTGCTCCGCATGGGCCGCGACGTGCACGAGAAGACCGGGATGAAGCATCTGGTGCTGGCCGGCGGCGTGGCGCTGAACTGCGTCGCCAACGGCCGGCTGCTGCGGGAAGGCCCGTACGACGACATCTGGATCCAGCCGGCGGCCGGCGACGCCGGTGGGGCGCTCGGCGCCGCGCTGTTCACCTGGCACCAGCTCCTCGACAAGCCTCGCCATACCAACGGCCGCGATGCCCAGAAGGGCAGCTTCCTGGGCCCGGCGTTCCCGGGAGAGGAGATCGGGCGGTTTCTCGACCAGCAGGGAGTCCCCTACACTCGTATCGACGACGAGCCGGCCCACGCCGCGTACGTCGCCGAGCTCCTCGAGCAGGGAAAGGTGGTCGGCTGGTTCCAGGGACGGATGGAATTCGGCCCGCGCGCCCTCGGCGCGCGCTCCATCATCGGCGATGCTCGCTCGCCGTCGATGCAGGCCACGATGAACCTGAAGATCAAGTTCCGGGAGAGCTTCCGGCCGTTCGCGCCCGTCGTCCTGCAGGAGCACGCGCACGAGTGGTTCGACATGCGCGAAGGGCAGGAAAGCCCGTACATGCTGCTGGTCGCGCCGGTGCTCGAGGGGCGGCGCGTGGCGATCTCGCGCGAGAAGCTCGAGACGATGTCCCACGACCCTGACCTCCGCCAGCGCGTGAACGTGGTGCGCTCGACGGTGCCGGCCATCACCCACGTCGACCACAGCGCCCGGGTCCAGACAGTGGATCGCGAGCGGAACCCCCAGTTCCACCGGGTCATGGAGACCTTTTACAACGCGACCGGCTGTCCGGTGCTGGTCAACACCAGCTTCAACGTCCGCGGCGAGCCGATCGTGTGCACGCCGGAGGATGCGTATCGATGCTTCCTCGCGACGGAGATGGACGCGCTGGTGCTCGAGAGCTTCGTCATCCTCAAGCGTGAGCTCAAGGGCCAGGTCGCCGACGAGAAGACTCGGGCCGCCTACCTCTCCCAATTCCGACTGGATTGAGCGCCCTGGGCGCGAGCGAGGTGAGAAAGGTCACGATGACACACGACAGCAGCCCGTTTCGACCGACCGTACGTATGCTGCGGCAGTTTTCCGGGATCTGGGTCGTCTTCTTCGCGGCGATGGCGGCGTGGCAGCAGTTTTACCACCATCGGCCCACGCTGGCCATCGTCCTGGCGGTGCTGGCGGTGACCCTGGGGCCGCTCGGGCTCGCGTGGCCACGCGCCATGCGACCCGTGTTCATCGGCTGGATGGCGCTCGTGTACCCCATTGGCTGGACCGTGTCCCGGATCGCGCTGGGGATCGTGTTCTACGGGCTCTTCACGCCGGTCGCGTTGTTCTTTCGGGTCACCGGTCGGGACGAGCTGCGGCTCCGGCCGCTGCCCCAGGCGTCCACGTACTGGCAGACCAAGCCGCGCGCGACCGACAAGGCGCAGTATCTGCGGCAATTCTGAGCACGAGACGGGAGGACGATCGTGAAAACAGGAAGCGAGTTCGAGCAGATCGCTCGCAAGCGTGGCGAGGCGTCGTTCCTTCGGGAGCTGTGGGGGCTGATGCGCGAGCACCGGAAGTATTGGCTGATGCCCATCATCATCGTGTTGCTGCTGTTCGGCCTGCTGGTGTCCCTGTCGGGGACCGCCGTCGCGCCGTTCATCTACACGCTCTTCTGATCGACGCGGTTCCAAGCCGCCGGCTGCTATTTCGAGTTCCCTCGGATTGATGTGACGGTCCGCGTGGAACCACGTAGTGCGCGCCGCAGGTCGTCGCGGGGCTGGGGCCCCGCCGGCCGAGGCGCGACTCTAGACTGTGGAGGACTCCTATGAGTGTCGTGATCGTGACGGGATCGGCGGGGCTGATCGGCTCCGAGACCTGCAAGAAGTTCCACGCCGAAGGCTTCGACGTCGTCGGCATCGACAACGATATGCGCGCCCGCTTCTTCGGGCCCGAGGCCTCGACCGCGGCGACGCGCGAGCGGCTGCAGGCGTCGTTGAAGAATTATACGCACGAGGATCTCGACATCCGGGACCGCGAGGCGATGGAGGGCCTGTTCCGGCGCCTGGGCTCCGACATCAAAGCCGTGATCCATACCGCGGCCCAGCCATCGCACGATTGGGCGGCGCGCGATCCCCACACCGATTTCGGGGTCAACGCCGTCGGCACGCTGAACCTGCTCGAGGCGACGCGTCAGCACAGTGCCGAGGCGGTGTTCATCTTCACCAGCACCAACAAGGTCTACGGGGACACGCCGAATCGGCTCCCGTTGATCGAGCTGGAGAACCGCTACGATATCGATCCGTCCCATCCCTATCACGCGGGCATCGACGAGACGATGTCGATCGACCAGACGAAGCACTCGCTGTTCGGGGCCAGCAAGGCGGCCGCCGATCTGCTCGTTCAGGAGTACGGCGTGTATTTCGGTATGAAGAGCGCCTGTTTCCGAGGCGGCTGTCTGACCGGCCCGGCCCACGCGGGCACCGAGCTGCACGGATTCCTGGCCTATCTGATGAAGTGCACCGCCAAGGGGCTGCCGTATCGGGTGTTCGGCTACAAGGGCAAGCAGGTGCGCGACAACATCCACAGCGTCGACCTCGTCAACGCGTTCTGGGAGTTCTTCAAAGCCCCCCGGGTCGGCGAGGTCTACAACATCGGCGGCAGCCGGCATTCCTGCTGCTCGATGCTGCAGGCGATCGAAGCCTGCGAGCGCATCAGCGGCCGCAAGCTCGACTGGACGTACGTCGAAGACAACCGCGTCGGCGACCATATCTGGTGGATCAGCAGCGTGCGCAAGTTCCAGAGCCACTACCCGCAGTGGCGGTACCGCTACGACATGGAAGGCATTCTGCACGAGATCCACGACGCCCTCGGCGCCGCCGACGCCGCCCGCGCGCCGCTGACCGAACGCGTGACGGCGTGAGGACGCGAGCCGGTGGCCGAGCCGCATAGCGCGGAGGCGGCCACGGGCGTTCACGAGCCGCCGCCCGCGGAGCTCAAGCGCCGGACGGCGCAGGGCGCGATCGGCTCCTCGGCCGGCCAGGCCGCCTCGCTGGCGCTCCGCATGGTCTCGATGGTGATCCTGGCCCGCCTGCTGGCGCCCGAGGACTTCGGGCTTGTCGGCATGGTGACCGCCATCACGGGCTTCATGGGGCTCTTCAAGGAGGCCGGGCTCTCCGACGCGGCGGTTCAGAGCCCCTCGGTCAATCAAGAGCAGCTGTCGATGCTCTTCTGGATCAACGCCGCGCTGGGCGGCGGGCTGGGTCTGCTCTGTGCCGCGAGCGCGCCCTTCGTGGCCGCCTTCTATGGCGAGCCTCGACTGTTCTGGATCATGCTGGCGGCCGGAACGAGCTTCGTGTTCGCCGGACTGGCGACCCAGCACCGCGCCGTCCTGCGGCGCCATCTCCGGATCCACGTGCTCGCCATGATCGACGTCATCTCCCTCGTGGCGAGCATCGTGATCTCGATCACGATGGCGGCCGCTGGCTATGGCTACTGGGCCCTGGTGGCGAGCGCCGTCCTGCTCCCGGCCGGCATGGCCGTCGGAGTGTGGTTTGCTGCGGCCTGGGTTCCCAGCCGACCGAGCCGACGCTCCGGGGTGGGACGGCTGGTCATGTACGGAGGCACGATCACATTGAACAGCGTGGTCGTGTATCTCGCTTACAATGTGGACAAGGTGCTTCTGGGGCGTTTTTGGGGAGCGGAGGCGCTCGGCATTTACGGAAGGGCGTATCAGCTGGTGAATCTCTCGACCGATAGTCTGCACACGACCCTGGGCTCGGTGGCGTTCCCGGTCCTCTCCCGTGTTCAGACCGACCCCGCCCGCTTCCGGAATTACTTCCTCAGGATCTACACCTTCTTTCTCTCCCTCGCACTTCCCATCACCGCCTCGTGCGCTGTCTTTGCCGACGACATGGTGCTGGTGTTCCTGGGACCCAAGTGGCACGACGCCGCGGTCGTCTTTCGGTTGCTGGCGCCGACGATCCTGGCGTTCGGGCTGATCAATCCGTTCGGCTGGGTCATGTTCGCCAACGGTCGCGTCGCGCGGAGCCTCAAGATCGCCCTCATGATCGCGCCGGTCACCATCGTCGGGTATGTGTTGGGCCTGGGGCACGGGCCGGAAGGCGTCGCGATCGGCTTCTCGACCGCGATGGTGCTCCTGGTGACGCCGGTGATCCTGTGGTCCAAGCAAGACACTTTGATCACCACCCGCGACACCCTGGAGGCGCTCACGCCCGCCGTCGGATCGGTCCTGGTCGGGGTCGCGGTGGCGCTCGCCCTGTCACCCTGGCTGAGCGACGTCGGGGCTCCGCTGCTGAGGCTCACCCTGGAGGGCAGCGTCCTCTTCGGCACCTACCTCCTGGCGCTCCTCTTCGGGTTCGGCCAGCGACGAATCTACGTGGAGTTGTTGCGACAGACCGGCTTGTGGCCGGCGCGGTGGTCGCCGGGGGCCGCGCGAGGTCACGAGTGACCTGGCAAGCCTCGCGCGATTTCGCCCGCGAAGCTCGAGCGCGGGACGCTAGGGTGAGTCGGCCCAAGGTGAGCGTCGGCCTGCCCGTCTACAACGGCGAGAAGTACCTGCCCAATGCCTTGACGAGGTTGGTCGAGCAAGACTTCGCTGACTTCGAGTTGATCGTCTCTGACAATGCATCGACCGATGGGACCGAAGACATCTGCCGCCGGTTTGCAGAGCGGGATCGGCGCATTCGCTACGTCCGGAACGAGACCAATATCGGCCTGGCCGCCAATCACAACCGCACCTTCGAGCTCTCTCGCGGTGAGCTCTTCAAGTGGGTCGCGCACGACGACGACTTCCCGAGGGCGATGCTCGCCCGGTTCGTCAGCGTGTTCGAGGAGGGTCCGCCGTCGATCAGCGTCGTGTATTCGCGGTGCGAGTACGTCGACGGGCTCGGGAACGTCGAGAGTGTCGACTCGGATGGTGTGGACAAGAGCGATCCCTGGCCCCACCGGCGGCTGGCCCACCTCCTGCGGCACGTCCACATGTACAACAGCCCGTACGGCCTGATGCGCGCGGACATGCTGCGAAAGACGCGGTTGCACGGGCGCTTTCCCATGTCGGACCACGTGCTGCTCGCCGAATTGGCCATGCTCGGCGTCTTCGTCGAGCTCTCCGAGCCGCTGTTGCGCATCCGGCGGCACCCCGGGCGAACGTTCAACGCGAACACGACCGCGAAGGCATTGCGCGAGCTGTTCAATCCGGGACGGACGCACCGGTTTCGGCCGTTGGGCATCCGGACCCAGATGAAGGCCGAGCTCGTCCGTTCGGCCGTGCGGGTCCCATCCACGGTCAGGGACAAAGTCTTGTGTACGGCCGTGGCGCTCGGGGTACCGCAGTGGCGAACGTTCAAGGCCTTCGGCGGGAGGCAGAAACGAAAGCTGTGGCGAATGGCGCCGCCGGGCCGCTGACGCGGATGTCAGGCTCGAGAACCCGACGGCCCGCCACGAGGCGGGAGGAAGCGAGGCGATGGTGACCAGACAGCCGCGCGTCGGCGACTGGGTGGAAGTCCGCAGCAAGGACGAAATCCTCCGGACCCTGGACAAGAACGGCCAGCTCGAGGGGATGCCGTTCATGCCGGAGATGTTCGCGTTTTGTGGCAAGCGGCTCCGGGTCTACAAGCGGGCGCACAAGACGTGCGACACGGTGTACGAGTACAAAGGTCGCCGGGTGAAGGACGCCGTCCATCTGGAGGGCGCTCGGTGCGACGGTGGGGCGCACGGTGGGTGTGAAGCCTCGTGCATGATCTTTTGGAAAACGGCCTGGTTGCGGCCACTCGAACCGTCCGATGCCGATGCAAGAACACCCCGCGGAGAGCCCAGGGCCGAGCGCGACAGTGACCGCGGACGGTGCACCGAGGCCGACGTCGTGGCCGGCACGCGAAAGCGAGGCGCCGAGGACGGTGGGCCCGCCTACGTCTGCCAGGCGACTCAGCTTCCCGCCGCCACCGAGCCGCTTCAGTGGTGGGAGTGGAGGCAGTACGTCGAGGACTACACCTCGGGCAACGTCGGGCTGGGCCGGATGGCCAAGACCTTCGCGTACATGGCCTATCGACACTTGCTGGTCAACGCGGGAATCGGCGCCGGTCCGGCCCTCAAGTGGCTCTACGACCAGGGCCAACATCTTCGGGGCGGGGTCCCGTACCCCCATCGGGACGGGAAGCTTCCGGCCGGGGGGCGGACACCAACCGAAATCCTCGACCTCCAGCCGGGCGAATGGGTTCGGGTGAAGAGCTTCGAGGCGATCCGCGCCACGATCGACCAGTCGAAGATCAACCGTGGCATGACGTTCGATCCCGAGATGGTCCCGTACTGTGGCGGGACCTACCAAGTCCTCAAGCGGGTCACCAAGATCCTCAACGAGAAGACGGGAAAGATGCAGGAGATGAAGAATCCTTGCATCATCCTGGATTCGGTCCTGTGTCAGGCGCGCTATGCCGACTGCCGCCCGTTCTGTCCCAGGAGCGTCTACCCGTTCTGGCGGGAGATCTGGTTGGAGAGGGTTCGACCGCCGCACGGCGCGAGCCCCGAGGCCGGGACGGCCGGCCCGACGCCCGGTATCGCGGTCCAAACGGGGAGCGCTGATGAGATTCGGAGTCGCGGGTGAAGTGATCGCGGACGGCACACGCCGGAGGTCCCTGCGTGGAGTGGTGCGGTGAACGCAACGTCAGGCGTCACCAGCTCCATGCGCGATGAGAAGACTGCCCCCCTGGCCTATGTCCTGATCACGCCCGCGCGGAACGAAGAGACCCACATCGAGCAGACCATCGTCTCCGTCGTCGGTCAGACGATGCGGCCGGCCAGATGGGTGATCGTCAGCGACGGGTCGACCGACCGGACGGACGAGATCGTCCGGCGCTACGCGGCCATTCACGAGTGGATCGAGCTGGTGCGGATGCCCGAACGGAAGGAGCGTCACTTCGCCGGCAAGGTGCATGCGTTCGATGCTGGCGCCGCCCGCGTCCGTCACCTGCCCTATGTGTTCATCGGGAACCTCGACGCGGATGTGTCCTTCGAGCCGGACTACGTCGAATACCTCCTCGGCAAGTTCGCCCGATACCCCAGGCTCGGCGTAGCCGGCACCAATCAACGGCAGGATTCCTGGGAAGAGCGTCCTCGCTACGATTATCGCTTCACCAGCCTCGAAGAGGTTCCCGGACCGTTCCAGCTGTTCCGGCGCGAGTGTTTCGAGGCGATCGGCGGCTACAAGCCCAGCCGGCAAGGCGGCGTGGACCTCCTGGCCACACTGTCGGCGCGGATGCATGGCTGGCAGACGCGGGCGTACGGGGGCAAGCTGCTGATCCATCAACGCCAGCAGGGAACGGCCAAGTCCCATCCGTTCCTGGTCGAGTTCTACAACGGTCGCAAAGATTACATGTTCGGCGGGCATCCCCTCTGGGAGCTCTGCCGGGCCGCGTACAACCTGTCGCGCAAGCCCTACCTCCTCGGTGGCTGCCTGATCCTCGGCGGCTACCTTTCCGCGCTCCTGACCGGGGCCGAAAAGGCCTTCCCCGCCGATGTCATTCGGTTCCGACGGACGGAGCAGCTGCAGCGACTCCGGGGGTTCTACCGGAGGCTCACGTCCCAAGGCGCCCGCCAGAGCCCAAATGTGCCGTAGCCCTCGTCGACGGCCCTTGCATCGCTCACGTCGTGTCACGCGGGAGCGCAAGGCCGGCGCCGACCGGTCGTGCTCTCGCCGAGACCGGCTCCCGCCCCTGACCTGATCACCTCCCGATGGTCGAAGTCCAGCGCCGACGTCGGCCCGGCTCACTGTTCGAGATCGTCGACGAGTGGCACGTCGTCGTGACGTGACCATCGCCCATGCCGCGGTCGGTCCGCGCGCGTCACGGCGGGACCCCCCTCCTAGTTTAGCGTCGCGCCTCGCCCGGCGGGGCCCCAGCCCCGCGACGGCCTGCGGCGCGCACCACAGAAGCATTCGCTCCCTCAGGGACTCCCCGCCGTGTGATTCAGGGATCACCCGGATTGTTCGCTCGATGGCACGTCCGTACTATTCACGGCGCCGTTCGGTACAAAACCTAAAGGTGAGACTCGAGACGAGGAGGGCGCTCGGTCACGCAGATATGAACGGGCTCGCTCGGTGCTAGTAGCGATTTAACTTATCGTTCCCGTAACGTTCGATGTCCTACGTTTCCGATCATGGTCGATCGCGCGTGGAGGACGGGTGCGCCGCCCGCCGGCTTTCAGCCGATGCTCGGATCGTCACTCTCGCGCTCGCCACGATCCTTACGCTCATCGTCGCGCGTGAACGTCGTGCCGTGCTGAGAGGCTCGATGAGACTCGATCGGTGAACACCAAGGGTCATGAGGTGCTGCGATGAAAGCGACGACCGAGCCCGCCTACGTCTTGATCACGCCCGCGCGGAACGAAGAGCTCCACCTCGAGCAAACCATCCAGTCCGTCGTCGGGCAAACATTCCGGCCCGCCAAGTGGGTGATCGTCAGCGACGGGTCGACCGACCGGACGGACGAGATCGCCCGGCGCCATGCGGCCGCCCACGAGTGGATCGAGCTGGTGCGGATGCCCGAGCGGAAGGAGCGTCACTTCGCCGGCAAGGTGCATGCGTTCAACGCGGGGGCCGCGCGGGTCCAGCATATTCCCTACGAGTTCATCGGCAATCTCGACGCGG
>QHSU01000004.1 GCA_003220535.1 Candidatus Rokuibacteriota bacterium
CGACTGGTCGCAGCCAAAGAACCTGCATCCGATCGCCCCGCCGGGGTCGTTTGATGCCTTGCGGCTCTCAACTGCGTGCCTTTCACCTGCTTTTTCCGTAGCCTGCTAGGCGCCCGGCCCCCGCTCCATCGAGTAAGGCTGCCAGCGGACGAGGCCGCTCTTCTCGAGGACCGAGGGGTTCACGCAGCTCCGGGGCCATCGCCCGTTCAGCACCAGCGCGATCTCGTGGCCCACCCGCCGCTTCCGCACCGGGTCGAACCGCGCCGACGCCGACGCCACGTGCGGCGTGAGGATCACGTTGTCCATCTTCAGCAGGGGATTGTTCGGGTCGACCGGCTCCTGCTCGAGCACGTCCAGCCCGGCGGCGGCGATCCAGCCTTCCTTCAGCGCCTTGATGAGCGCGGACTCGTCCGTCGTCGGACCGCGGCCGGTGCTGATGAAGAGCGCCTCCGGCTTCATCAGCCGGAAGTGATGCTCCTTCAAGAGGTGGTGGGCGTCGTCGGTGGCCGGGGCGTGCATCGAGACGATGTCGGAGCGCTGCAGCAGGTCGGTGAGATTCACCGGCTCCACCCCGTGCTGGCTCACGACCAGCTCCTCGACGAACGGGTCGTAGGCGAGCATGTGCACGCCGAACGGCCGTGCCCGCTTCGCCACGGCCCGGGCCACGTGACCGAAGGCGACGAAGCCGAGGGTCTGGCCCATGAGTCGGGGGAACTGGGATAGCAGCGGCCGTCCTTCCGCCCAGCGGCCCTCTCGGACGAGCCGGTCCATCGTGGTGACCCGGCGGAAGGTGGCCAGGATCAGCATCATGGCGTGGTCGGCAACTTCCTCGATGAACGTGTCGGGCACGTTGGTGACCGGGATCCCGCGAGCCGTGGCGGCGGCGACGTCGACCGAATCGACCCCGACGCTGCCGAGCGCGATCACCTTGCAGCGCTCGAGGCCGTCGATGATGCGCTTGGTGATGCGGCGCCCCTTCGTGTAGAGCGCGTCGGCGTGGCGGGCCTCCTTCACGAACTCGTCGTCGGTCTTGCCCGCGATCTCGACGATCTCCGCGTCGAGGGGCGCCAGGGCTTCCATCTCCAGCTTGTAGCCCCCACCCGGAACCGTGAAGCTCGCGCCGCTCGGTGTCGCCACTTTGAATTTCGCCACGCCCGTCCTCCTTACTTACCGTTACAGTCGCGCGAGAGACTCGCTCACAGCCCGTACAGCGCGCGCGCATTGTCGCACAGGATGCGGCGCCGCGCGGCTTGTGTCACATCCTTGAAGTTCTCTGAGATCGCCTTCTGCGAATCAGGCCACGTGCTGTCGGCGTGCGGGTAGTCCGACGCCCACATCACGCGGTCCTCGCCGAGCACGTCGACGAGGCGTAGTCCGACGCGGTCCGTCTGGAACGTGGCCCACACCTGGCGCCGGAAGTATCGGCTCGGCGCCATGGTCAGTGGGAGGCCGCCGTGCGCGCGCCAGAAATCGGGGGCGTCGACGAACCGCTGATAAGAGTCGTCCATGCGCTCGAGCATGTAGGGGAGCCAGCCGATGCCCGTCTCCGCGAGGACGATCTTGAGCTGGGGAAACCGCTCGAGGGCGCCCGAGAAGATCACGGCGGCCAGCGGCTCGTCCATCTGGAGCGTCGAGCAGGCGACGCGCACGCCCATGTTCCCGGGGTCACTTGCCTTGGGGCCGCTGAAGGCGACCGTGCGCAGGCCGCCGCCGAGGTGGAAGCTGATCGAGATCCCCGTCTCCGCGGCGGCCTCCCAGAGCGGCTCCCAGGACTCGTCCCAGAGCGGCACCTCGACCCGAGCGGCGAGGAACATTCCCGTCCGAAGGCGCAGGTGCTTCAAATAGCGCACCTCGTCGGCCGCGCTCTTCGCGTCGTCGATCGGGACCAGTCCGGCGCC
Source organism: Candidatus Rokuibacteriota bacterium (assembly GCA_003220535.1). Taxonomy (GTDB): domain Bacteria; phylum Methylomirabilota; class Methylomirabilia; order Rokubacteriales; family CSP1-6; genus AR31. Next base: position 1,899 of record QHSU01000004.1, read on the forward strand.
GAGCAAGCGCTCGGGCGCGGTCGCGCAGAACTCCGCGAGCCAGTCGTTATAGGCGCGGTAGCAGACCTTCCGCAGCTCCGGGTCGCCGATGAGCAGCGGCACGATCGGCCCGTACATGACCGTCGCGTCGACACCGTCGCGATCCATGTCGGCCAGCCGCAGGGCGGTCGTCGTGGGACGCAGGACGCCGGGCTCGAGGACGCCCCCGCGCTCGAGCGCCGTGCGCCGCCCCCCTTGAGCCCCGGCTGCCCCCTTGCGTCCCCCCCAGGAATCCCAGCGATCGTCGCCGCACACCCAGACGGGGCCGTCGGAGGTGTCGACGACCTTCGGGGACCGCTCGCGCCATTGCGCGGGCACCCGCTTCTGCCAGAGATCCTTCGGGAGCCACGGCAAGTCGATGTGATCGTCGGCAGAGATGACGCGATAGTTCATCGGGCCCCCTCCTGGCCCCAGATCATCGCACACTCGCGGCACCTTGACCCGTCGTCGTCCCACAACTTGCACCGTTTCCGGCTTTTGCCCTAGTATTCGCTCCAGATCGGTTTTCGTCCGACAGTCCGAGTTCGAACCCTCCGGGAGGGAAGCTCTCATGATGATGCGGATCGTCGCGCCAGCTGTCGTTGTGCTCGCCCTGACCACCTCGTGGGCGCACGCGCAGGAGGTGAAGGTCGGCGTCAACCTGCCGTACACCGGCATCGGCGCCGAGTTCGCCCAGCTGGTGGACCGAGGGATGGAGCTCTACCTCAAGCTCAACGCCGACAAGGTGAAGCCCTACAAGATCACCCTGATCAAGCGCGACGTGAAGGATCCGGGCGGCGCCAACGCCAAGATCGCCGTACAGGAGCTCCTGACCCAGGACAACGTCGACATCCTCGCCGGCTGGATCTATTCGCCGAACGCGATCGCGTCCGCGCCGATCGTGAGCGCGGGCAAAAAGCTCGCGGTGATCATGAACGCCGGCACGGCGCACATCACCAACATGTCGCCCTACTACGTGCGCACATCGTTCAGCATGTGGCATGCCGGCTACGCCCTGGGCGAGGCCTCGGCCAAGCTCTTGCACGCGAAGACCGCCGTGGTCGGCTACACCGATTTCCCGCCCGGCAAGGACAGCCTCGCCGCGTTCAAGAAGAGCTTCGAAGCCACCGGCGGCAAGGTGATCGACGAGATTCCGATGGGCGGCGCCGGCGCGGTGCCCGACTTCACCCCGTTCTTCCAGCGCGCGAAGGACAAGAAGCCGGACGTCTTTTTCGTGTTCGTCCCGGCCGGCGACCATGCGGCCGCGGTGGTCAAGACCTACGCGGCGCTCGGGATGCGGGACGCCGGCATCAAGCTGATCGGCCCGGGCGACATCACCCAGGACACCAAGCTGCAGGCCATGGGCGCGGCGGCGGTCGGCCTCATCACGATGCACCACTACCACGCCGATCTCGACAATCCCGAAAACAAGCGCTTCGTCGAGGCGTGGAAGAAGGAGTACGGCGCCACCTCCACGCCCGACTTCATGGCCGTCGGCGGCTACGACGGCATGGCGGCGATCGTCCACGTGGTCCAGACGCTGAAAGGCAAGATCGAGACGGAGGCGGCGCTCGAGGCGCTCAAGGGCTGGAAGTTCGCGAGCCCCCGCGGCCCCATCATGATCGACCCCGTCACCCGCGACATCGTCATGAACGAGTACCTCTCCGAGGCGGTGATGAAGGACGGCCGCGTTTTCCAGAAGACGATCGGCAAGATCGAGGCCGTCAAGGACGCGTGCAAGGAGCAGAAGATCGGGCCGTGCGCCCCCAAATGAGGTGAGCGCCTCCCTTCGACTGACGCGCTCGTGATCTTCGGCGTCGACGTCGCCAGCATGCTCCTGGGCGGCGTGGCTGCCGGCATGGTGCTGTTCATCGTGTCGGTGGGCCTCTCGGTCACCATGGGCTTGATGGGCTTCGTCAACCTCGCCCACGGTGGCTTCGCCATGCTCGGGGGCTACGCGATCGCGCTCGCCATGAGGCATTGGGGCATCGGGTTCGTGGCGGCCCTGGTCTTCGGATTCGTGGTCACCGCCGCCGTGAGCGCCGTGCTGGAGCGCCTGCTCTACGCCCGACTCTACGGGGCGAGTGAGCTCGACCAGGTGCTCTTCACCATCGGCCTGGTCTTCATGACGATCGCGTCGGTCACGCTGGTGATCGGGCCCGAGAACCAGCCGCTGGCGCTCCCGCGGATCCTTCAGGGACAGGTCAATCTCGGGTTCACGCACTACCGCACGTACAGCATCGTCCTCATCGTGATCGGCATCGTGATCGTGGGCGGACTCTGGCTCGCCTTCGAGCGCACGCGGATGGGCGCGCAGATCCGCGCCGCGGTCGACAACCGGCGCATGGCCGAGTCGCTCGGGATCAACATCGCGCGCTTGTTCACCCTCACCTTCGCCTTCGGGAGCGGCATGGCGGCGCTGGGCGGCGGCCTCGGCGCCGAGTTCCTGGGGCTCGATCCCCAGTACGCGCTGAAGTATCTCGTGTATTTCCTCATCGTGGTCGCGGTCGGCGGCCTCGGGCGCGTGACCGGGGTGTTCTACGCCGCGCTCCTGATCGGCGTGCTCGACTTCGTGTTGAAGAAATACATGCCCCAGGGCGGCACCGCGTTCATTTACGGGCTCACGATCCTCCTCCTGCTCTGGCGGCCGCAGGGCCTGTTCGGCGCCAAGTCCGCATGACCCGACCTGCGCCCGGCTGGGCCGATCATCCGGCCGCGCTCGCGTTGGCCGGGCGCCACCGGCCGCGGGCGTGGGAGCCGATCCCCTGGATTCTCGCCCTGGCCTTCTACTTCGTGTTCCCGAAACACCTGGGCTTCGGCACCGAGGTCCTGGTCACGATCCTCTTCGCGATCTCGCTCGATCTCGTGCTCGGCTACGCCGGGATCGTGACCCTCGGTCAGGCCGCGTTCTTCGGCGCCGGCGCCTACACGGTGGGCATGCTGGCCAAGCACGGCATCTGGAACGAGCCGATCACGGGCTTGATCCTCGCAGCGCTGGTGGCGGCGGCCGTCGGCTTCGGCTCCGGCCTGGTGCTCCTGCGCACTCAGGGCCTGACCTTGCTCATGCTCACGTTGTGCACCATGGCGCTGCTCGAGGAGGCCGCCAATCTCGCCCACGACTACACCGGCGGCTTCGACGGCCTCGACAGCTTGCCGATCGCCCCGCTGTTCGGGAGGTTCGAGTTCAATCCGCTCTACCCGAAGACGCAGTACCTCTACGTCCTCGCCGTGCTGTTCCTGTGCTTCGTCTTCGTGCGCACGCTGGTCTATTCGCCCTTCGGTCAGAGCTTGACGGGAATCCGCGAGAACATGCTGCGAATGCATGCCGTCGGCGCGCCCGTGCGGCGACGGCTCGTCCTCTGCTACACGCTCTCGGCGGCGATCGCCGGAGCCGCGGGCGGTATCTGGGCGCAGGCGAACGCTTACGTCAACTTGGGCACGCTCGGCCTCGACCGCGCGGCCACGGTGCTCATCATCCTCGTGCTCGGTGGCTATGGCCGTCTCTACGGCGCCTTCATCGGTGCCATCGCGTACATGGCGCTGTCGCACTTTCTCTCGAAGGTCTATCCAACCGCCTGGCAGCTCGGGCTGGGATTCCTGCTCGTCGTCATCGCCCTGTTCGCGCGCAACGGCATCCTGGGAATCGCCGAGGCCGCCATGCGCCGCTTCCAGTCGGTACGCGCGCCATCATGACCACGCCCCTTCTCGAGACCCGCGCGCTCTGCCGAAACTTCGGCGCGCTGGCCGCCGCGCGGGACATCAACTTCCGGCTGGAGCCCGGCGCGCGCCACGCTCTGATCGGCCCGAACGGAGCGGGCAAGACCACGTTCGTGAATCTATTGACCGGCGTCATCCAGCCCACCTCTGGCGCTATCTTGATGAAGGGGCGGGACATCACGGGGGTGGTCCAGGCGGCGCGAGTCAAGCTCGGTATCGCTCGGACGTTCCAAATCAACCGGCTGTTCCGGCGGCTCTCGGTGCTGGAAAACGTCTACATCGCGGTCGCCGAGCGGGTCGGCGCGGCCCCGTCCATGTTCCGGCCGGCCGGGACGCGCCGGGACGTGGTCGAAGAGTCGATGCACCTGCTCGACACCCTGAAGCTGACGGCCGACGCGACGCACCGCATCGCCGAGCTGCCGTACGGCCGCCAGCGCCTGGTCGAACTCGCCATCGCGCTCGGCTTGAAGCCCGAGGTCCTGCTGCTCGACGAGCCTGCAGCCGGCGTGCCGAGCGCCGAGAGCCACATCATTCTCGACGCCGTCGACGCCCTGCCCAGGGACATCGGTGTGCTCATCATCGATCACGACATGGACCTCGTGTTCCGATTCGCGGAGCGGATCACGGTGATGGTGAGCGGCGCCGTCTTCGCCACCGGGAGCCCCAGGGAGATCGGGGCCGATGCCGACGTGCGCGCGGTGTACCTCGGTCGAGCCGGCCGTGGCTGAGGCGCTGGCGCTGCGGCGAGTTACGGCGGGCTATGGCGAGACCGTCGTGCTCGAAGACATCAACCTGACACTGGCGCCGGGCGAGAGTATCAGCGTGATCGGCCGCAATGGCGTCGGCAAGACCACGTTGCTGGCGACGGTGATGGGCCATACCACGCTGCACCACGGCGAGGTGATGCTCGGCGGCGTGAGCCTCGATCGCGTCCCGATCTTTCGCCGCGCTCGACGCGGCATCGGCTGGGTCCCTCAGGAGCGCGAGATCTTCCCGTCGCTCAGTGTCCGCGAGAACCTGGAGGTCGGGGCCCGACCGGGGCACTGGACCCAGGAGCGGGTGTTCGAGCTGTTCCCGAACCTGGGCGGGCGGCTGTCCAACATGGGCAACCAGCTCTCCGGCGGCGAGCAGCAGATGCTCTCGATCGCGCGGGCGCTGCTGACGAACCCCTCGGTGCTGCTCATGGACGAGCCGACCGAGGGCCTGGCTCCGGTGATCGTCGAGGCGCTCACCGGGATCCTGCTTCGCCTGCGTGGCGAGGGCGCGCTCTCGATCGTGCTCGTCGAGCAGAACAGCCGGGTAGCGCTCGCGTTCTCTGCCCGCACGGTGGTCATGGACAAGGGCCGTATCGTCTACGACGGCGAGTCGGCCGCGCTCAGCGCCGATCCCGAACGGCTCGCTGGACTGATCGGGGTTGAATGAGAGCGGCCGGTAGCGCGTCGTCGCTCGAAATCGAGTAGTCTCTCTCGACAGAACACTATCGCGGAGGCGAGAGCCATGGGTCTCTTGGACGGAAAGATTGCGGTCGTGACGGGGGCGGGGAGCGGGATCGGTCGCGGGGTGGCGCTGGGCCTGGCCGCCGCGGGCGCCAGCGTCGTGGTCAACGACTACGGCGTGACGGTCGACGGGCGTGACCCGTCGAGCGAGCGGGCCCTGGCCGTCGTCAAGGAGATCGAGGCCGGCGGAGGCCGGGCGGTCGCGAACGCCGACAGCGTCGCGACGATGGCCGGCGGCCAGGCGATGGTCGACGCCGCGCTGAACACCTTCGGCGATCTGCACATCGTCGTCTGCTGCGCCGGAATCCTGAAAGAGCGGATGATCTTCAACATGAGCGAAGACGAGTGGGACAGCGTGGTCGCCGTCCACCTGAAGGGCCACTTCACGGTCATGCGTCCGGCGACACGCCACATGCGCGAGCGGCGCTACGGGCGCATCGTGACCTTCACGTCCACCGCCGGCCTCGAGGGCAGCCCGGGCCAACCGAACTACTCGGCGGCCAAGGAAGGCATCGTGGGCCTGACGCGCTCGACGGCGCTGGCGATGGCGAAGTACGGCGTCACCGTAAACTGCATCTCACCGACCGCCGAGACGCGGATGACCGAGCGACTCCCGGACGGACGCCGGGCGCAGGCGGCGGCGCCGCCCGAAGCGATCGCGCCGGTCGTCGCGTTCCTCGCGAGCGACCGCGCGGCCCACGTCACGGGACAGATCCTCCACGTCCGCGGCAACCAGGTGTCGCTCTGGTCGCATCCGGCGCCCATCCGCGCGATCACCAGCCGCGAGGGTTGGACGCCGGAAGCGCTCGCCGACGTCTACGACACGGCCCTCGGACAGGATCGCCTGCGACGAATCGACGCTCTCGGCATCACCTGGCCGCCGCGAAGCTCGTAGCTCGTAGTCGGCGGACGGGTGGCGCCGGGGGTCGCACCCCCGCGCTCGGCTGCGTCACCCACTCGCCCGAATCGCAGCTCTTCGAGCTGCGGACGGTCCCCACTCCGCCGAGCGCGGGGGTGCGACCCCCGGCGCCACCCGTCCGGGTTCGCTTGCTCCTCCGGACTGAAGCGGTGTGCGTAGGTCACTCGCCCCAAGACTTGAGGCATTCGAGGGCGTCGGAGCGTCCGAGGGCGAGGATGCGGGCCATGCCGTCGGGGTCGAATTCGAGTGGGCGGAGGCTGAGCGGCGCGGAGGGGCTGAGGAGCTGCACGTCGACCGCCGGGTACTTGAGCCGTGCCAGCTCGACGTCGCGCCGGACGTTGTGGAGCATCACGGTCTCGAGTGCCGACTCGAGGGACCGTAGGATCGTCGTCGGCCGCGCGCTCTGCTCGTCTGGCGCGTAACTCAACACGACCACGGCGCGCTCGACCGATGATGCCGCGAGCGCCTCGAGCACGGGTGCGCGGCCCGTGAGGCCGCCGTCGACCAGGAGCGCGCCATCGACGTCGACGGCGGGAAAGGCTCCGGGGACGGCCGCGGCTGCCATGAGGACATCGACCGTGACCGTGCGGTTGTCGAACGCGCGCTGCTCGCGCCGGGCGAGGTCCGTGGCGGTCACGAGCAGACGGATGGGTGAGCTGCGGATGCGCTCGAAATCGACCGATGCCGTGATCAGCCCGCGGAGGGGTTGCGAGTCCAGCAGCGAGCCGGCGCCATCCAACGCCAGGAGCGTCAGCCACCCCGGGAGGAGACCGGCGAAGAGGACGGGCGCGCGCAGCGAGTAGACCTGATCCTTCTTGACCGCGCGCCACAGGGCCTCGAGCCGGTCGGCGCGCCCCGCGACGATCATCGCGGCGTTCAAGGCGCCGGCCGACGAGCCGGCGACGATCCGGAAGGGGAGCCCGCGCTCGGCGAAGGCCGCGGCCGAGCCGGCCTCGTACGCGCCCTTGGCGCCGCCACCGGACAGGATCAGCGCCGTCGGCACATTGCGGCTCGCGGCCGTCGGGGTGCACGAGGCGGCGGCGGCGCTTGGCGTCCAGAAGACTGCCAGCATCAGCGGGACGGCGGCCCACACTCTCACTGCCAACCCCTCAGGGGACGAGCATCTCGGTCAGCGCGCGGACGTCCTCGAGCGTGTCGGCCTCGTTCACCGCGTCGGCGACCTTGCGGGCGTGCGATTCACCGAAGATCGGCGCGGCGAGCGCCACGAACTTGGCCGTGAGCTCGTCGCGGGGCACGGGACGCGCGGCGTCGCCACGGACCACCGTCGTCGTCTCCTCGAGCGTCCGCCCGTCGCGCAGCGTGATCCTCACGCTCGCCGTTGGACCATCGGCCCGCCGCGGGGACATCGCGGCGTCGGTCCCGATCTCCACGCGGCGCGCGAGATCACGGATTCTGGTGTCGGCGAGCGCCACGCCGTCGAAGGCGCCGGGGTCGGTCCGGCCCAGGACGAGCGCCGCGGCGACCGCCCAGGGGATGGAGAACCGGGCGGCGAGCGAGCTCGCCGGCGCGGGCTCGCTCATCCGCACGGCGAACGGAATGGTGACGACCTCTACCTTCGCGACGTCGTCGCTCTCGAGTCGATGCACCCGCCGGAGCGCCATCACCGCGTCGAGGGCGAAATGATTGAACCGGCAACAGGCGTGCAGCTTGAAGTAGTTCTGCTCGATGCGATAGAGCTCGCGACCCGGATCGGGACCCGCGAGCGTGTCGAGGCCGGCGACCGCGAGCGCCGGATCGAACCCCTCGGCGAGGATCGTGCCGTAGACGTCCGACGGCGCGTCGTCGAGGCCCGTGAACCCGCAGCCCTGGAGGTCGACGGCGAGGATGCCCTGGAACGCCGAGCGGCCCGGGTAGAGGTTACGGATCGTCGCGCCGTCCAGCGCGGGGGTCCACGTGTTGGCCGGGCTCATCGAGGCCGCGAGGTTGATGACCGCGCGGATCGTCTCGGCCGAGGCGCCGCTGAGCTTCGCGACGGTGACGGCGGTGCTGATCGTCCCCCAGGTGCCGTGAGAGTGCACGTTCGCCCGCGCCGTGGTCGCGCCCCCGATCCGCGAGCCGACCTCGTAGCCCGCCACGAGGCTCTCGAGCAGCCGTCGGCCGTCGAGGCCGCGCTCCTCGGCGACGGCGAGCGCCGCGGGGACGACATGGATCGCCGGGTGGCCGCCGCCGAGACGACTGCCCTCGTCGACCTCGAGCGCGACGCCGGCGGTGGCGTTCGTCAGCGCCGCCCAGAACGAGTCGGCCTTGGCACGGTGGCCGAGCAGCGTCGCGGCGCCACGCGGCGAACGCGCGGAGGCGAGTCGCGCCAGCTCGCCGTTCTCGGGCTCGGCGCTTCCGGCGACGATGGCGCCGAGCGTGTCGAGCAGCACCAGCTTGGCGGCCGCGACCGTGGACGCGGCAAGCGCGTCGAAGCGTGTCGCGGCGACGAAGGCCGCGAGCCGATCCAGATAGTCCACTGTGCGGGAACCTTTCAGGCGACCGCGCCGGCGATCGGCGGAATCGGGCCGCCGCGCGGCAGGAACCGGCCGTACCCCGGCTTCTGCTCGAACTCGCCCGCCGGGTTCAGCAACACCTGGCCGCGGACGAGCGTCATCCACGCTCTGCCGCGCGCCCGCCAGCCTTCGTAAGGCGTGAAGCCGGCGATGCCGAGGTGCTGCGAGTACTGGATCGTCCACTCGGGAGCCGGGTCCCAGATCGTCAGATCGGCGTCGGCGCCGGGGCGAATCACGCCCTTGCGGGGCCAGAGGCCGAACGTCCGCGCCGGGTTCTCGGCGAGCACGCGCGCCATCCAGGTGGCGGGCAGCCCGCGCTTCACCACGCCTTCGCTCCAGGCCAGCGGCGCCAGCGTCTCGAGGGACGGCGCGCCGAACGGGATCGGCTTGCCCTCGGCGTCCACGAAGATGTTCTTCCGGCCCGGCTCCTTCGCGGCGGGCACGCGCGGCGCGTGATCGCTCGCGAGATTGGCGATGAAGCCCTGCGCCGAGCCCTGCCAGAGCGCGGCGCGGTCCGGGCCGTCGGCCGGACGGAGCGGCGGGCCGATCTTGGCGAAGGGACCGAGGCGCTCCATCTCCTTGTCGGTGAGCAGCAGATACTGCGGACAGGTCTCGCACCACACCTTCTGCCCTTCGGCCTGGGCGCGCTTGATGCGTTCGAGGCCGAGCTGCGTCGAGAGGTGCACGACGTACACCGGACAGCCGGTGAGGCGTCCGATGAGGACCGCGCGGTTGATCGCCTCTTCCTCCGTCCAGTCGGGACAGGTCAGCGGGAAGTCTGTCGGCGCGGTGCGGCCCTCGGCAATCGCCTTGTCCTCGAGATAGCAGAGGACGTCGCCGTTCTCACAGTGGAGCTGGCAGAGGCCGCCGAGCGCGGCGAGCCGCTCCATCGTCTTGGCGATGAACTCATCGGAGACCATGCGCTTGCCGCGCTTCTTGTACGTCATGAAGAGCTTGAGCGACGAGACGCCCATGCGGAAGGCCTCGGGGATGCCCTCGAGGATGTACGGCTCGTGGTTCAGGATGAAGTGAAAGCCGAAGTCGAGCACGGAGAGCGACTCGGCCTCCTCGCGCAGGCGCGCGACCGCCCTCGGCAGCGTCTCGCCCTCGTCGTAGACGACGAAGGGCAAGAGCGTGGTGAGCCCCGTGCGCGCCGCCGCCGCCGGCGCCCTCCGCCAGTCGTCGTACTCCGGGCCGATGTGTAGATGACAGTCGATGAGCCCGGGGAGCACGAGCTTGCCGGAGGCGTCGATCACGCGCTCGGCGGGCGGAAAGAGCGACTCGGGCCCGATCGCGGCGATCTTGTCGCCGCGGATCGCGACCGCGGCCTCGACGACGTCCGAGCTCGTGACCACCCGACCGCCGCGCACGACCACGTCGACGCCGGACGCGCTCATCGATTCGGCTCCTTCTCGGTGACCGGCTGGAGCAGGCGCCCGTAGTGGTGGGGCTGACGCCGCCCGAGGAAGTTCCAGCGCTTCCGCACGGGCGCCATCTGCTCGAGGTCGATTCGAGCCACCACGAGCTCGTCGGCGCGCGTCGCCGCCCGCGCGAGGATCTGGCCTTGCGGGTCGATGATGCAGGAGCCGGCGATCAGCTCGACGCCGTCCTCCACGCCGGCTTTGGCGACGCCCACCACGAAGCAGAGGTTCGAGTAGGCCCCGGCGCGCATGCAGAGCTCGTTCAAGTCGAGCGCCAGCGGCGAGAGCGGCGTGTTGTAGCCGATGAGGATGATCTCGGCGCCCTGGAGGGCGAGCGAACGGTAGCTCTCCGGATACCGTCGATCCTGGCAGATCGCGATGCCGACCCTGGCGTCGACAGCGTCGAAGACCCGGTAGCCGGTATCACCGTGGGCGAAGTAGTAGGGCTCGTAGACCTGGGCGAAGCCGTCGGCGGCCTTCGTGCCCGGGAGATGGATCTTGCGGAAGGTCCCGCACAGGCGGCCGTCGCGGTCGGTGAGGAGCGCCGTGTTGAAGTACTTCCCGTCGGCCTTCTCGCAGAAGCCCACGTGCACCGCGACACGCGCGTCGGCGGCGCGACGCAAGAGCGGGTCGAGGGCCTTCGGCGGCACCTCGGTCTCGAAGAACTGGTCGAAGTCCTGGCGGATGCGCTTGGGAAAGTACGTCGTCAGCGCCATCTCGGGGTACACGATCAGCTCGACACCGTCGCGCGCCGCCGCCTCGAGGAGCGCCAGCATCCGCTCGACGATCGCCTCGCGCGGCGTGCCGTCCTGGTTGGGACCCATTTGCGCAGCCGCGACCTTCAGATAGCGGGCCATCGTCGTTCTCCTCTCCTCGCTCCAGCCGGCGACTCGAGCTTGGCGCCTGGAGTGCGTTCCGGGCTCGCTTCAGGCTGATACCGCATTCTGGAACACTCGGCAAGCCACCGCACGGGCGTCGGGGATCTCTTGCGCGCACACGGCGATCATTCCGCCGCGAGCCGGTACCCGACACCCGGCTCCGTCAGGAGATAGCGGGGACGCGCGGGCTCGGCCTCGAGCTTGTGACGCAGATGAGCCATGTAGACGCGCGCGTAGTGAGCCTGCTCGGTGTGCGAGGGGCCCCACACCTCCCGAAGCAGCTGCTGGTGCGTGACGACCTTCCCGGCGTGACGAACGAGCGTCGTCAAGAGCTTGTACTCGATCGGCGTCAAGTGGACTTCCTTGTCGTCGACCAGCACCTGGCGGCGCAGGAGGTCGACGCGCAGCTCTCCCACCTTGAAGGCGGCCTCGTCCGCCTCGTGCGACGCGCCGGCGGTGTGGCGGAGCGCGACGCGGATCCGCGCGAGCAGCTCGCTGGCGCCGAACGGCTTGCTCACGTAGTCGTCGGCGCCCGCGTCGAGCGCCGTGACCTTGTCGCGCTCCTGGCCGCGGGCCGAGAGCACGATGACCGGGACGTCGGTCCACTCGCGCACGCGCCGGATGACTTCGAGGCCGTCCATGTCGGGCAACCCGAGGTCGACGATGACGACGTCGGGCTGGCGCGAGCCCACTTCCACGACGCCATCAGCGCCCGTCGTGGCCTCGAAGAGCTTGTAGCCCTGGCCGGTCAGCGTCGCCCGCAAGAAGCGCCGGATCTGTGGCTCGTCCTCGATCAGGACGACGACGGGCTCAGGCATCAGCGGGCACGGCCGCGGGTGGCGTGCCCGCCAGTGGGAGCGTGAACAGAAATGCCACGCCGCCCTCGGGCAGGTTCTGCGCCCAGATGCGTCCGCCGTGCGCCTTGACGATGCCCTGGGCGATCGCCAGGCCGAGGCCCACGCCGCGGCCGCCCTCGGCTCCGCGATGGAACTTCTCGAACACCCTGTCTTCCTCACCCCGCGGCAACCCCGGGCCATGATCGGCCACCTCGACGGTGACGGCGCGGTCGGTGGCCGTCGCGATGATCCGGATCGGACTCTCGCGGGGCGTGTACTTGACGGCGTTGTCGAGGAGGTTGACGAGCACCTGCTCGACCAGGACGTCGTCGATCGGCACGAGGGGCAGGTCGGGCGGCACGCGCGTGTCCACGCGCCGGTCGGCGAGCTCCTTGCCGAGGCGGCTCAGCGCGGCCCCGATGACCTCTTCGAGCGGATGCCATTCCCGGCGGAGCTGGAGCGCACCGGACTCGAGACGCGTCATCTCCAGGAGATTCTGGACGAGACGGTTCAGCCGGTCGGCCTCCTCGCGCACCGACTCGAGCAATTCCTGGCGCGTCTGGGCATCGAGCCGGGACCCGCTTTCCAAAATTGTGCTGGCCGCCCCGGTGATCGTGGCGAGCGGCGTCCGGAGGTCGTGCGAGACCGAGCTGAGCAGCGAGTTGCGCAGGCGCTCGGTCTCGATCCGCACCTGAGCCTGCTGCGCCTCGTCGGCGAGCTGCGCCCGCTCGATGGCGAGCGCGGTCTGATTGGCGAAGGTCTCGAGCTGGTGGAGCTGGTCGGGCGCATCGAGCGCGTGGCGGTCGGCCGGGCGGACGCCGAGGACGCCTACCGGTCCGCGCGGCGCCTGCAGCGGCAGGTAGAGCGCGACGGCTCCGGGCAGCGTGGCGGTGCCGAGCCCCGCCGGCTGATGATGCTCGTGCACCCACTTCGCGACGCCGAGCTCGTTGGAGTCCAGCGCGAGCTGCCCGCCGCCCGAGGGAACGAGACCGCCGGCGCCGGGAAGGAGCACGACCACCTGGCTGCGGAAGACCTCGCTGATGTGGCGCACCGCGATCGTCAGGAGCTGGTCCACGCCGCGCGTGCTCGCCAGCTCGCGACTCATGGCGTAGAGCGCCGCCGTCCGCTGCTCGCGCAGGCGGGCGGTGTCCGCCTGCGTGCGGATGCGCGCCGCCAGACTGCTGGTCACGAGCCCGACGAGCAGCATGACCGCGAAGGTGAACAGGTAGCGGACGTCGGAGACCGCGAACGTGAAGACGGGCGGCACGAACAGGAAGTCGAGCGCGGCGACGCTCAGGACGGAGGCCACCAGCGAGGGCCCCCGACCGTAGCGCGTCGCGACGACGACGATCCCGAGCAAATACACCATGACGAGGTTGGCGAGCTCGAAGAACGGGAGCGTCAACCACGCGATTCCGCTCGACAGCGCCACGACGGTCAGCGCCCAGACGTAGGGCGCCCATTCGGGCGGAATCGCACGCCGCCGGACGAGCACCGGTGAGACGCCCTGCTCACGCTCGGCGCTGATGACATAGATGTCGATGTCGCCGCTGCCCTGGACGATTGCGTCGACGATCGAGCCGATCAAGATTCGCGTCCAGAGCCGGCGGCGGGGCTTGCCCACGACGATCTTCGTCACGTTGCGGTCGTGCGCGAACGCCAGGATCGCCTCGCTCATCTTCGGTCCGGGCAGCATGTAGGTCTCGGCGCCGAGCTGTTCGGCGAGCCGGAGCGTCTGGGTGACCCGATCGCGCACCTCGGCCGGCAGGCGGAGCTGCGCCGGCGTTTCGACGTACGCCGCCACCCACGGGGCGCCGAGCCGGTCCGCCATCCGCTTGGCCGCCCGCACGAGCCGGGCCGATTCCGGTCCGGGGCTGATGCACACCAGGAGCCGCTCGGCGGTCGGCCACGCCTTGCCGATCGCGTGCTCGTGCATGTAGACGCGCATCTGGGCGTCCACCCGCTCGGCGGTCCGGCGGAGCGCGAGCTCGCGCAGGGCGATCAGGTTGCCCTTGCGGAAGAAATTTCGGACGGCCTCCTGCGCCTGGTCGGGCATGTAGACCTTGCCGTCCTTGAAGCGCTCGAGCAGATCGTCGGGCGGTAGGTCGATCAGCTCGACCTCGTCCGCCTGTTCCAGGACCGAGTCCGGCACCGTCTCGCGCACCACGACCCCCGTGATCTTCGCGACGACGTCGTTGAGGCTCTCGACATGCTGGACGTTCACGGTCGTGTAGACGTCGATGCCGGTGTCGAGGAGCTCGAGCACGTCCTGCCACCGCTTGGCGTGACGGGACCCCGGCGCGTTCGTGTGGGCGAGCTCGTCGACGAGGATCAGGGCGGGATGGCGACCGAGCGCGCCGTCGAGGTCGAATTCCTGCAGCGTCGTGCCGCGATACTCGACGCCCCACAGAGGCAGGCGCTCGAGCCCCTCGAGCAGCGCGTCCGTCTCGGTGCGGCCGTGCGTCTCGACCACGCCGATGAGCACGTCGATCCCGTCGGCACGCTGCTCGCGCGCAGCCTCGAGCATGGCGTACGTCTTGCCGACCCCGGCGGCGGCGCCGAAAAACACCTTCAGCTTCCCCTTGCGCCGTCGCGCCTCTTCCTCTTTGACGCGGGCCAGCAGTGCCTCGGGGTCGGGCCGGTCGGTACTCACGGTCCTAGTGTAGCGCCGTGGTGCGCTGGGGGTCAGGCTTGTCGGCGCCGGGGCACCCTGCTGATTTGCGGACTGGCCTACGTGGGGATCTGGAACGAGGCTACCGCGAGGGGGTCATCGAATCCCCCACCGCGTCCAGGCGCCCAGCGCCAGCCCGACGCGCCCAATCGCGACCAGATATGGTCATTTTCGCGTTCGTGCTCATGGCGATCTGGAGACGCCACAACCGGATGGCTCTCGACTTGGCGCGGCGCCGATCGAAGGTCGTGCGCAGGGCGCCGGCCGAGAGATCGGCCTCGATGAGTCCGATCAGCGCCACGAGAAGCGCGCCGATTCCGTAGAGCTGCCACCACGTGGGCTTCATGGGACATCCTCCTTCGTTCCCATGAGATGGCCGGGGCGAATCAAGGTTCCGCCAAACTGAAGGCGCTCCGCGTTAAGGCGAGGTCAACGTCGCGGAGGTTGTGCCTCCCGTCCTCCAAGAAGGTGGAGCCGGAGGAACCCATGATTTTGATGCGCCGTTAACGTCTCCACGGGTGATCTTGACGGTTCCTTGAGGCGGGCGGGCGCTATTGTTCTCGATTGGAGGAAGACCATGGACTGGATGGACGGGCTCTATCTCGGACTGAGCGTGCTCTTCTTCGGCCTCACCTGGGCGTTCGTCAAGCTCTGTGAGCGCGTGTAGGAGGTCACGATGCCACTGCTCTACATCGTCGGCGGTCTCGTCTCACTGGGTCTGTTGATCTACCTCGTGCTGGCGCTTCTCAAACCGGAGCTTTTCGGATGACAGCCAACGGCGTTCTTCAGCTCGTCGTCTACGTGGTGGTGTTGCTGCTGCTGGCCAAGCCGCTCGGGGCGTACATGGCGCGCGTCTACGAAGGCCGGCGGGTCGCGCTCGACCGGGCGCTCGGCTGGCTGGAGCGCCTCATCTATAGGATGTCCGGCATCAGTCCCAAGGCGGAGATGGGATGGAAGACCTATGCCCTGACGATGCTCATCCTCAACCTCGCCGGGGTCCTGGCAGCCTACGCGCTCCAGCGTCTCCAGAGCGTGCTGCCGCTCAACCCGGCCGGTCTCGGCGCGGTCTCGCCCGACTCGTCGTTCAACACCGCCGTGAGCTTCGCGACGAACACCAACTGGCAGGGCTACGGCGGCGAATCGACCATGAGCTATCTCACGCAGATGCTCGCGCTGACCGTCCAGAACTTCGTGTCGGCGGCGTCGGGCATGGCCGTCGCGGTCGCGCTGATCCGAGGATTCGCGCGTCGCTCCGCCGAGACGATCGGTAACTTCTGGGTCGATCTCACTCGAACCACGCTCTACATCCTCCTGCCGCTCTCGTTCGTCTTCGCGCTGGTTCTCGTTTCCCAGGGCGTCGTGCAGACGTTCGGCCCATACGCGAAGGTCGCCGTCGTGCAGCCCACCGAGTACGACGAGCCGGTGACGGACAAGGACGGCAAGCCGGTTCTCGACGAGAAGGGCCAGGCGAAGACGAAGAAATCCACGTTGACCGAGCAGGTCATCGCGGTGGGGCCGGCAGCGTCGCAGATCGCGATCAAGCAGCTCGGGACGAACGGCGGCGGCTTCTTCAACGTGAACTCGGCGCATCCGTTCGAGAACCCGACGCCGCTCGCGAACTTCCTCGAGCTCTTGGCGATTTTGCAGATCTCGGCTGCGCTTTGCTACACCCTCGGCGTCATGGTTGGTGACACGCGCCAGGGCTGGGCCGTGCTCGCGGCGATGACAGTCATCTTCGTCGCGCTCCTCCTCGTGTGCGTCGTGGCCGAGCAGAACGGCCGCGTGTTCGTGAAGCAAGGCGTCGATCACACCGCCAGCGCCCTGCAGTCGGGCGGCAACATGGAAGGCAAGGAGGTGCGGTTCGGCATCACGAACTCGGCGCTGTGGGCCACGGCGACGACGTCGGCCTCGAACGGATCGGTCAACGCCATGCACGACTCCTTCACGCCGATCGGCGGGCTCGTGCCGATGTGGCTGATCCAGCTCGGTGAGGTCGTCTACGGCGGCGTCGGCTCCGGACTCTATGGGATGCTCATGTTCGCGATCATCGCGGTCTTCGTGGCCGGGCTCATGGTGGGACGCACTCCGGAGTATCTCGGCAAGAAGATCGAATCCTACGAGATGAAGATGTCGTCACTCGTGATCCTGATCACTCCCGCGCTGGTGCTCATCGGGACTTCGATCGGCGTCGTCACGGAGGCCGGCAAGGCGGGGATCGCGAACCCCGGGATGCACGGGTTCAGCGAGATCCTCTACGCCTTCTCCTCGGTCTCGAACAACAACGGGAGCGCGTTCGCGGGCTTGAGCGCGAACACGCCGTTCTACAACACGGCGCTCGGTCTCTGCATGCTGTTCGGACGCTACTGGCTCGCGGTCCCCGTGCTGGCGATCGCCGGTGCGCTCGCGCGCAAGAAGATTGTTCCCGTCGGCGCCGGCACCCTGCCTACGCACACGCCGCTCTTCGTCGGACTGCTGGTCGGTGTGGTGCTGCTGGTCGGCGCGCTGACGTTCGTCCCGGCCCTGGCGCTCGGGCCGATTGTCGAGCATCTCACGCTGATCGCGGCGAAATGAGGTGATGAGGCCATGGCGACTGTGAGAGCCAGCTCGCTGTTCGACGCGACGATCATGAAGCAGGCGATCGTCGACTCCTTCCGCAAGCTGACGCCTCGTCGCCAGGTGCGGAACCCCGTCATGTTCGTCGTGTACGTCGGCTCCATCCTGACCACGCTCCTGTGGGCTCAGGCTGTCGTCGGGAAGGGCGAAGCGCCTGCCTGGTTCATCTTCTGGGTCTCGGTCTGGCTCTGGTTCACCGTGCTGTTCGCGAACTTCGCCGAGGCGATGGCCGAGGGCCGCGGCAAGGCGCAGGCGGCCTCGTTGCGCAAGGCGCGGCGCGATCTCCAGGCCAAGCGATTGGCGCGGCCCGACCGCGCCGCATGGTACGAGCTCGTCGCGGCCTCGAGCCTGCGCAAGGGCCAGCTCGTGCTCGTGGAAGCCGGCGACTTCATCCCGGCCGACGGGACCGTCGTGGAAGGCGTCGCGTCGGTGAACGAGTCGGCGATCACCGGCGAGAGCGCGCCGGTGATCCGGGAGAGCGGCGGGGACCGCAGCTCGGTCACCGGTGGCACGCAGGTGCTGTCGGACTGGCTCATCGTCGAGGTCACCGCGGACCCGGGCGAGGCGTTCCTCGACCGCATGATCTCGCTGGTCGAGGGCGCCAAGCGGCAGAAGAC
>QHSU01000005.1 GCA_003220535.1 Candidatus Rokuibacteriota bacterium
GGCTTCATTCTCCGCTTGCGTTCGCTGCGCTTCCGCTGTTCTCTTCGTCATTGGCGGCTCCTTGGCCCCGGTCGTGGGGACCGTTTGTCTTGGTCGACGCGATTCTCACGCCGACCCGGGAGCCGTCGCTACTCAGTTCTCAAGTTCAACAGAGACCGGGACATCCCCCGTCGTGGACGGATTCGAGGTAGGAGAGCAGTTCGTCGAGGAAGGCGAGTAATTCCGTCAGCATCGGATCTCCGCCAACGCGTCATCGAGTTCGTGAAGGGCCTGTTGCGCCTTGATGGCACGCGGGACAAGAACGAGGCTGGCAGCGAGAATGGCGAGCCCGATCAGCCGCATGGGCACCTCGGTGGAGGATGGCTGGCGGGATCTGACCCGCACGCGAGGTTGTCTCTTCTGGTAGCGCTCACGCTACTGGTGCGCAATCGCAATGTTGATTTCATCGGGCACTGCCACACCGTCACCGTTGGCATAAGGCTGTAACGCCATCTTTACCAGCCCTGCCAGCGCAGCCCGTTCCTCGTCGTCCAAGGCCCCAACCGCACCGGCTACTGGCGTGCCGGATAGATGCCCTAAGACAAACTCCTCTATTGAAGGTAGCTGTACAACCATCGCGCTCGGCCGAATTCGTACGTCTCGGAACCCTGCCTCCGTGAGCATTCGGCGCAACGCATCCTCGTCCGGTAACCCCACCCGAGACGCGCGAAACTTGGTTGCCGTCTCCAAGCCTACGCAGCGCTCAAGTGCGTTCCCAACCGCAAGATGGTATGGCCCCATCGACTTCCAGACGCTGAGCAACGCCCGGCCGCCCGGTCCGAGGACCCGCCTTATCTCCCTCAGCGCCGCAGACTTGTCGGGAAAGAACTGCAGTCCTTGCTGACACACGACGACGTCAAACGAGGCATCAGGCAGGTCCATCGCCGTCGCGCTGCCCTCGACCCAAGTAATCGAAGCGCCTGACGGGGCCGGCAGTGATCGGGCAACGGCCAGCATCCCAGCGTTAATATCCAAGCCAGTAACGTGACCCGCCTCTCCCACTTTGGAGGCCGCAATACGTGCCATGACCCCGGTGCCACATGCGAGGTCCAGCACGCGCTCGGCCCGCCCCAAAGCAGCTGACGCGACGAGCCCAGGCGCCCAGGGACCTATGAAATACTGGACAGCGTACCGCTCGTATCGCTCCGCGGCACCGCCACTGACCTGGAATCCTGATTGTTCGACCACGGTTCCTTCCTTCACTGAAGCCCAGCTAGATCTATCCTCACCTCAACGCACTGGAATGGTGAACGTGAACGTAGAGCCCTGGCCTACCTGACTCTCGACCCAGATCCGCCCGCCGTGGAGTTCGATGAACTTCCGGCAGAGGGTTAGCCCCAGGCCCGTCCCTTCTGCTTTCTTCTCCGCCGTCCCGACCTGGCGGAACTCCTCGAAGACTGCTTCCTGATCCTCCGGCGCGATCCCGACCCCGGTGTCGCTGACTGATACCTCCACAGACCCGTCTCTCGTGGCACTGCCCCGACTACTATCCGTCCGCCCTCCGGCGTGAACTTGATCGCATTCGACAAGAGATTCAGGACCACCTGCCTGATCTTTCGCTCGTCCGCTCGAACCTCGCCCAGCCGTTCATCGACGCTCATCTGCAATGTGATGTTCCGTCGCCCCGCCCGCTCGCGGACCAGCATCAGGGCATTGTCGAGCGCGGTGGGGAGATGGAAGTCCGTGAGTTCCAGCTCCATCCGCCCGGCCTCGATCTTCGACAGGTCGAGGATGTCGTTGATCAGCGAGAGTAGATGCGTGCCCGATGCGTAGATGTCGTTCAGATACTCTGCCTGCTTCTCATTGAGGTCCCCGAACATCCGCTCGGACAGGACCTCGGAGAAGCCGATGATCGCGTTGAGGGGCGTCCGCAGCTCGTGGGACATGTTGGCGAGGAACTCCGATTTGTGCTGGCTGGCGACTTCAAGCTGTCGGCTCTTATCCTCGATCTCGCGGAACAACCGCGCGTTCTGGATGGCCAGCGCGGATTGCGTGGCGAAGGTCTGTAGCAGTTCAATGGTCTCGCGCGGGAACTGGCCGGGCATCTTTCGCAGCACGGTGAGGCCGCCGATCAGGTGGTCTTCGCGCAGCAGTGGAACGGCGAGCAACGCTCGGACCCGGCCCGAACGAACGCGCCCCGGGCGTGGTGGAGGCTCGGCAGGGAGTCGAGATGGATGTCAGAGAGCTGCACCGCTTGCGGCGAGATGGCGAGCTGCCCCGTGGCCCCTTCACCCTTCCGCACCGGTGCCGTCACCAGCACGTCAACGATCTCCGGCTCGAGGTGCTCTGTGGCTCGCGGCTCGAAGACCTCCCGCTCGGCGTCGTATTCGTAGATGACGCCCGCGTCCGCCCCGGCGAGCTGCGTCGCCCGCGCGGCGATCGTGCTGAGCACCGTCTGAAGGTCGAGGGTGGAGCTGATCGCCTGGCCGACCTCGCCGAGCGCCCGAAGCTCGCCCACTGAGCGCGTCAACTCCTGCGTGCGCGCCTGCAGCTCGTCGAAGAGTCGCGCATTCTCGATCGCGATCACCGCCTGATCAGCGAAAGTCTGGAGGAGCGCGATCTCGTCGTCAGTGAACCCGCCGGGGTCGCGGCGGGTTACCGAGATCGTCCCGATCGCCTCGGCGTGACGGAGCAGCGGCACCGCCACCTGGCTGCGGTAGCCACGGGCACGAGCGTTGGCGCGTGCGAATTCGGGCAATTGGGGATCGGTCTGGGCGTCGGCGATATTGATCGGCGCGCGATCGCGAATGGCCCAGGCGTGCGGCGCCTCGGATTGAAGCGGCTGTGGGAAGCTCGCCCTCAGGACGGCGTCGCCGGCGGCGTCGGCGCTCGTGAGCGCGGCGAGAGCGATCTGATCGCCCGCGACCCGGGTCAGCGACCCCACGTACGCCCCCAGCAAGCGGACGGCGCTGGCCACAATCGCGTCGAACACCGGCTGGACGTTCGTCTGCGAGCGGCTGATGACGCGCAGGATGTCGCTGGTGGCGGTCTGCGTGTCCAGCGCTGTGGTCAGCTCGCGGTTGCTCGCCTGGAGCTCGGTGAACAGCCGCACGTTCTCGATGGCGATCACCGCCTGGTCGGCGAAGGTCTTCAGCAGGTCGATCTGCGCGTCGCTGAAGGGTTGGACCTCGAGCCGCCGTATCAAGATGACCCCGATTGCGGCGCCCTCGCGAAGAAGCGGCACGGCTAAAACAGTGCGGACACCGGTTTGGCCCATGTAGCGTTTCGAGCCGGGGAAGTCGTCGAATGCCGCCTGGATATCGGGAATGTGAAGGATCCGCGCATCGATGACCGGACGGCTCGCGACGAACCCGCGGTCGATGGGTAACCTAGTTTCCGGTGTCATCACGGTCGGCACTGAGCCCCATCGAGCCACCGGTCGCAACACGTCGCCCTCCCTCCGGTAGATCAACGCGTCATTGGCGCCGGTCAGCCGGGCCGCCCGCTCCGCGACGGTCATCAGGACGGGCTCCACATCGGTCGACGAACTGGAAATCACCCGCTTGCGCACTACCAGGGAGGTGCGGGAAGGGCGTCGCGCACTTCAGGCAAAACAGCGCGTAGGAGGGATTGTTCTCCCGGCACCGGGGACACTTCATGCCGCCCTCCGGAGTCTGGACGATGAACGTCAGAACAGTGGGTCAGACTAGACTGTCGTCTGCCGGGTGGTCAACTGCTGCCGGAGATCCAGTTCGGCGACGCCGCCCCGCAGCAGATCCAGTTCGGCGTCCACGGGCGTGATCCAGCGCTCGAAGACCACGCGGGCAGGTGATGGTGAGGCGGGAGAGGCCGTCCGGCTGATCAGCAGAGCGATCCATTTCCGATCTCTTTTACCGGCTCCGGGATACCGTACAGTTGCCACGCCCGCTCCGGCCCCAGGGCGTGCCAAAAGATCGATTGCCAGAGATTTGCCGTGTCATTGACGGCTTGGTCCCACGCGATCTCAGTGACTCGCTTGATCTCTCGGTCAAAGAAGAGCGCCCGGGCATGTTGCGAGGAATTCTGGGCGATCTCAAATGCGAAGCAGGAATAGTTCCTGACGAGCACGAAGCCACGGTACGTGTGGTCTTTCTGCCAGGAGCGGTAAAACATCTGGGCCTCGACCTCGTTATGCTCAGCACGGGTCTCGTCTCACGCGGCGTGCAGTGGTTGGTTGAGATCCTGCACAAAGTGGGTCGCCTGGCCTTGTACAAAGACCACCTCGTCGCTGCGCCCAAGAGATCAGGTCGGCGTCAGCGTCTACGGATGTCACCCACCGCTCGAACACCACGCCACATGAGCATGCGACGGTGAGTCGGTAGTCGGCGGTCAGGGAGCCGTGCGGGCGATAGTCGTGGACAAACTTGTCGAGGCCGGCGAGAAGGCACATGTTTTGGCCACATCTGGTTCGGCACTCCGGTGAACGCGAACCATCTTGCCAACGCACATGGTCTAGACAGGCCGACGGTGGATTGGAATTCAGGCTCTCCCACCTCTCTACTCAGCGTTAGGCATTCGCATACCGACCTCAACCCAGCCCGCTGATCGGAGCGCGAGGCTCACGTACCGCTCGTCGCGACGACGATCGCCGCGTCGACGATCTGGTTCATGGCCAAGGCGGTCTCGTCGTCGCTCGGCCCCGCGCCGATCTGTGATCACTTTGACCGTCGGATCAGCGGCTAACTGGGCCCTAAAGCGCTGATACAACCCCAAGTCCCCGCGCCTCACGATGAGAAGGCGCATCTCGCTCCCTCGACCAGCGCGACCAGCCCAGAACCAGCGGGCTGGGAGCGGGCCAGCCACCAGGCGTTGGTGGAAAACCTAAAACGAGCCGGGCCGATGGTCAATGGCGACGTCTTGATACAGATGCCGAGCGGCTGTACCTGGAGAAAGGGCTGGGTTCTGAGGTGACCGAGGTGACGTGGGTCTGGCCTTCTCTGAGTCAGACGGAAAGGTGTAGCTATGGCGGTTCTCTCGAGCACGCGTAGCGGAACCGATGACCCTCATATCCCGTCTTGCAGCCGCCTGGAGTTGTGCACCAAACCCTGCCGTCACGTGAACAGTACCGTCTGCGAGCGGCGGGGCGAGGATCGAGAGCACGGGCGGCCGGACGACTGCGAGAGGCCCGACGGTCACGCTGGCCCGCGCTCTCTGAGGTCGACTCTCACAGTTCTGCCTTCCCGAACGAGCCGTAGCTTCCCTTCTCGCGCAAGCCAGCCGACACCCAGCAGAAGAAGCTGGTCGGGGAGTTTGGTCCCTTGTCTCAACTTACTCAGCGTCGTCACGCCGTGTTCGTCGAGATATTGCCAGATCGCGCCTGCTGCATCTCCAATCTCAGCTTCCATGCTCCAACGCTCTCCCCTCTCGGCCTCAGCCTTCTCCAGCCAGAACCCTACAGTCGCTTGGTCACCAATCCGCCTCGAAGCCGTCAGGCTCGATGTGCAGTTACGGCTTCTGCCCCTCGAACACTTCGCATTTGGCATCCCTCGACG
This sequence comes from Candidatus Rokuibacteriota bacterium, assembly GCA_003220535.1. GTDB lineage: Bacteria > Methylomirabilota > Methylomirabilia > Rokubacteriales > CSP1-6 > AR31. The sequence continues at coordinate 5,511 of QHSU01000005.1, forward strand.
AGAGACATTTCCCGCACGGAGCGTAGTTTTTCTCAGAGTGGCCACAGGTGCACATTCCGGGGCACCTCAGCTTTGTCCAAATTCGTCAATCTCCTTCTCGGTCTGCTCCAGTCAGTACGTCATGTCCATCTCGCGGTACATCGTGGCCGCCGTGGTGAGGTGCTCCTGCGCCTGCTCACGTTTGCCCGTGCGCCGGTAGAGCTTGCCGAGGCCGAGGTGGCAGTGGGCGACGAAAGGGGTGGATCACAATCCGAGCCTCCGGCCATTCGCTGGAATCTCACTTGCCCTTGAGTCGCAGCTCCTCGTACGGTGCCGAGGCTGCCATGTTGGTGATGAGTCCGATGGCCGACTCGGCGACACGCGGCCCGTAGCCGGCGAGAATCGCCGGTTCCATGAGTGGCGCGTACATGACCTTCTCGTGAATGAGTTGCTGGATTCGGTGGAGGATCGCCTCGCGCTTGCCGCGGTCAAGCTCGGTCGACTGCTCGCGAATGAGTCCTTCGATGTCGGGATACGTTCCATACGTGAAGAGGCCGCCCCCGGCGACGAATGCGTCCAGCCTGGTCGCCGCATTTCCGAGCGCCGCGCTTGTGCTCTGGACGACGTGCTTCAATCGCTTTTCCCCGTACTCCTTGAAGAAGGCCGCGCGCTCCAGGGGGCGAAGGGTCGCGCGGATCCCGACCGCTCCCCAGTACCCGGCCACCGCTTCGGCGAATGATCCGTTCGCGGCATCGACGGAGATTGTCCCGGCGTCGAAGCCGTTCGGGTAGCCGGCCTCCGCCAGCAGCTGCTTGGCCTTCTGGGAGTCGTACGGATAACGCGGGGCCGGCCAGTAACCCTCAAAACTTTGTGGGATCATGCTGGCGGATAGTTTCGAAAACCCGAGCGTCTCGGCCTGATTGATGGCCTGGCGGTCGATCGCCAGGTTGGTGGCCAGGCGCACGCGGCGATCATGCCACGGCGACTTTGGATTCCACTGCTCGGTGAACACGTACCAGAAGGGGAGAGGAATGTAGAACGGCTTCAGCGTGAGGCCGGGCGTCCGCCTCAGCTCCTCCGCCAAAGCGCCGCGGAAGTTGTACACGATGTCCGCCTCGCCCCGCTTGAGCATGGCCAGGCGCGTGGAGTCGTCGGGAACCGACCGCACGATCAGCGTCCTCACGCTTGGCGTCTTGCGCCAGTACTGCTCGTTGGCCTCTACGACCAGCTCGACCCCGGGTTTGAACGAAACGAGCTTATAGGGCCCGGCGCCGACCGGTGCTCGCTTGAACCCGTCGTCGCCGACCTTCTCCACGTACTTCTTCGGGACAATCCAGGCCGCCCCCGTCGCTGGAGTGCCATAGAAGGTCATGAAATCGAGCCAGGGCCGTTTCAAGTGGAACCGGACGCGGTGCGGATCGACGATCTCCACGGCGGTGACGCGCTCCTTCAAGAGCTTCGCAGACGCGCCCTTGTAGCGTTCGAAGGAGAATTTCACGTCCTCTGAAGTTACCGGCTCGCCGTTCTGGAACCTCACGCCGTTACGCAGAACGAAGTCGTAGGTGAGCCCGTCGGCCGAGGCGCTCCACGACTCAGCAAGACTCGGCGCCATCGGGTTGCCGGGCAGGGGCTTGACCAGCGCGTCGTGGATCATGAAGTAGAAGATGAAGGGCGTGATGAGACCCTCGGACTCGGAGGGATCGAACCACCGGGCCGCGGTCGAGATGTTGAGCACCAGAGTCATCTGGCCTTCAGGGCCGGCGCTGGCCGGCACGGGCGCAAGAAGAGCGAGAAGAATAAGGAGCGAGATTGGGAGCCTCATGATATCCCCCCTCTGCTGCGGGTCAACCTGATGCGCGCGCCAGCTCCGGTTCCGCCTTCTCCAGCCAGTACGTCATCCCCATCTCGCGATACATCGACGTCGCGGTGGTGAGGTGCTCATGCGCTTGCTGGCGCTTGCCCGTGCGCCGGTAGAGCTTGCCGAGGCCGAGGTGGCAGTGGGCGACGAGAGGGCGCATGCCGAGCCGGCCGGCGAGCGCTAGCGCGTCATGGTAGTAGGCTTCGGCGTCCACGGCGCCGCCGGCCGACGCGACGTCACCGGTGAGGCAGAGGGCGTGGGCCTCGCTTCCCCGCGCCCCCAGCCGGCGGGTGAGCGCGAGTGCCTCTCGGGCGTGGCTGGCGGCCTCGTCAATCCGCCCGGCCGAGAGGTAGGTCATCCCCGCGCACAGAAGAATGAGCGCCGGCCGAAGGTGATTCTGGCGACGACGGAACTCCTCGACGGCACCCGCGACCAGCGGGAGCGCCTCATCAGCACGGCCGGCGAGGGCGTATGCGGCGCTGAGGGCTGCGGCGACGAACGGTATCCCGACGACGATCTGCCACGTCCGGCAGAGGTCGAGGCCCCGCTCGAGGACCCGGGTCGCGCGTGGGAGATCCCCGCGACGGAGGTGGGCGCGCCCGAGTTCGAACAACCCGAAGTGGATCGTCCAGGGATGATCAGCCGCTGCAGCGATCTGCACGGCCGCCTCAGCGTGCCCGATGGCCTCGTCGAACCGGCCGACCTGGGAGAGCACGTCGGCGAGCCAGGCGCCTGACAACGCCGACTGGATGGCGGCACCCCGAAGCGCTCGGCGCGCAGGTCGCCCTCGAGCGCGACGTTCCGCTCGAGCAAGGTGGCCGCGTCGCTGAACTCACCCCGAGCGACGTGCGTGATGCCCAGGTTGGACGTTGCGACCACCTCGATCAAGCGATTGCCGAGAGTTCGCGCGATGCTCAGGGCCTCCTGCCCGAATCTGACGGCCTGGTCGTAGTCACCAGTGATCACGCACAGGTTCACCATGAAGGTGGCGATCCGCCCGAGCCGGTGCGGGTCGCCGAGCGTCCTGGCTAGCACCTCCGCCTCGTGGAGGTGGTCCGCCATGCGCGCCCGATCGCCGAGCGCGAGGAGCGCGTTCCGGAGGTCGATGTGAATGTCGATGGTCAGCTCGGTCGTCTCGCGGCCCTCCGGTAGTCGGCGGATAGCGCTGAGCGCCTGCTCCAGGTGGGCGCTGGCCTCGCGGTTGGCTGCCCGCACCATCGCCCGGAGGCCCGCTTGGCGGAGATAGGCGACCGCCTTTTCCCACAACCCCCCGCGCTGGGCGTGATGGGCCAGCCGCTCGGTCTGCTCGGCGACGCGCGCGGGAGCGAGCTGCTCGATGGCCTCGGTGATGCGGGCGTGCAGGGCGCGCTGCCGGTCGTGGAGCAGCCCCTGGTACGCCACCTCGTGGGTGAGCGCGTGCTTGAACGTGTGCTCGAGGTCCGGAAAGAGCCGGGTCTCGTAGAGGAACTCCGCGGCCTGCAGGTGCGTCAGCTCGGCGCGCACCTCGGGCTCCGGAGTGTCGGCAATGGCCAGGAGCAGCGGCATGGGCACGTCCTTGCCGATGACCGCGGCTGCCTGGAGCAGTCGCTTGGCCTCGGGCGCCAGGCGGTCGATGCGCGCGGCCAGGATGGCCTGCTCTGTGGCGGGGATCTTTAAATTTTCGACGGGCCGGGTCAGCCGGTAGGCGCCGCGCTCGCCGACCAGGGCCGCCGTCTCCACCAGGGCCCGAACACTCTCCTCGAGGAAGAGGGGATTTGCTTCTGTCCGCTCGACCAGGAGCTGCTTGAGCGGGCCGAGGGCCGCGTCAGTGCCGAGGAGGGCAGCGAGCAGCTCGTCAGCGCTCTCGGGCGGCAGGGGATCGATCCGGAGCTGGCGGTAGTAGGTCTTGCCGCCCCAGGCGTGGCTGTACTCGGGGCGGTAATTGACGAGGAGCAGGAGCCGCGCCGCGGGCGGGCTCTCGACGAGGCTATCGAGCAAGGCCTGGGTCTCGCCGTCGATCCAGTGCAGGTCCTCGAAGATCACCACCAGCGGCTGGGCTTCGCTCTCGCGCAGCAGCAGGCGCTTGACCGCATCGAGCGTCTGCTGGCGCCGCAGGAGCGGATCGAGGGCGTGCCAGGACGCCTCGTCCACCGGCACGTCCAGGAGCGCCAGGAGGGCGGGCACGACGGGTGCGAGCGCCGGGGCGAGGGTCAGGACCTTCCCCGTGACCTTCTCCCGGATCTTCCGCGGGTCGTCGCGGCTCTCGATCTCGAAGTAGCCGCGGAGCAGCTCGATCACGGGCAGGTAGGCAGTGGCCTTGCCGTAGGAGACCGAGCCGGATTGCACGATGAGCCAGCCCTGCACACGGTGGGAGTGGGTCAGTTCCCAGAAGAGACGCGACTTGCCCACGCCCAGCTCCCCGACCACGGCAACCACCTGGCCGTGCCCCAGGCTCGCCCGGTCGAGGGCGCCTCGGAGTTGCTCCAGCTCCGCGGTGCGGCCGACGAAGCGCGTGAGTCCCCGCGGCGCCGCGGCGTCGAGGCGGGTGCGGGCGGTGCCGGCCCCCACCAGCTCGAACACCTCGACCGGCTCGCCAAGCCCCTTCACCGGCACCAGGCCGAGCGACTTCACCGTGGCGTAGCCCTCGGCCAGCGTCAGCGTGCCGGGTGTGATCACGATCGCGCCGGGATCGGCGATCTGCTCCATCCGCGCAGCCAGGTGCGTCGTCTGGCCGACGGCCGTGTAGTCCATTTGCAGATCACTGCCGATGGCGCGCACGACGACTTCCCCGGAGTTCAGCCCGACGCGGATCTTGACCACGGCCGCGTGCGAGCGTCGCACCTCGTCCGCGTACTTCTTCACGCTCTCCTGCATCCTGAGCGCGGCATAGCACGCCCGCACTGCGTGGTCCTCGTGGGCCAACGGCGCGCCGAAGAGCGCCATGATGCCATCGCCCATGACTTGGTTAACCGTGCCCTCGTAGCGGTGGACCGCTTCGATCATATGCTCGAGAACGGGATCGAGGAGCTTGCGGGCCTCCTCGGGGTCACGGTCGGCCAATAGTTCCATCGAGCCTTTCAGGTCGGCGAAGAGCACTGTGACCTGCTTTCGCTCGCCCTCCAGTGCGCTCTTGGAGGTGAGAATCTTCTCCGCGAGGTGTTTTGGTGTGTAGGACTCGGGCGATGTGAACCGCGGTTCGCTGTTGCCTGTGACGCGACGGGCTCCCCGCACTCTAAGCAGAATTTCGCGCCAGCGGGCAACTCGCTACGACACTTCGTGCAGGTCAGCGCAACCCGAGCTCCGCACTCCAGGCAGAACTTCGCCTGCGGCGGGTTCTCCTGCTGGCACCGAGGACACTTCATGCCGAGCCTCCAGTGAATCGGGCCGGGCGTATGGCCAGCGCGACAGTAGCCCGGGGGTCAGGGACTCGTCAATGTGGGGAGTCAGCTCGCTGTGAACCGCGGCCAGCGCCGCTCGGTGACGCGCTGCTGCCAGCGATCGCGGGCATTAGTCGCAAGATCCTCGTAGGGCGAGCCGGTCAGTGCCTTGACGAACCAATCGTGCGATCCAGGAGTGCGCTGCGCGTGTGAGCGGTGATGCGCTATGCGCACCTGAGCCCGGAGCATCTTCGCAGTGCCGTCGCTCGTCTCGATACCGCCCTACCGACCGTGAGTTCAGCGCAAGTCTCAGCGCAAGAGGTTGTTGCCGCTCTGTAAGTGTGGTGCGCCCTAGAGGATTCGAACCTCTGGCCTTCGGATTCGTAGTCCGACGCTCTGTCCACCTGAGCTAAGGGCGCAACGGGCACTTACGATACACCACCCGCCTGGCCGGTGCGAGGGGACTACCGGTCCCCTCGTTGGTCCTTGCTGGTGAATCGGCGAATGAGCCCGAGCCCGAACATGCCGATCCCGACCACCACGAGAACCCCGTAGTCGGGCACATTGAACACCTTGACCAGCACGATACAAAAGCCGGCGAAAGCGATCATGGCTCCGGCCATCATCAAGCCACTACCGGGTCGCTGCGCCACGATCAACACCTCCTGGTTATTGCACGAGCCACTCTTGACACGGCCACCGATCGCCCCGATGATCCCGGCAATCGTCCCGTCCGATAGCCCCCAAAGGAGGAGACAGATGAAGCGTTACATCATGGCTCTGGTCTTGGTCGCTTCGGCCGCTGGTCCTGCACTGGCAACTCAATGCCCGATGCTGCAAGCCCAGATCGACAAAGCGGTCGGCACCCGCGCCGACGCGTCCGCCGCGACCACGAAGCAGCTCGCGGCGGAAGCCTGGTCGCTCCATCAGGCGGGCAAGCACGCGGAGTCGGAAGCCAAGTACGACGAGGCTGCGAAGGCCGCCGGAGTGACGCTGGAAAAGAAGAAGTAACGGTCGAGTCATGGGCTCGCCACGGGCGCCGAGGATGCCTCGGCGCTCGTGGTGCTTCCGGTCGAGTGTATTGGCGGAGAGGCCGGGATTCGAACCCGGGACAGAGGTTTTGCCCCTGTAACCGCTTAGCAGGCGGCTGCCTTCGGCCGACTCGGCCACCTCTCCAAGGGTCAAGCCGGCTTAGTATACACTCCGGTTACTAAAGGATGCCGGCGGCTCGCGCTACCTTTTCGGAATCGTTGGCCAATTTGCGGAATGGGCCAATATTTGTCACGCTGCGCTTAGCAATTTGTCACTGACTCTCCGGTAGACTCGCAAGTCCGCGTTTCCTCGGCCCAGGAGCCGTGGCACACCCATTGCTCCACCTGGCCTCGGATGGACATTCGCATCGCTGCGACTTGTGATCCACGCGGGTTGACCGTGACCAATCAGACCACGAGACTGGGACGAAATTTCCGGATGGACTCGGCCGGCTACGCGCTCGCCGAGCTCCTCGTGTTGATCGCCGTGATCTCGATCCTATGCGTGATCGGCTTTCCGCTGTACTTGAGCTATTCGCGGGCACAGGAGACCGACAGCGCGGCGCGCGTGCTCGTGGTCTCGCTGAACCAGGCCCGCCAGCTCGCCGTCACGCGGGGCGTCTCGTACAGCGTCGAGACGCAGACGAACCCGAGCAACCGGATGCGGTTCTGCTCGGGCGCGGCAGTGCCGTGCCCGACGGCCGTCGTGTACACGGGGCCCGAAACAGATGGCTCGGGCTGGAGAAAGCTGGAAAACGCCTCCCGCATCACCCTGGGCCCGACGATCACGTTCAGCTCGCTCGGCGCGGCGACCGCCGCGGGCGTCCTGCGCGTCCAGAATTCTACGGCCACGGGGTCGCTCGACGTCTGCGTGAACCCGTCCGGGCGGATCCGGGTCCAGGCCCAAGGAGCTGCATGCCCGTGAGGAGCGTGACGAAGATGGGCGGGAAGATCGCGATGCCCCTGGGCGACCGCCGCGGGTTCACGCTCGTCGAGGTCCTGGTCGCCTCGATGATCCTGGTCGTCGCGCTGCTGACCCTGGCCAGCATGTTCCCGGTCGGGTACCGCCAGATCGCCGACGCGGGAAGGCTGACCGTGGCCGTGACCGGGGCGCGGCACATCCTCGAGGACATCGGCGACGTCCCTTTCAACAACCTCAGCAACCTGAACGGCGTCGACACCTCGAGCAATACGGGAGTCATCGCTGGATTGGGCGCCCCTGAGAGCGCGATCGCCCGCCGCTGGCGCTACATGCTGGCCGGATCGGGGAACGGCTTCACCTTCACAGCCGCGGAGACCGCCGCCTGGGGCACCGTGCAAACCGTCGGGGCTAGCGCGAGGGTCTGGGTCAACGACGCCGCCAACTGCCCCGGTCCCGTCAGTCCGACCCTGCGCCGCGCCTGCGTGACGATCACGATGCCCAGCACGCCGCCGACCACCGTGACGCTCAGCACCATCATCGTGAGCATGTTCTGATGCGCTCCTCCACGCTTCGCGGCCAGGCCGGATTCACGCTGGTGGAGCTCATGGTCGCCATGAGCATCTTCCTGCTCATTCTCGTGGGGATCTTCCAGGTCTTCGACCCGAGCCACCGGGCGTACCAGACCAGCGAGCGGAAGCTCGACGTCCAGCAGAACGCCCGGGTCGCGATGGACACGATGGCCCGGCAGATCCGGATGACCGGATATTTCCCGGAGAACATCGACACCGACACGGCGAACGACCTGTCCAATCGGATCCAGGCCGCGAGCGAGTCGGCCCTGGCGATCGCCGGAGACCTCGATGGGTCCGGCGCGAGCAACGCCTTCACCTTCTGCCTCGACAACACTGGACTCAGAAGGGTCAGGGGCGCAATCGGGACCGCCGCGTCGTATACGTGCGCCAACGGCCAGCTCCTGGCCGAGAGCGTCACGGCGCTCACGTTCGCCTACTTCGATTCGGCGAACAATCCGATCCCGAATCCTCCGACGGCTCCCTACAACCTCGACGGGCAGGCCTTTGGAGTCGCGCCGGCCTTCGCGACCACGACGGAGCGGGCGGCCGTGCGGCGGATCGTCATCATGGTGACGGCCCGCGAGAGCGTGCCCGGCCAGCCGGCCCAGACCTACACCCTCGCCTCCGACGTGAGGCTGCGGAATCCCTGAGGGAGACCTGAATATGCGTGACCTGTGGCGTCAGTGCGCCGACGAGCGCGGCATCGCGACCGTGATGGCCATCTTCATCATGGTCATGCTGCTGGTGTCGGGCGTCTTCCTGGTGCGGATGTCCAGCACCGAGGGTGACATCGCGTACGGCACGATGTGGGCGGAAGGCAGCTTCTTCGCCGCCGACGCGGGGGTCAACGTCGGCATCAACACGGTCACGCCGGGCGGCCCGACGTGTGTGCAAGCTGCGACGGCGATCGGCGCCTTTTCGTATTCGGTTGCGGCCGGGGCTGGCGCCGACTCGAACTGCTTCCTGAGCACGCTCCAGAAGGCCGGGTACTCGATCGGCAGCGGGACGGGCTACAACCCCGGCGGATTCGTCTTTTACAACTATGCGGTCACGGGCTCGGGGACTGGACCCCGCAGCGCCCAGCGCACGATTGACGCCCAGGTCTCCTACGGGCCAGTCGCACAGTGAGGTCTACCATGAAACGCTTGACAGCTTTTTTCTTCGGCGCCGCCTTCCTGGTGCTGCAGCCACCCCCGGCGGTGTTCGCCGACGACAGCGACATCTTCGGCGCCAACATCCAGCCGAACGTGATGCTCCTGATCGACAACTCGGGCAGCATGGCCGACAGCGCCCCGTCGAACGCCTTCGACGCGCCGCCCCCGGTGGGCACCGCTGCCTACTACGCCGTTCTCAACAACTGCGATCCGTCAGGGAAGAAGGGCAACATAACCTACCAGCCCTGCGCCTCGGTCAAGGTGTACAAGAGCGGCTCGAGCTCGACATACACGAGCTACGCCAACGATGTCGCGTCGGTGGGTGGATCGAACGACGCGGCCGCCCGGACCGCCCTGAACACGGTCGGGTACTGGTCAGGAAGCATCGGCGGCTCGACGGTCAATCTCTTCACGGGCAACTACCTCAACTATCTGAACGGGACCTGCGCCAGCGGTGGTGCCTGCACCAAGCCGAAGATGCAGATTGCCCAGGATGTCATTAACACGCTCATCGACAGCGTGCAGGGTGTGCGATTTGGAGTAATGACGTTCTGGTACTCGAGTCCTTTCACCCTCTTCGACACGACATCGGGCCATCGCGGCGCCCGTGTGGTCGCGCCGATCGGATCGAGCGTCACGACGCTGCATAACGCCGTCAATGGGCTCTCCCCGACCGCGGATACGCCGCTGGGCGATGCGCTCTACGATGTGGGCCAGTACTACAAGAACCTGCCGACCTCGGCCGGGACGGTGTCGGCGGTGCCTTGGTCGGCTTCAACGGGCCCGATCCAGCTCGAGTGCCAGCCGAACTTCGTCATCTTCATCACGGACGGGATGCAGACCTCCGGAAGCAGGACGATGCCGGCGGAGGCGACGAACCGCTTCACCCAGGACCACCAAACGACCTCGCTCACGGGAACGCAGAACGTCATCGTTCACACGGTCGGCTTTGGAGTGACCGTCAACACCACGCAGGCGGAGACGGACGCGGCGTACGCGACGCTCTCCTCCGCGGCCAAGAACGGCGGCGGCCAGTTCTACATCTCGGACGATGAGACCCAGCTGCAGAAGGCGCTTCAGGATGCGATCCGCCGCATCGTCCAGGCCACTTTCACCTTCGCGACGCCGGTCGTGCCGACGACCAGCACGACCGGAAGCACGAAGGCCTATCTCGCCGCGTTCAGGTCCGACCCGTCCATCCCGTTCTGGCGCGGCTACCTGAAGGCCTACCAGCGGGACTCCAGCGGCCTGGTCCCGGTGGACGCCCAGGGCGTCCCTTTGACCTCGGCCCTGGTCTGGGAAGCCGGCCAGGTCTTGAGCACAACGCCGGCCGCGAACCGGACGATCTACACGGTCGTCGGCGGCGCCCGGCAGGCGTTCACCAAGAGCAACTCCCCCATTACCCAGTCCCTGCTCGGCGCCTCGAGCAGTACCGAGCGCGACAAGATCATCGACTTCGTCCGGGGAATCGACGCCTACGACGAGAATGGGAATGGCAACACCACGGAAGAGCGCGCCTGGAAGCTCGGCGACATCTTCCATTCGACCCCGGTTTTGGTGACGCCTCCCGTTCTGGCGTTGAACGACTCGAGTTACCAGGCATTCAAGACTGCCCAGGCCAGCCGGACGAAGGTGCTCATCGCCGGCGCCAACGACGGGATGCTCCACGCGTTCCGTGAGAGCGATGGCGTGGAGCTCTGGGCTTTCATCCCCCCGGACCTCCTCGACAACCTGAAGACTCTGACCGACACCGGAGGAGACCACCAGTTCTACGTGGACTCGAGCCCGATCGCCACGGACATCAAAGTCGGAAGCACGTGGAAGACGATCGTCGTCTTCGGTATGAGACGGGGCGGGGCCTTCTACTACGCCCTGGACATCACGGACACCACGAACCCCCTTTGGATGTGGAGCTTCACCGACTCGAAGATCGCAGAGACGTGGTCCGAGCCCTCCATCGGCAAGGTGAAGATCAGCGGGAGCGACAAGTACGTCGCCTTCTTCGGCGGAGGATACGACACGGCGAGCAACAACTCGCACGGCAAAGCGTTCTTCGCCGTAGACCTCTCGAACGGCACGAAGCTCTGGGAATACTACAAGGACGGCACGGCGGACGACCGTCAGTACATGAACTTCAGCCTCGCTGAGAACTCGACCGCGGTCGACCTGAACAACGACGGCTACGTCGACCGGGTGTACATCGGTGACGTGGGCGGCCAGCTCTGGAAGTTCGACGTCTCGGCGAGTGCGACGTCCAGCTGGGCGGGCAAGCGGCTCTTCACCGCGGCCCCGAGTCAGGCGAATCCGCCGGCCTCCGGCGAGTTCTATCCGGCGCAAGGCTTCTACGGCGCCCCTGCGCTTGCCTACGACTCCGCCATGAACCTCTGGGTCTTCCTCGGCACCGGTGACCGGAACCATCCGAACGGTACGGCGTCGAACCGCTTCTACGGCATCAAAGAAACGACGAACATGTCGAACAGCGCCGCGCTGACGGAGAGCAACCTCGCGAACGTGACGTCGACCAACGGCACGGCGTCGGGCGGATGGTTCTTCCAGCTCGGCACCAACGAGAAGGTGCTCGACCCGGCGAACGTCTTCAACATGGACGTCCTGTTCTCCGGCTTCACGCCGACCAGCACCGTCACGTGCACGAGCGGCGGCGGGACGGCCAAGCTCTACTCGGTCCAGATGCAGACCGGTTACGCGGCCATCAACTTCAGCACGGGCACGGCGCTCAGCTCGACCGACGCGTCGGTGACTCGCTCCACGACCATCGGCCAGGGGATCGCCTCGATGCCGATCGTCATCGTGACGCCCCCGTCGGGCTCGGGATCGGCCACCGCGTCGGCGATTACCGCCACGACGAATCAACAGCTGCCGAGCAATCCGATTCCCGCGCCGGGGTTCCTGAAGCAGGTCCGCTCCTGGCGTGAGCGCATCCAATAGTGAAGTCAACGCTCTTCGCGCTGGCGCTCTGCGCGCTTCTGGTGGGAGTCGCCCAGGGGCAGGACAAGACTGCTGACCAGAAGCGCGCCGACGCGGCGGCCCAGCAGAACGCGCGTGGCGCGGCGCTGCTGAAGGAAGGCAAGCTCGACGAGGCCGTCACCGAGCTCCAGCAGGCTGCCGAGGGGGCGCCGAAGTCCGCCGTCGTCCAGGCGAACCTGGCGTACGCGTACGAGCGGCAGGGACGCATCGACGACGCCGTTGCCGCGTACCGCAAGGCGCTCGAGCTCGACCCGGGCAATGGGATCGCGCGCAACAACCTCGCGAGCCTCTATACCAAGAAGGGTCTCTACGACGACGCCGTCCGCGAGCTCGAGGACCTGGTCCAGCGCGATCCGGCGAACGCGACGGCTCGCACGAACCTCGAGAGCGCGATCAAGAACAAGGCGATCACCCAGGAGCGCCAGGACCAGGTCGCCGGCGCGTTGAAGGGCGCGGAAGCTCGTCCCAACGATCCCGGGGCCGCCTACAACGCGGCCCGCGTCTACGCGCGCCTCGGCGACGCGGACCAGGCCTTCGCGTGGCTCGCCAAGGCGCTCGAGCTCGGCTACGACAAGATCGAGTACCTGAGCCTGGACCCTTCGCTGGCCAGCCTCAAGAAGGACCCGCGGTTCCTGAAGCTCCTCGAGGAGCGGCGCGCCCCCCGCTAGCGCTTCGGGGGAAACGCGGCCGCCATCTGGCGGGCGGCCATATCCATCGCTAGCCGCATCGCGTCGAGCAAGCCCTTGCGCTGGGTGGTCACGAACCAGCGTCCCGCGTCCGACTCGCCGAAGGCCACGTACTCCGCCAGCTCCTCGTCGCTCAGCGAGCGATACGTGTAGAGCCAGCGCACCAGCGCCGAGCGAACCAGGTTCTCTTGCTGGGCGCGCAGCGTGCGCTCGGCGAGCTCCGTCTCGCGCGCGGTGGGCCGCTTCTCGGACGGTACGATGGGCTCGAGCGACCGCACGACCGCCCGGAACGCGACGACGCCCATCTCGATCTGCAGCTCGGCGCTGCGCATGGCCGCCTCGTGGCGCTGGACGAGCGCGACACGGGCGGGCGGTGGGATGTCCCCCTGGAGCCCCATCGCGAAGCGCTCGAGATCCTGCTTCGCCCCTGGCTCGCTGGCGGCGAGCTCCAGGGCCGCGATTCTCCGGAAGAGCGGCGACCGGAGCTGAGCCATCACAACGCCCATCCGCTGCGGATCGTAGTTCGTCCGAAAGGCGCCGCGGACCGCGCTGTTGAGGCCGTCGGGCCGAAACGCATCGCTGAGGATCCTGGCCACGCGCGCCTTGTCCTCGGGTTTGAGCGTCGTCTGGCGCGCCTCGAACTGGTTCCGGATGTGCGCCGGAACCGTGTCGAGCGTCTTCTTGATCCCCGAGATGTCCAGCGCCTCGGCGATCAGCGCGTCGCGCTCACCCTCGACCGGCCGGACCTGGGGTGGCTGGTCCGAATAGGTGACGACGCCCTGGTCGTTGACCCACCGGTACGTCTTCGCCTCGGCGAGAGAGCCCGTCGCCAGCGCGATCAGCCCGACGAGCCACGGAATCGCCCGGAGCTTCATGGCGACCCTCCTCAATTCATAGTCGCGCCTCGGCCGGCGGGGCCCCAGCCCCGTGACGGCCTGCGGCGCGCAGGACCTCGACATGTCAGTACTTGACCCGGCCGAAGAGCCGCCCTGCCTCGCGACCGTATTCGGCCTCGATCTGCCCGGTGTGGGCGACCACGACCGCCCAGATGCGCCGCAGCTCCGCGACCGGGTCGGCGTGGTCATCGACGCGGAGGTTGTGATACATGCGCGGCTCGCGGATGGCGGCGACCAGGAGCGCCGCGGATTGCTTGCCGCGCTTGTCGCCGCCGGCCGCCTGGCCCGCTTCGAGAGCCAGCAAGAGGCGCTCCGAGAGATCCCGCCGCTCGCCGTTGGCGCGGAACGTCCGGGCCATCGCGCCCACGACGTCGGGACCGGCCAGCATGTTGCCCGCGATCGTGAAGCCGTCGCCTTGCTCGTGACCGCACCACGGGACGCAGCCCGTTCCGGTGTGGCAGAACGCACGCTCGGCGTCCAGCCCGTGGACTTGACGGATCTCGCGATCTCCGTCCTTCCGGAGGAGCGCGCTCAACGCGACGTCGACCGGTACGCCCTGCGCGAGCAGCGCCAGCCCTTGTCGGCCGAGCTCGGTGTTCACGCGTGCCTGCGTGGCGATCGCGCCACGCGCCGAGACCCACGGCACGAGACTGCCGACGTTAGGCCGCGCCGTCGCGACCGCGACGCCGAACGCGCCTGTCTCCCGGTCGCGCGCCGCGATGGAGAAGGTGTGGAGATCGACCACCGATTTCAAGTTGTATCACGGGGGGCCTGTGAATCCGCCCGTTTACGCGTGGCCGGCCGGCGCCCGAAGGTGGGCTCAGGCGTGGAAAGAGCGGCGCCCTTCCTCGCGAGTCCAGAGACGGATCAGGTGACGTTTGAGGTGCGGCTCGGGCGCGTCCTTGAAATCGGTGCGGCTGTGGGCGAACTGCCGGTTGTTGATGAACTGGACCTGGCCGCGCTCGATGGTGAACTCGACCGCGAGCTCGGGCGAGTCCACGATCGCCCGCAAGGCTTCGAGCGCCTCAAGCCCCTCGCCGTCGAGCGGGTCGCCGGCCAGGTCTGCGCCGGTGGCGATGAGCTTCTCGTTGAAGCACGCCATCAGCGATCGGCCGTCGTACCGAAAGACGGGTCGACGCGCGGTCTTGCCGTCGTCGGGCGCGTGCTCGGCCTGACGGTCCCACGGAAAGGGCCGGTAGAGGCGCGGAAGCAGGTCGCGATGGCGGCGCGCAAGCTCGTTGTGCGCGCTGCAGAGGCTCACGAACCGGCTCACTCCACCCTCGCGCGCCGGGTTGATGCAGTAGAGTCCGACCAGCTCCGGCGGCAGGTCCAGCCACGGCGCGTCAGTGTGAAAGGTGAGATCGAGATTCGTGACCGAGCGTCGCACGCCGTACTCGAGCGCCTTGCCGGTGTCGCGGACATCGTAGAGCATGGTGCCGTCCCATTTCTGCGCGACGAGCCGGCCGAGCAGGCTGCCGAGCAGCCACGCGAGCGCCCGATTCTCTTCCGGCGTGTACCGCTCCACCGGCACGCGATCCAGCACCGCCAGGCCGATCCCAGCGCGGAGCTTCTCGCGCACCCGGCCCATCAGCTCGCCGCACGCGGCGAGTGAGAACTGCTCCGGGCTCAGAAGGACCGCCGGGAGAGGGTCGCGTCGAACCTGGCGCGCCACCGTGTCGAGCTCCTCGACGCAGCGCTGTGGGAGCGACACCAGCCAGTCGCCCGGCGACACGTCTTGTCGCTGCCAGGCGCGGCTGTCGCGAATGTCCTCTGTCAGCACGGGCGCCTATCTCTTCTGCCGAGCCGATAGAGCATGTTGTCCGCGCCGATCCCGGAAGCCCCCAGCACGGAGCCACTCATCGCCAGCGTGAACGAGATCGGGAGTGCCTGCTGACCGAACATTCCGGAAAGCCGGATCGTCGACCCTGAGCTCACGACGTCTCCGGAGCCCTTGAGGTCGAATCCCCTCACGTCGAGCGAAGGCCGAGTCAGCTGCCCGGCCCACGTTCCCACCAGGTCGGCGACGACCTCGGAGGGAGTCGCCGGCAGGTCCGACCGGGGCTCCGGCTGCGTTTGCGCCGATGGCGCGAGCTTCACGGGCTCGTCGCTCTCGATTCCGCGAAACCAATCAGCCGGAAGATCGTGGTGCTGCGCGCGCACCCACCCGCGGCTTTTCAGGCAGGCTTTGTAGAGGTCGGGCTGGATGATCGCGTAATCCTTGTTCGCGCTCATGTCGAGAGCGTTCTGGCGCGCGCACTCGCCACTGTCTCGCGAGAAGTCGTTGGCGCCGGCGCCGGCCCTGTTCCAATAGTGCTTCCCGCAGCCCACCAATAGTAGGCCGACCATGATCGTGAGACCGATCGCGCGTGAAGGCGTCACGGGCCTGGTGCGTCCCCGGCGTCATGGATATAGCGCGCGGCCGGCGTCGTCAAGAGCTCGTTTAGGGATTTCCTGCCCTCACACTACAGGATTCTCCCGATTGCTTTCGTTCCCAATTGCAACGACCGTCAGAAGCACGAGGTCGTCGGGGGGACGTCAGACACGCCGTCCTCCCCGCCGGCCGAATAGGGAGACCGCAATGGCTCGCCAGATCCGTTCATCGCGCTCATGTGCTCTCGGTCTGTCTGTGGCACTTCTTGCGTCCCCCATCCTCGCCGCCGTCCAGCTCCCGCCGGGACCAGGAACGGCCTTCGCGGGACCAGGCGTCGGCGCTGGCGCCGCGGCCGGCGGGGTCGGCGCCTCGGCCGGGGTGGGGAGTGGTGGGGCAGGCAGCGGCGCCAGTGCTGGAGGGGTCAGTGGCGGCGCCGGGGTCGGGGGTAGCGGCGCCAGCGGCGGCGCCAGCGCCGGAGGGGTCAGTGGCGGCGCTGGGGTCGGGAGTGGCGGGGCCAGCGGCGGCGCTAGCGCCGGAGGGGTCAGTGGCGGCGCTGGGGTCGGGAGTGGCGGGGCCAGCGCCGGGGCTGGTGCTAGTACCGGCGGCGCTGGGGTTAGTGGCGGCGCCGGAGTCGGCAGCGGCGGGGCCAGTGCCGGCGCGGGCGCCAGTGCTGGAGGTGCTGGGGTCAGTGGCGGCGCCGGGGTCGGCAGCAGCGGGGCCAGCGCCGGCGTGGGCGCTAGTGCCGGCGGGGTTGGTGCCAGTGGTGCCGCCGGAGTTGGCAGCAGCGGGGCGAGCGTCGGGGCGGGCGCTAGTGCCGGAGGAGTTGGCGCCAGTGGAGCTGCCGGAGTTGGCAGCAGCGGGGCGAGCGCTGGCGTCGGCGCCAGCGTCGGAGGCGCTGGGGTCAGCGGCACCGCCGGCGTCGGCAGTTCCGGGGTTGGTGCTGGTGTGGGCGCTTCAGTTGGCGGGGTCGGCGCCAGCGGTACTGCTGGCGTCGGCAGCAGCGGCGTCAGTGCCGGCGTGGGTGCTGCTGCCGGCAGCGTCGGGGTCAGCGGCACTGCTGGTGTCAGCAGTAGCGGCGTCAGTACCGGCGTGGGCGCTACCGCCGCCGGGGTCGGTATTGGCGGCACCACCGGAGTCTCCAACAGTGGGGTCGGCACCGCGCCCGCCGGCAGCACCAACATTACAGGCGTCGTAGGCAGGATGACGGCCGCCCGCGCGAACCTCGCCGCGCGAGTCCAGGCGCGCTTCGGCGAGAGCCTGGATCCGTCGCGAGGTGATATCAGCGGGAGCCAGGCTGGTCCCGGCCAGGTCCTATCTTTCACAGAGCGGGCGGCCCTGCTTGCGGCGAGGGCCGCCGTGGAAGCCGCGCGTCTCGCCGCAGTTGCCGCGGATGCGGCGCATCGGATCGGCGAGCGGCAGGCGGCCGGAGGCCGGTCCAGTCTGCCGTTCGAGGTCGCCAGCGAGATTGCGGATGCCGCGATGGACGCCGCGCGGGCCGCCGCCGATGCAGCGCGCGAGGCCGAGCGGGCCGCTGGGGAGGCGTCGCGCGTCGCGAACGCATCCACCCCCGATGCC
Source organism: Candidatus Rokuibacteriota bacterium (assembly GCA_003220535.1). Classification (GTDB taxonomy): domain Bacteria; phylum Methylomirabilota; class Methylomirabilia; order Rokubacteriales; family CSP1-6; genus AR31. Next base: position 22,896 of record QHSU01000005.1, read on the forward strand.
GACGCTCTCGCGCGTCGCGAGGCGATCCGCGCGCGCGACGCTGCCGAACGCGCCTGGGAGGCCGCTGAGGAGGCGGGCGACAGGCCCGCTGAGCTCGCGTCGACGTCCTCGCACAAGGCTACGTCTGTCGGCTTCTTCGCAACCTTTCGCCGGAGCATGCAGGCGGAGACCAGCTTCACTCGCGGCAAGGCGCTTCTCGAGGAGCGGAAGTATAAGGAGGCGCGAGAGCGCCTGCGCGAGGCCACGGCCTTGTATCCGGACCATGACCAGGCAAGAGCCCTGCTCGCGTGGTCCCAGTATTTCCTCGGCGATTTCGGGGGCGCGATCATCACGTTCAAGAGCGCGCTCCGTCGTCAGCCCACCTGGGAGGGCCTGTATGACGGCCTCGGGTGGAGTCGGTTTCGTCTCGGACGAAACCATCTGGCGATCGCTGCGTTCCGGCCCGCGCTCGATCGAAATCCTCAGTATGTCGATGCGCTGAATGGCCTGGGGTCGGCGTTCTTCGAGCTGGGCCAGTACGATGTCGCGCTTCCAGCTCTCGAGAAAGCGCTCCAAGGGTCCCAACCGCTCATCGCCAGTGAGCCCTCCGAGGCGGCCGCGCTGAGGGCGAAGGTAGCCTGGAGTCTCTACCACCTCGGCCGCTACCGCGAAGCCCTGGCGACGTTCATCCGAGCCAGCCTGGCCGCTCCAGACTCGGACCAGTTGCAGGTGGGCATGGGATGGTGCTACATCCAGCTGGGTCAGAAGGCGGAGGCGCGAGCGGCTTTTCAACGGGCGTTGCAGCTCGGGCCTGGCAACGAGGCTGCGCTCGAGGGCCTCCGGCGAGCGAAGAGTTGATGAGCGAGCAGGACACCGGTCATCCGCATCGATGCCGTGAGGGTCACCGCTGGCAGCACACGGGCCCCACAGCCGCCGCCTGTGAAATCCCGGCCCACGATGCGGAGTTGGGGGGCCTTCCGCTCGTCAGCTCCCGGGATTGCCCGGTGTGTTCTGGACGCGAGGAGCTGCTCACCCGGGATCTCCATTCGCACTACTGCAACATCTGCGAGGGCGACTGGGACCATGAAGGCCGGTGCCTGGAAGGGCCCGTCGCCTGCTGTCCCTGGTGCTTCCCGGCGGCAGACGCGGCCCCAGCGCCGGGAGCCCGACGAGGACCGCACTTCCATTTCTGCCCGGAATGCACCCAGAACTGGCAACACGACGCCTCGTGTTCCGCGCCGCTTCGCGCGGTGTTGTCGGACTGCTCAGGGTGCCGTGAGCTGGCCGCTGAACGCACCGCCGGCGAACGCGCTGTGGAACCGTCCACGGCGTTTTCATCGTCTCGCGCTCGGGCGGCTCGCACTCAAGCTGTGCGAGCTGTCCGCGACCTCGTGCGGTCGGCTGCGGTACCGGCGTCCATCGCCGCTTGCGCGATCCTGGCAATCCCGATCCTCCTCAAGGTCTCCTCGATGCTCTGGAGCATGACGCCCCACAGCGTTGCGCCCGTCTCCGAGCAGCGCCCTGGCGAGAGCCTGCCGGCATTGACGCCAGCGGAGAAAGCTCCGAGTGCGGTCACGCCCCCGTCCCCGCGAGAGCCGAGCGGTCCAACGGAATTCGCCCGACCGAGCGAACAGGGCGGGGAGCGGCTCGCACAGGAGACGCACTCCATCACGGCGCAAACACGACTCCACCGTGACGGCGAGCGCCGCGCCCAACGACCTCCGGGACCGGTCACGCCCCCGCCCGCAGCGAGCGGCACCACGGCGGACTCCGCTCGACTGAGCAAGCCCACCGAGCGGATGCTCGCGCAGGAGACGCCCTCCACCGCGGCGCAAACACGACTCCACCGTGACGGCGAGCGCCGCGCCCAACGACCTCCGGGACCGGTCACGCCCCCGCCCGCAGCGAGCGGCACCACGGACTCCGCTCGACTGAGCAAGCCCACCGGCGAGCGGATGCTCGCGCAGGAGACGCCCTCCACCGCGGCGCAAACACGACTCCACCGTGACGGTGAGCGCCGCGTAGAGCAGCAACGGGCGCCCGCGCGAACTTCGCCTGCGAGCGAGCCGGACCTGCAGGCCAAGCCAGCGGCGCCGCCGATCACCGACAGAGCGGCTGGGGTGGAAGACCTGCGTGTGGCTCCGCCGCCATCACCGTCGCCACGCGAACTCATCGCCGAGACCCCGTCGCGGACGCCGGACGCCCCGACGCCTCCGAGCGAAAGTGGGTCGCGGACGCCAAGCCCGTCGAGGGCGACCGCGCCAACGATTCCGGGAGCACCGCAGCGCGGGGGCGCTGCCCTTGACACCCCGCAAGGCCCTCCACGATTCGTCCGGGCGTCGCGACCGCCGCGCGATTTGCCGACGTGGTCCGCGGAATCTCCGCGCTGGGACAGGGCATCGATCTCTGTACTGATGCGGGCGGTCGTCGAAGTTCGGCCCTCGAAGCGCATCAGCGCCGGCCCGCGAACGCCAGTCGCGTCCGGCCGCGAGCCGCGGGAACTCGAGCCGCGGCCGAGCCGGGGCTTTTTCATCGATGAGCTCGGGCATGTCGTGACGAGCGACCAGCGGCTCGGCGGGGCGACCTCGGTCGAGGTGACGCTCTACGATGGCCGGGTGGTGGAAGCAGCGGTCGTGGCCCGGGACCGGCTCAACGACATCGCGGTCGTGAGGCTCGAGCGTCGCGGACTGCCGAGCATCGCGCTCGGGGATTCCGGAGCGCTGGCGGTCGGAGAGCGCGTGCTGGCAATCGGAAGCGGCGGTGGCCTCGACCGCGCGCCGACCGCGGCCACCGTGCTCGCGACGGGCGCCAGCACCGGCGGCAACCTGGCCGTCGATCTCACGCCAAAGCCGGACGGTGTCGGTGGGCCGCTCCTCAATCGCCTCGGGCAAGCGGTGGGCATCGTGATCGACAGCGCCGTTTCCACCGGCGGGACACGGCCATTGACTTTCGCCGTTCCCGTCGACCGAGTGAAGTCGACCGTCAGAAATCTGATGCCGGGCCCGATCGCCGAGCTGCCGGGGCGGGCAGAGGTACGGTGATCCGGCCTGCGACGTAGCGATTCTATTTCTTCAGCCGCACATCTTCCAGCGGCCCGGAATAGGGAAACGCGGTGATCAGCGTGAGCCCCGCCTCCTCCACCCGCGGCCCGTACGCGCGAATGAAGCCGTTCTCCCAGATGGGAGCGAAGATCACGCGATCGGACAGGATGCGCTGGATCTGGTGGAGCATGTCCTCACGCTTCTTGCGGTCCATCTCGTGGAGCTGTCTCTGGAAGAGGCTCTCCACGTCCGCGATGGTGCCGTAGGCGTTGAAATCGCCCGCGTCGAATCCGTTCGGATAACCGGCTTCGGCGAGCAGCGCCTTCGCGCGCTTGGGGTCGTAGGGATCGGGGGGATCGCGAGCGCAGGACGAGCCCGACCACTGGAATCGCCTGTCGCAGTCTACGGTTCATGCGCCCTCCCTCCGCCTTCGCCCAGCGGGCGGACCGCGGTCATGCCTCTGACACAGAGGACTCGGTCACTGGATGACCTCGTCTGCTCGGACCAGGAGCGACTGCGGGATCGCCAGGCGCAGCGCCTTCGCGGTCTTGAGATTGATGACGAGCTCGAACTTCGATGCCTGCTCGACCGGGAGGTCGGCGGGCTTGGCGCCCTTGAGAATCTTGTCGACGTAGATCGCCGCACGACGGAACAAGTCAGTGAAGCTCGCTCCGTAGGCCATGAGGCCGCCGGCCACCACGGCCTCTCTGAGCCCGTACATGACGGGTAGCTCCTGCTCGGCGGCGAGCCGTACGAGGTTGCCTGCTTCGCCAACGAACAGTGGATCGGCCAACACAATGGCTGCCCCTGGACGGCGCTTCGCCATCGTCGCAAAGGCCGCCTTGATCTCCCCCGGTGTCCTCGCCTCCAGGACATCGAGCTTGACCTTCAGCGCTCGTGCCACCTCAGCGATTTCCTTCGTACGCAGGGGGTGAGAAGCATTCGTGGGGTTTGCGAGGACCGCGACCCGCGCCAGCCCGGGCACTGCCTCTTTCAGCAACTCCACTTGCTTGCCCGCCAGCTCGGTGCCAACGAAGCTCAACCCCGTCACGTTCCCTCCCGGCCGCGCCAAGCTGGTTACCAGGCCCGTGGCCACAGGGTCCGCAGGCACCGTCAGGACAATCGGCACCGTCGTCGTAGCCTGCCTGGCAGCGAGGGCCGTCAGCGTGCTCGAGACTACGATGACGTCGACCCTGAGACGGACCAGTTCCTCGGCGACAGCGAGGGCCGCTTCCTTTCGCAGCTCGGTATATCGGCGCTCGATGATGATGTTTTGATGCTCTACCCATCCTTGCTCCCGCAAGCTGGCGACGAACGCCTCCCACCACGACTCGGTCAGGGAGGAGCTTTGTACGTTCGAAATGTACCCGATCCTCCGAGCTGCCCCTGCCGGCTGCGCCTCGGCGGCAAGCGCCGCGGCGAGCATGCTCAGAGCAAGGCCGCTCAGGAATGCGCGGCGGTCAGCCGCCGCCAGGTCCACTACTTGGCCTTCTTGATCCACGTGCCGATGAGACCGAGCAGCACACCACCGACGACGACGGCGAGCGCGAAGCCGACCAGGGCGAGTCCCAATCTCTCGAGGTCAGTCATGGCATGGTCCCCCTCTCCTCACCGGCCGCGGCCGCGGCATCGTCAGCCCGAGAACCTGGCGGTCCACAGATTGACGATCAGCTCAAACTTGGTAGGTTGTTCGACCGGGAGGTCGGCGGACCGGTCACGCCGGCTTTGACGGCGGCGTCAACCCTGCCTACCGATTCGGGCACTCCTCATGCATCCCGTGGGTCCTCACGGATAAACCGGCCGCTTCGGATATCCTCCAGCGTCTGCTCGATCTCCGCCCGGGTGTTCATCACAAAGGGTCCGTAGCGCGCGATCGGCTCATGAAGCGGGCGGGCCGCTGCCAGGAGGAACCGCCCTCCTCCGACGCCGCCTGACGCCTCCACCACTTCGCCATCACCGAAGATCACGAGCGCCGGCGCACGGGCAACGACATTCTTGGGGCCGAACCGTACTTCGCCATGATCGACATAGGCGAACACGGTATGGCCCTGCGGCACCATCTCGCGGAAGGTTCCGCCTTCCGGCAACCTGACATCGACAAACTTCGGCATGACCGCAAGGCCCTCGACGGGCCCCACGAGCCGCCCCCGGAGTGCCTCGCCTGCGATGACCCGAATCTTCGCGCCCTCATCGGTCTCGGCCTCGGTCAGACGATCACCTGCCAGGTCTCGATACTTCGGTCGGTTCATCTTCTCTCGGGCTGGCACGTTGAGCCACAGCTGAAGGCCTGCGATGCCCTCCGGCCGCACCTGCGGCATTTCCTCGTGGAGGATGCCGCTTCCCGACGTCATCCATTGGATGTCCCCGGCGGTGATCGTTCCCCGGTGTCCGAGCGAGTCTTCGTGTCGCACCTCGCCGGTGCGGACGAACGTCACCGTCTCGATGCCCCGGTGCGGATGATAGGGAAAGCCCGCCTCATAGTCGGCCGGTTTGGCCGACTCGAAATGGTCGAGAAGCAGAAACGGGTCCAAATAGTCGAGACCGCGAGTCCCGATACTGCGCCTCAAGTGAACCCCGGCGCCTTCGACGACCGGTTCCGGCGTGATGACCCGGGCCACGGCGCGTGACGATTCCACTTCGCGTCCTCCCTTGATGCCTCTTAGGATGGCGCTTTCGGCGCAAGCGATGCGGGGAGCATGCGACTCACTTCGGCATGCGCCATCACGACATCCGGAGAGTCCTGGAGCGCGTCACGGTACTTGAGCTGGAAATCGCTGTCGCCTCCGGATTTGAGCAACTCGTACGCCCCCCGCAACACACTGGCGAAGCGGTCCTCCGTAATCGGGTCGTCGGCATCCACGGTCGCGTCGATCTGCGCGATCATCGCCGAGAGCGACCGCAGCCAGGCGAACTGCGGATCCGTCATGACGAGATGAAGCAGCTCGCCGGACTGAATCGCCCCGCGCCACTCTTCGTATCGGCGACGCTCACGGTCCAGAAGCACCCGGTGTAGCTTCATCAGCCGGGCGCTGAGCTCTCGGAGGCGTTCGCGGTCGTGATCCACTATCGACCTACGGCGCCGTCGATCCTTGGGAGGTCGGGACTGCTCATGCTTGAGATTCTCTCGCCTGCCAGGACGCTAGGGCAGTGCACGGCCCTGGTCAAGGCCTTCGCCTCGATCCTCATTGCTGATAGCCGAACAGGCGCCAGCGCCCGCCCTCCCGGCGGGCGACCTCCAGCTCATGCTCCCAGGCGAGCACTGGAATGGAGCGGCCGGTCCAGCGGAGACGGCCCGTCACCGTGCCGGTCGAGTAGATCCACGCGTGCTCGCCGACCAAGCGCACCTCGTCGATGCGCACGCGCGCCCTCACCTGGTCATGCAGCGCGAAGAGCGCGCGCAGCTGCTCGGCGAGGAGAGGCTTCGTGAGGGGGCTGGTGCGGTACTGGTCGGACACGTGCGCGAGCACGCCCGCCGAGTCCATGGCGTCGAAGCTCCGCACGGCGGCGTCGAGCGCCTGCTGGATCTCGGCGACGACGTAATCCGGTGCGACGGCGCCGGAGGCTGTCGCAGGCGCGGACGGCGGGCTTCCGGGCGCCGCGCCGGTCGTTGCGGCGGGCAGCCAGATGACGAGGGCGAGCGCGAGACAACGTCGCATACGTCTCATGTTAAGCCTCGCGACTGCGTCCTTGATCTGCAACGGCTTACCCAGTGGACTCCCTCTTTGCAGAGTCTCGGTAATTCGCATCACAGCAAACGGCGATTCGTCCTGTTTTCCGGATAGTTGATCCCATGGAGTCTGGATCGCAACGCGGGTACCCACTATCGAGTTCCTCCAGAGAAATCAGCTATCGCGCGCCTGTCTCGCCGATGATGATTCGCGAGACTCGGCCACCGCTCATCAATTTCCGGGGTTGGCACGGCCCTTGCCTCCGTCGAGCGGCATGTCCGCTGACCCGCTGCCGGAGCGTCGTGTGTGCGAGCGACCATCGAAATCCGTTCCCCGCCGGGACCTGCTCTTCATCGTGTCGCGCGATGCTCTCGACCACTACGAGCATCTCAAACGAGTCTTCGCGGACGATAAGAAGGTCACGGTCATCCTTGATCGCCGGGCGAACCATTGGAACACGTCGAGCGCTCCGGAGGCTGAACGCCTTCCAGTTGATCGACGCGCACGTCCCCTGATCGATGACCGATTGCGGCGGCAAGGCTGGGCGATAGTCCAGATGCTCTGCGCGGACTCTCGACGCGGAGATTAGTTTATGGAGCTCCTCCCGTCGATCTTGGAGACGATCATTTCCTTGGCGGTCGCGGTGGAGTTGGTCGGCGTCGGCCTTCTTGTCTATCGGCTGCTGCAATGACTGTGAGGCCGGCCTCCGCCCTGTAGCGACCCGCCAGCTTCCGCGAATTCCTTGGTCCGAGATGTACCTCGACTTTTTGAAGCTCGACCTCCGTGTTTTTGGCTCAGTTGCCCCTCGCTTCTTGACTGTGAGCCCCATGGACGGATCGCTCGATCCGATCTCGCCGCCGACACAGAGCCCGCAGATCAGCGGCGAGCAATCGATCGCGGGCTATTACAACGCGGTGCCGGCGGGCGTCGCCAAGCTCAAGGGGACCCTGAAAGGCCCGACGCATAACGACGTGACGGGCCAGCCCGATTGCGCCGCCGCGCAGACGCCGTGTCTCATCGGCGTCTTTGGCTATCTTGGCTACCCGACGGCCTGGATGATGTACCAGCTCCAGGGCGACGCTGTCGCGCACGGCGCCTTCGTCAGCGGCACCGGCGAGATGTTTTCCCAGACGCTGAACTGGGAGCATGTCGGGAGCAACATACCGTGACGGGTGCGCCCGGGATGGTCGACGAAGGGCCGTCCGTGACCTGAGTCACTCGAACCTTAGACGGTCGGATCGAGGATGACCTTGCCGAGTGGCTCGTTCGTTCCGACGAGGCGATGGGCCGCCGCCGCTTCCCGAAGTGGCAGGACGCGGTCGACGAGCACTCTGAATTTCCCCGCTCTGGCCAATTGGAACGAGCGCTCCAGGTCTTCTCGGCGCTCCGCGCCCAGTCCGCTGATGACCCGAAGACGTTGCTGATAGAGGCGCCTCACGTCGAGGGTGACGAGCCCGCCGCCATGAGCGCCGACGGTCACGAGCCTGCCTCCCGGCGCGAGACTGTTGAACGCGCCGGGCCAGAGGGCAGGATCGGCGATGTTCTCGAAGACCGCGTCGGCTCCGCGGCCCCCCGTGATCCGCATGACCTCGCGCTCGAGATCCTGTCGGCGGTAGTTCACCCCGAAATCGGCGCCAAGAGACATGGCGAGCTCGACACGCTGGTCCGTCCCGGCGGCCGCGACCGTATGAGCCCCCAAGCTCTTCGCGACCTGTACCAGGCAGCTGCCCAAGCCACCGGCGGCGCCCATGACCAGCGCCCAGTCGCCTGTCTTGAGATCGGCCCGATAGCACTCGCCGAAGGCCAGCGGGAAATGCCGCGCGATGACCGTCGCATGAGCGAAGGCGAGCCCTTCGGGAAGCGGCACGCAGTTGACGGCGGGTATCTTCAAGTACTCCGCGTATCCACCCCAGCACTGGACCCCGAGCATCTTTCGACTCGCACAGCGGCGCTGGTGGCCTCCCGTGCAGTGCTGGCAGCGACCACACCCGACACCTCCGAAGATGGCCACGCGGTCGCCGATTTTCGTCGCCTCGACCTCGGGGCCCGCCGCAGCAACCACCCCCGACGGGTCATTGCCCAGGACGAGCGGCAAGGTCACTCCGTAGTTGCCGCCGTCCTGCCGCACCTGGAGATCGAGCGTACGGTTGACGGATACGGCGTGAACTCTGAGGAGGACCTCCCCAGGCCCAGGGGATGGCGTCTCAACGTCCTCCCACCTCAGGACGTCGGGGCCACCGAACTCTCTGATGACGACGGCTTTCAATGCTCCAACAGTTGAACGATATAGCGCATCGCCGCCGGGTCAGGCGTGCAATCAGGGTTCAATGCGGATCTTGCCCACGACATCGATTTCACCCTTTTCATTCGCTCGACCGATCAAAAGATCGCCTTCCGCGATGAGTTCCATCGTCAGCAGGTTGATGTTGGGCTGGTGGCTGACAAACACCACTGGGGCATTACCAAGATGCTTCACGATCAGGGAGACCGCGACTTTATCATAGGCCGCGGTGCGCTCCGCGTCAGCACTGGCGATTTCCCGCAATACGGCATCCGTGACGTAGTTGCTGCCAAAGGCGATTTGTGTGGTTTCGCGACAGCGGCACATGGGTGAACTGATGAGCCCACTGGGCTTCACCCGGTGTTGCACGAATGTCTCCCCGATCTTCTTAGCGTGGGCTTTGCCTTTCGCACTGAGCACAACCTCGCCTCTGCAGTTGCCGGTTTCGTCCCAGGCGAGAGGGTTGCCCCCGGTGGAATGGGTATGGCGCATGAAAACGACCAAGTGGGGTTTGGATCTGAGCTTGATCCAAAGAGGCTCATCTATCCGGGACTCTTTCGCCGCTGGCTGGGCCTCGGCCGTAAACGGCACGGCAAGCACACTCAGGCCAAGGCCGCTGAGAAAGGCGCGTCGGTCGGTCGTTGTAAGTCGGGACTGCTCACCTGGCGGCAAAGCTAGGCCAGGGCCCGGGCCTGGGTCAGATCACCTTGTCGGCCTTGAGACGGTCCAGGTCCGCGGGCCCGAGCGAGAGCCACTCCTTGTAGACCTCGCCGTTGTGCTGGCCCAGCAGCGGCGCGGGCCGCACCTCAGTGGGCGACTTCGAAAGCTGCACCGGGTTCGCCGGCATGGTGAACGAGCCCCAGCCCGGGTGCTCGATCGTAGTGACCATGCCGCGCGCGATCAGGTGCGGATCGGTCAGGATCTCCTGCGGCACCAGCACGGCGCCCGTGGGTACTCCGGCCTTGCCGAGCTCGGCCATGACCTCGTGCTTCGTGCGAGTCATCGTCCAGGCCTCGACGAGGGCGTTGACCTGGTCCTTGTGGGCGCCGCGCCACTTCGGATCCGACCACTCCGGGTGGCCGATCAGGTCCGCGCGTCCGATCGTCTTGAGCAAGGCGTCCCACATGTGCGGGCGCACGGGCTGGCAGTAGATGTAGGCGTAGTCGTCGCGCCCGCCCGGCTTGCAGCGATAGATGCCCGAGGGCGACGTGTTCGCGATCTCGTTCCCGCGTCGCGGCTCGAAGTCGCCGCCCGCGTACGCGAGCCGCATGGCGATGCGGGAGAGGTTGACGACGGCGTCCTGCATGGAGAGCTCGACACGCTGGCCCTGACCCGTCGCTTGCCGCTGCCACAGAGCGGCCATCACGCCGAGTGCCGCGTGCATGCCCGTGCCCGAGTCGCCGATGGTCGGGCCGGGCTTGAGCGGCGGCGAGCCCGGGAAGCCGGTCAGCGCCATCGCGCCGCCCGTGGCCTGCGCGATCATGTCGAAGCTCTTGTACTCGCTG
>QHSU01000006.1 GCA_003220535.1 Candidatus Rokuibacteriota bacterium
TACCAACTTCAGTCGACGTTCCCAGGTATTACCAACTTCAGTCGACGTTCCCAGGTATCCGGCGCGCGGTGAGCATAGACGATTTTCATGATGCGAGGGTGTGCCCGCGGCTCATGGCGATTATTTTCGGATTGGGGCTAATGGGCGTGAAGGGCTGCTGCGAGATCAGAACCAAGGCTCCCAAGCGCCAGCGCCGGGTAGCTGCCCGAACGCCTTGCACCAGGATCCAAGCTGTCGGCTTCATGATGTGTCGGATCACGGTCGTCGGGCTGGCCCTGGCGCTGCTGACTGGCGGTGGCGCCGCGGCCGCCCCCGACTTCGCGAGCCTGCAGGTGCAGCCCTACCAGCCGCCCAAGCCGGCACCGGGCTTCGCCCTGCCGGGGTTGGACGGCAGGGTCACGCGCCTCGACGACCTCCGGGGCAAGGTGGTTCTCGTCTTCTTCTGGGCCACCTGGTGACCGGACTGCCGGGAGGAGTTACCTTCCGTCAACCAGATATACGGGGAGTTCAAGGGCAAGGGGTTGGAGATCCTGCTGGTGAATTTCCGCGAGAAGCCCGACCACGTGCGTCAGGTCGTGCGTGACCGCGGCTACGTGGCGCCCGTCCTCCTCGACGAGAGCGGGGACGTGACAGGCAAAGCCTACGGCGTGTGGGGGCCGCCCACCGCCTACTTCATCGACCGCGAGGGGCGATTGATCGGCCGCGTGGCGGGATCGCGCGACTGGTCGGGCCCGGCCGCTCGGGCGTTCATCCAGGCCCTTCTCGACGGTCGCTAGTCGTCAGATCGCAGCGGGCGCCGCAAGACTCGATCGCCGGACTTCGCGCGGATCACGAGCGCTCGATCCTCGGGGATCGGTGATCGGATTCTCCGCAGGGGACTGTGAACCGTGCGGTCGCCGGTCATTCAGTCGCCGCTCCGTCGGTCGACCAGCCCGCCTGCGTAGCGAGCGGTGTAGACCAGTCCGCCGTTCGCGTGAATGGTCTCTTCACCCCAGAACCTCACCACATCGCCCTCGTGGACGTTTCGGTAGGAGAACCGGCCCTCGGTCAGGGCGTCGGGACCGCGAACGAGAAACTCGGCCGGCGCCTCGCGCAGGGCTCGCTGCAAGAACGAATAGACCGACTCGACGTTTGCGCCGTCAACCCCGCCGAAGTAGACGGCCATCCAGACCGGCTGGCCCCGGAAGAACACGACTTCGCGTCCGCCATACGGCTCCCCACCGAAGTAGTTGTCGTGGAATCTCCACTCGCCGTGCTCAAGGACGATGGTCGTCGAGCGATCGGCTTCGCGAGTTTTGACGGCGCCGCAGCCCGCCGCATAGCCGCGGCGACTGGCGTCCTGCAAGAACCCCAGAAGGGCTGTCTGATCCATGGCGTGTCCTCCTCTCCCTACCCATTTGGACACGCTCCTTGCGGGAGTGTGACAGCCCGGCGGCTCGAGCTAGCCCGGACTGAACCTCTCGTCCTAGCGGGTGCTCTCCCTCGCCGCCTGGTCGTCAGCGATGGTCTTCAGCGAATCCCGTTCAAGCATGAGCACGTGCTTCGCGATGACGCGGTAGGTCCACTGGCCGGGGGCCGTCTCGCGGTTGAACTGTTCGTCGGTAAGGCCAAGGAGTGAACCGATGAATCGCGCCCGTTCGGCCAGCCACTCCGCCACCAGGCGGTCCATTGGCGATGGCGTGATCCGAGACTCGTAGCGCCCTTCGACAACCTGGCCGGTATGGATCTTCTCGTGGTCGATATCATTGGTCAGCAGTGTCCAGACGTTTTTCCCTTGGGCACATGCGTGCGACGACCGCATCGGGAGTTCCCGATCCGACGCCTCGAGCAAGGCGCCCATCGTCACCATCGTCTGCTCCAGAAGCTCACGGATGGCCTCGCGAACGGTCTCTGCCATGGATGCCTACTCCAGGTACTTCGTATCGTTGAGTGGATCCCAGCCGGGGGTGGCGTTCACGAGGATCACGAAGGCCTCGGCGCCCTTCTGCTCGAAGCTATGCGGCACGCGCTTCGGGATGCTGATGAGGTCGCCCGGGCCGACCTCTCGCCTCTCGTCCCCCAGACGCGCCGTTGCCTGCCCGCGAACCACGTAGACGACGTGATCTTCCAGGTCGTGGGTATGCAACCGGATCTTCTTCACCTGCCCGGCCAGGATGCCAACGTTGCTGATCTGGGCTGCCGGCGCGAACTTCACCGGTTTGTCTCCTAGAAAATCGGGGCCGACGATCTTATCGACATTCGTCACGGTGATTTTGGGTGCGTCGGCGGCGGTGGCACTGCCGACGACGACGAGCGTCCCAACGAGCAGGCTCTTCAACGTGAGTCCAGGCTTCATGAAAGTCCTCCGTTAGAGAGAGACGACTTTGTCGGCCGCGGCCACCTTCTCCGCGAATACCTTTGGATTGATGAACTGAGCGTTCTTGCTCTTCAGATCGGTCTCGGTGACCCCACGGGCCATTGAGCAGCGCCCTCAGACGTACACCGGCACTTTCTGGGCAACGAGCTCGTCGAGCATCTCCTTCAGGGCGGGCATGGCCACCGGCTGCACGGCAGCGATCACGGTGTCCTTCATCAAGTACACCGCCTCTCCCGCCAGGAAGATCTCCGGCTGGTGGCCGGCGTCGAGCGCGCCCATGGCGAAGTTGAACGGAAAACCAGCTCGCGTCGGATCGTCGGAGCCAGCGGTTCCGAGGTAGAGGATCCTGGCCATCACGCTCCTCCTTGGGCTTTGTGGGCGCGGATGTTCACGCCCGCGGTGTCGAACTTATCGGCCTGCGTCCGGTGACGACGACCGTTTGAACGATGTCATGGTCGAGCTCGCTGGGGAGCACACGACGCACGAAATCCAGGAACTCCGGCGGAAACAAGGGGTAGCGGGCCAGGTCCGCAAGGCGGAAGGGGCGACGATCGACCGTGGCGACCGCCTCGAAGCCGACGTTGAAGAGCTTCTTCCTGAGCACTGGCTCCGCCAGTGCGCCGGCCAGTCAGACCGCGAGCGCGGTCGGGTCTTTCATGAGCGCCTCGGGTAAGGTGTCGGTGAGCACCAGGTCGCCCAGGGCTACGCGGCCGCCCGGACGCAAGACCCGCAGCATCTCGGCGAGGGCCCGGCTCTTGCGCGTGGAGAGATTCAGCACGCCGTTCGACACGATCACGTCGAACGACTCGTCCGGAAACGGGAGCGCCTCCATGAGGCCCTCGCGAAGCTCGATGTTGTCGGCGCCGGCCTCGGCGACATGGCCGCGAGCGCGGTCGAGCATCGCTGGCGTCATATCGAGCCCGACGACGCGCCCGTGCGATCCGACGACGCGCGCGGCGAGGAGGGTGTCGATGCCGGCTCCGCAGCCGATGTCGAGGACCCGTTCGCCGCGAACGAGTCCAGCGTGGCGCACCGGATGATTCACGCCGAAGGCGAGGGCCACGGCGCCAGGCGGCAGCACCGCCAGCTCCTCGGGCGCGTACAGCATCGCGGCCACGGCCCTGCTCCCTTGCGCTTTTTCATAGGTGGTGCTGATGATCGTGCGGGCGTCGGCGTCCGAGAAGTAAGGCACCGATCACTCCGTGGACGTCTGGCCTAGCGTCCGGCGGATCCGCGCTTCTAGACCGTCCGGGACCGGCGACTGCGGCAGCCGGTTCTTCACGAAGGTGTCCAGTCGCCGGCTGAAGGCCAGCTTTTCGCAGCACGATAGGCAGGCTTCCAGATGGGCCTCGAGGTCGTTCAGAGGCTCACCCGCGAGGGCACGGTCCAGGTAGGCGAAGAACTGCTCGACGGCCTGCTCACAGCTCAGAGGCTTCGTCATCGGTCTTCACTCCGCACGAGCCGGCGGCGCCGCGCGCACTCCCACAGCTCACGTTCGAGAATTTTCCGTGCGCGATGGAGCCGCGACATCACGGTGCCGACAGGACAGTTCAGCGTTTCGGCCAGCTCTCGATAGCTCAGATCCTCGACGTAGAGGAGTATCAGCGGGACTCGGTAGACGTCAGGCAGATTCAGAAGAGCGGCCCGGACGTCATCGTCCGGGAACTGGTCGAGGAAGTCCTGGTGGAGAGTGTCGGAATACGGAAACGGGTCTTCGTCCCAGATGAGGTCGTACAGGGAGAACCGGTCGAGGTCCTGGAGGTCGCCGACCGCAATCTCGGGTGGCTGCTGCCGATGGCGATCGATGGCCAGCCGGGCAAGGATGCGCGAGAGCCAGCCGCGGATGCTGGCCTGCTCCCGGAGGCTGGGAAACGCCGCGAGCCCTTTCACATAGGTTTCGTGCACGAGGTCCTCGGCGTCCCGTCCGTGCCCGGCCAGCCGGGCAGCGAGCCTGTAGAGATGAGCGAGGTGCGGCAGCGCCAAGGCCTCGAACGTCTGGCGCAGTTCGTCCGGCTTCGTGGCCTGCTGGGGCTGGGTTGAAGCGTCGGGGATCGTCATCGGGTCGGTCACATCCCTCTAATACCTGAGACGGATTCGGCTGGCCCGAAAATTCCCGGCTTGCACCCAGAGAAGGGCGCCGGCGAGCGCGCCGATGACGCCCGCGGCCCCCCCCCGCTGCGAAGCCTACGGTGTACCCGTGCCGCGTGATGACGGGACCCAGCCCGAACGACCCTAACGCGAGCCCCAGATACAGGCAGGTACTGTAGCCGCCCATGACGATCCCTCGGGCGGCTGGCGTGGTAGACGCCGCCAGGGCCACGCTGATGGCGACGAAGGCGATGCCACTGACCGAACCGAAAATGGCGACCACTGCGAGCAGAATCGGTTGGCCGTCGACGTGAGGCAGCATGGCGGTGGCCACCGATGCTACCAGCACGCCACCAATCGCGTACGGAGCGCACCACCCTGTGCGATCCACCAGCCATCCCGCTGGGAAACGCGCCAGCGTGTTCGCGAGCCCCAGGACGAGGAAGAGGAGACCGATAGCGGCTGGCGTGAAGCCCCGCTCGTGAGCAAGCAAGGGGAAGAACGTGAAGACCACGCCCTGAATGAGAAAGCCGCTGACTGAGAGGGTCCATCCCGCCCAGACGCTGGCATTGCCTCTGACGTCTGCGAACGTGCCGCCGGGCACAGGGCTCTTGTGCGGAGCGGCTCGCACGGGCAGGGCCAACCCCCCCAGCAGGGCGACGGCAATGCCGACCGCGCTCCCAACGAAGGCCGAACGATAGCCCCACCGGTTCGCCACGAGGCCGCCGACGAACGGTCCGATTGCGATCGCGCCGTAGTGCGCCGTCGAATACCACGCGAAGGCCTGACCCGCCCGACCCGGGGCGGCCGCGTCACCGACCAGGGAGAGTGCGCTGGGCGTGAACGCCGCCACGCCGAAGCCTGCGAGCCCGTAGATCGCCATGAGCGCAAGCTGGCCTTCGACGAGCGGCAAGAGTAACGACGTCACGACGCCTAGGGCCATCCCGCCAAGCAGGAGCGGGCGGCGGCCCCAGACGTCCGAGACCCGACCGAGTGGAATCGAGCCAACGGCCGCCGCACCCATGTGGACCCCGATGATGAGCCCGACGCCCGTCGCCGTGGCGCCGTGGGCGGCGGCGTAGAGCGGAAGGACCGGCGCAGCACGCATCTGGGCGCCAACGTAGTGAAGAAAGGTGAGCGCGGAAACGAGGACAAGGACCGGGATCACGAGGGCGTCGCGCCTTGAACCGCGTTAGGGAAGATCGGTGGCCTGCTTGAAATCGTCGCTGCCAACCAACAGTCTCAACGCCTGCACCAGGTCCAGCGAGTCGTAGAACGGATGCCGCCGGTAGATCTCCCCATACTGCTCGTCGAGCGTCGCGATCGCTTCGTACGTCGTCGGCACGACATCGCGCACCCGCCGGATATGTTCCCGCGCGAACAAGAGATTCTTTGGATCGACGTAGCCCGCCTGCATAAAGCCGCGGGTCTTCTTCGCACATCGGCATTGGTTCGCGCGATTGACGAGTCCGCACTTGTCGTTCATGAAGTTGTGAAGGTCGCGTCGCGCACGGGCTAGACGCTGGCGAAAGTTTTCGCGGCTGATCTCGAGTAGCTCGGCGGCGACCGTGTCGCTCACCTCGAAGATCTCCCCGAGGATGTAGATCAAGCGCTGGCCGCGATCGAGACAGAGCAGCATTCCGGCCGTGCAGGCGATCCGGGCTTCGTCGACCAGCAGGCGGACATCGGTGGCGACGCTCGTCGAATCTGGCGGATCGAGATCGGGTGTGTTGTCGAGTCCGTGACCATAGCAGCTGAAGGTCATGGCCTCCGGTTCCAGGCGGCCCCGCTTGGTGTTGAGCACGTGGTTGACGACGATGCGGTAGAGCCACGTCCGGAAGCTGCTGCGCCCCTCGAACGACGACAGCCGAGTGAGCGCCTTGATGAGGACCTCTTGCGTTGCGTCCTCGGCGTCCTGGGGATGGTAGAGCATGCGGACGGCGATGTTGTAGATCCACGCCTGATGGCGCTGGATCAGCGCTTCGAGCGCATCGCGGTGGCCCGACTGAGCGCGCGCCACGAGCGCGTGATCCTCGGGGTCAGTAGATGCGCTGTCGGTTAGCGGATTGCTACTGCTCATGTTGATCTCCCTACCCCTTAGACACGGCCGGTCGTGGAGTGTGACAGAAGAGGAGGGCCGGGGAGGTCGTACGCGGTTCGCGCCTAGGCTGGGCCCCCGCCGGGAGGGTGTCATCGCTTACCAGGCGCAAAGAACGGGTTGGACCCCGCAGCATGGTCAGTCGTGTCGACAACCCCGATGATCTCCGGGAGACGCGACCGAAGCAGACGCTCAACACCCTGCCGGATCGTCACCTCCGCAAGGCTGCATCCCTGACAGCCTCCTTCGAGACGGATACGCACGCGGCCTTCGGCGACATCAACCAGGGTCACTCGTCCGCGGTGGGCCGCGACGGCGGGATTCACCTCGGAGTCGAGAATCCGGCGTACGCGCTCGGTCAGATCAGCGGGACTGCCCGGCGTCGGAGTGGGCCCAGGCCACACGACTCGCACTTCGGCTACTCCGGGCACCTCCGCACGCAGAAGCGCCTCGATATGTGAGGCCGCGGGCAGGACGGCGCCTGGCGATCCGCTCGCTTCGAGGGTAATCACACCTCCCTCAACGGCGACGACGCGTACCGAGCCTCCTCGAGCGATGATGGACGGCATCACGCTACGGTCCATCACCGCCACGATTGCCGCGGCCAGGTCTGAACCTGCCAACGACGTCGGCAAAGGTTCAGGCACCGGCCCGCCGGTGGCACCGGCCTTCGAGACCTTCTCGAGCGCTGCATCGAGGTCCGCGATCAAGTCCTCGGGCGCCTCGAGCCCGATCGACAAGCGCAACAGATCATCCGGCACTGGTGACGACGGCCCTTCCGTACTGCGGCGGTGTTCGATGAGACTCTCGACGCCGCCGAGTGACACAGCCCTTTTGAACACGCGTACCGCACCGGCCACGCTCATGGCGTTGGCCTCGCCGCCAGCGACCCGGAGCGACAGCATCCCGCTGAACCCGCCGGTCATCTGGCGCGCCGCAACCTCGTGGCCGGGATGAGACGGCAGCCCAGGGTAGAGCACCGCGCTCAGCGCTTGATGCCCATCGAAGTGACGAGCGATGGCGAGAGCGCTCTGGGACGAACGCTGCACCCGAACGAACAGCGTCCGCATCCCGCGTTGCAGCAGCCAGGCCTCGAACGGGCCGAGCACGGCGCCGGCGCTCCGGCGCCACGAGCGGATCCGCTCCCAGAAGGGATCAGCGCGCGCCGTGACCACCGCACCCGCGAGGACGTCACTGTGGCCATTCAGATATTTCGTGGCCGAGTGGACCACAAGATCAGCGCCGAACTCGATGGGTCGTGTCAAGACGGGGGTCGCCGCAGTGCTGTCGACGGCCACGCGCACATCCACGGCATGGGCAATCTCCGCCACGGCCGCGAGGTCCGTGACGTCCCACATTGGGTTGGCGGGTGTCTCGACCCACAGGAGGCGCGTCCGGCCGGGGCGAATAGCAGCAGTCACCTGGGCCAGGTTCGTGGTGTCGACGAACTCGACGTCGAGCCCCCACGAGACTGCGAACTCCGCGAGCCACCGGCGAATGCCCCAGTAGAGAATCCTCGAGACGAGGACATGATCCCCGGGAAGGAGAGACTGAAAGACTGCTGTTGCCGCCGCGCTGCCTGAGGCGAAGAGCATGCACGCGACGCCACCCTCCAGAGCGGCGAGCAGCCGTTCGGCGTGGTCGTAGGTGGGATTGTCGGCGCGCGTGTAGGCCAGGCCGGACCTGTAGCTACCGTCGGGGCTACGCTCGTATATCGTCGATGGGTGGATAGCGGGTGAGAGAGCGCCCGACGCTTGATCGATCTCACCGAGGGCTTGAGCCGCGAGCGTTTCGCGCGAGCGTCCGCCAAGAATGGATTGCCCGCGATTCATCAAGCGCCATCTTGGGAAGCGGAAGCTGCGAGACCAGCCGCGCCGAGGAACTCCTTGACGCCAAGACCACCGCCAAACTGGAGCCAGACAGGACCGGCGGAAGGTTCAAAGCGTAACTCGAGGCGTAAGAATGGACAGCAACGGCGCTCAAGCAGGAGCCAATCGAGAGCGTCCTGAACGAGTTGAGGCTCCGCGTCGAGGCGCACTGCATATCCATCAGGGGTCTCGCGAACCTCTCGAAACCGACCGGACACTCCAGTCGCGACGATCGATCGCCGCGAGCGCTCCTCTTCGCTCAGCGCACCAAGATCACAGGCGAGGACCGGTTGGCTGTCGTTCATTACGCCCTCTACTTTCGAGCCCGAGTTTGGTTGCGGCCTCAACGAGAATTTGGCCACGATTGCTGGCGGCGGCAGCGCGCCACGACGTCGCTTTGATTCGTTTCCCTCTCAGCACTCTCGAAACCTCAATGGCGAGCCAGGGCTGGGTGAGGCCTAGTCTGGCCCATCAACCGCGCGACGACGAGACCAGAGACGAGGGTGAGCACCGCGACGAGGTGGATCGCCGCCGCGATACCGACGAGGTCCGCGACCGCGCCGGAGAGCAGTGCTCCAATGGCGTATCCGAGATCGCGCCAGAATCGGTAGACGCCGAGGCTGGTCGCGCGCCACGCGGGGTGCGCGTGGTCCGTGATCGCAGCGAGGAGCGTCGGATAGACCATCGCCGTCCCGAGTCCCTGCAACGCGGCGCCGACCAGCCACGCGACATAGGTCGGCACCAGGACCGTCAACCATATCCCACCGGACTGCACGATCATGCCCCACGCGATCAGCTCTTTCCGGCCGACGCGGTCGGACAGCGGCCCGGTCGCGACCTGCAGAACGCCCCACACCATGGGATAGACCGCCTTGATAGTGCCGATACTGCCGACGCCGAGGCCGTATGCGGCGAAGAAGAGCGGATAGAGTCCCCATGACATACCGTCGTTCAGGTTGTTCACGAGCCCGGCCTGGCAGGCCGCGAAGAGGCTGACGTTACCGAGACTTGTGACATAAAAGACGTTCTGCAGCGATGGACGGACGTCGCTGGAAGTCTGAGGGGACGTGGCCGCTTCGAGGTGCGCGTAGGGTCGAGTCTCTCTGACAAGGAGAGCGGAAACCGTGAGGCCAACGACGGCGATGACGATCCCGAGGTAGAAGGGCTGCGGGCGCAACGCGCTGTGAGCGGCGATGTAGCCGGTGACCCACGACATTACCCCTACCGCGAAGTACCCGGCGAACTCATTCAGTCCCAGGGCGAGGCCACGCCGCTTCGGTCCGACGAGGTCGATCTTCATGATGACCGTCATCGACCACGCCATCGCCTGGTTGGCGCCGAGCAGGACGTTGGCGAGGTCGATCCACCACCATGCCGGCGCGTAGATGATCAGGAACGGCACCGGCAGGGCGAAAAGCCAGCCGACCACCAGGATCGGCTTCCGTCCGATGCGGTCAGACGCACGAGCGGCAATCAGATTGATGATCGCCTTCGTCACACCGAAGCTCACGATGAACGACGTGATGGCGGTCTTCGAGCTGAGCCCGAACTCCTGCTCGCCCAGCAGCGGCAGCACGGTCCGCTCCAGGCCGACCATGGCGCCGACGAAGGAATTCAGGACGACGAGCAGCGCGAACTGCGGGAGGTTCTCCCGCAGTCCGAGCCGCATCTCGCTCATTCGCCCGTGAGGTTGCGCCGGCGATTCACGGCGAAAGCTTCGGGCTGTGGCGGAAGATCTTTCAATACGTAGTCCACGAACTCCGCTCTCGAGGCGGCTCGGAGCGCCGGATTGAAACGGCGCTCGAAGCCGATGGTGGAACCGGGCTTACCGCTCAGACCTTTACCGCACGCCGCGCCCCCGAAATGCGCGGGAAAGATTTCGAGGTGATCGGGCAGCGTCATAATCTTGCTGTGCAGGCTGTCGTGGAGCTGTTCTGCGAGCATCGCTTCCGAGCCAGCGCCAATGAGGTCTGGGCGACCGACCCCACCCGAGAACAGCGTGTCGCCGGTCAGAACAAACCAGGGCTCCGCGGCCCGCGTCTTGTCCGTGACCAGGATCGAGACGCTGTCCGGTGTGTGTCCCGGCGTGTGGAGGATCGAGAGCACCACATTGCCAAGATCGTGTCGCTCTCCATCCTCGACGTTGAGGTGTGGGAACTCGACTGGTGCTGACTTGTGGAAGATCACCGGAGCACCGGTTGCATCTGAGAGACGACGAGCGCCAGACAGGTGATCGGCCTGAACGTGGGTCTCGTAGATGTGCGTGATCCGCATGGATTTCTGAGCGGCCGCTTCGAGATAAGGCTCGATCTCAAGCTGTGGATCCACCACAGCGCAGCAGGCTGCGCCCGCTCAGCCAAACAGGTAGCTGGCGCAGCCGGTCTTCGGCGACAGGAAGTGGCGGAAAATCATAAGGGCCTCCTTTTCAGGTTCTGGGCTTGTCATACGCCAGGCTGTGCTATAGGGTCCAATACGATGTTTGGATCTCAAGCATAGGGAAAACCCGAAATGACGCTGCGGCAGCTCGAGGTCTTTCTCGCCGTCGCCAGGGAAAAGAGCTTCAGCCTGGCGGCGAAGAAAATCCATTCGTCGCAGCCAACGCTGTCTGAACACGTCAGCGAGCTCGAAACCGAACTGGGAAAGCAGCTGTTCTTCCGTCGGGGACGCCGCCGGGTTGTCACCGTGACCGAGGCAGGCCGTGTCGTCGCGGAGTTTGCGGAGCGTGCCATCTCCGCGATTGAGGGCGGGCGTCAGGCGCTCGCTGAGCTGGATGGCCTGGCTCATGGGTCGCTCTTGATCGGCGCCAGCACGACTCCGGGGCTCTACGTGCTGCCCAGAATCGTTGCGGCGTTTCGGACCAAATACCCTGGCGTAAATGTGAAGCTCCAGATCGCCAATTCTCAGGCCATCGAGGGACGAGTCAGGGAACGCGAGCTCGATCTTGGGATCGTCGGCGGGCATGCTCTTAGGCCGGGCGAGGAATGTTTGACGGCCGGAATGCGCGATGAACTTGTCCTCATTGTCGCGCCCGAGCACGCATGGGCTCGACGTCGGGACATCACCCCTGACTCGCTTGCCGATCAGCCGCTGCTTGTGCGGGAGGAAGGATCTGCGACCCGCAGCGTCACGGAACGCGCGCTTCAGCGGGCGAGGGTCAAGTTCAGCGTGGCGATGGAGCTGGACCATACCGAGGCGATCAAGCAAGGCGTGATGGCTGGGCTCGGCGTTGCGTTTGTTTCACTCTATTCGGTGCGCGGGGAAATGGCCACGGGACGACTCCGCGCTCTGCGGCTGCGAGGCGTTCGCATCCAGCGGCACTTCCACATCATTCACCATGAGGCCCGGAGGGTCACCGCGAGTGCACGCGCCTTCATGGAGTTCTTCGACCAGACGGGGCGTGGGCGGAGGGATACATGGCTACTCGAGAAGAAGACATCATCCGCCGGTACTTCGGGGCCTTCAACAAGCACGACCTCGAAGGAGTAATCGCCTGCTTTCATCCCGAGCCCGTGGTCGTCGACAATGAGGGCCGGCGGCATGAAGGCGTGGACGCTGTGCGGCTGTTGTATCGGTTTCAGTTTTCACTGGCCGCTGACGGTCGGTGCGACCTCCGGACTCTCGTCGGCTACGACGGCCGTGGGATGGCGGAATCACTGTTCCACGGCACCATTGATCGTGATGGGACGGTCATCAAGGCGCTCGGCGCCGAAGTGTTCGAGTTCGCTGACGAACGGATCAAGGAAATCCGCGACCATCATCGGGTCCTGGATTGACCCAGCGATAGGATCAGGGCGTGCAGGGCGAACCTATGGATGGACAGTCTGATGCGATCCGCTTCCTGAAATCTCTGACTCATTTTGCCGGCCTGCAGAGCGCAACCGTGAAGACGATCGCCTCCCGCTGTCGTCTGAGGTCGCGGCAAGCCGGTGAGAATCTGTTCCTCGAAGGCGATCTGTGTCGGGACCTCTATATCCTGGTCTCGGGACGTGTGAAGTGTTTTCGGGCCAGCTCCGAAGGCCGCGAACAGATTCTGAAAATCTTCGAGCTTCCGGGCGACATGTTCTGCACGACGTCGGCCTTCAGCACCGGATCACATATCGTGACGGCGGAAGCGATGAACGACGTCACCCTCTACGTCATCGACGTCGGGACGATAAAGCGCGTCGCTCTCCAAGAGCCCGCCGTAGCGCTGGCACTCGTGACGACTGCGGGCGATCAGATGCGAAGTCTCGTCTCGCTCGCCGACGATCTATCGCTGAAGACGGCAACGGCTCGCGTGGCGAAGCTGCTCTGGGAGCGAGCGCGCGCTGAGGGCGGACCCGATCGCAAGGCAGTCCGTCTACAGCGCGCGGGGCTTCGCGAAGATGAGATCGCTGCGATGGTCGGCACGGTACGAGTCCACGTGTCGAGAAGCCTCAAGGCGCTCGCGACGATGGGTGCCATCACGCTCGACAGGGACACGATTTGTATCAGCGATCTGAAGGCACTCGAAGGTTTCTTGCGTGCCCTCGAGCATGAGAGCTGAACGGCTCTGATTCTTTCCAGGCCTGCTCAGGCCGGCCCGCCCGCCCTTCGTAACACTTGTGACAGACAGCGCTCGTCGGTCTCCTCAGACTGTCTACAGACGTGACTAATCTGAGGAGGGTTGACATGAGAACTCGATGGGGCAGAAGCGAAATGGTGGCGGGAATCATCGTGGTGAGCTTGGTCGGCGCGACAGTCGTGCAGGCTGAGCAGCAAGGACCCGCGCGAGCCGACACCGGCACGGACAAGGTGATACGGCTAACGCCAGACGAGCTTACCTGGACAGCCGGCCCGCCGATGTTGCCGCCTGGCGCCAGCATGGCCGGGGCGTGGGCGGAGGGATACATGGCTACTCGAGAAGAAGACATCATCCGCCGGTACTTCGGGGCCTTCAACAAGCACGACCTCGAAGGAGTAATCGCCTGCTTTCATCCCGAGCCCGTGGTCGTCTTCGAGATGCCGGCAACGATTCATCATTTCGGCTGGACTACCGAGGAAACGATCATCCAGGAGCACGGCATCGGTCCTCTGAGCGTGAACTACCTGAAGCCGGCGCACGACGCGCCGCATCGGTAGGGGACCTTGTGCGGCCGGACTAGACTGGTGCGTTGCCACTTTCCCTCTTGACCTTCCAGTCGCTGGAAGGCCTATCGTTGCCGGCGACTCAACCGAGGGAGGTAGTCTGTGGCGCCCAGCCTCACGATCGGCCAGGTTGCGAAGACGAGCGGCATAGCCGCGAAAACGATCCGCTATTACGAACAGATCGGAGTGTTGCCGGCTCCCAGCCGCGCCGCGTCGGGCTACCGACTCTACGATCAGCCCGGCGTGGAGCGGCTGCGGTTCATCCGTCGAGCCCGCTCGCTGGGGCTCCCGCTTCAACAGCTCAAGACACTGATGAGCACACTTAACGGTGGCGCGCACCCCGCTCTCCGCCCTCGACTTCGCGCGCTGGTTCGCGCGCAACTTGACGCCGTGACAAATCAGATCGCCGAGCTGGAAGGGCTTCGGCAGCAACTCGAGCAGATCCTCCAACGAATGCGGACTTCGGAACGCCGGTCCCATGGAGGCGCTTGCCAATGCCTGGGCACGAAGAACGGTCCAGTGCGCCCGCGTGGAGCCGGACCGACTGGAACGTCCGACGCGAGCCCATGACACCTCCCTCAGAGCGGCCGCAGCGGGTGCCGTCGGCGGTACTCGCAGCGGCGTTCTTGTTCAATCTCGGCCAGGGCGTTCTGCGGCCCGCGATGCCGCTCTATCTCCAGCGTAGATTCTCCGCGAACTACCGGATGGTGACCTTGATCCCCGTGGTGTTCGGCGCCGGTAAATGGATCGCCAACCTGCCGACCGGATACCTGTTGGACCGTCTCGGACGTCCGCTCATGGTCGCGGGGTTGACGCTGATCGCACTCATCGATGTCCTCAGCGTCATGACGTCGCGGTTCGACGTATTTCTCGGGTTACGCGCGCTGGGCGGACTGGGTTGGGCCATGTTCGCGACCGTTGCCACGACCGCCACCGTCAGTGGGCCCGAGCCGCAACGCAGAGGCCGGGCGATCAGCTTGCTGCTGATGAGTGAGACATTGGGATTGTTACTGGGCAGCGCCGCGGGTGGCTGGCTCTATCAAGGAATTGGAGTCGCCAGCCCCTTTCTCTTCGAGGCCGCGTGCATGGTCGTTGCGGCGCTCACGGTCTTGCACTGGGCATCACTCGCCGCCGCTACACCATCACGGCAACGATCGCAGGATCGACGCGCTTTGAGCACAGTGCTGCAGACACCGGGCGTGATTCTTATGGGTGTGACGACCGCGTTGTTGACGGCCATTCAAGTCGGCATTCTCGTGTTCCTGTTCCCTCTCTACCTGCTCACGCACGCGGGTCTTGATCCGAAGGCCGTCGGCACTGTCGTCAGTTTGAGCGTGCTCGGGCGGCTCATGGCGTTATGGCTGGGCGGCACCCTCTCCGATCGGTGGGGTCGGATGTCGGTCCTGATTCCAGGCTTACTCGTCTACGCCCTATTGCTGGCTGGCACGTCACGGCTTACGGGGCCGGTTCTCCTCGGCGTCTGTAGCTTTGCCATCGGAGCAACGGCAGGCTTCGTCGCTGCCGTTCCAACAGCGCTGACGAGCGACCAGGTTGCGCCTCCACTCCAGGGCATCGCGATCAGCTGGATCCGGACGATGAGCGATAGCGGCCAGATCGTGGGCCCCCTGGTGATGGGCGCTCTCGCGGACGCCGTCGATCTCTCCGCCCCATTCCTGATGGGAGCCGCACTTCTCGCGGGAACAGCATGGCAGTGCCGCCGCCAGGCAAGGGTCACGGCTGCTGCCAATGCCGAAGGAGGCGGCAACCTATGACCACGACGACCGGCCCGGTACTGGTCATCGCCGCGCATCCCGATGATCCTGATTTCCTTGCCGGCGGCACCGTAGCCCGGCTGGCCAAGGAAGGCCGGGAGGTCGCCTACGTGATCCTGACCAACGGCAACAAGGGATCAGGTAATCGGGGCGTCACGTCGGAGCAACTCGCACCGATTCGAGAAGAGGAACAGCGACGAGCCGCCCACGTGCTCGGCGTGAGGCACGTTGAGTTCCTGGGCTACGAGGATGGCGAGCTGGAAGATACGCGCGAGCTCCGGCGCGACATTAGCCGCGAGATCAGACGGTGGCGACCGGACCTCATCATCACTCTTAACCCATACCGCACGTACAACAACTTCCCTGGCTGGCACCGGGACCACCGGACCACAGCCCGCGTTGTGCTCGACTGTGTCTACCCGCTGGCGCGCGACCACCTGTCGTTTCCTGAACTGGCGCCGGACTACGAGCCGCACAAGGTCCGTGAGGTGTACCTGATCCAGTGGGAGCACCCGCAGCTCATTATCGACATCACCGCCACGATCGACCTGAAGCTCGAGGCGATCCGCTGCCACGCGAGCCAGGTCACGGACTTCGCGGCGTTCGAAGCTCGCATGCGAGATCGAGCGACAACTCTCGGTAAGGAGAAGGGGTATTCCTACGCCGAGGGGTTTGATCACGTCATCGTTCCCGGATAAGGAGCCCACATGCTTTCGTTTGCGGCCCAAGATCCAGAGTTCGACACTAACGTACGCCGCAGTTTCGAGGGTCTCACGTTGATGCGAACTGTTGGCGCACGACTTCAACATGTCGCCCCCGGCGAGGTGGAGATCGACTTGCCGTTTCGCGAAGACCTCACCCAGCATCACGGTTACGTGGCTGCGGCCGTTCTCACGGCGATTGTTGATGTCGCTTGCGGTTACGCGGCGATGACGTTAATGCCATCCGGCGCTTCGGTCTTGACCGTGGAGTACAAGGTGAACTTTTTGTCGCCGGCCCAGGGGGAGCGGATGCTCGCGCGAGGTCGAGTCATCAGGCCGGGACGGACAGTGACCGTATGCGGTGGGGATGTTCTCGCCGTCAGGGCCGGGGAGGAACGGTTAGTCGCGACGATGCTGGCGACCATGGCGACGGTCCGTGGCGAGGGCCGCAATGTCCCGCCAAGCACGCCGCCGACGGCCCATGAGCACCGCCTCGGTATTCATCGTTCGCGGGACTCATGGCGTCAGGCCCGACCGTGGTGCGTCTGCCGGGACGGCAAGCTACGACAGCAGCTCCGACAACTTCTCTGAGGTTAGATCGTCGTCTGGCGAGTGAGCTTACTGTTCAGCGAGCCGCGGCGCTGTTACGACGCCGCTGCAGAAGCGGGTATCGGCCGAGAGCTGATCGGTTCCTCGCGGATCAGGAGCGTCAGCGCGCTACCCAGAACCGCCATCACGGCGGCGGAGACGAACGCGCTGGTGTAGGTGCCGCTCCACTCGAAGACCCATCCGGCGATCGCGGCACCGAGCGCGGCGCCGACCTGGTGCGCGAAGAAGATCCAGCCCGATAGCTCGCCGACCGAGTATCGGCCGAAGATGTTCACGGTGAGCGTGGTCGTCGGCGGCACCGTCGAGAAGTAGTTCAGCCCGAAGATCACCGCCCAGACCTGAAGCGACGGGACATTCCACACGAAGGGTAACAAGAGCAGCGACACCCCGCGCAAGAGATAGAACGTCGCCAGCGGTCCACAGCGACCGAATCGGTCGCAGATCCAGCCGGAAGCGATCGTTCCGACGACGTTCATCGCCCCCATCAGCCCGAGCGCCATGGAGGCCTGGATCTCGGTGAAGCCGTGCTCGAGCGTGTGCGGCATGAAGTGGGTGAGGATCATCCCGAGAGAGGTGTACCCACAGACGAACTGCGTAGCCATCAAGAGCCAGAGCTGCGGAACTCGAGCGGCATCCATGAGCGAGACGCGTCCGGCGCGCTGGAGCTCGGCGCTCTCGATCGATGTCCGGAGTGGACCGGTGGCACCATACGGCTGGAGCCCCCGCTCTTCCGGTTCGTTCCGAAGGAATCCGGCGACGAACGGGAACACGCACGCCAGCAACCCGAGTCCGAGCACGAGATAGCTGGTCCGCCAGCCCTGGTTGAGGGTGAGCACGGTGGCGAGCGGAATGATGCCGAGCTGGCCGACGGAAATCGCGGCACCGGCGAGGCCGATGGCCAGACCGCGGCGGGCCTCGAACCAGCGCGCGATCACGGTAGATCCCGCCGTGAGACCAGCACCGCCGGAGCCGAGGGCCATCAGGATCCCCGCGGTGATGTACACGTGCCAGAGCTCGCGGGCGAATGCCGTGCTGATCGTCCCGACGCCGAGCAGCACGATCGAGAACGCGATGACCCGACGCGGTCCCCAGCGATCGGCGAGACGTCCCGCCAACGGACTCGCCGCGCCGAGGAGGAGCAGCGACAGCGCGGCGACCTCCGAGAGCGCCGCCCGAGACCACCCGAACTCCGCCTCCATCGGTTTGACGTAGACGCCGAACGCCGTGCGGACACCGGAGGCGGTCATCATGGCGAGCGCGACGGCCGAGAGGACGAGCCAGGCCGGATGGATAGTGGAGCGTGTCACGTCGCGCGGATGCTATGCCTCTGCCCGAGTCTTGGCAAGCGCCATTCGGCTCGGCAGCATGTCGTTTACCACGGGACTGCGCGAGGGTAGAGCAGGTCGGTGCGATCAAAAGCTCAACGAGTGGGGCGTGAGGCGCGCGTGGCGTAGGGCTTGGCCGAGGCGGCGAAAATGTTGGCGGAGAAGCTCTCTAGCGCCGATGGCAGCGCAGGCTATGAATCGACGACGAGTCGCGAAATCGGGCGACTGCGGTCGTCGCCTCAGAAGCCGGTCGACACGGTCGTCAACGCATAGCACAGTGGTGTCATGAAGGACTGTTGCGAGGTAACGGCAGACTACACGGCACGCCAGCGGCGGGTGCTTCGCGTCGTCCTCTGGATCAACATCGTCATGTTTCTGGTTGAGGCGACGGCCGGGTTGCTGGCGCATTCGACGGCGCTGTTCGCCGACTCCGTCGACATGCTCGGCGACGCCATCGTCTACGGATTCAGCCTGTATGTCATCAGCCGGGGCCTCTTCTGGCAGGCTCGCGCCGCGCTGCTCAAGGGCGTGATCATGGCCGCTTTCGGGATCGGCGTTCTCGTCCAGGTGGGCGTAAAAGTCGCCCGAGGGCTCACACCAACCGTCGAGGTTATGGGCGTGGTCGGCACGCTAGCGTTCGTCGCGAACCTCCTCTGTCTGATACTCCTCTGGCGGCGGCGAAGCGATGACATCAACATGCGGTCGGCGTGGGTCTGCTCTCGGAACGACGTGATCGGCAACGCGGGCGTCCTCGTGGCCGCTGCCGCGGTGGCGCTTACCGGCTCGCCTTGGCCTGACATTGCCATCGGAGTGCTTGTCGCTGGGGTGTTCGGCCACTCGGCGGTGGGGGTGATTCGAGAAGCATCGGGTGCCGTGGCCCTGCCACACTAGCGCGAATCTCTGTCGCTCAACCGTTGTCGCCCCTATCGGCCTGACTGCGCCTGAGACACGTTGCTGAGGTTCGCCACGCCCTTCGATTGACGATTCCGTCGAGACCGTGCTACTTCTCCGCTCATTATGCACGGTCGAGCATATTGTCGTCGGTTGGCCTACCACGACGCCCGGTCAACGCGGCGGTAAGCGGCGTAGTGGTCATCGGCGGCAACCGTTATGACCACAGCGAGCTCGCCGGGGCGTTCGGTGACCTCGGCACGCTCATTCCGTTCGTCGTCGGTTACATCACGATTAGCCGGCTCGATCCGCAGGGCGTGCTGCTGGGTTTCGGGCTGCTCGCGGTCTTGACCGGGCTCTACTTCAGGACACCGATGTCGGTGCAGCCGATGAAGGCGATCGCCACGGTGGCCGTGACACATCCCGGAGTCGTCACACCCGGTGGCATCTTCGTCTCCGCGGTCGTCACCGGGATGTTCTGGCTCGGGATGGGCCTTACGGGCGCGGTGTCTTGGATCGCCGCGGTCACGGCACGGCCTGTCGTTCGAGGCATCACGCTGGGTCTAGGCTTGAGCTTCGTCCTCGAAGGCGTTCGCCTCATGGAGCGTGGATGGCTCGTCGCGGTGCCGGGTGCGCTGCTGACGTTTACGCTACTCGGACGGCCGCGGCTACCCGCGATGCTCGCGCTGCTCGCCTATGGCGCCGCGATGGCGCTGGCGATGGACGCGACGCTCATGCAAGACCTCGCTGCCCTTGCGCCGCGTCCGCGCCTGCCGACGATCGCCTTGCCCCCGGTCTCGTGGAGCGACGTGATAATCGGGGGGCTGATGCTCGCCCTACCACAGGCGGCGTTGACCTTAGGCAACGCCGTGGTGGCGACGGCCGACGAACATAACGCGCTGTTTCCCAAGCGGCCGATCACCGTGCGGCTCCTCGCGATCGATCACGGCCTGATGAATCTGCTGGCGGCGCCGCTCGGCGGCGTGCCGATGTGCCGAGGCGCGGGCGGCATGGCGGGCCACGTGAGATTCGGCGCCCGCACCGGTGGCGCGCTGGTCATACTCGGCACGATTCTGCTCACGGTCGCGCTGCTGCTGCCCGACTCGGTCGCGACGCTGTTTCGGCTGTTCCCGCTACCGGTTCTCGGCGTGGTGCTGTTCTTCGGCGGGATGGAGCTCGCGTCGTCGGTCAACGGCGACGCATCTCCACGCGCCGATCGCGTCGTGATGGTCGTGACCGCCGGGATCGCGCTCTGGAACATGGGCGCCGGCTACGTCGCGGGCCTGGTGCTCTACCATGCGGAGGCCCGAGGGCTCGTCCGGCTTTGACGGGCCGAGAGCTGGAGGAGATGTCGATGACCGGTGTGCTGCTCGCGCTGGTCGCCGTGCTGGTCCTCACGTTGCCAATGGAGGCCCAGCAGTCGACCACTATCATCCTGTCCACGACCACGAGCACCCAGGACTCGGGGCTCCTTGATGTCCTGGTTCCAATGTTCGAGCGAAAGACCGGAAACACAGTGAAGACCATCTCAGTGGGCACCGGCCAAGCGCTTGCGCTAGCCGCTCGTAGCGAGGCCGACGTGACGCTTGTTCACGCGCCCGAGCTGGAGAAGAAATACGTGGCTGAGGGCAAGACGATTAATCGCCGGCTCGTGATGTACAACGACTTCGTCATCATCAGGCCGGAGGAGGACCCGGCGAAGGTCAAGGGGGAGAAGAGCGCGGTCGCTGCGTTCAAGAAGATCGCGTCAGCTGGGGGCCGTTTCGTTTCCCGCGGTGACAAGTCAGGGACGCACACCCTTGAGCTCGCACTGTGGAAGCAGGCCGGCGTCACGCCCGCCGCGCCCTGGTACATCGAGTCCGGCCAGGGTATGGGCGCCACACTCGGCATCGCCGACGACCGTAAGGCGTACACACTCACCGATCGCGCGACGTTGCTCGCCTTTTCCAAGCGTGTGCGACTCATGACGATAGTCGAGGGCGACCGGCCACTGCTGAACATCTACTCCGTGATGGAGGTCAATCCCGCGAATGGGCCTCGCGTGAACGCTGCGGGTGGCAAGGCATTTGCCGACTTCATGCTCGCGCCCGAGACCCAGGCCGTCATCAAGACGTTCGGCGTGGAGAAGTATGGCCAAGCGCTCTTCGTACCGATCGCCGGGAAGAAGGACGAGGACTTTTAGGACGTCAGGCCGCGCTCCCGTTCGACCAGTCGGCACGCCGGTGAACACCAGCAGCGCCTGCGTGACTGAATTGAATGTGGAAAAGAGCAACAGGAAGATCAGGAGCAGCGACAGAGGGACGACGATGAACAGCTGTAAGTTCGAACGTGTCCCGTTCGGGACTTGAACCCTTGTTGAAGAAGCGCGACCGGTTCTAGGATTCAAGCGCTCAGTGCATCGCCGAGCGGTTCATCCTTGAGCTTCACCTCGACGAGGGAGATCTGAATGGGGCGGTACGCCATGTATGGATGAACGTGCTGCACGCAGGTGAACCGGGCAAGATCCGCACGGCGATTCCGACCGGCTATGAAGTCTCTATGAAGTAAACGGACCGAAGCGAACCAACACGGGAGGACCTCGTCACCTCGTAAGTCTCCGTCGTTGTTGGTTCCTGTTGGGTCTTTTGGGTCCGTGTGTAGGCCGGATTTCCCCTCATAACCCAAAGGTCGCTGGTTCGAATCCAGCCCCCGCAACCACGCAGGGACAAGGGGTTAGCGGTCGCCGCCGCTGACCCCTTCGTCGTTTCTGCTACCATTCTGCAACCGCTGCAGCGCGTCAGCGGCCACGCGAACCGTGCCGGCGTGGTTGCTCTCACCGAACACCAGCCGATCGAGCTTCCGCGCCTCCGCTGCATGGACATCAGGCATGAGATGTCCGTAACGGTCGAGCGTTGTCTGGATCGATGCGTGGCCGAGCTGGGTCTGGATGTACTTCGGGTGCGCCCTGTGCTTCGCCAAAACATTGTCCGAGTCGCTTGGCGACCTCGGCTCGCTGAGAACAGGCTCGAACCGGACACGGGGTGAGCAAGAGCGATCGGGTCGTGAGGGCCGCGCTGGGCGTCATAAGGCGCGTTCGGCAAGGCAGCCAGCCGTGGCCGCGAGGCAGACGAGGGGATGCCTGGCGGTGGTCCTGTGGGACCTTCCCGGAGTGTTCGCCTACGCGGCCTGCCTTTGGTAGCGATGGTGCAGGCCGCCGACTTCTGGAAGCTGCACGATCCTCCCAGCCGAGGCGAGTTCGACGGGCCTGGCTTCTGGTGCGTCCTTGGCGAGTGAGAGGTGTGTGCGAGCCCGATGGTAGTACGCGAAGTAACGGACCAGGACGCGGCGTAGGTGCCGTTCACCAGGGACCAGAACATGATTCAGGCACTCGCGTCGGATCGAGCCAATGAGCCGCTCCGCGAAGGGATTCTGCCAGGGGCTGTGCCTTGCGATGACGACCTCCTCAATATTCATGCCCTTCATGCGGCGCCGAAAGTGCTCTCCGTAGATCTGGTCGCGGTCGCGCAGGAGATAGCACGGTGCGGAGTCGTCCTGAAAGGCGTCGATGATCTGCTGAGCGGTCCAGTGGGCGGTGGGGTGCTCGGTCACGTTGAAGTGGACGACGCGTCGGCGATGGTGAGCGAGCACGACAAGAACGAAGAGCACGCGCAGGCCTGCAGTGGGGACGGTGAAGAAGTCGAGAGCGACGAGGTCCCGCACATGGTTGTCAAGGAACGTGCGCCACGCCTGCGACGGCGGTGAGCGCCGCCTCGGCATGAGCCGAGAGACGGTGCGCTCAGCGACGTTGAAGCCGAGCTTCATGAGCTCCCCATGGATTCGTGGGGCGCCCCAGAGGGGGTTGGCACTGGCCATTCGGGTGATCAAGGCCTTGAGCTCGGTATCGACGGTCGGGCGACCTCCGGTGGGCCGAGCCGAGAGCTTGGTCCAGTACTCGCGGAAGCGACGACGCTGCCAACGCAAGACGGTGTCGGGCGACACGATGATGAGGGCTTGTCTCCAACCGGCCCAGACTCTGGCCAGGCCGACCCACAACAGGCGATCAGTCGTGCACAGCTTCGGCCGGGGCACCGTTCGCTTGTACGCGGCAAGCTGCTGACGGAGGGCGAGGTTCTCGAGGGCGAGCTGACGATGGCCGCCGAAGAGGAAAGGGAGGATCCGAAGCAGGTCGAGCAGGAGGGTAATCATCGAGCTGGAAGTGTGGCCGGATCACGACCGGAGGATCAACCGCTTACTCGGCGGATGGGTTTTGGCGAAGGACAGGCGCGCCGGCCACGCCGTCGCCCCCGACATCGTAAGACACCGCGGCCGCCTACGGCGCCAGGGCGAGAAAGCGCCCCGCCTCCTCCGCCTCCTGCCACGTCGCGAATCCCTTCGGCCCCTCGACGCGCGTGAACTCGCCGGTCTCTGGATCCCAGGTGACGAACTGCGGAACGAAGAGGCCGGACGCGAGGTCGAGGTAGGGCGAGCGCCAGGTCATCGCGGTGCCCCCTTCACTCCGCGCGGGTCCACGGTATCGCCGGACCGCGCTCAACCACCAGTCGCGCGAGGGCCGGACCCGAGGGCGAGGACGACGGAATGGTCCAGCTCGCGCATATCGAACGGCTTGTGCAGATAACCGACCGCTCCCGCGAGCAGCGCCTCGCCCTGCTTCTGGATGTCCCAGCCGCCACTCATCACGAGGACTGGCGCCTTCACTCCAAGGGTGCGGATACGCTTCAGTAGGTCGAGGCCACCTACTCGCGGCATGATCATGTCCAGCAGAATGAGATCGAACAGCTCCCGGCGTAGGATGTCTACCGCTTCGGCAACAGACTCCGCCGATGTGATCTCGTAAGCGTGCCCGTGCTGGAAGCGGGCAAAGAACTCCCGTAGCACCTCGATCACGCGCGGCTCGTCGTCAACGATAAGGACCCGCTTCGTCATGTTCGTTCTACAACGATGCGCTCGCGGATTCCATGTAGAAGGCGTCGAGGGCCGCAGCGACGGTATTCACTTCGACTTCCGTGCGCGCCGTAGAAGCCAGAAAATCCAGACAGTGAGAACTGCGAGGATGGCGCCCGAAAGCACGACGTGCAGGTCAATTCCCACGAGGTCGATAATGAACGTGCCGAGTATCAGCCCGACACCGCCCAGCAGCAGATAAGCCCACCAATCTGTGAGGCGCCGGTTAAGCGACTCGCGATCGCGAGTCGCCTCTCGCTTGCCGAGTGTCCGCAATGCGGCACCTCGTTTCCGGAAGCCCACAGGATCTAAAGTGCCGTCCTATGTAGCACGTGGCGGCGCGCTGTCAATCCGTGAAAAGATTTGCAGTTCCTGGAATTCGACTATCGCCCGCATAGCGGCCGGTCGCGCATCATTGCCGGTGCCCACGGTCGAGCCTAGTGGCTACTGCTTCGGTGTCACGGTGAATGTCGCGAGCAGCTCGCGAAACTTTCCGACCGCTGCCGCGCGGTAGAAGGCCCGGAGCGGGGGGACGGATAGGCCTGACGCCACGGGGGCACGACGCCAGATTGCGTCACCCCGGGTGCTCCAGTGGTCGTCGAGCGGGAGGAGAGCACTACCCTATCTTGCCGTGAAAGCCCCAGGGCTCTTGAAGGCAATATCCTGATGGACAACCGACGTTTTAACGACGAGACCATGGGTAGACCATCGCCCAAACTCCACATACGTTTGGTCGTTGGTCAGGGTCGGCGTCCCGCTCCAACGGGGCGCCGGCCCGCCTTGGTCTTCCCAGGCGTCGAGAGCCCGGTGAGTTTGGCGTGTGTTCGCGGCCGTTGCTACCCGCGAGGTCACTATGGACCAGGAAACTCTCCGTCTTCTCATCCGGCAGAAGATCCAGAACGGCCGCCTTCCACATGACAGCATCACAAGGGTCTGGAGCAGTCCCAGCGACGGCGAAACGTGCGACGCGTGTGACACGATCCTTTCGAAGGAGCAGTTGCTGATGGAGGGGACCACTCTGGCGCCCGGCCGGAGGCCCTTTCAGTTCCACGTTCGCTGTTTCCAGATTTGGGATCACGAAAGACGAGCAGCCTAGTCATCGCGGCTCCCGTTTTAACGCGCCCCACGCCGCTCCCTGGACCGCGTGCTACGGCGTGCGGTCCCAGCCGGTGCCTGTGGCGCTCGTCGGCTGGTCTAGAAGGTGGCTCGCCAGCCCTTTTCGTCGTACCGCGTGAGCTGGAGGTCGTAGCCCTGCCTCGCCATGGCGACCGCAACGCGCCCGATCCCTGCCCATGAGTCCAGCCACGCGCGGAGGACGTGCAGGGCGCGGTCGTTGGAGGGCATGGGGAGGACGGCGAATCCAAGTGCTGCCCGGAGAAGCTGGCCCCGTTGGTCGAGCACGCGCTACTCGATCACCCGATCCGCCCGCCCCAGCGCCGATGGCGGAATCGTCAGCCCGAGCGTCTTGGTTGTCTTGAGGTTGATGATCAGCTCGAACTTCGTCGGCTGCTCGACGGGTAGGTCAGCGGGCTTGGCGCCCCTCAGAATCTTGTCCACATAGGTGGCGGCGCGCCGATACAAATCAGCGACGTTCGGTCCATACGCCATAAGGCCCCCGACATCCGCACCCTCCTTCCATGGGTACACTGCCGGCAGCCGGTTCTTTGCTGCCATGTCCACGAGGCGTTTGCGCTCAGTAAAGAGCATGGCGCTCGTCAACACACTCAGAGCGTCCGCTTGCGCCCTGGTCATTTCCGAGAAGGCCCTGTCGAAATCGTCGGGACCGCGGGCCTCAACGAATTGAACCCGCCCCTAGCGCCCGCGCCGCGACTTCTGCTTCCTTCAGCATGTCCTTTGCGGTGCGTTCGGGGACGTCACCTGGCTGCCAGAGGACAGCGACTCGGCGGACCCCAGGAACGGCCTGCTTGAGCTGTTCCAGTCGCTTACCGACTAGCTCCGGGGCGAGGAAAGACACGCCCGTGACATTGCCGCCCGGCCGGGCAAGGCCGGTGACGAGCCCGCTCGTAACCGGATCGGCAAGAGCAGTGAAGACAATGGGGATAGTCTTGGTCGCTTGCTTGACGGCCAGGGTATGGGGTGTGCCTGTGGCCACGATGACATCAACCTTGAGCGCAACCAGTTCGGCCGCAAGGGCGGGGAGCCGCTCGAACTTCCCCTCGGGAGATCGGTATTCAATGACGAGGTTGCGACCCTCGACGTAACCGAGGTCACGCAGTCCCTGAAGGAAGGCTTCGTGCAACTGGGGATTGAGCGGGTTGCCCCCCAGGTAGCCTATTCGAGCGATCTTCTCCGCCTGCTGCCCCTCGGCGGCCAAGGGCGTAAGAAACAGGCTGAGAGCGAGAATGAGCCCGATCAGTCGCATGGGCACCCCGGTGGAGGATGGCTGCGGGGGAGTTTAGTCGAACGCCGGGACGCGCACCAGCACGGCGCCGCACCTCAACAAGCGCCGGGCGATCACGATGTGGCTTCCTGAACTAGTTACGTTCGGGCAGGAACGCCATCAATCGCGCTGCCGCCGTCGCGGGATCTAGGAAGAGATCGTGTTGCTCGCCCTTGATGAACTCTGCCACCGCCCAGATGTCAACGAGCTTGACCTCTAGCCGGACCGGTACGAGGTCGAGGATCTGATCCCCGAAGGGCTTCTGGATGATCCCATTGGCAAGGACGATGCTCGCGTCAAGTAGGTGAGGCTCGAAAAATGCCGTGCACGTGAAGCTCTCGTCGGTGAGATCGATGTCTGGGGGCGTATGTTGGTTCAGGCTCAGACCGGTGGCCGAGTGCGGAACACCCTCAATGTAGTACCCAACAAGGCCGACGTGGTATTCGCGTGGCTCGGCGCGCATCAGGCTAGAGACCATAGCCTTGATCACCGCCGTGCGCTCGGCCGCGACCTCATCACGATTGGCAGGCAGAGCCATTCCTCACCGCCCCTCTCGCCTATCGCCTCAGGTCGTCGCGCAGCCGCATTGCCGCATTCGACCTCGGATTGACTTTCAGTGCAGAGTCTACTCGGTCGAGCGCGCGATCACGCTGCCCCAACGCCTTGTAGGCCCGGGCGAGCGTCAAATTCACTTTGGGATCCGTTGTGGGGCGCTTGGCGACTTGCTTGACGCTCTCCTCGAGCTGGGCCTTCGCTTTCGCGTCACCTGGATTTGCTTCAGCGGTCGCCAGAGCCTTTTCGACCGACACGATCTCATTCCCAAAACTGATCTTTTGGAATGCCGGGAAGCCGATCATCACCACCGGAAGCATGAAGAATGGTAGCAGCGTGGTCAGCTTGCGCTCGCGGTACACATACAAGAACATCACCGCCGCCAGCATGACGAACATCACAATTCCCAACACCATCAGAACTATTTCGTATGAATGAAGCCCGTCGAACATCTGAGCCCCCCTTCACGCTGCGTTTGAACCAACTCCGAGACGATTTTAGCCTTCAGCTAGCCATCCGTCGCGAGCGACTTCCAGGCGATCTGGGTGGGCGACGTGCGCCACGCCATGTCGCCGGTCCCCATCCACTTGGGTACCCCGAACGGGAGATCCGGCGGGGGGATGTCCGCGAGGTCGTTCTTCTTGAACTTGCTCCCGTAGGGTGTGGTGTCGGGTGTTACCCCGGGGTCGGGTGTCACGTGGGTGCGGATCCCCGGAAGTGCAGCGTTCCAGTTGGTCAGGAGTGGGCCGTCTTCCCGGAACGACGGGTGCAGGATCTTGGCGACGAACAAGCCGCTCGCCCCCGGCCAGAGATCGACGACCTGCTGGGCCCCAGCACCGAACGCGATGACCGCCTCGGTCTGGCCGGTCGTGAGCAGATCCAAGAGCTGATTCCGCCAGTTCTTGATGCTCGCCGAAGCGGAGATTGTCTTGGCCTCCGCATCAATCTGTCCCTTGAGGCCATAGAGGAACGTGTTCACCATGACGTAGGACTTGGTCAGTCCCAGCTTCCGCAGAAAGCCCTGGACTCGCTGGCCGGCCGAGCCGACAAGGATTCGCCGAGCTACGTTCTCATCGGCTGCAGGGTCCTGGCCGATGATAATGACTCGGGCCGTCCCATCGAGCCGTCCGCGGTAGTAGATCGGACCCCAATTCATCCGGAACCGTGCCTTGACTGAGTTGTAGTTGGGTCGGTTGTCCCAATGCGTTGCGAAGGCTCCGGTAGGTCCTGGGTCAAACTCAGGCATCACATGCCTCCTCTCGAAGTCAGCAAGGGTCTCAAGGTGTCAACGGAGCAAGCAGGGGATAGTTCGTCTGCAAGATAGTCCGAATCTGGTCAAGCGTTTGTGTCGCCTTCAGGACCTGGAGCTTGGTGTTCTTGACGCATACCTTCTTCTGGGACCCGTAGACGAGCATGGCCTCACATTCGCCGGGCTTGATCTTGTCCAGGATCGCCTTGTTGGCGTAGAGCAGGTCCCCGCCGACCCAGACCATCTGGACATCCTGTAGGTGGGTCTTCATCACGCTCTTGGTCGGGTTGTCATCCCGGGACCGCAGCACCGTGATGTCAGCCTTGAGGCCCGGAGCGAGTCGACCGACGAAAGCATCCAGGGCGAGCGCCTTCGCCGGGTTCAGGGTAATCATCTTGATCCAGTCAGCGTCGGGAATGGCCCCGCTGAAGTCGTCTTCATTGACCTGGGCCGCTGTCCGTAGCTCATCAAAGATGTGGTCACTGCCGCTTGGGTTCCAGTCCACGCCGAGTGAGACCTCTAAGCCCTTTTGCAGGGCGACGGGAATATTCGTGGTCTGCGCATAGAGGACGAGGTTGCTCCGGGGGGACCAAATAAGCTTGGCACCTGCGGCCCCCATCTGTTGGAACTCCGTATCGCCAAACGCCGCCCCGTGAATGACGGCCGTACCGCTCGCAAGCAGCCCCTTCGTCTTCAGCGTGGTGAACTCAGTGAGCGATTTGGGGTCGCCCCGCACGCCCTCTGCCAGGTGGACGACGAAACTCTTGGTCGCGGTCCAGTTAATGCCGCCCTGGAAGCTCCCGATGTCCAGAATGAACGTCCGGATGTGGTTGGCGGATGTTGGCAGGTTCGCCTGATTCTCGGCGTTTCGGATGAGCGTCCGGACGCACTGCGAGCCCGGGGAGGTCCCCTGGATCGTCGTCACCCCACTCAGCAGGGCCTTGACCTCCCCGTACTTGATCATCTCGCATTCGAGGTCCTTGCCCTTGAGGTCGTCATACGGCTTCTTGAAGACCTTGTACGCGTCGCTGCCCTGCCATTGACCCCGGTTCTTGTAGAGCTTTGGCGGAGTCCATCGCGGCAGCACGTTATAGGCCACGTGGTTATGCGCGTCGATGAAGCCGGGGAAGATGTAGGCGTTGGTCACGGTGACGCGGGTGGCGCCGGTCGGAGCGGTGCAGCTCGCCGCCACGCACGTGATCGTGTCGCCCTCGATGACCAGCTCGCCGTCCAGCACCTGATCCGGTATGACGAGCGTGCCCTTGATCACCACCTTGGTGGGATCGGTGCCGACCGTTACCGTGGTTGCCGCCCACGCGGGTCCAGTGGGCAGCAGGATCACCAACGCGATTACCCATCGGGTCGCTACGTTCATCTCGGGTCGCCCTCCCTGTTCATAGGCCAGGCGGAGCATCCACCACCCGTCGAGCCTATCGCCTTGAGCCGCGTAGGCCCAAGAAAGGGCGAAGTGGCTCAGCGAGCACTCAAAGGGCCGGGAGGGGGCCTAGTTCAGCGATGCAGAGCGGCGCAGGTCCAGTTGGCACCCAGGGGCATGACCCACCGCTCAAACGCCACTCCACACGGACACGCCACGGTGAGCAGGTAGCCGTTCCAGGCGGGCTGTATAGCGTCGCCGGTCAGCCGGCCGTGCCGGCGGTGGTCAGCGACGAACTCCTCGGGGTTCAGCGAGAAGAGTCATGGTTCGAGGGTAGTGGGCGGGGAGTGGCGTATGAGACGCGGCTTGTTCGGCCTTACCGTTTAGGGGCAGATCGCGTGTACGGGGCAACATACGTACCGTCGCCTCGAGTGTAACCCCTGACATTCACGTCGGAGCCCGGTGGAGCCGCGGTTGAAGTACGCGACGAACTAGGGAGTGGTCCAAGGGGTATCGCCGTCGCAGGGACCGAACCTGAAGTGCTTTCCGTAGCCCGTTCCGGGTTTGCAGCAGGTGTCGAGGGCTGCGGGTACTCCGCATAGTCTGGTGGCCGCGGACGATGGTAGGCGATTGCGTCCGGATCGGCCCACAAGCCGCGCTTCGTCTCGCGCGCTTGACGCTGAAGGCCCACGAAATAGTCGGCGTACCGGACGTTCGGTGGGAACGTCGCGGCTTCCACGTAACCCTGCCACACCAGCTCGGCGTTGACGAACCGTTCGCCGACGTAGACGTAGGCGAGGAGTCGGCCGAACCGATCTCGCGGCTGCACATCGAGTACGAGATTGACCCAGCGCCTATCCACCAGACGAGCGTTCGCGTCCCGTGCGACATCCCCGTATGGTTCTCTGCCCTTCGTGGGGTGATGAATCTCGGGCGTGTTGATTCCGATGTACCGCACCTTCTCGATCTGGTTGCCGATCGCGACGTAGATCGTGTCGCCGTCCACGACGCGCGTCACGTAGCCTTGAAAGGTCGTTGGCTGAGCGGACTGCGCCGTCACGCCATGGCAAAGCGCCACGATCGTAAGGAGCACCAGAAGCGGGGACCAGCGAATTGCGATCACTGCCCGACTCCTTCGCTCTCGCCGCGCACGGCGTGAGATGACAATAGGTGCTCGGTACTGACCGAAGGTAGGCGCGGGCTGATTCCCCGTCATCGTGCTCCGCCCTTCGGCCCGCGCGGGTCCACGGTGTCGGGGAGGGAGACGACACGGACTGCGCGGGTGGTTCGTTACCTGGCGGTTCGCCGACACGCCAAAACCAAAACGCCGAGCCCCAACAGGAACAGGGTCCCCGGCTCGGGGACTACGCCTTGGCCGTGAAATGACGCGCCGAATCCCAGGAACCCCAAGTCACCATCCGAGAATGTCAGCCGCAAAGGCTCACCGATGCTGCCAAAGAAGGACACGACACCGTCGTTGAGGAAGCTGTCTCCGTGTGAGCAACGCCCGCCCTGAAAACAGTTCTCGATCGCACCAAACTGGAACTCCGGCGTCATGACACCCAGGAACAACTTAGGAATATTGAATGGTGGGGTGGGCAGGTTGGTGGCAATGAGGCCCACGGTGCCCGAAGCCTTCCAGTCATCCTCGAATACCGTGAAAGCGGCC
Organism: Candidatus Rokuibacteriota bacterium; assembly: GCA_003220535.1. Lineage (GTDB taxonomy): Bacteria > Methylomirabilota > Methylomirabilia > Rokubacteriales > CSP1-6 > AR31. The sequence continues at coordinate 31,002 of QHSU01000006.1, forward strand.
GCGTGCGTCGTGCCATGACCAGTCGCGGGGGCCCTGCTCGCCATAGACGCCATGCCCGACCGTGCTGCTGAGAATCAACGAGAAGTCCTCAATGAGGATGATCGAGTTCTCGTCGGCGAAGCGCGTCAGCCGACCCTCGGCGGTGAACGTAAAGTCGGTCAGGATGAATGGCGTGGAGAAGTCGGCCGCAGCTAGTCCGGGCAGGAACAGTAGCACAACCAGGAGGATGATCCGACCCATCGGTCAAGGCGCACGTCAGGTCTTCAAGGTCTATGTGACCGCGTTTCCCGATCTGCACATCGACATCCAGCAGATGCTGGCAGCCGGTGACAGCCATGTGGTGGTTCGCTGGCGCTCGAGCGGAACCCATCTCGGTAAGCTGGGCGACATTCCGGCCACCGGACGTAAGGCGAGCAACCATGGTTGCACGGTCATGGAAGTGAAGAACGCGAAGGCGCGGGTCACGCCTGGGTCTATTTCGACAACGCGCACCTACTGCGGCAGATTGGTGTTCTGCCAGCGCCTCGAAGGACCAGGAAGAGGTAGGTGGATCATGCGACTCGCGCGCAGGGCTCCATTACTGCTCGCCCTCTCCCTGCTCGCCTCCGCTGCGACGGCCCCGCTCAGGACGCGTGGGTGCTCATTCCCGCTGACAATCCCGAGGCCCACGACGCGTGGATATGGCGGGCCCAGCCAGGGACCAAGACGCAAAAGCAGTGCGAATCAGAAGTGAAGGAATATCGAGCGCTCGATCCTGACAAACAGCTGCTTGACCCCGCCGGACGTCGGTATCGGATCGAGTACCACTGTGTTCCCGAGACCGTGGACCCGCGCGGCGGGAGGGCGAATTGAGCGCGACCTAGTCCCAATACGCGGGCCAGAAGAAGATCACCCACGCAGCCAGCAGAGCCATGACGACGACGATTGCGCCGACCCCGATCATTCGCTGTGATTCCGTCAGCCGCTTGGCTTGCAGCACCCGACAACGCCCTACACGGCGATTCCAGCGAAGGGACTGGGCGGTGGCCACGATCCTGCGGGCATCGCCCTGATGGCAGGAGAGGCCAGTGTCCTGCTTGATGCGTGGGCGTCCAGCCCGTGAGGATCTTACCGAACAGATTGGACTTGGAGCTAGAGGACACGAATCGGTGACGGGTTCGCGGTTCCGTGAAGCATGTGAGGAGCCGACCGACGTGAAGGGAGGCTGGACGGCCACGGCTTCAGTGGACTGCGGCTCAGGACGACCCGCGAACGGGACGCCACGCGAAGCCCTACCGCAATGCGCGGCAACTGCTCCACCGAAGACGAGCCGGGGTACCGCCAGCTACTGCCTAGCCCGTCCAGCCCGAGGAGAGTCTACTTCTCTTTTCGATCCTTCCGCCAGTGCTTCTACCTGGAGCACCGCCGCTGCGGCGAGCTGGACGACTTCCTTGCTGATCCCGTCATCGGGGATCGCAGCGATACGGTACGTCATGCGCGCACCCCCGTCCGCCTCGTCATG
>QHSU01000007.1 GCA_003220535.1 Candidatus Rokuibacteriota bacterium
CGCGGCCATGACCATCATCTTTCTCCTGGCCACGGCCACGCTGCTGCCGTTCTCGCTCTACAGCGTGGGCGCGGCGGGGCAGGGGACGCCGGTGACCGTGACGGTCCTGGTCGCCCTGCTCGTGTGCCTGATCCCGACGACGATCGGGGCGCTGCTCTCGGCGATCGGCATCGCCGGCATGGACCGGATGATCCAGAAGAACGTCATCGCCATGTCCGGTCGCGCCGTCGAGGCCGCCGGCGACGTCGACGTGCTCCTGCTCGACAAGACCGGCACGATCACGCTGGGGAACCGTCAGGCGACCGCCTTCTTTCCGGCAGAGGGGGTCGACGAGGCGGCGATGGCCGATGCGGCGCAGCTGGCGTCGCTGGCCGACGAGACGCCGGAGGGCCGGAGCATCGTCGTGCTGGCCAAGGAGAAGTACCAGCTGCGCGAGCGCGACATCGAGAAGATGGGCGCGACCTTTGTCGCGTTCACCGCGCAGACGCGAATGAGCGGGGTCAACCTGAACGGCCGCCAGATCCGCAAGGGCGCCGCCGACGCGATCGAGGCCCACGTGAAGCGGCTCGGCGGCAGCGTCTCCGCCGGCGTCCGCGTTGTGGTCGACCGGGTCGCAAAGGAAGGCGCGACGCCGCTCGTGGTCGCCGACGGTGCCAGCGTGCTGGGGGTCATCCAGCTCAAGGACATCGTGAAGGGCGGCATCATGGAGCGGTTCGCCGAGCTCCGCCGCATGGGCATCAAGACCGTGATGATCACGGGCGACAACCCGCTCACGGCGGCGGCGATCGCCGCCGAGGCCGGCGTCGACGAGTTCCTCGCCGAGGCGACACCCGAGGCCAAGCTCAAGCTCATCCGCGACTCCCAGGCCCAGGGACGGCTGGTGGCGATGACGGGCGACGGCACCAACGATGCGCCCGCCCTCGCCCAGGCCGACGTGGCCGTCGCCATGAACACCGGGACCCAGGCGGCCAAGGAAGCCGGCAACATGATCGACCTCGACTCCAATCCCACGAAGCTGCTCGAGGTCGTCGCGACCGGCAAGCAGATGCTGATGACCCGGGGCGCCCTCACGACGTTCAGCATCGCCAACGACGTCGCCAAGTACTTCGCGATCATCCCGGCGGCCTTCGCCACGACGTATCCCGTGCTCGAGGTGCTCAACATCATGCACCTGGCGACGCCCCAGAGCGCGATCCTGTCCGCCGTCATCTTCAACGCGCTCATCATCATCGCGTTGATCCCGCTGGCCCTGAAGGGCGTCCGCTACCGGGCGATCGGCGCCGCGGCCGTCCTGCGCCGCCACGTCTGGATCTACGGCATCGGCGGCATCATCATCCCGTTCCCGGGCATCAAGCTGGTCGACATGATTCTCGTGGCCCTCCATCTGGTGTAGTGGTGCGCGCCGCAGGCCGTCGCGGGGCTGGGGCCCCGCCGGCCGAGGCGCGGCTATGAATAAGGAGCCGACCCCATGCTGACTCACGTCCGCGCCGCGATCGTCTCGCTCGTCCTGTTCACCGTGCTCACCGGCGTCGCCTATCCGGCGCTCGTGACGGTCATCGCTCAGCTCGTCTTTCCGCATCAGGCGAACGGCAGCCTGATCGTGAGGGACGGCAAGCCCGTGGGCTCGACGCTCATCGGGCAGCCTTTCGACGACCCGAAGTATTTCTGGGGCCGGCCCTCCGCGACCAGCCCGTTCGGTTACAACGCCGGCGCCTCGGCGGCCTCCAACCTGAGCCCGACGAACGCCGATCTGATCAAGACCGTCCAGGGGCGTGTCGACGCCTTGCGGGCCGCGGATCCCGGCAACACGACGGCCGTGCCGGTGGACCTCGTCACCGCGTCGGGTAGCGGGCTCGACCCCCACATCAGCCCGGCGGCGGCTCTCTACCAGGTGCGTCGGGTGGCCAAGGCGCGCAAGCTCGACGAAGCCGTCGTGCAACGCCTGGTCGCGCAGCACACCGAGAGCCGGTTGCTCGGCCTGTTCGGTGAGCCACGCGTGAACGTGCTCGCGCTGAACCTCGCCCTCGACGCTCAGGGCCGGTGATCGACATGAAGAAGATCGAGGCCGTCATCCGACCGTTCACGCTCGACGAGGTCAGGGGTGCGCTCACGGCGGCAGGCGTGACCGCCATGACGGTGAACGAGGTGCTCGGCGTCGGTCCACGGTCCGCACACAGGGACAGCTATCGAGGGCTCGGGTACACTCGACTCATGCCGGGCATCAAGCTCGAGGTGGCCGTGCCCGACTGTCGCGCCGACCACGTGGTGCGAATCATCACGACCGCGGCACGGACGGGACACCCGGGCGCCGGCATGATCCTCGTCTCGCCGCTCGACGGCGCCACGAGAGTCCGGACGGGCGAGCAGGGCGAGGCGGTGCTCTTCTAGGCCCTTCGAGTCACCGCGTCGCTCGGACGACGAGAAGGGTATCGGTCATGGATGAGCACAAGCAACTGCTCGAAGCCGCCAAGCGCCTCTTCGAGGGCAACGCGGAGGCACGCGATCGCGAGACGCTCGACTCCGCCCACCCAGCGGACATCGCCGCCGTCCTCCAGCACCTCCCCGAGGGCCAGCGGGTCGCGCTCTTCCGGCAGCTCTCCTCGGAGCGGGCCGGCGAGGTGCTCTCGAAGCTGGATGACGCCTCGCTGCTCGTCCTCGTACGCGCCCTCGACGACGCGGAGGTCTCGCGCATCCTCGACGAGATGCCGCCCGAGCACGCCGCTGATGTCGTGGAGGAGCTGCACCGGGACGAGGCCGCAAAGATCCTCGAGCTCATGGAGGAAGGGCACTCCGAGAACGTCCAGGAGATCCTCGAGTATGCCGAGCACTCCGCGGGGCGGCTCATGTCACCGGACTTCGTGGCCGTCCGCGCCGACGTCAGCGTGGAGCAGGCGATCAAGCACATCCGCGACTCGGTCTCGACCGAGCGAAACTTCGAGCTCTACGTCGTGGACGACCATCAGCACCTGGTGGGCGTGGTTCCGCTGCGCCGTCTGCTCATCGCCGATCCGGCGACCGCGGTGTCCGCGATCAGGGACGAGAACGTCGTCAGCGTGACGACCGAGACGGATCAGGAGGAGGTCGCGCGGGTGGTGGCGAAGTACGACCTCGTGGCTGTCCCGGTGGTGGACAAGCGCCATCGGCTCGTCGGCACCATTTCCGTCGACGACGTCGTCGACATCGTTCACGAGGAGGCCACGGAGGACATCTTCCGCATGGCGGGATCGGACGCCGCCGAGCTCGAGCGGCGCTCACCGCCGCAGATCGCCCTGATGCGGCTGCCCTGGGTGATGGCCACGCTCGTCATCGAGCTGGGCGCGGGCGTGGTCATCCACTACTTCGATCAAACGCTCGGCAAGGTCATCCTCCTGGCTTCCTTCATGCCGGTGATCCAGGCGATCTCCGGCAACACCGGGCTGCAGTCCGTGACGATGGTGGTCCGCGGGCTCGCGACCGGCCAGGTGCATCTCAGCCGCTGGTGGGAGCCGCTCCGCCGGCAGGTCCAGACCTCGAGCATCCTGGGTGGAGTGTGCGCTCTGGTCGTCGGCGCGGTCGGCTGGCTCTGGCACTCGCCGGCCTTCGCGCTCGTGGTGGCCCTCTCGATGTTCGCCTCGGTGAACCTCTCGGGCTTCGCGGGGACGCTGATCCCCATGCTCTCCAAGCGTCTCGGATTCGATCCGGCGATCACGGCGGGACCCTTCGAGACGGCCCTGCAGGACGTGCTCGGCGTGACGATCTTCCTCTCGCTGGCCACCGCGCTCCTGCGCTGGCTCAGCTGAGCAGGGGCCGCAGCCGCGCGGGGGCGAGCCGCTACCGCGCGACTTCTTCCAGCGTCGCTCCGACCGGCGTCGGCTCGTCCGCGTACGCCGCCCGTGCCGGCCGCCCGCTGCGAGACGGGATCACGCGCATGGTCACTCGTTCGCCGGCGCAGTCGCACCAGTCCAGGCGATCGAGCGCCGCGCGGTTACGTCGTGTCCACCGCACCATCGCGCCGAAACCGCCGAGGACGAGCCCGCAGCGGAGCGCGGTGAGCTCGGGACCCGGCGAAACGAGCATCTCGGCCATCGCCAGCGCGGCCAGCATGAGCGCCGCCAACGCGTAGAGGCGGCCCCATCGCGGTCGAGGAGCCGCCAGCGAGTCTCCCGAACGTTCGGTCATGCCGCACATCGAGGCACCAGCCCCACGGTGCCACGTTCGATCTCAAGCCCGCGTCAAGAACGTACGGCCGCGCGTTAAAAATCCGTAAAAATCGCGCCGGGTCGGCGCCGCTGGTCGCGGAGGGGCGTAGAGTCGGGCTCGACGATATGCGACTCACCATCGTGAAGCGCCTTCTCGTCGGCGCGCCGATGCCGCTCGCCCAGGCCCGGCACGAGCGCCTCAGCAAGTCGGTGGCCCTCGCGGTGTTCGCCTCTGACCCGCTGTCCTCGGTGGCGTACGCGACCGAGGAAATCCTGCTGGTGCTCATGTTGGGCGGCACCGCCGCGCTCAGTTACTCGCTTCCCGTCGCGATGGGGATCGCCGCCCTGCTGGCGGTCGTGGTCATCTCGTATCGCCAGACCGTCGCGGCGTACCCGCAAGGGGGCGGCGCCTATCTCGTCGCGAAGGACAACATCGGACAGTACCCGGCGCTCACCGCCGCCGCGGCCCTGCTGGTCGACTACGTGCTGACGGTGTCGGTCTCCGTCGTCGCCGGGATCGCGGCCCTGACGTCCGCCCTGCCCTGGCTCCACCCGTACCGGATCGTCCTGAGCGTCCTTGCGGTCGCCGGCATCGCGTTGGGGAACCTTCGCGGCGTGCGGGAATCCGGCCGGCTGTTCGCCGCGCCGACCTACTTCTTCGTGGTGAGCATCCTCTGCACGATCGCGTACGGCCTCGTCGGCGCGATCTTCAACTGGCTGCCCGAGGCTCCGTACGAGCCCCACCCGCCGGGTCTCGAAGGCCTCGGCCTGTTCTTGCTCCTGCGGAGCTACGCCGCCGGCTGCACCGCGCTGACGGGGGTCGAGGCAGTCTCCAACGGCGTCCAGGCGCTCAAGCCGCCGGAGGGGCGCAACGCCCAGACCGTCATGACGGCGCTCGGCATCATCTCGATCGTGATGTTCCTGGGCATCACGTATCTCGCGTACGACTTCGGAATCATCCCGGGCGGCGACGAGACCGTCGTGTCGAAGATCGCTCATCGCGTCTGGGGGACGGGCGTGCTCTATTACTTGGTCCAGGCGTCCACGCTCCTCATCCTCGTCCTCGCCGCCAACACCTCGTACGCCGACTTCCCACGGCTCTCGTCGATCCTTGCGCGCGATCATTTCGTGCCGCGGCAGTTCGCGAACCAGGGCGACCGGCTCGTCTTCTCCAACGGGATTCTGATCCTCAGCGGGTTCGCCATCCTCCTGATCGTCGTCTTCCAGGGCGATACGCACGCGCTCCTGCCGCTCTACGCGATCGGCGTCTTCATCTCGTTCACGCTCTCGCAGGGGGGCATGGTACGGCGCTGGCTGCGCCTGCGCGAGAAGGGCTGGCAGTGGCGGGTCTGGATCAACGGAGTGGGGGCGGTGGTGACCGGCGTCGTCCTCCTGACGCTCGCGGTCACGAAGTTCGTCGAGGGCGCATGGATCGTCGTCGTCGTCATTCCGATCCTGGTCGCCACGTTCGTCGTCATGCATCGGCACTACGCCGAGGTCGCCCACGAGCTGTCGCTCGAGGGCTTCGAGAGCCCGCCGCGATTCCAGCACACGGTCCTGGTGCTGATCGGTGACGTCCACCGGGGCGTCGTCCGCGCGGTGCAGTACGCTCGCACGCTCGCCCCGACCGCCACGGTGCGGGCCGTCTACGTCGAGACGGACCCGACGCGCACGGCCCGGCTCGAGGAGAAGTGGGGAAGGTGGGGGCTCGGCGTCCCCCTGGTCGTCCTGACGTCGCCGTACCGATCGCTCCTGCGCCCGCTGCTGGACTATCTCGACCAGATCCAGGCGCGCGGCGACGAGCAGATGGTCACGATCGTGTTGCCGGAGTTCCTGCCTCGGCACTGGTGGCAGCACATCCTGCACAACCAGACGGCTCTGCTCGTCAAGGGCGCGCTGCTCTTCCGGGCGAACACCGTCGTCGCCGATGTGCCGTACCTCTTGAAGCGCTGAACGTTCGTTCCGGCGCGCCCGGAGCGCTAGGCCCGCACGCCCTCGACGGCGAGCAGATACTGGACGTGCGACTGGGCGGCGTCGCGCAGCCAGGCCCGGTAGTCGGCCTCGGCGGCTCGACGCTCTCCCTCGCTGATCGCGCCGTCGGCGACCATCTGGTGTCCGCGCGTGGCGGCGACCGCGGCCCAGATCCCGGCGCGCGTCTCGAAGTCGGGGTCGGCGCGCTGCGCGATCTCGTGCTGGGCGGTCGTCGCGATCCCGGTCAGGCCGGCTCCTGCGAGCAGGTCGGTCAGATGGTCGGCGATCGCGTTGTCCATGCCCGCGGCGGCACGCCACCGGAGGAAGGCCGCGTGGAATCGGCGCATGCTCGCCGGGGGTTCCGGTGTCCACGCGGTCTTCTCGTGGTTGTAGTCGAGGACGACGACACGCCCGCCGGGCTTCACCGCCGTCGTCATCGCGCGCACCGCGGCGGCGGGATCAGCGAGCCACTGGAGCACGCGCGCCGCGGCGACGATGTCGAACGCGCCGCTGAACGGCAGCGCGTAGACGTCGGCGACATCGAATGACAACCCGGGCACGGCGCGATGGGCGGCACGCGCCTTCTCGATCATCGATCGGTTGACGTCGACACCGACCGCCCGACCCGCTCGACCGACGGCCTCGGCGATCCCCCGTGTGATGGCGCCGGTGCCGCACCCGACGTCGAGAACCGCGAGGCCGGGGCGCAGCAACGCTGCGAGGCGCCGGTGGTCCGTCACGAGCGAGCGCGTGTCGAGGATCGCGCTCGAGCCTTCGGGCATGTGCGCCCGCTGTCCGGCGGCGTCTGGCGCTACCATGGGGCCAGCGGAGATCCGGGATGGCGAGTATCGACGAATACGCGCGGCGCCCTCGCGAGGAACGGCTTGCGCGGATCGCGCGGACGCCGGCGGAGCTGGCCCACGCGGTGCGTGGTGTGGACGCCGGTGTTCTCGTCCGCCGCCCCGCGCCGAAGAGCTGGGCCGCGACCGAGGTGATCTGTCACCTCCGCGACAACGAGGAGTGGTTCCTCGAGCGGATAAAGCTCATCGTGGCGATGGACCTGCCGCAGTTCGTCGCCGCCAATCCCGATCGCTGGGCGGAGGAGCGACAATACCTCACCAACGACGCCGCCGCGGCCCTCGCCGCGTTCGCCCGGCGCCGCGGCGAGACCCTCGAGTTTCTCCGGCCGCTCGGGCCCGGCGACTGGATGCGCGCCGGCCTGCACGTCGACTCGCGCGGCCGCCGGACGATCGACGAGTTCCTCTCGGTGATCGCATGGCACGACGACAACCACCTCGATCAGCTCAGACGCGCGCTGGACGGTCGCGCGTGAGCGCCTCGCGCATGCGGTCGAGCGCCTCGGCCAGCAGCGATCGCGGACAGCCGAAGTTCAGTCGGACGAAGCCCGCGCCGCCCGGGCCGAACAGGGCGCCGTCGTTCAGGGCCACCCGCGCCTTCTCGAGAAAGAAGGTGAACGGATCGGCGGCGGCAGCGCCGGCGTTTCGGCAGTCGAGCCAGGCCAGGTAGGTCGCCTCGGGCGTGGCGACCCGCACGCCGGGCAGGCGTGTCCGCACGTACTCCACGGCGAAGTCACGGTTGGCCTCGAGGTACCGCAAGAGCTCCTCGAGCCAGGGCTGGCCGTCGCGGTAGGCGGCGAACGCCGCGGTGAAGCCCAGCACGTTGACCGTTTGCACGAGGTCCGCGCGCGCCGCGATGAACTTCTCCCGCAGCGCGGCGTTCGGGATGACCGCGACCGAGCACTTGAGCCCCGCCAGGTTGAAGGTCTTGCTCGGCGCCATGAGCGTGATCGTCCGCTCGGCGATCTCCGGGTCGAGCGACGCGATCGGGATGTGGCGATGGCCCGAAAAGACCACCTCGCAGTGGATCTCGTCGGCGACGATCGTGAGGCCGCGGCGCAGGCAGATCTCGGCCAGCCGCTGGAGCTCGTCGCGCCGGAAAACCCGGCCCACGGGATTGTGCGGGCTGCAGAGGAGGAGAAAGCGCGTGCGCTCGCGGATCGCGGCCGCGAGCGCGTCACCGTCGACCTCGTAGCTCCCGTCGCCGCGACGCGCGAGCGCCACGTCCTCGCGGGTGAGGCCCACGTTGCCGGCGGCGCGCAGGATCGGCGGGTACACGGGCGTCTGGAGCACGAGGCCGTCGCCGGGAGCGGCGAGCATCCGGCCGGCCACGTTGAACCCCGGGATGACGCCGGGGATGATCACGACGGCGTCCGGCGACACCCGCCAGCCGTACCGCTTGAGCAGGCGATCGACGACCAGCTCGTGGAACTCGGGCTGTTCGAACTGGAGATAGCCGAAGACGCCGTGCTCGACGCGCTCGCGCAACGCACGGATCACGGGCTCGGGGGACTGGAAATCCATGTCGGCCACCCAGAGCGGCAAGACGTCGGCGCCGAACCTCCGCCACTTGGAGCTGTCGGTGCGCCGCCGGTCGATCACGCGATCGAAGTCGTAGGTCATGGCCGTCCACGTTATCATGCTCGGGCGAAAGGGAGGGGACCCATGACCATGCGAATCGGGATCATCGGCGCCGGAGCCATCGGAAGCGTCGTGGGCGGCATGCTGACCAAGGCCGGGCACGACGTGACGCTCATCGATCAGTGGCCCGAGCACGTGGAGACGATGCGGAAGAACGGTCTCCGCCTGAGCGGGACCTGCGGCGACCACACGGTCCGCGTCAAGGCGCTGCACATCTACGAGGCCCAGGCCATCAACGAGCCGTTCGACGCCGTCTTCATCGCCGTCAAGTCGTACGACACCGAGTGGGCGACGTCGCTGGGCGTCCAGTACCTCAAGAAGCCGAACGGCGTCGTGGTCGACTTCCAGAACGGGATCAACGACGAGCGCGTCGCGGCGATCGCCGGACGGGAGCGCACGCTCGGCAGCGTGATCACGATCGGCGCCGGGATGTACGAGCCCGGCCACGCGATGCGGACGGACACGGGCGCGATCGGGTTCAAGATCGGCGAGCTGGACGGCAAGGACACCGAGCGGGCCCGCGAGCTGGCCAAGGTCATGAGCGACGTCGCCGTCGCGAAAGTCACGACGAACCTCTTCGGCGAGCGGTGGTCGAAGCTCACCGTCAACTGCATGGCGAACCCGCTGGCCGGGCTCTCCGGTCTCGGCACCGCCGAGGTGCGCACCCAACCCGGGCCGCGGCGCATCGCAATCTACGTCGGCGGCGAGGTCGTGAAGGTGGGGCGCGCCTGCGGCTACGAGGTCGAGCCCATCTACGGGATCGTCGCCCAGCGCTTCGTCGACGCCTCCGAGGGGCGCGGGTTCGCCGAGGTCGAGGCGGACGTCGCCGCCGAGGGCGCGCGGCGCGGCGGTGGGCGGCCCTCGCTGCTTCAGGACGTGATGCGCGGGCGCCGTACCGAGATCGACCATTTGAACGGCTACGTCTGCGAGCAGGGGCGGCGCCGGGGCGTGAAGACGCCGGTCAACGACGCCGTCGTCGAAGCCGTCCGCAGCTACGGAGTGGGCAAGCTCAAGCCGGATCCGAAGAACCTGGATCCGATCCTGAAGATTCTGCCGCGGTAGACGGCGGCGAGGGAGCGCGGTGCGCGCGGCTCTGCTGCCGAGCGCGCCGCGCCGTGAGATCGTCGAGCCGCCGCTCGAGAGAATCGCGAGGTGGTCGAGGTCAGGCGGGCGCTACGAGAACGTGAACACGCCCTTCCCCGTCGTCTGCGTGTCGAAGAGCCGATAGGCTTCTTCCGCCTGCTCGAGCCGGAAGCGATGGGTGAGGAGGCGCCCGAGGTTCACCGGACGGTCGGCGATGAAGCGCGCGCACTCCGCCTGGCCAACGCTCGAGAAGGTCCACGAGGCGTGGATCGTGAGCTGCCGGCGGATCATGTCCTGGCTGATGTCGAAGGTCGTCGTGTTGCCCTCGCCGACGAAGGCGACCCGACCCCAGGTGGCGGCGCTCCGCACCGCAGCCACGCGCGCCTCCGGATTGCCGGTGCAGTCCATCGCGGTCTCGACGCCCTCGCCGTGCGTGAGGTCGCGGAGGGCCGCGACGGGGTCCGTGTCCTTCGCGTTGACGACCGCCTCGGCGCCGAAGTCACGCCCGAGCGCCAGCCGCTCGGGGGCGACGTCGATCGCGATCACCCGCGCGCCCATCGCGCGGCCGAGCAGCGTGGCGCTGAGCCCGACCGGCCCCTGGCCGAAGACGGCGAGGGTGTCGCGGCCGGAGACGTCCAGGCGCTTGAGCGCGCCATAGGCGGTCCCGGTCCCGCACGAGATCGCCGCGCCCTCCTCGAAGCTGAGCGAGTCGGGAAGGGGGACGAGCGTGTACGCCGGCACGGTCATGTAGGCCGCGTGCCCGCCATGGCCCGTCATGCCGTAGACCACGATGCCCTGCCGACAGAGCTGAGCCCAGCCGACACGGCAGTGTTTGCAGCGCCCGCAACCCTTGTAGTGATGGACCATCACGCGCTGGCCCGTCGGCGCATCCGCCTCGCTGACGCCCGGCCCGCGCGCCGCGACCACGCCGCACGGCTCGTGGCCGGCCACGACGGGTCCGCTGCCGCCGCCCAGGCCCAGGGCTGCCGCCGCGTTGCCGACGGCGCGATAGGGATGCAGGTCGCTCCCGCACATGCCCGAGGCCTTCATGGCGACGACGACCTCGCCGGGGCCCGGCGTCGGGTCGGGGAATTCACGCAGCTCGAGCTTGCGGCCTCCGAGAAAAACTACGCCACGCATACCGGCCTCCTTTACGGCTACCCTATCACCGTCGCTTCCGGCCCGGGAGGCTTACGATGCAGACGATGAAGCTCGGCGAGGTGACGATCGCCCGCGTGATCGAGATCGACCGTTCGTCGTTCCCGACCTCGGCCATGCTGCCCGACTCGACCGCCGACGCGATCGCCGCTCACCACCACTGGCTCAAGCCGCACTTCTTCGACGAGCGAACGGGCGACCTCGCCTCGCGCATCCAGACCTACGTCGTACGGACCCCGCGCCACACGGTCGTCATCGACACGGGTGTCGGCAACGACAAGAGGCGTGCCGGAGCGCCGGCCTGGCACATGCGTGGGAGCTCCTATCTCGACGACCTCGCCGCGGTCGGCGTGAGGCCCGAGCACGTGGACTTCGTCCTGTGCACCCATCTGCACGTGGACCATGTCGGCTGGAACACGCGCTGGCAGGACGGGCGCTGGGTCCCGACGTTCCCGAAGGCCGAGTACGTGATCGCCGGCGCGGAGTGGGAATTCTGGAAGTACGAGAGCGATACCGGCAAGGAGGAATCGGGGTGCATCGCGGACAGCGTCGTGCCGGTGGTCGAGGCCGGCCAGGCGCGGCTCGTCGACAGCGATTTCAAAGTCGACGAGCATCTCCGCTTCGAGCCGTCGATCGGCCACACCCCGGGCCATGTCTGCGTCCGTCTCACTACCTCGGCCGGTGAGGCCGTCTTCTCGGGAGATCTCATGCACCGGACGGTGCAGGTGGCCGAGCCTCAGTGGTCGAGCCGCTTCTGCTACGACTCGGCCGGGGCGCGCGCCACGCGCCGCGCATTTGTCGAGCGCCACGCCGACTCCGGCACGCTGATCCTGGCCGGGCACTTTCCGCACCCGGGCTTCATCGTCCGCGAGGGCGGCGGCTACCGCTTCACCCCGGCCGCGTAGAGACGGACCGCCCGGAAGACCCGCGGTGATCGCCGCGCGTCCGTAGTCGTAGAGGGGCATCGTCACGGCGTTCAGCGCGGGGTTGCGCGCCTCGACACGCTCGATCGCCGCCTCGAGGAGATCGCCCGGCGCGACCTGGCGCCGACGCACGAGCTCGGCGTACCGCTCGAAGTCTGCGAATCCGCTCACGGCCGCGTCCTCCGCGTCATGGCAGGCCATGTTAGCCGGACCGGCGGCGCGCGGGGCAGGGCATAATGAACGGGCCCTCATGAACGAGCTCCTGGAGACCGATTCCCACAGTCACAACCCGCTCGTCCGTTACTTCAGGAATTTGGGTCCTGGTCTCGTCACCGGCGCATCGGACGACGACCCGAGCGGGATCACGACATACTCCGTCGCCGGCGCCGCGCTCGGCTACGGGATGCTCTGGACGGCGCTCGCGACATTTCCGCTGATGGCGGCCGTTCAGCTCATCTGTGCACGGATCGGTCTCGTCACCGGTCGCGGTCTCGCCGGAACGATCCGTCGCCACTATCCGCGCCCGTTCCTCTATGTCGCGTGCCTGCTACTCCTGGTCGCCAACGTCTTCAACATCGGCGCCGACCTCGCGGGGATGGCGGACGCGACGCACATGCTCACCGGGGTGCCGCCGCTCGTCTCCGTCCCGATGTTCGGGCTCGCGGTTCTCCTCGCCACCGTGTATTTGACGTACGCGCGCTTCGCGCAGTATCTCAAGTGGCTGACCGGCGTGCTGTTCGCCTACGTCCTCGCCGCGCTGCTCGCCAAGCCCGACTGGCGGCAGGTCGCCGTCGCGACCGTCGTGCCGAGCCTGCGCGGGGACGCGCTCTACGTCACGACGCTCGTCGCCGTGCTCGGGACGACGATCTCACCCTACCTCTTCTTCTGGCAAGCCTCACAAGAGGTGGAGGAGGAAAAAGCCCGCGGCCGACGCACGCTGGTCCAGCGGCGCGGCGCGAATGCGCACGAGCTCTCCGACGCCCGGCTCGACGTCATCACCGGCATGTTGTTCTCGAACGTCGTCATGTTCTTCATCATGCTCGCGACGGGCGCCACGCTCCACCCGTCTGGGCGGTCCGAGATCGAAACCGCCCGCGGGGCCGCCGAGGCGCTCCGACCGCTCGCGGGCGACGGCGCGTATCTCCTCTTCGCGCTCGGGCTGATCGGCACGGGGTTCCTCGCCGTGCCGGTGCTGGCGGGGTCGGCGTCCTTTGCCGTCGCCGAAGTCTTCGGCTGGCGTGCCGGGCTCGATCTCTCTCCGCGTCGCGGCCGGCGCTTCTACCTGGTGTTCGCCGGCGCCGTGGCCACGGGCGTGGTGCTGCGCCTCGCCGGGACGAACCCGATCCGCATGCTCTTTCTTTCCGCCCTCCTCAACGGGCTCCTGGCGCCGCCGCTGCTCCTGCTCGTCATGCTCGTCAGCAACAATCGCAAGATCATGGGGGCGCACGCGAACGGTCCCTGGCTCAACGTGCTCGGCTGGTCGGCCACGATCGTGATGTCGGTCGCCGCGCTCGCCTTCCTCGCGACCTCGCTGTGACGAGGGGCGCGCGGTGAGAGACCAGCAGGCGCTTCTCGTGATCGGCGCCATCTCGGCGGCGGTTGTCGTCGTCGTCGGCTACCTGATCCTGGGCCGGCATCCGGAGACCGGCGGAGGGTCGGCGGTGGCGGCCCTGCCGCTCCTCAGCGCCTGTCTCAATGCGACGAGCGCCGCACTGCTCAGTGCCGGCTATGTCTTCATTCGCCGCAAGCGTGTCACCGCGCACAAGACCTGCATGGTGTCGGCGCTCGTGGTCTCGATCCTGTTCCTCGTCTCGTACGTGACCTATCACTCGCTCGCGGGCTCGCGGCCGTTCGGGGGGCAGGGATGGATCCGCCTCGTCTACTTCCCGCTGCTCGTCTCGCACATCGTCCTGGCCGCGGCCATCGTGCCGCTCGCGCTGACCACCGTCTACCGCGCGCTCCAGGGCAACTTCGCGCGGCACGTGCGGATCGCCCGCTGGACGCTCCCGCTCTGGCTCTACGTGTCGGTGACGGGCGTACTCGTCTACTGGATGCTCTACCGGCTCTGAGTGACGCATGGGTTCCGATGATCCGGAGATGGCTCGCGCTCGGCCCGCTCCTCGGCCTCCGCGGCGCCGCTCGCCCGCGGGGAAGCGGCACGGCCGGTGAGCCGGCGCCGAGATCCGTGGCGGGTGTTCGCCTGGTGCTGCGTCGTCGCGGGCCTGGCGATCGCCATGATCTACGCCTCCTATGCGAGCTACGAAACAACGCGGCGCGAGGAGATCTGGTTGGAGCGCGAGCGCCAGAGCGAGAACGCCTCTCGTCTTCGCCAAGCGATTCGCGACTTCGATGCGGGGCTGCGGCCCACCTGGGTCGTGATGAGCCCCTGGCCGGGAGTGATTGCCGGGGCGATCGTCACGTCCCTGGGGGTCGTGGTCCTCGCGATCCGGTGGACGCAGCGTCCGCCGGAGGATGGGTGATGAGCGAAGTCAGAGCAGCGCGCCGCGGAGGACCGTGACGGCCTTGCCGCCGAGCTTCACGCGGTCGCCGACGACGCGGACCCGCACGATGCCGCCGCGTGGCGAGGCCTGGTAGGCGGTGAGCTCGTCCTTACCGAGGCGGGCCCGCCAGAACGGGCCGAGGGCGCAGTGCGCCGAGCCCGTCACCGGATCCTCCGGAATGCCGGAGCCCGGCGCGAAGAACCGCGAGACGAAGTCGTAGCCGGCCGAGGCGGCGCGGCTCGTGACGATCACGCCGCGCACGGGCAAGGCGGCGAGGGCCGCGTGATTGGGCGCGAGGCGACGCACGGTGTCCTCCGCGTCCACCTCGACGAGGTAGTCGAACTGATTTCGACCGACGTACTTCGGCGTCACGCCGAGCGCCTCGGCGAGGCCGGGCGGCGCTGGCGCCGGCTCCTCTCGCTTGGCCGGAAAGTCGAGCTCGATCCATTCGCCGACGCGATCGCCGGTCAGGAGGCCGCTCTTGGTATGAAAGCGCGCTTGCTGTGCCGGTGGTAGGTGCGCCTCTTCCCAGAGCACGTGGGCGCTCGCCAGGGTCGCATGGCCGCAGAGGGCGACCTCGACGGCCGGCGTGAACCAGCGGAGATCGAAGCCGTCGCCGTCGTGCTTCACGAGAAACGCCGTCTCGGAGAGGTTCATCTCGCGGGCGACGCTCTGCATCCATTTCTCGTCGCGCGGCGCGGGCAGGAGGCAGACCGCCGCGGGATTGCCCGCGAACGGAGTGTCGGTGAACGCGTCGACCTGGGTGATTCGGAGGCCCACGGGGGAGAAAGTGTAGCAGCAAAGATGCTAGAGTCCAGCCATGATCGCCGCCGGATCGGGTCTCGCCGTCGACGGCGCGGCCGACAACGCCGCGCTCGAGGCGTCCCTCGAGGCGCTCGGCCGGAGCGGGACGGATCGCGCCGACCTCGCCCTCGTCTTCGTCACCGGCGACGCCCTTCCGCGCGCCCACGCGGCCCTGCACGCCGTCCGCCGCGTGACCGGCGCGCGCGCCGTCCTGGGCTGTAGCGGTAGCGGCATCCTCACCGACCGTCGCGAGGTCGAGGACGCGCCGGCGGTCGCCGTCCTGGTGGTGCGATGCGAGCGGCTCGTCGCGACGCCGTTTCTGTTCGAGCGTCAGGGCGAGCGCGCCGATCTGGGAACGGAGCTGGCGCAGCGGATCGGGGGCACCGTCGCCGAAGGCGGCTGCGTGCTCGTGCTTCCGGACGCGACGGGGTGTAACCCGGCGGGGTTGCTCACAGAGCTCCATGAGGCGCTCGGCTTCGTGCCGGTCCTCGGGGCGGTCGCGGCGGGCGAGCCGATGTTCGAGCTCCACAACACCGACGCCGCGCAGGGGGCGCTGGTCGGCGTCGCGCTCTCCGGGCTCCAGCCGGTCATCGGGGTGACGCAGGGTTGCACGCCGATCGGCGAGCCCTACGTCATTACGCGCGCCGCGGCCAACGTGATCGAGCGGATCGGGAACCGTCCGGCGCTGGAGATGCTCGGCGAGGCCATCCGCGCGCTGCCGGGCGCCCAGGCGCGGATCCGGGGCGCCGGCGTGTTCGCCGGTCTGGCGATGGATCCCGCCAAATCGCCGCTCGAGCGGGGCGACTTCCTCGTGCGCAACCTCGTGGGCGCCGACCAGGCGAGCGGCGCGCTCGCCGTCGCCGAGCGGGTGCGGGTGGGACAGACCGTGCAGTTCCAGATCCGCGACGCCGAGTCGTCACGGGAGGATCTGCGCGGGATGCTCGACGAGGTCGCGGCGCGGCTGGGCGGCCGCCGACCGGCCTTCGGCTGCTACTTCGACTGCGCGGGCCGCGGGCGCGGGCTCTACGGCGTCCCCGACCACGACGTGACGCTGATCCGCGAGCGGCTCGGCGAATTTCCGCTCGTCGGGTTCTTCGGCAACGGCGAGTTCGCGCCCATCGGCCGGCGGAACTTCTTCCACAACTACACGGGCGCTCTCGTGATCTTTCCGGAGAGCTGAAGGCCGTGCGTGGCCTCGAGCAGATCCCGTGGCTCTACGACGGGCTCTGCGCGGTGATGGAGCGCACCGGGCTCGCGCCCTGGCGCCGGTGGCTGGCGGCCGGCGCCCGCGGGCGGACGCTCGACGTGGGGTGCGGGACTGGTCGCGGGCTGCCCCTGTACGGCGCCGGTGTCCGGGCGATCGGGCTCGATCCGGCGCGCGACTCGCTCGCACGCGCCCGCCGGCGGGCGCCGGGCGTGCCGCTGGTGCAAGGACGCGCCGAGGCGCTCCCGTTCCGCGACGGCGTCTTCGACACGGTGGTCTCGAGCCTCGTCTTCTGCAGCGTGCCCGAGCCCGCACGTGGGCTCGCCGAGGTCAGGCGCGTGCTCCGTTCTGACGGGCGGCTCCGCATGCTCGAGCACGTCCGCTCGGGCCGAGCGTGGAAGGCCGCGTTCCAGGACCGCGTGCAGCCTCTGTGGACGCGGCTCAGCGGCGGCTGCCATCCGAATCGCGAGACCGAGCGCGCCGTCGAGGCCGCAGGCTTCGTGATCGAGAGCGACGGGCGTGACGCCAGGGCCGACCTGCGGCGCTTCTCGGCGCGTCCGGTACACTAACCCCCCGGCCCCGCGAAGGGCGCGTCGTCGTCGTGCGCCGGAGCGATCGTGGGCAGGCGGTCGCCGACTGCTTCGGTTGAGCGGGCGGCCCGAGCGCGCCCACCCGCAGTTGCTACAGATCGTTCCCGGAGTACGAGAGGTTGAAGGATTTATTGCAGAGGGGAAAATCCGGGACGATGTTCTTCAGCACGGCGTATGCGAGCGCGGGCCAGTTCCGGAAGGACGGATCGACGACCTTGACGCGCCCGAGCGACGCGGGACCGTCGGCCAGCACCCAATGCCAGACGGGTCCGCGCCACGCCTCGACGAGACCGACGGCGTGGGCGCCCGCGGTGAGCGGCGGGAGCGGGACCCGTGTGGTCCCTTCGGCGCCGCGGCCGGCCGTCGTGCGAATGAGGCGCGCCGCCTCGCGCGCCTCGTCGATGCGCACCATCGTCCGCGCCCAGACGTCGCCCGTCTCGTAGACCGGAACACGCATCTCCGCCTCACCGTAGGCGGCGAACGGCGCGTCGCGCCGGACGTCGGCGTCGATCCCGCTCGCCCGCCCGACCAGACCCACGACCTGCATCTCCGTCGCGGTCGCCGGGCTGAGTCGCCCGGTCCCCTGGAGCCGTTCGAGAACCGTCGTGTTGTCGAGGCAGAGCCGCGCGATCTCGACGAACTCGGCGACGAGCTTCTCCACGGTCGTCGCGGCCTCGGGCAGCGAGGCCGCGACGATCGGGCCTGTCACCCCGCCGGGCACGACCGCGCCGCGAAGGAGCCGGTGCCCCGTCAGGCGCTCGTTGAGCCGCAGGAGCTCCTCGCGGATGCGGAAGCAGTGCGCGTGCCCGAAGCTGAATCCGGTGTCGTTGATGATCATGCCCACGTCGCCGACGTGGTTGTAGATCCGCTCGAGCTCGAGGAGGACGACGCGGAGCCGGCCGGCCCGCGGCGGCACGGGGCATCCGGCGAGCGCCTCGAGCGCCTGGCAGTGGGCGAGGACGTGCCCGAGGCTCGTGTCACCCGAGATCCGCTCGGCGAGCGCCGGCGTCCGGTCGAACGGAAGCTTCTCGAAGAGCTTCTCCGTGCCCTTGTGGACGAAGCCCAGTCGCGTCTCGAGGTTCACGATCGTCTCGCCTTCGACGCTGAAGCGGAAGTGGCCGGGCTCGATGATGCCGGCGTGGACCGGCCCCACGGTGATCTCGAAGATCCCCTCGCCCTCGACATGGCGGAACGGAAACGGCTCGCCCGCATCGATGAAGTCCGTGCGCGGCGCGGCGTCGCGCCGCAGCGGGTGATAGCCCTCCGGCCAGTACTGATGGAGCGGCAGTCGCCGGAGATCCGGATGCCCGTGCGGGACCAGACCGAACAGGTCGTGGACCTCGCGCTCGAAGCGGCTGGCCGCGAACGAGCGCGTCGCGAGCGAGGGAAAGCACGCCGCGGCCGCCGGGACCGCGACGAGCACGGTCACCGCCGGAGCGAGTCGCGGGGGAGCGAACACGTAGGCGAGCGTGAAATCGCCGCCGGTTGCGCGCGTGTCGGCGGCGGCAAGGAACTGACAGCTGACGCCGAGCGTCGCCAGACGATCCGCGAGCGCGGGGATCTCTTCCCTCGGCAGACGGCACTCGATCGCGCTCGTGGTCCACGAGGCCACGCCCATGGCGCCGGCCTCGATGACGGCGCGCCTCAGGGAGTCCAGGGCGATCGGCGTCCCGGGCATCTCAGGGCACCACGATGGCGACGACGCGGTCGAGGGCGTCGGTGAGACCCGGCGGCCACGCGAGTCCGGTCAGGAGGAGCAGCAGCAGGGCGGCGGCGACGGGCAACGCGGGGCGCCACCCGGGAATCTCCGCCGCCGGCTCGTGCGGCGGTGTCCCGTACAGGATCGCGTGGGCGCCGCGGAGGAGCCCGGCGAAGGCGACCACCAACAGGGCCAGCGCAGCTCCGGCGACGCCCGGGAACCCCTGCGTGAAGCCGGCGGCGAAGATCATCACTTCGCTGACGAAGAGCCCGAACGGCGGCAGGCCGACGAGGGCCAGCATCGCCGCGAGAAAGGGGGCGCCGGTGCGCGGCATACGGCGCATCAGACCGCCGACGGCCGCGATCTCGGTCGAGCCGTAGGCAACGCGGATACGGCCGGAGAGCAGGAAGACGATCGACTTGGCCAGGGCGTGGTTGGCGATGTGGAGCAGGGCTCCGGCGGTGCCGAGCGCGCCCCCGAACCCGAGCCCGAGGCACACGAGGCCGATGTGCTCGACGCTCGAGTACGCGAGCATGCGTTTGTAGTTGGACGAGGTCCACAGGAAGGCGGCGGCAACGGCCACGGACAGGAGTCCGAGTGCCAGCAGGATGCTCCGGGCGAACCCGGGCCCAGCCGCCACATCCACGGCTGGCTTGAAGCGCAGGATCGCGTAGACGCCGACGCTCAGCAACACGCCCGACATGAGGGCGCTCACGGGCGCCGGCGCTTCGCTGTGGGCGTCGGGGAGCCACGTGTGCATGGGCGCGAGCCCGGCCTTCGTGCCGTAGCCGACGACCAGGAACACGAACGCGAGCTCGATCACGCGTGGCG
>QHSU01000090.1 GCA_003220535.1 Candidatus Rokuibacteriota bacterium
GGAGCCTTCGTTGAAGGCATAGGCGGCGACGAGGCCGGAGGCGGGGGCGGGCGCTGGCGCTGGGACGGGCACCTCGACCTGACCTGAGCCCTGGCCCGTGCCTGGGTCTGGGGCCGGGGCTGGCGACGGGGTTGTATTGGACGCGGTCCCGGTCCCGAGCCCAGTCCCGGTCCCGAGCCCAGTCCCGGTCCCGAGCCCAGTCCCGGTCCCGAGCCCAGTCCCGGTCCCGAGCCCGATGCCGGTCGCGAGCCGCGAGACCGTATCTCCATCAGCACTGAAGTTGACGCTCACGCTCGCAGTCGTAGTGGTGGTCGGGGTGAAGCGCACGGTCACCGTCTGGGTCGCGCCGGCGCCGACGAGAGTGAAGGGGCTTCCGGACACGATGCTGAATGGCGGCGAGACGGACGCGGTCCCGGTGATGGCCCCGTTGCGAGTGCTGCTCACCGTGAACGTCTGGTCCACGAAGGCACCGACGTTCACGCTCCCGAACGTCACGGTGGCGGTCGGGCTCACGCTGAAATCGGCTTGTGCGATCGCATTCGCGCCACTCGAGCACGCACTCTCGTTGCCGCTCGTGTCGACCGCGGTGACCGCGACGGAGTAGCGCGCGCCCGTGGTGAGCCCCGCCAACCTGGAGGTCACGGTCTCGTTCGGCTGCGGGTTCGTCGTCAGCGATGCGACCACCTTGGAGAGAGATCCGGGACACGGAGGATCTGCTGTCCCATAGTAAACGCGATAGAAGGCCAGATCTGTCAACGGGCTTCCGTCGGTGTTCGTGGTCGGTGCGGTCCAGGAGGCATCCAGGACGCCGGCTCCAGTCGGCGCCGTCACCAGGAGGACTCCGGCCAGAGCAAGGCCGAGTGCAATGCACGGAACGGCGATATGCGCTTTCAAGGACATCACAGTCTCCCTGTCGCGAGGAGATCGCCCTGCTCGCAGGGTGTCCAGCACCCCTCCTTCGGGAGCTCTGCTGTCAGACGCGGAGACGGAACCGTGGGGTCTCGTCCCTGGCCTTGCAGCGCGCGTGTGCTCGTGTCGAGAAGGGCGTCTTCCTTCGTCGCACAGGGCATGTGCAGCGGCGATGCCAGACAGCGCAGCGTGATCCAGGGAGGTTCGAATATCGGGAGATTACGGCGACTCGACCGAGCACGTGGGGCCGATCAGCACACTCGAGCGTCGCGCGTGAGTCACAGAGCGGATCACCTTCGACAGTGAAGCGTTGCCATACTGACGGCGCCGTTTTGAAAGTGCTTCTCAATTTTGAGAAATTATCGGCTCACGGCATGTACGAACCACCGTTCACGTGCACCGTCTGCCCGGTGATGTGGCGCGCGTCGTCGCTCGCGAGGAACACGGCCACGGAGGCGATGTCGTCCGGCTGCGCCATGCGCCCCAGCGGGACCGCGCTCGCCATCACTGCGAGCTCCTCCTCGCTGTTGCCGTAACGCGGCTGAGCGGTGTCGGTGAGCCCCGGCGCGATCGCGTTCGCGCGAATCCCGTGCGGCGCGAGCTCGAGCGCCAACGCGCGCGTCATCGCGACCACGCCGCCCTTGCTCGCCGAGTAGTGCACGCCCCGCACGGCACCGCGGATCGCCTGGGAGGCCATGTTGATGACCGAGCCTTGTCGCCTCCTGGCGATCATCGCGCGCGCGGCCGCCTGAGCGCAGAAGAAGCCGCCCTTGAGATTGACGTCGAGGACCAGGTCCCAGTCGCTCTCACGCATGTCAAGGAACGGCACGCGCGGATAGACGCCCGCGTTGTTGACGAGGACGTCGAGCCCCCCAAGCTCGCCCAGCACCTGGGCGACCATCGTCTGCGTGTCACTGAGCCTGGCGACGTCGGCCGGCACGAGCACTGCGCGCCGGCCGGCCGCGCGGATCTCGTCGACGACCTTCTCGGCGGCGGCACGATCGTCGAGGTAGTTGACGCCGACGTCCGCGCCCTCGCGCGCGAACGCGAGCGCGATGCCACGCCCGATCCCCTGCTGGGCGCCCGTCACCAGCGCCACCTTTCCGCGAAGCCTCATCGTCGTCTCCTCAGTGTAGAGTCGCGCCTCGGCCTGCGGCGCGCACCACCGCCGTCACTTTTGTCGACCCACCGCGAATATGTTAGGGTCGCGCCGAGAACTCATCCCGGAGGACGCCCATGGACGAGAAGGGAATCGGGCTCTGGCTCAACATCGGGTCGCTGATCCTCATCGTCGCGCTCGTCATCGACTTCGTGTGGGTCATCGAGACCGCGCTCAGCGCCCACTGACGATCCGTCACCGCTCCGCCTAGCCGCCGGCGCCGCCTCGCCATGCCTCGCTACGATACCGCCGTCTTGAATGGTACGGTCGTCGTTCCCTACGTCGGAGCGCTGCGCTGCGACGTGGGCGTCCGCGACGGTCGCATCGCCGCGCTCGTGGATTCGATCGCCGCGGGCGACGCGGGCGCCGTCGTGGACGCGCGCGGGAAGCTCGTCCTCCCGGGCGCGGTGGACTCGCACTTCCACATCGGGATTTACCGCGACCTGGCCACCGACGCGCAGAGCGAGACGGCCTCCGCGCTCGCCGGCGGCGTGACGACGGTCCTGAGCTACTTCCGCACGGGCCAGAACTATCTCAACAAGAGCGGGCCCTACCGGACGATCTTCCCCGAGGTCGTCGCGGCGACCGAGGGTCATGCGTACACCGATTTCGGATACCACATCGGCGTGATGACGACCGAGCAGCTCGACGAGGTGGACTGGCTCGTCGGCGCGCAGGGGGTCGGCTCGTTCAAGTACTACATGTTCTACAAAGGCCTCAACCTCACCTCGGACTCGACCCGCGGCAGCGCGTACACGATGGCCGACACCTACGACCTCGGCCACCTCTATCTTCTGATGCGCCAGGTCGCGGCGGCGGCGATCAAGTACGGCGCCGGCGGCCGCGTCTCGCTGAGCCTCCACTGCGAGCAGGCCGAGCTGATTCGCGTCTTCATGGAGGAAGTGAAGCGCTCGGGCCCCGGCGGCCTCGAAGGCTATCACCGGGCGCGGCCGCCGTTGACCGAGCAGCTCTCGATCGCCGAGGCGCTGGTGCTGACGGACGCCACACGCTGCCCGGTGAACCTCCTCCATCTCTCGAGTGCCGAAGCGGTCGCGAGCGGGGCGAAGGGCCGCCGCGATCATCCCCACCTGGACATCCGGCTCGAGACGACGCTTCATCACCTCGCGCTGACCCACGCGACGGCCGGCGGCATCGTCGGCAAGGTCAACCCGCCGATCAGGACCGAGGCCGACCGCGAGGCGCTCTGGCGAGCGGTGGAGGATGGGCGCATCGACACCGTCGTGAGCGATCACGCGTGCTGCGCCGAGGCGGACAAGGGCGAGGATCTCTGGAAAGCGCTGCCGGGGTTCGGTGGCACCGCGCTGCTCTACCCGTATCTCCTCTCAGAGGGCCATCTCCGGCGCGGCCTCGGGTTGGCCCGGGTGGCGGAGCTAGCGAGCGCTAATCCCGCGCGCGCCTTTGGCCTCTATCCGCGCAAGGGCACGATCGCCGTTGGCGGCGACGCGGATCTGGTCGTGCTCGATCCGAATCTCGAGCGGATCGTCACACCCGAGGTCCTCGGCTCGGCGCAAGACTTCACGCCGTTCGCCGGGATGCCGGTGCGCGGCTGGCCGACCCACACGCTCCTGCGGGGCCGAATGGTGTTTCAGGACGGCGGCGTACGGGGGAAGCCGGAGGGACAGTACGTCAAGCGCCCGGTCGGGCGAGACGGTGCTACGCCTTGACCTGAGCGGCTCGACGCGGGCAGGCCTTGTGGTACCAGGTGGACCCGAGCTTGACGTGATTGCCGTTCTTACGGATCTTCCGCTTGCACTTGGGACACGTTCCCATCCGCTCTCCTTTTCCGAGCCCTGATCCGAGCCGGGCTATTATAGCAGGCGCCCCGGGAGGAGCTTCGTGAGGGACTGCGTCTTCTGCCGCATCATCGCGCGGGAGAGTCACGCGGACGTCGAGTACGAAGACGACGCGGTCCTGGCGTTCAAGGACATCTACCCGAAGGCGCCGATCCATCTACTCATCGTGCCCAAGCGCCACATCCCCTCGATCATGACGATGGAGGGCGCGGACGCCGAGATCCTCGGACGCTGCTTTCTGGCCGCTCGCGCGGTCGGGGAGGCGAAGGGATTGGCCGAGCGCGGGTACCGTTTGCGGGTGAATTGCGGTCCCGACGGCGGCCAGGTCGTGTATCACGTGCACGTCCACTTCCTCGCCGGCGGGCGGGTGAGCGGCGCCTAGCGTTTCGTCGACCGCGTCGCGCTGTCGGCGCGGCGGCCAACCGCTAAGCGGGCGTTGCGGCGGTTTTCGACTCGAGCGGCAGACCGGCGGTCGCCCAGCTGCTGAGCCCGCCCTTCAAGATCCTCACGTTTCTGTAGCCCAGCTCTCGCAACCGGAGCGCCACCCGGGCGCTGGTCGCCTCGTCGGGTCAGGTGCAGTAGGCGATGACGGTACGGTTCGTGTCGATCTCGAGGGCGCTCCCGCCCGTCTGGAGCTCCTCGGTGGTGATGTGGCGGGAGTCCGGGATCTTGACGGGGCTCTTGGCGTAGGTCGCCGCGTCGCGGACGTCGAGGATGATCGGCGGTGCCTCCCGCGAAGTCTCGATCAGCCGCATCAATTCCGAGGGACGGATGCGATAACGGTCGCGTCGCCACCGCATCCCGAGGACACCGCCGCAAGCGCCGACGACCAGGACCGCGGCCACGACGGCGGCCCTTGTCCACGGAAAGGGCCGCGGGGGCGGGTTCTTGGCCTCGGCGGTCATGCGGCGAACGTCGGGCAGCTCGGGCAGGAGTCGGTTCGCTTCGGCGAAGTGCTTCTCGGCGCGTGAGTAGTTGCCCGCGAAGTAGTCCGCGAGCCCCGCGTGCCACGCGGTGTTGAAGGCGCTCGTCTCGTCGAGCTTGACCTCGGTGTCCTTCAGGAACTCGCGTACCGCGGTCGACGGAATCACGAAATTGAACCCCTGGACGATCCCGCCCTGCCCGTCGGACTCGAGCGTCACGAACGTCAGGACGCCGAGCACCTCGCCCCGGGAGCCGACGACCGGGCCGCCGCTGTCGCCCCACGCCGCCGGCGCGTCCGTCTGGATCACCGGCTGGTTGGCGATGTCCTGCTTGAAGCCGGAGATCGCGCCGCTCGTGACCGACGCCTCGACCTTGGCCGACGCGTTGAGCAGCTCGTGGCTGAGCACGACCCCCGGGAAGCCCAGGATGTGGAGCCTGTCGCCGATCTGCGCGTTCGACGAGTCACCCAGCGCGAGCGATGGCATGTCGGCGGCCTCGAGCTTCACGAGCGCGAGATCACGGCCCGACATGCCCTGTCCCGCGACGGGCGGGCTGTACTTGACCACGGTCGCGGGGAAGCGGATGCCGTTCGAAAGGATCACGGAGATCGACGGCGCGAGTTTGATCTTCGCGCCCCGGATCGCCGCGGCCGTCGCCGCGTCGTCGACGTCACCACACGCCTGGCGCACCCCCTGTTCGATTTGTTGCTCCGCGATCCCCTTGTGCGGCCGGTGGGCAGGAGAGACGACGTGGCCGTTCGTCACGACCCAGCCGCTCGGGCTGATGAACCACCCGGTGCCGGTCTCGCGAAACGGCACGGGGGTCACGCGTCGCGGGCCGCCGGTCGGGCACGTCACCGTGACCTCTGACGTGACCTCTGCGAGGACGAGCAGGACGGCAGGCTTGGCTCGGAGCACCGTCTCCTGGACGGAGGGCTCCGCACCACCGGCGATCCCGGGAACCGCGAGGAAGAGCGCGCTCGCGATCCACCTATGCATCGACCGGGATTCTATACCGCGGGAAAAACAACACGGCAAAAACAAGAAAAAGGCTCCAGGGGCTAGCCCCTGGAGCCTGGGCGCTTCCTACTTCAAAAATTGCTCTCGGAGTTACTTCATGAGGGACATCGCCTCGATGGCCTTCGCCTTGGCAGTGTCCATGTTGCCGGCCTTGCAAGCAGCTTCGGCTTCGCGGACCAGCTTGGTCGCGTCGCCACCAGCGGCCTTGGCGCCGGCAAGGGAACGAGGCGCCTGCACGTCCTGACCACTGCGCGGGGCTTGCACATCCTGCCCGCTCCGTGGCGCCTGTTGGGCGTCCTTCGCGGTCTGGCTACGCGGCGCCTGAACATCCTGACCACTGCGCGGGGCTTGCACATCCTGCCCGCTCCGTGGTGCCTGTTGGGCGTCCTTCGGGGTCTGGCCGCTACGCGGCGCCTGCACGTCCTGACCACTGCGCGGGGCTTGCACATCCTGCCCGCTCCGTGGTGCCTGTTGGGCGTCCTTCGGGGTCTGGCCGCTACGCGGCGCCTGAACATCCTGGCCACTGCGCGGCGCCTGCACATCTTGGCCGCTCCGCGGGGCTTGCACGTCCTGCCCGCTTCGTGGCGCTTGCTGCGCGTCCTTCGCGGTCTGGCCGCTACGCGGCGCCTGAACATCCTGACCACTGCGCGGGGCCTGCACGTCCTGCCCGCTGCGCGGCGCCTGAACATCCTGACCACTGCGCGGGGCTTGCACATCCTGCCCGCTGCGCGGGGCCTGCACATCCTGACGAGCGCCCGCTAGCGAACGCGGGGCCTGCACATCCTGCCCGCGCGGGGCCTGCACGTCCTGCCCGCTGCGCGGCGCCTGAACGTCTTGACCGCTACGGGGAGCCTGGACATCCTGACCGGTCCGCGGCGCCTGAACGTCCTGGCCCGTCCGCGGGGCCTGGACATCCTGGCGGGCGCCGGCGAGCGACCGGGGCGCCTGGATATCCTGGGCTTTCGAAACCTTCTTCAACATCGCCTGAGCCTGACCGACCTCGGTCGGGCACTGCGACTGCGCCTCGACGACAGGCGCCAGCGCCGCGAAGACTGCCGCGCTCATGATTGCTGCGAAAAATCTCTTCATCAGCTGTCCCATTCCTCTTGGTTGAAGTGGTTGGATGTACCCTCTCACAGTGACGACGACCCTGGCGTTTGTGTCACCCCCTCGGCATTGAGGTCGATCGGTACTGGAACTCTCGGGGGTGAACTATCGCAACCCTGATGCCAGGTCGATCGAATCAGATACGACCAGCAAAATAAGCCACTTATTCACATGGCTCAGGGTGGTCACGAGGCGTTGTGTCCGAGCCGATCGGAGCGTCGGGTGCGGCATTCTGCCCGTGTTCCCGGCGTGTGATAGCCTGACTCACCGTATGCGCCTGCCGCTGGCTGTTCTACTCGGATTGTTGATCGGCTTGCCCTCGAGCGCCTGTACGCTCATGCGCGCTGCCCAAACGTCTCCGGACGTTCGCGCTCCGGTCCGCCACGTGTTGCCCAACGGCGTGCGCGTTCTCGTTCAAGAGTATCGTTCCAGCGAGGTCGTCGCGGTCCAACTATGGGTACGCGCCGGCGGC
Organism: Candidatus Rokuibacteriota bacterium; assembly: GCA_003220535.1. Lineage (GTDB taxonomy): Bacteria > Methylomirabilota > Methylomirabilia > Rokubacteriales > CSP1-6 > AR31. The sequence continues at coordinate 7,405 of QHSU01000090.1, forward strand.
CGCGACGAAGCCGCGTCGGAGCTCGGCCTCGCGCACTACCTCGAGCACATGCTCTTCAAGGGGACGACGACGCGTGGCAAGGGATTCGTGGACCGCGAGGTCGAGGGCGTCGGCGGACGGATGAACGCCGGAACCTCTCACGACTTCACCTTCTACTATGCCGTGTTGCCGGCGTCCCGAGCCGACGCGGCCATCGAGATGCTCGCCGACATCAGCGTCAACTCGAGCCTCGACGAGACCGAGCTCGAGCTCGAGAAGAAGGTCGTGATTGAAGAGATGCGGCTCACCGAAGACACTCCCCAACGCCACCTCAGTCGGCAGCTCTACGGCATGGTGTTCGACAGCCACGCGTACGGCCGCCCAGTTCTCGGCACGGCCGACATCATCCAGAAGCTCACGCGTGACACGCTGCTCGCGTTCTACCGCCGCCACTACGTCCCCGAGTCGTTCACGCTGGTGGTCGTGGGCCCGGTGAGCCCGGCCGAGACGCTGAGAGCGGCCGAGCGCACGTTCGGCCGGCTGCCCCGGAGCGGCTTCCAGCGGCTGCCGAGCTCCGTGCCGACGGGCCTCACCCCGAAAAAGCTCGAAGTCCAGCGGCCCGGAGCGCTCGCCTATCTCGGCGTCGGATGGCTCGGCCCGAAGCTCAACCACGCTGACACTCCGGCCGTCGACCTGCTCGTCTCAATCCTCGGGCAGTCGCGCTCCTCGCGATTGCCCCAGTCACTCCGTGAGCGACTCGCCCTCGTCAACTCGGTCGGCTCCGACTACGCGGCGCTCGAGACCGGTGGTGTGATCACGGTGACGGCTCAGCTCGAGCGCGAGAATCTCGCCCGCGCCGAGGCAGAAATCCTCACCGAGGTGCAGCGGATGCGTGAGCAGGGCGTGACGGACGCCGAGCTCCGGCGGGCGATCACGCGGGCCGAAGCCGAGCATGAGTTCCGGAGCGAGACCGCCGAGGGTCGTGCCCGTCAGTTCGGCCACGCCGAGACGGTGTGGCGGCTCGAGGACGAGCTGGCGTATATCGATCGGCTGCGATCGGTCACCGCCGAGCAGGTCCGCCTGGCGGCCCGGCGCTACCTGGACCCCGAGCGCTACGGGCGGCTCGCGTTCGTCCCACCGGCCAGATGAGGCGGCGCGGGTTGCCGCCGGGCTGGGCGCTCCTCGCGGTCGTCCTCGCGGCCGCCGGGGCCGCGGCCCAGGAGCAGCCGGTGGCGCGACACGTCCTCCCGAACGGATTGACGGTGCTGGTCCGCGAGAACCCTGCAGTGGGCGTGGTCGCGGTCTCGCTCCAAGTGCGGGCCGGCTCGCGCTTCGAGACGGAGACGACCGCCGGCATCACCAACTTCCTGCACCGCGCGATGCTTCGCGGCACGGCCAAGCGAACGGCCGTGCAGCTCGCCACCAGCTATGAAGACATCGGTGGCACCTTCGACGCGGGCGGTGAGGTCGAGGCCGCGGAAGTACGGGGCCAGGCGCTGGCGCGCCACTGGGAGACGTTGCTCGCGTTGATCGCCGAGGTCGCCCTGGAGCCGGCGCTGCAAGAGGAGGAGGTCGAGCGAGAGCGGCGGTTGCTCCTCGGCCAGATCAAGGCCCGCGCGGACGCGCCCTTTTCACTGACCTTCGATGCTCTCATCCGGAACCTCTATGGCGCTCATCCCTACGGACGGCACTATCTCGGGCTCAAGGACAGCATCGAGCGGCTGACGCGTGACGACCTCCGCGCGCACTACCGGGCGATCTATCGCCCCGAGCGGATGGTGCTGGCGGTCAGCGGTCAGGTGGACCGTGGGCGTGTGGTCAAGGTCGCCGAGCGCCTCTTCGGGCGGATGGCTCGCTCTGCGCCGGACACCCGGGATGCGCTCGCCGTTCCCGCGCCGGCAGGGGAGCGTCGGGTCATCGAGCGCCCCGCCCAGCAGGCGCAGATCCTCGTCGGCTACCTTGGCCCGGGGCTGTCCGATCCTCTCTACCCGGCGGTACGAGTTCTCGGCGCGGCGCTGGGGGGCGGTATGGCCGGTCGCCTCTTCGTGGAGCTTCGCGACCGCCGTGGGCTTGCCTACTCGACCGGTGTGGTCGTCCCTCCGTTCCGCACCGGGCCCGCGTTCTTCGTCGCGTACCTGGGGACGGCCCCCGCCAGCGCCGCCGCGGCCGAGGCGGGCGTGTTGGGCGAGCTCGAGCGGGCCCGCTCGGCGCCGATCAGTGCCGACGAGCTGGCCCGCGCCAAGGCGTATGTCCGCGGCCAGCTGTCGATGGACCGGCGCACGAACGCGCGCCAGGCGTGGTACCTCGCCTTCTTCGAGATCGTGGGCGCGGGATGGGACTTCCCCGACCGGCTTACGCGCGCGATCGACGCGGTGACCGCGGAGGACCTCGCGAGGGTCGCCGAGCGGTACTTGACGCGCCCGACCATCGTCGTGCTCCAGCCGACCCGCGGATGATTCCGCTCAAGGACGACGTCCCGAGCGGCAGCATCCCGTACGTCACCGTCAGCCTGATCGGGCTGAACGTCCTCGTCTTCCTCTACCAGGTGTCGGTCGGGATGAGCGGCGATCCGCGGGCCGCGGAGGCGTTCGTCTTCGAGTTCGGAGCGACGCCGTGCCGGCTCACCGGAGCCTGCCCCGTGCCCGGCGAGTTCCCGCACCCGGTCGCGACGATCTTCACGTCCATGTTCCTCCACGGCGGGCTGTTCCACGTCGCCGGCAACATGCTCTATCTGTGGATCTTCGGTGACAACGTCGAAGACACCCTCGGGCACGGGCGCTTTCTCGCCTTCTATCTGCTATCGGGCGTGGCGGCGGCGCTGGCGCAGACGGCCGTGCACCCCGGCTCGTCCGTCCCGATGATCGGTGCGAGCGGGGCCGTGTCGGGGGTGCTGGGGGCGTACCTCCTGTTGTTCCCGTACGCGAGCGTGCTCATGCTCCTCATTTTCGGGTTCTTCGTCCGCATCGTTCACTGGCCGGCGATCATCGTGCTCGGCTTCTGGATCGTGGTCCAGTTCCTCAATGGGCTCATTACGGTCAGCGTGGCGACCGGGGGCGGGGCGGGAGGCACGGCGTGGTTCGCCCACATCGGCGGGTTCCTGGCCGGGATGATCCTGCTGTTTCTGATGCGGCCCCGGCGGGTCGGTCGCCTATAATGAGGTACGTAATGAAGCGCGCTCCGCGGGTCCGGATCGACCGGCTGCTCGTCGACAAGGGGCTGGTGGACAGCCGCGAAAAGGCGGCCCGTCTTATCCTCGCGGGCGAGGTGTTCGTCGACGGCCAGCGCGCGGACAAGGCGAGCGTCATGGTGGCGGCGGGCGCGGCAGTCGAGGTCCGGGCGCGCACCCCCTACGTGAGTCGCGGGGGCGAGAAGCTCGTCCACGCGCTCGACCATTTCCAAATCAAGGTTCCAGGGCGGGTGTGCATGGACGTCGGCGCCTCCACCGGCGGATTCACCGACTGTCTCCTCCAGCGCGGCGCCGCGCGCGTGTACGCGGTCGACGTCGGCACCGGTCAGCTCGACCCGAAGCTCAGAAAAGACCAGCGTGTCGTCGTCATGGAGCACACAAACGCCCGCGCGCTCGACCCACGGGTCTTCGGTGATCAGCCGACGCTCGCGGTGATCGACGTGTCCTTCATCTCGCTCGAGAAGATCCTCCCCGCGACGTTCGGCGTCCTGGCGTCGCGCGGGGAAGTCGTCGCCCTCGTGAAGCCGCAATTCGAAGTCGGGCGCGAGCACGTCGGCAAGGGCGGGGTCGTCCGCGAGCCGGCGCAGCACCGGGCGGCGGTCCAGCGCCTGGCCCGCTACGCGGTGCTTCGCAGCTGGCACGTCCTGGGGGTCACCGCCTCACCTCTGCGAGGCCCGAAAGGCAACCACGAGTTCTTCCTGCACTTCTCGACGCACGGCCGCACCGCCAGCGATCTGGAGTCGATGATCAGCCGGAGCGTCGAGGCGCTTGCGTGACCCGCGTCGGCATCGTCGCCAAGCCGGACGCGCCCCGTGCTCAGGGCGTCATCGTCCAGCTTCTCTCGTGGCTCGCCGCCCGCGGGCTCGGCGCGGTACTCGAGAAGGAGACCGCGGATCTGGTGCCGGCAGGCGCCCCGGCCTCGGCCGGCAAGCCGGAGCTGCCGGCGCAGGTCGATCTGCTCGTCGTGCTGGGCGGCGACGGCACCCTCCTCTCGATGGCCCGGGCGGTCGGCGACCTCGGCGTGCCGCTGCTTGGGGTGAACCTCGGGGGGCTCGGGTTCCTCACGGCGACCACGCTCGACGAGATGCTGCCGGCCCTGGAGGCGTACCTGGAGGGCCGGATGGCCATCGAGGAGCGGATGCTCCTGGCCGCGCGCGTCATCCGAAACGGGCAAGCGCTCTGCGAGTACGCGGCTCTCAACGATGTGGTCATCACGAAGTCGGCGATGAGCCGCATCATCGACCTCTCGGTGTCCGTCGATGGCCGGCACGCGACCGCCTACCGGGCCGACGGCCTCATCATCTCGACGCCGACCGGATCGACCGCCTACTCGCTCTCGGCCGGCGGCCCGATCCTGTTCCCGACGATGGACGCCGTCGTGCTGACTCCCATCTGCTCGCACACGCTGACCAACCGGCCGATCGTACTGCCCGGGACGGATCGGATCGAGGTCACCCTCCTGGCCGACCAGGAGGTCATGGCGACGGTCGACGGCCAGGTGGGCGTGGGGCTCCGGGAAGGCGACACGGTCGAGGTTCGGAAGGCTGCCTCCCGTATCCGCCTCGTTCGCTTCCCCCAGAAGGATTTCTTCTCCGTCCTTCGCACAAAGCTCAAGTGGGGTGAGCGTTAGCGCCGTATTCGCTCGGATACCACTTGAGGTGGCGGTCGGTCTGACCTAGCATCGGGCAAGATGCTCCGCGAGATCCGAGTCCGCAATTTCGCCGTCATCGACGCCGTCACCGCAGCGTTCGGGCCCGGACTCAACGTGCTGACCGGCGAGACGGGCGCCGGCAAGTCCATGCTCATCGATGCGATCCTCTTGATCCGCGGGGCGCGCGCGCAGACCGACGTGATCCGCACCGACACCGAGACGGCCAGCGTGGAGGCCGTGTTCGACCTCGAGCCGCGGGGCCCCGCGGCGGCGGTGCTGGACGAGGCAGGGCTCGGCCTGGAGGAGGGCCAGCTCGTCGTGCGCCGCGAGCTCGCCCGCTCCGGGCGCCACCGCGCGTTCGTCAATGACTCGCCGGTGACCGTCGGGCTGCTGGAGCGCCTCGGCGACCACCTGGTCGAGGTCCACGGCCAGCATGAGCACCAGCGCCTGCTCGAGCCGGCCCGGCAGCTCGACCTGCTGGATCGCTTCGCCGACGCCGAAGAGCTCCGCGACCGCGTGGGCGACCTGTTTGCCAAGCACCGCGCGGCCAAGGCCGAGCTCGAGCGCGTGCGGACAGCCGAGCGCGATCGGGCCCAGCGCGAGGACCTCCTCCGCCTTCAGCTCGCCGAGCTCGACGGGGCGCGCCTGCGGGTGGGCGAAGAGGAGGAGCTGCGGGCCGAGCGGCGGCGTCTCCAGCACGCCGGGCGGTTGGCGGCCGGGCTGGTGGAGGCGGCGGGAGTCCTCAACGAGGACGAGGATTCGGCGATGAGCCGCCTGCAACGCACGGCGCGCCACCTGCGCGAGCTCTCGCGGATCGATCCAGCCTTCACGGCTCCGGCCGATGCCGTCGACGGCGCCGGAGCGCTCGTCGAGGACGCTCTCGCGGCGATCCGGTCGCTGCGGGAGAGCATCGCGGTGGCGCCCGGTCGACTCGAAGCGGTGGACGAACGGCTCGATGTCCTCACGCGCCTCAAGCGGAAGTACGGAGACACGGAAGCGGCGATGCTCGCGTTCCGCGCGGACGCGACCGTCGAGCTGGAGCGCCTGGGCCGTCACGAGCAGATCCTGGCCGAGCAGGAGCGGATGCTGGGCGAGCTGCACGCGGAGCTCACCGAGGCGGCGATCGCGCTCGCGGACCGTCGGCGCGACGTGGCGGACCGCCTCGCCGGAGAGACGGCGCGCGAGCTACGGCAGCTCGGAATGGAGCGGGCCCGCTTCGAGATCGCCGTCGAGCGGGCGCCTCTCGACGAGGTCGGGCCGCGGGGGCTCGACCGGGTCGAGTTCCGTCTCTCGACCAACCCGGGCGAAGACGTCCGCCCACTCGCACGGGTCGCGTCGGGCGGCGAGCTGTCCCGCACGATGCTCGCGCTCAAGGGCGTCCTGGCTCGCGCCGACCGCGTGCCCACGATGATCTTCGACGAGGTGGACTCGGGCATCGGAGGGCGCATCGCAGCGGTCGTCGCCCAGAAGCTCGCCACTGCCGCGGAGGGGCGTCAGGTTCTCTGCGTCACGCATCTGGCCCCGATCGCGGCCCGCGCGGCGCAGCACGTCCGGCTGTCGAAAAGCGTCCGTGGCGGGCGAACGCGCGTCGCCGCGGAGACGCTGACCCCGGACACTCGCGTGGAGGAGATCGCGCGCATGCTGGCCGGCGACCGGGTCACGGACGCCGCGCGCGGCCACGCCCGCGAGCTCTTGGGACGGCCGGCCCCACGTACGCGCCCTGTATAATGAGCGCGTCATGATCGACGTCCTGCTGAAGAAGATCTTCGGCACCAAGCACGAGCGCGACGTCAAGCGGATGATGCCGATCGTCGAGGCGACCAACGCGCTGGAGTCATCGCTGGTCCCGCTCGACGAGGCCGGGCTCCGCGCCAAGTCGGAGGAGTTCAAGAAGCGGATCGAAGGCGGCGAGGACCTCGACGACGTCCTGCCGGAGGCCTTCGCGGTGTGCCGCGAGGCGGCGCGTCGGACGGTCGAGATGCGCCACTTCGACGTCCAGCTCATCGGCGGCATGGTGCTCCACCACGGGACGATCGCCGAGATGGCGACGGGCGAGGGCAAGACGCTCGTCGCGACGCTCCCGGCGTATCTGAACGCGCTGACGGGCCGCGGCGTCCACATCGTCACGGTCAACGACTACCTGGCCAAGCGCGACGCGCAGTGGATGGGCCCCATCTATGAAGCCCTCGGGCTCTCCGTCGGCGTCATCCAGCACGAGGCGTCGTTCCTCTACGACCCGGCGTTCGTGACGTCGGACATCCGGTTGACCTCGCTCCGGCCGTGCACGCGCCAGGAGGCCTACCGGGCCGACGTCACCTACGGGACGAACAACGAGTTCGGGTTCGACTACCTCCGCGACAACATGCGGTTCACGCTCGACGAGCTGGTGCAGCGCGAGCTCCACTACGCCATCGTCGACGAGGTGGACTCGATCCTCATCGACGAAGCACGGACGCCGCTGATCATCTCCGGCCCGGCCGACGAGTCGACCGACCTCTACTACAAGATCGACCGGATCATCCCGAAGCTCCGCCGGGCGGCCACGATCGTCGATGGGAAGCTCTCGGAGGTCGAGGCCGAGAAGAAGGGCGATTTCATCGTCGACGAGAAGGCGCGCGCGGTCGCGTTGACCGAGGAGGGGATCGCGACCTGCGAGCGGCTCTTGAACGTCGACAATCTCTACGACCCGCGCAACATGACCATGCTGCACCACATCCAGCAGGGGCTACGCGCGCACGCGCTCTTCAAGCGCGACGTCGACTACATCGTCAAGGATGGGCAGGTCGTCATCATCGACGAGTTCACGGGACGCCAGATGCCGGGCCGGCGCTGGTCCGACGGGCTCCACCAGGCGGTCGAGGCCAAGGAGGCGGTGCGGATCGAGCGCGAGAACCAGACGCTGGCGACGATCACCTTCCAGAATTACTTCCGCATGTACGACAAGCTCGCCGGCATGACCGGCACCGCGGAGACCGAGGCGGAGGAGTTCGCCAAGATCTACAAGCTCGACGTGACGGTGATCCCCACGAACCGGACGCTGCGGCGGGTCAACTACCCGGACGTCGTCTACAAGACGGAGCGCGAGAAGTTCAACGCCGTCGTCGAAGACATCATCGAGCGGAACCAGAAGGGGCAGCCCGCCCTGGTGGGCACCGTGTCGATCGAGAAGTCCGAGGTGCTCTCGAGCCTCCTCAAGAAGCGCGGAATCCGCCACGAGGTCCTCAACGCGAAGTACCACGAGCGTGAGGCCGAGATCGTCGCCCAGGCCGGCCGCGAGAGCGCGGTCACGATCGCTACCAATATGGCCGGGCGCGGCACCGACATCCTGCTCGGCGGCAACCCCGACTTCCTGTCGAAGGAGATCCTCCGGAAAAAGGGTCTGGACCCCGCGACCGCGGCGGCGCACGAGCGCGCGGCCGCGCTGGCGGAGGCCCGGCGGGTCACCGAGCCCGAGCACGCCCGGGTGGTCGAGCGCGGCGGCCTGCACATCGTCGGCACCGAGCGCCACGAGGCGCGCCGCGTGGACAACCAGCTCCGCGGACGCTCCGGGCGGCAGGGCGACCCGGGCTCCTCGCGCTTCTACCTGTCGTTGCAGGACGACCTGCTCCGCATCTTCGGCTCCCAGCGCGTCGAGCGGATCATGGAGCGTCTCGGGATGCAGGAGGGCGAGCCGATCGAGCACAAGCTCGTGACCCGGGCGATCGCCACCGCGCAGAAGCGCGTCGAGACCCACAACTTCGAGATCCGCAAGCATCTGCTCGAGTACGACGACGTGATGAACAAGCAGCGCGAAGTCATCTACGGGATGCGACGCCAGATCCTGGAGGGCGAGAGTCAAGCCGAGACGATCGCCGAATGGATCGAGGAGCTCGCGGTGGGGACGCTCGACGCCTACGCCGCGCGCGGCGCGCACCCGGAGGACTGGGATCTCGCCGGGCTCACCGAGGCACTCCACCGGCAGTTCGACACGCGGATCCCGGCGGCGCAGTACGCCGAGGTGGCCTCGCGCGAGGGGCTGGACGAGCTGGTGCAGGACGCGGTCAAGGCGCGTTTCGCGGAGCGGGAGCGCGAGCTCGGCCCCGACCTGCTCCAGGCGCTCGAGCGTCACGAGATGTTGATCGTCCTCGACACGCAGTGGAAGGATCACTTGCTGTCGATCGACCACCTCAAGGAGGGCATCGGGCTCCGCGGCTATGGCCAGCGCGACCCGTTGACCGAATACAAGAAGGAGGCGTTCGACCTCTTCGAGGACATGTTCGAGCGCGTCAAGGCCGCGGTGGTCGAGCGACTCTTCAAGGTCCAGATCGTGCGCGACGCACCGATGGAGTTGCCGGCGATGACGGCGTGGGCCGACGCACGCGAGTCCCGCGGTCAGCTGGCGGGCGAGCCGGCGCGCGCGGGCGCGCCGGCGCCGCGCGTCCAGGCGGCCGCCCGCACGCCGACCGGGGAAAAGATCGGGCGTAACGATCCGTGCTTCTGCGGCTCCGGGAAGAAATACAAGAAGTGCCACTACCTGAAGGCGTGAAGGGCGACATTTAGGGCTGTACGGGGCCAGCACCCCCACGGCTGGTGCTTTTTTCTTTGGTTGTATCGGGTCGCCCGTGCTAGAAAACCCCATGCGCCTCGAGTCCGTCACGCTACACGGCTTCAAGTCGTTCGCGGAGAAGACCGTCCTCAAGGTGATGCCCGGGATCACCGCCATCGTCGGTCCGAACGGCTGCGGCAAGAGCAACATCTCGGAGTCGGTCCGCTGGGCGCTCGGCGAACAGAGCGCGAAATCGCTCCGCGGGCAGCGCATGGAGGACTTGATCTTCCACGGCTCCGGGTCGCGCAAGCCGGTCGGGTTCGCCGAGGTCGAGCTCACCTTCAGTAACGACGGCGTGCTCTCCGTGCCGTGGACCGAGGTGTCGGTGAGCCGGCGTCTCTATCGGACGGGGGAGAGCGAGTACTTCCTCAACAAGAACTCCTCCCGCCTGCGTGACATCCTCGACCTCTTCGCCGGCACCGGCGCCAACCCGCGTGCGTATTCGGTGATGGACCAGGACAAGCTCAACCACGTGCTCACGGCGAAGCCCCACGAGCGCCGCGTGTTCATCGAGGAGGCGGCCGGAATCGCCCGCTACAAACAGCAGCGCAACGAGACGGAGGGCAAGCTCGACGCCGCCCGCCAGAACCTCGTGCGCGTGCGCGACGTCATGGACGAGGTGCGTCGTCAGCTCAACTCACTCGAGCGGCAGGCCAAGAAGGCGCAACAGTACAAGGTGCTCCAGACGGAGAAGCGTGACCTGGGGCTGGCGCTGGTCGCCGCGGACTACGCGGGACGCACCGCCGAGGGCGAGCGCCTGGCCGGCGAGCTCGTGCGCCTGCGGGACCACGAGCAGGAGCTGCGAACGCGTCTGGCGTCCCTGGCGGCGCGTGAGGCCGGGGCGCGGGAAGCCCTCCAGGAGAGCGAGCATCGTCTGTCGGACCTCCGCCAGGCGGTCTCGAAGGTGCAGGGAGAGCTCGAGAGGCTCCTGGAGCGTCGTGAGCAGATGGGCGTCCAGATCCGCGAGCTCGGCGAGGAGAGCGTGCGCCTCGACGAGGAGGTTCGGTCGACCACGGAGCGCCAGTCGTCGATCGTCGGCGAGCGCGAGAGCGTCCGCGGGGCACTCCGCGACGCGGAGCAGCTCGCTGCCGAGCGGTCGCGCGCGGCGGCGGAATTCGAGGCCGCCCTCGCGCGCCAACGCGCGGCCCTCGCGCTGGAGCGCGATCACGCCGAAGCGCTGCGTCTCGAGCAGACGCGGCTCGCCGCCGAGCGCGTCGACCTCATGCGGAGCGCCGGCGAGCTGCGTGAGCGCGAGATCCAGCTGGGGCGCCGCGCCGAACGACTCGCGGCCGAGCTCGCCCAGGCGCGAGTGGAGGCCGAGCGGCTCGCTGCGGAGCAGGCCGCGCTGACCGTCGCGCGCGACCGGGTCGCCGCCGAGTTCGTCACACTGGAGGAGCAGCGCCAGCGGCTCGAGGCGCTGGAGGTGGACGAGGCGCGTCGGCTGACCGAGACCGAGGCTCGGCTCGCCGACGCGCGCGTCGAGCTGGCGGTGCGCGGATCGAGCTTCGAGGCGCTCTCCGAGCTCGAGCGCGTGCGGGAAGGCTACGGCGCCGGCGTCCGCGCGGTGTTCGCCGAGGGCCGGAATGCCGGATTGCAAGGCGTGGTCGGGACCGTGGCCGATCTCCTCGACGTCCCGTCCGGAATGGAGCGCGCCATCGAAGCGGTGCTGGGCGAGCGGCTCCAGTGGGTGGTCGTCGAGCGGTTCGAGCACGCGCGGGCCGCCGTCGCGTATCTGCGCGAGCACGCGCTCGGGTCAGCGACCTTCCTGCCGCTCGACCACCTGCCGGCGTCCGACGCGCTGGGGGCGGACGAGAACGGGGTCCGGTGGGTCGCCCGGAGCGTCAGCGCGCCCGCGCCGAGCCTCGTCCATCATCTCCTGGGGCAAGTCGCGGTCGTCGACCACCTCGACGAGGCGGAGCGGCTCTGGCGCCGGAACGGCGTCGTGGCGACCTACGTGACGCCGGAAGGCGAAGTCCTCGGCCCGACGGGCCGCCTCCACGGCGGCGGCGAGCAGGCGGCGAGTGCGACCGAGCATTCGCTCCTCGCGCGCAAGCGGCAGCGGCGCGAGCTCGAAGCGGATGTCCAGCGGCTCTCAGCGGTCGTGGATGCCGGGCAGACCGAGGTCACCGCGCTCCTGGCCTCGGTGGCGGCTCTCCGCGAGCAGCTCGCCGGGCTGGGCCGCTCGGTGCAGGCGAGCATGGCGGAGCGGCTCGCCGGCGACAAGGATCTCGAGCGGTCGGCGCAAGAGCACGCGCGGGTGCAACGCCACCTGGAGACGATCGAGGTCGAGTCGCAGCAGGTCGCGAGAGAGGCCGACGAGACGAGCTCGACGCTCATGCGGCTCACGCAGCGCATCGCCGTCGCGCGCGACGCCGAGGGGGCGCTCGAGGCGGCGGCCTCCCGGGTGCGGGACGCGATCGAGAGCGCGCAGGCGGACGAGACCGGGCTTGGCGCCGAGTTGACGGCATGTCGCGTGGGCCTCGCATCCGCGACCGAGCGGGTCGAGGCGCTTGGTCGAGAGCTCGCGAGACTCGACGAGATCGAGCGAGACCTGGCGGAGCGTCTGGCCCAGTCGGGGCAGCGCCGAACCCAGCTCGCGGAGCGACGGACGTGGCTCGCCGACGAGCGCGAACGGACTGACGTCGCGGCGCGCGACGTCGCGGTGGAGCGTGATCGCACGGACGCCGAGGCGCGGCGGGCGACGGAGCATCACGAAGGGCTCGCCGCCGAGCTTCGCGCGGTCGAGCACGAGTCGCGCGGCGCCGAGAGCGAGCTCGGACGGCTGGTCGCCTCAGCCCATGAGATCGATATCCGCGCGACCGAGTGTCGCGTGCGCCGTGAAGAGCTCGGGCAGGACGCGTGGCGCGTGTACGGCGTGGACGCCACGGCGCTCCTGGCCCGTCACGATCCGGCGCGAGATCTCGAAGTTGTGCGCGACCGGGTTGCGGACCTCGAGGAGCGTCTGCTCGCGATCGGGCCCGTCAACCTGGTGGCCGACGACGAATACCGCGAGCTCGACGAGCGGCTGACGTTCCTCCGGACCCAGCACGACGACCTCTCGGCCTCGATCAAGGACCTCGAGAAGGCGCTGCGTGGGATGACGCGGACGGCGCAAGACCGATTCATCCAGGCGTTCGAGGAGATCAATGGCCACTTCGGCCGGCTCTTCGAGCGACTGTTCGAGGGAGGGCGCGCCGAACTCCGACTGGTGGAAGCCGAGGAGGGCGGTGACCCGCTCGACACCGGCGTCGAGCTCATGGCGCAGCCGCGCGGCAAGCGGCTCCAGGCCGTCACGCTCCTCTCGGGGGGAGAGCGCGCGCTCACGGGGCTGGCGCTCCTCTTCGCCATCTTCTACTTCCGCCCGAGCCCCTTCTGCGTCCTCGACGAGGTCGACGCGCCGCTCGACGACGCGAACATCCACCGGTTCCTGCGTGTCCTGCGGGAATTGACCGGCCAGACGCAATTCGTGGTCATCACCCACAACCGCAAGACCATGGAGGCGGCCGACGTCCTCTACGGCGTCACGATGGAAGAGCCCGGCCTGTCCACGCTCGTTTCGGTCAACCTCAACGCTCAGTAGGTAGATGAAGAAGCTGCCCGAATAGGCTACGCTCGCAGCATGTCCAGCTTCGGCGCATATTTGCGCGACCTGCGTGAGCGGCAGGGCGTCTCGCTCGACGAGCTCTCCCGCGCGACCCGCGTGCTCCACCACTACCTGGAGGCCCTCGAGGCGGACGATCTGACTGCGCTGCCGGCGCCCGTCTTCACGAAAGGATTCATCCGCGCGTGTTGCCAGGTGTTCGGCGTAGCGCCCGACGAGGCGCTCGCCCTCTATGACCAGCGGATAGCGAAGGACCTCGCCGGCGTCAGGATCACGCCAGCGCCGCCCCCGCCGCGCGACGATCATGTCGCCGTCCCAGGCTCGGAACGGAAGGAGGGGCGGGGCCGTGGCGCCATCCTCGTCAGCCTCGTGCTCCTCGTGGTCCTCGGCGCCGCGCTTTTCGCTGTCACCCTGGCGCTCCAGTCGGGCCGCGAGACGGACAGCGGACGTCACATCGAGGTCGCGACTCCTCAACCGGCGGACCCAGCGCCGGCGCCCGCACCAGCACCACCAGCAGAGAGTGTGGTCGCCCAGGCGCCCGTGACGCCGCCGCCCGCGCAGCCGTCACCGAGCGTCCAGCAGCCCGCCGCGCCCCCGCCGAGCGCGACCTCGCCAGGCGTGGCAGCGTCCGTCCCTGCGCCTTCACCAGCGGCCCGCGCTGGACTCGTCTCGTCGTATCGGCTGGTCGCGCGGACGACAGAACTGACCTGGATGAGCGTGCGGACCGAAGACGGGAGGACCAGTGAGGAGACGATCCCGCCGGGGCAGGTTCGCGAGTGGGTGTCCAACCGTCCCTTCATCATCTCTGTCGGCAACGCCGGCGGTGTGACCCTCGAGCTCAACGGGCGGCCCATTCCTCCGCTCGGAGCCAGCGGCGTCGTCATCCGACAACTCGTCCTACCCGCGGAAACTCCGTGAAGTTCCTCTCCGGTCTCGGTGAGCGTCTTCGTGAGGGACTCAAGCGGTCGCAAGAGTACCTCGCGGGCGGTCTGGGCGCCGTGCTCGAGACGGATCGACCCGTCGACGACGCGCTGCTCGAGGAGCTCGAGGAGCTGCTGATCGCAGCGGACCTGGGAGCGCCGCTGGCCGCCGATTTCACCAATCGCGCGCGCGAGGAGGTCATGTTCGGGACGGTGACCCGCGCCGCCCAGCTGCGCCCGCTCTTCCGCCGCTTCCTCGTCGACACGCTGGCCCCCGGGGCGCAGCCGCTCGACCTCGATCATCGTCCCGCGGTCGTTCTGCTGCTCGGCGTGAACGGCTCCGGCAAGACCACGACGGCGGCGAAGCTGGCGTCCTCGCTCAAGGGCTCGGGCAAGCGTGTGATCCTGGCGGCGGCCGACACGTTCCGCGCTGCGGCGATCGAGCAGCTCGAGCGCTGGGGGGAGCGCATCCAGGTCGAGGTCATCCGCCAGGCCGCGGGCTCCGACCCCGGAGCCGTTGTCTTCGACGCGGTCAAGGCGGCCACGGCCCGCGCGCTCGACGTCCTCATCGTCGACACCGCGGGCCGGCTGCACACGAAGACGAACCTCATGGACGAGCTGGCGAAGCTTCGCCGCGTGATCGAGCGCCAGCTCCCCGGAGCGCCTCACGAGACGCTGATGGTCCTGGACGCTCCGACCGGTCAGAACGGATTCGCCCAGGCCCGCATGTTTCACGAGGCGATCGGGCTCACCGGCGTGTGCCTGACCAAGCTCGACGGCACGGCCAAGGGCGGGATCGTCGTGCGCATCGTCCGCGAGCTCAAGGTCCCCGTGAAGCTGATCGGCTTCGGCGAGCGCGTCGAGGACCTCCAGCCGTTCGACCCCCAGGCGTTCGTGGACGCCCTGGTCGCCGAGACATGATCGGCGCAGAGGCGACGGAGCGATTCATGCGGCGGGCGATCGAGCTGGCCGAGCGCGGCCGCGGGCTGACGTCGCCGAACCCGATGGTCGGCGCGGTCGTCGTCGCGCCGGATGGTGAGGTGGTGGGGGAGGGATTCCATGCGAAAGCCGGCGCGCCGCACGCCGAGGTCGAGGCCCTGCGGACGGCCGGCGCGCGCGCGCGCGGCGCGACCCTCTACGTGACGCTCGAGCCGTGCGCGCATCAGGGGCGGACACCTCCGTGCGCTCCGCTGATCGTCGAGGCGGGCGTGTCGCGCGTGGTGGCGGCGGTCGGTGATCCCAACCCGCTCGTCTCGGGGAGTGGCTTCGCCGAGCTCCGGGGCGCGGGCGTCGAGGTCGTCACGGGGGTCGCGGCCGCGGCCGCGGAGCGGCAGAATCGCGTGTTCCTGACCGCGATGCGCGAGCGACGACCCCACGTGACGCTGAAGGCCGCGATGACGCTCGACGGCAAGCTCGCAGATCTCCACGGCGCCTCGCGGTGGATCACCGGTGAGGTCGCCCGTCGCCACGCCCATCGGCTCCGAAGCGAGGCGGACGCCATCGTGGTCGGGATCGGCACCGTGCTGCGCGACGATCCCGAGCTCACCGTGCGCCTGGGTCAGCCCTGGCCGCGGGAGCCGCTCCGGGTCGTGCTCGACACGAGGGCCAGAACTCCCCGCGAGGCGCGCTTCATCCTGGCGGGAACACCGAGCTGCGCCCTGATTGTCGTCGGCGCCGACGCCCCGGCGGAGCGCACCCGCGAGCTCGCGGATTCGGGAGCCACGATCGTGCGTTGCCGGACGAGAGACGGCCGGGTGGATCTCGGCGCCCTTCTCTCCGAGCTCTTCAACCGCGAAGTGCGCGCGGTCCTCGTCGAGGGCGGTGGAGAAGTTCACGCGGCCTTCCTCGATGCCGGCCTGGTCGACCGCGTGGCCGTGTTTGTGGCCCCGCTGCTCGTCGGTGGTCGCCAGGCGACCTCGGTGGTCGGCGGGGCTGGTCGAGAGCTCAAGAGCGCCGTCCGGCTCGGTGAGTTCACCGTCACCATGCTGGGCGACGATCTCCTGATCGAAGCCGAGGTCATCCGAGAGTCGCGAGGCGCCTGATGTTCACCGGGATCGTCGAGGAGATCGGCTCGATCCGGGCAATCGAGCTCAGCGCGCGCGTCGCGACGCTCGAAGTCGACGCCGGCGTGACGGTCGAAGGGGCCGACGTGGGCGGCAGCATCGCGGTGAACGGCGTGTGCCTGACTATCGTCGAGCGGCGCCCGGACGGCTTCGTGTTCGAGATAGGTCCGGAAACCCTCGCGCGCACTGCGCTCAGGCACCTGGCCCCGGGTGACCCGGTGAACCTCGAGCGGCCCCTGCGCTTCGGCGGCGCCCTCGGCGGACACCTCGTCCTGGGCCACGTCGACGGTGTGGGAACCGTGGACGCCGTAACCCGTGTAGAATCGACGGCGCGGGTGCGGATCACGCTGCCGAGCCGCGAGCTCGAGCCGCTCCTGATTCCCCAGGGGTCGGTTGCCATCGACGGCGTCAGCCTCACCGTGGCGGCGCTGGGGGAGGGGACCTTCGAGGTGATGCTGATCCCGCACACGCTGGCGGTGACGACGCTTGGACGGCTGGTGCCGGGCCGGGCGACGAACATCGAGGCGGACGTGATCGGCAAGTATCTGGTGCGCTCGCTGGCGCTGAGGGGGACGACATGACCGCGTTTTCGGCCATCGAGGACGGCATCGAGGAGATCCGGCAGGGGCGCATCCTGCTCGTCGTGGACGACGAGGACCGCGAGAACGAGGGTGACCTGGTGATGGCGGCCGACCGCGTGACCCCGGAAGCGGTGAACTTCATGGCGAAGTACGGCCGTGGCCTGATTTGCGTGCCGCTCCTGGGCGAGCGCCTCGACGAGCTCAAGATCTCGATGATGGTTTCCGACAACACCGCCCCCATGGGAACGGCGTTCACGGTGACCGTAGATGCACGTCGAGGCGTCACCACTGGCACCTCCGCCTACGACCGGGCCGTCACGATCCGCACGCTCGTCGACCCCCTGATGCGCTCTGACGACCTGACCCGTCCCGGTCACATCCTGCCGCTGCGAGCGATGGGCGGCGGAGTCCTGCGACGTGCGGGCCACACCGAAGCCGCGATCGATCTCGCGCGGCTGGCCGGCTGTTACCCGGCGGGCGTCATCTGCGAGGTCCTCGACGAGGATGGCGGCATGGCGCGGGTGCCGCAGCTGACCGAGCTGGCCCAGGCGCACGGCTTGAAGATGATCACGATCAGGGATCTCATCGAATACCGGATTCACAAGGAAAAGCTGGTGCGGCGGATCGCGACGACCAAGCTCCCGACGGACTTCGGCGAGTTCACCGCGATCGCGTACGACACCACGGTCGACAGCCGCGTGCCGCTTGCCCTGGTGATGGGCTCGGTGTCGGGCGACTCACCGGTGCTGGTCCGCGTGCACTCCGAGTGCCTGACGGGCGATGTCTTTCACTCGCGCCGATGCGACTGCGGGCTCCAGCTCGACAAGGCCCTCAGCCGGATCCAGGCCGAGGCCCGCGGGGTCTTCGTCTACATGCGGCAGGAAGGCCGGGGAATCGGGCTTCTCAACAAAATGCGCGCCTACGAACTACAAGATATGGGCAAGGACACGGTCGAGGCCAATGCCGCGCTTGGCTTTCATGCCGACCTCCGCGACTATGGCATCGGCGCCCAGATCCTCGTCGACCTCGGGGTCAAGAATCTGAAGCTCCTGACCAACAACCCGAAGAAGATCGTCGGCCTCGAGGGGTATGGTCTCCACATCACCGAGCGTGTCCCGATCGAGATTCCGGCGACTGAGACCAACCGGAAGTACCTCAGCACCAAGCGCGACAAGCTCGGGCACCTGCTGTCGTCGCTTCCCGACTGAGATGGCCGGTCGCGCGCCGAAGATCCGCCGGGCCGCCCGGAGCGTCGGGCCGCTCAGGTTCGCGATCGTCGCGGCCCGTTTCAACGAGCGCATCACCCAGCGGCTCGTCGCCGGTGCGCTGCAAGCCCTCCGGGCCGCCCGGCTCGGTCCTGACGCGGTCGAGGTGCACTGGGTCCCGGGATCCTTCGAGCTCCCGCAAGCCGCGAGCCACCTGGCGGCGACCGGCCGGTACGCCGGTATCGTGTGCGTCGGCGTCGTGATCCGCGGACAGACTCCCCACTTCGAGCACGTCGCGCGCGAGGCCGCGTCGGGGATCCGGCAGGTCGCGCTCGCCACCGGCGTGCCCACGACCTTCGGGCTCATCACGGCCCTGAGCGAAGAGCAGGCGTGGGCGCGGGCGGGTGGTGAGGTCGGCAA
This sequence comes from Candidatus Rokuibacteriota bacterium, assembly GCA_003220535.1. Classification (GTDB taxonomy): domain Bacteria; phylum Methylomirabilota; class Methylomirabilia; order Rokubacteriales; family CSP1-6; genus AR31. Next base: position 25,597 of record QHSU01000090.1, read on the forward strand.
CCGCGGCGAGGAGGCCGCCGAGGCGGCCTTGCAGATGGCCGAGTGGATCAACAGCATCCGGAGCCTACCGAATGGCCGGGCACGGGGTGGCCGGATGTCCCCTGCGGCTGAACGGGCGAGTCGCGGCCACGTGCGGCTCCCTCGGGCCACCCGAGGCTCGAGGCGCGCTCAAGGCAGCCGATAAATGGGCAAGCGCAGGAAGGCCCGCGAGGTCGCGCTCCAGTTCCTGTACCAGCTCGACCTCAACAGTGACGACGATCCGGCGCCCCACGACGGAGAGTTCTGGGCGCGCCACCCCGTGGACGGAGACACCCGTGCCTTCGCCGACGGGCTGGTCCGCGGCACCAAATCGAACCAGGCAAAGATCGACCAGGTGATTTCGCAGTTCGCCGAGCACTGGGACCTCGAGCGGATGGCCGTCGTCGACCGCAACGTTCTTCGGCTGGCGGTCTACGAGCTCCTGTGGACCGCGGACGTGCCGCCGAAGGTCGCGATCAACGAGGCCATCGAGATCGCCAAGAAGTTCGGGACGAAGGAGTCGAGCCGATTCATCAACGGCGTGCTCGACCGTATCCACAAAGAACTCCGCCCCGCGTCCTGAGCCCCGCTGTGCGGTACGCGGTGCTCTCCGACATCCACGGCAACCTCGAAGCGCTCCAGGCGGTTCTCGCCGACGCGGCGTCGCGCACGGACGCGCTCCTCTGCCTCGGAGACGTCGTCGGCTACGGCGCCGACCCGGTCGCGTGCGTCGAGATCGTCGCCGAGCGGGCCCAGACGATCACGTGCGGCAATCACGAGCATGGCGTGGCCGGGCTCCTCGACCTCGACTGGTTCAATCCCCACGCGCGCGCCGCCGCCGAGTGGACGCGCGAGCGGCTGGACGACGATCACCGGACCTACCTGGCCTCGCTGCCGCTGGTCGCCGAGGTCGGCGACGCTACGCTCGTGCACGCCTCGCCCGATCGCCCGGACGAGTGGGAGTATCTCGTCACGGCGCAGGAGGGGTTCGACGCGTTCTCCGCGTTCGCCACGCGGCTCTGCTTCGTCGGCCACTCGCACCTGGCTGGTGCGTGGTCGCTCGGCTCGGCGGGGCCCGAGCACTGGCCGGGACCGGTCGAGCTCGAGCTCGAGCGCGGCCGGCGGTATCTCGTCAACGTCGGCAGCGTCGGTCAGCCCCGCGATCGGGATCCGCGCGCGGCGTACGCGATCTGGGACGCGGAGCGGGGAACGATCGCCATCCGCCGGATCGTCTACGACATCGCGGCGGCGCGGCAGAAGATCCTGCTCGGAGGGTTGCCGCGGTTCCTGGCCGATCGGCTCGCGTGGGGCTCCTGAGTCTGCGCCGAGAGCTCTTCCGCGCCGCCGTCCTCGTCGCCGGCGCCTTCGGCATGGCGCTGGCGTTCCCCCGGACCGACTGGGCCGGGGCCGTCTGGGTGGTCCTGACGCCGATGCTCGTGACCGCGTTACGCCGCCCGGTGCGCACTGCTTTCGGCTGGGGATGGCTGTTCGGCACCGTCTTCTTTCTCGTGCTACTCCGCTGGCTGGACTTCACCTTCAGAACCTACAGCACGATCCCGTGGCCACTCACCTGGGCTCCGACGCTGGCGCTCGCGGCGTACTGCGGGCTCTACGTCGGTGCCTTCGGCGCTGGCGTCGCCTGGCTGGCGCGGCGCTCGGCCGTCTGGGCTCTCTGCGCCTCACCCTTCCTCTGGGTGGGCGGGGAATGGGTGCGCGGCCATCTCTTCGGCGGCTTTCCCTGGGGCATCCTCGGCTACTCGCAGTACCTACGCCTGCCCGTCATCCAGATCGCCGAGCTCGGCGGTGTCTACGCCATCTCGCTGGTGATCGTCGCTGTGAACGCGGCGCTCGCCGGCTGTCTCGTGCTCTCGTGGCGTCCGGCGCTCGGGGGTGTTGTGCTGGCTGGGGCGGTGCTCGGAGGAACGTTGGCCTTCGGGGTCTGGCGTCTGGGCGTTCCCGTGCCGCCGGGCGAGGTGACGGTGGCCATCATGCAGCCGTCGATCGAGCAGCCGCTGAAGTTCGAGCCCGGCTATGCTGCGACGACTCTCGCGATCTACCTCTCCCTCACGCGGCGTGCCGGCGCCGAGCACCCCGATCTGATCGTCTGGCCCGAGACGGCCATCCCGACCGTGCTCCGCCGCGACGCGGAGCTCTTGAGGACCCTCGGGACCCTGTCCGGCGCACTTCACGTTCCCCTGCTCGTCGGCTCCATCGATGTTGATGGGGCGACTCCACCGAAGCTACGTAACACCGCGTTTCTCCTCACCGAACATGGGATCATCGGGCGGTATGATAAGATTCACCTCGTCCCGTTCGGCGAGTTCGTTCCGCTGGCGGGATTGATCGGCTTCGTCAGGGGCTGGGCCGAGTTCATCGCCGAGCTCGAGCCGGGCTCCCGCAGGAGCGTCTTCTCGGGCCCGCCAGCCCCGTTCGCAGTCGTGATTTGTTACGAGGGGATCTTTCCTGAGCTCGTCCGCGAATTCGTGAGAGGTGGTGCGCGCCTGATCGTGAACATGACGAACGACGCCTGGTTTGGTCGCACGAGCGGGCCGTGGCAACATCTGGCCATGTATCCGTTCCGGGCGGTCGAGCATCGCGTCGCCGTGGTTCGTGCGGCCAACACCGGCGTGTCGGCGTTCATCGCGCCCACGGGCCAGATCGTCCGGCGTGTGTCGCTCTATGAGCGCACGACGATGGTCGAGCGCGTGCCCCTCCGCACGGCGGAGACCGTCTACTCCCGTTTCGGCGACTGGCTCGCCTACATGGCGCTTGCCGTGTCGGGCGCCTCGCTGGCCGCGCGGGCACGGAATCGAGCCGCGTGATGCCGGGTGATTTCAAGCGCGACGTGACCGATCTCACGAGCCGCCTGACCGAGCTCCGGGGGCATCTTTGACGTCCCCGCCAAGGAACAGCGGCTCGCCGCCCTCGACACGGAGATGGCGCAGCCGTCGTTCTGGGAAGACAATCGCCGCGCGCAAGAGGTCATCCGCGAGCGGACCGAGCTGTCGCGGCTCGTTACGCGGCTGAAGGAGCTCACCGCGGAGGCCGAAGATCTCACGGTGTTCCTCGAGCTCGCCGAGGAGGCCACCGACGGCAGCCTCGACGCCGAGATCGCCAACGGCATCGCGGGCCTGACGAAGGACCTCGACGAGTTCGAGCTGAAGATCATGCTCTCGGGGCCCCACGACACGAAGGCCGCGATCGTGTCGATCCATCCCGGCGCGGGAGGCACCGAGTCGCAGGACTGGGCGCAGATGCTGCTCCGCATGTACCTCCGGTGGTGCGAGCGCGCGGGCCTGAAGGCGGAGGTGGTCGATCTGCTCCCCGGCGACGAGGCCGGTATCAAGTCGGCCACGGTCGAAGTGTCGGGCGAATGCGCCTTCGGCTACCTGCGTGGCGAGACCGGGGTACACCGGTTGGTGCGGATCTCCCCCTTCGACGCCTCGCGCCGTCGGCAGACGAGCTTCGCCTCGGTCGCGGTTGTTCCCGAAGTCGACGACGTCGAGGTCAACGTGCGGGAGGACGAAATCCGGGTGGACGTGTTCCGATCGTCGGGACCGGGCGGACAGGGGGTCAACACGGCCGACTCGGCTGTGCGCATCACGCACCTGCCGACCGGAATGGTCGTCCAGTGTCAGAACGAGCGCTCGCAGCTCCGGAACCGTGACACCGCGATGCGCATCCTCAAGGCGAGGCTCTACGAGATCGCCGAGAAGAAGCAGCGCGAGGAGCTGGCCGAGCTGACCGGGCAAAAGAAGGAGATCGCCTTCGGCAGCCAGATCCGTTCCTACACGTTCCATCCCTATCAGCTGATCAAGGACCATCGGACCGGGCTCGAGGTCGGCAACGTCGACGCCGTCATGGACGGTGACATCGACGCCCTGATCAAGGCATACCTGCTCTGGGCGCGGGGCCGCGAAGCGTGAGGGCCAGAGCCCGGGCGAGATGAGCGCATGAGCAATCCAGACGACAACGAGCTGATCCGGCTCCGCCGTGAGAAGCTCGACGCTCTCCGCAGCCGCGGGATCGATCCGTTCGGCGGCCGGTATCCCGTGATGCACTGGGCCCGCGGCCTCGCCGAACGGCTCGCCGAGGCGGGCGAGGAGGAGCTGAAGGGCTTCGGCCCGGTGAGCCTGGCGGGGCGGGTGGTGGCGATGCGTCATCACGGCAAGACGTGTTTTGCGCACTTGATGGACCAGACCGGTCGGATCCAGCTCTACGCGCGCGCCGACCAGCTGGGCGACGAGTTCGCGCGGTTCGTCGAGCTCGACACCGGCGACTTCATCGGCGTGACCGGGGAGATGTTCCGGACACGAACGGGCGAGCTCACCGTCGCCGTGAAGACGTTCACCTTCCTCGCCAAGTCGCTGCGGCCCCTTCCCGAGAAGTGGCACGGCCTGAAGGACGTGGAGACGCGTTATCGCCAGCGTTACGTGGACCTGATCGTCAACCCCGAGGCGCGCGAGGTCTTTCGGCTGCGCGCGCGGCTGATCCGGGCGATGCGCGCGTTTTTCGATGCGCGCGGCTTCCTCGAGGTCGAGACGCCCATGATGCAGCCCATCCCCGGCGGCGCGATCGCCCGCCCCTTCAAGACCCACCACAACGCGCTCGGCATGGATCTCTACCTCCGCATCGCGCCCGAGCTTTACCTCAAGCGGCTGGTCGTCGGCGGCCTCGAGCGCGTCTACGAGATCAACCGGAACTTTCGCAACGAGGGGACCTCGACGCTGCACAACCCCGAGTTCACGACGCTCGAGTTCTACCAGGCGTACGCTGATTACACGGATCTGATGGAGCTGACGGAGGCCCTCTTCGTCGAGCTCGCCCAGACGCTGCGTGGCTCCCTGGGCGTCGCCTGGGGCGAGCACTCGATCGACCTCAAGCCGCCTTGGCGTCGGCTGGCGTTCTTCGACGGCCTGTCCGAAGCCCTGGGGATCCGCGTGGCACCCGACACGGAGGTCGCGATCGTGGCGCGGGCGGCGGCCGCGCGCGGGATCGTTCACGACGGGGCCGCGGCGTGGAAGCTCTGGAAGGACGTGTTCGAGACGCTGGTCGAGCCCACCCTCGTCCAGCCGACCTTCGTCGTCGACTTCCCGACCGAGCTGTCCCCGCTGGCCCGGCGCAAGCGCGACAACCCGCTGCTCGTGGATCGGTTCGAGCTGTTCATCGCGCGGCACGAGATGGCCAACGCCTACAGCGAGCTGAACGACCCGGTCGATCAGCTCGCGCGCTTCCGCGAGCAGGCGGCCCTGCAGGCGCGCGGGGACGACGAGGCGCACTGGCTCGACGAGGACTACGTCCGCGCGCTGGAATACGGCATGCCGCCCACCGCGGGCGAGGGCATCGGCATCGACCGGCTGCTCATGATGTTCGCGAACCAGCCGTCGATCCGCGAGGCGATCCTGTTCCCCCTTCTGCGACCGGAAGGAGGCCGCGCCGGCGGCCCGGACGAGGCAGGGGAGGCGGAGGGGGAACCGGGCCGATGAAACGAGGGCTGCCCTTCGAGCTTCTCCTGGGTTTGCGATATCTCCGCTCGCGCGGGCAGCGGACGAACCTCTCGCTGTTCGTCTGGATCGGTCTCGGCGGTGTCTTCCTCGGGGTCGCCGCGCTCATCGTGGTCCTCGCCGTCATGACCGGCTTTCAGGACGGGATCCGGGACCGGATCATCGCCGGAAGCCCACACTTGCTGATCTTCCAGAGCGGGGCCCAGGGCCTCGACGACGCGGACCGCGTCGCCGGCCGCGTGAGGGCCGTGCGGGGCGTCCACTCGGCCACGCCGTTCGTGCACCAGCAGGCCCTCTTCACCACGCCCGGTGGCGGGGCGCGCGGTGGCCTGATCCGGGGCGTGGACCTGACGACGCCGGCCGTCCGGGACGATGTCCGGTCGCAGCTCCGGCAGGGCACGCTCGAGCCGCTCGTCGACGGCGCGCCGGCGATCCTGCTGGGCCGCGAGCTGGCGCGGAGCCTCGGCGTGTTCCCGGGCGATTCCGTGACAGTGATCTCGCCGGAGGGCGCCGTGACGGCCGTCGGCATGGTGCCCAAGATGCGGCGCTACACGGTGGCCGGCCTGATCGAGATCGGCATGCACGAGTACGATGCCTCGATCGCTTACCTGAGCCTGCCGGTGGCCAAGGAGTTCGCGGGGCTCGCCGGGGTCACCGGGATCGAAGTCAAGCTCGCCGACCCCTTCGACGCCAAGGCTGTCGGCCGGCTGGTCGCTTCCCAGCTGGGCTTCCACTATTGGGTGCGTGACTGGATGGAGATGAACCGGAGCCTCTTCGCCGCGCTCCAGCTCGAAAAGCTCGCGCTCTTCGTCGTCGTGACGATCATCGTCCTGGTCGCCGCATTCGCGATCATCGGCCACCTCGTGCTGCTCGTCGCTGAGAAGCGCAAGGAGATCGGGATCCTCAAAGCGGTCGGCGCCTCCTCGCGGTCGATCACGCTGGTGTTCTTCGCGGTCGGCATGACGATCGGTGTCGCCGGCTCGGCGGCCGGTGCGGCCCTCGGCCTCAGCTTGATCTGGGCGCAGAACACCTACAAGGTGATCCGGCTGGCCGGCGACGTGTACCAGATCGACCATCTCCCCATGAAGCTGACGGTGGGCGACGGGCTCATGATCATCGGCGCGACGCTCATCCTGTCCTTCCTGGCGACCATCATCCCGGCCAGGCGCGCCGGGGCGTTGGTCCCGGTCGACGTCCTCCGCTATGAGTGACGAGGCGGCCACCGCGCTGCTCGTCGGGGAGGAGCTCGAGAAGGAATACCGGACGGGGCCAGAAGTCGTCCGCGTGCTGCGAGGCGCGAGCGTGATCATCGGCGCCGGCGAGTTCGTCGCCCTCATCGGGGCCTCAGGCGTCGGGAAGTCGACCCTGCTACATCTCCTCGGTGGGCTCGATCGGCCCGCAGCCGGGCGCGTTCTCTTCCAGGGAGAAGACCTCGCGGCCTGGGGCGAGACGGGATTGGCGCGCTACCGTCGCCGGGACGTCGGCTTCGTCTTCCAGTTCTACAACCTGCTCGGCGACCTGAGCGCGCTCGAGAACGCGATGATTCCCGCGCTGATCGAGCGGAAGCCCCAGCGGGAGGCCCACGAGTTGGCGGCAACCGCCCTGGCCGAGGTCGGGCTCGCCGACCGGCTGAATCACCGGCCCGGCGAGCTCTCTGGAGGTGAGCAGCAGCGCGTGGCCATCGCGCGGGCGCTCATCAACGGCCCCAAGGTGATCCTTGCCGACGAGCCGACGGGCAACCTGGACCCGAAGACCAGCGAGGTCATCTACGATCTGTTTCTCCGGCTCCAGGCTGAGCGAGGCATCGCCTTCCTCGTCGCGACTCACAACCCGGACCTGGCGCAGAAGGCGGAGCGAGGGTATCGCCTCGTCGAGGGCCGGGCGCGCGAGATCCGAGGCGAGACGACAGCGATCGGATAATGGTTTTGCGCAGTTAGAAAAAGTCTAGCGGCTATGGAGGCGGTGGGCTATACTGAAGTCGCAGTCAGGTAACTAGCCGTCGCCGCAAGTAAAATTCGCATCCCGCGACCTGCGGAAGGGGTGGGGAAAGCCAGTGTTTGAACGATTCACGGAACGGGCGCGACGGGTCATCATCCTGGCACGAGAAGAAGCGGGCCGCTTCCGTCACGATTTTGTCGGCACCGAGCACGTTCTTCTCGGCCTGATCCGCGACGGCGAAGGAATCGCTACCGCGGTCCTCCAGCGTCTCGGGCTCCGGCTCGAGACCGTAAAGGCGGAAGTCGAGCGCGCCCTCGCCGGGTTCCCCAAGACGCTCACGTTCGGGGAAGTGCCGTTCACGCCGCAGGCCAAGCGAGTTCTCGAGCTCTCGATCGAGGAAGCCCGCCAGCTCGGGCACAACTACATCGGCACCGAGCACCTGCTCCTCGGCCTCATGAAGGAAGGGCAGTCGATCGCCGCGAAGATCCTGGAATCGCTCGGCGCCCGACTCGACGAAGTTCGGCAAGAGACCCTGGCGCTGCTCGGCGACCAGTACTATCCGCGACCGAAGAAGCGGTCGCAAACCCCGGTGCTCGACGAGTTCGCGCGTGACCTGACGCAGCTGGCCCGCGAGAGCAAGCTCGACCCGGTCATCGGCCGCGAGCAGGAGATCGAGCGCGTCATCCAGATCCTGGCCCGCCGCACGAAGAACAACCCCGTGCTGATCGGTGAGCCCGGCGTCGGCAAGACCGCGATCGTGGAGGGGCTCGCCCAGAAGATCGTCAGTCACGACGTGCCGGACGTGCTCGTGAACAAGCGGCTGCTCCAGCTCGACCTGGGCGCCCTGGTCGCCGGGACGAAGTATCGCGGCCAGTTCGAGGAGCGGCTGAAGGCGGTGATGAAGGAAATACGCCAGTCGGAGAACGTCGTCCTCTTCCTGGACGAGCTCCACACGCTCATCGGGGCGGGCGCAGCCGAGGGCGCGATCGACGCTTCGAACATGCTCAAGCCCGCCCTCTCGCGCGGTGAGATCCAGACGATCGGCGCGACGACCCTCGACGAGTACCGGAAGTACATCGAGAAGGACGGCGCCCTCGAGCGGCGCTTCCAGCCGGTCATCGTCAAGGCCCCGACGGTGCCGCAGGCGATCGAGATCATCCGTGGCCTGCGCCACAAGTACGAGGCGCACCACCGGGTCAAGATCACCGAGCGGGCGATCTCGGCGGCGGTGCAGCTGGCCGACCGCTACATCACCGACCGCCAGCTGCCCGACAAGGCGATCGACGTGATCGACGAAGCGTCGTCGCGGACCCGCCTGATGGCGCTGACCCCGCCGCCCGAGCTCAAGGAGATCGAGAAAGAGCTCGAGCGCGTGATCCGCGAGAAGGACATGTACCTCGAGGCGCAGGAGTTCGAGAAGGCGGCGTCGCTCCGCGAGAAGGAAAAGGTGCTCCGCCACCGCGACGAGGAGCTCAAGCGCGAGTGGGAGAAGAACAAGGGGAAGGGAACGCAGTCGGTCGAGGAAGAGGACATCGAGTTCATCGTCTCCCGCTGGACCGGCATCCCGCTCGCGAAGCTCGAGGAGAAGGAGTCCGAGAAGCTCGCCCGGATGGAGGAAGCGCTGCACGGACGGATCATCGGGCAGAACGACGCGGTCGCGGCGGTCGCTCGCGCGATCCGTCGGTCCCGCGCGGGTCTGAAGGACGCCAAGCGCCCCGTCGGATCGTTCGTGTTCCTGGGGCCGACCGGCGTCGGCAAGACCGAGCTCGCCCGGGCGCTCGCCGAGTACCTGTTCGGCGACGAGAACGCTCTGATCCGTGTGGACATGTCCGAGTACATGGAGAAGTTCTCGGTCTCGCGGCTCCTCGGCGCGCCTCCCGGCTACGTCGGCTACGAGGAGGGCGGGTTCCTCACCGAGAAGGTGCGGCGGCGCCCGTACTCCGTCGTGCTGTTCGACGAGATCGAGAAGGCGCACCCCGACGTCTTCAACATGATGCTCCAGGTGCTGGATGACGGACGGCTCACCGACTCGCTCGGCCACGTCGTCGACTTCAAGAACACCATTCTGATCATGACCTCGAACCTCGGCACGAGCCTGATCGGCAAGCGAGTCTCCCCCGGGTTCCTCCAGGAGACCGACGAGTCGTCCTACGACAAGATGAAGGAGCGCGTCCTCGAGGAAATGAAGCGGGCGTTCCGGCCAGAGTTCCTCAATCGCATCGACGACATCATCGTCTTCCATGCCCTGTCTCTCGACCACATCAAGGAGATCATCCGCTTGATGATCGGCCGGATCAACAAGCAGCTCGCCGAGAAGGGTATCGAGCTCATCCTGACCCCGGCGGCCGAGGCGACGCTGGTGGAGAAGGGATACGATCAGACGTACGGCGCGCGGCAACTGCGGCGCACGATCCAGAAGCACATCGAGGATCCCCTGGCCGAGGCGATCGTCCGAGGCCAGGTCGCGGAGAGCGCCCGCATCGAGGTGGATGTCGAGGGCGCGAACTTCACGTTCCGCGAAGCGCAGGCCGCCGACGCGCCCCTCGAGCTTGCAGAGCACTAGCACGCCGTCCCCACAAGCCTGAGAGCCCGGTGCCGACAGGGGGACGAGTGTGTCTCACCATCGTCGCCATTCTGGCGGCGAGCCTCCTCATCGGCTCGACGGCACGGGCGCAGTCCCAGGCACCGCCGATCGTCATCAAGGACATCCTCGTCGAGGGCAACCGGCGCGTCCAGGACGCGGTGATCCTCGGCCGCATCAAGAGCGCTGTCGGCGCGATGTTCAACCCCTCCCTGCTCTCTGAGGACATCCGTTCCATCTTCAGCCTCGGTTTCTTCGACGACGTCCAGCTTCGGGTCGAGGATTTCGAAGGCGGCGTGAAAGTGGTGTTCATGGTGACCGAACGCCCCTTCGTGCGCGACGTCGATTTCGTGGGCAACAAGAAGGCCGACCGGGACACCCTGCAGGAGAAGATCGACATCAAGCTGGGCAACGTCTACAACCCGGTCGACGTGCAGCGTGCCGTGGAGAAGCTCCGCGAGTACTACGAGGACGAGGGGTACTTCGAGGTCCAGATCACCCCGAACGTCGAGAAGTTCGCCGACGGCGACGTGCGTCTGGTCTTCAGCATCGCCGAGGGGCGCCAGATGACCATCGACCAGATCGTGTTCCGCGGGAACACGGGGCTGTCGGAGGCCGTGCTCAAGGACGCGATGGAGACGAAAGAGCGACAGTACTTCATCCTGCGCGGCAAAGTGCAGCGCCAGCGCCTCGACACGGACATCGACCGGATCATCGCCGCCTACAACGACAATGGGTATATCCAGGCCCGGGTGGAGTCGTACGACGTCGCCGTCGATCGCGAGAAGGCGCGGGTGACGATCACGATCGTCGTCGTCGAGGGCCCCCAGTTCCGGGTCGGGGAGGTGAAGCTGACGGGTGTCACGCTCCTGCCCGAGCGCGAGGTCGAGCGGCAGATCAGGCTCAAGCCCGGCGACGTGTTTTCCGTCGGGAAGATGCGCGACAGCGTCCAGGGGATCCTGAACCTCTACAGCACGATCGGCCGCGCCTCGGCCGACGTGAACCCGAAGCGCGACCAGCTGCCGGGGACCAACCAGATCAACCTGACGTTCGAGGTCTCGGAAGGGCCCGAGGTATACGTCGAGCGGATCAACATCACCGGCAACGTCCGGAGCCAGGACAAGATCCTGCGCCGCGAGCTGCCGCTGCACGAGGGAGAGCTCTACACGCTCCAGAAGAGGGATCGTGCGCGGCAGAAGCTCATCAACCTGGGTTACTTCGAGAGCGTGAATGTCACGACGCAGCCCGGCTCGGACAAGACCAAGATCATCGTGAACGTCGACGTGGTGGAGCGGGCGACGGGGATTTTCAGCATCGGCGGTGGCTACTCGTCGGTCGACGCGCTGGTCGGCACGATCGATCTGGCCCAGCGGAACTTTCTGGGCCGGGGCTGGGAGGCCTCGATCCGGATCCGCGCCGGGGCCTCGACGCAGCAGGGGACCGTCAGCTTCACCGAGCCCTGGCTGTTCGACCGCCCTCTCTCCGCGGGGTTCGACATCTACAAGAGCATCCGGACGTACACGGAGTACACCTACGACACCACCGGCGCGAATCTCCGCTTGAGCCACCCCTTCGCCGAGTACTGGCGCTGGCACCTCGGATACCGCGCGTCGCGCGACATCATCAGCCACCTCACCGATTCCGCGACCCCCGACCTCAAGGCCCAGGAGGGTGCGACGGTGACGTCCGCGGCGGGGGGGTCGTTGACCCGCGACAGCCGCGACGTGGTCGCGGCGCCCAGCAGGGGCGGGCAGACGGCACTGACCGTCGACTTCGCCGGTCTCGGCGGCGACTCGAGGTTCGTCAAGGCGACCGCGCTCCAGACCTATTTCAAATCACTCTGGTTCAGCCACGTCCTCGCCATGCGGGGTGAGGCCGGGTACGGGTTCGGCTGGTCGGACGATCCACTGCCTCTCTTCGAACGCTTCTACCTCGGGGGCCCGAACTCGATCCGCAGCTTCAAGTTCCACAGCCTCTCGCCTCGCGACGAGGGTGGATTCAGAACCGGCGGGACGAGCGAGGTGCTCGGCACCGTCGAGTACGTCATCCCCTTGCCCTTCGCCTTCCGGTTGGCGGCGTTCGTCGACGTCGGCAACGTCTACGGGTTCGGCACGGACTTCGACCCGACGGATCTTCGCAAGGCGGCGGGCGGAGGTATACGATGGCAGTCGCCGTTCGGCCCCATCCGGGTGGATTACGGTTTCAATCTTGACCGAAAGGCGGGCGAGGGGCCCGGGGCGTTTCACTTCTCGGTCGGCTCGCCGTTCTAGGAGGGTTACATGAGGCAATCGAGAGGGGTCCTCGTCGCCATGGCCGTACTGCTCGGCGTAGCGGTGGGCCCGGCCGCAGCGCAGGCACCCGCCCCGGCGCCGGGCCCTGCGGCCTCGGGAGCGACGATGCGGATCGCTTATATCGACGTCCAGCGGGTCCTGGCGCGATCTTCGTCCGGCGTGGCGGCGCGCGAGCAGCTCGAGCGCGAGAAGACCGCGATGCAGCGTGAGATGGACGGCAAGCGCGTCGAGCTCGAAAAGCTGCGCGACGAGCTCGAAAAGAAGGCGCCGCTCATGGCGGCCGACGCCCGGCGGGAGAAGCAGGAGCAGTACGAGCGCAAGCGCCGTGATGCAGCCCGGCAGATGGACGACTTCCAGAAGGAGCTCGAGAAGAAGGAGCAGGTGCTGCTCCAGCGCGTCCTCCAGGAGCTGTCAGGGGTGATCGACAAGGTCGGTAAGGAGCGTGGGTACTACCTCATCGTCGAGAAGCGGGGCGCCTCGGTTCTGTACGCCTCGCCCGACGCGGACCTGACCGACGAGATCATTCGTGCATACGACCAGCAAGCCCCGGGGAAGAAGTCGCCCTGATGGGCGCGCCAGCGGGGTTCACGCTCGGTGAGCTCGCCGCGGCCCTCCGCGCGACGCTCGAGGGCGACCCTGGCCGGCGCGTCACCGGTGTGGCCCCGCTCGAGACCGCGGGACCGGAGCAGGTCTCCTTCCTGATCGACGCCCGCTACCGCGCCTCAGCGGAGGCCTCCCGCGCCGGCGCCTTGCTCGTCGCGGAGGACGTGTCGGGCTTACGCGGCCCGCTCCTTCGCTCCACCACGCCCCAGCAGGCGTTGATCGCGCTCCTGACACTCTTCCATCCACCGGCGTCGCTGTCCCCTGGCATCCACCCGTCCGCGGTCGTGGCGAGCGACGCGCGGATCGATCCGAGCGCATCGATCGGTGCGCTGGCGGTGATCGGCGCGGACGCCGTCATCGGGCCGCGCGTCCGGGTCCATCCCCTCGTGTACGTCGGACCACACGTCGAAGTGGGCGAGGAATCGGTGCTCCACCCGCGGGTCGTCCTCGGCGAGGGCGTTCGGCTCGGATGCCGCGTTGTCGTCCAGCCCGGCGCCGTCATCGGCGGCGATGGGTTCGGCTACGCCTTCGACGGCAGCGCCCACCGCAAGATCCCCCAGGTGGGCGTCGTCGTGATCGAGGACGATGTGGACATCGGCGCGAACACCACGATCGATCGCGCCACGCTGGGCACCACGCTCATTCGCCGCGGGACGAAGATCGACAATCTCGTCCAGGTCGGCCACAACGTCGAGATCGGCGAGCACTCGATCATCGTGGCTCAGGTCGGGATCTCCGGCTCGTGCCGGCTTGGTCGCGGCGTCGTGGCCGCGGGACAGGTCGGCTTCGCGGACCACCTCACGATCGGCGACGGGGCGATGCTGGGCGCCCAGGCGGGTGTGGCCGCGGATATTCCCCCGGGAGAAAGGCGGCTGGGTACGCCGGCCGTTCCGATGGGCCAGGCCAAGCGCGTCTTCGCCGCGCAGAAGCATCTGCCCGACATGGCCCGTCGTCTTCGCGCCGCGGAGCGCCGGCTCGAGCGGCTGGAGACCCGCCTCGGGATCGCGCCCTCCCAGACGCGCGCATCGGGAGTGGTCGATGACCAGGCCTGACAGCGTGCATCCCACCGCCGTAGTGGACCCGAAGGCGACCCTCGGCCCGGGTGTGCAGATCGGAGCGTTTTCCGTCGTCGGCCCGGACGTGACCCTCGGCGCCGATGCGGAGGTCGGTCACCACTGCGTGCTCGAGGGCCGCGTCGAGATCGGCGAGCGCGCCAAGGTCGGCCACGGATCGGTGCTGGGCGGACGGCCGCAAGACCTCAAGTACAAGGACGGCACACCGTCCGGCGTCAGGATCGGCGCCGACACCGCGATCCGGGAGTACGTGACGATTCACCGCTCGACCCATGCCGACGGGTGGACCGAGATCGGGAAGGGCTGTCTCGTCATGACGATGAGCCACGTCGCCCATGATTGTCGGATCGGCGACGGCGTCATCCTCATCAACTACGCTGGGATCACGGGCCACTGCGAGATCGGCGAGCGGGCGACGATTGGCGGCCTCACGGGCCTCGTGCCGTTCACGCGCATCGGCGCGTACGCGTACGTCGGAGGCGTCTCGAAGGTGACCGCCGACGTGCCGCCCTACGTGATCGCCGACGGGAACCCGGCGGCGGCCCACGGGATCAACGTCGTCGGTCTCAGACGCGCCGGGATGGTCGCCGCGGAGCGTCGCCTGCTGCAGGACGCGTATCGGTTGCTCTATCGAAGCGGGCTCTCGCCCCAGCGAGCAGTCGAGCGGATCCGGCAGGAGCTGCCCGCCGCCGCGCCCGTGGCGCAGCTGCTCGACTTCGTCGCCGGCTCCCGCCGTGGCATCTGCGGTCCATCGCAGCGGGACCGCTCGCTCTCGGGCGGCGAGGAGGACGCGGTTCCAACGCCCGAGGCGAGCCTGTGAAATCGGCAGACGACCGCAAACTGCGCGCCGGCGTCGTGGGCGCCGGACACATGGGGCAGTACCACATGCTCGCCTACGCCGAGCTGTGGGACATCGAGCTCGCCGCGGTCGTCGATGTCGATCGGGAGCGGGCCGCGAAGGTCGCGGCCCCCTACGACACCCGCGCCCTCGTCGACCACCGGGACCTCATCGGTGTGGTCGACCTCGCGAGCGTCGCCGTGCCGACCGAGCAGCATTTCCAGGTGACCGCCGACCTCCTGGAGGCGGGCGTGGGCGTGCTCGTCGAGAAACCGATCACGCCCACCCTCGAGGAGGCGCGCGACCTCTTCGCCATCGCCCGGCGCAGCGGCGCCGTGCTGCACGTCGGCCATGTCGAGCGGTTCAACGGCGCGGTGCAGGAGCTGAAGAAGATCGTGGAGCGCCCGATCCTCATCGAGTCGCGGCGCCTGGGCCCCTTCGCGCCGCGGGTACAGAAGGACAGCGTGGTCATGGACCTCATGATCCACGACCTCGACATCGTCCTCGGGCTCGTGGACTCGGCGCCCCGCCGGCTCACCGCGATGGGGTCCGCGGTCCACTCGGGCGCCAGCGACATCGCCAACGTCCAGATCGGGTTCGAGTCCGGTACGATCGCGCTGATCACC
Source organism: Candidatus Rokuibacteriota bacterium (assembly GCA_003220535.1). Lineage (GTDB taxonomy): Bacteria > Methylomirabilota > Methylomirabilia > Rokubacteriales > CSP1-6 > AR31. The sequence continues at coordinate 41,069 of QHSU01000090.1, forward strand.
GCGAGTCGGGCCACCGAGGAGAAGATCCGGACCCTGGCCGTCACGCAGCCGGACGCGTACGTCGTCCTGGACTACTCCGAGCAGGACATCCGGATCCATCGCCGCGCCGCGCAGGAATACACGCTCAACCGGGAGTCGATCCGCTACCGGCGGGCCTCCTTCGTCGAGCACGTGCAGGTGCACAAGGACAATCCTCTGAAGCTCGAGATCCTGAATCTGGTCCGGGCCGTCCGACGGGCGCGCGCTGGTGAGAGAATCGTCCTGGCCGAGACCGAAGATCTGCGATCGCTCGCCATGGCCCTCGAGATCGAACGAATGATCCGGGACGGCCGCTGCGAGGCGGCGTACTCGAACAACCCTCCGTGGAGCGCTCACTCGGCCTGATGTGCGGCGCCGGCGTGCTGCCGGCGCGCATGGCCGGCGAAGCGCGGCGCCGCGGATGGCGCGTCGTCGCCTTCACGTTCGGCGACGTTCCGGGCGTGACCGCGCATGCCGACCGCACGATCCCGAGCCGGGTCAACGAGGCCGGTGCCGTGCTCGCCGCGCTCGAGCACGAGGGGGTCGGTGCCGTGCTGTTCTCGGGCAAGTTCTGGATGAAGGACTTCCTGCACGGGAGTCGCCCGGACGGCGCCCTCGCCGAGATCACCGCGCAGGCGGGGACGATGGTCGACGCGAACCTCCTTCAGGCGGTGGTCGCGACCCTCGGCCGGATGGGCATCGCGCTCCTCGATCAGCGTCCCTTTCTCGGCGACTGGCTGGGCGGAACCGGCTGCTGGTCCACCCGCACGCCCACCGAGGCCGAGTGGACCGACGTGCGTCGGGGACTCGCGGTCGCGCAGCTGGTGGCCGATGCGGGTGTCGGCCAGAGCGTCGTGCTCAAGCGCGGCGCCGTCACCGCGGTCGAAGCGACGGAAGGCACGACCGAGACGATTCGGCGCGGGGTCACGCAGGCCGGCCCGGGCGCGGTCGTGGTCAAGGCGGTCGCGCGCGAGCACGACTATCGATTCGACACGCCGGGCGTCGGTCCGGAGACGATCGCGGTCGCGGCCGCCGGTGGCGCGGCGGTGGTCGCGGTCGAGGCGGGACGGGTGATGGTTCTGGACAAGGCGGAGTGCGTCCGCATCGCGAACGGGGCGGGGATGTCCCTGGTGGGGGTCAAGTCGTGACCGCTCGGTCACCGGCCGTCATGCTCGTCGCGGGGGAAGCCTCCGGCGACCTCCACGGCGCCAGCCTGTGTCGCGCGTTGCGCGGGCTCGACCCGGGCTGCCGACTCTACGGAATGGGCGGGGCGCGCATGGCCGCGGCGGGGATGGATCTCCTGGTCGACGTGACGGCGGCCGCCGTCGTGGGAGGGAGCGAGGCGATTGGCCAGGTGCCGCGTCTCTACCGCGCGTACCGCGGCCTCCGCGACGTGCTCCGCGGCGCCGACCGCCCCGCCGTGCTCGTCCTGATCGATTTCCCCGAGTTCAATCTTCGCCTGGCACGCGCCGCGCGGCGCGCCGGCGTCCCGGTCGTGTATTTCATTCCGCCCCAGGTCTGGGCGTGGCGCGGGGGCCGGGTCAAGACGATCCGGAGAGTCGTCTCGCTCGTGCTCGCCGTATTTCCGTTCGAGCCGCCCCTGTATCGCCGGGCCGGAGTGCCCGTGGAGTTCGTCGGCCATCCGCTCCTCGACCAGCTGCAGGCGGCGCCGACTCGTGAGGCGGCGCGCCGCGCCCTCGGGATCGACGATCGGACACCGGTGGTCGGGCTCCTCCCGGGGAGCCGACATCAGGAAATCGTCCGGGTGCTACCGGTCATGCGGGACGCCGCGAGGCACGTTCTGACGGCCGCGCCGGGAACGCGGTTCGTGCTGGGCCTGGCGCCTACGATCGAGCGGCGCCTCGCCGCGCATCACCTGGACGGTGGTCCGCCCGTCGAGATCGTTCCCGGCCAGCCCCACGCCGTCATCCGCGCGGCCGATCTGCTGCTCGTCACGTCCGGGACGGTGACGCTGGAAGCGGCGCTGCTCGGCACGCCGATGGTCGTCTGCTACCGCCTGTCTTTCGTGAGCGAGCTGCTCGCGCGGCTCCTGATCCGCGTGCCGTGGGTGAGCCTCGCGAACCTCACGCTCGGGCGCACCGTCGTGCCGGAGCTCTACCGCCGGACCACGACGAGCGCGCGCCTCGCTCGGGAGGCGTTGCGCCTGCTGACAGACGCCGGCGCTCGCGCGACACAGCGCGCGGCGTTCAGCGAGCTCGCCGGGCAGCTCGGGGAGCCCGGCGTCGGGACGCGCGCCGCCCGCTTCGTCCTCGCCCAGGCGGGCGCCGCGTGATGCCGTTGCCAAGCCGCAACCGCCTCGCGTCGGCGCCCTCGTGATGGATCCTCTCATCGCGCTTGGCCCACCGGTCGCCGCGTCGCTCGTGCGCCTTCTCGGCGCGACGCTGCGACTGCGCGCCGAGGGCGTCGAGGCGCTCGTCCCGAGCTGGGCGGCCGCGCGCCCGCTCATCTACTGCGTGTGGCATGGTCGAATTCTCATGGTGCCCTGGCTCAACGCCCGGCTCCGGCGAACCCACGGTGCCCGAGCCGTCAGCGTGCTGGCGAGTCGATCGCGCGACGGGAGCATCCTGGGTGGCTTCGTGAGCCGCTTCGGTCTCGACGTGGTCCGCGGCTCGTCGTCACGCGGGGGTGCGGGGGCGTTGCGAGCTCTCGTGACGGCCGTCCAGGCGGGCCGTGACGTGGCTCTGGCGCCCGATGGTCCGCGGGGCCCGCGCGGCCAACTCGGCCCCGGCGTCGTCACCCTCGCGGCGCTCACCGGCGCCTCCGTGGTCCCTCTCGGATTCGCCGCCCGGCCGGCGCGGCGCCTCTCGACATGGGACGCGTTCCTGGTGCCGGCGCCCTTCGCCCGCGCGGCCCTGGTGTTCGGCGCCGCGACGACGATCGCACGCGATGCGGACCGAGAGCGCGTCCGCAAGGAGATCGAGCGGAGCCTCGACGAGGCCACGGCCGCGGCGGACCGGCTCGTGAGCGCCTGATGTACGCTCTCTATACGGCGGTGGCGCTGATCGGACTCGTGACACTCTGGCTGCCGCTCGCGCTGGTACGGCGGCTCACTCGAGGCGTCGCGCTCAACGCCCGGGCACGCCTGGGCGGCGACGCGCCGAACCGCGCGGGCCGGCCGTCGGGATGGGTGCATGCGGTGTCCGTGGGCGAAGCGATCACCGCAGCGCCGCTCGTCGAAGGCCTCCGGCGTCTCGACCCGGATCTACCGCTGGTGATGACGACGGTCACGGCGACCGGCGCCAGGATCGTCCGAGAGCGGTTCGCCGGGCTGGTGACCCATCGTTTCTTCCCGCTCGACCTCCCCTGGGTCGCCCGGCGTGTCGTGACGTCCATCGATCCGGTGTTCCTGATCTGCATGGAGACGGAGCTCTGGCCGAACCTCTTGCGGGCGCTGGCGTCTCGCGGTGTCCCGGTGATGGTCGCCAACGGCAGAATCTCGGATCGGTCCTATCGTCGCTACCGGCTCGTACGGGGCTTCCTGGCCTCGGTCCTTGCCGATATCCGGGTCTTCGCCATGCAGTCCGACGAGGACGCGCGCCGGATCATCGCCCTCGGCGCCCATCCCGAGCGAGTCGTCGTCACCGGCAACATCAAGGCCGACCTCACCGTCGCCGACCCGGCAGGCTCGGTCGACCTCTGGCGCCGGCTCCTCGGCCTCGGGCCCGAGCAGCGCGTGTGGATCGCCGGAAGCACGCACGCCGGCGAGGAAGAGCCGGTCCTGGAGGCCCACCGCGCCGCCCTCGCCGAGTTCCCCGAGCTCGTGCTCGTGATCGCCCCGAGGCACCCGGAGCGAACGGGTGAAGTGCTCGCCCTCCTGGCCCGGCGCGGCTGGCCGTCGGTGCGCCGAAGCGATCTCCCGTCGGCGGTCACCCGGACAGCGACGTCCGTGCCGCCCGTCATCGTTCTCGACACCGTCGGTGAGCTCGCGACACTCTATGCCATCGCCGACGTCGTCTTCGTCGGCGGGAGCCTCGTGCCGGTGGGCGGGCACAACCTGCTCGAGGCCGCGCAGCGGCGCCGACCCGTGCTGGTCGGGCCGAACACGGCGAACTTCCGAGAGTCCGCCGGCTTGCTCGAGTCGGTCGGCGCGGCTCTCGTCGTGCGGGATGCGTCCGAGCTCTCTCGCGAGCTCCGGCGGCTTCTCCTGGATCCGGATCTTCGCGCAAAGCTGGGCGAGGCCGGCTACGAGGCTGTCGCTTCGCGCCACGGCGCCGTCCGGGAGACGCTCGATCTCGTCGGTCGTTACCTCTATCCCGGCGCTCGCACGTGAAATCCCGCGAGCGCTTCGTCCGAGGTTGGGAAGAGGGGTTCGGGTCGGGACCGGCACGGATGCTCGCGGTCGCCGGTGGCGGCTACCGCGGCCTGCTCGGGGCGCGCGAGTGGCTCTACGGGCGGGGCATCTTGAAGTCGCGCGCGTTGCCGTGCCGCGTGGTCTCGATCGGAAATCTGACCATCGGCGGGACCGGGAAGACTCCCGCGGTCGAAGTGGCCGTCCAGGCGCTCGCCGCCCTGGGCCATCGACCGGCGGTCGTCAGCCGCGGCTATGGGCGCAGCACGCGCGGTGTTCAGGTCGTCGCCGACGCCGCCTCGATCCGTCTGGACCCGGAGGAATCTGGGGACGAGCCCTTCCTGCTCGCGCGCCGGCTGCCGGGCATCCCCGTCGTCGTCGGCTCGAACCGTCACGACGCCGCCCGCGTGGCGATCGAAAGGTTCGGGGTGACCGCGATCGTCCTCGACGATGGATTCCAGCACCGGACGCTCAGAAAGGATCTCGAGATCGTGATGGCGCGTGCGCGGCGGCCGTGGGGCAACGGGCAATTGCTTCCGGCCGGGCCGCTGCGAGAGCCGCTCGGCGCGCTCGCGAGGGCCGATCTCATCGTCGCCACCGGCGCGGTCGGTTTGGGGGACGCGCGCGAGGTGGTCGACGCCGTCGACGAGCACGCTCCGCGAGTTCCCGTGGTCACGGCTACGCTGGTGCCCGCCGAGTGCTGGGAGGCGGGCCGGATGCGGTCCGTCCGACTCGCCGAGCTCGACGGCAAGCGGCTGGCCGCCTTCGCGGGGATCGCGTCTCCCGCGGCCTTCGCCGAGACTCTCCGGAGCACGGGTACGGTGGTGGAGGAGCTCGCGGAATTCGCCGACCATCACTGGTACTCGACCGACGATGTCGCGCGGCTCGACGCGCGCGCCGCGGCGCTCGGCGTCGAGGCGCTCATCACGACCGAAAAAGACTGGGTCCGACTGCGTCGCCTCCGGCTGCCGCGCCGTCCGCTCTACGTCCTCAGCGTCCGGCTCGTCCTCCAGACGGGAGAGGCCGCCTGGCGCCAGGCGTTCCGGCGCGCGTGCCCGTGAAGATCACCGTGCGGCTGCCGAACTGGCTCGGCGACACCGTGATGGCGGTCCCGGCGGTCCGGTCGCTCCGCGAGAAGTTCCCGGAGGCCGAGGTGCTGCTGGCGGGACCGTGGGTCGCGCTCCTCGCCGGCCAGGAGCTCGGCGATGTGCTCGTGGGATACCCACGTTCATGGAGCGGGAGGCTCCGCACGGCCGACGCGGTGCGGAATTTCGGGGCCGACACTGTCGTGCTGTTCCCGACTTCCTTCGAGGCGGCGGCGACCGCCGTGTACTGGGGAGGCCGGCGGCGCATCGGCTTCGCCGGCGATGGACGCGGCTGGCTTCTCACGGAGGCGCCGCCCGTCCCCGAGCCGCGACTGCACCAGGTCGACGAGTACCTGATGCTCGTCGGGCTCCTCGGCGCGGTCACGACGCAACGCGAGCCGCGGCTGACGCCGCCGGAACCGCTCGCCGGGACTCGGCAGCGGGCGCGCGAGCTCCTGCGTCCGCACGGAGCGCCCGCAGGGACACCGCTGGTCGGTGTGCATCTCGGCGCCGCCTACGGGCCGGCCAAGGTCTGGGTGTGCGAGCGCGTCGTCGAGTTCTGTCGACTCGGCCAGGCACGAGGCATCGTCCCCGTGCTTCTCGGAGCGCCATCGGATGCGCCCGCCGCGGCGGACGTGTTGCGCCGCGCCCCCGCGCTGAGCCTGGTGGGGCGCGATGGTCCCGATCTCCTCCCGGCGGTGCTCACGGAGCTGTCCGTGCTCGTCTGCGGCGACACCGGGGTCGCACACCTGGCGGCGGCGCTCGGCACGCCGGTCGTCGTGCTGTTCGGGCCGACAAATCCCGTGCTCACCGCGCCGCTCGGACGGGTGACGGTGGTGCGCCACGCCGTCCCGTGTGCGCCGTGCTTCTACCGGACGTGCCCGATCGACCATCCCTGCATGCGCGGGATCACCGCGGCGACGGTGGGCCAGCAGGTCGCGGCATTTCTCGCCGCGTCGACGTGAAGCCGTTGTCGATCCTGCACCTGGCCGCGAACCGCTGGTGGACGGGCAGCGCCGATCCGATCATCCATCTCGTGTCCGGGCTCCGCGCCCGAGGCCACCGCGTCCTGCTCGGGCTCATTCCCGGGGATCGATTCGAGACCAAGGCGAAGGAGGCCGGGCTCGATCTGGTCGAGGGGCTGCGCATGGACGGCCGCCTCGGGCCGCGGGCGCTCGCGCGTGACGTGCTGAGACTCCGCGCGCTCATCCGCGACGAGGGGGTAGAGCTGGTGCACACGCATCATTCGCACGATCACTGGCTCGCCGTGCTCACCCGGCCGAAGCGGGCCCAGGGTGGCCGCCCGCCCGTGGTGAGAACCTTCCACAACTGGCGCGCGGTCAAGCGCGACCGGCTCGCCTCGACGCTCTACCGCCGCACCGCGGCGGTGTTCGCGGTCTCCCGACCGATCGAGTCGCGGTGCCGCGATGTGGGCATCCCGCCGGAGCGCGTCTTCTGGATCCCGGGCGCCGTCGACCTGACGCGGTTCACGGCCGACGCGGACCCGACACCGATCCGCACGGAGTTCAAGCTCGGCGACGCGCCGGTCGTCGTCTCGGTCGCGCGCCTGGCGACCAACCGCGGTCACGAGCTCTTGCTCTCGGGCTTCCGCCTCCTCGTCCGTCGGCTGCCGCGCGCGCGCCTCTTGCTGGTCGGCAAGGGAGAAACGCGGTCACGACTCGAAAAGCTGGTCGCCGACCTCGAGCTCGGGAGCCACGTGGTCTTCACGGGCTATCGCGACGCCGACCTCCCGTCGGTCCTCGCCGCGGCGGACTGCTTCGCCCTCATGGCCGCGGGCTCGGACGAGTCGTGTCGGGCCGCGCTCGAGGCGATGGCCGCGGGGCGCCCGGTCATCGCTCGCCGGGTCGGCGCACTTCCCGAGACGGTGATGCACGGGGAGACGGGGATCCTGATCGACGACGACCAGGCGGAGAGCGTCGCCCGCGCGCTCGAGACCATCCTCGAAGATCCGGCACGACGCCGGGCCATGGGACGCGCGGGGCGCGCGACCGCGGAAGAGCGCTTCGGCGCCGAGCGCTCGGTCGAGACGGTCGAGCGCGTCTATCAGGACCTCCGGTGAGAATCCTCCAGCTGATGTCCTGCCGCGGATGGTCGTCCGACGCCTACTGGGCGGCGCGGATGACGCGCGAGCTCGAGCGGCGCGGTCACGTGGTGACGCTCGGCTGCCGCGCCGGGACGGAGACGCGGGTGATCGATCGCGCACGCCGGGAAGGGGTGCAGCGGGTGACCACGCTCGTGCTCGCGAGCGGCGCCCGGCCGGTGGTGGACGGCCGTGACCTGCGGCGCCTTCGCGCCCTGATGGCGGACGTCGACGTGGTGCACGTGCATCGCGGCAAGGAGCACTGGCTCGCCGCGCTCGGGAATCGCCTGATCCCCACGCCGCGACCTATCGTGAGGACGCGGCACATCGCTCAAGCCGTCCGACCCCACGCCGCCAATCGCTGGCTCTACCGCCGCGCGACGGCATTCGTCGTGACGGTCACCGAGGCCATCCGGCGACAGTACGTCGCGTCGGGGCTCGTCGACGCGGACCGCGTCGCCGCGCTGCCCGGCGGCGCCGACACGGAACGCTACCGTCCCTTGGTGCGTGATCCTCAGGTGTACGGGCGGCTCGGGGGACGCTCCGACCGCCCGCTGGTCGGCATGATCGCGGGGCTTCGAGTCATGAAGGGACACGAGGTCGTGATCGAGGCGGCGGCTCGGCTCGGCGCGCGCGATGTGCGGCCGCACTTCGTCTTCGTCGGACGCGGGGCGCTCGAGCCGGCGGTTCGCGACGCGATCGATCGCGCCGGGCTCGCGCAGCAGTTCAGCATCGCCGGCTTCGTCGAGGACCTCCCGGCGGCTCTCGCCGCCCTCGACGTCGCGCTCTACGTGCCGCTCGAGTCAGACGGCATGTCGCGCGTGATCTTCGAGTATCTGGCGGCCGGGCGGCCGCTGATCGCGTCGCGGGTGGGCGTCGTGCCCGAGGTGCTGACCGACGGCGAGCACGCGGCGCTGGTGCCGGCCGGTGACGCCGGGATCCTCGCCGAGGTCCTGGCGCGGCTCGTGGGAGACCCGGCCGCGGGCGCGCGGCTCGGCGAGGCCGGGCGGCGGCTCGTCGCGCAGCGGTACTCGGGGGCTCAGGTCGCGGCCGCGCTCGAGGGCCTGTACGCGCGCCTCGTCGCCGCCGGGGCTGCGTGAAGATCTCCATCCTGGCCGCTGACCTGTCGGACAACGCGACGGGTCGTGCGGACCTGCTCGCCCGCCTTCTCTCGCCTCGCTACGAGGTCGACGTGATCGGACCCCGCTTCGCAGAGGGCGTCTGGGCGCCGGCGAGAGACGGGCCGGTCCTCCACCGCAGCGTGAGAGCCGGGCGCTACCCCGGGTTCGTACGACGGGTGCCCGAGCTGCTCGAGCTCGTCGACGGCGAGATCCTGGTTGCGTCCAAGGCGCGGCCGACGAGCTTCGGCCTGGCCCTGCTCGCGCGGGCCCGCCGGCCGCGGCCGCTCGTGCTCGACATCGACGATTGGGAGGTCGGCTTCTTCTATCGGTCGGGCGCTTGGGGTCGAGTCGGTCGCGCCCTCAACCTCGCCAATCCGAATGGGCTCCCGTGGACGTGGCTCGTGGAGCGGCTCGTGCGGCGCGCGGACGCCGTCACGGTGGCCTCGCGCTTTCTCGAGCGCCGCTTCGGCGGGACGCTCCTGCCCCACGTCCGCGATACCGAGGCCTGGGATCCCGCGCGCTTCGATCGCACCGACGTGCGCGCTCGGCTGCGCGTGGGCGCCAGCAAGGTCGTCATGTTTCTCGGAACTCCCCGGGGCCACAAGGGCGTCGACGATCTGGTCAATGCGGTCGGCTCGCTGGGTCCTGGAGTCGTCCTGGCGCTCGTCGGCGTCGATCCGGCGCGCGGGGGTGCGCCGCGCTGGTCCGAGCGCTCGCACGTGCGGGTCATCGGCGAGATCCCGTTCGACGACGTGCCGCGCTATCTCGTCGCCGCCGACGTCGTCGCCGTGCCCCAGCGGGACACCACCGACACCGTCGGGCAGGTGCCGGCAAAGCTCTTCGATGCGATGGCGCTCGCCCGTCCCATCGTCTCGACGGCCGTCTCGATGATCCCCGAGATCCTGGACGGCTGCGGCCTCGTAGTCGCGCCCGGCGACGTGCCCGCGCTCACCAGCGCGATCAAGCGACTCCTGGACGACGCCGACGAAGCCGCGGCGCTCGGTCGGCGCGCGCGCCAGCGTTGCGAGGCCCACTACAGCTTCCGCGTCGCCCGCACGGCGTTGTTCCCTCTCATCGAGAAGTTGGCCCCAAGACCACGCGCGTGAGAACGGGCATGTCAGCGCCACGTTCTTCTCGGACGCCCCGGAACAGATCGGGCGAATCGGCGCCACGTTCTTCTCGAACGTCCTGGATCAGATCGGGCGAATCGGCGCCACGTTCCTCTCGGACGCCCAGGAACAGATCGGGCGTGTCGGAGCCACTCGCTTCGTTTTCAGGCCACCCTCGGTCCAAGCCGGCCTCAAGGCATCCGTTCCAATGAAACTTCTGATCATCGCGCGACCGTTCGCCTTTCACGGAGGGATCGAGCGAGCGACCGCGGGCCTCGTCGCGGCCCTCGTCGCGCACGGGTATGATGTCCACCTCCTGAGCCCGCGCGGTCAGGCCCCCGTGCCGGGAGTGACGCTTCACACCCTGTCGTTACCGCCGCTGCCGTCGGCGGCGCGCGTTCTGGCGCTCGCCATGAAAGCCCGGCTGGCGGTCGCGCGTGGCAGCTGGGACGTGGTCCAGAGCCACGAGCGTACGCTTCGCCAGGACGTGTATCGCGCCGGCGAAGGATGTCATCGGGGGTATCTGGCGAGCGAAGAACGGCCGCGCGCCCGTGGCCTCTACCACCGGATCGTCCTGGCGCTCGAGCGTCGCGTGTTCGCGTGCACGCCCCACGTCGTCGCCATCGCCGAAGCCGGACGGCGCGAAATCGAGGCCCTCTACGGTGTGCCGCCCGGGCGCCTGGCGGTCGTGTACAACGGAGTCGATCTCGAGCGCTTTCATCCGCAGAACCGCGCGAGGGATCGCGACATCGCGCGGGCGGAGGCCAGTCTACCCCCGCGCGCGTTCACGATCCTCTTCGTCGGCGTCGCGGCGCTCGGCGATCGCGCGAGCCGCTTCGTCGTCCTCGGTAAGGGCGACGCACGATCATACCGGTCCGCGGCGGCGCGGCTCGGGGTCGATGAGCGGATCGCCTGGCTCGGAGCCCGGGCCGATCCCGAGCGCTGGTACGCCGCCGCCGACATCGTCGTGCTGCCGAGCCGGTACGAGCCATTCGGCAACGTTCACCTGGAGGCCCTCGCCGCGGGACTTCCGGTCGTCGCAAGCGCGCGGGCCGGCGGCGCCGAGGTGATCGCTGATGGGATCAACGGGGCGATCGTGGACCCTACGGACGCCGGGGCGATCACGGCGGCGCTGGAGCGCCTCCGCGAACGTCCGTGGGGCGATCTCACGGCAGCCGCGCGCCGGTCCGCCGAGCCCTTCACCTATGCCGCGCAGGTCCGGGCCTTCGCTAGAATCTATGGCCGCTGCACGCGCGCAACGTGCGATTTTACTTGAGGAATCGGCCCTCGAGGCTTACACTGCCGACGTGGCTCCCAGGCCCGCGGTCTTCATGGATCGTGACGGGACGCTCACCGAGGAAGTGGGGTACGTCAACCATCCCAGGCGACTTCGCATCCTGCCGCGGTCGGCCGAGGCCATCCGCCGTCTCAACGAAGTCGGGATTGCGGCCGTGGTCGTGACAAATCAGGCCGGGATCGCGCGCGGCTACTTCTCGCACGAGGTGCTCGCGGCCGCGAACGCAGCGCTCGTGTCGCAACTCAAGGACGAGGGCGCATCCCTGGACGGGATCTACGTGTGTCCCCACCATCCGACCGAAGGCGAGGCGCCCTACCGGATGGTGTGCGATTGCCGCAAGCCCAAGCCCGGTCTCCTGCTTCGTGCGGCCTCGGAGCTCGGCCTCGACCTCGGGCTCTCGACGCTGGTCGGCGACAAGGCCTCCGACCTCGCCGCGGCTCGCGCCGTCGGTGCCCGGTCCGTGCTCGTCCTCACCGGGTACGGTCTGGGCGAGTGGGAATATCGGCGAGACACGTTTCCGCCGCCCGACCATGTCGCGGAGGACCTGCTCGGCGCGGTCGGTTGGGTGATCAAGGCCCGGCGCTCGTGAGCGAGACCGTCCGTGGGCTGCGCGCGACGATCGACGGCTTCGGCCGACGGACCGTCGCCGTCATCGGTGACCTGATCACGGACGAATACCTCTTCGGCAAGCCCGCCCGGATCTCCCGGGAGGCGCCGGTGCTCATCCTGCGCTTCTCCGAGCGCGAAGCGCTGCTCGGCGGCGCGGCGAATGCGGCGAACAACGTCCACACGCTCGGCGCCCGGGTGGTGCCGATCGGCGTGATCGGACGGGACGCGGCCGGCGAGGAGCTCCTGGCGCTTTTCCACGCGGCGGGAATTCCCACCGACGGCGTCGTCACCGAGAACGGGCGGACGACGCCGGTGAAGACGCGCATTATGGCGGGCGGCTACCAGGCGACGCGCCAGCAGGTCGTGCGCCTGGATCGCGAGCCGGCAGGGGAGCCGCAGCCCACTACCGAGGAGGCGCTGCTCGAGCGGCTCACCGCGCTCGCCGCGCGCGTCGACGCGATCGTGGTCTCCGACTACGGCTACGGCACCGTCACGCCGCGGATCTTCGAGCATGTCAAGACGATCGCGCGACGGGCCAATGCGATCGTCAGCGTGGACAGCCGCTATCAGCTTCCCCGGTTCACCGGCATCGCGGCGGCCACGCCCAACGAGGCCGAGTTGGAGCAGCTCACCGGCGTGCCCACTGACGACGAGCGAACGGTCGAGAAGGCCGGGCGTCAGCTGCTCGAGCGGCTAGACGCGCGGATGCTCCTCGTCACGCGGGGCAGCCGGGGGATGGCGCTGCTCGAGCGCGACGGCGCGACGACTTTCATCCCGATCCACGGCACCGACGAGATCGCCGACGTCACGGGCGCCGGGGACACGGTGATCAGCACGTTCACCCTGGCGCTGGCGTGCGGGACCTCGCCCTTCGAGGCGGCGTCATTGGCGAACATCGCGGGCGGCGTCGTCGTGATGAAGCGCGGCACCGCCACGGTTCTGCCCTCGGAGCTCCGGCAGGCGCTCGAGGAATGGTAGGGCGAGCCGCAGCACGTCGCGGGGCTGGGGCCCCGCCGTGCGAGGCGAGCGAAAGAGAGATGGTAGGGCGAGCCGCAGCACGTCGCGGGGCTGGGGCCCCGCCGTGCGAGGCGAGCGAAAGAGAGATGGTAGGGCGAGCCGCAGCACGTCGCGGGGCTGGGGCCCCGCCGTGCGAGGTGAGCGAAAGATAGAAGTGACTCTGGAGGAAGCCGTCGCGCTGGCCGACCGGCTCCGAGCCGAGCGCAAGCGCATCGTGCTGGCGAATGGCTGCTTCGATCTCCTCCACGTCGGCCACGTCCGCTATCTACGAGCCGCCCGACGGCTCGGCGACGTCCTCTTCGTGGGGATCAACTCCGACGCGGCGGTGGCTCGCCTGAAGGGGCGGGGCCGGCCGCTGATGCCGGCCGCCGAGCGGGCCGAGATCTTGCTATCGCTCCGAGAGGTCGATCACGTCGTCATATTCGAGGAGGACACCGCGGACCGCCTGATCGCCTCCCTGCGGCCCGACGTGCACGCCAAGGGCACGGACTACCTCGCCGGCGCCGTCCCCGAGGAGCCGACGGTGCGGTCGGTCGGCGGTCGGGTCGCCCTCGTCGGCGACCCGAAGGACCACTCCACGCGTGACCTGATCACCCGGATCGTCGAGCGGTTTCGATGAACATCGCGCTCGTCAAGCTCTCCTCGATCGGCGACGTCGTGCACGCGCTGCCCGTCGCCGCGGCGCTGCAGGCCAGCCTGCCCCAGGCCCGCCTGATCTGGGTCGTCGAGCGCCGGGAGGCCGCGGTGCTGCACGGCAACGCTGCGCTGAGCGAGATCGTGCCCGTCGACACGCGGGGCTGGCGGCGGTCCCGCGGCCCGCTCGCCATCGCGGAGACGACCGGCGCACTGGTCGCGCTCGGGCGCCACCTGCGGGCCGCTCGGTTCGACGTGGCGATCGACCTCCAGGGGCTGGTCAAGAGCGGCGTGATCACCGCGGCGACGCGGGCGCCGCTTCGGATCGGCTTCGCCGCGGCCCACTGTCGCGAGCGCTTGAACACGCTGTTCACGAACCGCCGCGTCACGCCGCCGGCGGCAGCCCGCCACATCGTCGACCAGTACCTCTCGCTCATGGAGCCGCTCGGCGTGCGCGCGCGTACCGTCGAGTTCCCGCTGCCGACCGACGGCGCCGCCGAGGCGCGCGTCGACGTGTTCCTGACGGGCGCGGGCTTCGAGCCGCGCGACCGGCTGGTCGTCCTCAATCCGGGCGCGGGCCGGCCCGACAAGCGTTGGCCGATCCCGAATTTCCGCAGGCTGGCGCGTCGGCTCGTCGAGGAGACGGGCGCCGCGGTGGTCGTCATCTGGGGGCCGAACGAGCTCGGGGACGCGCGCTCGATCGTCGAGCCCGGCCCCGCAGGTCGCGCGGCGCTGGCCCCGCCGACGAACCTCGACGAGCTGCTGGCCATGCTCAGACGAGCGAGCGTCGTCGTGGCCGGCGACACCGGGCCCCTGCACCTGGCGGCGGCGCTGGGCACGCGCTGCGTCGGCCTCTTCGGCCCGACGTCGGCCGCACGGACCGGGCCGTACGGCCCGGACCACCGGGCGCTCGAGAGCCCCGACGGCGCCATGGCGTCGCTCGACGTCGACCCGGTGTTCCGCGCGGTCGTGGAGACGCTCGCCGCCGACGAGGCAAGCCCGTCGGTGACCCGCTCCGGGGTCGTCCGATGACCCGCGCGCGACTCTCCGTCGTCGTCGTCACGCTGAACGAGGAGGAGCAGCTGCGCGCGTGCCTGGAGACCGTTGCGTGGGCGGACGAGCTGATCGTGGTCGACGCCCTGTCGCAGGACAAGACCGCGCAGATCGCCCGGGAGTTCACCGATCGCGTCATCGTCCGGCCCTGGCCCGGCTTCGCCGCGCAGAAAAACTTCGGGGTCGGGGAGGCCGGGGGCGACTGGATTCTCTCGCTCGACGCCGACGAGCAGGTTTCGGCCGAGCTTCGCGACGAGATCGTGGGCGTGCTGGCCGACGACCTGCCCCACGACGGATACCGCGCGCCTCGCCGCAACATCTTCTGGGGCCAATGGGTCCGGCACGGCGGTCTCTGGCCCGACTGGCAGCTCCGGCTCTTCCGACGAGGCCGCGGGCGATTCGTCGAGCGCGCCGTCCACGAGTCGGTCGAGGTGATGGGCAGCGTCGGCCGGCTCCATGGGGCGCTCGTCCACCGGAGCTATCGCGACATCGCCGACTTCCTCGCGCGCGCCGACCGTTACTCGACCCTGGCCGCCGAGGAGTGGGTGAAGAGCGGAAAGCGCGTGCGGGCAAGCGATCTCGTCGTCCGGCCCGCCGGCCGGTTCCTGTCCATGTACGTGCTCAAGCTCGGGTGTCTCGACGGGGGGCGCGGCTTCCTTCTGGCGACCCTCTACGCGTACTATGTGTTCATCCGGTCCGCGAAGGCGTGGGAGAGGATGCGGGAGAGGGCCAGGGAGAGAGAAAGTCACTGATGGCGAAACCGGCGAAGGAACGTGTGCTGTCGGGGATGCGGCCGAGCGGCAAGGTGCACCTGGGCAACTACCTCGGCGCCCTGGCTAACTGGGTGACGCTGCAAGACACGCTGGACTGCTACTATTTCGTCGCCGACTGGCACGCGCTCACCGACGACCTCCACACGTCGGACGTTCCCGGCAACGCCGTCGAGATGGTGGCCGACTGGCTCGGGGCGGGGCTCGACCCCGAGCGCTCGACGCTCTTCATCCAGTCGCTCGTGCCCGAGCACGCGGAGCTGCACCTGCTGTTCTCGATGACCACGCCGGTGACCTGGCTCGAGCGCGTGCCGACCTACCGCGAGCGCATCGAGCAACAGCATCTGGAGTCGCCTTCGTACGGGCTGCTCGGGTACCCGCTGCTGCAGTCGGCCGACATCCTGATGTACAAGCCTCGCTGGGTGCCGGTCGGCATCGATCAGGTGCCCCACGTGGAGCTGACCCGGGAGGTGGCGCGGCGGTTCAACAACACGTTCGGCCCCTTGTTCCCGGAACCGGAGGTGAAGCTGACCGAGATTCCGAAGGTCCCGGGCACCGACGGACGGAAGATGTCGAAGTCGTACAACAACACGATCGATCTCGCCGACTCGCCCGAGACGATCGTCCAGAAGGTCCGGCCGATGGTGACGGACCCCGCGCGGAAGCGGCGCTCCGATCCGGGCAACCCGGACATCTGCCCGGTGTTCGACCTGCACAGGATCTTCACGCCGCCGTCGGATCGCGAGGCGTGCGCGACCGGGTGCCGGACGGCGGCGATCGGGTGTCTCGACTGCAAGGACGTGCTGCTCAAGCACATGCTGCCGCCCCTGGCGGCGATCCGGGAACGCCGGCAGGTCTTCGCGGAGAAGCCCGCCACGATCGTCGAGATCCTGCACGAGGGATCGCGGCGCGCGCGCAAGGTCGCCCAGGCGACGATGCAGGACGTCCGCGCGGCGGTCCACTTGGCTCCATGAGCGTCGAAGAGCCGAACGTCCTCGATCACTCGCGCGACCTCACCCTTCGCGTCGGAGCGTTCGAGGGCCCCTTCGACCTCCTGTTGCATCTCTGCCGCACGAGCGAGATCGATCTGGCGGCCCTCCCGGTCCGCGCCATCACCGACCAGTACCTCGCCCATCTCGAGGCGATGGAATTCCGGGACCTCGAAGCGGCCGGGGCATACCTCGTCATGGCCGCGACGTTGATCTACCTCAAGTCCAAGCTCCTGGTGCCGCCCGACGAGACGCAGGGGGAGCAGCTCGACGAGGACGGCTTGACCCTGCGGCTCGAGCTCGAGGCGCGCCTGCGCGAGTACGCGCGGGTCAAGGCCCTCGGCGAATGTCTCGGCGCGCGGGAAGCCGAGCAGGGCCTGATCTGGGGCCGCCCGGGCAGCACGCTGCCGCCGCCCGAGGAGGTGCCGCTCGAGGATCTCGGCGTGCACCTGCTCGAACGAACGTTGAAACGGCTGATCGAGGAGCAGGCCCGGCAGCGGCCGCGCGAGATCGAGCCGAACCCGCCGTCGGTGCTCGAGCGGATGACGATGATCCTCTCGGTGCTGCGCGACACCTGGTCGCTGCTCTTCTCGTCGCTGACGGCGGGCGATCGCCGTCGCTCCGAGATCGTCGTGTCACTGCTCGCGGTGCTCGAGCTGGTCCGTCTCGGTCGCATCAAGACGCAGCAGACCGAGCTCTTCGGGGAGATCGTCATCGAACGCCAGACAGCGATACCGAATGGAGAGCCCACCCGTGCCGACTCCGACTGACGTCGTCGAAGCGCTCCTGTTCGCGTCCGACACGCCCCTGGAAGCCGCGCGCATCAGCGAGGTCCTCGATCTGGGTGACGTCCGCGAGGCGCGCCGGCTCGTCGACGAGCTCCGCGCACGCTACGAGGCATCGAGCCATGGGCTCCAGATCGTCGAGGTGGGCGGCGGCTACCGGATGATCACCCGCCCCGAGGTCGCCCCCTGGCTCGTCCGGCTAGCCCGCGCCCGCACGCGGACCCGCCTGTCGCGCCCGGCGCTCGAGACCCTGGCGATCATTGCCTACAAGCAGTCCGTGTCACGTCCCGAGATCGACGCGGTCCGCGGCGTGAACTCTGAGGGGGTGCTCGACAACCTGCTCGAGCGCCGGCTCGTCCGCATCACCGGTCGGAAGGAGGCGCCCGGCCGGCCCTACCTCTTCGAGACGACGCGTGAGTTCCTGGTCGCGTTCGGCCTGCGGGATCTCGGCGATCTGCCCAAGGTCGAGGGCGAGCTGGTCATCCCGGAGCTGGCGGCCGTCGCCGACCATGGCGAAGCTGAGACTCAACAAGATCCTGGCGCAGGCGGGGCTGACCTCTCGACGGGGGGGTGACCGCCTGATCGTCGACGGCCACGTTGCCGTCAACGGCGCCGTCACGCGGAGTCCCGCCACACTGGCCGATCCCGAGCTGGATGCGATCACGGTCGACGGCCGTCCGTTGGCGGCGGCCGAAGCGAAGCGGTACGTGCTGCTCCACAAGCCCCGCGGCTACGTCACCTCCCTCAGCGACCCCCAGGGGCGTCCCGTCGTCGCCGACCTCGTGGCCCGCGAGGTCCGCCTGTATCCGGTCGGCCGCCTCGACTGGGACGTCGAGGGCGTGCTCCTGCTCACGAACGACGGGCCACTCACGCACCGCCTTCTCCACCCCCGGTACGCCCTCCCGCGCGTCTACGACGCCCGCGTCGAGGGCGCCGTCGCCCGGAGCGACCTCGCCCGGTGGCGGCGCGGTGTCACGCTGGACGACGGGCCGGCACGGCCGCTGGCCGTCGAGCTCGTGCGCGTGGGGCCGCAGGAGAGTTACCTGCGTCTGACGTTCGCCGAAGGGCGCAATCACGAGGTCAAGCGCTTCTGCGAGGCCCTGGGCCATCGCGTGCGGGCGCTCAGGCGGATCGCCTTCGGCCCCGTCAGCCTCGGAACACTCCGTCCAGGCGAGTCGAGGCCGCTGACCGCGCGGGAAGTGGGGGCACTGCGCGCCGCGGTCGCGACGGCCCGCGATCGCCCGCGAAGCTGACTTGCTCTTGCGTAGGGTGAAGCCTATAATCCGCGATATCCCGAGAGCCAGGCAGCAGTGGGAGTCCCTATGGACCTGGACGATTGGCGTTCCAGGATCAATGACCTCGACAACCGAATCCTCCAGCTCCTCAACCAACGCGCCGAGGCCGCCCTCCAGATCGGAGACCTCAAACGAAGGCAGGATGCGCCGTCGTATGCCCCGGAGCGTGAGGCGGAGATCTTCCGCCGCCTGACCGAGGCGGCGGCCGGGCCGCTGTCCGCCGAGGCGATCCTCACCGTCTGGCGCGAGATCCTCTCCGCGTGTCGCGCTCTCGAATCGGCGCTGACGGTCTCCTACTTCGGGCCGCAGGCGACCTTCACGCATCGGGCCGCGCTCCAGCGCTTCGGCACCTCGGTGAGTTACCAGCCGGCGAAGACGATCGCCGACGTGTTCGACGACGTCGAGCGGAGTCGCGCCGACTTCGGCGTCGTGCCGGTGGAGAACAACACCGAGGGCGCCGTCAACGTGACACTCGACCGCCTGATCGATTCTGACGTGCTCATCTGCGGCGAGCTTCGGCTGGAGATCACGCAGAATCTCCTTTCCCGCGCCGGCGCGCTCGACGGGGTCAAGCGCGTTCTCTCGCACCCGCAGGGGCTCGCGCAGTGCCGCGGGTGGCTGGCCGCGCACCTGCCCGACGTCACGACCGAGCAGGCGCTGTCCACCGCCGCGGCCGCGGAAATGGCGGCCGTCGACGCGACGGTCGCCGCGATCGCTTCCGATCTGGCCGCGGAGCTCTACGGCGTGCCGATCCTCCGGGCCGGCATCGAAGACAATCCGCACAACTCGACCCGGTTCCTGGTCGTGGGCCGCCACCCGAGCGGCGCGACCGGACGCGACAAGACGTCGATCCTCTTCGCGATGCGCAACGAGCCCGGCACGCTCTACCGGATCCTCGAGCCGCTGGCGCGGCTCGGGATCAATCTCACGAAGATCGAATCGCGTCCGGCGAAGCAGCGACCCTGGGAGTACGTGATCTTCGTGGACGTCGAGGGCCATCGCGACACGCCTCCGGTCTCGTCGGCGCTGCGCGAGATCGGGGAGCGGACTCTGTTCCTGAAAGTCCTCGGGTCGTACCCGGCGGTTTAAAGGAGAGCGCATGCCAACGCAGTGGGAGTCGCTCGCGAACGAACACATCCTGGGCATCGCGCCCTACGAGCCCGGCAAGCCCATCGAGGAGCTCGAGCGTGAGCTCAACATCCACAACCCGATCAAGCTCGCGTCGAACGAGAACCCACTGTCGCCGTCCGACCGGGTGCAGAAGGCGATCATCGCAGCGCTCATCGCTCTCAACCGGTATCCGGACGGGAGCGGCTTCTACCTCCGGCAGGCGCTGGCCAAGAAGCACGGCGTGATGCCCGATCAGATCGTGCTCGGCAACGGCTCGAACGAGCTCATCGAGCTGCTGGTCCGCTCCTTCCTCCGTCCGGGTGACGAAGCGGTGGTGCCCCACCCCTCATTCGTCGTCTACCCGATGATCGTCCAGGCCGCCGGCGGCGTGCGCGTCATGGTGATGCTGAAGGACTTCCGGCTGGACCTCGACGCGATGGCGCGCGCGATCACGCCGACGACGAAGATCGTGTTCGTGGCGAACCCGAACAACCCGACCGCCACGATCGTCACCAAGGACGAGGTCGAGCACTTCATGGCGCGGGTTCCCGAGCGCACGATCGTGGTGTTCGACGAGGCGTACATCGAGTTCGCGATGGGCCCCGACTTCCCCGATACGCTCTCGGCCGTCAAGCACGGCCGGAAGGTGGTCGTCCTCCGCACCTTCTCGAAGGCCGCGAGCCTCGCGGGGCTCCGCGTCGGCTATGCCGTCGCGGACGCCGACGCGATCTCGCTGATGAACCGGATCCGCCAGCCCTTCAACGTGAACTCCCTGGCGCAGGCGGCGGCCCTCGCCGCCCTCGACGACGACGCGCACGTCCTCGAGTGCGTCCGCATGATCGAGGCGGGGCGGCACTTTCTCTACGACGAGTTCAAGAGCATCGGGCTCTCGTACGTGCCGTCGCGCGCCAACTTCATCCTGGTCGACGTCGGTCGCAGCGCCGCCGACATCTACCAGAAGCTGCTCCACCAGGGCGTGATCGTGCGCCCGATGACGCCCTTCGGGCTGGAGACCGCGCTGCGGATCACCGTCGGAACGCCGGAAGAGAACCGCAAGCTCGTGAAGGCGCTCCGCTCCGGGCTGGGAAAGAGCCCCGCGTGATCCAGGAGCTCGCGATCGTCGGCGTCGGCCTGCTCGGCGGCTCCGTGGCGAAAGCGGCGCGAGCCGGCGGGCTCGCCCGTCGGATCGTCGGCGTCGGGCGTGACATCGCCCGGTTGCAGCCGGCCATCGACGATGGATCGCTCGACGTCGCGACGATCGAGCTCGAAACGGGCGTGCGCGAGGCCGATTTCATCCTGCTGGCGGCGCCGGTCCTGGCGATCGAGGGGCTGCTGGAGCGGATGTGGCGCGCGGCGCCCGACGGGACGGTGATCACCGACGTGGGGTCGACGAAGCGCAACATCGTGCGCGCGGCCGAGCGCCTCGCCGCCCGGCGCCCGCTTGCCTTCGTCGGCAGCCACCCGCTCGCGGGCTCCGAGCAGAGCGGCTACGGCGTCGCCCGCGCCGACCTCTTCCGCGGCGCCACCGTCGTCGTGACTCCGACGGAGGGGACCGAGCTCGGCGCCCTCAAGCGGGTCACGGAGTTCTGGGAGGCGCTGGGCGCCCGCGTGAGCTCGCTCGATCCCGAGGCGCACGACCGAACCGTCGCGGCCATCAGCCATCTGCCGCACCTGATCGCGTGCGCGCTGGTCGACGGCGCGGGCCGCGTCGAGCCGGCGGCGCTCGAGCTCGCGGCGCGCGGGTTCCGGGACACGACCCGCATCGCGGCCGGCGACCCGGACGTGTGGACCGAGATCTTCCTGGCCAACCGCGATGCGCTGTCGGCGAGCGTCGGAGCCTTCCGGGAGGCGCTCGCCGATCTGCAGCGCGCCATCGACGCCGGCGCCCCCGAGCCGCTTCGGGCGGCGCTGGCCCGGATCAAGGCGACGCGCGAGGCGGTGCGATGAGGTTCCGCGTGCGTCCGGTGCGGCGGCTCGCCGGCTCGGCCGACGTCCCGGGCGACAAGTCCGTCTCTCATCGCGCGGCGCTCCTGGGGGCGATCGCCGACGGCGCCACCGAGATCCACGGATATCTTGAGGCCGAGGATTGCCTGCGGACGATCACGGCGGTCCAGGCCCTGGGCGCTGCGGTCACACGCAAGGGCCCGGGCCACTACCGGATCGAGGGCGCCGGCCGTCACGGGCTGCACGAGCCGACCGACGTGATCGACTGTGGCAACTCGGGCACCGCCGTGCGTCTGCTCCTGGGCGTTCTCGCGGGCCAGCCCTTCTGGACGATGCTCACCGGCGACGAGTCCCTGCGGCGCCGTCCGATGGCGCGGGTGGGCGAGCCACTACGCCGGATGGGCGCGGCGGTGGTCGGCCGGTCCGGCGGGAGCAAGCTGCCCCTGGCGGTGAAAGGGACGCGGCCGCTCCGCGCGATCACCCACGACTCGCCCGTCGCCTCGGCTCAGGTCAAGTCGGCGGTGCTGCTGGCAGGGCTCTACGCCGACGGCCCGGTGTCGGTCAGCGAGCCCGCGCCGTCCCGCGATCACTCCGAGCGCATGCTGCGTCAGTTCGGCGCACGGCTCCTGACCGATGAACGGTCGGTCACGCTGACGCCGGGCGATCTCCGGGGCACCACCGTCTCGGTCCCCGGCGACATCTCGTCGGCCGCGTTCCTGCTCGTCGCCGCGGCGCTCGCTGGCGACCCTGGCGTGACGATCCATCGGGTGGGCGTGAACCCGACCCGCACCGGGGTCCTCGACGTCCTCGAGGCGATGGGCGCGCGCCTCGAGCGCGAGCCCGCGCCGTCCGCCGACGAAGGGGAGCCGGCGGCCGCCCTGACGGCGTCGGCGTCGGAGCTCAGGGCGACCTCGATCGAAGGCGCCCTCATTCCACGCCTCATCGACGAGATTCCGGTGCTCGCCGTCGCGGCCGCGTGCGCCCATGGCGTCACCACGATCGGCGACGCCGCCGAGCTCAGGGTGAAGGAGTCCGACCGGATCGCGGCTCTCGCCCGCGAGCTCGACAAGATGGGAGTCGTCGTCCAGGAGCGGCCCGACGGCATGTCGATCGCGGGACCACAGCGCTTCCGTGGCGCGCGCGTGACGAGCGGCGGCGACCATCGCGTCGCGATGGCGCTCGCCGTCGCCGGCCTGGTCGCCGAGGGCGAGACGGTCATCGACGATACGGCGTGCGTCGGGACGTCGTTTCCTCAGTTCGCGGCCACGCTCAATGCCCTGGCCGGCACGACCGCCGTGGTCGTCGAGGACTAGACCGCGTGCGAACGAATCCCGTGATCACGATCGACGGTCCGGCCGGTGCGGGAAAGAGCACCGCCGCTCGACTGTTGGCCGAGCGGCTCGGTTACACGCTGGTGCCCACCGGCGCGATGTATCGCGCCGTGGCGCTCAGCGTCATGCGGGCCGGAGTCCCGCAGCGCGAGGGGCCGGAGCTCCGGGCCCATCTGGAGCCGCTCTCGATCGTGGTCGCGGCCGGCCGCGTCCGCCTCGACGGCGAGGACGTCACCGACGCCATCAGGAGCCGGGAGGTCGCTCGGGTCACGTCGGACATCACGATGCTCGCATCGGTACGCGCGAAGGTCACGCCGCTGCAGCGCGAGCTGGCGGCCGCGGGCGGTGTCGTCCTCGAGGGGCGCGACACGGGGACGGTCGTCTGCCCGGACGCCGAGGTGAAGTTTTACCTCACCGCGTCGCTCGAGGCTCGCGCCCGGCGCCGGCAGGCTGAGCTGGCCGCAGCCGGGACGCCGGTGGCCCTGGACGCCATCACCGCCGAGCTCTCGGCGCGCGACACCCAGGACCAGACGCGCGAGCTGGCGCCGCTCCGGAAGCCCCCCGGCGCGATCGAGCTCGACACATCCGACCTCACCGCCGATCAGGTCGTCGAGCGAATGCTCGCGGCGATCGGGACGGACCGCGGCGCCGAGCCGCGGCAGGCCACGGCGCCGCGCCCGAACCGGTTGTATGCCTTTCTGAGGGTGCTCGCGGTCGCGCTCATGCGTCTCTTGTTCCGGGTGGAGGCGAGGGGGCGTGAGAACGTCCCGGCGCGCGGACCGGTGCTGCTGGTCGCGAACCACTCGAGCTTTCTGGACCCGCCGCTCGTCGGCGGCGCTGCGAATCGGCAGCTGACGTTCCTGGCTAAGGCGGAGCTGTTCCAGATCCCCCTGTTCGGCGCGCTGATCCGGCGCCTCAACGCGCGGCCGGTCCGGCGAGAAGGGGCGGATCCCGGCGCGCTGCGCACGGCGATGCGCGTGCTCGAGGAGGGCGGAGCTCTGCTCATCTTCCCGGAGGGGACGCGCGGCGACGAGGGTGCCGTCCGCCCGGCCAAGGCCGGCGCCGGCATGCTGGCGGTGCTGAGCGGCGTGACGGTGGTTCCGGTCTACGTGAGCGGGTCGGGTCGCGCGTGGCCGAGGGGCCGGCGGCTGCCGCGCCCCGCGAAGGTGACAGTGACGTTCGGCACGCCGCTCAGATTCGAGGCCGAGCGCGGCGCCGATCGCAAGCGACAGTACGAGATTGCCAGCCGCGAGATGATGAAGGCAATCGAGCGGATCCGGGACGGCACCACTGCGGACAGCGCCGGCAAGCGCTGGTCCGAGTCGTACGCGGTTCGAAGCAAATAAAATGACTGGAGGAACGGGCGGTATGAAGAAGGACGAACCACGGCAGCACCTCGGCGCACCGCGCGGGGAGGGCGGAGAAGCGGCCGAGGAACGGATGGAGGACTGGTACCGCAACGGCGTGACCGAGTTCGAGGAAGGGGAGGTCGTCCGCGGTCGCGTGGTCCACGTCGGCTCGAGCGAGGTGCTCGTCGACGTCGGCTACAAGAGCGAAGGGGCGATCCCGATCGAAGAGTTCCACCGCCACGGCACCCTGCCGAAGGTGGGCGAAGAGATCGAGGTCTACCTCGAGGCCAAGGAGGACTCCGAAGGGCTCATCGTCCTCTCCAAGGACAAGGCCGACAAGATCAAGGTCTGGGACGCGATCACCCAGGCCTACGAGAAAGGCGCGCCGGTGGAGGGCCGGGTGGTCGAGGTCGTCAAGGGCGGCCTCGCCGTCGACGTCGGGGTCAAGGCCTTCCTGCCGGGGTCCCAGGTGGACCTCCGCCCCGTGAAGAACCTGGCGTCCATGGTCGGCCAGACGATCCGGTCCAAGGTCATCAAGCTCAACCGCCGCCGCGGCAACGTCGTGCTCTCGCGCCGCTCGGTCCTCGAGGAGGAACGGGAGGAGAAGAAGAAGCACACGCTCCAGGTCCTGTCCGAGGGGATGGTGCTCACGGGCACCGTCAAGAACATCACCGACTACGGCGCGTTCATCGATCTCGGCGGGATCGACGGGCTCTTGCACGTGACCGACATGAGCTGGGGTCGCGTCGGGCATCCCTCGGAGATCTTCCAGGTCGGCGACCAGGTCGAGGTCGTGGTCCTCCACTTCGACCGCGAGACGGGCCGGGTGTCGCTCGGCTACAAGCAGAAGTCGTCGGATCCGTGGGAGCGCGTCGAGAAGACGTACGCGGCCGGCACCAAGACACGGGGCAAGGTCGTGAGCCTCACCAACTACGGCGCGTTCATCGAGCTCGAGCCCGGCGTGGAAGGGCTCGTCCACGTTTCCGAGATGTCCTGGACCCGGCGCGTCCGCCATCCCTCGAAGCTCGTCAATGTCGGCGACGACGTCGAGGTGATCGTGCTCGACGTCAACCGCGCCGCCAAGCGGATCTCGCTCGGCATGAAGCAGGTCGAGCCCGATCCCTGGGCGACGATCGAGGAGCGCTACAAGCCCGGCGCGCGCATGCTGGGGCGCGTCAGGAACCTCACCGATTTCGGCGCATTCATCGAGCTCGAGCCCGGGGTCGACGGGCTCCTGCACATCTCCGACATGTCGTGGACGCGCAACGTGGGCCACCCCTCGGAGATCCTCAAGAAGGGGCAAGAGCTCGAGACGCAGATCCTGAACCTCGACCGCGAGAACAAGCGCATCTCGCTCGGGCTCAAGCAGATCCAGCCCGATCCGTGGACCACCGTCGCCCAGCGCTACCCGATGGGCTCGCGGGTCACGGGGAAGATCGTCCGCCTCACCGACTTCGGCGCGTTCGTCGAGCTCGAGCCCGGCGTGGACGGGCTGCTCCACATCTCGCAGATGTCGAGCCGGCCGATCGGCCGGCCCGACGAGATGGTCAGCGTCGGCGACGAGCTGACCTTGTTGGTCATCCGGGTGGACCCGAACGAGCGGCGCATCGGCCTCTCCCTGAAGGAGCTGGCGCACGCCATCGAGCCGCCGAAGGAGACAGAGGAGCGGGGCGGCGGCGGCCGTCGCGGCCGACGCGGCAAGCACCGTGACGACTACGACTACGAAGACGAGGAATAGACCGGTCCGTCGACGTACCATCGTCGTCGCCGCACTGGCGATCTACCTCGGAGTCGCTGCTCTCTTCGTCGCCGTCCTGCCGGCGACGCTGGCGCCGGCGGGCGGTGGCGCCCTCTTCGGCGCGCGCGTCGCCGTCGTGGAGCTCGAAGGGCCCATCGTCGACGTCGACGAGCTCGTCCGCGATCTCAGGGCGCATCGCGACAATCCCCTGGTCAAGGCCGTGGTGATCCGGATCAACAGCCCGGGGGGCGTCGTCGGGCCGACCCAGGAGCTGCACGCCGCTATCATGCGGCTGCGCGAGGCCGGAAAACCGGTGGTCGCGTCACTCGGCGCCGTCGCGGCGTCGGGGGGCTACTACGTCGCGGTCGCCGCCGACAAGATCTACGCGAATCCGGGAACCCTCACCGGGTCGATCGGCGTGATCATCCGGCTCGCCAACCTGGACGCCCTGATGAAGAAGGTGGGCGTCGACTACGTGGTCGTGAAGGCCGGTCAGTACAAGGACATGGGCAGCTTCGCGCGCGCGATGACGCCCGAGGAGCGGCGCGTGCTGCAAACCCTGCTCGACGATGTCCACGCGCAATTCGTCGGCGCTGTCGCCGCCGGCCGGAAGCTCGACCGCGCCCAGGTCCTCGGCTTCGCCGATGGTCGCATCGTGTCGGGCGCCCAGGCCAAGGCCCTGAACATGGTGGACGCCCTCGGTGGTCTCGAGGAAGCGCTCGACGGGGCCGCGTCGCTCGCCGGGCTCCCGAAGCCCCCCCAAGTCATCGGCCCACGACGGCACCTGTCGATCATGGACCTTTTGCGCAATCAGCTCGACCTGCCAGGATGGACGCGTCTCCCACCCGGATTGTCGGTCTTCAAGACCCCGCTCTACCTGATGGATTGAGACTCACGATTCGCGCGAAACGCTCAAGTCTTCTCCCAAAGACTGTGGGCCAAGATACTGTGCTTCCAGGTGGAAAAGGCCATATCTCTGAGCGAGATCCAGGTGCCCGTGGTGGCCAACACAGCGTCGCGGCGACGTTTCTAGACCCGACGCGGACCCGGGCGGGGGGAGCGGGAGTATGGTCCCTAAATCCTTGCGATGGTAGACATTCTCGTCGGCGGCGTGCTAAGTTGCTATCGAGTTCGAGCCCGGGTCACCCCCGAATTGCGACGGGAGTAGATGATGACCAAAGCCGACCTGATCGACGAGGTGTCGAAGATCTCGAGCCTGACCAAGAAGGAGACGGAGACGATCGTCAACACGATCTTCGACAACATCACCGACGCGCTGTCGAAGGGCGACAAGGTCGAGCTTCGGGGCTTCGGGAGCTTCAGGATCCGTCACCGGAATTCTCGGAAGGGGAGGAACCCGAAGACCGGCTCGAGCGTGGACGTTCCGCAGAAGAGGGTGCCGTTCTTCAAAGTGGGCAAGCGACTGCGAGAGCTCGTCAACGGCTGAGGCCCCCACCAGCCGAGGCGGGCCCGGGGGCAAGGTGAAACGCCTCTGGGCCCCCTGGCGCATCAGCTACATCGGCGCCGCCAAGGCGTCCGGCGGATGCGTGTTCTGCGAAGCGCTCTCCGGATCGGATGACCGACGAACCCTCGTCCTGGCCCGCCGTGACCGCGCGTTCCTGATCCTCAACCTGTACCCGTACGCGCCCGGTCACCTCATGGCCGTCGTGAACCGCCACGTCGGGGAGCTCGCCGACGCCACCGCGGACGAGATCGCAGGCGCGATGGACCTGGTCAACCTGGCGATCACGATCCTCTCAGCCGAATACCGGCCTGAGGGCTTCAACGTCGGGCTCAATCAGGGCCGGGTCGCCGGCGCCGGCATCCTCGACCACCTGCACGTCCACGTGGTGCCCCGGTGGAACGGCGACACGAACTTCATGTCGGTCGTGGACGACGTGCGAGTGATCCCGGAGTCGCTCGCGGCGACCTACGACCGCCTCAAGGGCCGGCTCCGTGGCTGATCGCGACGACCTCACGCCGATGATGCGGCAGTACCGCGACTTGAAGCGGCGCTATCCCGACCACATCCTGCTGTTCCGTCTGGGCGATTTCTACGAGACCTTTTTCGAGGATGCCGAGCTCGCGGCCCGCCTCCTCCAGATCACCTTGACGGCGCGACAGGGCTCGCCGATGGCGGGCATCCCCCACCACGCCGCCGATGGCTACATCGCCCGCCTCGTGCACGCGGGCCAGAAGATCGCCGTGTGTGAGCAGCTCGAGGCGCCGGGCCGGGAGAAGAAGCTCCTGCGACGCGACGTCGTCAGGATCATCACCCCGGGCACGCTCACGGACACGGTCTACCTCGAAGGCGCCGCGAACAACTTTCTCCTGACGGTGGCCGCTGGCCGCGACTCGACGGGCGTGGCGCTCGTCGATGTCTCGACCGGTGAGTTCTGGGCCGGTGAGGACACCGGGAAGGGAACCGAGGTCCTGGCGACGGCGCTCCTGCGGCGTCCGGCCGAGATCGTGCTGCCCGACTCGGCGCGCGCCGACGCGGCCTTTCTCGCGCGCCTGCAGGCGACCGGGGCCGCCCTGACCTTCTGCGATCCACAGACCTTCTCGCCCCGGCGGGCCGCCGCCGACCTCTGCGCCCACTTTCGCGTGGAGTCGCTCGCACCGTTCGGGGTCGCGGACCTCGCGGCGGGCCTCGGGGCCGCATCGGCGGCGCTCGCGTATCTGCGCGCGACGCAGGGCGAGGCCCTCGGTCATCTGACGCGGCTCCAGCGCCTGACCGCCGCCGACGCGATGATGCTGGATGAGACCGCCGTGGTGACGCTGGAGCTCCTGGAATCGAGTGGGGGCAGCGTCCGCGACTCCCTTTTCGGCGTGCTCGACGAGACCGTCACGCCGATGGGCGCCCGGCTCCTGCGCCAGTGGCTCCTGCGGCCGCTACTCGATCCCCTCGCGATCGCCACGCGCCAGACCGCGATCGGCGCCCTGGTCGAAGCGCCGGCAGAGCGGGCACGACTTGCCGCGCTGCTGCGTCGGATCGGCGACCTCGAGCGGTTGACCAGCCGCGCGACGCTCGGCCAGGCCCACGCGCGTGACCTCGTCGGCCTGCGCGCGTGCCTGGCGCCGCTCCCGGAGATCCGTCGGGTCGCGACGGCGATCGCCGCGGCGCCGATCGCGGAGGCGCTCGGCGAGCTGGCACCGCTCGACGACCTCCGCGACTTCCTGACGGCGGCGCTCGAGGACGAGCCGCCCCTCGCGCTTCACGACGGCGGGCTGATCCGCGAGAGCTGGCACGAGGGGCTCGCCGGGATCGTCAGCGATGCCCGGGAGGCAAGGGCGTGGATCGCCGGTCTCGAGGAGCGGGAGCGGGCACGGACCGGCATCCCGAGCCTTCGAGTCCGCTTCAATCGCGTCTTCGGCTACGGCATCGAGGTCACCCACGCCCACACCGCGCGTGTGCCCACCGAATACGTGCGACGTCAGACGCTCACCGGCGCCGAGCGCTACGTGACCCCGGAGCTCAAAGAGTACGAGGCGAAGGCGCTCGGCGCCGACGAGCGCCGGCGGCGGCTCGAGTACGAGCTGTTCGAGGAGGTGCGTCGGCGCGTGGCGGCCCGAGCTCGGGAGCTCCTGGCGACCGCGCGCGCGCTCGCCCGGCTGGACGTCTTTGCGTCGCTGGCGGAGGTGGCGCATACCCGGGGGCACGTACGGCCGATCGTCGAGGAGAGCGACGCGCTGACCATCGTCGAGGGTCGCCATCCCGTGCTCGAATCCCGCGCGGGGAGTCCGGTGACGCCAAACGATCTGGCGCTCGACCGTGACGCGCGGATCGTCATCCTCACCGGCCCGAACATGTCCGGGAAGTCGGTCTATCTCCGGCAGACCGCCCACCTGGCGATCATGGCGCAGATCGGCGCCTTCGTCCCCGCGCGCGAGGCGCGGGTCGGCGTGGTCGACCGCGTGTTCACGCGGGTCGGAGCGCAGGACAATCTGGCGCGCGGCCAGAGCACCTTCCTCGTGGAGATGATCGAGACCGCGACCATCCTCAACAACGTCACTCCCCGGAGCCTGGTGCTGCTCGACGAGGTCGGGCGGGGCACGTCGACCTTCGACGGCCTCGCGATCGCCTGGGCCGTAGTGGAGGCCCTGCACGACCGCGGGCACGGCGCGAAGGTCCTGTTCGCGACTCACTTCCACGAGCTGACGCGTCTTGCCGGCCGACTCGGCGCGGTGAGGAACTTCCACGTCGCGGTTCGCGAGTGGAACGACGAGATCGTGTTCCTCCACAAGGTGCAGCCCGGAGGCACCGACCGGAGTTACGGCATCCAGGTCGCGCGGTTGGCGGGTCTGCCCGCGCCGGTGATCGCGCGGTCCAAGGCCTTGCTGGCCGAGCTCGAAGAGGCGGGCCAGCAACGGACCGACGCGAGCGACGCCGTGCAGCTCGGCCTCTTCACGCCGTCGACGCCCGACCCGATGCTGGCGGAGCTGGCGAGCCTCGACCTGGCCCACCTGACACCTCTGGAGGCCCTGAACATCCTCGCGAAGTGGCAAATGCGGAGCCGCGAAGCTTCTGCGTCAGGCCACCCTCGCTCCGACCCGGCCTCAGGGACCCCGCTACAATAACCCCGCTACAATAGCCCCGCGCCAATGACGATCCGCAGATTGCCCGATCACCTCGTCAACAAGATCGCCGCCGGCGAGGTCGTCGAGCGCCCTGCCTCCGCGGTCAAGGAGCTGGTCGAGAACGCGCTGGACGCCGGAGCCGCCGCGGTCACGGTCGACCTGCGTGACGGGGGGGCGGTTCTCATCCGCGTCACCGACGACGGGATCGGCATGACGGCGGAGGAGCTACCGCTGGCGCTCGAGCGTCACGCGACCTCCAAGCTCGAGCGTGACGAAGATCTCGACGCGATCGTGACGCTCGGCTTCAGGGGTGAGGCCCTCGCGGCGATCTGCGCCGTCTCCCGCTTCACCCTCACGAGCGCTGCGCGCGGGGCGTCCGAAGGCCTGCGTGTGGCCGGCGAAGGCGGCACGGTCAAGCAGCGCCTCGCGGTACCCGCCGATTCCGGGACGAGCGTCGAGGTTCGCGACCTGTTCTTCAACACTCCGGCCCGGCTCAAGTTCCTCAAGTCGCCCTCGACGGAGCTCGCCGCGAGCCTTCGCGCTCTCACGCAGCTCGCGCTGGCGCACCCGGGGGTTCATCTCAGGGTGGCGAACAACGCGCGCGCCGTGCTGACGGCTCCCGGCGCCGCCGACCTCCGCCAGCGCGTCGGGGCGGTGTGGGGTCACGACGTCGCCGCGCGCCTGCTCGCCGTCGACCGGACCGAACACGGGGTCGGCGTGCGCGGGTTGGCCAGCCCGCCCGATCTCACCCGCGGCAATCGCGAGGAGATCGTCGTGATCGTAAACGGGCGCCCGGTGCGGGACCCGGCGCTGCTCCAGGCGACGCTCGAGGCCTATCGGCCCCTGCTGCCGCGCGACCGGTTCCCCGTCGTGCTGCTCGCCATCACGCTCGGCGAGGCCGATGTGGACGTGAACGTGCACCCCACGAAAGCCTGGGTCCGATTCCGCCACCCCAGATTGATTTACGAGATGGTCGCCGCCGCGACTCAGGGAGCGCTCCGGCGCCCGGGCGTGATTCCCGACGTCGACGTGCGCGGCGGGGAAGACGGTCGCCTCGGCGAGCTCGCGTCGAGCGGGGTGGCCGAGCAGACGGCCCTCTTCGGGGCGCCGGTCGCCGTCGAGGCGCGGGCGCTTTTCGGGCGGGTGCTCGGTCAGGTGCAGGACACGTTCGTCGTCTCGACCTCCGACGACGAGGTGTTCTTTCTCGATCAGCACGTGGCCCACGAGCGCGTGCTGTTCGAGCGTCTCCAGCGGGAGCTCCGGGACGGCGCCCCCGTCGCCCAGAGCCTGCTCTTCCCGGAGCCGCTCGATCTGCCGCCGGCCGCCTCGGCGCTGCTCGAGCGCTGGCGCGAGCCCCTGGAGCGTCTCGGCTTCGCGTTCGAGGGCTTCGGTGGCGCGACGATCGTGGTGCGCGCTGTCCCGGCGCTGCTCAAGGGCAGCGAGCCCAAACGGCTCATCGAGGCGGCGGTGGACGAGTTCGCAGGGCCCGGCGCCGGCGAGCCGACGCTCGATCGGGCGCTCGCGTTCGTGGCATGCCGGGCGGCGGTGAAGGCCAACATGCCGCTCGCGCGCGAGGAAATGGAGCGGCTGGTCGTCGACCTCTCGGTGACGGAGACGCCGTACTTCTGTCCGCACGGGCGGCCCATTGTCAGCCGCGTTTCGCTCCACGACATCCGACGCGAGCTCAAGCGAACTTGGTAGTACGAGCGCGGCGGAGGTGGCGGATCGCTCTGGGGCTCGGCGGGCGCCGTGAGCCTGCGGACGGGACGAGGGGTCCCACTCCCGCCGCTCGGGTGAGCGCGGCCCCCGGCTCCCGCCGAGCCCCGGAGCCATCCGGTCATGGTTACGGTGTCGTCTGATGTGCGTGGAACGCCGGGAAATCGGACTGATAGACTAGAGAGGATGACGGAACACCCGAGGCTGCCTGTGGTGGTGATCGCCGGGCCGACGGGCGTCGGTAAGACGGCGGTGGCGGTTGCGCTCGGCGGGCACATACCGATCGAGGTCGTCAGCGCGGATTCGCGGCAGGTCTATCGCGGCATGGACGTGGCGACGGGCAAGCCGACCCCCGAGGCGCGCCGGGCCGTCATCCATCATCTCGTCGACGTCGCGGATCCCGACGACACGTATCAAGCTGCTCGATTCCGCAACGACGCCGCGGCAGCCATCGAGACGATCCACGCGCGTGGCCGCCTGCCGGTCGTCGTCGGTGGCACGGGCCTCTACATCCGGGCGCTCGTGCGGGGGCTCGATCCGGCGCCGCCGGCGGACCCTGCCTTCCGGCGCGAGCTCGTGTCCATCGCGGCCAGGGAGGGGCGAACCTCGCTCCACGCGCGGCTCAACGTCGAGGCGCCCGCGGTGGCCCGGCGGCTCCACCCCAACGACCACGTGCGGGTGATGCGCGCGCTCGAGGTGGCCCGCGCAGGAGGGACTGTATTGCAGAAGCGCTGGCGGGACCCCGTCGAACCCTATACGGTGACCTACTTCGGCCTGACCATGGACCGTGAGGCGCTCGCGCGCCGCCTGGAGTCGCGGGCCGCCGCGTTCGTCGACGCGGGCCTCCAGGCCGAGGTCGAGGCGCTGCTCGCGCGGGGCTACGACCCCTCGCTGCCGTCGTTCCAGTCGATCGGCTATCGCGAGTTCGCCCGGGTCGCGGGCGGCGTCCTCGCGCCCGCGGAGGCGCTGCGCCTCATGCGACGCGACACGGTGCGCTACGCCAAGCGGCAGTGGACCTGGTTCACGCGCGAGCCTGGCATCGAGTGGATCGATGTCGAGAAGGCCGGCGGCACGGAAGGCACGGCCGCCGCGGTCATGGCGGAGCTTGCCCGGGCGGGCGTGCTCGGATGAGGCGCGCGGCGAACGGCACGCGAAACGGGCGGGAGCGGGCGATGATCGGCGCCTTGCGGCGTCCGTCGCAGCGCCGGTGGCAGGTTGACGAGTCGCTTGAGGAGCTGGCGGGGCTGGTAACGGCGGCCGGAGGCACCGTCGTTGGACGCATCACCCAGGAGCGGGCGGCGCCCGCGCCGGGGCTCTTCTTCGGGCGCGGCAAGATCGACGAGATCGGCGCAACGGCTCGCGCAGTGTCCGCCGACCTCTTCGTGTCCGACGACCCGCTCTCGCCGATTCAGGAGCGGAACATCAGCGAAGCGCTCGGCATCAAGGTCATCGACCGGACGGCGCTGATCCTCGATATCTTCGCCCAGCGCGCGCGCACGAGCGAAGGCAAGCTCCAGGTGGAGCTCGCGCAGCTCACCTACCTTCTGCCCCGGCTGGTCGGCCAGTGGACCCACCTCGAGCGGCTGGGCGGCGGCATCGGCACACGGGGACCCGGTGAGACCCAGCTCGAGTCCGACCGGCGGGTGATCCGCCGAAAAGTGATGCAGATCCGCCGGCAGCTCGAGGGGGTGCAGGTCCATCGACGCTTGCAGCGCCAGGGACGCCGTCGAGCGGGCGTTCCCGTCGTCGCGCTCGTCGGCTACACGAACGCGGGCAAGACGACGTTACTGAATCGCCTCGCCGGCTCGCGACTCACCGCCGCCGACCAGCTCTTCGTGACGCTGGACCCGGCCGCGCGCCTGGTGCACCCGGAGGGTGGCCGGCGCTTCGTCCTGACCGACACCGTCGGCTTCATCCGCAAGCTGCCGCACGAGCTCGTCGCCGCGTTCCGCGCGACGCTGGAAGAGCTGGCCGACGCCGACGTGCTACTGCACGTGGTCGACGCGAGCCATCCGGCGCTCGAAGAGCACATGCAGGCTGTCGACGACCTCTTGCGCGAGCTCGCCGTCGCCGATCGTCCGACCGTGCTGGTCATGAACAAGGTCGACCGCCTCGAGACCGGCCCGGCAGTCCTGGCGGCTCGCCGCGACGCGGTCGCGATCTCCGCCGCCGACGGCACGGGGCTCGATACGCTCCTGGCCGCCATCGAGCGCGCCCTGCCGCCCGTCGGGACCCTGACGCTCCGAATTCCGCACGCAGATGGCGCCGCGCTGGCGCTCTGCTACGACCGGGGCCGCGTGCTCGCGCGCCGCGACGGCGCGGATCATGTCGAGGTGGACGTCGATCTTCCGATCGGGCTTCTGGGCGCCGTGGCGCGCTATCGCGTCGCCGAGCCGCTGCCCATCCTCGGGATGGTAGACTGAGCGCTCCCCATGGGACTCGCCAACTGGCTGACTCTGCTCCGGATCTTACTGATCCCGGTGTTCGTGTCGCTGCTCGTCTACCGGCGGCCGGGAGCGGCGCTGATCGTCTTCGGGACGGCCGCGATGACCGATCTGCTCGACGGCTGGGTGGCGCGCCGCTGGAAGGACGAGAGCACGCTGGGCGCGTTCCTCGATCCGATGGCGGACAAGCTCCTGCTCACCGCGTCGTTCATCACGCTGACCTACCTCAAGGCGCTGCCGTTCTGGATCGCGGCCGTCGTGATCAGCCGCGACGTCATCCTGGTGGTGGGCGCGTTGCTGATCTACATGCTGGGTGGCCGTATCCGTCCGCGCCCGACGTGGGCGGGGAAGGCCGCGACCTTCTTCCAGGTCCTCGCGGTCCTCACCGGCCTGCTGGCGCGCTTCTTTCAGTTCCAGTTGGCGCCCCGGTCGGTGGTCTGGCTCGCGGCGGGCTTCACGATCCTCTCGGGCCTGCAATACATCATCCAGGGCATGCGGTTCCTGAACGCGTCCCCCGGGGTGGAGCGGGAGGAGTCTCCTGAAAACGCCCTCTATCGTTGACACGATTGGCGTGGTCGTCGCCGCGGTGAGGCCGCGGACGCCGGCGGCCGCGGCGGGGCTGGCCCGGGGCGACCGGATCGTGGCGGTCAACGGCCACCGGCTCCGCGACGTCATCGATTTCCACTACCACGCCGGCGATGAGCGGCTCGAGCTGGCGGTCGAGCGCGACGGCGTTGCCACCGCCAAGCAGCTCCGGCGCCGAGGCGCCGATCTGGGGCTCGAGCTGGCGGCGCCGCGACCTGGCGACATCGCGACCTGCGCGAACAAGTGCGTCTTTTGCTTCATTCACCAGCTGCCCAGGGGCATGCGCAAGAGCCTCTATGTGAAGGACGACGACTTCAGGCTGTCGTTCCTGCACGGCAACTACATCACGCTCTCGGACCTCGACGAAGCCTCGTTCGAGCGGATCATCGAGCAGCGCCTCTCGCCGCTCTATATTTCGGTCCACGCCACCGACCCGGAGCTTCGACACACCCTGCTCGGCCGGCCGCGGCACTCGGCCGAGATCCTGCCGCGGCTCGAACGCCTCGCCAAGGCCGGGATCCGGATGCACGCACAGATCGTCCTGTGCCCGGGCCTCAACGACGGCCCGCATCTCGAGCGATCGGTCTTCGAGTTGGCCCCGCTCCATCCCCACGTCGTCACGACGGCGATCGTTCCGGTCGGGCTGACCCGGCACCGCGAACGACTGCCTGCGCTCCGGAGCCTCACCCCCGACGAAGCGCGGGCGCTCGTGGTGACCGCCGGACGGTGGCAGCAGCGGTGGCTCTCCGAGCTCGGCAGCCGGTTCGTGTTCCTCGCCGACGAGATCTATCTCCTCGCGGGTCTGCCGCTGCCGCCGGCGGCCGCGTACGAGGACTTTCCGATCGCCGAGGACGGCATCGGCCTGGTGCGCAGGTTCGAAGACGGCTTCGGCCGCGCGGTGGCCAGACGGCGGGGGGTCGTCAGGAGTCGCGCCGTGACCGTCGTCACCGGCGAGATGTTCGCCCCGCGTCTGGTCGCGCTGCTCGCCTATGCGGGCTTCGATCCGACGACGACTCGAGTGGCCGCGGTGCCCAACGACTTCTTCGGTCCCGCGATCGGCGTGTCGGGCCTGCTGACCGGACGTGATATCCAGCGCCACCTCGCGACGCAGTCGGACCTCGGCCAGACGGTGCTGGTGCCGGCCGTGGCGCTACGCGACGTCGACGGCGTCTTCCTCGATGACTTGACACCCGCCGACCTGGCGCGCGACCTCGGGGTACCCGTGAAGGCCATCCCGCCGACGCCGGGCGCACTGCTCAGAGCGATCCGCGACGCCTGACCGAGCGCGCATGGCAGTGCGAGCATGATTCGCCCGATCATCGCGATCGTCGGTCGCCCGAACGTCGGCAAGTCGACCCTCTTCAACTGTCTCGTCGGCCGCCGCCAGGCGCTCGTGCGTGACACCCCCGGCGTGACGCGCGACCGGCTCTACGGCCAAGTCAGCTTCGAGCGCTGGCAGGCGACGGTGATCGACACCGGCGGCTTCGATCCGTCCTCCGAGGAGCCCCTGATCGAGGGCGTCCGCCGTCAGGTGCTCACCGCCGTCGACGAGGCGGACCTCGTCCTGTTCGTGGTCGACGCGCGGGAGGGCCCCACCGCGCTCGACCTCGAGATCGCGGGGATTCTACGCCGGGGGAGCCGGACGGTGGTGCTGGCGGCGAACAAGATCGACGTCGACGCGCTGGAAGGCGCGCTGGCCGATCTCTACCGGCTGGGCGTCGGCGATCCGGTTCCCGTCTCCGCCGAGCACGCGCGGGGCATCGCGGAGCTGCTCGAGATCCTGCGCGCGCGCTGCCCGGCCCCCACGGTCGCCCCGTCGCGACCCCAGGCGCCGGTCCACGTCGCCGTCGTGGGGCGTCCGAACGTCGGCAAGTCCTCGCTCGTGAACGCGATGGTCGGGGCCGAGCGCGTACTCGTCCACGAGGCACCCGGGACGACGCGCGACTCCGTCGACACGACGCTCGTCTACGAGGGACGCACGTACGTGCTCGTGGATACCGCGGGCATCCGGCGCAAGGGGCGGGTGCAGGAGCCGCTCGAGAAGCTCGCGGTCGTCATGGCGCTCAAGAGCCTCGAGCGATGCCAGGTGGCGCTGGTGGTGGTCGACGCCTCGGAGGGTGTCGCCGCCCAGGACGCGCACATCGCCGGCTACGCCAACGAAGCGGGCCGGGCCGCCGTCGTCGTCGTCAACAAGTGGGACCTGGTACCCCGCGGCCTGGTCAGGAAGGCCGAGGTCGTCGAGCAGATCCGCGAGCGGCTGCCGTTCCTCGACTACGCGCCGGTGTGCTTCACGTCGGCCACGCGGGCCGAAGGGATTCCGGAGCTCTTCGACACGATCGCCCAGGTCGCGGCCGAGGCCCGGCGCCGGATTCCCGGCGGCGCCGTCACGGAAGCCTTGCGGGCGGCGATCGCCCGTCGCCCCGCGTCGCTGCGTGGCGACCCGCTGACGATCCAGTCCGCGTCGCAGGTGGCCGTCGGGCCTCCGACGTTCGCCTTGCGCGTGAACCGGCCCAACGACATCCACTTCTCCTACGAGCGCTATCTCGTGAAATCCCTCCGGCACGCGTTCGGGCTCGCGGGGTCTCCGATCCGGTTGTCGCTCCGGAAGGCGACGGGGTCGAGAACGCGCGCACGCCGAGTGCGCCGATGAAGCTCCGCGAGCGGTGGGGCCGGCTCGGCGCGTGGCGGCTCCTCATCGGCCTCGTCCTTCTGGTCGCCGTGATCCTCGTGGTATCGAGCCCGCGCTCTCGCGCCTTCGTGTTCGGGTCGGCGACCGCGCCGCCCGACGATCGGGCGGGCGGGGCCCGACCGACGGCGAGGCTCTCGGCGCAGGCGGGAGCCTCGTCCTCGGCGGCGTCCACGGACGCCGGCATGGCGCCCGGGCGACGCCTGACGCTCCCCGACGCCGAGGGCCGGATCCGGATCCGCGTCGCCGACCGCGTTCCGCCCCGCCTCCCGGCCGACGGCGTCCCGGTGGGCTGGACGGTGAAGGAGTTCGCGGGGCGGGCGTCGGTCGAGTTGGTTCGGGATGGAACGCATCTGGCGCTCCGGCTCAAGAGCGAGCGATCGTCGTTCGCCCTCTACCGTGACGTCGTCGTCGATCTCAACGAGTTCCCGTTTCTCTCGTGGTCCTGGAAAGTCGTCCGTCTCCCGGCCGACGGTGATGTGCGCGAGCGCGCCTCCGACGATGAGGCCGCGCAGGTCTACGTGATCTTTCCGCGCTGGCCCTCGCCGGTCACGACCAGCGATGTGATCGGCTACGTCTGGGACAGCCGGGCTCCGGTCGGCACGCGGCTCACGAGCACGAAGGCGAGCAACGTCAAGATCATCGTGGTCGCTTCGGGCGGGAGCCAGCGCGCGACCTGGCTCTTCGAGGAGCGCCAGGTCGCGCACGACTACGCGGCACTCTTCGGGCGCCAGCCCCCCCGGGTCGGTCAGGTGGCGGTCATGATCGATACCAACGACACCCGCGGGGTCGCCGAGGCCCTCATCGGCGACCTCGTCTTCAGCCGGAAGCGCTCAGAAAACAAGGAAATCCCAACGTCTATGCTAAGATGACGCGCATGGCGGATCCTGAGCGGCCGCGCGGCGAGTTCGACGACGACGAGCGCTTCGAAGACGAAGGACGGCGATCGATCTTTTCCGCACTTTGGTTCCGCGCGATTCTGGTGGTGGTCGTTCTCGGCGTGGTGGCCGCCGTTGCGGTCCCCTACATCCTCGAGTTCGCGAATCAGCCGGCCACGAAACCGACGGTCGTCATGAAGCCCGAGATGACTCCGCCACCGGCGCCGGTCGCCCCGCCCACGCCGCCGCCGGCCGCCGTGCCGACACCGCGGCCGGCGGTCGAAAAACCGCCGGCGATCGACAAGCCGCCCGCGGAAAAGCCGTCTGTCGCCGAGAAGCCCGCGCCCGTTCCCTCGCCGATGACACCGGCGGCGCCCGGGAAACCGCCCGTTGTCGCGAAGAGAGGGGACGCGGCGAAGAGCCCGGTCGCGAAGGAGCCGAGCGCTCGCTCGTCGCAAGCGCCGGCGTCGAGCGGCGGTGCGGGGGACTATTTCGTTCAGGTCGGCGCGTTCAAGAATCAAGAGACGGCCAAGCGGCTCGCGACACGCCTGCGCGAATTGAAGTACAGCGTTCAAGAGTCGCCCACGAGCGCCGCCGGGTCCGGCCGCGGCGGCGCGGCGTCCTCGAGCGCCAGTGAGGCCCCGGTGGGAGGCGACAAGTACGACGTGTACGTGACCGGCGGCGCGCTCGGCGACATCAATGCGAAGCTCGCGGCGAAGGGGCT
Organism: Candidatus Rokuibacteriota bacterium; assembly: GCA_003220535.1. Lineage (GTDB taxonomy): Bacteria > Methylomirabilota > Methylomirabilia > Rokubacteriales > CSP1-6 > AR31. The sequence goes on from QHSU01000090.1 coordinate 80,343, forward strand.
CAGCTCCGACCCGTCTGGAAACGGCGTCGTGGTGAGACCGAGCTTGCCGTTGCGCGACGCGGTCGCGCTCTCCAAGGATCTCGCCGTCGACGGACTCAAGGTGCAGGTGCGACGCGCCGCCGCCGGCGCATCGGCCGGCGCGTCGGCGCGACCGGCCCCGTCGACGGGCAGTGTCGCCGCCCCGAGCAGCGACGGCCTGTACCGGGTGCGCGTCGGCCCGTTCGACGATCGGGCGGCGGCCGTTTCCACGCTTCGCGAGCTCGAGCAGCGCGGCTACAGCCCATTTCTCGCGCGAGGCGGGCAGTGACCGCCGGAGACGCGGAGGCTCGTCCGGCCGCGGCCCCAGGGGGAGGTGACGTTCAACCGTGACAAAGAACGATCTCGTCAACGCCGTGGCGAACCACGGGCTCTCGAAGCGGCAGTCGTCGTCGGTCGTCGAGTCGGTCTTCGACATCATCTTCCGGTGTTTCGAAAAGGGTGAGGACGTGAAGATCGTCGGCTTCGGTCATTTTCGGATCCGTCGCAAGGCGTCGCGGCGTGGTCGGAATCCGCAGACCGGCGAGTCCATCGAGATCACCGCGCGCAAGGTGCTCACGTTCAAACCGAGCAAAGGGCTGAAACAACGGATCAACGCTCCGGCGTGACGACGGAAGTCGCGGAGAAGCTCTACTACCGCATCGGCGAGGTGGAGGCGATCACCGCCATCCCCGCGTACGTGCTTCGGTACTGGGAGTCGGAGTTCAAGCTCCTCCGCCCGAAGAAGAATCCGGCCGGCCAGCGCCTGTACCGGCCGCGCGATCTCGAGCTCGTGCAGCGGATCAAGACCCTCCTCTACGAAGAGCGGTTGACGCTGGAGGGCGCCAAGAAGCGTCTCATCGGCGAGTCGCGTCGGTCGGACCAGCTCGAGCTCGGCATGAAGGAGGTCGCCTACGCGGAGGCGCTCCGGCGCATCCGCGACCGCCTCGGCGTCCTGCGCGCGCGTCTCGGTCCTTGAAGGCCCCCGCGATATCTGCGACAATTCACGCCTGACGGTCGGGGCGTGGCGCAGCCCGGTAGCGCACATGACTGGGGGTCATGGGGTCGCTGGTTCAAATCCAGTCGCCCCGACCATTTTTCTCCTCTTTTATAGCCGCGCGTCGGTCGGGGGGCCCCAGCCCCGCGACGGCCGCCGGCGCGCACGACCGTTATGTCCGTTGTGGTGCTCACCAACGATGACGGCGTCCACGCTCCGGGCCTCGCAGCGCTCGAGAGGGCGCTCGCCGAGCTGGGCGACGTCTACGTGGTCGCCCCCGAGCGCGAGCAGAGCGCCTGCGGGCACGCGTTGACGCTGCACCGCCCGCTTCGTCCGCATCGCCTCGCCGAACGTCGGTTCGCGGTCAACGGCACACCGTCAGATTGCGTGAACCTCGCCGTCCTCGGCTTCCTGCCGGCGCCGCCGGTCCTGGTGGTGTCGGGCATCAATCACGGCGCCAACGTCGGCGACGACGTCACGTACTCGGGCACCGTTTCGGCCGCGATGGAAGGCACGCTGCTGGGCGTGCCGTCGATCGCGGTGTCGCTCGTGGACGGCGGCGACTTCGAGGTGGCGGCCCGCGTGGCGCGCCTGATCGCGATGCGCGTGCTGGTCGGCGGGCTCCCGGGCCAGACCCTGCTCAACGTGAATGTGCCGGCCCAGCCGCCGCGCGGCATCCGCCTGACGCGCCTGGGCCACCGCGTGTACTCGGACAAGATCGTGGAGCAGGCCGATCCTCGCGGCCGGAGTCACTACTGGATTGGCGGCGGTGAGGCGCGGTGGGACGACCTCGACGGCACCGACATGGGCGCCGTCCACGAGGGCTTCATCTCGCTGACGCCCCTTCACCTCGACCTCACCAATCACCGCGCGCTGGTCCAGCTCAACGACTGGCCCGCCGGCCTGAACGCGCAGTTCCTCACCAAGGCCGAGCGGTCGCCCCGCCGCGCGTCCACGGCCGTGCCGAAGAGGAAGCCACGGAGAGGGTAGTGGAGCGGGCGCGCGACGCGTACGAGACGACCCGCGCGCGAATGGTCGAGGAGCAGCTCGCGCGGCGCGGCATCACCGACCCGCGCGTGCTCGCCGCGATGCAGCGGGTGCCGCGCCACCTCTTCGTCGAGGAGGCGCTGCGTGACCGCGCCTACGGCGACCATCCCCTGCCGATCGGCGAGGAGCAGACGATCTCCCAGCCCTTCATCGTCGGGCTCATGACGCAGCTCCTCGAGCTGCGCGGCCAGGAGAAGGTCCTGGAGGTCGGCACCGGCTCGGGCTACCAGACCGCGGTGCTGGCCGAGCTCGCCCGGCGTGTCTGCTCGATCGAGCGGTTGCCACGCCTGGCCGAGCGGGCGCGCGGGCTTCTCGAGCAGTTCGGCTACGACAACGTGTGGGTCCGCGTGGGGAGCGGCACGCTCGGCTGGCCCGACGAAGCGCCGTTCGACAGGATCCTGGTCACGGCCGGGGGGCCCTCGGTGCCGCCGCCGCTCTTCCAGCAGCTCGCAGAAGGCGGACGCATGGTGGTGCCGATCGGGGACGCCGTGAACCAGACGCTGACGGTGGTCGAGAAGGTCCGCGGCGAGATGAAGACGCGTCTCTGTGGCGAGTGCAAGTTCGTGAAGCTGGTCGGCAAGTACGCCTGGGAGGCTTGACGACCTTGTACAGGCGCGACGACCCTGTACAATAAGCACGTCGCGTCGGGGCGTAGCGCAGCCTGGTAGCGCGCACGGTTCGGGACCGTGAAGTCGGAGGTTCAAATCCTCTCGCCCCGACCATCTCTCCGACCGTTCGGCGGCCGGCCACCCGGTCGCCGGACGGACGACTGAAAGTCCGAGTCACAGCCAGTGAGCGGATCGAACTCGGCTGCCGAGATCGTCGTCGAGGGACGGGTCCAGGGCGTCGGCTATCGCAACTACGCGCAGCGGCGCGCCTCGAGTCTCGGCCTGGCCGGTTACGTCATGAACCTCAAGGACGGTCGAGTGCGCGCCCGCGCCGAGGGCCCGCGTCCGGTGATCGAGAAGTTCATCCAGGAGCTGGGGAAAGGGCCGCCCCTCTCGCGGGTCGAGCACGTCAGCGTTCGCTGGCTGCCGCCGTCGGGTCGCTTCGGACCCTTCGGGATTCGCTACGCCGAGTTCGAGTCATGACCGCGGGCGCGCTGCGCGAAGGCAAGATGCTGAGGATCGCCGCGCTCGGGCTGATCGTCGCGCTCGGCCCGGTGGCCGGCCACGCCGAGCCCGTCGCCGGTCCGCGCACCCCGCAGCGCGTGCACGAGGTGAAGCCCGGCGACACGCTGACCGCGCTCGCCAAGAAGTACGGTGTCACGGTCGCAGTGATCGTCAAGGCGAACCGGCTGGCCAGCGCCGACGACCGCTTGAAGATCGGCCAGCGTCTCGTGATTCCTCCTCCGGACACCGCGACGATCGCGCGGCGGGGCAGCCCGAGCCAGCCGAGCGGCGCCCCGCGCGTCGCGACCCCCGCCGGCGCCGGGCCGCCGCCGAGGCTCGCGCTCGGGGTACCCGACTTCGACGGGGAGGCGCCGCTGTTCCTGTGGCCGGCCGACGGCCCGGTGATTTCGACCTTCGGTCACCGGCGGAGCGGCTGGCACGGCGGGATCGACATCAAGGCGCTGCCCGGGACTCCGGTGCAGGCGGCCGCGGCCGGTGTCGTCGTGACCAGCGGGGTGGAGGCGCGCTACGGCCTCGTCGTGAAGATCGAGCACCGGCAGGGCTTCGTGACCGTCTACGCCCACAATGACGTGAACCTCGTCGAGGTCGGCGACCGGGTCGAGACGGGTGAGTTCATCGCCCTCGTCGGCCGGACCGGTCGGGCGACGACCGACCACGTTCACTTCGAAATCCGGCGCGACGGGCGCGCGTACAATCCGCTCTACCTGCTCCCCTTGCCCCCGCGGCTCGCTCAGATCGACGAGACGGCCGAACGACCGCATGAGTGACGAGGCCGAAGAGGTCGTTCCCGACGAGCCGATCGACACGCTCGTCGACGCGGTCGACCACGAGGTGCGCGAGGAGACGCGGGAAACCAGCCGCGAGAACCTGCGAGTCTACTTGAACGAGATCGTGCGGATCCGGCTCCTGTCGCGCGAGGACGAGGCGGCGCTGGCGCGGCGGGTGCGCGCGGGCGACGCCGCCGCCAAGGCCCGGCTCACCGAGGCCAACCTGCGCCTCGTCGTGCAGATCGCTCGCCGGTATCTGAATCGCGGCCTGCCGCTGCCGGACCTGATCGAGGAAGGAAACCTCGGTCTGCTACGCGCAGTCGAGAAATTCGACGCCGAGCGGGGCACGCGATTCTCGACGTACGCCACCTGGTGGATCCGCCAGGCGATCGTGCGCGCGCTGGCCAACCAGGCGCGAACCATCCGCCTGCCGGTGCACGTCGAGCTCCTGCTCGGCCGCTACACCAAAGCGCAGCAGCGCCTCACCCAGCAGCTCGAGCGCCCGCCGACGCTGGAAGAGCTGGCGAGGGCCCTCGGCACCACCGTGGAGCAGGTGGAGGAGCTCGAGGAGATCCGCCAGCAGCCGGTGTCGCTCGAGACGCCGATCGGCGAGGGGCAGGGGCGCGTGAGCGATCTCATCGCCGACCGGTCGGCCGATCCGAGCGAGGCGCTCGTTGCGCTCTTCCGCGAGCGGGCGGACCTGGTGTCCGTCCTCGACGACCTCGCCGCCAACGAGCGGACCGTGCTGCGGCGGCGCTTCGGCCTGGAAGGCGATCCTCCCGAGACGCTCGACACCATCGGCCGGCGACTCGGCCTGACCCGCGAGCGCATCCGCCAGATCGAGGGTGCCGGGCTGCGCAAGCTGCGCGCGCTGCTGGCCGCGCGCGGGATCGACGCGTCCGATCTTTTCCGGCCGTGATGGAGGACACACGATGAAGCACGGGTTCCGGGTGATGGACAGCGACCTGCACACGATGGAGCCGGATGACCTCTGGGAACGCTACCTCGAACCGCCGTTCCGGAAGTTCGCCCCGACGTTCGTGCGCCGGTCCGAGAACGCGTCGAACCAGCCGGTCATCCGGATCGGCGAGCTCGAGATCGGCGAGATGTCGAAGCGGCCCCAGAGCGCCCTCGTCGGCAAGGATCTCCAGCGGCGCGCGTTCGCCCGCCACCCGCACTACGAGGTCGCCCACGCGCGCGGCTACGATGCCGAGTCGCACGTGGCGGCGATGGACATCGAGGGCATCGACGTCGCCGTGATCTACGGCACACGCGGGCGCCAGGTGCTCATGCACGACGATCTCGAGCCGGAGGTCGCCGCCGCCCTCGCGCGGGCCCACAACGACTGGACGCGCGACTTCTGCGCCTTTGACCCGGGCCGCTTGAAGTTCGCCGCCCAGATCGCATTCCAGGACGTCGCGCTGGCGATCCGCGAAGCCAGGCGCGCCGTGCGCGAGCTGGGCGCGGTTGCCGTCATCGGCAACCCGAACCCGGTCGGCGGTCGGCACATCCACGACCCGGAGCTCGAGCCGCTCTGGAGCGCGATCGAGGAGCTCGAGGTGCCGGTCGGCTTCCATCCGACCGGCCAGTCGTCGCTGCGCGACGACATCGCGCGCCGCTATCTGGACCACCCGAACGGGCGCGTGATCGGCGCCGCCGGGCGCAACCCGATGGAGCTGATGCTCGCCTTCGCGAGCTTCGCCGCCGGCGGCGTGCTCGAGCGGCATCCCGGGCTGCGCTGCGCCTTTCTCGAGGGCACCTGCGGGTGGCTGCCGTGGTGGCTCTGGCGCCTGGACGAGGCGTGGGAGAAGTTCGGCCCGGGCTCGGAGGTGCAGGTCACGCAGCTGCCGAGCCAGTACTTCTTCCGGCAGTGCTACGTGGCGACCGATGCCGATGAGAAGGTGCTCCGGCAGGTGGTGGAGGCGGTCGGCGACGACAACATCGTCGTCTCGACCGACTACCCGCATTCCGACGGGTTGTTTCCCCACGCGATCGAGGAATTCGTCGCGCTCGAAGGCGTGAGCGACAAGACCAAGGCCAAGATCCTCTGGGACAACTGCGCGCGCTTGTACAAGCTGAACGGCGCGCGCTGAGCTAGAGCGTCACGATCGCGTACGACGTGAGCCGAAGCTCCTTGTCCACGTGGGGCCGCGATCGACGGTCGGTGCGGCGGCGGTCCGGGGCGACGTCGGTCGCGCCCTGCCGTCGTTCGCCGTAGCGTCGGTCGACGACGACCTGGACCGTCGCCTGGCCTGTGAAGTGTTGCTGGAGGTAGGTCGCCAGCTTCGCGTTGTCACGCGAGACGACGAATAAGAAGCGGTCCGGCGTGCCCGTCAGGCCCGTTGGACCGCCCACCGGTCGCTCACGCGTCATCCCTCCCCGGCGAACAATATCGCACGCGGGAGGCGAAACGAGGCACTTATAGCGGCGCCGGCGGGCCCGGCGCCGCGGAGCTCATTCCGGACTTGGGAGGATCCAGATGGATGACAGGGCCGTGAGGACGACGATCCTCGGGACCGCGGTGTGCGTGTGTGTGCTCCTCGTCGCCGCATCGCCGGGTAGGGCGGATGACGAGCGTCAACGGCAGACGCTGGCCGGCCTCAAGGGCCTCTCGATCGTGGTCGAAGACCTGAGCCCCGAGGCGGAAAAAGACGGGCTCTCCGGTGCAACGTTGCAAGCGGACCTGGAGGCGAAAGTCCGGGGGGCGGGGATCAGCGTGCTCACCGACGACCAGGCAGGCCGCGCTCCTGGCTCGCCGCACCTCTACCTCAAGATCAGCGCCATGAAGCACACCGGCGGATTCTATGCGTATCACCTGCTGCTCGGCGTGCGGCAGCGGGTCACTCTGGTCAGAGCCGCCCGCGTGGCGGGCTTCGCCATGACCTGGTCGGCCACCGACTCGCTCGGCACCGTCGCGTGGGCCAATCTGCCGTCGATTCGCGAGGACGTGAAGGCCAAGGCCGATCAGTTCGTCAAGGCGTACCTCGCGGCGAACCCACCAGCATCGAGACCGCGGTGACGCTCTCGGCAGCTCGAGAGGCTGGGGGGGAGGGCGCGTGAATGGCCAAGGAGTCTTTCCGCTCCACAGCCGATCGACAAGTGATCAGTCGGCTAGTGGGGATCGCCTCAATCTTTGTTGCCTGCAACGCCACTACCGGCGGACTCTTTTGGCCGAGCAGCTCGCTCGAGGACGGGGTCCTGGACGCCACGTGGACCGCTCCGACCACGAATACAGACGGGAAGCCTCTGACGGATCTGGTGGCCTACCGCGTCTACTACAGCGCTACGAACCCTCCCTGTCCCAGCGGTCCCTTTCTTACGGTCGCCTCCTCGACAGCACGCCCAACTCCGAACCAGAAGGTCAGCGTCAGGCTGACTGGGCTAACTCCGGGCCAGCTCTACTACGTGGCGATCAGCGTCGTGAATTCACGTGGCGCGTTGAGTGCCTGCTCGATCCCAGCGCGTGCCCGGGCCCGTCGCTCTTGAGTGAACCGAGCATGAGCGGTACGTGGACGAGGACCGCCCGGGCATCGCGCATCCCTGCGTGTCATGGAGAAACCGACTTACACGCCGACACGCCTTTCGTCATCCCAAATCTGGAAACATCGGACGTGAAAGTGAAAGGGCTTCCTGCCAGGCGCCAGGGTGGTTCCCTCCATCACCAACTGGTCCTTCGAAAGAATCGTGTCGCAGGCGTCGCACAGCTCCCCGTCGCTTGGACTACTCCACACCCTTGTGATGCTGTCGTGCGGCAGCCGCCCGTTATGGATCTTGTGCCGGATGAGAGTACGGAGAGATTCCTGATTCATAGTGGCCTCGCGGGTAACAGCGGCCGCGAAAAACGCCACATTCAGCAGGGCCCCGACGCTCGGAGCGTCAACCCGTGAGGCCGAGTTGCAGGCATCCGATAGGGTGCACGAGCCCGAATGCCCGGGATAGTAAGAAAGTGTCAACTTGAGACGGCCCGAGAAGGCCGACGAGACCGGCGAGTGGCAGGTCGTCAAGGAGCGAAGCTGGGGCGCGCACGAGCGGATCGCGGTTAGCCGAGCATGACCGAATGCTCGCTGCTCGGCGTGCTCAACCTCCTCGTCCTCACCGCGACCGCTGGAGTGATCGCCTGGTACACCGTCGAAACGTACCGACTGCGTCGAGAGGCGCAGCTTCAAACCGAGCTGCAGAACAGGCCCTTCGTCTCGCTCTCCAGAAGCGGGGACGGGATAGTCGCGAAGTACTACCTGACCAATATCGGGCGAGGGGTGGCGCGAAGCATTCGAATCCAGGACACAGTCGTCAACACTGCCTTCGAGCTTCGATCCGAATTGATCACCCATCTCCCGCCTGGCGATGCTGCTTTCCCAAAGTGGCGGGTACTGATCTCGGCCCGAGTCGGCGAGCCGCGCACAGAACTCAAGACCGATGATCCTGCGCCCGTGGCCAATCTCACGTTGGCGCGCGAGCCCGTGACGCTCGTCATCGAGTACGCCTCGATCGTAGGCCAGCGTTACCGAACGACCATCGAGATACGGACCGGCATCGCAGAGATCATCGACGACAGGCGGATCTAGGGAGATAGAAGCAGCAACTCGATGAGTTCGATGGACTGACGCACAAAGCCGAAGCCGTCGAGCGGATTGCCCAGAATTCCCCAACGGTATTCACAAGAGCGCCCAAGCCGCGTAGACTGATGACGCGCAAGCCAGCGGAAACACAAGGCGCCCCCGTAGCTCAGGTGGATAGAGCAGCAGTTTCCTAAACGATGCCGCGTGGAACGCGACTTCAGCGCTTTAGGTGGCACAGCCGCTCCGACGCGCACTTACGCGCGTCGCATCCGTCGCATCCGTGGGGGGCGATGGCGCTAGTGGCCCACTTCGAGGGTCACGTGGGCACACAAATGGGCATACAACCCCGAGTGACCTCCGAGCCCATAGGCGCAGCCTCATGATGTTCCCGATCATGCCCTGGTGCCGCATCGACCGGGCTTACTCGGTCGGTGACGTTACGATCATCCGCTACCGCGGCCGGCTCGACGGCGTGGACGACGTCGTGCACCAGCATCTGGCTCGCGTGCTGGGCACCTACCGGACGATCGAGGGGCGCCCCGTGGAGCACGCGGCCGTCGTCCTCTACGCGGACAGGCCCTTCGGCTCGGACATAGCCCCGGACGAGATCGAATGCGCCTACGACTGGATCCAGCTCGCCTGCTTCGCGGGTCTGGCAGGGCGGGAGTTTGCACGTTGCGCGAGGTGATCAATCCGCCGACGAGGACGGTCGAAGAGAGGACGCCGATCCACATGCCGACGATCGCCGGCCTGTCGCACGGCGTCCACGTCGCGACGCGCTACGAGACGCCGGTCGTGGACGTCCGCGCGATGAAGCGCGCGGAGCTGGAACTGCCAGCCGCCGAATTGGAGGAGATCAACGCCCGCGACGCGCTCGACGTGCTGGAGCGCCGCCTCCGCGATGTCCGTCACGAAGCGCGCGAGCGTCTGCTGCCGGGGAGCGACGCCCGCGTCAACGCCGCGCTGGCCCACTTCGCGAAGGACCTCGTCCGCGCCGCCGAGAATATGCAGCGCCTGCACGACGTGATCCTGCCCGAGGAGAACGCGCGGCTCGGCCGCGACGAGCATGGCGCGGAGCGGTTCAGCGCGCAAGAGCTCGTGTTCGTCCCCGTTGCTGCGCGAGCCTCGGCGCGAGTCGCAGGCGGACTTTTGGTTCCAGTACGTGCGAGAACGGATTGCGTGAATGATCAGGGCGAGTGGTGGTGGGGAGCCTCCTGGAGACCATTCGTCGCGCCCGGACAAATCCGGGCGAGGTTCGCGCCGCTCTGGGGCGTTGCTCCAGCGCTCTGCCACGCGCGGGCCAGCTTTGAAGGTGAGGACGTGACATGGCGAGCCCGCTGATCTTTGATCTCGGTGATGTCGAGCTGGCGGACGGTCGCCGCGTGCGGTGTGAAGCGCGCATAGTCGTCCAGTTGTTCGTGAACCGGATTCCGGCCGGCGACCGCGGCGCGTTCATTGAGGACCACCTCAAGCCCGTCGTGCGCCGATTGGTCGAGAAGCTCTCTGATCCATGGGAGTGGAAGGCCGCCATGGACGCCGGCGATGCGGCCAGCGAGGACGAGGACGGTCCGGAGCACGAGTCGTGACCTGGCCGTGGTCCTGGCTCCCGCCTATGCTCTGGACGTGCCCAGCGCGAAGGCGCTGCCCTCAATGAGCAGCGTCTCCGCTTCTTTTGCCGCTGGCCTATGGAACGATGTCGTTCGGTGTGTTGCCCGTCACGACGCTGTTCGTGAGATCCAGGGAGCCGGCGCCGGTGCAACCGTAAGGAGGATACCCTGCCACACACGTGTATATGCCGCCGGCGTCGACACCAGCGGTGTTGCCCGTGATGGTGCTGTTCGAGACGCTGAGGGTACCGGAGTTGAAGATGCCCCCACCGAACCCTCCAGGGGCGTCGTTCCCTTGGAACACACTCTTCGAGACGCTGGCGTCGCCCGCATTGTAGAAGCCGCCGCCGGCATAGCCAACATAGCCGTTGGAGAACACGCAATTGTGAACGGTCACCGAGCCATAATTGGTCATAGCTCCACCAAACGGGGACGCTCCGTTGCTGTCGAAGACGGTGTTCTTGATCGTGAGGGTTCCGGCGTTCGCGATTGCGCCTCCATACCCACCGGCATTGCGGGAGAACAAGCTGTCATCTACTGTGGCCGTGCCGAAGTTAAGGATGCCTCCACCACCACCGCCAAGCATGTCGCCCCCAATGTTGTCGGCGAATTCGCTGTCCTTTACGGCAAGCGTACCCTCGTTGAGGATCCCCGCGCCACCCGCAAACCCGTTGTTGGAGAACAAGCTAGCCTTGACTGTGAGCGTGCCCACATTCCAGATGCCGCCACTCGCGCCGGAGGAGAAATTCTGCGAGAACGTGCTTTGAATCACCGTGAGCGTGCCCTCGTTCCGAACACCCAGGAAGTTGTGCTCGAACGTACTGTCCCGGACGGTCAGTGTGCCCTCGTTGAGCAGCGCGAAGTCGCAGGTATTACCAACGTGATCGAACGTCAGGCCCTTCAGGAGAACGGTACTGTCGTGATTGACGAAGATCAGGGAACGACGGCAGCTAGAGGAAGCAAAGAACCCCGTGACCGTGACCACGCCGCCGCCGTCAATCGTCGTGCGGTTAGGAAGCGTCAGCGGGTCGGTCAGGGTGATGATGACTGGATTCCCGCCGCACTTGAACTTGATAGTGCCCCCGCCCTTGTTTTCGGCGAAGGCTATGGCGAACCGCAGCGCCGTCTCCGTGCAGCTTGCCGCTGTGCCGTCGCCCACAGTCAGCGGGTTAGCGGCTATGGCGTACTGTGGCAATGCCAACAGGGCGATCAAAACCAGCAGTCGAGCGAAGCGCCCGTCCAGTCTCATGCGGGCCTCCCGTGTTCGGACGGTTTGTCACGTAGGGCCTTTTGGGGGAAGTGATATCGCCGGCTGCTGTTTCTATGCCAAATGGTCTTCCGAGACGAAATCTGTCTATAGGTTCTCAGAAACGGACGCTCAAAGAGCTAGTTACAGGGGGATCGTGAACTCAAGGTGATTTCAGGGCCCCTGCACGTGCTTGCACAAAAATACCTAGGCGAGTCCACGATTGTGCACGACTCTGCACAAAATGGGTCTCTCGCCGAGGCTCGCCTCCGGCTCGCCTCGGGGGCGCTTTTGCCGGGTCTCGACGAGCACAACAAGATCACGCGGGTCGAGTCGATGCGGGGGCCGCTGCTATGAGCGCAACGAAGCGGGTCACCCGGCAGCGCAACAACTCGGACGCGATGAGCATCAACAGGGAGGCGCACCGATGACGGTCGACGAGGCGATCGAGCTGATCTTCACGAGGTTGTGCGACGCCTACACTCGGAACCCCGACGCGACGTTGACGGCGGAAGACCTGGGCGCTGGCATCCCCAATGATATCTTCGCCGCCGCGTTGCGCGAGTTGCGCGGCCCGGCCGATGATCAGGATCTCCGCATTCGGTACGTGGAAGGCAATCGCACCAGGGCCGCGCTGGGCACCTCGTGGCGCGGGAGGTGCGACGACAGGAGACGCCGATGATCGCCGCGATCTACGCCCGAAAGTCGACCGAGCAGAAAAGGAGACGCTGATGGCAACGATCAAGAAGCACACGTGGACCAGGACGGAGTTGGACGAGCGGGGACGACCGCGGCGCGTGACTCTCGCCGCCTACGGCTATGACCTCCGAGTGAACGGCCGCCGCGAGCGGAGGTGGGACGCCGCGTGGCGTACCCCGGCGGACGCCCGCGTGGCGCTCGCCGAGCGCGAGAAGGAGATTGCCGCCGGCCGCGTCGACCCGCCGGAAGCGCGGCGAATGGTTGAGTTTCTTAGGAAAGCGACGGCCTTCTTCGCGAAGGAGCACCCGTGAGGTTCGCGTTTATCGTCGCGGAGAAGGCCGCCTTCCCGGTCCGGCTGCTGTGCCGCACGCTGCAGGTCTCGCGCGCGGGGTTCTACGCATGGCACACGCGCCCGCCGGCGCCGCGGGCGCAAGCGGACGCCCGGCTGGGCCTCGCGATCGCGGCGATCCATGCCGAGAACCGGCAGCGCTACGGCAGCCCGCGGATTCACGCTAAAGGGGTTCATTCTCCGATCCTTCTTCCAGGAGTCAGCGCGTTCGGACGAATTCATGACGTCCGACGGTGCCCTATCGGAGCTTGAACGCGATGAGTTCCCGGACGCGCAGTCCGGTCTCCAGATTCTCCCGAAGCTTCACGAACTGCTTGACCTCCAGCGAGTACCACGCCTCATACCGAATGGCGCCAGTCCTCTTATTTCGATAGACGAGCTTGAGCGTCTCGAACGTGCCCGCGGGGCGGAGACCTGTCAACAAGAATGAGAGTGTGCCGTGCAAGGCCAGTCAACGCAGCCGGTGCAAATCCGGTCCAAGGAGGTGTCGGTCCACCTTGGGAGCTACCCGGGAGGCGGTGAGGGCGACCGAGCCGTCGAAGCCCTGGGGACAGAGATCCGCCTT